>NZ_CP060202.1:2691666-3915000 GCF_014250515.1 Hymenobacter sediminicola | reverse complement strand
TTGTGGCCTGATAGCGTGCCTTTTGCATAATGAGCCTACGAGTTACTCCTCTCTGGCAAGGTTAAATGACTCAAGTCATGGAGCCGCAGCGAAAGCGAGTCTGAATAGGGCGCAGAGTCAGAGGGGGTAGACGCGAAACTTTGTGATCTACCCTTGGGCAGGTTGAAGGTTGGGTAACACCAACTGGAGGACCGAACCAGTTTCCGTTGAAAAGGATTTGGATGACCTGAGGGTAGGGGTGAAAGGCCAATCAAACTGAGAAATAGCTCGTACTCCCCGAAATGTATTTAGGTACAGCGTCGGCGTTGAGTTATGTGGAGGTAGAGCTACCGATAGGACTAGGGGGTGTCACAGCCTACCGAATCCTGACGAACTCCGAATGCCACATAATATAGCCGGCAGTGAGGCTTGGGGTGCTAAGGTCCCAGGCCGAGAGGGAAAGAACCCAGACCATCTGCTAAGGTCCCTAAATTCGGACTAAGTTGAACAAAGGAGGTCCACTTGCTTTGACAGCCAGGAGGTTGGCTTGGAAGCAGCCATTCCTTTAAAGAGTGCGTAACAGCTCACTGGTCGAGCGAGAGGGCATCGATAATACGCGGGCATCAAGTCCGGTACCGAAGCAATGGATTTAGTCGTATGACTAAGTGGTAGGGGAGCATTCTAGCAGCGGTGAAGGTGCGTCGTCAGGCGAGCTGGAGCGGCTAGAAAAGCAAATGTAGGCATGAGTAACGATAAGGCGGGTGAGAAACCCGCCCCCCGATAGACTAAGGTTTCCTGCTCAACGCTAATCGGAGCAGGGTTAGTCGGGACCTAAGGCTACGCCGAGAGGCTACGTCGATGGACAGCTGGTTGATATTCCAGCACCTAGGATTTGGAGTGATGCAGTGACGCAGTAGTGAAAGCAACGCGGGCGGACGGAAGTGCCCGTTAAAGTGCGTAGGTATAGGAACGGTAGTTAAGTACGCCGATCTTGCTGAACCATGATAGTACTCTACGGCCTCGGCCACGGAGATAGTTTGCCTAATCAGACTGCCAAGAAAACCTGCTAAGCGTTTACTGAATTCTAGCCCGTACCGCAAACCGACACAGGTAGTCAAGGAGAGTATCCTGAGGGGCTCGAGTGAATCATGGCCAAGGAACTCGGCAAAATGGTCCTGTAACTTCGGGAGAAGGGACGCTTCCTTGCAGCAATGCAAGAAGCCGCAGTGAAAAGGCCCAGGCGACTGTTTAACAAAAACACATGGCTTTGCGAACGCGCAAGCGGAAGTATAAGGCCTGACACCTGCCCGGTGCCGGAAGGTTAAGAGGGGAACTTAGTCGCAAGGCGAAGGTTTGAATCGAAGCCCCGGTAAACGGCGGCCGTAACTATAACGGTCCTAAGGTAGCGAAATTCCTTGTCGGGTAAGTTCCGACCTGCACGAATGGTGTAACGATCTGGGCGCTGTCTCAGCCATGAGCTCGGTGAAATTGTAGTCTCGGTGAAGATGCCGAGTACCCGCCACGGGACGGAAAGACCCCGTGCACCTTTACTATAGGTTGACATTGACGCTGGGTAACACATGTGTAGCATAGGTGGGAGACGTTGAACCAGGGCCGCTAGGTTTTGGGGAGTCGCCGTTGAAATACCACCCTTGTGTTGCTTGGTGCCTAATCTGGCAACGGAGACAGTGTCTGCTGGGTAGTTTGACTGGGGTGGTCGCCTCCAAAAGAGTATCGGAGGCTTTCAAAGGTCCGCTCAGTACGCTTGGTAACCGTACGCAGAGCGCAATAGCAGAAGCGGGCTTGACTGTGAGGCCTACAAGCCGAGCAGGGTCGAAAGACGGATATAGTGATCCGGTGGTTCCGCATGGAAGGGCCATCGCTCAAAGGATAAAAGGTACGCCGGGGATAACAGGCTGATCTCCCCCAAGAGCTCATATCGACGGGGAGGTTTGGCACCTCGATGTCGGCTCGTCACGTCCTGGGGCTGGAGAAGGTCCCAAGGGTTCGGCTGTTCGCCGATTAAAGTGGCACGCGAGCTGGGTTCAGAACGTCGTGAGACAGTTCGGTCCCTATCTGTGGTGGGCGTTGGATATTTGACAGGACCTGACTTTAGTACGAGAGGACCGAGTTGGACCAGCCGCTCGTGCACCGGTTGTATCGCCAGATGCAGCGCCGGGTAGCGACGCTGGGATGAGATAAGCGCTGAAAGCATCTAAGTGCGAAACTCACCTGAAGATGAGATATCCGTTAATAAGAGTCGTCGGAGACCACGACGTTGATAGGTCCTAGGTGTAGAGTCCGAAATGGCACAGCCGAGGGATACTAATGACTCGAACGCTTCTGTAGTACACCGCTCACGCTTACCCGTTTTCTTTCTTGTCCTTGCGTCAACGTTTTACAGTCGCGCTGCTGCCTGCGGGTAGTGGCTGTGGACTGCACCAGTAATGGTGGCTTTAGCCCGGGTGTTCACCTCTTCCCATTCCGAACAGAGTCGTTAAGCCCCGGAGCGCCTATGGTACTGCCTTCATCGGTGGGAGAGTCGGTCGCCGCCAACCTTACTGTATTTGCCCGTCGCCCCTGGCTGCACGCGTCCCCTTCCGGATGCCGCGGCCAGGGGCGACGTCCGTTTCTATCCACCCCATCAGGGAGGGAGCAGGGACTGTACTTCCAGTGTCGGATGGTCCAGTAATGGAATCGAGTCTTGTTATAGGTAATATATAAGCAAAGAGGCCGCTGTTCTAAAACAGCGGCCTCTTTGCTTATATATTTTGTAGGACTACAGTTTAGGACCAGCTACTACCTCTACCATTTCTTCTGGAGATAGATATTGTTGAGCGAGTGTTAGCAACTGTTCGGCGCTCGTGTGGTTCACTTGTTTGATGAAGGTAGTATAATAATCAGTGGGCAAACCGAAGAAGATAATGCTCTTATACTTATCACATTGTTCGAAAACGGTGCTGAGTTCATTAGCGAACTTGCCGGTCATATAGTTTTTGACTGTTTGCAACTCTTCTGCAGGAATAAGCTCGTTTTGTAGAACTCGTAGCTCATGCTGAATTTCGTGGATGGCTGCATCGGCGCTATTTGCGTTGACGTCGGTGCCAATAACAAAGGAACTTGCATGTTCACGTGGGCTTACACTAGCATATATACCGTAGGTGAAGCCTTTGTCTTCGCGGATGTTCTTCATGAGGCGTGATCCGAAATAGCCTCCTAATACTTTCACTAACAACTGAAGCTGATGCGTATCAGCATGGTCAAGAGTAGGCCATAACCTTCCGATTCGCAGAGATGATTGGATGCTGTCGGCCACGGATACATAGTCTTGAAGAGGGCCGCTCATTGGTGCATATGGGCTCTGACTAGCAACAGAAGAAGCCGACGCTGCTGGAGCCGAATGTCCAAAAAGCTCCGTTATGAGCGTTTCATGCTCTTGGGGAATGTCACCACAGAGAAAAATCTCTGCTTGACTTAGCGAGTAACTGGTACGGTAGTAATCTTGTACCGACGCTTGTGAAATCAGAGTAAAGACTTGTTCATCGAACACGTTGCCGTATGGGTAGTGCGCACCATATAGATTGTGCGAGAATCGCTCTGAAGCGAGGTAGCTAGTCTTCTGGCGTTCTATCCGCACGTTCTGGATAGTGCGCATTTTGAGCTGTTCTAACTCAGGAAGCGGGAAGACGGAGGCCGTTACCACATCCTGCACCAGAGGTAGCAGCTTAGGCAGATGGCGCGTTAGGCAGTAGAGTGTTAATGTGGCTCTATCAAACCCTTGCTCACATTCTAGGGAAGCGCCAAAGAATGCTACTTCGTCGGCAATCTGCCGGGCAGTGCGGGTAGCAGTGCCTTCCAGCAGCATACGGGCCGTGAGCAGGGAAATGCCGGGTGCAGGTTCATACCACTTGCCGGCCTTGAACACGATTTGTAGGCGTACGACTGGCTGAGCATCGTTCCGGAGAACGTGCAGGCGGGCTCCATTAGGGAGCGAAAACACGTCAGCCGCGGGCAGCGTTACACTGGCCAGCGGCTGAACGGGAGGAGCGACTTGACGGTCGAGCATCAGGAAAGGATTAGTTGACAGGGGCGTCGGTGTTTCCGTCGCCGAAGGCTTCTTCGAGTTGGTTGAAGTTGAAGTGCAGCGATACGCGGATGGTTTGGGCCAGCGGATTGGCGCGGGAGTTAGGAACCAAGTAAGCGCCATCAACGCCGAATACCTGATAGCGCACTCCCAAGCCAAAGCTCAGGTATTGCCGGTCACCTTTTACGGGCGACTCGTAAAAATAGCCAACGCGAGCCATCAGCAGGTCATTGTAGGTGTACTCTACGCCAGCTGAGAGGTTGATTTCGCGCAGTTCCTCGCTAAATCCGCCGGGAGCATCTGTGAACGAGCCTAGTGCGGCCCCTACAACGCCTTTGTTGCGCCGGGCAAGGTTTTCAGCCCGAATTGATTTGAGCTTGCCCAAGGTGTCGCCCTCAATGTAGTAAGGGCTTGGCGTGAGAAGTTTAGCACCGTCTACCGTCAGCGTGAGCTTATTATAGGCATCCAGTTCGCGCGTAAACGCGAAGCCCAGCTTCAGACGGGTAGGAAGGAAGTCGGCTTGATTGGCGTTGGTGTAGGTGATTTTGTTGCCGATGTTGGTAATAGTCGCACCCAGACCCAGGTTGTAATCGGAGGCGCCGATGGAAAGGTCCTTGTTGTAGTACGCACCCAAATCGACAGCGGCAGCATTACCAGGACGAGAATCGGTGCCGCTGCTGTTGCCGGTGAGGTTAGAACGGATATAGCGCGCAGCTACACCCACGCCGAAATTATCGGTGAGCTTCTGACCGTAGGCTACGCTGAAGGCATACTCCTTGGGATTATAGTCGCCTTTCGATACATTGAAATCGTCGCGGAAAGAAATAGTGCCGAGGTCGAAATACATCAGCGAAGCCGAAATGGCGGAGCGCTGGCCGATTTTGGCGGTGCCGGAGAGGTAGGCTAGGCCCATGTCGTCGGTGACGCTGCGCAGCCACGGCGAGTAAGAGGGAGACACACTATACTGTGTGTTGAGGAAACCCAACTTACCTGCGTTGTGGTAGCCAGCATTTGCATCAGGCGAAAGCGCTACCCCAGCCTCGCCAAGGGCAGCAGAGCGCGAATCGGGGCTGATGGTAAGAATGGGAACGGCCGTCGTCAGCGTGTTCGGGTTGGTTTGAGCCATGCTGAGCATGGGCAGGCCGAGAAATCCGGAAAGCAGCGCAAAACGCACAGGCAGCTTCAGAAAGGTCATAGAAGGAGGAAGGTGAAGAAGGCGGGAAGGTAGGCGAAAAATGCCTTGGTCAATTCAGGATAACCAGTTTTTCGAATTTCGAAGTAGTCGACTTATCTTTCTGAGAACGTACACTGACTCGGTAAACGTACACACCGCGCGCCAGCTGGTCGTTGTATTCGTCGCGGCCGTTCCAGGAGAGCGACGGGTCTGAGTAGTTGGCCGGCACGTGAGAAGCTCCGCTGTTGACTGTTGCCTCAAGCGTACGCACCAAGCGGCCCGAAACTGTGAAAATCTGCACCTGCACATCGAGCACATCGTTGGGACGGTTGTGGTCGAAGTGGAATGTGGTATTAGCTGCAAAGGGGTTCGGGTAGTTCAGCACGTGGCTCAGGGCCAGCTTATCGGTGGTAGCGGCAATGAACTCAATGTCGCGTACGGCGGAGTTATTGTAGGTATCCCACGCTTTCAGATGAAGCACGTGCGGTCCAGTGCTGAGGTCCTTGAAGCCGTAGTTGACAGTGCCTTTCTGGTAGTCATTGGTCTGGGCAGTGTAGAACGAATTCAGGATGGTGAGCTTGGTGGGGTCGTTGTCGAGAGTGGCGGTGATTTCGTGGCCAATCCCAGATCCGGTTGTGTTGATGCCACTTTCGTCAAACAGGTTAGCAATGAGCGTCGGGCTCGGGCTGGTCAGGCCACCAAACACGAACTTCTCGTTGTCCATGAACAACGTAATGCGTGGCGGAATGGTATCGAGTGCAATGACGTTGCTGGCCGCCCCAACTGGCACGCTGCGGTAGCCATGGGCATCTACGACTTCGCCGCTGCTGTTGGATGCATACAGGCTCACTTTGCCAAGCCCAACGTTGTAGTTGATGTCGCGGGGCACTACAAACCGCACGGAAAAGCGCCCATTGGTGACAGTTGCCTGCCCATCGTAAATGATACCTTCCTGCACCTGAATGTTTAACCGGACATCCTCGGGCGAAGTAGCGAGAGTGGTTACTGTAGTAGGCTTTTCGTACACCGTAACCTGCGCAATTCCCGAAAAGCTGGAGTTGATAGCAGAGTTGATATCAGTGCCGGTACGGACCGAACCCGAAAGACGCACCAAGGATAGTGCTTTCAGTGTATCTGAAGTAGTACTGCTAAGTGTCCGCCCATTAAGTGAATCCAGGGTCATGGCTACATCGGGGCGGGCGAGGCGGGCACTGGGGTCACCGAGAAGCACGTAGTTGCGGTTGAGGACACTGGCACCCGAGTTCTTGGAATACAGAGTCGCGTCGCCCAAGCGGGTAGGCATGCCGCTTCTGTATGTCAGCACCGAATCCAGGAAATTAGGTACCAATTCCGTAGCGGAAGTAGAGAATACGAGCCGGGTAGTGGTGTACAAACCGGCGGCACCGGCTTTGGTATCTGTCAGCATCATTTCGCCAGCCGAGGTCCGTTCCGGGTCGTCATAGGTGCTGAAGTCGCAGGTGCCGGTTACCATGAACGTGAGCTTGTTCTGATTCTGCAGGCCCGTGATGGTGGCTTTGGTCAGAATCTGTTCCTGCGCAAGGCTGGCCGGTCCGCCGTGGCCGTTGTAGTTGATGATAAGAGAACCCTGCTCAAATGACTCATCCAGGGCCCGATTACAGTCCGGCGACTGTTCGCCACCAGCCGCGTTTACCTGCGGATACATATCGAGGTATACCTTGCGGAGGTTGAACTGCGGATACTCGCGGACGAGTTGCGCCGAAAAGGGTTCGGCAGACCCCGTGACGTGCGAGCTACCATCTTGGTCGTCGGCTACGAACGTGAGGCGGTTGCGCCATTTGCCAGTTGCCGAGCGGGAATCATAAGCAATCAGCTTGTCTACTACTTCTGTGGCCTGCGTGGCCGAATAAGGCGAGCCACTAGGTGCCCGCACCGGCAAACGGCCCACCCCTACATCCATCAATTCGCCGGGTGCACTGATTTCGCTCCACTCACCCTCGCCCTCATCCAGAATGCCGAAGTAGTCATCGGAACAGAAGGTTTGCGGGCCGAAACCATCGGCACGGCCGTAAATCTGCGCAAACGACTCGCGCGACTCATAGGTGGGTACGTAGTTCTGCGCTATTTCGTCGGCGCGGTTGGGGGAGCGTTTCGACCACCAGTCGGCAGGCAAATTCGCGGTGTTGTTGAGGTTGCTGGGCTTGGATTTGTAATCGTAGGAAGCATCACCGAAGAGCAGCAAATACTGGTTGCGGCGTGGTGAGTCGCGCTGGTCATACACCATCTTCATCATGTCGCGGATAGCCGAAACATCCTGTCCGCCGCCGCCAAACTCGTTGTAGACCTGCGAAGTAGTTACTACTGCTACTTTCAGCCGGTCGTGGCTGGTGCGCCAGTTGGCCAGGCGCTGCGCTTCTGTCCGGAAAGTGGGGTGTGTCACAATGACCAAGTCTAGATCATGCGCCGGGTTCAGGGTGCCGTGCAGGTCCTGGTTGACGACCCGGCCAAAGCTGCGGGGAGAGCTGAATGTACCGCTGGGGTTAAAGGCAACAAACTCGCGAATAGAATCGGTGGGAGCCGTGAAGGAACCCGAGGCGTTTAGCACATAGGAGCGAGGCCGACGTGGGTTAGATACTTCCCACACCTGCGTGCTGGTGTTGCTTCCTGCTAGGATAAACGGGCTGACTGAACCCGGATTCAGGTTGCTGAACGAGCGAAACTCTAGCGAAGACCCGGTAAGCCGCAGAGGCCGTAGCGCATTTACCTCCAGATAATCGAGGTAGCCTTTGGCATTGGAGCCACCCAAGTACGTGAGGCCTACACTCAACGACGAAATGGAAGCCGGCGGAATATAAGAGAAAGTCCGGACGCTGGTAGCCGCATATTCTGGGTGGTCCGACTGCGAAACGGTAGGCAGTGCTTGGCTCAGAGTTGTCCCGTTGACCGATAAACGGAAGGAATGCTGGTCGTTGGCGTTGGTAGCTCCGGCAACCGATGACGTTATCTGCACCGTAGAGCCGGCTACTATATCAGTCAGGTCGGTAGGAAAGTTTTGCGGCGTGCCTGGATTGAAGCCTTCACCCAGCCACTGACGGCCTGATTTGGCCAAGTTTACCAAATCATGCTCCCAGAACCAGCGGGCCGTGTATTGCGCAATAGCCGGCGCATTGGCCACGCCGGCAGCCGGTGCAGGTGCTACGCGGCGGCCGGTGCGGGGCGGCGCAGCCACCGTCACAAAATAGTATGCTGTATCGGAATAGAGGTGCTGTACGTGCCGGAAGCGGCGGGAATTGTTGACTGTGTCGGGTTCCCACACATGCGGGCTCCGGGCATAAAACAGGAAGTACTCGTTCGCATCAAGCGTCGTGTTGTTGTCGCCGGAGAAGTACACCGCATTTTCCACCAGGTCGTCGGGGCGGCGCGTGCTGATGGCCTGGGGCAGCATGCCGGTTGCATTGCCAAAAACCTGCAGGCGGGCCGGATCCAAGGTTTGCACATCGAGACCCATGGCCGATAGTGTGCTCCGGTCTAGCTTAAAGATACCGCTCCGGTCGACGCCCACCTTGTACCAGGTGCCGGTAGCAAGCACTGAATGAGCGGCGTAATTGATTTGCTGGCCCCGGCGTACGGTCGGCGCGCCAGAAAGGTAGCTGTACTCGAAGGAAACCAGCTTTTCGATTTGTCCGCTTTTGGGGCTGCGCCGCATAGCCGGTACCATCACCAGCGTAACGGGCTGGCCGCGCTGAGTGCGCTCAAACACTTCCGGCACAGCGGAAGCAGGGAGAAACCCACGCAGCAGTGCTAGCTCGGCAGCAGAAAAAGCATCGTACACAGCATTGCGAATCTGACCATCTGCCACGGTACCAGGTACTGAAATAACAGCATAGCCCTGCAACGAACCACTGCGGTGCTGCATGCCGGTGAAAATAGGTACGCGGTGCAGGCGGCGGTCAGGCCCCGGAATTTCCTCAGTGCCAGCCCAGCTTAGCTTCTTCGCAACCGACCGGCGACTGTCCTGCGCCCAAACCGAAGAGGAAAAGCCCAGCAGCAGGCAGCAACTAGCTACCAGAAGCGTAAAGTAGCGCATAGAGGTGTGTTCAATAGAGAGTGCAAACAGACTGGTAGTGGCCCTGCAACACATTGATGCGGGTAGGGGTTCACTGCCTGGTAGTTAGTTTAACTCTCTGTGTATGCAAATATTGTAATGCAGTACCACAAAAATCATCCCACAGATGGCCGTAGCACCGACAGCAGCACGTACAGCAAAACGATGAGCGGAATGGCGGCCGCCTGCAAGCCTACCAGCAGAGCCACTGACAGTAACAGAAACACGAAGCGAACCGAATTGTCTTGCCAGCGCAGATTTTTGAATTTGAGCGCAAAAAGTGGAATCTCCGCCACCAGCAACCCCGACAACAACGCCGACAAACCCAGCAGCACCCAAGGATTGAGAATAATGCCTGAAACACCGAAGGAGTCGTGAGCCAGGATGAGCGGCAGCGAGGCTACCAGTAGCGTGCAGGCCGGCGTAGGCAGCCCGATAAACGAATCGGACTGGCGGGTATCATTGTTGAACTTGGCCAGCCGCAGTGCTGAGAAAATGCTGACCACGAAGGCCAGATAGGCCAGCATGGCCGGCAGGCCGGCTGCTGGCAGTACCAGCTGGAGCAGCTTGAACAAAATAGCGCCCGGCACCACACCAAACGACACCATATCAGCCAGCGAGTCAAGGTCTTTGCCAATCGGTGACGATACATGCAACGCCCGCGCCACCAATCCATCGAAGAAATCGGCCACGGCGGCAATACCAATGAGGTAGGCTGCCTGTACAAGTGGTGGCGTTGCAAAACCCGTGTAGTCAAAGGAGAATACTGGCCCTGCCAGAATGATGCTCAGCGCCACGCAGCCACACAATAGGTTGAGGCAGGTCAGCGCGTTAGGAAGGTGTTTTTTCAAGAGTAAGGCGACTTGTAAACGAAAGACTTCGGCGAGGTAGCAGGCGCTATAGCGTGTGCCCTGCTATCCGGGATGCTAGTTCAGAAATGGATTGGAGCGGCGCTCTGCCCCGATGGTAGTGGCCGGACCGTGGCCGGAGTATACCGTCACGTCGTCGGGCAGGGTGAGCAGCTGCGTTTTGATACTGCTGATAAGCGTAGCATAGTCGCCGCCGGGCAGGTCGGTGCGGCCGATGCTGCCCTGAAACAGCACGTCGCCACCAATAACGGTTTTGGTGGGAGCGTGGTAAAACACCACATGGCCGGGGGCGTGGCCCGGTGCAAAACGCACTTCCAGCTCTGTTTCACCAAAACGTACCGGCTTATCTGGAGTCAGGAAGCCGGTTGGCTCGGCAGGAGCGTAGCGCGGAAAACCGTAGCTGGGTGCGTATGTGGGCACGGCTCGCAACGTAGCCAAATCTGCCTCATGAATCAGAAAAGGCACTTTATAAGTATCGATAATAAACTGGTTGCCGAACACGTGGTCGATGTGGCAGTGCGTATTTAGTAGAAGCACCACTTCCAGCTTATTATCTGCAATAAACTCCTGTAATGCCTGTTGCTCAGCCCGCTCGTAGCAGCCGGGGTCTACCACGACACATTGACCCGTGGCATCGTGTAGCAGGTAGGTGTTTTCAGAAAATGCGTTGAACGTGAAACCAGAAACGGTCATGCAAAGAGAAAAAAAGACAAACCGGCCGTAGCCGAAGGGAACCGGGTGGTAAGTTACGAGTCTTATTGTTGTTGACTGAGGGCACCCTGCCACCATTTTCGGCATTTTCGGGTCCTTTCCTCTCTGGAGTGTTGTTGCCGCTTTCCGCTTACCTTGCCAGCCATCATGCAAGAATACGACTACCTGATTCTGGGCCACGGTATCGCCGGCGCTACGTTGGCCTGGGAATTGCGCCGGCGCGGCCGTAGTGTGCTGGTTCTCGACGCACCCAATCCCGACTCGGCTTCTAATGTAGCTGCCGGCCTGATGAACCCAGTGGCGGGCAAGCGGTTTGCGCTAGCCTGGCGTGCCGATGAGCTGCTGACAGCAGCCAGCCAGCTGTACGGCGAGATGGAGGCGCATTTTGGAGAGCAGTTTTTTGTACAGCTCCCTATCTGGAAGCTGTTTTCGTCGGTGGCGGAGCAGAACACGATGCTGGCCCGCAGCGCCGACCAGCCCTGGCAGGACTTTGTGGAAAATGCGGGTGCTGAACTGCCAACGCCATCCGGCATACTAAATGAGTTCGGTGGCTTGTGCATCCGACGCGGCGGCTATGTGCGGCTGAGGGAGTTGCTGGCGGCCCTGGCAGCAGAAAGCCTCGAAAATGGGCTACTGCAACACGAAACTTTTGACTGGCAGCAACTCGTTACCGGCCCGACGGGAGTTACGTATGCAGGACGTGTGCGCGCACGGCAGCTGGTTTGCTGTGAAGGTGCCGCCGCTACGCAAAATCCGTTTTTTCACTGGTTACCCCTGACGCCCAACCAAGGCGAAGTGCTGGATGTTGAGTGTCCGGGTCTGTCGCAGGCCCAGGTGCTCAACAAAGGAGCGTATGTGGTGCCGCTTAGCGAAGGGCAGTTCAGGGTGGGGGCAACCTACCGCTGGCCGCCCTTTGCGGCCGGTACCACGCCCGAAGCCCGCACGGAGCTAAGCCAGCGTCTGGCCGCCACTACCAGCCTGCCCTTTGCGGTGCGCGCCCAGCGTGCCGGAGTGCGGCCAGCCGTGCGCGACCGGAAACCGCTGCTGGGGCGGCATCCGGAAGTGCCGGTACTAAGTATCTTCAATGGCTTCGGCTCGAAGGGCGTGATGCTGGCTCCCCGTCTGGCCGCCCTGCTCGCCGAACACCTCGAACACCCGGAGGCTGAGTTGTGGCCCGAGGTCAATATTAAACGCTACCAAGCGTTATATCAGGCGGCCCCGTCGGCCGTCGGTTTTTCATCCTGAATACGACGACCTACTGCAAGGCGGGCCGCCTTTGGCTTACTGATTTTCCTATGAAGCACGTATCCTTTTTTCGGTGGTCAGGAACGCAACGCTGCCTGGTGCTGGGTGCCGCGCTGTTTGTGCTGCTGTCCGGCGGCGCGGCGCAGGCCCAGACATCACAGGAGTCGTTCGGGCGGGTCCGCATCCAGTACAAGAAATTCGACTGGCAACTGCTCAGCACCCAGAACTTCAACATCTATTACTACGGTGGCGGCGACGTGGCCGCCCGGCGAGCCGCCGAGTACGTGGAAAAGGAACTGCAGCGGATTACCGCGCTGGTCGGCTATTATCCCTATTCCAAAACTACGGTGATGCTCTACAATTCCGTGGGCGACCTGCGGCAGAGCAACATCGGGCTGGACCAGGACAAGTACCAGACCGGGGGCGAAACGGACCTGCTGCGCATGAGTAAGGTGCAGATTGCCTTCCAGGGCGAGCAGACAGAGTTTAAGCGCGACCTGAGCTACCAGGTAACGCGCGTGCTGCTCAATGACATGATGTATGGCGGCTCGCTGAAGGAAGTCATCCAGAGCACCTACCTGCTGCAACTCCCCGACTGGTTTGTGGGCGGGGCCTCGGCGTATGCCGCCGAAGGCTGGAGCGTGGAAATGGACGACTACATGCGCGACATGACCCAGGAATACGATGGCAACCGTACGGCGCCATTCTTCCTGCGTAACCCGCAGCTGGCTGGCCAGAGCCTCTGGAATTACATTGCGGAGCGCTACGGCTACACCACTATCCAGAACATTCTCAACCTCACGCGCATCACCCGCGACGTGGAAGTGGGTATCAGCTCCTCGCTTAATGTGCCGTATAAAGTGTTTTTGCGCGACTGGCTGGCCTACTACCGGCAGCTGAACGCGCAACCTCTGACGCCTCTGGCAGAAGTGGACGACGCCAAAGCACTTACCGGCAACAACCGCAAAAACATCTTCTATTCGCAACCAGTCCTGAGCCCCAACGGGCAGCAACTGGCTTACGTGAGCAACGACCGGGGGCGTTACCAAGTGCTGGTAGCCAACCGCGACGGTTCGGGCCGGCATACTATTCACCGGGGCGGCTACAAAACACCGGGCCAGCAGGTAGAAAACCGGCTGCCGGTGCTGGCGTGGCGCGGCAATGGCCAGGTAGCCGTGGCTGAAATGGAGAAAGGCCTGATGAGCCTGCGGGTGCGCCCCGCCGATGGCGGCGCCGCCGGCCTGTTTGCCCGGCTGGGAGAAACGTTGCCCTTCGGCCGCGACAAAGCCTCTACCATTTTCGAGCCCTTCCAGCAGATTCTAGACCTGAGCTACTCGCCTGACGGCAAGTCGCTGGTGTTTAGCGGCGTGGCAAACGGGCAGGGCGACTTGTACGTGCTGCGCGCTGGTAGCCGCCGCCCCGAAAAGCTCACCAACGACGTTTTCGACGATATTCAGCCTTCTTTCCTGCCGGGAGGAAGCGCCATTGTGTTCAGCTCCAACCGCTGGCTCGATTCGGCGGGCACTGCCCGCGGCAGCTTTGGAGGCGTGGTGAACAACTACGACCTGTTCCTGTACCATCTCGACGGACGTGCCCAGCCGGTGGAACTACTGGTAAGCACTATTTCCAATGAAGGCCGTCCACGCGCAATTTCCGACGATGAAATTGTGTATCTGGGTGAGGAAAGCGGCATCCGAAGCGTATACCGCTATTCGTTGCGTACCAAGCAGCGCACGGCCGTAAGCAGCTTCCGCGCCAGTCTGAAGGATTTCGACTACAACGCCACCACCAATACGTTGGGCTTTGTGGCGGCCAACCGGGCCCGCGACTTTGTATACCTGTATCCGGGCTATGTGCTGCCCGAAAACCTGGTGCTGTCTAAAACAGCGCGCCAGGAGACGCTGGAGGACCGCTCCAAACCGGCCGCAGCCAAGGCCGCACCAATTGCTCCGCCAGTAACGCCTGCGCCTGCGCAAACCACCTCGGAAACTCAGATTCAGCAGGTGGAGCGCCCGGCTCAAACGGCCAACACGCCCATCAATACCAGTGACTACCAATTTGACGAGGATCTGCCCGCCGACCGTGCCGCTACCAACCGCCGGAACCGTACCACACCGGTAGTAGCCGCCCCGGCAGCTTCGGCGCCACTGGCAGCTGCCAACCAGGCGCCCGCCGGCCCCTTCCGCTACGACACGCGCTTCAGCATTGACAATGTGGTGTCGTCGCTGTACTCCGACCCTTTGCTGGGCCTGGGCCTGATTGGGCAGGTAAACATGTCGGATCTGTTTGAGGACCACCGCTTCCGGGGAGGCATTTTCGCGCTGACTGACCTGCGCACCAGCAACATATTTGCGGAGTACACCAACCTCAAGCACCGCTACGACTGGAGCATCCGCTACGATAAGCAGGCGTACTTCTTCGATATCCGCGGAGCGGGCCGCCTGCGCTTTGCCCGGCACGAAATTGCGCCGACTATTGCCTATCCGCTCACGCATAACCTGAGCGTGCGTGGCGGCCCGCGCTTCGTCACGGTGTCGCGCAATGTATTTGATGAGCTTTCCGGTACCCTCGATATTGACCGCCAGTACCTGGGAGCCAATGGGGAACTGGTGTTCGACAATGCCGTGACGACGGGCGTGAACATGCTGGAAGGCACCCGGATGAAAATCGGCCTGTTGCAGTTGAACAGCCTTAAGGAAGGCAATCAGGATTTTGGCAAAATCTACATCGACCTGCGCCACTATCAGAAGATTCACCGCCAGATTATCTGGGCCAACCGCGCCAGCTACGGGCAGTTCATCGGCAAGCAAAAGCAGTTTTTCCGCCTGGGCGGCATGGACAACTGGATAGGCAACGACTATGAAGACTCTCAGCTTCTATCCTCCACTACTCCTTTCGCCGACCCAACCGAAATATTCTACCAGCAGTTTGTGACCAACCTGCGGGGCTTCAATTACAGCAAGCGGGTAGGGCCGCGTTATGTGCTCTTCAACTCCGAGCTGCGGGTGCCCATTGTGCAGTATCTGTCGAACAAGCCTATCTACTCGGGCTTCTTCCGGAACCTGCAGCTCACGGCCTTCGGCGACGCCGGCTCCGCTTACTCCGGCAACAACCCATTTAACGAGAATAACTCGTTCAACACGAAGGTGGTAGGAGGTAGTGGCAACGCATTTTCCGCTACCGTTATCAACTTCCGCAACCCTCTGCTGATTGGCTATGGTTTTGGCATTCGGAGCACTCTGCTGGGCTTCTATGGCAAAGCGGATGTAGCCTGGGGCCAGGAAGACTACGTGCAGAAAGGCCCGAAATTCTACTTCACGCTAGGCTACGACTTCTAGCGCCAGCGCAAGCAAAACAGCGGGTTACAAGCATGACGCGCCTAAGTAAAAAGCCATCCGGACAACCCGGGTGGCTTTTTTACGTCGTTTAGAGCTACCTTCTCTCTCCACCTCACCCCCTGTTGCTATGAAAAAGACCCTACTCGTGTTGCTGATGACGTGGCTGGCTACGCCGGTGCTACGCTCTGAAGCCCAGTACAGCACACCCGGCACCGGCCGGCGCTACACGCTCACGCAACTGGCTGCCGCCTCGGGTGGATACGTGACCCAGGCCGCCGGCATCTGGACCATCACCGATACCATTCGGCTGGCTCCTACAGATACGCTGAGTATTACAACCAATGAAACCATTCGGGTAGCCGACCGGGTGCTGATGAGCGTGGATGGCGTATTGCGCATCACCCCACCCGATTCGGTAGTATTTACGGCCCAGAATGCGGCTACCCCGTGGATGGGCATGCAGCTGAGTGCCACCAGCGCCGGCTCGGTACTGCGCCGGACGGTGGTGGAGCGTGGCGGTGGTGTGCGGGTGGTAGATGCTGCCGTCGAATTTTCGGACTGCGCCTTCCGCAATAACCTCTCAACCGTGGGTGGCCGCCTGACCAATAGTGCCGGTCTGGCCCTATCCGGCAACCGTGCCCTGGTGCAGCGCTGCCGTTTCGTGCGCAACGCCCGTGCCGGTATCAATTCGCCTTCCAACCGGCCTACGTCACCCGTTATCCAGGACTGCATTTTCTGGCACAACGACACTGAGAATGGTAACTATCCGCAGGTGAACCTGGGCACTGGCAACCCGGCTCAGCCTATCCTGATTGAGCGGTGCTTGGTAGTTGGCAATCCGGCCACCAATATGGCCGGTGGTATTGGCGTCTCGAATCTGCTGGGCGGCGGCGGTATCACAACCGCCATCATCCGGCGCAATACGGTGCGTAACAACCGCTATGGCGTTGCCGTCATTGGCTCCAGTATTTCGAGCTACGTAACAGGCAACATAGTAGAGAACAACAATACCAACCCAAACGCCCTGACCGGTGGCAGCGGCCTCAATTTCCAGGGCAACCAGACCCAAACCGGGGTAGTGAGCCGCAATGTGGTGACCGGCAATCTGTGGGGCGTGACCTTGGTTCGGAGCGGTACAGTGGGCAGCCCAGCTATCAGCTTCGGCAACCCTGGTGGCGCCGATACCACTGATGTCGGCCGCAACCGGTTCGTGAACAACGGCAACGGCGGCGTGGTGTACGACTTCTACAACAACGGCCCCGACGCCGTGAATGCCAAAAACAACGACTGGGGTTCCGCTTCGGCTACGGTTATCGAAACCCACATCTTCCATCAGCCCGACCAAGCGGCGCTGGGCCTCGTGACGTTCCAGCCATTTCTGCAGCCACTGGCTACTCGTGCTCCTGTGCTGCTGGCCGTGCAGGCGTATCCTAACCCAGCCCATACCGCCGTTACGTTCCAGGTGCCGGGCGCTGGTGCGGTAGAGGTTCAGTTGCTGGATGCGCTGGGCCGCGCCGTAGCCAGCCGGAATATGGTGCCGGCCGCCGGGCAGGTGGCACTTGATGTCCGTTCTGTAGCGCCAGGCCTGTATGCATACCGCCTTACGCAGGGCCAGACAGTAGCTACCGGCAAGCTGCTGGTAGAGTAGTCAGAATCACTATATAAACACAAAGCGCCACGGCCTGACAGGTCGTGGCGCTTTGTGTTTATCGGGAGGCCTGCTAATCCGGGAGTTGGGTTGTATCTTTGCGGTCCTGTTCACCAGCCCTGTTGCCGTGTTGCTCCTTCGTGAGATTTGGACATTGATGCTCAAAGACTTCCGCCTAGAATGGCGGCAGCGCGCGGCTCTCAACGGCATGCTGCTCTACGTGGGCAGCACGGTATTCGTGTGCTACCTGAGCTTTTCATTGCGCGGCGGCATCCCGCCCGCACCGGCCTGGAACGCGTTATTCTGGATCATACTGCTCTTCTCAGCGGTGAATGCCGTGGCCAAAGGGTTTTTGCAGGAAAGCCGCGGCCGGATGCTGTATTACTACACTCTGGTTCGGCCCCAGGCCGTGATTCTGGCCAAAATAGCTTACAACGCGCTGCTGCTGCTAGGATTGGCGCTGGCCGGGCTGGGCCTGTATCTGCTCATTCTGGGCAACCCCGTGCAGAATGTGCCGCTGTTTGTGGGCAATGTGGCGCTAGGAGCGCTGGGTTTTGCTTCCACGCTCACGCTGGTATCGGGCATTGCGGCCAAAGCTACCAACAGCAACACGCTGATGGCTGTGCTGGGCTTCCCGCTCATGATTCCGATGCTGCTGCTGCTTATCAAAGTCTCCAAAAACGCCTTGGATGGGCTCGAATTTGAAGCCAGCCAAAGCGCGCTACTCACACTGGCCGCCCTAAACATGATTGTGGCGGCGGTATCGTACCTGTTGTTTCCTTTTCTGTGGCGAAGCTAATTGTTGGCTGTACTCATTCGGTTTTCAGTTTTCGACTTCCAAAACAGCCGCCGGTGGCCAACAAAGCCCTAACTCCTAAGTTGATACCCTAGCATATGAAGAAAAACTGGTGGAAGGCGCTGACTGTAGTATTGCTGCTCTATACAGGAGTAGCTGGGCTGCTGGTGCCAGTGCCGCGGCTGGCTATTCTCAACGAAACCATCCGCAACCTGTACTTCCACGTGCCGATGTGGTTCGGGATGACCTTCATCCTGATTGCCTCGGTGTATTACTCGATCCGCTACCTGCGCAACCCTACGCCGGAGCTGGATATTCACTCCTATGAGTCGGCCCGAATCGGGATTCTGATGGGCGTAGTGGGGCTGGCGACGGGTAGCATCTGGGCCCGCTACACCTGGGGCACCTGGTGGACCAACGACCCCAAGCTCAACGGTGCGGCCATTGCCATGCTGATTTATGGGGCCTACCTGGTGTTGCGCTCCTCCTTCACCGATGAGCAGCAGCGGGCCCGCATTTCGGCCATCTACAACATCTTTGCTTTCGCCACGGCTATGCCGTTGTTCTATATTCTGCCGCGCCTCACCGATTCGTTGCATCCTGGCGCAGGCGGCAACCCGGCCTTCGCCAAATACGACCTTGATGATGCCATGCGGGCGGTATTCTATCCGGCCGTTATTGGCTGGACGCTACTGGCGTTCTGGTTGGCTCAGGTAGCCAGCCGCATTTCTCTGCTCAAACTCAAAGTGTATGAAAAACAGCTTGCCTAACCTCCGCCGGGCATTTCTGCTTCTGCTGGCGCTGGTGCTACCCATGCTGCACGCCGCCGCTCAATCTACCGCCGACGACTCGCCCGAAATGGCCGATGCCTTCCGGGCCGACGGCAAAATCTACGTGGTAGTGGCTGTCATTTCGGTGGTGCTGGCGGGGCTTTTGGCGCTGCTGGTTTCTTTGGAAAAGAAGGTAAGCCGCCTAGAGCGGGAGCTGAAAGATTAGCGGCTTGGCCGCAGAAATTGAAGCTGATATAAATCATTCCCTTCTTCTCGCATTCTTCGGATTTTTCCGCGCGTTTCTGTTGTTTTGACTGCCCTGCCCACTAAGGCCACCTGTTGCACACCCATGAAAAAAGCACACATTCTTGCCATTGCTGTTATTGCTGTTGCCATTGGCATCATCATGAGCGCCGCCGGCGACGCCAGCGTGTACGTTTCCTTCAGGGAAGCCCGCGAGCGGGCTGCTGAAGGCAACCTCACCAAAGTGCACGTAGTGGGCCGCCTGCCCCGCGACGGGCAGAAAAACATCCTGGGCCTGGAGTATAACCCCGTACTCGACCCCAACTACTTTGCCTTTACGCTGGTTGATACCAACCGTATTGCGCAGCGTGTTATCTACTTCAATCCCAAGCCGCAGGATTTCGACAAATCGGAGCAGGTGGTGATTACGGGAGCCATGCGCAAGAACATCTTCGTGGCCGACAAAATTCTGCTCAAGTGCCCTTCCAAGTATGTGGAGAAGGACATCAAAGGTGCTACTGCGTCGCGGTAGAGGAAACAAGAGGAGTACCAGAACAGGATCAAGCTGAGTTTGCTGAAGCAGCCTTGCTGCTGACGTAATCCATGCACTAAATACCACTGCTTGTGGCTGCTCCGGCAAGCCCATGCGCAGTTAGCACCAGACCAAATGCTCAACACTTTCATCGGCGACGCGGGGCACCTTAGCGTAATTGTGGCTTTCGTGGCGGCCACAGTAGCGGCGTATTCCTACTACATGGCCGCCCGCAACCAGCCGCTAGGCCAAGCCGACGCAACGTGGCTGCGACTGGGCCGTGGTGCATTTCTGCTGCATGGCGTGGCGGTGCTTAGCGTCATTGTGTGTCTGTTCGGCATTATCCACGGGCACCGCTACGAGTACTACTATGCCTGGAGCCACTCCAGCAACCACCTGCCGGTGTACTACATGATTTCCTGTTTTTGGGAAGGGCAGGAAGGAAGCTTCTTGCTCTGGATTTTCTGGCATGTAGTGCTAGGGCTAGCCATTATGCGCTGGAATAAGCTCTGGGAAGCTCCGGTAATGGCCATTTTTGCCGGCGTACAGCTCTTCCTGACGTCTATGATTCTGGGCGTAGTATTCGGGGGCGTGAAAATCGGTTCGTCGCCGTTTATTCTGCTTCGCGACTTCCTCGTGGATCTGCCGGTGTTCAAGATGAACCCCGATTTCGTGCCTACGGATGGCACGGGCCTAAACGCACTACTCCAAAACTACTGGATGGTGATTCACCCGCCCACGCTGTTCCTGGGTTTTGCCCTTACGCTCGTACCATTTGCGTTTGCCATTGCGGGGCTCTGGAAAGGCGAGTTCAGTAAGTGGGTGAAGCCCGCGCTGCGCTGGAGCCTGTGGGGTGGCTTGGTGCTGGGAGTAGGCATCATGATGGGCGCTTACTGGGCCTATGAAACGCTGAACTTCGGCGGCTACTGGAACTGGGACCCGGTGGAAAATGCCGTATACATTCCGTGGCTGGTGCTGGTAGCCGGTATCCATGCGCTGGTGCTGTGGCAGCAGCGCCGTACGGCGCTGCGTACTGGGTTCGTGCTGGTAATCACCACCTTCCTGCTGATTCTCTACGCTACTTTCCTGACCCGCTCGGGCGTACTGGGCAATGCCTCCGTGCACTCCTTCACCGATTTAGGGCTGTCTGGGCAGCTCATGATTTACCTTGGCGCTTTCGTGGTGCTGGCCATTGCTCTGCTCGTATACCGCTGGAAGTCTATTCCGATATCAGAGAAGGAGCTGACCACCTACAATCCCGAACTGTGGGTGTTTGTGGGGGCCACGGTGCTGTGTTTGGGTGCTTTTCAGGTGCTCGTGACTACCAGCATTCCGGTGTACAATGCATTTCTGGGCTTTATTGGTATCAAATCCAACATGGCCCTGCCAGCCGACCAGATTGCGCACTTCACTAAAATTCAGCTCTGGATGGGCGTGGGCGTTGCGCTGCTGTCGGGCTTGGCCCAGTTGATGTGGTGGCAGCGCAACGATAAATCCACGCTGGCTAATGCGCTGGGCACGCCTACCGTGCTGACGCTGCTGGGCGCGGCGCTGGTTATTCTGCTCCTCCGCTACAACGACCTCGAAATCCAGCCTACTTACATCGTGCTACTGACAGCGGCGCTGTTTGGCGTACTGGCGAACATCAGCACTATCTCGCAACTGATTCTGCGCCGCGTGAAGCTGTCGGGTGGCGCGGTGGCGCACTTGGGTATTGCGCTGATGCTGCTTGGTATTCTGGGCTCGGCTGGCTACTCCAACATCATTTCTAAGAACGTATCGGGCTTGGTGTACTCGAAGGAGTTTCCGGAAGACCTGAACCGCGACAACGTGCTGCTGTGGCGCAACGACGCGACGCCCATGGGCCAGTACGATGTGAGCTATACCGGCCAGTATTTTGATGTGCCCGGCGTGCCTGGCTACGTCAACAAGGACCTGCTCTTCCGCACAGCCGATGAGTATAAGGCGCTGGCCCGTGGCGAAATCAAGCGCGACGACAAGGTGTATTACAAAGCCGGCGACACCGTCGAAATTCTGCCCGAAAACACCTATTACCGCGTCGAGTACAAAGACCGTGAAACCGGCAATGCCTTCACCCTTTACCCACGGGCGCAGGTAAACGAGGAAATGGGCGGCCTGCTGGCTTCACCCGATATCAAGAAATTCCTCGACCACGACATCTATTCCCACATCAGCTCCGTGCCCGATCCGACTAAGGAGAAAGACTGGAGTGAGGTGAAGGAAAGCCAACTGTCGGTTGGGGATACCATTTTCCTTAACGATTACTTCGCTGTATTCCGGGGCGTAGAGCCTGCCAAGGAAACCGCAGGCCTCGGTCTTGCCAAAGGTGACTTGGCTATTCAGGCCGACATGCTGGTATTCGGCGAGAAAAAGCAGTACCATGTGCACCCCCTGTTTGTGGTGCGCAACAAGATGATAGGCCGCGTCCCCGACGAAATCGAAGACCTTGGCCTGCGCATCTCGCTCAATTCCGTAGATCCAACGGCCGGCAAATTTACGTTCGGCATCAGCACCACACAGAAGGATTATATCATCCTGAAAGCCGTGGAGAAGCCTTTTATCAATTTGCTCTGGAGTGGCACGCTGCTGATGGCAGTTGGCTTCGGACTGGCACTGCGCAAAGGCAGCCGCAAAGAAGCGTCTGTGCCAGCTACTGCGCCGAAGATTAGCCGCACCGTTGCCAAAGCACACCCCGAGCCAGTAGCATAGCTACCGCTTCCTCCCGCACGAGTGATAGTACAAAGAAGCCTCTTTCTGCTAGCAGGAAGAGGCTTCTCTGTGGACTTGCTTTCCCGATAATTGCGCTGTCTTTAGGCTCTACACAGCAGAAGCACAGGTCTTCCCTTTGGAGCAAGCCTATCAGCACTAGAGCACCAGGTTGGATTATTGCGCCCTGCCGACGCATAGTATGCTGACCTGCTGACTATCCAGATGGTTTTATGAGTGGTTTGGAATGGTGAGGGGCTATCAACGTAAGCCGGCTAACATGTGCTGATAGCAAAGTAGAAGCCCACCCAACAGACTGTAATACGAAAAAAGGGCAGCCACACTGGCTGCCCTTTCTTTGTTGCGAAGTAAGAAAACTTACTTGGCGATGGTGAGCTGACGGGTCGTGAAGTCCGAGCCAGTCTGCACCTTCAGCAAGTACACACCGTTGGCCAGGCTCGAGAGGTTGAGCTGGTTCTCGAAGTTATCCTTCAGCGAGGCCGTGTGTACGGTCTGGCCCAGCATGTTCATCACGCTTACCTGCAGGTTGTTCTTGGCGTTGGCGCCGCGCACGTCCAGCGTTACCATACCCGTAGAAGGGTTCGGGAACATCGAAACGGCTTTGTTCAGGGCCGAAGAAGTACCCAGGATACCGGCAATGCTCAGATTGTCGACTGCCAGGAAGAACTGGTCAGCAGCGCTGGTGACATGGAAGCCAATGTAGTAGTTGCCAGTTGTAGCAGGAGTAATATTAGCTACAGCCGGAGTGCTGGTTTCGTTGGCCGTGGTAAAGGCAGTAGTAGCAATGGCTTGGTTTGACCATAGGGTAGTAGTCTGACCAGCCGCCGTAGCCGCGTTGCCGTACTTCACTTCCATTCTCTCAGGATAGTTGGCGCCCGAGTTGCGGTACTGGAAGGAAAGCTTGTAGGTGCCGCCCTGACGCAGGAACAGCGCTGGCGTGAAGAACCAGTCGTTTGCAGCAGTGGTACCATCCTCGTTGTAATAATAGGTCATGGCGTTAGGCGATGACGCGGAAATTACAATCGGGCCGGTAGCACCCGGAACGGTAGCGCGGTTGCGCCACGTAACAGAGTCACCGTTGGTATTAGCAACCGTGAAGCCGCAAGGCAGCGTGCCGGTAGGTACACCATCAAAGTTCTCGGTGTACGGGAACGTATTGATGATAGGAGCCGTGCAGGTAGTCGAGAAAGTGAACGGACCAGCCAGTGAGCTTTGGTCAGTAGCGCCGCAGTTAGCACGGATGTAAAGCTGGTAGGAGGTCGAAGCCGCCAGACCAGTGAATGTGTAGGGCGAAGATGGGGTAGTAACGGTCGTGCCGGCCGAAGCAGGGTTAAAGCCAGGAGCGCCGTAAATAATCGTGTAACCAGTACCGTTGGCAGGAGCCGTAAAGTTTACAGTCGTACCGGTCGTAGTCGTGTTAGTGAAGGTTATTGCGGTAGGCGCCACGCAAGTAGGCGACGTGAAGCGGTACGTGCGGCCAGCATCAGGCAGGAACGTGTTCCGCACGAAGTGAGAAGGAATAAGTCCGCCCGACTCTTGCGCGAATACAGTTGTCGTCCAGGCCGTGGCGCTCGATGCCTTCTGGGCAAACAGACGGTCGGCGAAAGCCGAGCTGGAACCTTTCAGACCTACCAGGAAGCCTAGGCCGATTGGCGTGGCCGTGCCGGCCGTCCAGGCACCATATACAAACTCAATGGTGTTGCTAGTTTCGTAGAGCTTGATCTGGAACTGCATGGTGGCGAACTGCGAAGCACCCGCTACCGGCTTATCAGCTACGTTCTCAAACTGGATGGTGCAAACCCGGCTACCAGCGGTGCCGCTTGTAAACACACGGTATTCCGTAGGCGAAGTAGTTTGGTTTGCTGCTCCAACCAGGTCAATGCCGCCGGCTGGGGCCACAATGTTCAGGTCGGTGGCTGCTACGTAGTTCGTAATAGTCGGGTCAGAAACAGGCGTGTTACCCAGCTTGATGAGGCCGTTGGTATTCAGCGTGAATTCCGTGAAGGCCGTACCGTTGAAGGTAAAGCTGAAGCCGATTGGAGTAGCCGCCGAGTTGGCTGCATCCGTGTTAGCCGTGGTGATAACCGAGCCACTGGTACCGAGGTCGGTGTACGTGCCGGCCAGGTTTCGGGCGTTGGCCGCCGTGTAGTTCAGGGCCTGAGCGAAGGCACCTGTAGAACCAAGGCCTAGCAGTGCTGTAAGCGCCAGCTTACGCCAGGGGGCAGTGTAAGAATTTTTCATTGGAAAGGGTAAAGTTGTTGAAAATGAATGGAGTTTATGGGTGGAAAACGGCAAATATTCGGCCCCTGCAATGTTTTGAAGGGGTTTTACCGGACACAAGTTGTTCAATTTCTCTGAGAACTGCCCGCAACATGGCGTCAAAACTAGTTATGGCCGGTTACTTTGTTGCTTCTGATTTCTGAGTTCTGCCAATGACACCGTTCCATACCTCTTCGTTGCGCGTGGTTCTGCTAGGAGCCGGTCGGGTTGCCAGCCAGCTTGGGCCAGCTCTGGTTCAGGCTGGGCATCAGGTGGTGCATATCTGGAGCCGTACTACGGCATCAGCTGAAGCGCTGGCTGCCCTGCTGCCCGGAGCGCAGGTGCTGCCTTCCCTCGATATGGCCAGCCTGCCCGTGGCTGATGTTTATCTGCTGGCCGTGCCCGACGCTGCCATTCCGGTCCTGCTTGCGCAGGCTCACTTTCCGGCCAATGCCTTGGTCGCACATACTTCTGGTACGGTTCCTTTGAGTGTGTTTTCGGGTTGTCCGGAAGTGCGTGGGGGCGTATTCTACCCGTTGCAGACATTCAGCCAGGGGCGGGACGTAGACTGGCAGACGGTGCCATTATGTATAGAAGCCACCGGACCAGCTGCAGAGGAGCTTCTGCTGGCACTAGGCGCTACCCTGAGCCGCAGCGTGCAGCGAGTCGGCACGCCTCAGCGCCAGTCTATTCATATAGCAGCTGTATTTGCCTGCAACTTCACCAATCATCTGCTCGGTATCAGCCACGCGCTGCTGCAGCAGCAAGCGTTGCCACTGGCGCTGCTGGGGCCACTGCTTCAGGAAACCGTAGAAAAAGCCCTGGCCTATCCGCCTTTCACAGTGCAGACCGGCCCGGCCGCCCGCCACGACACGCCTACTCTCGACCGGCACCGGGCCGCGTTGGCTGGGCATACACAGTGGTTGGAAATATATAATCTTCTGACTGACAGTATTCAGCGGCAGGGCACAGGGTTGCCTGCAAACAACCAAGGCCCTGTGAAGCTTTGAATCGGCAGCGGGGGTGCGTACCTTCGTGGCTTCATTTTTACCTCTGCTGAGGATTTTTTGCGTGAAAGCTGTCAATATTACCTTTCAGTTCCAGGACGGCCAGCCCGACCAGACGCACGTAGCCGCCGAAGGGGAATCGGTGCTGGACGTGGCCCTCAACAACGGTATCCAGCTTCAGCACAACTGTGGCGGCGTCTGCGGCTGCAGCACCTGCCACGTTTATGTGGTGCGGGGCGAAGATGGACTACCTGAAATCAGCGACAAAGAAGAAGATTTCATAGATCGGGCCGTAAATCCGCGTATCAACTCACGGCTGGCTTGCCAGTGCGTAGTGCAGGGTGCCAGCGAAAATCTGGCTATTCTGGTTCCGCCGCAGGATTTCCTGGGCCACTAATAATGTGTGAGCGTACTGTAGGCTTTGCTCTGTTTGATGCCATACATCAGCCAGCGCCAGGCCCCTGCAGTAGCTAGCCGCTTGGCACATACGTATATCAAAACAAGCAGTAAGTACCTTATGAACCACTTCGAGCCCCCCATTCACTGGAACGACTATGAGGATGTAGCTATGGCCCTGTACGAGAAGTTCGGCGACGACTTCACGGAAGCCAAAATCTACCGTATCCGTTTCACCGAGCTGCTGGAGTGGGTACTGACCCTGCCTAACTTCTCCGGCACCCGCGACCAGGCCAACGAAGGCCATCTGGAGCAGATTCAGGCCAAATGGGTCTACGAGTGGCGCGACAACCAGAAATAGCCGCACATACGTTGCGTATGTAGCCTTACCGAAGGATCTGCCCGCTGCCCCGACTCGTATGTGCATCGGGCAGGCACCGGGACAGGTCCTTTGCTGCATTGGTACTCTGCTTCTACCATTCTCCCATTGCTATGACTTCTCCTGCTGCTGCACCCGACTTATCGGGTATTAAGGCTTTTATATTCGACGTGGACGGTGTGCTGACCGATGGCACGCTGCTAGCCCTCAATTCCGGTGAGCAAGCCCGCGCTTTTCATATCCGCGACGGGTACGCTATCCGGCATGCCCTGCGGCACGGCTACCGCATTGCCGTTATATCGGGCCGTGAGGAAGAGGGGGTACGCAAACGCCTAGAGTCGCTGGACGTCCGCGACGTGTACCTGGGAGTTGACGACAAGATGAAAATCTTCAATAATTACGTCAACACCTACCGCCTCGACCCTGTGCATATTGCCTACATGGGCGACGACATGCCCGACTTGGAAGTAATGCGCCGCTGCGCCGTGGCTGCCTGCCCCGCTGATGCCGCCGACGATGTACGCGCCATCAGCACCTACGTATCGTCGCTGCCCGGTGGGCACGGTGCCGTACGCGAGTTGATTGAAGCTGTGATGAAGGTTCAGAAGACGTGGTAAACTCCGGCCAGCGTGCCCGTTAGGAGGCCTTATTTCGCTGTTACTGCTTGGTTTAGGCGAGGTTGCACTTTTCTGAATATCCTCTATATTTACCCACTCATCCATTCATCATTTTCTTTTTTTCATGAAAACAGGAACCGTAAAATTCTTTAATGAGGCGAAGGGCTACGGCTTCATTACAGATGATGTGACCAAAGAAGACTTCTTTGTTCACATTACCGGTCTTAACGGAGGACAGGTCCAGCAGAATGACCGTGTGGAATTTGAGACGCAGGAAGGCCGAAAGGGCGTAAATGCGGTAAACGTGAAGAAAGTGTAAGTTTCGACTTACCGGTTTTTTAGAACGAAGAAAGCCTCTCCCCCGTCGGAGGGGCTTTCTTTTTGGCACCTTTGCAGGTGGTACCGCCACCCAGGGCCCATCAAGTGAGGCGGTGGTGTTATGCTTTTGTTTCCATTTTGCCTGTAGTGCCCGCCTTATGTCCTCATCAGCCACTTCTTTTTCGGGTGCTACCCCGCCGGAGCCAGCCGGCCCGCAGCACGAAGTAGGGCTAATGCCTATTGCGCGACTGGTGCGGCTGCCCAACCTGCTGATCATGCTGCTGTGCTTGGTGCTGGTGCGCGCGGGCCTACTGTTGCCCGGCAATCCGGTGGCTGCACTCTGGAGCGCCCGGTTCGGTATCCTGGCCTTAGCGGCGCTGTGCGTGGCCGCCGCCGGCTACATCATCAACGACTACTACGACGTAAAGATTGATGCCATCAACCGGCCGAAGCAGTTGGTTGTCGGACGGGTCGTGAACCGGCGCCGGGCCATGCTGGCGCACGTGCTGTTGTCGGGGGTCGGAGTTGGAATTAGCGGGCTGCTTTCGCCCTTGCTGGGCCTCGTGAATTTGGGTTCTGCGCTGCTGCTGTGGGGTTATTCGGTGCGGTTTAAGCGGGTAGCGCTGGTCGGCAACGTCAGTATTGCAACCCTCACAGCGGCGCTGGTACTGCTGCCCGAACTGCAACTGCGCACTGGCACTAGTAGCGTATGGGTGTATGCGCTGGCCGCGTTTCTGCTGACCGTGGTGCGGGAGATAGTAAAAGATGTGGAAGACATGCGCGGCGATGCTCAGCACGACTGCCGTACATTGCCTATTGTGTGGGGCGTGGCCCGCAGCAAGTGGGTAGCCGGGTTTTTTCTGGCGTGCCTGCTGTCTTTGGTTATAGGAGGGGTTTGGCACTCGTTTGTGCATAGCAAATGGGTACTTGGCGCTTGGCTGCTAGTGCTGGTGCTAGGGCCGCTGTTGTGGCTGACACAGCTGCTGCTGCGCGCCGACCGGCGGCGCCATTTTGCCGAGTTGAGCCGCTGGTGCAAAGGCATCATGCTGGCCGGTGTGCTCTCGATGCTGCTGGTAGCAGGAATAGGGTAAAACCGTAGCAGGCTCCGCTTCGTTAGGGAGGATATTAGGGCTGCAGCTCGACTGTTTTCAGTAGGGCAGCTCTCGTCTTCCTCTTTCTTATAAAGCCTTTTATGCGCTTTCTCTACACGCCGCTGGCCCTGTGTTTACTGGCCCGGCTTGGGTCTGCTCAAGTAGTCCCTACGCCTGATACTACCACTGCCGTAGTCACGGCACCCGCCCCCGGCCTAAGCGCCACCACCACCGATGGACAGCCCAAAAAGTCTCGGTTTGCGCCCAGCGACAAGCCCAGTTTTATTCCGGTTCCTATCGTGTTCTACCAGCAGGAAACGGGCTTCGCCGCCGGCGCGGCTATTTTGCCGGTGTGGCGTTTCGGGCAGGATACCACGGTGCGCAAGTCGAATGCCCGCCTGATTGCCTGGTTCTCTCAGGAGAAGCAAACCACCATTCAGCTTACCCACAACATCTTCACGCCGGGCGAAAAGCTGTATTTCTCCGGCGAGCTGAGCTATTATGATCTGGCGTTCAACTACTACGGCGTCGGCAACAACACCAGCAAAGATATTGAGTCGCATATTCAGTACCCGCTGTGGGTATTCGACGAGAAAGCGTTGGCCCGGGTAGTGCCTAACTTGTTTGTGGGTCTGCGCTACCGCTTCACCAACCTCGGCGACGTGGAATTGAAGGACAATGATGGTAATACGGCTCCTTACTATTCCATCCCGGAAAACCAGCGGGGCGGCGGTATCAGCTCGGGTGTAGGCCCGGCGCTGCTTTATGACGGCCGCGACAATGTGTTGGCCACCTACCGCGGCAACTTCGTGGATGCCCACATGCTGTTCAACGGTTCCGGCCTCGGCAGCGACTACAAGTTTAACCGCTACCAGATAGACGCCCGCCACTTCAATCCGCTGTTCGGGACCAACAATACCATTCTGGCGCTGCAGTTTTTGGGGCAGTATCACTCTGGCAACGTGCCTTTCCGGGAGCTAGGCGGTATGGGTGCTACGCTGGGCGGTTCGCTCTACAATGGTGCCTACCTGATGCGCGGCATCTATGAAGCCCGCTACCGCGACCGGCAGTTTAGCACGTTTCAGGCCGAAATCCGCCAGAAGCTGATCTGGCGCTTCGATATTGCCGCTTTCATGGGTGTTGGTCAGGTGGGCTACAACCTTTCTGACTACTCCTTCGATGGTACCAAATTCGCCGGTGGCCTGGGTGCTCGTTTCCGGTTCAACCGCCGCGACCGGCTCAATATCCGCCTCGACTATGGCGTAGGCTCGGGTGGCAACTCCGGTATCATCTTCGCTGTGGGCGAAGCATTCTAGCCCGCTTTTTCCAGTTAACATGTGCTGGCAGAAATGCCCGCAACTCGGAAGCACCACCCACCCTGGGTGGTGCTTTTGTATACTCAGCGGCTCCCAGCAGCGCTGGCAAAGCTCGTCTGTAGGCTGCAAAAGGCATTTCCAACTCATCTTCCTGCTGGCTTTCGCGTAGAAGATGGCCAAATGAACCACGCTACTCCTGTGCGCTTTTATACCAACAGCGACCCGGCTGCCCCTAGTGTGGCCGCTGGCCTCTGGCAGCATCTGCCGCCGCCTGCACCCGCCCTGAAAATAAGTGTCATCATTCCGGCTAAAGATGAAGCGGAGCAGCTACCCGCTACCCTGGCGGCTTTGGCTGTACAGCTGGATTTGCAAGGCCAGCCGTTGAGTTACGGCCAGTATGAGGTGCTAGTACTCGCCAACAACTGCCACGACCAGACGGCCGCAACTGTGCGCTCCTTTGCGTCTCGTCACCCTGGCATGGCATTGTATATAGCCGAAACCACGCTGCCCTCCGCAGAAGCACACGTTGGCAAAGCGCGCCGGTTGCTGATGGATGAGGCCTGCCGCCGCCTAGAACTCACAGCCGGGCCAGCAGGCATTATCGCCAGCACAGATGCGGATACTCGTGTTGCCGCAACCTGGCTGGCAGCTATGCTGGCCGAGTTTGAAGCAGGAGCCGACGCGGTAGGGGGGCGCATACTGCCGGATGCGGCTTTTTCTCAGGGATGCACTGTCCGCCGCACGCACCTGCACGATACGCTGTACCGCTTGTTGCGTACCCGCCTAGAAGCCCTTCTCGACCCCGAGCCCGCCGACCCATGGCCGCGCCATCATCAGCACTTTGGTGCCAGCTTGGCCCTCACAGTTGCTGCTTATCGACAAGTAGGAGGGCTACCTGTAGTGCCTTTTCTGGAAGATGAAGCCCTCTACCAAGCGTTGCGCCGCCACGACCTTCAGTTGCGCCATAGCCCACAGGTTCGAGTCAGTACATCGGCGCGCTACGAGGGGCGAGTGGCAGTTGGGCTGTCCTGGCAGTTGCGTGAGTGGGCTAGCCTAGCGCAGCAGCAGCGCGAACCACTGGTGGAAAGCGGGGCTGGCCTCGTAGCAGAATGGAAAACCCGGCAGCAGCTGCGCCACTTGTGGAGCCAACTGCAGGATAGCGGCCGCCAACAGCGCCTGCCGCTGTGCCTACAGCTGGCGGCCGCATTGAGTGTGCCTGCGCCTGCGCTGTCGCGGCAGTTGGCTGCTGCGGCTTCATTTGGGGCGCTTTGGGAATGGGTGCAGCAGCATCGGGCCCGGTGGCGACGGAAGCGCCTCGTGCCTTTGCCAAAAGCCATAGCTGAGTTGCGCCAATTAGTTTCGCGCCATGAAATAGGCCTGACTACCCGGCAGCCTAGCTTAGCGTCGGGCCAACAAATCGAGCCGGTATTGTTCGGCCCGGTGGCCGTGCAGGTGCTTTAGAGGACTGTCCGAAGCAACCGCCTGTGCCAGAAAAAACTCGTGTACTTCGTCACCGGTCAGGGGGTAGTCATGTACGGGCGGTGTCCAGTGCACCAGCAGCAGATGGCCGCCCGGCCGCAGGGCGTTCAGCAGTTTCTCAGAAGCCAATTGCAGGTCGGGCAGTGCCCAATAGTAGCCCACCTCCGACAGCACAATCAGGTCAAAGCTCCGGCCGACTGGAAACTCCGCGGGTAGCATCATGCGCTCAAACTCTACCTGTAGCAACTGGGCACAGCGTTGGCGGGCCCGTTCGAGAGGTGCTTCCGCCACATCTATGGCCAGCAGATGCCGGCACTTCGGCGCCAGCTGTTCCGTCAGCACACCCAAGGAACATCCTACCTCGAAGCCGCTGTCGTATGGCTCACTGGGTAGCGCCGCAATGGTATCAGCATATTTGGCCCGCTCATAGGGACTGGTTTCAAAATTCCACGGGTCAGAGTTGGCCCGGTATACGTCATCAAAATAGGTGGGCGGCAGGGTGCTTGGCTGGTTCGGATTCATGGAGCGTGGAAAAGGGCAGAGTTCAAATTGCGGCAAAGCAGGCTACATTTTGGCTTCCAGATACACCTCATAGGGCTGGGCGAAGTGGGCCAACATGCCAGCTGAAAGCACAAATCCCGCCGGGTCATCATCAATAATACTCGGAGCCAGCTGGGAGCGGTGCGCGGCAATGGCACGTTGCTTTCGGGCCAGTACGGGTGTCACATCGAGCCGCCAACCCACTGCTTCATCAGTATGCGGCAGGTCAGTCGGGCTGGCGCGTTCCCAGGCCCATACCACATATTCAAGCAGGCGAGGCGGCTGCGGTAGTTGAGCTAAAGCTGCGCGTACCAACTCGCTGGTAGCCCGATGGTCAGGGTGTGGGTCGCGGCGCCAGGGGCACAAAATGGTAGTAGCACCTATTTGGCGCAAAAAGTTGTGCAGTTGCTTTGCTGCCGCACTGCCAGCCGGCGTATCGGAAGTCGGCACGGCCCCATCAGGTAGGTTAAGCGTTTGCAGCAAGTGCGAGCCTACACCTAGCTCCTGCAAAGCATCCTGCAACTCAGTTTCGCGCAACGCCTGCCGGGCGGCTGGCGGAAACTTTACAGAGTTAGGGTGCGACATAGTCCCGTCGCTTACCAGCACACACCATACCGGCTGTGCCGCCTGAGCCAGCAATGCCAGCAAACCGCCGCACCCTAAGCTTTCATCGTCCGGATGCGGCACAATAACTACAGTAGGACCCAGCGTCGCGGCAAACTCAGGGGAGCGTACCGGCAGCGCATTGAAATCGAGCGGCTCTGACTTATGCATTCCAAAGCTGATAAGCAGGCGCAGTATGGGTCAGTGCGAAGCGGCCGGCATCGGCTTGCGCGGCATCGGGGGCCGGCTGGCGCAGGTAGTGCGTCAGGTCGCGGTGTAGCCGCTCGAATGGTTCCGGCTGCAACAGGCCACGGGCTCCTACGCTTCGCTCGGCCAGTTGCAATACCCGTAGGCATATGTCCTCAATGGCAGTTCGCACCATATTAGCATAGGCTACCGTGGCTTCGGCCGCCGACTCAGCGCTGGGGCGGGAAGCATGGTCGGCCGCGCCGCGCAGCCAAAGAGCACCACTTTCAATAAGCAGGGTCATTTCGCCGAGGCGCTGGCGCTGATACGGGTCATCGGTGCGGCCAAGCGCCTGCAGAAAGCGGCGGGTTTCGTCAAAAACTGCTTCTGCTCCACCCAGCTGCACGGCCGCAAACCGAATGGCGCCGCCACTGAACCACGGTTGGCGGTAATAGTCGCCGGGCTGGCCCAGCAAATCTGCTTCACTGATTTCCAACCCTGAAAAATCAACGCGGAAGCTGGCCGAAGCCCGCATACCCAGTGGCCGCCAGAAGCTGGAATCCAACGCCGGCTGTTGAGTATCGGCTGGTAGAATGAGCATTTGCCAGCCGCCATCCGGCAAAGCAGCCGTCAGCAACGGGCGCGTGACATGGCCGGCACCCGACGCAAACGTTTTGCTGCCCTGCAGCCGGTAGCGCCCGTTGGGTAGCGGCTCCAGCTTCACGCCATCCTGCGCTTCCGTGTTCCAGACGCCAAACAAATGACCAGCGCGGACATCAGCCACCCAGCCGCTAATCTGTTCCGGCTGCCCGATACGCTGCAATAACTGCAGCGCGTTTACATGGCCTTCGTACACACGCCCCACCGCCAAATTGCCGCGCCCGATGTGTTTGAGGGTCTGTAGCAGTTTCAACGTCTGGGCAGATGCTGTCAGGCTGGCGCTGCGAGTTTCCAATGGGGCTCGGAGCAGGCCGGTTTCGCGCAGCCAGCTAAATTCTTGTACTGGAAAGCCGCCATCATGGTCGGAATGCGGGGCATGGGCTAGTAGCTTCGGCGCTAGCGCTGCCGCCGCTTGCTCGGGGGGAAGTATAACAGGGGGGACATAAGCAAGTATATCCGACTCCGGCTCGATGGCAGAAGTGGAGGAGAAGGCAGTAGACATAGTCAGGCAGATTGGATACTACTAGTACTGCATTTGCGGCGGACTAGTTATTGCCAGCCGTTTTTCTGCAACGTAACAATTCGGTAACATAGGCAGGTGCGCTGGTCGTCCTACCTTCGTGGCGCATTTCACACCCTCACCAACCCCTGTCGCCATGTCGCAGCCTATTCGTTCCGCCCTCGTTTCCGTCTATTACAAAGACCGTCTGGAGCCTTTGGTCGCGTTGCTGAAAGCCCACGGCGTAACCATCTATTCCACTGGCGGCACGCAGCAGTTCATTGAGCAGCAAGGAGCCGAGGTAACGGCTGTAGAGAGTCTGACGGGCTTTCCAGAGGTATTTGGCGGCCGCGTAAAAACCCTGCACCCAAAAGTGTTCGGTGGTATTCTGCAGCGCCGCCACGAGGCCGGCGACCAAACCGAGGCCACCCAGCACCAGATTCCGCCCATCGACTTGGTCATCGTGGATCTGTACCCATTCGAAGAAACCGTGGCTTCCGACGCTCCGGAGCAGGAGGTTATTGAAAAGATTGATATCGGGGGTATTTCGCTACTGCGTGCCGCCGCCAAAAACTTCCGCGACGTGCTGGTGGTCAGCAGCCGCGACCAATACGCGGCCGTAACGGAATTGCTGACGCAGAAAAACTGCGCCACCGACCTGGAGGACCGCCGCCACTACGCGGCCGCCGCCTTCGAGGTAACGTCGCACTATGACACCCAGATTTTCCAGTACATGGCCCAGGGTACCGAGCTGAGCGGCGCAGCTCTGAAAGTAAGCCAGAAGCCCGCCACTGCTCTGCGCTACGGCGAAAACCCGCACCAGGCCGGCACTTTCTACGGCGACCTAAACGCTCTTTTCGATCAGCTGCATGGCAAACAGCTCAGCTACAACAACCTCGTGGACGTGGATGCTGCCGTATTGTTGATGCAGGAGTTCGATGCCAACGGTCCGGCCGCCTGCGCCATTCTCAAGCACACCAACGCCTGTGGCGTCGCCCAGGCCGATACCCTACAATCTGCCTACCTAAATGCCCTGACCTGCGACCCGGTATCAGCGTTTGGCGGCGTCATCATTGTGAATAAGCCGGTAGATGCGGCTACAGCAGAAGAGCTGAACAAGCTGTTTTTCGAGGTGCTGATTGCGCCGGAGTTTGAAGCTGAAGCATTACCCATTCTGCAGAGCAAGAAAAACCGCATCCTGCTGCGCCAGAAGCCGGTGGCTTTCCCGGTTAAACAGGTGAAAACACTGCTAAATGGCGTGATTGAGCAGGACTTCGACAAAGTAGTAGAAGGCGCCACTGAGTTCCGGACCGTCACGGAGTCGGCCCCGACTGCTGATGAGGTGGCAGCGCTGGAGTTTGCCCTCAAAGTGTGTAAGCACACCAAGAGCAACACCATTGTGCTGGCGCGGGCCGGTCAGCTGCTGGCGTCCGGCGTGGGTCAGACCTCACGCGTCGATGCGTTGCGCCAGGCCATTGAGAAGGCCCGCAGCTTCGGGTTCGACCTGCAGGGCTCGGTTATGGCATCCGATGCCTTCTTCCCCTTCCCCGACTGCGTGGAAATTGCCGGCGAAGCCGGCATCCGGGCAGTGGTGCAGCCCGGTGGTTCCATCAAAGACCAGGACTCTATTGACGCCTGCAACCGCCTGGGCATGGCCATGGTCCTGACCGGAGTGCGCCACTTCAAGCACTAGACAAGAAGCGGCTGGGCAGCGGGTGTAGTAGAAGAGAGTTTTATTGCTAAACTTGACTGTTGCTCCGCCATCAACCACTTAGCCTATGAAAACCAGCCGTCTGGAAGTTCTCTTGTACGTAGTAGGTGTCTTACTGCTGCTGGGTGGGGCCGTTATCCGGGTCGGGCATCTGGCCAGCGCCCGTCTGGGCTTTACGCTGCTGGCGGTTGGTTTTCTGATGGGGAGTGTCGGTCGGCTAGTGGGTTGGCGGCGGGCGCGCCGACTGCGCCAGCAGGAGCTAACAGCCTAGTTTGCCCACCACCGTAATCCAACGAACAAAAGCCCTACCGCATTTTTCAGCAAAAAACCCCGGCGTACGCAGACGGCGGGGCTTTTTGCTGAAAAGTAACAGAGCTCCGCCCCAAGCCGGAATTATACTATACTAAGATGCCTGCTTTACTCGTTGCGCCTCGCAATGACCACAATACCTTCGGCCAGCCTATAAGCATGCCATGATTATACCAGCTGTGCTTCGCCGAAACTTCCGTACTTTTGCGCCCACTTTGCACGGACTCCATCCGCGCACCTTCTTTTAAACTGCCGCTAATCAATGGGTTTCTTTAATTTCCTGACCAGCGACATCGCCATTGACTTGGGGACGGCCAACACGCTCATTATTCATAACGATAAAATCGTGGTGGACGAGCCGAGCATCATCGCCAAAGACCGTACAACCAACAAAGTAATTGCCGTGGGCCGGCAAGCGCAGCAAATGCACGAAAAGACCCACGACAATATCAAAACCATTCGCCCCCTCAAAGACGGCGTAATTGCCGACTTCCATGCCGCCGAGGAGATGATTAAGGGCATGATTAAGATGATTGACACCCGGACCCGGCTGTTTCAGCCGTCGCACCGCATGGTCATCTGCATTCCGTCAGGCATTACGGAAGTAGAGAAGCGCGCTGTGCGTGACTCCGCTGAGCACGCCGGGGCCAAAGAAGTTTGGATGATTCAGGAGCCGATGGCCGCGGCCATTGGTATCGGTATCGACGTGGAGCAGCCCGTGGGCTCGATGATTATCGACATTGGAGGTGGTACCACCGAAATTGCGGTAATTGCCCTGTCAGGCATCGTCTGCGACCAGTCCATCAAAACGGCTGGCGACGTGTTCAACCAGGACATTCTCGACTACATGCGCCGCCAGCACAACCTGCTGATCGGGGAGCGTTCCGCAGAGCGCATCAAGATTGAAGTAGGGGCGGCCCTGACCGAACTGGACGTAACGCCGCCCGATTTCGAGGTGCGTGGCCGCGACCTGATGACTGGCATTCCGAAGGTTATCAAGGTGACTTCTTCCGAAATTGCTATTGCCCTCGACAAGTCGGTGGCCAAGATTGAGGAAGCCGTACTGAAAGCGCTGGAAATCTCGCCGCCCGAGCTGTCGGCCGATATCTACGAAAATGGTATTCACCTGACTGGTGGCGGCGCGCTGCTGCGGGGCCTCGACAAGCGGCTGGCCGCCAAAACCAAGCTGCCCATTCACATTGCCGAAGACCCTTTGCGGGCGGTAGTGCGCGGTACGGGTGCCGCCATCAAGAATATTCAGGCCTTCCGCAGCGTTCTGCTGACGTAATCTAATGAGGAACGAACAGGAGGAACAGAGAATTTCGCAACGGCCGGTTCTCTGTTCCTCCTGTTCGTTCCTCATGCGTATTTGATTCATGAGTAACCTCTTCGCTTTTCTGTTTCGCTACCGGGGTATGCTCGTGTTTGCGTTGCTGGAAGTGGCGAGCTTGTACTTGCTGGTGCGCAACAGCACCTATCAGCGGGCAGCATTTTTCAACTCATCGAATGCTTACGTAGGCCAGATTCTGGACGTGCGGACGCAGATATTCGACTACTTCCGTCTCGTAAGTATCAATCAAGGACTGGTGCAGGAGAATGCCCTGCTACGCCAGCAGCTTTACCGCGCCGACCTAAGCCGCCGCGAGGCTGACAGCCTACCCGTGCCTCAGGATAGCACGTCGCGGGCCCGTATGGCTCGCCTCCCGCACCCCGATTCACTGCTGCTAGGCCTGCGCACGCTGCCTACCCGCGACCCGGATTATCCGCTCATTGCGGCGCGGGTTGTGAATAACTCACTGCGACGTGTGGATAACTACCTCACGCTGAATGTTGGCACCCAACAGGGTATCCGGCCGGGTATGGGCGTGCTGGCGGCAGCAGGTGTGGTAGGCCGGGTGAAAGTGGCCAGCGAGCATTACTCCACCGTCACGTCGATTCTGCACTCCAAAACGTCGATATCGGCCAAGATCAAGCGCGACGGCACTTTCGGCAGTATTAAGTGGCCCGGCGACGATTTCACGCACGCACTGCTCGACTACATTCCGCGTCAGAACAAACTCGTGCGCGGCGACACCATTGTTACTTCGGGCTACAACGCACTGTTTCCGGAGGGCGTCATCATCGGTACCATTGACTCGTTTGTGAAGGAAGCCGACAAGAACTTCTGGACGGTGCGGGTGCGGCTGTCCGTCGACTTCTCAAAACTGACTTACGTGTACGTTGTGAATCCGCGCCCGAAAGTGGAGCGCGACACGCTGGAAGCAAAAGCCGGCATGAAGCCAGAAGGGGAGGAGCGGCCATGAAAGGAGTAGGAATGCTGCTGATTCAGCTGCTGCGCTTTGTGTTCTACATGGCCGTGCACATGCTCCTGGTGAGTAAGCTGGCCCTGTTTGATCTTGGCTGGTGCTTTTTTTACCTCGGCTTTTTGCTGTTTCTGCCCATCGGCACGCCCATTGTGCTGCAGCTGGTGCTGGGCTTCGTGACGGGCCTGCTGATGGATATTTTTTACGACACGGGCGGTGTACACGCGGCTGCGGCCGTGCTGCTCTGCTACCTGCGGCCGTGGGTGTTGCGCCTGCTCACGCCGCGCGACGGCTACGAAACCCAGGACTCGGTGAACGTGCACCAGATGGGCGGGCAGTGGTTTGTGGTATACATGGCGCTGCTGATCGGGCTGCACCACACCGCATTTTTTCTGCTGGAGCTGGGCAGCTTTCAGGCGTTTGGACTTACGCTGGTCAAGATTGTGGTCAGCACGCTATTCACAGGGCTCACGCTGCTGATTATCCAGCTCATTTTCTTCCCCACCAAAAGACGGAACCGCTAGGCACCGACCGTCCTGGAAACCGCTTCCGGATAGCGCGGCTATATAGCTGGTAGTAAGACTGCCGGGCCGTACCTTTGTGAATCCGGCCGTAGGGCCGCAAGTGCTTTTCTTTCAGAACACACGCTTTGCAATATCTCGAAGGACGCCGGTTTGTGGTGGCGGCTATTTTTCTGGCTGTAGCTCTCACCTTCGGAGCCCGGCTTTTCTACATTCAGGTGCTCGACGGCAGCTACAAACTGGCCGCCGACCGCAACACGCTGCAGCGCATCGTGCAGGTGCCCTATCGGGGCCTGATCTATGACCGCAAAGGCCAGTTGCTGGTGCAGAACACGCCCGTCTACGACCTGATGGTGGTGCCGCGCGAAGTAAAGCAGCTCGATACGGTGCGCTTCTGCCAGCTGCTGCAATTGCCGCTGGAAGAAGTGCGTGAATCGTTGAAAATGGCCCGTGCTTACTCCCGCGTCAAGGCCTCGCCGCTGGTCCAGAACCTGAGCACGCCCGAGTTGGCTGCCATCCAGGACAACCTCATCGACTTTCCCGGCTTCAGTATCAAGGCCCGGATGGCGCGCTCCTACCGCACCGAGAACATGGCCCACGCGCTGGGTTATGTAGGCGCCATCACGCCGGCTTTCCTGGAGAAGGAGAAGTATGCCAAGTATCTGCCGGGCGACTTTTTGGGTATTTCGGGGCTGGAATCCTTCTACGAGCAGCAGTTGATGGGCAAGCGCGGCGTGCAGTACCGTATGGTGAATGTGCGCGGCATTGAGAAAGGCTCGTTCCGCGACGGCGAATACGATACGCTGTCGGTGGCCGGGCAGGATTTGCACACCAGTATCGACATTGAACTGCAGAAATACGGTGAGATGCTGATGCGCAACAAGCGCGGCTCCATCGTAGCCCTCGACCCCAAAACCGGCGAAATCCTGGCCATGGTATCGGCGCCGGGCTTCGAGCCGTCGGTGCTGACGGGCAAGGGCATGGGCAACCGCTACATGGAACTACTCCAGGACACGGCCAAGCCGCTCTTCAACCGCCCGCTGATGGCTACCTACCCGCCGGGCTCGGTATTTAAGCTGGTAAACGAACTGGTGGCGCTGCAAATGGGCGTCGTGACGCCCCAGACCAGCTTCGACTGCAACTGGAAGCTAGTGCGCTGCACCCACCGCCACGAGCACCCCTACAACGTCAGTATTGCCATCAAAAACAGCTGTAACCCCTATTTCTACCAGGTGATGCGCACGGCTGTACTGCGCGGGCGTTCCACCAACCGCTTCGAGGATGCCCGACTAGGCTACAGTGAGTGGCGGCGGCAGGTGATGACCTTCGGGCTGGGCGAAAAGCTGGGCGTCGATATTTCGCAGGAGAAAAAGGGTCTGATTCCAACATCAGACTTCTACGATAAGGCCTACGGATTTCACCGCTGGAACTTTCGGACCATCTATTCGCTGTCCATTGGGCAGGGCGAAATGGGCATTACCGGCCTACAGATGGCCAACGTCATGGCAACCATTGCCAACCGCGGCTATTACTACACGCCTCATTTCGTGAAGGGAATCGGGAGCGGCGGGCCGCTGCCACAATTCCGGGAACGGCATGTGACGGTGGTAGACCCGAAGTATTTCGAAACGATTATCCCGGGCATGCAGCAGGTGGTAGATGGCCGCGGCGGCACCGGCAGCAACGCGTCTTTGCTGGACGTAGGCATTTCGGTGGCGGGCAAAACCGGCACAGTACAGAACCGTCACGGTGCCGACCACGCCACCTTCGCGGCTTTTGCCCCGGCCGAAGACCCCAAGATTGCCATTGTTGTGTTCATCGAAAATGCCGGTTTCGGCGGCTCATCGGCGGCCCCATTGGCTTCTCTGATGATTGAGAAATACCTGCGCGGCGACATTGCGCCCTGGCGCAAACGCTGGGAAAACTGGCTCCAAGGGCCAGCCGAACAATTTATCCGCAAACGATAAAGCCCTGTTGGCGCCTGAACAAATATCCTGAGACAGTAGAAACCTTTCTGCCGAAGGAAACCACTACTTCCACCTGCTTACCAATAGAGTAGCTTCTTCTTTCAACCATGGCCTCCTCACCAGCAAGATATTCGCGTAGCGTCGACTGGGTGACTGTCGGAATCTATTTCCTGATGGTGCTGCTGGGCTGGGTGAGCGTGTACGCGGCCAGCTACACGCCCGATGCACCGACCAATGGCAGCTTGTTCGGCAATCTGAGCTTTCAGGAGCTGATGGTCTATGACTGGTTCAAGCAGATTCTGTGGATTGGTACCGCCGTAGTGCTCATCGTAATGCTGCTTGTTATTGACTACAAGGCCTACGACACGTTTGCGTTTGTGCTCTACGGTGGCATGATTCTGCTGCTCATTATCACGCCATTCATTGCGCGTCCTATTGGCGGGTCGCGCTCCTGGCTTGAGCTGGGGCCAATGCGGCTGCAGCCCGCCGAGTTTGCCAAGTTTGTCACCGCCTTGGCCGTGTCGCGTTACATGGCCAGCATCAACCTGCGCCAGCAGAACTTCCGCGACCAAGCCGTGCTGGCGGGCCTCACGCTGCTTCCCCCGCTGCTAATTCTGGCCGCCAACGAAACCGGGCAGGCACTGGTGTTTGCTGCTTTCCTGCTGGCCTATTTCCGGGAAGGTATGTCGCCGCTGATTCTGGTGATTCTGGCCGCCGCCGCTATCATCCTGATTCTGGCGCTACTGGTGCCTAAAGTGTGGTTGATAGGAGTTTTTACGGTGATTCTGGGCTTGGTCTTCGTCTTCAATCCGAAGGTGATGCGCCACCATTTGCCGGTGTCATTAAGCGTGTGGGCTGTCGTAATCGGAATGGTGTTCGGGGTAGATTTTTTCTTCAACAACGTGCTGCAGCCCCACCAGCGCAAACGTATCGAAGTGCTCATCAACCCTTCCGCCGACCCGCTGGGTGTGGGCTGGAACGTGACGCAGTCCAAGATTGCCATTGGCTCGGGTGGTTTCACCGGCAAGGGCTTCCTGCAGGGCACCCAGACTAAGTTCGATTTTGTGCCAGCCCAAAGTACCGACTTTATCTTCTGTACCATCGGGGAGGAATGGGGCTGGCTTGGTACCACCGGGGTGATTGTGCTGTTCATGGCGTTGCTGGGACGGGTGCTGTATGTGGCGGAGCGCCAGAAATCGGTATTTGGGCGCACCTACGGCTACTGCGTGGCCAGCATTCTGTTTTTCCACTTCGCCATCAACATCGGCATGACCATTGGGCTGGCCCCGGTGGTCGGTATTCCGCTGCCGTTGTTCAGCTACGGCGGGTCGTCGCTCTGGTCGTTTACCATTCTGCTGTTCATTCTGCTGGGCATTGATGCCTATCGTAAGCAGGATTTGGAACGGTACTAAGTAGATAGAAGCGCATATTTGTGCTTCTGCTCCTTCGTCTTGACTACTGCTCCGCCTGTTTCTGTCTTCCGTCCGGCTCGCGCTGAATGGACTGTTGTGGCGTTGCTGACGGCCGTGGCGCTGCTGCTGCCTACCCACAACTCAACGCCCGATGCCTGGTATTACGCCGCCTGCGTCCGCCACGGCCACGAGTTGCTATTGCCGCACCATTTGCTCTATAATGCGGTGGGCTGGCTCTGGATGCACCTGCTGCCCGCTTCCGTTGACACGCTGGCGGGCCTAAAGGTGATGAACGCCCTGGCCTTTGGGGGCTGCCTGCTGGTACTACGCGACCTGCTGCGCCGCGTGGGTGGGCCAATGGCTCCGGTGGCCGGCTGGCTGCTGGTAGCGGGCAGTAGCTTCGGGATGCTGCGCTTTGCCACCGAAAACGAAACCTACATGCTGCCGCTGCTGCTCTCGTTGCTGGCCAGCCGGAGTTGGTGGCGGGGGGTAAGCGGGCAGGGCGGCACCCAAAGTTGGGTGGCGGCTGGTGCCTGGTCCGCCGCCGCCGCGCTGCTGCACCAGATTCATGCATTCTGGGGAGTAGGGCTGCTACTGGGCATTCTCATGTCCAGGCAGAGTGGGCGCTGGAAATTTGCCGGGCTTTATGCGTTGCCGGCGCTGCTGGTGCCGGTGGCATATGCGGCCGCGCTGCCTACCTGGAACCTGCTCTTCACGCCGGAGTCCTTGTGGCGCTTTATCTTTTACGAGCTGTACCATGGCCATGCCGGAGCAACACTTTCGGGCCGCACACTATTGCTTACCGCCATAAACCTGGTTCGTACGTTTGGACAGCTGCACGGCACTACCCTGAGCCTGTTGCAGCGCTGGCCGGCCCTGGGTGCTGTAGGGCTACTATGCATTGGAGTAATGGTTTATGCTGGTTGGCACTGGTGGAAAGCAAAATGCAAGGCTGAGCCAGCCCCCCTGATTGTATCTGCCGCTACACCTACCGGGGTGGCAGGCAGGGCCAAGCAGCTGTTTTTTAAGGCTCATCTGCTTATTCTGGTGCTGCAACTTGCCTGCGCTGCGTGGGCGGCCGGCAATGCCGAGTTTATGGTAATGCTACCATCTTTGCTGGCCCTGCTGCTGATTCAACGACCCTGGTCTAGCCGGCCGTTGGTACTGGCTGGTACCGCGCTGCTGCTCTGGAACCTCACGTTTGGGCTGGTGCCGCTCCGCTGGTTGCGCCTCACCAACACGGCCTCCCTATTGGCCCGTACTGAGCAGGAGGCCACGGCGTGGTGGCTGCTCTCCGACCCCAATCTGGTGCTGAACCAGCTACACTACCGCACCGGCCAGCCAATAGGGCCACCTACCATTTTATCGGGTCCAGCGCTGCTGGTACAGCAACCGGGCCAGTCGCCGGAGAAGTTTCGGGCGTGGCTGAAAGCGCGCCGGGCAGCCGGGCAGCGCGTGTACACCGACGTGCTGGGCGGACCGCAACTCCTGGACCGCGCCCGTCTCACGCAGGGCGGCGACGAGGCGCACCTCCGGTTGCTTCGTGGCTTTCAACTGGTCCGCACCGACTCGTTTCCGACGTTTTTTGGGCCTGTATATCTCACGGAAATCCGCTAGCAGACTACGATGCTTGTTGCGTCAGCCACGGCTTTTGGGTGAGTACCAGCGAGAAGGCCACTGCAAAAACCGGCGCGCCCAGGTAGCCCATGCGGCCTAGGTCACCGGATAGCAGCATGTGAACTACAACCACGGCCCCTAGCCCAGCCCCCGCCCAGCCTACAGGCTGCAGCCACTGCCAACGAGCAGTTGAGCTACCGCGCCAGCCCGCTAGCAGCGCCAGCCAGAAGAACCCAAAGATGCTGAAGATTTCGCCGGCCCCCTTCACCGAAAACAGCCGCCGGAGCGAGTAGGTGATGTTATGCACGTGGTCCAGCGCATTGCTCACACTCTCGGCTGGCGGTGCGCCGATGCGGGCATCAATCCAGTAGCGCACTCCCATTGTTAGCGCGCCGCCCAACACCAGCCAGCCCAACTGCCGGGCCCAGCCCAGCGCCGGCCTGCCAAACAGCAGCAGCCACGGCACCAGAAACACAAACGACTCTTTTGCCTGCGGGCCCAGCACCAACACGGCCACCAGGGCTACGCCGGAGCCGGCGCGCGGCGCATAGAAGGCCAGCGCGAAAACCAGCAGATACAGGCTGTCTACGAGAGGCAGGCCGGCGGTGTATACGGCCCAGCGGCTGCACAGCACCGCCACTACCGCCAACGCCGCTGCAGCCGGTGTGGCCCCATAAAGCCGGCATGTCTCAAACAGAACCACGCCCGTTGCCGCCAGCAGCGCCATATTCACTATATAAAAGGCTAGCCGTAGCGGCCAGTCGGAGGTGGCGCGCTGCGGCCAGACGCGGGCATAGGCCTGTTCCAGCGGCCAGGCCACTACGGCCGCCGCGGCCGGAACCAGTACCCGGTAGCGGCGCGTGATACTTACACCTTCAAACTCCCCCCGCGCCATGCTCAGGTAGCTGCGCGTGTCGAGCGAATGAGAGAAGTCGTAGTGTACGTACATGGTATAGGCCGGGCCAGCCAGTACGCCCAGCGCTAGCAGATACACCAGAAGCCACCGCCGCCAGCGGGAAGTGAGGAAGGAAACGTCAGGCATCGAGGGGGTAGAAAACGCCATGCGGAACGGAGGTGGAATAGTAGGCTAGTAATGTCCTAGCAGTCTACTACTTCAACTTCGTTCCGCATGACGCGCTAGCGGTAGAAATCAGGCGAATTTGCGGTCAATCAGCTTCAGCAGCTTATTGACGTGCTCATCTTTGCGGCTCCAATCGTGCTTGCCGGCCAAGTCCTGCGTGACGTAGCTTTTGGCCGTGTCGGCGTCGGGCAGTGTGTCTAGGTGCTGAATGGCGGCGTGGTATTCCATGTTTTCGCCACTGAACAGCTCATTAATGAAGCTGAAACGTTGGTTGATGGAAATGGCCTCACGCAAGGTTTCTACTTTGGGTGCCTGGTCGGCAAGAGTGGAGGCAGCGCGCTCAGGCCGCAGAGTTTCGCTGAGAGGAGCCGTGGCTGGCTGGCCAGCTTTAAGCTTCTCGTAAAGAGGTACAGCTGCTGTTTCCGCATTGCTGTTGATGGGCATAGCTGCTACAGCAGTAGAAGCCGCCACGTGGGGCTTGGCAATTGCCATTTCTGGTGTATGCGCTACTGCTGGTGCTGCCTGCGGAACCGGCTGGGGCACCACAGGCGGGGCGGGCGGTGCCGGGGTTGAAGATGGGGTAGACGGAGTAGGAGCAGCTACCACCGGTGGAGCTGCAACTGCCGGCACCGTGCCTTGCAACTCGCCTTCGGTCAGCGGCAGCAGCACATTGAACTCCTCCACAAGCTTGGCCAGGGGCTCGTGATGCTTGTAGTTCGCCTCCTGATAGAGAGCAAACCGTTTCAGCAGCGCTTCCTGGGGTTGCGCGGTGCCCGCGGGCAGCGACTCAAGAAAATCCTGATAAAAAACTTTGTCTACATCCAAATAACGCAGCGAATCGCGCAACTGCTCGGGTGTTGCGGTAGCCTGTGCGCCCAGTAGTTTCTGCTCGAATGTAGTGGCCGGGTCCAGCAGAATAGCCAGCGTGTCGGTGATGGCGCGGGCCAGCAGCGGCTCGAAAGTGGGGCGAGCCAGCTTGATGCGGCGCGACAGCACATTCATAAACTGCGTGAGGGACTGGCGCACATCCTCAGCCTCGAAATCGAAATAGGGGCTGCGCAGACGGGCCATTTCCTGAGTCCACTGCGCCAGCAACTGCTGCACCACGAACAGGTTTACCTGCCGGATGGGCGTGAAGCGTAGCACCGCCGGACCATCGAGGGTAGCGGTAGGGCGGGCGCCGAAGTGCTGGTCGCAGAGTTGGGCAGCCAGTCGGCGGCCGTATTGTTCGCGAAAGGTCGCGTTATCTTTGTTGTTCATCGAAAACACCTGATTCAGGCCAGAAAGTTAAGGAAAATGCCTACGCTCACCGTGCAAAACCTGCCTGCTGCTGCGGCCGTGCCTGTGCCGGCCGGCGCCACCCTGCTAGCAGCCCTACAAGCCGCCGGCCATGACTGGATGCACGCGTGTGGCGCGAAAGGCCGCTGCACCACCTGCCGCCTCATTGTTACGAGTGGTGCCGAGGGCCTAACGCCGCCCACCGGCCCGGAGTTGCGTTACCTCGCCGCCGGCCGTCTGCTACCACAAGAACGACTGACGTGCCAAGCCCGGCTGGCTGAAGGACACGTGACAGGAAGCGTGCCCAGCGCTACCATGCTGCCGCACATGCAGTATACGCTTTAGAAGCGCTTTTATTCTGTAGCAGTCCGGTAGGTGGGGCGCTATGCGGCCGGCTGAATATTTGGAGCATGAGCTTGTATTGGTAGCAACTTCCTGAGGCTGTGCACTTCGGGACAAACCTGGCAACATCGGGTTGGAGCTAACCCACCGAAAGCCGTACTTTAGATGTTCCGGTGGGTGTCTGCTCCCGGGCAATTGGCAACCTGCAACTGACAAGTCTGTGTTTATTGAACCCCGTGTCGGCAATGGCCGTGATGTACCCCGCCGGGGCTGGATTGAAGTGGTATGCGGCTCTATGTTTTCGGGTAAGACCGAGGAGCTGATCCGCCGCCTCAACCGCGCCAAAATAGCCCGTCAGCGGGTCGAAATCTTCAAGCCTGCGCTAGACACGCGCTACCACATTGAGGATGTAGTGTCGCATAATGCTACCAGCATCCGATCTACACCGGTGCCGCTGGCGCAGGAAATTCTGCTGCTGGCCGGGGGCTGCGACGTGGTAGGCATTGACGAGGCTCAGTTTTTCGATGAGAGCCTCGTGGACGTGTGCGTGCAGCTGGCCAACCATGGCTCCCGCGTTATTGTGGCTGGCCTTGATATGGACTTTCTGGGTAAGCCCTTTGGCCCCATGCCGGCCCTGATGGCTGTAGCCGAATACGTGACCAAAGTGCATGCGGTGTGCGTCTGCTGCGGCGAAATTGCCTCGTATTCCTTCCGCATGGCCGCTTCCGAAGATAAAATACTGCTGGGCGAAACCGACGCGTACGAGGCCCGCTGCCGACCGTGTTTTCTGGAAGGCATGCAGGAAAAATCGGCGCTGGAAACGGCGGCGGCTCACAAGCACTAATTCCCGGCGTCGGGCGTTATGCAGCCAGTTATAGTTCATTATTGCCAGTTCTTGCCCATGATTCGTCTGCTACGCGCGTTACCCTACCGTGTCGTTTTATTGGTGGCTTCCCTGTTGGCCGCGCCGGCTACCCTACAGGCGCAGAGCGTAGGCTTCGGCGACTGGCAGCTGCACCTTCCTACCAGCGGAGCCCGCGTGCTGGCGGAGGCCGGCAACCGCATCTACGTAGCCGCCGACAACTCATTTTACTACTTCGATAAGGAAACTAGCACGACTACGCTACTCTCCAGCCGCGACGGCCTAAATGGCGCTGGAGTGAAAACCATTGCCTACGACTCCGTAAGTCAGCAGCTGCTGGTGGCCTATCAGGATGCCAATCTGGACCTGATCAGTGCTGATGCTGGCCGCATCCGCAACATCAGTGACATTCAGCGCAAGCAACTCTCGGGCAGCAAAGCCATTAATGCCATTAGCTTCAGCGGGCAGCGGGCCTACCTCGCCTGCGACTTTGGCATTGTGGTGGTGGACCTGAGCAAGCTGGAAGTGCGCGACACGTATTCCAACATTGGGCCACTGGGCGCAGGGGTGAAGGTGTACGCTACCACCGTTTCGGGCGGAATCATCTTTGCCGCCACCGATAAGGGCCTGCACCACGCCAGCCTCACGGCCAACCTGGCTGACTACCGGGCCTGGACCCTGGATATTCCGGCCGATGATGGGTTCTTCAAAACCCTGGTTACGCATAGAGGGCAGGTATATGCCGGTCGCAGCTTCGGCAATATTCTGCGGTACCGTTCCGGCTCTGTTTGGGAGGCTATTAACACCACCTACGCCAATTTCTACACCAGCCTCACGTCCTCAGCGGCAGGGCTGCTTTTCACGGATGAAACCAAGGTTTCCTTGCTGAATGTCACCAGCAATGCCGTGACGGTACTGAGCAACGCAGCGTTTTCCTCGCCCCGGTTTGGCCTTCGCGCCAAGGACGGCGCTATCTATATTGCCGACCTGCAGCGCGGCCTGCTCCGAACCACTGACCGGAACACATATGAGGCGTTTATGGGCAATGCGCCCCAAACGCAACAGGCCTTTGGGCTGCTGGCTGATGCCCGTAGCAATACAGTGAATGTGTTTACAGGAGGCTTTGATTTGGCGTACACCCAGCAGGAGCGCCGTTCAGGCTTTTACGAGTACCAGGAAGGCCGCTGGACCAACTATACCAGCGAGAACTACCCGACAACAACGCAGTATCCCAACATCAAGGACATTACCCGGGGTGCCCGCACACCAGATGGGACGCTGTATGTAGGTAGCTATGGCGACGGGTTGCTCCGTTGGAAAGCTCCCGGAGACTTTACGCTCTATACGCCCGCCAACAGTCCACTCATAAGTGCTATTCCGGGGCAGCCGTACACCCGCGTGACAGATGTGGCAGCGGCGGCCAACGGCGACGTCTGGGTGGCTACACGCCATCCGGAGCAGCCTAGCCGCTCTGGCCTGCACGTGCTGACCCCCTCCACAGACACGTGGCGTACCATCCCGTTCTATCCCGGCTTCGACAACCTGGACCGATTGGTGCTCGACGATTTTGGGGCAGTGTGGGTGTCGCAGGCGCGTAAGCTGGGTGCTGGGCTGATGGCCTACGATGATGTGAACAAAACGCCGCCGGTCTATTTCTCGCAAGCCAATGGCCTGCCTTCGAACACGATTTATGCGCTGGCCAAGGACCGTAAAGGGGCTATATGGGTCGCTACGGACAAAGGCATTGCCGTGTTCGACGACCCAAGCTCGGCCTTCACGGATGCCCGCCCTGCTTTCACTACCCCCATCCTCGACCGGTTTCCAGCCCTGAACGAGGAAGTGGTACGCGCTGTGGCAGTAGATGGAGCCAACCGTAAGTGGTTCGGTACCGACCGGGGCCTGTGGCTGCTCAGCGAAGACGGCACCGCAGTTGTGCACCATTTCACCACCGCTAACAGCCCATTGCCCAGCAACCAGATTGTAGATGTAGCCGTGAATGATAAAACCGGGGAGGTATTCGCGGCTACGGTGGCCGGCGTAGTGTCTTATAAAGGCTCGGCTACGGTTACGGAAGGCACGCCGCAATGCGCCAAAGTGACGCCCAACCCGGTGCGCACCAATTTCACGGGGCAGGTAGGTGTGTCGGGGCTGTCCAACAATGGCATCGTCAAAATCACGGATGTCACCGGCAAGCTGGTGTTTCAGACCACTGCCACTGGCGGCACTGTCATCTGGAATCTGGCCGACTACAACGGCCGCAAAGTACAGTCGGGGGTGTATCTGGTGCTTTCATCGGATGCGGAAGGAAAGAACGGCTGTATCAGCAAGATTGCCGTAGTAGAGCAGTAGACAAGCCGATTCCTGGATGTGCTACTGTGCTGGGTAGTTCCCACGTTATGCAGCACAGCAGGCTCTCGGAGAGCATATCAGCTCATCAACTAAGCAGCACAGCATTTCATGTTAATCAAAACCCGCGGTATTGTTCTGAGCTATATCCGATACCGGGAAACCAGCATCATTGCGCGGGTATACACCGAGCGGCTGGGTGTGCAGAGCTACGTAGTGAATGGCGTGCGCAAAGCCAAGCCCCCGGGCCGGATTGCGCTGTTTCAGCCGCTCACGCTGCTGGAGCTGGTGGCCTACACCTCACGCACTGGCGGCCTCACCCGTCTCTCGGAGTTCCGCTGCGCCGAGCCGTACAGCAGCCTGCCGTACGATGTGCAGAAAAGCAGTGTGGCATTGGTGCTATCCGAAATTCTGGGCCACGCGCTGCTGGAAGAAGAGGAAAACGAGCCGCTATTCCAGTTTCTGCATGATAGCCTGCTGACCTTCGACCAGCAGACCAGCGGCCACGAGAACTTCGCGCTGACATTTCTGCTGGGTTTGGCCCGCTACCTGGGTTTCGGCGTGGAAAGCGGCGAGGAAATTACAACGCAGGTGGCTTTTGCTGCTACCGCGCCTACCGCGCAGGGCAGTGGCCCGGCTGTGCTGCGCCTGCAGGAGTTTGAGCAGTATTTTGATGAACTTCTCCGCGACCCGGCGCACGCCACAGTGCCTAATGGCCGTATACGGCGCGAGCTGCTGGCGGTGCTTATCCGATACTACCAGCTGCACGTGGAACGGCTGGGCGAAGTCCGCTCTCTGTCTATTTTGTCAGAAGTGCTGGCTGAGTAGCTTCCTGTGTATTTCAAGTGAAACGCAGTATGGCCGCCAGTTTCAGATAGTGTCCTAAAGTATAAAGCCCTTTGACGTCAGTCTGTTAAACTGGCGCTGAAGGGCTTTTGGGTAGATGCGCGATGAGCGTAACGAAATAGTTTTTAAGGCACATGCTGGCCCCCACTGCTACTTCACGTCCACCAACTCCACGTCGAAGCGAAGGATAGAATTGGCAGGAATATCGGGGCCGGCGCCGCGGGTACCATAGGCCTGCCCGGAAGGAATGAGCAGAATGGCGGTGCTGCCCTTGGGCAAAAGCGGAATAGCCTGGTCCCAACCCTGAATCACCATGCCCCGGCCAATCGGCACGTCAATCGGCCGGCCACCAGATTTCCCCGATGAGTCGAAGACCTTGCCGTTCAGCAACGCCCCTTTGTATAGTACCGATACCGTCTGGCCGGGTGCCGGCACGGGCCCGGTGCCGCGCTTCGTGATGACGTAGTGGGTGCCGCCGGGCGCTTTCTGCAGTGCTGGCAGTTTGTTGCGGGTGGCATACGCCTGAATGGCGGCAATATCCTTGGGCAGGCGCTGGGCCGCTTCGGCGGCTTCTTTCTGCTGGGCCAGCTCCACCATGCGCTGCTGCTCGGTGCGCGCTTCGTCGGGTGTCATAACCTGATTAGCCTTCACCAGGAGCTGCAGCACGTTGCCGCCTTGCCGCACGGGTGGCGGTACTGGCTGCCGAAACGACTTCGCGAAAACGGAGTCGGCCTGAAACCGGAAAATAGCCGAGTCGCCGGCTTGCAGCAGCGCTATGGCCTCTTCCACGCCTCCTTTTACCTTCAGCTCCGCCAACGGTATCTGCACGGGCACCCGAAGCTGGCGCCGCGAGTTAAACACGGTTGAATCCTTGCCGGTGCGGTATTGCAGATGGGCCGACAGAACCTTGCCAACCCGGCTGGCATACGTTGCATCACCGGCTGGTTGCACATCAGTACGGAGCGTGTAGCGCCCGTTCACCTTCCGGTAGATACGGTACTCGATACCGGAAGGTGTCTTGCTGAAGGGTTTTGGTTCTCCCTGAAAGGGCTGGAAGCCAAAACCCAGGAACCCGAAAAACAACAGCGGCAAAGGAAGCAACAGGCGGCGCATAGCAAACGATAAAGAACGAAGGTAGGAGGGGCTGCCGGTAGGATACCGGACGAAGAATAAGAGCAACCTGCTATTTCAACGGCATGATTTCCATCTCGAAGCGCAGGTCGGTGTCTGGCGGAATGAGGTAGCGGTCCTCGTCGGCAGGACTGCGGACGCCCTTGGCACCATACGCCAACCGGGCCGGAATCCAGGCCTGTACGCGGCTCCCGACGGGCAGCAGCAGTAGTAGCTCGTCCCAGCCTTTGATGACGTCGCCGCGGCCCGCCCGCACGCGTAGCGGCTTGTTTGGAAACAGCGTCTGGTCGAAGAGCTTACCGTTGGGCAGGAAGCCCCGGTAGTATACGGCCGCCCGGCTGCCGGCTACGGCTTGCGGGCCAGTGCCGGGCCGCAGCACCACATAGCGGATGCCACTAGGAGTAGAAAGACTGTTGGCAGGAGGGCTGGAAAGCGAATCGGCGGTAGCCGGGACCGTCTGGGCCCACGCTACCGCCGAAAGCAGCCAGCAACTCAGCAACAATACGCACCGAATTGTCTGCATCGTGTATCGATTAGCTTACCGTACGTCCAGCACTTCCATATCGAAGGCCAGTGGCTCGTCGGGAGGAATTGTGCCGCTGCCCGTTGGGCCATACGCCAGATACGACGGAATCAGCAGCAGTTTCCGGTCACCTTTCTTCATGAGTAGCAACGCCTCATCCCAGCCCTTAATTACTTGGCTGGCACCTACCGTTACGCTCAGGCAGCCGCAAGGCACGCGCCGGTCGGTCGAGTTGTCGAAGATGATAGTTTCGTTGTAATTGTTGCTGGTAGCCGGGTCGCGCAGGTAGCGGCCCACGTATTTCACGTCAGCCTGCTGCCCGCCTTTGATATTCTCTCCAGCAGCCGGCCCGTCGCTGATTTTTACCAGGTACAGTCCCGACTCAGTGCGCGTGTACCCCGACGCCGTGATGTTGTGGCGCGTCAGGTACGCCTGGATCAGGCCATCATCAATGACTTTGTATTCATTCTGATGCTGTTCCTGCTGCTTGGCATAATCGGTTTTGCCGCAGCCTGAGAGGGCCGGGGCCGCAACGGCTAGCAGAGCCACCGCCACACGCACCAATGCCGAGCGTTTGAATCCGGTTTTCATAAGCGTAAGCAACTAAAAGGGTAAAAAACCGCGGCCGAAACCGGCCGCGGCTATTGTTTCTACTTCACGTCCACCAACTCCACGTCGAAGCGCAGGGGCGCATCGGCAGGAATGTCGGCACCAGCGCCACGCTGCCCATAGGCCAGCGACGACGGAATCAGCAGCGTAGCCTTGCTGCCTTTAGCCAGCAGCGGAATGGCTTTGTCCCAGCCCGGAATCACCTGGCCTACGCCAATCGGAAAGTCAATTGGCTTATTGCCCATTTTCTCCGACGAGTCGAACACTTTGCCATCCAGCAACGAGCCTTTGTAGAGCACCGAAACCGTCTGGCCGGCTTTCGGCTTGGGGCCGGTGCCGGGCTTGGTCACCATGTAATACACGCCAGAAGCGTCTTTCTGCATGGTCAGGTTGTTTTTCTTCACGTACTCCTGCAGAATCACGTCATCTTTCTTCAGCTGATCTTCCGCATGGGCCGCCATTTTCTGCTGCTGCTCCATCATCATTTTCTGCTGGTCGGCCATGGCCTCTTCGCGGGTCTGCAGCTTCTGCGCCTTCACGAACATGGTCATGGTGTTGCCAGCTTTCTTCATGAAGGGCGGCACCGGCTGCTTAAACGACTTGGCGAAAATGGTATCCACGTTGAAACGGAACACGCCTGAGTCGCCGGGCTGGAGCAGCGAAAGAGCTTCTTCCAGGCCACCTTTCACTTTCAACTCCTGCAGCTCAATGCGCATCGGAATACCCTGCTGCTTGCGCGAGTTAAACAGCACTGAGTCTTTGGCCGTGCGATACTCCACGTCCAGCGCCATGATTTTGCCCAGACGGTCCTTGTAAGTCGCGTCGCCATCGGCGCTTACGTCACGCGGCGAATATTTGGTACCGCCGTCGTTTTTGTAGATTTTGTATTCGATGCCGGTTTTCGTCTTCGCGAAGTCGCCGCCTTTGTTGCAGGAGGCCAGGCCCAGTACGCCGGCCGCCAGGGCCAGGCTCAGAATGTTGCGATGCAAATGCATGAAGCAGAGAAGGGGTGAAAAAAGAAAATTTCGGGCAAGTTACGCCGAAGGCGGCGCAACTGCCAGCGGGGCCGTCACCAGTTGGCTTTGGTATTGAGGCAGCAAACCCAGGAAACGTTGCACGGTGGGCTCCAGCTTGTCGTAGCTGATGCCGCCGGCCGCGTTGTGGTGGCCGCCCCCCTGGAAATGGTCGCGCGAGAAGCTGCTCACCGAGAAGTCGCCGACCGAGCGGAAGGAAATCTTGATGGCCTGTCCCCGGTCGATGAGCACGGCCGCAAACACAATGCCCTCGATGCTGAGCGCAAAGTTTACAAGCCCTTCGGTATCACCGGTTTTGGAGTCGTACTGGCGCAGCTCTTCCTGCGTAATGGCAATGTAGGCGGTGTTGTATTCGCGCAGCACCGTCAGCTTGTCCTTCAGCACGAAACCCAGGAAACGCAGGCGCATTTCGGAGTGCGAGTCGTAGATGCGGCGGTGCACGTCGCTCAGGTTGATGCCGGCATTGAGCAGCTCGGCAATGATGAGGTGCACGTTGCGCGAAGTGCTAGGGTGCCGGAACGAGCCTGTATCGGTCATGATGCCGGCATACAGACACTCCCCAATACCGCGGTCAATCAGGCTCTGGTCGCCCAGGTCCCGGATTACCTCAAACACCAGCTCGGCCGTAGCGGCCGCCTTGGAGTTGGAATAGTCGAGGTCGGCAAAGGCTTCTGGCTCCTGGTGGTGGTCGATGAGGACTTTGGTGCCGGTGGCGTGCCGGATGTATTCGCCCATTTCGTTGATGCGGTTCAGGCAGGAAAAATCCAGACAGAACAGCACCTCGGCCGAATTAATAATATCGCGCACCTGGGCATCGTTCTCGCGTCGCTCATACACCACCACTTCCTCGTTGCCGGGCATCCAGGCCAGGAAATCAGGGTAGTCGGAAGGCGTAACAACCGTCACGGAATGTCCCTTCTTGCGAAGGTAGCCCGCCAGGCCCAGCGACGAGCCCAGGGCATCGGCGTCGGGTTTGTGGTGGGTGGTGATGAAAACCTGCCGGGGCTGCGACAGCAACTCCTGCAACTCAGATATTGTGGACATTTCCTACGGGGTAGGTGACTGAATTTCGGTGGTTTAGGCCGCGTACAAAGGCGGCAAAAGTCGTAAATATTCTGGGTTCCAACAAAACGGGTTTCGCTTTAGTGCGGAGATTGGCTGGAATGTCAGAAATGAGGTGGCGGGTAGTAGCGGCCGGCAGCAGTTTGTCAGCGTTTCCGCTAAGCCTTTTGCGCGGACCCCAAATAATCCGGCTACTTTTGCGCCCGCAAACGCACATCGGTGCATCAACTCTTCATTTCAACCCCTAACCATACCTAGTACAATGGCTACGAACCGCACGTTCACCATGATTAAGCCCGACGCCACCCAGGAAAACCACATCGGTGGCATCCTGAGCATGATTGAGGAAGGTGGCTTCCGTATCGTTTCGCTGAAAAAAGTACGCCTGACGGCTGAGCGCGCCGGCAAATTCTACGAAGTGCACGCCGAGCGTCCCTTCTACGGCGACCTGGTGAAATACATGTCTTCGGGCCCCATCGTGGCGGCTATCCTGGAGAAGGACAACGCAGTGGCTGACTTCCGCACCCTGATTGGCGCTACCAACCCGGCTCAGGCCGCTGAGGGCACCATCCGGAAGAAATATGCCAAGAGCATCGAAGCCAACGCCGTGCACGGTTCTGACTCCGACGAAAACGCTCAGATCGAAGGCAACTTCTTCTTCGGCGCTGACGAGCAGTTCTAAGTCAGTTGGGCAGCAACTTGCTGCTAAGATTGTCTCAACATGTAAAATCCCGCTTTGCAGCTTGCAGAGCGGGATTTTTCGTTTGCTAGAAACAGACTTATTATAAACTTTTTTTATGCTGCCTAGACTTGACGTGCGGAAGATACATGCCGCTAGTAGAGGTTTCTAATTATCACCAAGAGCCTTAGATAGCGTCGGTAATACGCATGCGGGTGGCATGAGCTAAACCAGGCAACCTATAGAGATTACAGTGGAACGGTAGGAAAACAGCTGCGCCGCCGACCCTACATACTTTGCAGGAACGACGGCGCAGATAATGATACAGCCCGTATCAGGCTTATGCCTGTTCAACCGTTAGCAGCGATTCGTCGGGAGCTTCGTGTACCTCCTGGGTGGTATGCTTGTGCTTGAACAGAATAACGAACAGCACCGCAATGGCTAGCGCATAACCAGCAAATGACAGCCAGATACCCTGCCAGTTCTTGCTCTGGTCGGCGTTCGTGAAGTACTGCTCGATAACCACACCGCTTACCAAGCTTCCGAGCACCGCGCCGAATCCATTGGTCATCATCATGAACAGACCCTGTGCGCTGGCGCGGATAGAAGGTGCCGTTTGTGTTTCCACGAACAAGGAGCCGGAGATGTTGAAGAAGTCGAACGCCATGCCGTAGACGATGCAGGATAGGATAATCATCCACAGGCCGTCGGCGGGGTTACCGTAGGCGAGTAGGCCGAAGCGCAGTACCCAGGCAATCATACTGAACAGCATCACCTGCTTGATGCCGAAGCGACGCAGGAAAAATGGAATAGCCAGAATAAACAGCGTCTCGGAAACCTGCGAGATGGACATGATGATGGCCGGATACTTCACAGCCAGCGTGTCCTGGTAAGCCGGCACGTTGGCAAAATCATGCAGGAAAGTGTCGCCGTAAGCGTTGGTGAGCTGCAGAGCGGCACCGAGCAGCATGGCAAACAGGAAGAAGGTGAGCATCTTGATGTCGCGCAGAATGGCAAACGACTTGAGGCCCAATACTTCCATCAGGCTTTGGCTGGACGTATTGGTGGATTGGGGTGGGCAAGCGGGCAGCGTAAACGAATACAAACCCAGCAAAATAGCCGCGCTGGCCGCTATGTAAAACTGGTTGGCCGACTTCTCGAAGCCCAGCAGGCTGACCGTCCACATGGCTGCAATGAAGCCAATGGTGCCCCACACGCGGATGGGCGGGTAGTCCTTTACCACGTCAAAGCCTTCACGCTTAAGTACCGAGTACGATACGGCAATGCTAAGGGCCAGTGTGGGCATGTAGAAAATCATGTTCAGCAGTATCACCCAGAAGAACATGCTCGGGTCAGTCACCATAGGAATCGTGCAAAGCACTATACCGCCCAGGATATGCAGTACACCATAAAGCTTCTCGGCATTCACCCACTTGTCGGCCACAATGCCCATGAGCGAGGGCATGAAAATGGAAGCAATGCCCATGGTGGAGAAAATAGCGCCGAACTGCGCGCCCGACCACTGCTTGGTCTGAAACCAGTACGCCCCAATGGTTATCAGCCACGAGCCCCAGATAAAAAACTGTAGAAAGCTCAGAATAATGAGACGCAACTTGGTACTCATGCCGGTTTAGTTTGAAGGTGGGAGCCCTTCTCAGGAAAATTGATTCAGCTGCACCAACGGCTTTCTGATAGCAGGGCAGCAGTGCCCCGGAATCAGCGCACGGCCGGCCAGTCTGGTCAATCTGCCCGAGAAGAAAGTGGGAAGAGTGGAGGAAAGAACAGCTTGGCCACAGGCGCAGCCAAGCCTTCAAAGATAGGCAAAATCAGAAAGGCGAAAATGCCCGACGAGCCGGCTAAAGTAGGACCCTTATAAAAGTTTGTGTTGTAATGTTGTTTATAATGTAAACTAGTTTATGTTTGCAACGTTGAATCAGTTATTCATCTTCTTCAACTACTACCATGGAAGCCCAGCCCACCGCTAAGTTCCTGCCAGCCGGCACTGCCAGCATACTACATAGGGTTGCCGCCGCATCCGGTCGGGTACTTGCACTTGCAGCTATAATGCTGGTAGGCTGTGCTGCGGGTTTGCTGGAGGCGCAGCTAGCGGCCGGTATAGTGCTGGGCGTACTGCTGCTTGGAGCCGCCTTACTGGTCTGGTCGCCCCAGGCCGGGCATGTGGCCAGGCAGCAGCCAACTGCACCACTCCGGCGGCCTCCGCAGCCAGAAGTTCAGCCACACGCAGCCGGCTTCAATCCGTTTTTTCAGCTTTTTTAACTTCCTCTATTCATGGAAACCTCCGAAAAACCGCTGTCAGCGCCCGACAGCCTACGCCTGATTCAGGAGATGATTCAGGCCGCCAAGCAGGACCTCAGCGACAATTCCTTTGACCTGCTGCTCTGGGGCTGGCTGGTACTGGTCGCGGCCCTCGCGCACTTCGGTCTGCGCCAAATCGGCTATGACAAGCCTTGGGTGGCCTGGCCCGTGCTTATGAGCTTGGGCGCTGTAGTGGCTTTCGTGCACGGCATGCGCCGGGGCCGCCGCGAGCGGACACGCACCGCACAGGGTGATTTTATGGCGTTTCTGTGGGGTGGCTTTGGCGTGCTGATGCTGATGCTGATTGGCGTGGGTACCGCGTACGGCTGGCAGGTTGCTTATCCGCTTATCATTGCGCTCTATGGCCTGGGCACATTTGCCACCGGCGGCGCCCTACGGTTCCGGCCCCTCATCTGGGGTGGCGCGGCCTGCTGGCTGCTAGCGGCCGTAGCCTTTCGCGTCGATATGGATGCTAAGCTACTGCTGGTAGCGGCGGCCGTGCTGGTTGCCTACATTGTGCCAGGGCATTTGCTCAAAAGCCAATACCGTCGTGGCCGCGCCGTTTGAGGACCTTGACCCGCTGCTGCACTCGCAGTTGCGGCTGGCCGTTATGTCGTTGCTGCTGAGCGTTCGGGAAGCGGAGTTCAATTTCCTGAAGGACAAAACCGGCGCTACTGCCGGTAACCTCAGCGTACAGCTTGGCAAGCTCCGCGACGCCGGCTACCTCACGCTCACCAAGGAGTTCAACGGCAGCTATCCGCTCACGCGCTGTGCCATCACGCAGCAGGGCGTCACGGCCTTCGAAACCTACGTGCAGTCGTTGCAGCGCTACCTCTCACCCGGCACCGACTCAGCCTGAGTACCAATGCGAATAAAAAAGGGCCTCCTGCATGCAGAAGGCCCTTTTTTATTAATGCCCGAAAGCGTTAAGCAGCTTCGGCGAAACGGCGGTTCACTTCGTCCCAGTTGATGGCGTTGTAGAACGCGGCAATGTAGTCGGGGCGGCGGTTCTGGTACTTGAGGTAGTAGGCGTGCTCCCATACATCGAGGCCCAGTACGGGCGTGCCCTGGCAGCCGGAGTCCGGCATTAGCGGGTTGTCCTGGTTGGGCGTCGAGCAGATCTTCACCGAGCCGTCGGTCTGCTTGCACAGCCAGGCCCAGCCGGAACCAAAGCGCGTGGTAGCGGCTTTCGTGAATTCTTCCTTGAACTTCTCGTAGCTGCCGAATGCCTTCGTGATGGCCTCGCCTACCGCGCCCGTGGGCTCACCGCCGCCGTTCGGGCCCAGAATGGTCCAGAACAGGGAATGGTTCCAGTGGCCACCGCCGTTGTTGCGCACTGCTGCCGGGGCCGAGGCAATATTTTGCATCAGGTCTTCGAGGCTCTTGCCTTCCAGCTCGGTGCCGGCAATGGCGTTGTTAAGGTTCGTGACGTAGGCCTGGTGGTGCTTGGTATGGTGGATTTCCATCGTCTGCGCATCAATGTGCGGCTCCAGAGCGTCGTAGGCGTAGGGCAGTTTGGGCAGTTCGAAAGCCATAGTAGTTGGGTTTTGAGGTGATGGGAGAGAAAAACCGGATGCGGGGCCAGCCCCGCGTCAGAGTATAACCGCCGCACCCCGGTCAGGGTTGCGGGGCCGGCCAAAAGTAGCCTATTTCCGCTTCCGCGCGAAAAACTCCCGCATTATCTCGCCGCACTCCGCGCCCAGCACCCCCGTCACCACTTCTGCTTTCGGATGCAGCAGGTTGCCGTGGCGCCGGTACCCGAATTTGGGCTCGTCGGCACCATATACCACGCGCCGCAGCTGGGCCCAAGCCGTGGCGCCGGCGCACATCACGCAGGGCTCCACCGTCACATAGAGCGTGCAGTCGGAGAGGTATTTGTTGCCGACGTGGTTGGCGGCAGCCGTCAGGGCCAGCATTTCGGCGTGGGCCGTCACGTCGCGCAGCTTTTCGGTCTGGTTGTAGGCTCGCGCAATAATCTGCCGGTCCAGCACCACCACGGCTCCAATCGGAATTTCTTCTTCCGCAAAAGCGTAGCGCGCCTGCTTCAGCGCCTCGCGCATGTACTGCTCGTCGGACATGAGTGGCGGGTTGGTGGAATGAGGAAGTGTCATCCTGAGCTTGCGAAGGACCTTATCACGTCAGCCGGTAGGCAGGATATTTTTCTCAGGCGTCACAAGGTCCTTCGTAAGCTCAGGATGATAGGTTGTTGGCAGCATTCACTTCACAGTCTCCTGATACTTACTTCATCACAATGCTCTGCATCACGGCCTGCGCGGTGGGCTGCCACTGCGCCTGCTCGTCGGCGGGAGCCACGAAGGTGAATACCGTGAGTTGGTCGCCGGTGATGGTGTACTGCACCATTTGGTAGCGGCGAATAGGAGCCAGATTGCTGGTCCGGCGGTTGTCGGCCACTGTCGAGACGAACTCCAGCACCACAAAATCACGCTTGTTAATAGTACGGATGTCCTCGGCCAGAAAATCGACCTTGGAGTACATATTCTGGATGCTGGCCTTGTAAATCTTCAGCAGCAGAGCGTAGTCGCGGTTGCTGAAGGTGCTGGGCTTCTGGGCCACGCTGAAGTCGACGCGGCCACTGGGGTTGCTGAACACAGCCAGCGGCTTGCGCGGCGACGGATATTTCACGGCAATGCCATCATCGGGCAGCGCCTGAAAGCCGTCGGGCACACCCACGCTGATGCTTTTGTTGATGGCCGTTTTTTTGAGCTTTGGAGCTACGAATGCCACCAGACCCAGCAGCAAAAACAGCAGCGGCGCAAGGCGGAAAAAAGAGGAAGTAGTTTTCATAGACGCAGGCAAAGGTACGAGGATGAGGCGTCAGGCCCGGAAAGGAGCCCTGCCAGGTACCAAACGACCACCGGGCCGCCTGGTAGTGCCACAAACGCAAAGCTCCGAAGCCGCAACGACTCCGGAGCTTGCAAATGGGCTGCTTAAAAGGCCGTTAGCGGCGCTTCTTGGCCACCGGAGCCGCCGGATATTTAATCTTGACGCTCTTCCAGTAAACGTAGTTGCCGGTCTTGGCTTCAATGAGGTAAGTGCCGGCCGGAATGCGGCCCAAGTCTACCGGCTCGCCGGTGTTGTTGGCCGGATCGAGTTCCGTGGTGTACACGGGCTGCTTTTTGTAGTTGGTCATCACCAGCGTGCCGGGCTTGGTAAACTGCTGGGTAAAGCTGAGCATGATGGTCTGGCCGTTGGAGGCCGGAAACACGTCGATGCCCGACAGAGTTTCCACCCGCTTGATGGGGCCGCTGAGAGTCACGGCCTCCGCTTCGGACTTGGTTTTAACCTCGGTGCCGTTTGCCGTTTTGGCTTTGGTTTTGATCTTGGTCTGGGCCTGAGCGGCTGAGAAGGAAAGGAGGGTAGCAGCCAGAGCGAGCAGAACGGGGCGTTTCATAGGAAGGCAAAAAAGAGGTTGTGGTCGGAGGGGAGTTGGTTCGGGAAATGCCTTTGCATACTCCGTACCAATTTTTCGCAAGCTTACGCAAAACCCTGATGCGCCGCTTAAATCGTGAAGTATTCTGCCACGCTACATCTGCAGTATCAGCCTGCCAGCCACGTTTTTTCCCTCCCTGACTGATTTTTCCTGCCTACCTTCGCTATTAGTATAGACCTCAGAACGAAGAAATCAGACGAGAGAAAACCTGGCTGCCTGGGCTTCCTCACCATTCTCACCTCTAAGGTCTCACCTCTCAGCTCTACTGAAATGCTCCGGACTCATACCTGCGGCGACTTACGCCCCGAACACATTGGCCAAACCGTCACGCTCTGCGGCTGGGTGCAGCGCACCCGCGACAAAGGCGGCATCCTGTGGGTAGACCTGCGCGACCGGTACGGCCTCACGCAGCTGGCCCTGGAAGAAGGCGTGGAAACCGCCGAGGTGCGCGAGCAGGCCCGCCAACTGGGCCGCGAGTTTGTACTGAGCGTGACCGGCAAAGTAGCCGAGCGCCACTCCAAAAACGACAAAATGCCCACCGGCGGCATCGAAATCCGGGTGGAAAAGATTGATGTGCTCAATCCGGCCAAGCTGCCGCCCTTCCTGATTGAAGACGACACTGACGGCGGCGACGACCTGCGGATGAAATACCGCTATCTGGACCTGCGCCGCGCCCCCGTCCGCCAGAACCTGATGCTGCGCCACCGCGTGGCCCAGGCTACACGCCGCTATTTGGATGGCCAGGAGTTCATCGAGGTGGAAACGCCGGTACTCATCAAAAGCACGCCCGAAGGCGCCCGCGACTTCGTGGTGCCGTCCCGCATGAACCCCGGCGAGTTCTACGCCCTGCCCCAGTCGCCGCAGACGTTCAAGCAGCTGCTCATGGTGTCGGGCTTCGACCGGTACTTCCAGATTGTGAAGTGCTTCCGCGACGAAGACCTGCGCGCCGACCGCCAGCCCGAATTCACGCAGATTGACTGCGAAATGTCATTTGTGGAGCAGGAAGACATCCTGAGCACCTTCGAGGGCCTGGTGCAGTACCTGTTCCGCGAGGTGAAAGGGCTGGAAATCGGGAAATTGCCCCGCATGACCTACGCCGACGCCATGCGCTACTACGGCAACGACAAACCCGACACGCGCTTTGAAATGCGCTTTGTGGAGCTGAACGACGTGGTGAAAGGCCACAACTTCCCGGTGTTCGAAGCGGCCGGGCTGGTAGTGGGCATCTGCGCCACCGGTGCGGCCAGCTACACCCGCAAGCAGCTCGACGAGCTGACTGAATATGTGAAACGCCCCCAGATTGGTGCTACCGGCCTCGTGTATGCCCGCATGGAAGCCGATGGCTCGGTGAAGTCGTCGGTGGACAAGTTCTACGGCCAGGAGCAGCTCCAGCAGTGGAAAGCCGCTTTCAACGCGCAGCCCGGCGACTTGCTGCTGGTACTGGCCGGGGAGCCCAACAAAACCCGCAAGGCCCTATCAGAGCTGCGCCTGGAAATGGGCCAGCGCCTCGGCTTACGCAACAAAGACACGTTTTCGGCGCTGTGGGTCGTGGATTTCCCGCTGCTCGAATACATCGAGGAGGAAGGCCGCTACTTCGCCATGCACCACCCCTTCACCTCGCCCAAACCCGAGGACGTGGCCCTGCTCGACAACCCCGACACGATAGGGGAGGTGCGCGCCAACGCCTACGACATGGTGATAAACGGCGTGGAAGTGGGCGGTGGCTCCATCCGCATTCATGACCGCGCCGTGCAGGCCCGCATGTTCTCGCTGCTGGGTTTCTCGGATGAAGAAGCCAAAGCGCAGTTCGGCTTCCTGCTCGACGCTTTCGAGTACGGCGCGCCTCCGCACGGCGGCATTGCCTTCGGCTTCGACCGGCTCTGCAGCCTCTTCGGTGGTGCCGATTCCATCCGCGACTTTATTGCCTTCCCCAAAAACAACTCCGGCCGCGACGTCATGATTGATTCGCCTTCGCAGATTTCCGGCGCCCAGCTAAAGGAACTGAGCATTGCTACGGCCGTGGTAGGGAAGTAGCAGATGGAGCCGAAGGATTATCCTAACGTCTTTTTCAATTCTCCTAGAGGTGGATATCTAGGTTTATTCGTTGGCTCTGTCAGCTTTGTGTTTTCTGCGTGGGCTGGCACGCAAAGCCCACCAAAAATGGCCATCATGGCTGGCGCTATGTTGGTGGGTGCTGCCCTCTGGTTGATAGGCTTGAGTATTTTAATGACTACAAAGGCTCTTTTAAAACTTGGGCCAAGTGGTATATGGACCCCTAAGCTTGGGTTTCTTCCCTGGAGGCACGTTCAAGTCGCGCTTGATTCGGTTTCCAGTGGGAAAGCCGGTTCATTCGAGATTTTAATCATTAAGAACCGACAAAGCCAGAAACGGCTTGAGGTGATTTTTCTCACAAGTATGAGCGGTCCTACAGAGAAGTTAGGCCAGCTACTACGGCAATACAAGCGTGATTAACACGTAATCATAGATACTAAAAAGTGGCGCCTGATGCATCAGGCGCCACTTTTGCTTCATAGAAATAATTACTTCTGATAGAATTGCTGATCTGATAAATATTTAGATATTTGTCTAAAGACCTAACCGAACTTGAACGCCCTCTTCAAAGCTCTTAACGACCCCACGCGCCGCGCCATTCTGGAATTGCTGCGTGAGCAACCACGCACGGCTGGGGAAATAGCCGATTACTTCCAGTTCTCGAAGCCTACCATCAGCCACCACCTCGACCTGCTCCGCCAAGCGGACCTCGTCAGCAGCGACAAACAGGGCCAATTCGTGACCTACACGCTCAATATGACGGTGATGGACGAACTACTGGGCTGGTTGCTGCAATTTCAAAAGTCATGAAAAATCAGCGCCTTTTAGGAGGAGTGATAGTAGTATTAATTGCAGCGTTGCCTTTGTTGTTGTGCTATTATCTCGACGACCTGCTTCCCACTCAGGTGCCTACCCACTACACCAATGGCCAAGCTGATCTATTTGCTAGCCAACAACGGCTACGGGAGGTAGCCACACTGCCTCTAGTGTTGTACTGCGTCCTGACGCTCATACCGCAAGTACACCGCACTGGATTTAACTTATGGCGTAGCCATCGTCAGCGCCAGCTTCGAGCTGTGTTGGTAACTGCTTTTAGTGTGATGCTACTGGCTGTTCTATACCGTGTAATCTCCCCTTCCTTAATAGGGATAAAGCTTATCTGATAAACTTTACTGCCATGAAACGTCCTTTTTCCACCTGGCACCTACTGCTGGTGCTGCTGCTCGTGCTGCCTACTCTATACCTTGCTTACAGCTGGAGCGCACTGCCCGCACAGATTCCTACGCACTTTGATACTGCTGGAAAGGCCGACGGCTATACCGCCAAGCAGCATATGTGGCTGCTGTGCCTGGGCTTGCCGGTAGGCACCTACCTGCTGCTGGCGTTTCTGCCCCGCTTCGACCCCAAGCGGCAACTGGACGCCGGCAATTCCAATTACCAGAAACTGACGCTGGCCGTAGTCGCCTTGATGAGCGGGCTGTCCATATACAGTCTGTACGCGGCGCTGCATCCAGGCCAGCAAACCGGGCAGGGCCTGGCGGTGCTCATGGGGCTGTTTTTCGCTTTTATCGGCAACTACCTTACTACCGTGCAGCCCAATTATTTTGTGGGCTTCAAAACGCCGTGGGCCCTGGAGTTTCCGCGCATCTGGGTGCGGGTGCACCGCGTAGGCGGCCGGCTGTTCTTCGCTACGGGTGTGCTGAGTGCTGTGCTTGGTCTGCTGGGAGTGGTAGCGGCCGCCACTACAGTGCTGGTAGTGGGGGCGCTGGCAACGGCGGTTGTGGCCTACAGCTACTCGTACTGGCTGTACAAGAAGGAAATGCCGGCCACTACCAAGTAAGCAAGGGCCGAAGCAGCAGCGGGCGGGAGTGAACCAGGCTGTTCAGGGTAGTGGCCTCCTACGGGCCGGTTTAGGAGGCATGCTATACAGTATAGGATTGTGTTAATGTAATTCGGTACATTCAGCCACTTGGTCTGAGCTGGCTGCTATGAAACACTCCGTTGCTTTGTGGTTTCTGCTGATGGCCCTGTCAGGGCTTTGGAGCCGGCGCAGCTGTGCACAATCCGCGGCGGAGCTACGCTTCGAAACCCTCACCAATGCCCACGGGCTGACGGAAAACAGCGTGTACAGCATCGCGCAGGACGCAAAAGGCTTCCTGTGGGTTGGCACGCAGGATGGCCTGAGCCGCTACGACGGGGTCGGTTTCCGCACGTTCCGCAGCGACGCCCGCCGGCCCAGCAGTCTGGCCAGCAACTTCGTGCTGTCGTTGTGCCACGACCAGGTCGGGCAGCTATGGGTAGGCACCGCGGGTGGCCTTTCGCGCTACAACCCACGCACCGGCCGGTTCCGGACGTACCGGGCCGAACCCGGCGACTCCAGCGGCCTGACCAATAATTTTATCCGGGCGGTATACTGCGACCGGCAGGGGCGGGTGTGGGCCGGGGCCGAAGATGGCCTGCACGAAATCAGTCCGGCCGGCCGGCGCTTTCGGCTGTTTCGCCACGCCGCGAAGGTAGCCGGCAGCGTGCGGCAGAATTCAGTGCGGGCTCTGGCCCAGGACCGGGCCGGTACGCTCTGGGTCGGAACCGGTGAAGGAGCCGTCAGTCGGCTCGATACCGCGCGCCGGCTCCTCCTTACCGATCCGCGCCTGACGCCGGCCGGCGCCATCACCACACTGTGCCCCGACCGCAAAGGCGGGCTGTGGGTAGGCTCGGAAACGGGCCTGCTGCGGTATCTGCCGCCGGCCAATGGCGCTACCCGCGTATTTGTGCCCGGCGCAGCCCCCGGCCAGCTGCCGCCCGGTGCCGTACGCAGCCTGCTGGAAGACCAGCAGGGCAGAATCTGGGTGGGTACCAGCGAAGGGCTGTGCCGCTATGAGCCCGCCACCGGCACATTCAGCCGCATTGTGCACCAGCCCCGGCAGCCCCTGAGCCTGCCCGATAATACAGTGCAGGCGCTGTTTCAGGGCACTTCCGGCCTGCTCTGGGTCGGCACGGAGGGCGGCCTTACCCACACCGACCTGCGCCCTCGGCCGTTCAATACCATCCCGGTTACATCGGCGCCGGCCCCCATATGGGCCGTAACGTCAGATGGTGCCGGTTGCATTTGGGTAGGCACCGAAGACCAGGGGCTGATATGTTATGAGCCAGCTACCGGCCGCCGACGTCTGTTCCGCCACAATCCGGCGCAACCGGGCAGTCTGGCACAAGATTTCATTAGAGCCTTATGCTTCGGAAAGGATGGCCGCTTGTGGGTCGGCACGCAAAGCCACGGACTCGACTGCCTGCTGCCGGGTGCCACCGAGTTTGTGCACTACCGCCACAGCGCTACTGTGGCAGGCAGTCTGTCCGACGACTTTATTCGCTCCCTCTACGAGGACCCCTCCGGACGGCTCTGGGTGGGTACCGAAGGAGGGTTGAACCGCTACGATGCCGCTAAACAGCGGTTTACTGTATTTCGCAATAAGCCCGGCGACGCCAACAGTCTCTCCAACAACTTTGTGCGCGTAACGCTGCAAGACCGCCAAGGCCGGCTCTGGATTGGTACTGGCGGCGGTGGGCTAAGCTGCTACAATCCGGTTTCCGGCCGGTTCACCACGTTTCGCGCTGATGGACACAATCCCCGCAGCCTGAGCAGCAACTTTGTGCGCTGCCTGCTGCAGGACCAGCGCGGCACCCTCTGGGTGGGCACCGAAGGCGGAGGCTTTTGCCGGCTCGATGACCCGGCCAAGGGGCGGTTTACTGTGTTTCGGGAGTCCGAAGGCCTGCCCAACGATGTCGTGTATGGCATGCAGGAAGACCGGCAAGGCTACCTCTGGCTTTCTACCAACAAGGGCCTAGCCCGCTTTGCGCCCCGCACCAGCCAGTTTCACACCTTCGATGAGCGGGATGGTCTGCTGCAGGATGAGTTTAATGCCGGCGCCAGCCACCGGGCTGCCACTGGGCGCCTCTACTTCGGTGGCGTGAACGGACTGGTTGGCTTCTTGCCGGCGGCAGTGCAAACCAACACCACTCCACCAGCTGTAGTACTAACCGGATTCCGCCAATTCAACCGGCCTGTGGAACTGCCAGACACGGCTATTACGGAGCGGCGCGTATTGCGCCTCGGACCCCAGGACTACTTTTTTTCGCTCGAATTTGCGGCCCTGAACTTCCGCCAGCCCGACAAAAACCGCTACGCCTATATGCTGGAGGGCTTCGACAAGGACTGGATTGATGCCGGGTCTCGCCGGGAAGCTACCTACACCAACCTCGACCCCGACATCTATACGTTCAGAGTACGGGCCACCAACAACGACGGCGTCTGGAGTCCGCAGGGTGCGGCGCTACGTATCATCGTAACGCCGCCCTGGTACCGCACCTGGTGGTTTCGGGTAGGCCTAAGCTGGGTGATATTCGGGCTGCTGTTCATGGCCTACCGGATGCGGGTGCGCCAACTGCTGGCATTGGAGCGGGTGCGCCACGGCATTGCCCGCGACCTACACGACGATATGGGCTCCACGCTCAGCAGCATTTCCATTCTGAGCCAGATTGCCCGCAACCACCAGCATCAACACCGCCCCGAGCAGGCCGCCGCGCTGCTGGAGCAAATAGGGGAGTCGTCGCGCCGCATGCTGGACGCCATGGACGACATTGTGTGGGCCATCAATCCTGCGCACGATTCGCTGGAGGACGTAACGGCCCGCATGCGCAGCTTTGCTTCGGAGGTGCTGGAAGCCCGCGGTATTGAATTTGTGTTTCAAGCCTCACCTTCCATGCAGGGCCTGAAACTGGACATGCGTGCCCGGCGAGAGTTTTTTCTGCTGTTCAAAGAAGCCATAAACAACCTTGCCAAATACGCCCGCTGCCAGCATGCCCGCATCCAGCTGACCTATGAGCAGGGCCTGCTTCATCTCACCGTACAGGATGACGGAGTCGGGTTTGACCCTACGCAGCCGGCGCAGGGAAGTGGCAATGGCCTCACGAATATGCGCAGCCGGGCCGCCGCTATGGCTGGCCAGCTCACCATCGAAACAGCTCCTGGCCAGGGCACCACGCTGCATCTGAGAGTTCCGCTCAGTGACTAAGAGCGTGACGCAGCAGTACACCGCGCCGTCAGCCAGTTTTTCTAGTAGCTGTTGCTCACATTATTATGTAATCGGATAGCGCCGCTGAAGCGCGTACCTTAGCTAGATTCCCGGCTTACCTGCCTCTTATGATGGAAACTGTTACCCGCGTCCTGATTTACGAAGACAACGCTGACCTGCGGGCCAGTCTGAGCCAGCTGCTTTCCGGATCTTCGGGCCTGGAGCTGGCCGGAGCACTCAGCAACTGCACCCAGGCCGAGGCTGATATGGAGCGCCTGCGCCCTGATGTAGTGCTGATGGATATTGACATGCCCGGCTGTACCGGCATCGAAGGTCTGCGCCGCATCAAGGCTGTGGCGCCCGGCGTGAACGTGGTAATGCTAACTGTGTTCGAAGAAAACGACCGGGTATTCGATGCCATCTGCGCTGGTGCCGACGGGTACCTGCTCAAGAAAACGCCCCCAGCCCGGCTGATAGATGCCATTGGGGAGGTGCGCGCCGGAGGAGCCCCCATGACCCCCGCCATTGCCCGCCAGGTGCTGCGGCTGTTTCCGAAAGCGCCGCGCCGCACCACCGCCGACGAGTCGCCGGCCAACCTAAGCGCCCGGGAGCAGGAAATTCTGGGCCTGCTGGTAGAAGGCTACAGCTACAAAATGATAGCCGCCGACCGGGGCATCAGCATTGATACGGTCCGCTCGCACATCAAGAAAATCTATGAGAAGCTGCATGTGCGCTCCATGACCGAAGCCGTCAGCAAAGCCCTTCGTCAGGGCCTGACGTAGCTGGTTGGGGCCGGAGCAAGGTTGCCAACGGCTAGCTATACGCCACCCTCTCACATCATTGTGTGATTGACGGGCACGCTGGAATATGGCACCTTCAACCTGACCAACGACCCCGGCAAATCTGCGCAAGTGGAGGGCATCCGGAGCCGGTTGGGTTACCTAAATGCCTGTTGATATGCCGCACCCGCGTCCGCAGCTGCTGATTTCTTTATTGGGCCTCTGGATTCGGAAGCACCCCGCCCTGGCCTGAGTGCTTCCAGAATGAGAGTGCCCCAGGCAGCCGCAGTCGGAAGCTCTTCTGCTGCGGTGCTGCAACCCGTAGCGGCTCTGGCAGGCACCACCGCCGGAAAGGATGCCGGTTTCAGGCAGCCTCCGACGGTGGCACAGGGGTAAGCCGCATCATAATCGAAATGGTGCTTGCGCAACGGAAAAGCCTATATTCGGTGTCCGCACACTGTTTGATCTGCTCCGTCTATGCGCCTGCTCCGTGACCTGAAGCTCGATGAGGTATTTGTTCTTGATATCGAAACGGTGCCGTGTGTAGGCTGCCACGACGACCTGCATGAGATGCTCAAGGAACTCTGGGAGCACAAGTGCCACGCTCTGCGCCGCGAAAAAGGCTGGATTTCGCACCACGACCATATTGCGCCTCTGCCGGATACGCTGCACGCCGCTACTCTGTTTGAGCAGGCGGGCATCTACGCCGAATTTGGGCGGGTGGTCTGCATTTCTATCGGCCGCTTCCGGACGGCGCCCACTGGCGAGCTGCGCTTTAGCGTGAAGTCGTTTTATGGGCACGATGAGAAAAAGCTACTGCAGGAGTTCAGTGAAGTCATCAGCCACCGGCCGCATTTCCGGCTGTGTGGCCACAACAGCAAGGAATTTGACTTTCCGTACCTGTCGCGCCGGATGCTCATCAATGGCCTCGAACTGCCGCCCCACCTCGATACGGCCGGCAAAAAGCCCTGGGAAATCACCCACCTCGATACCATGGAACTCTGGAAGTTCGGCGACCGGAAATCCTTCACTTCTTTGAGCCTACTGGCCGCCATGTTCGGCATTCCAACGCCCAAAGACGATATCCAGGGCAAAGACGTAGCCCGCGTATACTACGAGGAAAATGATTTGCCCCGCATTGCGCGCTATTGCCAGAAGGATATCATCACCACGGCCCGCCTGCTCCTCAAGTTCCGCGGCGACGAGCCGTTCAGTGACGATGCAGTGCAATATGCTGACGAAGCTACGGTGCTAATGCAGCGCGCATAGGCAGCAATAGTAGTACCATGCCTGTCGCTACGTGCAGCTGGAATACTTAATTCATTTGCTCTGCTTTCACCTAAAAAGCCTTTTGCTGACGCGAGAGGCATATTAGGTGAATTACATATAAAATTATATGTAATTATTGTAATAAAAAACTTACCTTTTATGAGAAGTTGGACTCTAGTGCTGCAAACCCATGGAACAAACCCTATTGCAAACTGCTCGCGCAACTTTTACGAAAGATGTGCTGACCGCTCTGGCTAAGGCTGGCCCGGAGAGCGAAACCGAATTAAGAACCGGCCTCGACCAGCTGCTACCGCTGGCCCTGCACACGCTGATAGGGCGTATTGAGAAACCATACGGCCCCGAAATCTTCTGGAAGCTCAGCCGCGAAGCATACGGAGCCAGCGTGTTGGAAGCTCTGGCCAGGCCAGGGCAGAATGGCTGGCAGCAGCGTAGCGAAGACCTGATGCGCGACCTGCTTGGCGATGCACACGATGCTATTGTGCACGACCGGGCTACCGCCACCGGACTTGATGACCGCACGGCTGCTCACCTATTGGGCATCAGCACAACTGCTATTCTGGGCGTTGCTGGGGACCTTGCGCAAGAGAATAGTCTAGACCCAGCGGCCCTTGCCGGATGGGTAAGCAGAGAAAAAGATACTCTCCGGCGCGCGTTGCTCGTCAGCCGGCAGACAGTGGCCGCCGACGGAAGCAGCCGTAGCCTGGCGGAGCATCCGCTACCGCCCGACTACGCCACGTTGCCGGAAATGGCAACTGATGGACCGGTTCGGATAAGACCGGCGGCAAGTGAGGCCTATTTTGTCGCTCCTTCGACTGGGGCGGCTGGCAGTGGTCCTATACGGTGGCAATGGGGGCTGTTGCTACTGGTGGCCGTGTTGCTGGGCTACCTGTTCGGGCACGACCGGCCGGCCCCGCGCCAGCCCGTCGACGGGGCGGCAGTAGCCTCCCTGAGCCCGGTAGCCACGTCTGCGGCTACTAGTTCCAAAGCCCCAACTGCTGCCGTGTCCGGCCGCTACGACGATGCCAGTGGCAACTACATCTACGATACCGGCCAGCCCATTATTCTGCGCCTCGCCGACGGCACTACCCAGAAAGTAGGAGCCAATTCCACCGAAAACCGCCTCTTCACCTTCCTCGCCGACCCGGCCATTGAGGTGGATTCCGTGAATCGGACTAAAGGCTGGATCAATTTCGACCGGGTGTATTTCGATCCGGGCGCTACCACGCTCACCGACGAATCGTTTCAGCAGCTGCGCAACGTGGCCAGCATCCTCAAAACCTTCCCAACTTCTGTAGTAAAGCTGGGCGGCTACACTGATAGCACCGGCACCCCGCTGAAAAATTTTCAGCTGAGCGAGGAGCGGGCCAAAACGGCTATGCTGGCCATGGCCGGTATGGGCATTGACATGAATCGGATTCAGGCCAAAGGCTACGGCGGTAAGTTTTTCATTACTCCCAACGCCACACCCGAAGGCCGCGCCCTCAACCGCCGCATCAGCATCCGCGTGATTAAGAAGTAGGCCGCGCGGCCTTTGCTCCGCCTATCTCAGACTGCTTATTTCACCTGCGCCTTGTGGCGGGCTTCCTCTAAAGCCAGTTCCAGCGCCCGTACCAACACCGCATCGTGTTGCTTCTCCAGATCAGCCAGTGTGTTTTCCACGACTATATCCGGCTGCACCCCAATGTCTTCCAATGCCTTTCCCTCTGGCGTAGTGTAGCGCTGGTTAGAAAGAGTTACGTCGAGGCCGTTTGGTAGGTGCACGCTGTGCATATCCGACAGCATGCCTTTGGTGGCCGTGCCCACCTGCGTAACCTGTGGAAGCTGGGTGAGGGCAATAGCTAAGTCTTCGGCGGCACTGGCCGTTTGGTCGGAGGTGAGCAGCACCAGCGGGCCGGTGAACTGGGGGCCGGCCGCCGGCGTGACGTATACCGGTTGTGGTTCTGTAAACAGGTCGTAGCCGCCGGGCCGGCGTAACGCTTTGTAGTTGGCCAGATACCGCGCCTGCGTAAAGTGTCCGGCCAGTTCGTAGCCGCTGTGTCCGCCGCCATTGTCGCGTAGGTCGAGCAGTAACACTTGGCAACCCTGGAGCTGCTTCAGGGCCTGAGAAAATAGTCTCTCCAGCTTATGCTGGTCTTTTTTCTCCTGCGCCTCCGTGCCAATAGCCCCGCTGATATCGGCGAAACTGCGGGTCAGGTGCAGGTATCCGACAGAGCCATTCTGGCTGGTGTAAAGCACCTGCTTGCCCTTAAAATCGGGCCCGATACCTTTCACTGGTCCAAATCCAGCCTTTTGCAACTGCGCATATGTCACGCGCCAGAACTCCGGCTGCACAGTTTTGAAAGTCTGTTTGAACGTATTGCGGGTGCTTTCGCCCTTGTACAGGATTGCCTCGCCCCGAGAAATGGTAATATGCCCGTCGTGCAGCGGTTCCACCATCTGGCGAAATACCTGCACCAGCGTGTCAGTGGGAGTAGTGGCTGTAATACGCGGGCGAAAGGTGCGGTAGGAGGCCTCCCAGTTTACTTGTTTGAGGGGAAAGAAGGCGTAGTTGTCGCGGAAGGTCTGCCAGAACTGCTCGAAGCTTTGCTCGGGTAGGCTTAGCAGCGTAGGCGTTTGAGCAAAGACCGGAAAGCGTAGCACAAACAGAGTCAGCAGCGTCAAAGGAAATTTCATGGCGACAAGTATAGCCGGATTCGAGCAGATGAATTACTGGACATGGTTGCTACAGACCAGGTATTGCGGATGGCTCAAAAGAAAACGACCCTACCAACTGGTAGGGTCGTTTCAATATGGGAGAGAAGGGAAAACGAATGATTCAGGCCTACAGTACACCGGCCACCAAACCCGGCAGCACGCCCAACAGCACGGTGAGGGCAGCCAGCAGCAACAGCGCGCCCGCCTGAAACGTGCTGACCGGTACTGGCGATTCGGTAGTCGCGTCGGTGTCGCGCATGTACATGGCAATGATGGGGCGCAGGTAGTAGTAGATGCTCACCATCGACATCAGCACGGCAAACACCACCAAGCCGATATAGCCATTCTCCACGGCCGCCGAAAACACGAAGAACTTGCCGAAGAAGCCGCCCGTGAGCGGAATACCAGCCAGACTCAGCATGGATACCGTGAGCGAAAACGCCAGCAGCGGATTGGTTTTGGCCAGCCCGTTCAGACCGTTGTAGTCCTCGCGCTGACGGGCATCGGCCACCAGTTTCACCACCCCGAAAGCGGCGACGGTGGCTACTGAGTAGGCCAGGGAGTAGAACAGAATACCGTTGGCGGAAGCGCCTTCCAGCTGGCCGTTGTAGGCCACCAGCGCAATCATCAGGTAGCCGGCGTGGGAGATGCTGGAGTAGGCCAGCATGCGCTTGATGCTGGTTTGGGCCACGGCGCCCACGTTGCCGATGAGCAGCGTAAGCACGCACATGGCGGTAAGCGTGGGCAGCCAGATGCCCTGGGCATTGGCAGCCGGGAAGGCCTGCACCAGCAGCTTCAGGAAGGCGGCGAAACCGGCGGTTTTCACCACCGTGCTCATGAAGGCGGCGAAGAACGTAGGGGTGCCCTCGTACACATCGGGCGTCCAGAAGTGGAAGGGCGCGGCCGATACTTTGAAGCCGATGCCAATCAGCATCAGCAGCATGCCAATGTAGAGCATGGGCGTGAGCGAGGCATTGACCGGATTCTGCACCGCGAAGCTGATTTCGCTCAGCACGAACGTGCCGGTGGCGCCGTACACCAGCGCCATGCCGAAGAGCAGGATGCCGGTGAAGAACGCGCCCATCAGGAAGTACTTGAGGGCGGCCTCGTTGGAACGCAGGTTGCGCTTATCGGAGCCGGCCAACACGTACATGGCCACGCTCAGGATTTCGATGCCCAGAAACAGCATCAGCAGGTGGTTGTAGCTCACCAGCATAATGGCGCCCACTAGCGAAAACAGCAGCAGCGAGTAGTACTCGGCCAGGTTGCTTTCGCCGTCGAGCACGTATTTCTGGGAGAAGGGCACCAGCACCAGCGCCGTCAGCAGCACGATGCCGGTGAAAGCCACCGAGAAGTTGTCGATGGTAAGCATGCCGTTGAAAAACGGTTGCGCGCCCTCGTTCCAGTCGATGAAGTTCACGGTCAGCACCAGCCCCAGGATGAGCATCATCACGGGCAGCAGTAGCCGGTTGGAGCGGCGGAAACCCAGGAACAGGTTGCCGAGGCCCAGAACGGAAAGGAGAATGATGGAATTCATATGGTCGGCTGGAGTTCCCAAGGCTGAAGCCCTGGGCTATGGAGCGTGTACAAATGCGGCCCGAATAGCCAGAATAAGAAGCAGAACCGCTGCGTAGACCAGGACTTCAGCCCTGGGACGCGGGTGGAACTACCGTTTTACTACCTCGTTCAGAATGTTCAACACGCTGCCTTCCGACAGGTGCAGGAACGTGTTGGGGAACAGGCCGATCCAGAACACCAGCACGATGAGCGGCACCAGCAGGGCCAGCTCCGAGCCGGTGAGGTCGGTGAAGGTTTCGGTGAACGAGGAATCGGGGCCGAGCATCACGCGCTGGAACATGCGCAGCAAGTACACCGCGCCCAGAATGATGGTCACGCCAGCGACGGCGCCCATCCAGGCGTTGAACTGGTACACGCCGGCCAGCAGCAGGAATTCGCCCACGAAGCCGTTGGTGAGCGGCAGCGCCACCGTACCCAGCAGCAGCACCAGGAAGCACACCGTCAGGACGGGCGCTTTGCGGGTGAGGCCGCCCAGGTCCGCAATATTGCGGGTGCCGGTGCGGCTCTCAATGGCGTCGGCAATGAAGAACATACCTACCACGTTCACGCCGTGGGCCAGCATCTGAATGGCGGCACCCTGCAAGCCCATCTGGGTCAGCGAGAACACGCCGGCAATCATCAGGCCCACGTGCGACAGAGACGAGTAGGCAATCAGCCGCTTCACGTCCTGCTGCCGGATGGCGATGATGGCGCCGTAGATAATGCCGATAATGGCCAGAATCAGGATGAGGTTTTGCCAGTAATCCACGCCCATCGGCACCACCGGCAGCAGCCAGCGCATGCAGCCGTAGATACCCATTTTCAGCATGATACCCGAGAGCAGCATGGTGGCTGGAGCCGGAGCCTCGGTGTAGGTGTCGGGCTGCCAGGTGTGGAAGGGGAAGATGGGCATCTTCACGGCGAAGGCCGCGAAAATCAGCCAGAACAGCCATACCTGCGTTTCGGCAGGCAGGTTGAGGGCGTAGAACGAGGCCAGCGCCGAGTTGTGGGCCGAGAGGCCGTCGGCGGCGGGGCCGGTCTGGAAGTAGAGGTACACGAAGCCGGCCAGCATGAACAGCGAGCCGATAATGGTGTACAGGAAAAACTTGAACGTGACGCGGGCCCGGTTCACGCCGCCCCACACACCGGCCAGGAAGTAAATCGGAATCAGGGCCACTTCCCACATGAAGTAGAACAGGAAAGCATCCTGGGCCGTGAAGACGCCCACCAAACCGGTTTGCATGAACAGCACCAGCGCGTAGAACACCGACTCGTTCTCGAAGTTGCGGCGGAAGGCGCTCAGCAGAATCACGGGCACCAGCACGGCCGTCAGCAGCACCAGCAGCAAACTCAGCCCGTCCATGCCCACCGCGAAGTGGATACCGGCCGAGGGAATCCAGTTCAGGTTGAAGCTGAATTGGCCGGAGTTGTTGGCGTTGAACGTGAGGGCGGCGTAGGCCGCCAGCGCAAATTCAACCAGGGCCGCGCCCAGCGCCGGAACCCGGGCCGCACGGCCTTTGAAGAAGTGCAGCAGCAGGGCGGCCGCCACGGGCCAGAGTAGAAGAAGGACAGTCAGCATGTAGAAAAAACCGCAGATTTCAGGCGCACACCAGACGCAAGGAGGGCCAAGGATGGGCTGGCCGAAGCAGCCCTAATTTTTTTCAATTACGATGACCTTAGGACCGCCTAAAGCCTGACGGCGCTCCGAAAAAGGAGTGCCATTGTTAGTCACAAAATCAGCCGTGGCCTGTTCGTCAAGGGTACCATTATTCATAAGCTGAGCTTTTACCACTTTGCGGGCTACATCAATAGCACGTAAGTGCAAGGTGGTAGGAAACGTAGTTTCAGCTTTTGCACCAGAGCCAGTGAAGACAAACTGCAGGTACAGGACTTTTCCTTGCGGGTCGGAGGCTTTTACTTCTGACGGATCGTTGAAAAGTTGTTGTTTCACAACGAATAGCCGTTTGCCCTCCAACGACTTTATGTAGTAGAAGCAGTCTACATCCATAATGCCGCAACCTTCCTGTTCAATCAAAGCATACTTTGCTCCATCGACCAAAATGGCATCCCCCTTCACTTCTATCTTTTGCTTCTGAGCAAAGGCGATGTTCACTAAGAAGGTGAATACAAGAGTGAGGAAACTGTATTTCATAGCTCTATTTTAAAACTTCCCGAAGTTCAGCGCCATTACCAGCACGATACCCACCACCATCAGGATGAGGTAGGTTTCCACGGAGCCGGTTTGCACGTAGCGCAGGAGCTGGCCCCCGCCCATAGTCAGGCGGCCGAAGCCGTTCACGATGGGGTCGATGATGCCGTTCTCCACGTAGCGGAACAGACCGCGCGAGAGCCACATGATGGGGCGCACGATCAGTGCGTTGTACAGCTCGTCGATGTAGTACTTGTGGTAAATCAGGTTTTCGAGGAAGCCGCGCGACTCGCCGTCTTCCACCGGGCGCACCCCGCGGCTCACGTACTGCACGTAGGCCAGAATGATGCCCAGCACGCCCGCACCCACCGAGAGGCCAATGAGCATGAGTTCGGTGGCGTGGTCAGGGTGTACGCCGAAGGCGGCCGGGTTCAGCTGCTTGGAGTAGGTGAACAGGGGCGCGAGGTAGTTGGCTAGGTAGGCGTTTTCCTCACCCAGGAAGAAGGGCGCGTTCATGAAGCCACCCACGGCGGCCAGAATAGCCAGCACGATGAGCGGCAGCGTCATGGAAGCCGGCGACTCGTGCAGGTGGTGCTTCTGCTCCTCGGTGCCCCGGAACTCGCCGAAGAAGGTGAGGAACAGCAGACGGAACATGTAGAAGGCCGTCAGGAAGGCCGTGAACAGGCCCACCGCGTACAGCACCTTGCTGTGCTCGAAGGCGTGCAGCAGGATTTCATCCTTGGAGAAGAAGCCCGAGAAGGGCGGGATGCCGGCAATGGCCAGGCAGCCCACGAAGAAGGTGATGAACGTAATCGGCAGGGCTTTGCGCAGGCCGCCCATGCGGCGCATGTCCTGCTCGTTGCTCATGGCGTGAATCACAGAGCCGGCGCCCAGGAACATCAGCGCCTTGAAGAAGGCGTGGGTCAGGACGTGGAACAGGCTGGTGCTGTACCCCATCACGCCCAGAGCCAGGAACATGTAGCCCAGCTGCGAAACGGTGGAGTAGGCCAGCACCTTCTTGATGTCGTTCTGTGCCAGGCCGATGGTGGCGGCAAACAGGGCCGTAGCCGCGCCGATGATGGCAATAACTTCGAGGGTATCGGGGGCCAGCGTGAACAGCACGTTGGCGCGCAGAATCATGTAGATACCGGCCGTTACCATGGTAGCGGCGTGAATCAGGGCCGACACGGGGGTAGGGCCGGCCATGGCGTCGGGCAGCCAGGTGTAGAGCGGCAGCTGCGCCGATTTACCGGTAGCACCCACGAACAGCAGCAGCGTAATGGCCGTGACCACACCCGCGCCAATCTGCATCGTTGATGCTTTCTGGAACACCTCGGCGTACTGCACCGAGTCAAAGGTCAGGTAAATCAGGAAGATGCCGAGCAGGAAGCCCAGGTCACCGACGCGGTTGATAATGAAGGCTTTCTTAGCGGCGTTGTTGTAGCTGGTGTTTTTGTTCCAGAAGCCGATGAGCAGGTAGGAGCACAGCCCCACGCCTTCCCAGCCGATGAACAGAATCACGAAGTTGGCGCCCAGCACCAGCACCAGCATGCTGAATACGAACAGATTCAGGAAGCTGAAAAACTTGCCCACGTTCTCGTCGTGGTGCATGTAGCCGATGCTGTACACGTGAATCAGGAAGCCCACGCCCGTTACGAGCAGCAGCATAATCAGGCTGAGTTGGTCGATCTGGTAGCTGAACGGAATCTGCATCGAGCCGACCGAAATCCAGTCGAACAGCGTGACGGTGTACTGGTACTGGAAGTTCAGGAACAGGAACACCGAAATGGCGAACGAGCCCAGCACCGCCAAGCTGCTGATGGCACCGGCCACCGTGCCCGAAAGCTTGCGGTTGAGCAGCCCGTTGATCAGAAAGCCCAAAAACGGCAGCAGCGGAATAAGCACGTACAGAAACGTGGAGTACGGCGCGCCGGCAGCGGGGATTACAGTTTCTTGCATAAGTCAGGGATGCAGAAGTACGTCTGTCATCCTGAGCGGAGCGAAGGATATTATCACGTTAGAACGGTAATCGTTCAGAAATAATCCAGACGTGATAAGATCCTTCGCTCCGCTCAGGATGACATGGCAAATCAGAACTTCAGGCGGTTGAGCAGAGTGACGTCGGTATTCTGCAGGTTGCGGTAAATCATCACAATAATGGCCAGCCCGACCGCCACTTCGGCGGCGGCCACGGCCATGATGAAGAACACGAAAACCTGTCCGTTGGGGTCGGCGCGGTAGGCCGAGAAGGCAGTCAGCAGCACATTCACGGCGTTGAGCATCAGCTCCACGCACATAAAAATGATGATGGCGTTACGCCGGGTAAGTACGCCCAGCACACCGATGCTGAACAGCGCGGCGGCGAAGAAAACGTAGTACTGAAGAGGAACCGTTTGGATAACCTGCGGTATGTTCTGGTCCATGCGGTAGCGTTGGCGGCGGAACGAATCCCCATCGGCCGGGGCACGGCGGGGCAATTAGCTGGCAAAGGTATCCTGAAAATCGGAAAACGCCACCCTTTAAATTGGCCTGATTGGGCGTTTTCGGGGCGAAGATTCGCTCTCAGGAAAGTCTTCGGGGCCGCAGCCGGACCTTTTTCGGCGCAGGTATAGCCGCTCCCGTAGGCAAACCGTACTTTAGCACTTCCGCCACCGCAACTTATTGCCTCATGAGCATCACCATTGGCAGCTTAGCCGAGCTGCAACAGCACGAGGGCCAGGACCTCGGTATCACGCCCTGGCACGTCATCACGCAGGAGCAAATCAACCAGTTCGCCGCCGCCACCCTGGATTTCCAGTGGATCCACACCGACCCCGAGCGCGCCGCCGCCGAGTCACCGTTCGGGGGCACCATTGCCCACGGCTACCTCACGCTGTCGTTGCTGCCCTACTTCTGGAACCAGCTGGTGCAGGTGGAAAACCTGAAGATGCAGGTGAACTACGAAATCAGTGAGTTCCGCTTCAACCAGGCCGTGCTGGTGAACACGCCTGTGCGCCTGCACGCCAAGCTGCTGGCCGTGAAAGATTTGCGCGGCATCGCCAAAGCCAACATCGGCGTGACGATGGAAATCGAAGGCAATAAAAAGCCTGCCTACACCGGCGTCATTACGTTCCTGTACCACTTTTTGTAAGCAACAACAACACACCTGTCATCCTGAGCGCAGCGAAGGACCTTATTACGTCTGCACGACAATCGTTTCAACGACTCGTTCCAGCGTGGTAAGGTCCTTCGCTGCGCTCAGGATGACCGGCGTTTTGCTGCCCCGATAAAATTTCCGCGTACTGATAAAGTATCTTCCGGCGCTCCACGTCTGTGTCAGCAGAATGGAATCCATAGCTCTACCACTCGACGCTGCACGCATGACGGCCGGCCACCAGGACCTGCAGATACAGGAAGCCGTGCGCACCCAGCGGAAGCGTCTGCTGGCGTTTATCCGCCGCCGCATTCCCAACGAGGACGAGGCCGAAGACGTGCTGCAGGACGTGTTTGCCGAGCTCGTGGAAAGCTACCGGCTGATGAAGCCCGTGGAGCAGGCCGCCGCCTGGCTGTTCCGTGTGGCCCGCAACAAAATCACCGACCTCTACCGCCGCAAAAAGCCCGTTTCACTGGAAAACGAAATGGCTGCCTTTGCCGCCGACGGCGACGAAAATTCGTTGCTGCTGGCCGATATTCTGCCGGCCGTAGACGACGCGCCCGAGAACCGACTGCTGCGCGAAACCCTCATGGAAGCCCTCAGCGACGCGCTGGCCGAGCTGCCCGCCGCCCAGCGCCAGGTGTTTATCTGGCACGAGCTGGAAGACAAAACCTTCCGCGAAATGGAGAAAGAAACCGGCGTCCCGCTCAAAACCCTGATTTCGCGCAAGCACTACGCCGTGCAGCACCTGCGCAAACGCCTCCGCACGCTCTACACCGAGCTGTTTACGGATTAGATGAACCAAGCAGAACGTCATGCAGAGCGGAGCGAAGCATCTCGCCTGAGTAGTAATCAATAGTATGCACGCGAGAGGCTCCGTTGCGCTCTGCATCACGTTCTTTTAACACCCAATTACCATGAACCGCTCCTTTCGCCTGTTACACGGCCTAAAAATACTGCTCCTGATTACACTGTTCCTGGCCGTGGCCGGCTACGTAACCATGCGCCTCTGGAACTGGCTGCTGCCTGACCTTTTCAATCTGCCCCTCATCAGCATCTGGCAGGCGCTGGGGCTGCTGGTGCTTTCGCGCATCCTGTTCGGGGGCTGGGGCGGCCGCGGCCACCGCGCCGACTGGGCCCGCAAGCGCCGCCAGTGGAAGCAGAAGATGGAAACCCGTCTGGAATGCCTCACGCCCGAGGAAAAGGAGAAGTTCCGCCAGAAAATGGAAGGCGCCTGCACCGGCCCCGCCTGGATGCGCCGCCGTAGTCCGGAAGTGGAATAGGTAGTTTTGGGTACGTAGCAAAACAGCATCGGCACCTGAGGAATCGGGTGCCGCTGTTTTATTGCGGAATAGCGCCTTGCCGCCAGTCTGACAGTGTGACGTGGTTGTTCCAATGAAAGCAACCTGTCTGAAAGCAAATCTGCTGCTCCAACCAATAAATACCATCTACCCCTTCATACATTCCACTCAACGACAAGACTTGGCCAGATGTAGTAGTGCGGAACTCATTGTGGCCTATCAGGCTGAATGCTGTTTCAATATCTATGGATACGTGTACTTGTGGCGGGCCTACGACTTGGCTCGAACCAAGCGTGTCTTGGTGCTTTAAAAATACTTCGGACGTTACTCCGAAAAGAACCAGATAACACTCGCCAACTACTATATCTATAAGGTCACAATCCTTCCCGTAGTTCTGAATCTTCGCCCAGTCGAAATGCAATGCCAATTCATTAACACTACGACTTGTTTTCTCGATGGATGAATCGTGAAAACTGATTCGGCCCAAATCATTAGTTATAGTGTGCATCTTATTTCCTTACTGGATTCCTAAAAAAAGCGCGGCGACTGATGTATCAGCCGCCGCGCTTCGTTTCCGCTGAAGCCAGCAGATACTACTAGAAATTCCGCTCGCCTACTTCGCGCTTGCCAAGCATTACAGCGCCGACCATGGCAACCAGGAACAACACGGAGGCCAGCTCGAAGGGCAGTAGGTAGTCGGTGTAGAGCTTCATGCCTAACTGGTCCACCATGCCTATCTGCGAGTTGAACGCCGTGCCAGCGGGTACGCCGATGGGCGTTACGTCTTTCAGGGCGGCCACGAGGATGAGCAGGAGGGAGCCGCCCGCTACGGCCGCGGCAATCTTGGCCAGGGCTGGCTTGTGCGGCTCGGTGTCTACGTTCAGGTTCAGGAACATAATCACGAACAGGAACAGCACCATGATGGCACCAGCGTACACGATGATGTTCACGGCCGCCAGAAACTGCGCGTTCAGCAGCAGGTAGTGCCCTGACAGCGAGAAGAACGTCAGAATCAGGAACAGTACGCTGTGCACCGGGTTTTTGGCAAATACCACACCCAGCGCGCTCAGCAGCGCCACGAAAGTCAGAAAGAGGAAGATGGGAGACATGGAGTGAGTTGTCAGTAGTTGGTTGTCAGTTGTTAATTTGAAAGGCGGTAGTCAGTTATGCAGCGCAAAAGCCCTGAAAACTGACAACCAGCAACTAACAACTAGGCCAAGCGGGTGCGCAGCGTGGTTGCCTGGTCGGCCGTGAGCTGGATGCCGCGCACGGAACGCTCGTCCGGCGACACGGGCTCCACTAGGCGGTCCTTGCCGTAGATGAACTCGTCCCGCTCGTAGCGCGGTGGGGCCATCTTGTCGGGCTGGAGGTAGATGGCGGCTTTGGGGCAGGCTTCCTCGCAGAGGCCGCAGAAGATGCACCGCAGCATGTTGATTTCATAGCTAATGGCGTACTTCTCCTCGCGGTAGAGGCCTTCCTCGCCCTTTTTCCGCTCGCCGGCCACCATCGTAATGGCTTCGGCCGGGCAGGCTACGGCGCACAGGCCGCAGGCCGTGCACCGCTCCCGGCCCTGCTCATCGCGCTTGAGCACGTGCAGGCCGCGGAACGTGTTGGAGAAGGGCCGCACTTCCTCGGGGTAGCGCACGGTGGCCTTCTTCATGAAGAAGTGGCGCATCGTGATGCTCAGGCCCTGGAAGATGGCCGGCAGGTACGCCCGCTCAGCCAGCGTCATCGGCTTCTTTTCTAGCTTCTTGGCTCGGTTGGTGAGTTGCATATAATCAGTTACGAAAACTGTCGGAATGATGGGCCGTCATGCAGAGCGCAGCGAAGCATCTCGCATGCGCCGTTAGCTGGTAGCACAACGTCAGCACGCGAGATGCTTCGCTGCGCTCTGCATGACAGACGCGGGCAGTTTAAAGATACTTAAATCACGCCGGCCAAGATGAGACCACCGGTGAGGACGATGTTGAAAATGGCCAGCGGGATGAGGATGGTCCAGCCCAGGCGCATCAGCTGGTCGTAGCGGAAGCGCGGCAGGGTCCAGCGGATCCACATGAAGAAGAAGATGAAGGCGAAAATCTTCAGGAACAGGCCCACGGTGCCCAGTAGCGTAATCAGGTTCTGGGCCGAAGCCAGCTCCCAGCCCTGGTTGCTCACGAACCAGTCGCGCAGCTCGTACTGGAAGGGGAAGTTGAAGCCGCCGAAGTACAGCACGCTCATCACGGCCGACACCACGAAGATGTTCACGTACTCCGAAAATAGGTACAGACCCAGCTTCATCGACGAATACTCGGTGTGGTAGCCGCCCACCAGCTCGGTTTCGCACTCGGGAAGGTCGAAGGGCGTGCGGTTGGTTTCGGCGAAGGCGCATACCAAGAAGATGATGAAGCCCAGCGGCTGTTTCACGATGTTCCAGACGTGCCACTCGCCGGCTACCGACTGCTGCAGCGTGATGTCGCGCAGACTCAGGGTACCCGAAATCATGAGCACAGCAATCAGAGCCATGCCCATGGCCAGCTCATAGCTGATGTTCTGCGAAGCCGCGCGGATGGCACCCAGCAGCGAGAACTTGTTGTTGGAAGCCCAGCCGCCAATCATCACGCCGTACACGCCCAGCGACACGACGCCGAACACCCACAGCATGCCGATGTTCACCTCAATGCCTTGCAGGAAAAACAGGTTGTTGCCGAAGTTCATGATGTTGCCGAACGGAATTACCGCCGATGACATCAGTGCCGTAATCATGGCCAGGCAGGGGCCGAACACGAACAGCGCCTTGTTGGCACCGCCGGGGAAGAATTCTTCCTTCGTGAACATCTTCACGGCATCGGCCAGCGGCTGCGCCAAGCCGTAGGGTCCGGCGCGGTCGGGTCCCACACGGTCCTGCAGAAATGCGGCAATTACGCGTTCCGCGTAGGTGCAATACGTTGCAATCAGCAGCGAAAGCGCGAATACGATGAAGATGACAATGGATTGCCAGCCTAGTGCGGGTAGTTCAATCATATTATTTTGAGCTGTTAGCCTTGAGGACGTCTGTCATGCTTCATCTGTCGTTCGCTTGCCGAAGCATCTCTACCGCAATAGTAACTGATTACTTTGGCGGTAGAGATGCTTCGGCAAGCTCAGCATGACGTGCTGGGGTTAGTTGCCTAATTTCAGCGGTGGGTTCTGCTGCAGGTCGCGCTGGGTGCTTTCGGGCAGGTCGGCTACTACGGATTGGTTGAGGACCGGCAGTTCGTAGTGGTTGGCCGAAATGACCGAAGAACGGTCGATGTGGGCCGGGCCTTCGATGGTCCAGTCGGCGGTTTCCTTCTTCTCGAAGCGGCACTCGTTGCAGATCCACTCCTTCACCTCGCCGTACTGGTCCTTGCGGGCCGTGGTGCGTAGCACGTCGTTGCCTTTGTACCAGAGCACCACGTTGCCGGAGCACTTGGGGCAGTCGCGGTGGGCATTCACGGGCTTGGTGAACCACACGCGCGACTTAAAGCGGAACGTCTTGTCGGTGAGGGCGCCTACCGGGCACACGTCGATGACGTTGCCGGAGAAGTCGTTGTCGATGATATTCTCAATGTAAGTGCCGATTTCAGCAGCATCACCGCGGCCCAGTACGCCGTGAATCCGGTCGCCCTTGGCAATCTGGTCGGCGGTGTACACGCAGCGGTAGCACAGGATGCAGCGGGTCATGTGCAGCTGAATCAGCGGGCCGATGTCGATTTTCTCGAAGGTGCGGCGCTCTTCCTGGTAGCGGGTGGTGCTCACGCCGTGCTCGAAGGCGAAATTCTGCAAATCACACTCCCCAGCCTGGTCGCACACGGGGCAATCCAGGGGGTGGTTGATGAGCAGCATCTCCACAATACCCTTGCGGACGTCCAGCACCTGCGGGTTGGTGGTGTTTTCCACCACCATACCATCCTGCACCGGCGTTACGCACGAGGCCACCAGCTTGGGCATGGGGCGCGGGTCTTTGGCTGAGCCGGCCGCCACGCGAACGAGGCAGGCGCGGCACTTACCGCCCGAGCCTTTCAGTGGGGTGTAGTAGCACATGGCCGGGGGCACGATGCTGCCGCCAATCTGGCGGGCCGCATTCAGGATGGTGGTTCCGTCCGGAACTTCCACCTCGATGCCGTCGAAAGTTATTTTAGCCATTATCGAAAATCGTCTGTCATGCAGAGCGGAGCGAAGCATCTCGCGTGCTGACGTTGTGGTACTATTGATTACTACACGAGCGAGATGCTTCGGCTGCGCCTCTGCATGACGTTCTGTTATTACACCAGTACACCGCTTGGCCGGTACACCGCGCCGGGTTGGGCGGCTTCCTTGGCGTGGGTCACATGCCACTCAAACTCGTGGCGGAAGTGGCGCACGGCGGCGGCTACGGGCCAGGCGGCGGCTTCACCGAGGGGGCAGATGGTGTTGCCCTCGATTTGCTTCGCCACGCTCACCAGCAGGTCGATGTCCTCCATGTGGCCGTGGCCGTGCTCCAAGCGGTGCAGCACCTTCTCCATCCAGCCCGTTCCCTCGCGGCAGGGCGAGCATTGCCCGCACGACTCGTGGTGGTAGAAGCGGCTGAAATTCCAGGTGTTGCGCACGATGCAGGTCGTCTCGTCCATGGCAATGAAGCCACCGGAGCCCAACATAGTCCCCGTCACGAAGCCCCCGTCGCTGAGCGACTCGTAGGTCATCAGACGGTTTTCGCCGGCGGCGGTTTTTAGGATCAGCTCTTTGGGCAGAATTGGAACGGACGAACCGCCAGCTACTACCGCCTTCAGCTCCCGGCCTTTCCAGATGCCGCCGCAATACTCATCGGAGTAGATAAATTCCTCGACGGGCAGACCCAGTTCAATTTCGTAGATGCCGGGCTTGTTGAGGTGGCCACAAGCCGAGAATAGCTTGGTACCCGTACTCCGGCCGACACCGATTTTAGCGTATTCATCACCGCCGTCATTCACAATCACCGGCACGGCGGCAATGGATTCTACGTTGTTAACCACCGTGGGGCGGGCGTAGAGGCCCTGTACAGCCGGGAATGGGGGCTTGTTGCGCGGGTTGCCGCGTTTGCCTTCCAACGATTCCAGCAGGGCGGTTTCCTCGCCGCAGATGTAAGCGCCACCACCGGGATGCACAAACAGGTCCAGGTCGTAGCCCGAGCCCAGGATGTTCTTGCCCAGGAAACCGGCCGCGTAGGCCTCGGCAATGGCCTTTTCCAGGATGCGCAGCACGTACAACAACTCGCCGCGGATGTAGATGTACGAGGTGTTGGCGCCCAGCGCGTACGAGCTCGTAATCATGCCCTCGATGAGCAGATGGGGCAGCTTCGACATCAGCTGGCGGTCCTTGAAGGTGCCCGGCTCCGATTCGTCGGCGTTGCAGACGAGGTAGCGCGGCACGCCCTCCGGCTTGGCTAGGAAGCTCCACTTCATGCCCGTGGGGAAGCCCGCGCCGCCGCGGCCCCGTAGGCCCGACTTCTTCACTTCTTCCACCACCTCGTCGGGCGTCATCGTTTTGATGGCCTTTTCCACCGAGCGGTAACCGCCGTGTTTGCGGTATACCTCAAAGGTTTCGATGCCTTCAACGTTAATATGTTCGGTCAGCAGTTTGCGTCCCATAGGTTCAGAGCTGAAAGACGTTAGTTGTTGGCCACTGCGTTCGGGAGGCCGGTTTCTTCCCAGGGCAGCGCCGGGCGGTGCACCTGGTTGCGCAACTCCGAGAGCATGGCATCCACCGATTCCTGGGTGTCCAGTTGCTCGTAGTACTTCTCACGCACCTGTACCACAGGCGCAAAGCCGCAGGCAGCCAAGCACTCTACTTCCTTCAGCGTGAACAGGCCATCTTCGGAAGCCGGACCGCCTACTTTAGCGCCGGTGATGCGCTCCAAGTGTTGCGTCAGCTCGTCGGAGCCGCGCAGCATGCAGGGGCCGGTGCGGCAGATTTCCAGCACGTGCTTACCTACCGGCTTGAGGTTGAACATGGTGTAGAACGACGACACCTCGTATACCTCAATCGGGGCCACGCCCAGCACTTCGGCCACCAGATCCTGCACTTCGGGGCTTACCCAGCCGCCAAATTCGGCCTGGGCAATGTGCAGTACCGGCAGCATGGCCGATTTGCGGCGCTCCTCCGGGTATTGCTTGCAGATGCGCGCAATTTCAGCCTTCGCGGCTTCGGAGAATTGCGGCTTGGTAGCAGTCGATTCCATATCAGTTGTATTCAGCAAAAAACTACGCGTCGAGCTCCCCGGCAATTACGTTCATCGATGACAGCGTCACGATGGCGTCGGAGAGGGTCTGGCCCACCACCATTTCGGTATAGGCCTGGTAGTAGATGAAGCAGGGCCGGCGGAAGTGCAGGCGGTAGGGCGTGCGGCCCCCATCGGAAACCAGGTAGAAACCCAACTCGCCGTTGCCGCCTTCTACCGAGTGGTAGACCTCGCCCACGGGGGCATCAATCTCGCCCATCACAATCTTGAAGTGATAGATGAGGGCCTCCATGTTCTGGTATACGGCCTGCTTGGGCGGCAGGTAGAAGTGGGGGGCGTCGGCGTGGTAGGGGCCTTCAGGCAGGTTTTCCAGGGCCTGCGTGATGATGCGCAGGCTCTGCCAGATTTCCTCGTTGCGCACCATGAACCGGTCGTAGGTGTCGCCCTTGGTGCCTACCGGAATTTCGAACTCGAAGTCTTGGTAGCTGGAGTAAGGGTTCATCACCCGAACGTCGTAATCGACGCCGGCGGCGCGCAGGTTGGGGCCGGTGAAGCCGTAGTTGAGGGCGCGCTCGGCCGAGATGCCGCCCACGTCTACCACCCGGTCCATGAAGATGCGGTTACGATTAAACATCTTCTCGAACTCCGCCATCACGGCCGGGAAGGTTTTCAGCCAGGCCCGCAGCTTGGCAATAGCTACGTCGGAAAGGTCGCGCTCCATGCCACCTACGCGGCCCATGTTAGTGGTCAGGCGGGCGCCGCACAGTTCCTCGTAAATCTCGTACACCTTTTCCCGCTCATCCATCAGGTAGAGGAAGCCGGTGAAAGCGCCCGTGTCCACGCCCAGAATGCCGTTGCAGATCAGGTGGTCGGTGATGCGGGCCAGCTCCATCAGAATTACCCGGATGTACTGGGCGCGCTTAGGCACCTCCACGCCGAGCAGCTTCTCCACCGTCATGTGCCACCCAAAGTTGTTGATGGGCGACGAACAGTAGTTCATCCGGTCGGTGAGGGTGGTAATCTGGTAGAAGGGCCGGCGTTCGGCAATCTTCTCGAAGGCCCGGTGGATGTAGCCGATGGTGGGCACGCCGGAAATGATCCGCTCCCCGTCCATCTGCAGAATATTCTGGAAGATGCCGTGGGTAGCGGGGTGCGTGGGGCCCAGGTTCAGCGTGGTGAGCTCCTGGTTGAAGTCGTTGACGGTCGGGGCCAGCGGATTCAGGTTGGGCTGCTGCTCCCGGGCCGACTCGATGATTTTATGGGTGCCTTCCAGCGTGTCGTTTACTGCCATGTTACTACTGTCATCCTGAGCGCAGCGAAGGACCTTATCACGTCCGCGCCGCTGGGGTTTCTAACTCTGGCGAAGGCACCCGTGATAAGGTGCTTCCTTCGTCAGCATGACAACTTGTTATCGTCCGAAGAACAGGTCGGTTTTGTCTTCGCGGGTGCCGTCTTCCAGGGCGTACTCCTTGCGCATCGGGTGGTAGTCCATGTCCTCCACGTTGAGGATGCGCATGAGGTTGGGGTGGCCGGGGAAGATGATGCCGTAGAAGTCGAAGGCCTCGCGCTCCATCCAGTTGGCGGCGGAGTAGAGGTCGGTCAGCGTTGGGGCAACCGGGTCGGCAATCGGGAAGAAGATCTTCAGGCGCAGCCGGATGTTTTGCGTCAGGCTATGCAGGTGGTACACAATACCCAGCTCCTGATCCTTCTTCTCGGGCCAGTGCATGCCGCACATGGTAGTCAGGAAGTTGAGCTGCAACTCCTCATCCTTCTGCAGGCCTTCGATGATGCCGTGAATCTGCTCCCGGGTGGTGGTAGCCGTCAGCAGGCCGTAGGGCTCCTCCACGTCGGTGAAGGCGTCGGCCCCGAACAGGCGGTGCAGCAGCGCCAGCAGCTGCGCGTTTTTCTGCGCGGCCGGGTCCTGGGCGGCAGCCTGTTCCTGAGCCGGGGTGGATTCGTTCTGGTCAGCCATTTTTTGAGCTATTAGCTGTTGGCTACAAGCTGTCAGCTGCAAGCTACAAGCGTCTAATAAAGGCTTGGAGCTTGTAGCTGACAGCTTGTAGCTTACTTGATATTGTAAGACGCCAGCAGGGCCTGATACTCGGGCGAGTTGCGGCGGCGGAAGGATTCGTTTTTGGCCAGGTCCTGGATGCGCATCAGGCCGTCGAGCACCTGCTCGGGGCGGGGTGGGCAGCCGGGCACGTACACGTCTACCGGAATGATCCGGTCGATGCCCTGGAGCACGGAGTAGGTGTCGAAAATGCCGCCCGAGGAGGCGCAGGCACCCATGGCCAGCACCCAGCGGGGCTCGGCCATCTGCTCGTACACCTGCTTCACGATGGGCGCCATCTTCTTGGCAATGGTGCCCATCACCATCAGCAGATCGGCCTGCCGGGGCGAGAAGCTGGGGCGCTCCGAGCCGAAGCGGGAAATATCGTAGCGGGAGCCCATGGTGGCCATGAACTCGATGCCGCAGCAGGAGGTGGCGAAGGGCAAGGGCCAGAGCGAGTTGGCGCGGGCAATGCCCACCACTTTCTCCAGCGAGGTAGCGAAGAAACCGGCGCCTTCTAGGCCGTCGGGCGCGTCTACCGTTTTGATTTCAGGAACTCGAGTATCCATGGGAGCAAGTCAGGTTAACAGAAGCAGCTACGCTTCAGAAAGGCAACATCCGGCCGGGGCCAAAGGTTGCCGTTGCGCCGTCTTAACGGGCTTCGTTCCAGCGCAGAACACCTTTTTTAATCACGTAGGCGAAGCCGGCCATCAGCAACGCCAAGAACACCAGCATCTGGTAGAAGCCGGTGGTGCCCAGCTGGCGGAAGTTCACGGCCCAAGGGTACATGAAGATAACTTCCACGTCGAAAAGCACGAACAGAATGGCCGTGAGGAAGTATTTCACCGAAATCGGGGTGCGGGCGTTACCCACCGACTCGATGCCGCACTCGAAGGCTTCGTCCTTCACCACGCTCTTGCGACGTGGGCCCAGTAGGTGGGACGTAATCATGGCGAAGGCCACAAAGGCCACGGCCAGCACAAACTGCACCACGATGGGCAGGAAATCCTGGGGCTGATATTGGGTCGGAACGGCGAGAAGCATAGGCTGCGACAAATAAACGCCGCGTAGAAACGGCATGGGAGGCAAAGGTAGGGCCTAGCCGGTTGGGAACAAAGGTGAAATAGGAGGGTAGGGGAAAGGGGTATATTTGGCCTGTCGGCTGCTTCCGCGCACCGAACTAGTCGTAATGGACTGGTTGTAGCAGAATTGGGCGCGGCTGCAATCCGCTCTGCCGGATTGCGAGTTATACGGTAAAGCTGTTAGTGGCTGTAAGCAGCCACTTCGTTGTAATTGTCAGTTGCGTGTTTTTGTGCTGATTACTAGTATTCCTGATTTCTGTCTGCAATACCACAAACCCCTTGACTTGCTGCGTCTGGAGTGGGTTTCCAACGACAATACTGGGACGATGCAAGCCAGCTCGGCGCAACTGCTGCTGCTAGCCCGGCAGCTTGGTGTGCGAGTGCTGCTATTGGACATAAATACCGTGCCCGACATTACTATTGAAGACGAGATATGGCTGGGTAAGCACTGGATGCCCGGTATCGTGCAGTTACCGCTGCAGCACCTGATTCTAACCATCGATGTGGAGCGCGTGCACAACCAACTGGTGGTAGACGCACTGCACGATTTGGTCCAGCCCGACATTCGCTTTGAGTCGCACTACTTTCCGCACCCCGATGCTGCGTTGGAATGGCTGGCTGATGGTACTGAGTACCTACCGACTCTGCAGGCCGAATGGCAAAGCCGGTGAATAACAAAAAGGCCGCCCCGGAATTCCGGAGCGGCCTTTTATTTCTCAGAAAACGAGCAGCGGCCTACAGGCCCTTGTCCCGATTCAGATCCTCAGCTGGAGCCGAGCCTAGGAATGGGTAGCGGTAATCCGTGACGGGCACGAAGGTTTCCTTGATGGCGCGCGGCGACACCCAACGGAGCAGGTTCAGCATAGAGCCGGCCTTATCGTTGGTGCCGGAGGCGCGGGCGCCGCCGAAGGGCTGCTGGCCAACTACCGCGCCGGTCGGCTTGTCGTTGATGTAGAAGTTGCCGGCCGCGTGCACCAGCTTCTTCGAGGCATGGTCGATGGCGTAGCGGTCCTGCGAGAAGATGGCGCCGGTGAGGGCATAGGGCGAAGTCGTATCCACCAGTTCCAGCACCTCGTCGAACTTGTCGGCGTCGTAGATGTGCACGGTGAGCACGGGGCCGAACAGCTCCTCGCACATGGTCACGTACTTCGGGTCCTTGGTCACGATGACGGTGGGCTCGATGAAGTAGCCTTTCGACTTGTCGTAGCCGCCGCCGGCCACGATTTCGGCGTTCGGATCAGCCTTGGCGCCATCGATGTACTTGGCCAGCTTATCGAAGGATTTCTCGTCGATAACGGCGTTGATGAAGTTCGAGAAGTCCTCCACGTCGCCCATCTTGAACGAGGCCAGATCTTCCTTCACGTAGCCCAGGATTTCGTCGGCCAGGTTGGAGGGCAGGTACACCCGCGAAGCCGCCGAGCATTTCTGGCCTTGGTACTCAAACGCGCCCCGGCTCATGCCCACGGCCACGGCCTTGGCGTGCGCCGAGGGGTGGGCCAAGATGAAGTCCTTGCCACCGGTTTCACCCACGATGCGCGGGTAGCTCTTGTAAGAGGCAATGTTCTGGCCGATAGTCTTCCAGATGTTCTGGAACACGCCGGTGGAGCCGGTGAAGTGGATGCCGGCAAAGTCGCGGTGCTTGAATATAACGTCGCCGGCGGTGGGGCCGTCCACGTACACCAAGTTGATGACGCCGTCTGGCACGCCGGCTTCTTTGAACAGCTCCATCAGCACCTGGGCCGAGTAGATCTGCGTGTTGGAAGGCTTCCACACCACTACGTTGCCCATCATGGCTACCGAGGCGGGCAGGTTGGCGGCAATGGAGGTGAAGTTGAAGGGCGTGAGGGCAAACACGAAGCCTTCCAGCGGGCGGTGCTCTAGGCGGTTCCACATACCAGGCAGGCTCTCGGGCTGCTGCTGGTAGATCTGCTGCATGAAATGCACATTGAACCGGAAAAAGTCGATCAGCTCGCAGGCCGCGTCGATTTCGGCCTGGAAGGCGTTCTTGCTCTGGCCCAGCATGGTGGCCGCGTTGATGCGCGCCCGGTAGGGGCCGGCAAGCAGGTCGGCGGCCTTCAGGAAGATGGCGGCGCGGTGCTCCCAGGGCATTTCGGCCCACAGCGGGCGGGCGGCCAACGCCGCGTCAATGGCCTGCGCTACGTGCGAGGCGTCGCCTTCGTGGAACTGGCCCAGCACGTGCTGGTGGTCGTGGGGCGGGGTAATATCTTTCTTGTTGCCGGTGCGGATTTCCTGGCCGCCGATGTGCATCGGAATGTCGCGCTTCTGCTGCTTTAGCTCCCGCAGGGTCTTGAGCAGCTCCACCCGCTCAGGCGAGTTGGGGGCGTAGCCCTTTACGGGCTCGTTTATCGGGGTCGGGACGTTGAAAAAGCCGTTGGCCATAGTAGGGGGCTGGTTTAGGTTGTGGGGAGAAGCAAAGGTAGGATACCTGATCTTACAGCTTCTCATTACGCGTTGCGTCCAATCAAAATGTAGACAGAATAGGCGTTGAATATCCGCTGCCAATAATCATATATCCGTTTACTTGCCAGCATTTTGGCAATAGACTTGGAGTAAAAATTTTATGAACCGTTATAAACGCCTCGGCTCAGCCTTCTTAGATCATTGCATAATGTGTTGCTTCTGTATACCAGTACTACTCGTTGCGGAAGGATCAGACTTTGAGCTATGGGATTGGGGATTCGCCTGGCTTTTATATGCAAACAAGGACTTTTTTCAGGGAAGAAGTGCTGCCAAAAGGATATTAGGCTTAGCTACAATAAGCAGGAAAACCAAGCTGGCCGCTAATCCTTTACAATGTTTCGTAAGGAATAGTACCCTCCTGATTTGGCCAGTCGAGGTTATCATGTTATGGATAGATTCGAGCAGAAGGATCGGTGATTATATTGCTCATACAGAATGCGTAAGTATATCCCATAAGAACTGAACTACTATGAGGAAAGGGCAGGGTTCAGAATTCCAACGCTTACAGCCGTCTTAGTAGCGCCCGCGCCTGCAACTCTAGGTCAGCCACAGAGCCGGTGTTGTGGACAGTGAAGTCGAAATGGGGGTAGTCGTCGAGGGCGGTTTCGCTGAGGTGCTGGTCGTCGCGCGTGCCGTCGCCGCGCTGGCGGAGCGGGTCGCCTTCTACGCGCACCATTAGGCCGCCCTGGCTGCGGATAAGGTCGGCCTCGTTGGGGAAACGCACGTCGGGAATCAGCGTGAACTGTTCCGGGGGGAGTTGGAAAAAGAATGCCTGCACCCAAATATCCGGCTCCCATTGGCGGAGGGCCAAGCCAATCTGCTGCAGCATTTCGCCACGGGTGCGCCCGAAGGCCGGAAGCAGCTCCGTTTTGCCCTGCTGCGAAAAATAGGGCGCCTGTTCTTCCCCGGCCAGCGCCGCACAAACTGCCTTAATTGGCTCCCCTACAGAACGGATATTCCACTGCCGAGCCGGCTGCAGCTGTTGTAGCAAGCGCGCCACCGTGTCTTTGCCGCTACCCCGTTTTCCCGAAAAGCCAATCAGTCGTATCATCGACTGCAAAGGTAGAAAGACTGTTTTGCTGTGTAGTGCCTATAAAATGTGCTTCAACTCGCTCAAGCAGCTTATTTCGTAGGTGGTCTGGGCGAAGTGGCGGCGCTTTTCGGGATTGAAGTACACTTGGTCGAGGCCGGCATTGTAGGCGCCTAGCACGTCGCACTCCAGATTGTCGCCAATCATAATGCTTTCCGGGGCAGTGGCGCCGGTGCGCTCCAACGCGTGCTGGTAGATGCGGCTATCGGGCTTGAGGTGTCCGCAACACTCTGACGTTACGATTTCCTGAAAGTAATCCGTCAGGTTGGAAGAGTTGAGCTTGATGTATTGGATGTCGCGGAAGCCGTTGGTAATCAGGTGCAGCTTATAGCCTTTGGCCCGGAGGTAATCCAGCACCTCGTAGGTGTAGGGGAATACGGCCGTTTTCTGGGGCAGAATGTCGGTGAACTGCCTGGAAATATCAGCCGGTACTTCCTCTTCGGGCACACCCAACTTGGCTAATGTCCGCACAAAGCGCACGGAGCGCAGCTGGGTCTGCGTGATTTTGCCGCCCTGGTATAAGCGCCACAGCGCGTGGTTGATATCGGAATAGACCCGGATAAATTCTTCTACCGTGAAGGTGCCGTAGCGACCCAGGTCATGCAGTTCAAACAGGTGACGTAGGGTTTCGTCGGCGTTGGTTTCGAAGTCCCAGAGCGTGTGGTCGAGGTCGAAGAAAATGTGCTGGTACTTCACTGATTATAGTGATGAGGTAAATGATGACAGGTGGAGCAGAAGCTCTTACTCAAGTAGCAGTCTTTTAACAACCCGGCCTTCGCCTAAGTGTTCGTGCACGATATCAGCAGCATCTTTGGGCCGTACGTCGCCATATACTGTTCCTTCGGGATGAATGACGAGGGCTGCGCCGGGGCCTTTCTTGCAGTGCTTACAAAGGTCGAGGCAGTTGCAGGTTTGCACGCGCACTTTATGCCGCTCGCCGCCCGTAAGCAGCTTTTTCAGGCCCTGTTTCTTTAGCTCGATTTTCAGAGCCCGGGCCACATCCCGGCCCACTTCATCTTTTTGAGCAGTACAAACAAACAGGCGGATAACGGAAGCGGCTGATTTCACGGAAGCAGAAAGCAATAGGCAGAAAAGAACCGCTACGCATGAATATTAGTTATTCGGCAATGCCGGTCCAGCGGCGGTTTTGCAGCTTATACGCGGCCAGCTCGCGGTTCGACCAGAGCGTCTGGTAAATCTTCTGGTCGTGCTGCAGCTGGGCGTCGCGCTCCATATAGCTCAGCAGTTGCTGCACGAAGTCCTGCGCTTCCTCCTTGATGAAGTAGAACACCCAGTTGTCGAGGCGTCGGTAGTTCACCAGGCTTGCATTTTTGAGGTACGCTAATTGCCGGGACGTTTTGGTCTGGGTGAAGTCGAGCACCTGTTCCAGGTCGGAAATGCACATTTCCTGGTTGCGCCAGAGCAGATGCAGGATGCGCACCCGGCTTTCATCGCCGAAAGCTTTGAAGAGTTGCTGGCCAAATGCAACGCTGAAGTGTTTGAGGCGCATCTTTAGACGAAGTAGGGGCGGAGCGGACCATAGCGGCCCGGCGCGAATTTACTTCAAACCCGGCAGCGACCCCCAAAAGTGCCGTATACTTGTAGTCTGTAATTCCCTGTATGTCTGTAGTAGTTCGATTTCCCTCTTTGCTGGCGGCTTTCGCGCTGATGTTGCTGGCCTCCTGCTGGCTGGCGCCCACGGCGGCGCGGGCGCAGGGCCAGCAGCGTGTGGTGCAGTTCACGGGCATCGTGGCCACCGGCGACTCGCTGCTGGGCGTGCCCGGTGCCACCGTGTTTGTGCCCAAAGCCGGCCGCGGCACCGCCACCAACGCCTACGGTTACTTCTCTATTCCGGTAGTAGCCGGCGACAGTATCGTAATCCGAAGCCTTGGCTACCGCAACCAGTACGTGGTAATTCCGGCCGACTACCCGCGCCAGAGCTACTCCGTAATTGTGCAGCTGCGCGAAGACGTGACGGTGCTGCCCGAGGTGCGGGTGTTCCCATATGCCACCGAAAAAGCCTTCAAAGAAGCCTTCCTGGCTCTGCGCCTACCCAAAGAAAAAGGCTCCAGTGCCGCCGACAACCTCAACCAGGATATTCTGCGGCGCATCTTCAACAATGCGCCCGTTACGAGTATGGGCAATTACCGCCAGACCCTGCAGGCTCAGCAACTCGACCAGCAGCGCCGTATGGGCATGGGCCCTTCGCCGTACACCAACAACCCGCTGCTCAACCCCTTCAGCTGGCTGCAGCTGATTAAGCAGGTGAAAGACGGCGAGTTCAAGAAAAAAGAGGGCGTAGACTACTAGCCCGCAGTGTGCTGCCGCTAGTTGACGGAAGAAAATATAGAAGCCCCTTGCTGACATACAGTAAGGGGCTTCCTGTTGATACGCAGCCGTATACAGAGCAGATACGCTGCGGCACAACCTCCGGCCTCGTTTCGTGGTACAGGAAGTGTTTTATCTTCCCTGACCCGAAATGGATACCAATATTCCAGTTACCTCGCAGCCGCGCATTGTTATTGTCGGGTGCGGTTTTGGTGGGCTGCGTCTGGCCAAGGACCTAGCCGACGCACCCGTGCAGGTAGTCATCATCGACCGGAACAACTACCACAACTTTCAGCCGCTGCTTTACCAAGTGGCTACCGGCGCGCTGGAAGCCGACAGCATTGCCTACCCAATTCGCAAGATTTTCGCCGGCCAGGAAAACCTGTTCTACCGCATGGCCGACGTGCAGCGCGTGGATACAGCCCACAACACTCTCGAAACCAACATCGGCAGCATCCGCTACGACCACCTAGTGCTGGCTACCGGCTCACTCACCAACTTTTTCGGCATTGAGAGCATCGAGAAAAACGCCATGCAGATTAAGAGCGTGCCCAATGCGCTGAACCTGCGCAGCTACCTGTTCCAGAACTTCGAAACCGCCATTCTCACCGAAGACCCCGCCGAGCGGCAGGCCCTGCTGAACGTGGTGATTGTTGGCGGCGGGCCTACCGGCGTAGAAATTGCAGGTTCCCTGGCCGAGATGCGCAACGACGTGCTGCCCAAAGACTACCCCGAGCTGGACTTGCAGCAAATGCAGATATTCATTGTGGAGGCCGACGGCGAAGTGCTGGGGCCGATGTCGAAGGAAGCGCAGGTGAAGTCCCGGGCCTACCTCGAAGACCTGGGCGTGCAGCTGCGGCTCAGCCGAAAAGTGCAGCGCTACGAGGAGGGCAAAGCCTATATTTCAGACACCGAGTTTATCCCGACGCGCTGCCTGATTTGGGCGGCCGGCGTCAACGGCTCGGCGCTGGAAGGGCTGGCACCGGAAGTCGTGACCCGCAACCGGCGCATCAGCGTGAATCATTGGAATCGGGTAGAGGGCCGGAAAAACGTGTACGCCATCGGGGACGTGGCCAATATGGTGAGCGACGATATGCCGCGCGGCTACCCGATGCTGGCGCCTGTGGCCATTCAGCAGGCCGAGCAGTTGGCCCGCAACTTCAAGCGCCTGCTCCGCGGTGACGCCCCCCTGGATTTCAAGTACACCAACAAAGGCTCCATGGCTATTGTAGGGCGCAACCGGGCCGTCGTGGACCTGCCTGGCAACCATACGTTCGGCGGCTTTTTCGGGTGGCTGACCTGGCTGTTTGTGCACCTGATGACGCTAGTGGGCTTCCGCAACAAAGCCGTGACGCTCATCAGCTGGGCCATCAGCTACTTCAGCACCGATAAGGCCCTGCGTCTCATCATCCGCCCTTACAAACGCTCCGATTTCAAGGACGACAAAGGCAAGGCCCGCGCCGAGCATAACGCCCAGACGCCGCAGTACACGCCCTCAGTGCCCACACCCAGCGCCCCGGTAGTAGGAGGGTAGTATAGGGTATGGGGCTATTCCTTTGTCAGCACCCCCAGCAACTCCCGGACCTGGGCTGTGAGGCGGGCAGGTTCGTCGGTATCGAGCAGGCGCGCATCGAGGCCGACGCAGGTAGCACCGGCCGCTTTCCACTCCGCTAGGCTCTCTATAGTGGGCTGGATGCCGCCCGTAACCATCAGCGGTACCTGTGGCAGTGGGCCACGCAGGATGCTAAGATAGGTGGGCGTGAGGTAGGCTGAGGGAAACAGTTTAACTAATGTCGCGCCCAGGCGGTGGGCCTCATACACCTCGTTCAGGGTCTGGGCGCCAGGCAACCAAGCCAAATCGAGGCTGCGGCAGATGGCGGCCACGTCGGGACTAGTGACGGGTTGGATGATAAAGTCGGCGCCGGCCTCGATGAAGCGGCCAGCTTCTTCGGCCGTGAAGATGGTGCCTGCGCCTAGCAGCAAATCCGGAAAATCGGACTCTACGAAACGCTGCAGCCGCGCAAAAATGCTGTGCGCCTCCGAGCCGCGGTTGGTAAACTCAAACAGCCGAACCCCGGCCGCGTGGCAGGCCGCCAGCACCCGGCGGGCGTAGTCTTCCTGGGCATGATAAAATACCGGAATCAGCGGATGCTGCCGGGCCTGCTTGAGGGCGTGGGCGGAAGAAAAGCGGGGCATAAGAGAGCGTTAGAAAACTGTCATCCTGAGCTTGCGAAGGACCTTGTTACGGCAGAACGGCGCGTTGGTACGTAAATCGTTTACGCGTAATAAGGTCCTTCGCAAGCTCAGGATGACAGTTTGCTCACCACCCCGCCCGCTCAGACGGCAAATTCGCCGAGGGCGCGGTAGACGTCATACACGTTTTTGTCGCCGCGGAAGGTTTTGCTGATGGGTTCGGTTTGGCCGCGCACCCAGATTTTCAGTTCCGCGTCGAGGTCAAAGTGGCCGGTGGTTTCCATCGAAAACCGCTCGATGCTACGGTACGGGATGCTCAGGTACTCACGCTTTTTGCCCGTCACTCCTTGCTTATCTACCATGATGAGGCGCTTGGTCGTGAACACCATCAGGTCGCGGATGACGGCATAGGCGTTGCGCACGGTTTCGCCGGGAGAGAGCAGCTGGCTCAGTTCCAGCTGAATGTCTTGCGCATCAGTTTCGGAAGCGTTGCCCAGCAGGCCGTCGAGAAGTCCCATAGTGGTGGAGGTTAAAGTGAATCGTTGAGAAGGCGGCGCAGGGTCCTTACGCCGTTTTGGTGCCCCACAAGATAGAAATAAGTGGAGCCAGACGGCTTATACAGCGAGTCACCCACTTGCAGGGAGTCGTAATAAAGCCAGCTGCCGGGGAAGTAGATATCTTCTTCCACATAGCGCAAGTATATCCTTCGATATCCATGATCCTGCTTGTCTATATACTTCTGATAAATAACAGCTGCAATGCTGCGTGTTTTAAGTTTCCTGGCGTTTTCAATTTGTGCGCATCTATTTGACCAAAGAAATAGCGCTCCAATAAAAAGGCCAAAAAGCAGTGCAAAAGGCGCAAATCTATTGAGCAACTCCACATCCGACGCCTCATCCTCGTTGCTTAGCCAAGCCATTACGGAGTAATATAAAACAGAAAAGAGCCAGACGATAACGCCCGGCTCTTCTCTGTCATTAGGTTCGGAAACAACAACTTTAGTTGGTGCCGCCAGTGCTGCTGCCAGCTGGCTTCTGCTCCATCTTCTGCATCGAGGTTTGCTGCTGCATCGGGTTGGGCTGAGGGCGGTGCTGGTACTCAAACAGCTCGAAGCGCGACGGCGCCGCTTTCTGGGGCCAAGCGTTGTTGCTCTGGTCGATGTCGGCGGTTTCCTGCAAGGGGTCCAGCACGAAGCTTACTACGGGCTTTTCGGTGATGAATACCTTGGTTACCTCCGCGTTGTTTTTGCGCCAGATTTCGGCCGGAATCGTCATCTTTTCCTGCTTGCCATCTTCGTACGTCATCTGCACGATAACGGGCATGGTCAGGCCACCTACGTTCTTCAGTCCCACTTCGTAGAAGTTCAGGCCACTGTTCAGGCGCTTCTGCTGCTCCGGCGAGAGGCCTTTTACCAGCTGCTGATAACGCTGCTTGTCGGCGTCGGTGGTGGCCAGCGGGTCGTAGTTGTTATAGAAGTCTTTCAACTCGGGCTTCTCATCTACGAGGGTGCGCTTGATGTCCTGCAGGTTGCGCTGCTGCGACAGAGTCTGCGGTGCCTGATTAATTAACTCCCGCTTGCGGGCGTTTTCAATTTCGGGGTTTTTAGAGTCCACCGAGTACCACTTCACGCCCGTAATGGCCAGGTCGGAGGCATCGGTGGTGTAGAACCAGCCGCGCCAGAACCAGTCGAGGTCGGTGCCGGAGGCGTCTTCCATCGTGCGGAAGAAGTCGGCTGGTGTGGGGTGCTTGTAGGCCCAGCGGCGCGCATATTCCTTGAAAGCGTAGTCGAACAGCTCACGGCCCAGAATCGTCTCGCGCAGAATGTTGAGGCCGGTAGCCGGCTTGGCGTAGGCGTTCGGCCCAAACTGCAGCACCGACTCCGAGTTGGTCATGATGGGCGTCTGCAGGTTTTTGCCGGTGCGCATGTAGTCCACAATGTTCTTCGGCTCGCCACGGCGCGATGGGTAGTCACGCTCCCATTCCTGCTCGGTGAGGTACTGCGTGAACGTGTTCAGGCCTTCATCCATCCAGCTCCACTGCCGCTCATCGGAATTGATAATCATCGGGAAGAAGTTGTGGCCTACTTCGTGAATAATCACCGAAATCATTCCGTATTTCCGGTCAGCAGAGTACGTGCCATCCTTCTCGGGGCGGCCGCCATTGAAGCACAGCATTGGGTACTCCATGCCGCCTACCGGGCCGTGCACCGAAATAGCCACCGGATACTCGTAGTCGATGGTATACTTGGAGTAGGTTTTGATGGTATGCGCAACTACTTCCGTCGAGTACTTGCCCCACAGGGGGTTGCCCTCTTTGGGGTAGTAGCTCATGCACATCACCGGCTTGCCCTTCTGCTGAATGCCCATAGCATCCCAGATGAACTTGCGCGAACTGGCCCAAGCAAAGTCGCGCACGTCTTTGGCAGCGTAGGTCCAGGTCTTGGTGCCTTTGGCGCGGCTGGTTTCGGCCTTTTCGGCTTCCTGCTGGCTCACGATGAGCACCGGCGTTTTGGCGTTTTTGGCTTTTTCGAGGCGCTGGCGCTGGGCGTTGGTCAGCACGTCGTTGGGGTTTTGCAGCACGCCGGTCGAGCCCACCACGTGGTCGGCGGGAACGGTAATGCTTACGCGGTAGTCGCCGAAGGGCAGGGCAAATTCGCCGTTGCCGAGGAACTGCTTGTGCTGCCAGCCCTGATTGTCAGAGTACACGGCCATGCGCGGGTAGAACTGCGCAATTTCGTAGAGGTAGTTTTTGTCCTCCGGGAAATACTCGTAGCCACTGCGCTGGTTGATTTTGAGCTGGTCGTTGATATTGTAGCTCCACGTAATGCTGAACGTGACAGCCTGCTTGGGCCGTAGTGGCGTAGGCAAATCCACACGCATCATGGTGTGGTTGATGACGTAGGGTAGGGCCTTGCCGCCTTTCAGCTTTACTTCCCCAATCTTGAAACCGCCTTCAAACTCGCTGCGCTGCAGATAATCCAGGGTCTGGAACGGCATCCGGTCCTGAATCTGGCCCACCTGTGTAGCCGTCGTGATGGAGTTTTTGTCGAGGATATTTTGGTCGAGCTGCACCCACAGGTAGGTCAGCACGTCGGGCGAGAGGTTGGTGTAGGTAATGTCCTCGGAGCCGGTAATGGCCTGTTTCTCATCGTCCAGCTTCACCCGGATGTTGTAGTCGGCGCGCTGCTGCCAGTAGTCGGAGCCAGGGGCGCCGGAGGCGGTGCGGTAGGAGTTGGGCGTGGGCAGTAGCGTTTCGAGCTGCGCGAACTTGTCGGTGCCCGAATTGGTGGTTTGAGCCAGCGCCGGCGACGCCAGCAGCAAGGCAAGGCCCGCCACCGGCAGGAAAGGTTTAAGCATAATAGTCAAGCGCAGAAAAGGCAGAAAGCGAAGGAGGTAAATCTACGGAAAGTTCACCGGCAGATTGGGCAAAGACACGTGCTGACGACGGGCGTTGCACCTTCTTTGTATGCTGCATATACTATTCTGGCTATGAAATATGTGCAGGCTCGTCAGGGCCCTGGTGTCGCTTGGCATTACGCCAGCAGCAATACCACGGCAATACCGGCTGCGGCGCCGCTCACAACCAGCAGCCAGTCGCGGCGACTTACGCCGAAACCGCGCAACAGCAGAAACCCCAGCAGCAGAATGAAGCTCACGATGAGCAACTGGCCCAGTTCTACGCCCACATTGAACGCCAGCAATTCCAGCACCGGGCGGCTTTGCTGGCCCAGCAGCTCACGCAGGTAGCTGGAAAAGCCGAGACCATGCACCAATCCGAACACAATGGCCAGCAGGTTGGGAAGCGCCAGCACAACGGGTTCGGGGCGCAACCGGCGTGCCAGCCGCGGTTCAGTTCGTCCCGCTTTCACCAGATTCACGATGCAGGTAATCAGAATCGTAATCGGAATCAGCTTCTCGATGAAGCCGGCGCTATACTGCACCACGCCCAGCGTGGCCAGTGCCAGCGTGAGCGAATGCCCAATAGTGAAGCTCGTTACCAGTGCTACCACACGCCGCCAGTCGGCCAGCACATAAGGAGCGCACAGGGCCAGCAGAAACACGATATGGTCGTGGGCCTGCAGGTTGAGGATATGGTGGAAGCCGAGCTGGAGATAGGTCTGAAACAGGGACGCCATACCGTAAAGCTACTATCTGCCAGGAAATGTGTGGGGCCTGCACAAAAAACGCCCCGGCTCGCATGGCGGGCCGGGGCGTTGCTACTGAAGGAAAGAAAACGGGTTACTCGCGCACCAGACGCTTCACTACGGTACCGGCCGAGGTAGTGGCCCGCACCAAGTATAGGCCCGCTGGCAATTCGCCCACATTGAGCGAAGTCTGTAGTGTGCCCGCCCGGGGCGTGGTCGTGCGCGTCAGTACGGGCTGGCCCAACTGGTTGAATACCTGCACCTGTACCGGTCCGTTATCCGGGAGGCCCGACAGCGTGAACGTAGCGGCGCTAGCAGTAGGATTAGGATAGATGCTGGCTTGGGCCAGCAATACCGCCGAAGCGGTGCTCAGCGTAATGCTCTGGAAGTTGGAGTAGTTGTAGCGGCTTTGATTTTCGAAGCCCGCGCCGGTGATGAAGCTGTCGTACTCCTGGCTGGTGCTGCGGCGCACGTCGTTGGTGGCCGTGTAGAGCAGCACGTTGCGTTCCTCGTAGTCGATTACCCAGGCATTGTTGCGATACTCTTCGAACCGGGCCCCCAGGTAGTTGCCAAAATTATCAAACGAGTCGGTGAGCCGAGCATCCAGCTCCCAGGTGCCCGGGCCCGTAGCCTGCTCTATTTCTCTCGTGACGGTGCCATTAGGCGCATACGTATGCGTGAAGCGCGCCTGATCGTCCCAGGCACCTTCCCACCGCTGTTCCCGATACGAAGCCGGCTGCAGGGCGGCCCAGTCGGCCCACTGAATATCGGTGTAGCGGGTCTCATTCACCCAGGCGCCAGCTTCCCATTCCTGCTCCACTACTTCTGTCCACTGGCCGTTGACTACCGTGTAGAGGCTGCGCCCTTCATTCACGAATCCGCCGTTCTGAAACCGCTGGACAATCTGCCCGGTCATGACGCCTGCCGTGTTGTAGGTGTTTTGAAACTGGTAACCTTCCGTCGTCACCCAGGTGCCGTTTTGTAGCGTCTGCCCTACTTGCTGCGTGTGGTTGCCTTGCGCATCGTACGTGGCCGTGTAGCGGCTGACCGGCACCCAGGCAGTGGCTGTCCATTGCTCCGTCAGTTCTTCCGTATTGCGGTTTTGGGTGTCGTAGCTGTACGTGCTGCGGATGCTTGGCGCGTTGGTTGTTGAGTCGGAATATGTTACCTGAGTGAGGTTGGCGCGGCTGTCGTAGCGGTAGGTTTCCACGCCTGGGCTGGTGCTCCAGGCCTGAGTGTTGGGGTCCCAGCTGTAGTACACGGCGCGGCCCGGGCGGCTCACGGTTTGCTGCGAATTACGGCCAGCCAGGCCGCCAACAGTGGCCGGACGAAGCTTCTTTAGCCTGTTTTCCAGATGGTTTGCCGGGCGCTGGCTGGTTTGGGCCGAGGCCTGAAAATGGAACAGCAAGCCAGCGGCCAGCACGTAGCAGAGTCTAATTAGACGCATATGAGAAGATGAATACTTGTGAGCTGCAAAAGTACTTTGTAGAGCTACCGGCTGCAGAGAAGGTTGTAACCAGTTGAAAAATGATTGGAAGCGTCGCGCCGCTACCGTCCGTCGGGCAGTACTAAAGGCCAGCAAAAAGCCCCGTCGGCAGTACCGGCGGGGCTTTCGTGACTAAGCTAGAAAGTAGCCGCTATGGCTGCTATTGCTTGGTGATGCGGCGCACATCGAGTCCGCCTTCGGTGCGGGCACGCAGGATGTAGACGCCGGCTGGCAGCTGGCGCAGGTCCAGCGTGGCGGTCTGCACGCCGCTCTTGCCCGCGGCCGTGGTGTGATGTACCAACTGCCCCACGGCGTTGTAGACGTGCAGCTCGGTGGCGTTGGTGTAGCCGCTCAGCTCCACCGTCACGTTGCCGTCGGTGGTTGGGTTCGGATACACGCTCAGCGAGGAGCCGGCCAGCACCTTAACGCTGGAGTTAACCAGTAGCTGGGCTGAAGGCAGCGAGGCGCAGCCGGTGGTGGCGTTGGTCACGACCACCGTGTACTGGCCAAATTGGGCGGCCGAGTTGACCACGTACGTCTGGCTGGTGGCCCCGGGGATGAGCGTGCCGTTCAGGTACCACTGGTTGCCCGTGGCGCTGGAGCTGGTGAGCGTGGTGGTCGTGCCGTTGTAGGCCGGGGCCACCGTCGGCTGGGCCGGCCGGGCGTTGATGGTCACCGAGAACGTAGCAGTGGAAGGGCAAGTGCCTGCAACGCTATATGTTACAACATAAGTACCGGCAGTGCTTGTGCTCAGGTTGATAGCGCCGGTGGTGGCGTTAAGTGTCAGACCGGTGGTGCTGCTGAACGCGCCACCTGCAGTTCCTGTGATGGTAGGAGTGGCAGTGGTACCACCTGCGCAGAGCGTGGCATTAGCATACGTGAAGGTAGCCGTGGTAGCAGCCGAGATGGTCACGGTAGCCGTAGCCGTAGCAGCAGCGCAGCTGCCAGCAGCAGCAATAGTGTTGGTTACGGTGTAGGTGCCGGGCGTGCTCGTGCCGGGCGTAATCACGCCGGTCGTAGCATTAATCGTCAGACCCGCCGTGCTGCTGAACGTGCCAGCCGAAGCGCCCGTGCCGAATGCCGGAGCCGCCGTGGCAGCGCCCGAAGCGCAGTAGGTAGTCGCTGCGTAAGAGAACGTAGCCACCGGCGCCGTCGTGATGGTGATGGTAGCCGTAGCCGACGAAGGGCAGGTACCAGCCACGCTGTAGGTCACGGTGTAGGTGCCGGGGGTGGAGGTAGCAGGCGCAATAGCACCAGTGGTGGCGTCAATGCTCAGGCCCGTGGTGGCGCTGAACGTACCGCCGGTAGTGCCCGTGATAGTAGGCGTTACGGCGCTGCTGCCTGCGCAAAGCGTAGTGTTAGCATAGCTGAACGTCGCCGTCGTCGCCGGGTTCACGGTTACGGCTACTGCTGCCGAGGTGCTGGTGCAGCTCGTGGCACTGGTTACTACCACCGAGTAAGCACCGCTGGCTGATACGGTAGTAGTGTAAGTAGCGCTGGTAGCACCACTGATGGGTGCGCCATCGAGCAGGAACTGATAGGTAGCGCCGGTTACGGGCGTCACATTCAGCGTGAGCGTGCCGGGGCCGCAGAACGTGGTTGGCGTAGCAGCCGTCAGCGTGGCCGTCGGAGCCGCTTCTACGGTCACCGTTACGGGGGCAGAATACACCGTGCGGTTATCGGCCGTCAGGATGACGGCGCGGAACGTAGTCGTGGTGGTCAGGTTGCTGAACGTTAGCGTCGAGCCGGTGTTGGTGCCGGGCACGGCAGCGAAGCCGCTGCCCGTGTTGGCTTCATATCCCGTGATGGTGCCAATGTTGCTGGCCAGCGTGAGCGTGCCCGAGTTGGTGCCGCCGCATACGCTGGCTACCGACGTGGTCAGAACACCACCTTCGGTGTTGGCCAGCACGAAAAAGTCGTTGCCAGGCGTCAGGTCGAGGGTAGATACGATACCCGTAGTGGGAACAGTAGCCGCTGCACCACCGATGGAAGCATACGCGCCGTTGGCCGTAGCCGCCTGCGCTACCGTAGCCGTGGCCGCGTTGCCCAGTACATCATCAGCACCGTAGCTCAGCTGCACACGGGCCGTAGCCGGCAGGTTGGCCGAGTTTTCGAGGCGTACATAGCGGGTGGGGTTCAGGTTGGTAACCGGCGAAACACCGGTGCCGCCCGTAGCACCAGGTATCACGGTAGCCGTGAAGGTCTGGTCAGTAGCGGCGGTAATGCCCGTTACTACTACCGGACGCCAGCCGGCCGCGTCGCCAACGGCAAACGTGCGGTTCACAGCCGTAGCGCTATTCACCGTAATACCGAGTGGGCCTTTCACATAGGAAGTAGCCAGACCGGTAGGAAATGCGCCGGCAGCTGGGCCAATGATGACCGTATTAGCCGCCGAGGTAGTCAGGATGCCAGCCGTGAGCAGCAACGAAGCGTTAGAAACGCCGGGAACCAGCAGGTTGCCACCTGCCAGTGTTACGCCGGCCGGGTTGCTGATGCTTACCACATCAACGATGCGGGTAGCAGGAACCTCAAACCCAGTGGTGCGGGCCGTGGCTTCGGGGGCGTAAATCAGTTGCAGTGCGCCGCTACCAATGTTGAACGTAGGAGCCGAGGCGAACGAGCCGCTGGTATTGGTATTGCTCGCAACGCCAATCTGAACAACAAAGAAGATAGCCGAAGCATCGCCGATGGTCAGGTTGCTGGTGCCGTTCAGGTTGCCGGTGAACATGTTCACGCGGGTCGTCACGATGGGTACAGTCAGGGTGGCACCGCCGCCGTTGTTGTCAACAGAAATGGTACGGATGGTGGTGAAGGTGCCGGAGCCGCCCAGCGTCTGGGGCACCGACCCGGCGAAGTAGAGCGTGCTACCGGTCGTCGTGCCGGTCAGAGTGCCGTTGTTAGTGATGGTAGAACCAAGCTGCAACAGCAGGAAACCATTCAGATTCAGGCCAGCGCCCGGCGTTACCAGTACCGTGCCATAGCCATTGGTCTGTCCCTGCAATACGGCTGACTTGGGGTTGGTGGTGTTGTCGATGGTGAGGTTGGGAACCGTACCCCGGATTCGGAAGTCGAAGTTGGTGGCCGTAGCGGCCGTGCCCACATTCACCATACCGCCCGTGAAATTGTACGTGCCAGCCACATAATAGTCAAGAGGCGTGGTGGCGGTGCTCCGCTGCACCAGGTTGATGGTACCACCCGAAATGGTGGTGGTGCCATTGATGCCGAACGAAGGCGTACCGGAGGTGTTGCCTACGGTGCTGGCGTTGATGGTGCCGCCGCTCATATTGAAGGTAATGGCGGCCGCGGCCGTGGCGCTGGTAAACGACGTTACCCGGCCCGCCGAGTTGAGCGTACCGCCCTCCATCGTAAACACGGCGCCCGTAGCGAAGCTAATCGAGTTGCCGATAGTGACGCCAACGTTGTATGTGCCGGCCGAAATGCGCAGCAAACCTGCCACCGAAGGCGAGCCGGTCTGGGGCGTTACGGTGAAGTTGGCGTTGTTCAGCCAGAAGCCGCCGGTAGCCGGAATAATGTAGGAGGCCGCGTTGCCGAACACCCGGTTGCTAATAGTAGCCGTACCCGAAATTTTCAGGGTGCCGGTCATGTCATCGGCTGGCGTGGTGCCAGTGGTGCGGGTGAACAGGAAACCGTCGTTGCCGCCCGCCGTGCCCTTCACCGACAGCGTCGGCAGGTTCATTTCCACGATGTCGGCGCGTACCGCCTTGGCCAGCGACACTGTCTGCAGGTCGGTGGTGCCGGTGCCGGTGAAGCTGGCATTGCCCGCCCCCGTGAAGCGCAAGTCAGAACCCAGCGTAGCGCTGCTGCTCAGGTCCAGGGTGCCGTTGTTGGTCACGTTGCCGGCTACCTGCAGCGAGTACGCCGTGGTAGCAGAAGTCAGCAGCGAAGCATTGGCTTGCACTGTGAGTGAGGCGCAGCTACCCGCTACATCCAGCGTTACGGTAGCCCCGCCCGCCACCGTAACGTCGTCGGCGCTGGTAGGTACTACGCCGCCTACCCAAGTGGTAGCGTCGCTCCAGTTACCACCGGTAGCGGTGGAGCTAATGGCTGCTTGGCCGCGCTGGGCCACTGCAACCACCTTCTTGGCAGGCAACAAGGCTGCCGGAGCCGAAACAGCCGGTCGAATTGCTTTTTCAGCCGGAGCGGGCAGCGCTAACGCACGGTGCTGCGCATACGAACCGGTAATGGAAAGCAAGCCCAGGGCCGCCGCCATCAGAGGCCGCAGACCACGCAGACCGGCTTGTGAGACACGCCTAGCGGGCTTGCCTGTAAGGGGTAAAGTGTGGGACATAAACAGGAAAATGGTGGGAAAAGAAAAGGTAAAAGCGGAATGGCTCAAAAAGCACTGCGCATGAGGGCGTGCTGGACTAATAGAGTGAATCTTTGACTGTCTGATAAGTGCTAATCAGAAAGAATAGGTGTGATAATGAGAGGCTGTAGTAGAGTAGTATGGCAAAGCCGTTCGTAAAGATGCCGCTTTTTCCACGTGTTTGTATTATCTGGATATAATTATAGTTGACCCATAACAGGGCAGCTCGAAAAGGAGCCGTTTTGGGCAGTTGTGCTTGCCGCACACTATCCTGCTAGCCTACATTTATAGGCAACTTGCACTCATCCTTTTTACCCTTATTTCAGTTCATGCGCACATTTTTACTGGCAACTACCTTGTTGCTGAATGTTACAGCTGCTCTCGCCCAGGCCCCTTCGCCCGTCGCCGATAGTAGTCAGGCAGTTCGGAACTTGTTTCAGCAGCGCCGGACGGGCGGCGGCATATTTGCGGCTATCGGGATAGGTGCTACCGGCGCTATTGCACGAGGCCTGAGCAGCGGTGATTCTGGCGGCAATGCCGGCGGGGCAGTTATTAGTATTGCCGCACTCGGGGGCGTGCCTGCTGGTATTGGCATCAGCAAGCTGGTACGCTTCAGCAAAACGCGCGAGGAAGAAATAATAGCCGCGCATCAGCAGGGCAAGCCTGTGCCGAAGTATGTGCGCCGCCGCCTCAAAGCCAAGCACTTTGCAGTAGATGTAGATTAGACTGTTACAACCAGCCGCCCATACGACCAACGGCCGCCCTCATTAGTTGGGGGCGGCCGTTGATCGTATGGGCGCTAGAGAATCAGAAGAGGAGTGCTTGTATCTAATGGTGCCTCCACTCCTGCAAAACGGGGGAACAGGAGCGGAGGGACCAAAAGATGGGGAGGGGAAAAGGATGTTATAAATGGTGTTATGTAAATAATTTTTTGTAAAAATATAAGTTTAAATGACAATGACAAATACCTAGAACTAGGTATTTGTCATTGGAGGCATCTTCGGGCTGTTATATGATCTTGTTTTTACTTCTAGCCCTCTTTATCAGCTAGGCGCAACTGCCTCAAAAGCAGTGGGGCTATGGTTTCGCCTTCGGGCAAGCCCTGCTGGCGCCAGAGCTCCACACCATGGCGCACAAGCACAAAAGCAGGCAATTCGGTGGTCTGAAAGCTGTGTACCACCGTAGGGTGGCTGGCTTCCTCAATTTTGAGGACCCGTATGGCCGCGCCTAACTGCTGCTGCAACCGCGCCAGCGAAGCCATAAATGCTGGCTTAGTCGCTCCTGCAGCCATCGGCAGCAATACCAGCAGTACTGCCGGTTCGGTGGCCTGCGTGGAAGAAGGAACGGAAGCAAACATGAGAGGAAGGCTAAAAAGTGTAACCGTAAAAGTAGCGGCTGCCTGCCCGTGCCACCGATGACTGCCGTCAAGCGGTGGGCTGACTTTTGTCAGCTGCCTGCCCGGGCCCGACTTACTTATATTGCACCCCGTATTACCGCCGTGGCTTTCACTTGCCGCTTTCTATCAATTCTATGCTTCCAGCGCCTTTTCACTATGCCCTTGCTGACCTGCTCTACACGCAAGCCAGGGAGTTTGTGGGGCTATACGACCCGGCACTAGGACAATTCACGCAGGTAAATGCCGCGGGAGCAGCGTTGCTAGGCTATTCCTCCGAACAGGACTTCCTCACTGGCTCGGCCCACAAGCTCTGCGCTTCGGAAGAACAGTGGCAGCAACTCTGTGAGCAGGCCCGGGAGCTTGGTCGGCAGGAAGCGGAGATGGAAATAATGCCTTATGAAGGTCAGCCGTTCTGGGCACGTATTGAGCTGAGCAGCTTTCAGATGGAAGCAACGCCGTTTGTGCTGGTGCGACTTACCCCACAGAACCGCCTGCAACAAGCCGAGCGGGAACTGGCCCACAGCGTGCGGCGCTTCGAGGCGGTGTTTGCCAACGCCACCATTGGCATCATCGTCTGCGACCAGCCTGGCAATATTGTATCGGCCAATCAATTTTCTCAGCAGCTATTCGGCTACGGGCCCAATGAGCTGGTGGGGCAGCGTATTGAAGTGCTGGTGCCCAACGCCGCTGGCCGGCAGCACGAAAAGCTTCGCCACTCCTTTAATGCGAATCCGCAGGTGCGCAACATGGGCCACAACCGCGACCTGCAGGCCCAGCGCAAAGACGGCTCCGTGTTTCCGGTGGAGGTTAGCCTGAGCTATTTCCACCTTGATGAGGAACTGTATGTGGTAGCCTATATCATCGACATCACCTTTAAGAAAGAAGCGGAGCGGGAGCTGATTGCGCAGCGCCAGCACGTAGAAGCCCTGAATACGGAGCTGGAGCAGAAAGTAGCCGACCGCACCCACGCCCTGATGAACACGCTGGAACAGCTGGAGCAGCGCAGCCAAGAACTGACGCAGGCGCTGGCCGCCGAGCAGGAACTGGGCGAGCTAAAGTCGCGCTTCGTGAGCATGGCTTCGCATGAGTTCCGCACGCCGCTCACGGCGGTGCTCACCTCCGCAACACTCATCGAGAAATACCCCGGCACCGACCAGCAGGACAAACGCATGAAACACCTGCAGCGCATTCGGGCCTCCGTCAATCATCTGAATGACATTCTGGAAGAGTTTCTGTCGGTGGGGCGAATTGAGGAAGGAAAGATTGAAGCTCACCCCGAAAACATAGACCTGCCCGCATTACTCGACGAAACGGTGTCCGACGTGCAGGGCCTGCTCAAAGCGGGCCAGCGCATAGACCGGCAGATGGGGTGCACCGCCCCCATATGGATTGACCCCTCGCTGCTGCGCAAAATAGTGGTCAACCTATTGTCCAACGCCATCAAATACTCCGGCGAAAACTCCGTGGTGGTGCTACAGGCTGATTGCAGGCAGAGCCAGTTGGTGCTGCGGGTGCAGGACCAAGGCGTCGGTATCTCCCCCGAAGACCAAGAGCACCTGTTTGAGCGGTTTTTTCGGGCCCGCAATGTTACCAATGTGCCCGGTACGGGCCTCGGCCTCTATATCATTGGGCGCTACCTTGAGCTCATGGGCGGCACTATTGCCCTGCACAGCGAGCTAAACGTGGGCACTTCCGTCAACATCACCATTCCCTATGAAAACCATCCTGCTGATTGAAGACAGCGAGTTTATCCGCGAAAACACCGCTGAAATTCTGGAGCTGGCCGGCTACCACGTGCTGACGGCCGAAAACGGCAAGCTGGGCGTGGAGCAGGCCCTAGCCCATAAGCCCGATTTGGTGGTTTGCGACATTATGATGCCCGTGCTGGATGGCTACGGGGTGCTACAGATTTTCAACCAAAACCCGCAGCTTTCGGGTGTGCCGTTTATCTTCCTGACGGCCAAAACCGAGCGCACCGACATGCGCCGCGGTATGGAGCTGGGTGCCGACGACTACCTGACCAAGCCCTTCGACGAAACCGAGCTGCTGAGCGCCATTACTAGCCGCCTCAACCGGTTTCGGCATCTCAAGCCCGAGTACGATTTGCAGGGCGAAGGACTGGGCGAGTTTCTGGACGATGCGCGTGCCGTGGGCAACCTGGAAAGACTGTCGGCAGACCGGAAAGTGTACTCCATTCGCAAAAAGCAGGATATCTACCTCGAAGGCGAAGAGCCTTCCCGGGTTTACTTTGTGAAGGCCGGCCGGATAAAAACCGTGAAAGCCACCGCCGGCGGCAAAGAGCTGATTACGGGACTCTATGGTCCCGGCGAGTTTTTCGGCTACCTGCCGCTACTTGAGCACACGCCGCATTCCGACTCAGCCGTGGCCGTGGATGATTCGGAGCTGGTGTACATCCCGCGCGACGATTTTTCGCAGCTGTTGCTGCGCAATCCGGAAGTGGGGCAGCAGTTTATCCGGCTGCTGGCGGGCCGCGTAAGCGAGCGGGAAAAGCAGCTGCTGGGCATGGCCTACAATTCCATCCGGCGCCGCGTGGCCGATACACTGCTGCGCATGCACGAGCAGGCGGGCGGCACCACCGATGCCACCATTCAGCTTTCCCGCGACGATATGGCTGCTATGGTGGGCACCGCGCCCGAGTCGCTGATCCGGACGCTCAGCGAGTTCAAGCAGGATGGCCTGATAGAGCTGACGCCCAAAAACATCCGCGTATTGCACCCTGAAAAGCTGCGGCAGGCACACTGGTAAGGTACTAGGGCGCTTGGGTACGCACCGTACCGTGGCAGGAGGGAGGCGTCTGACAACAGCGTAGCGCTACCTCAGCCCGAAAGCTGAGATTCGTCATGGGAAAGTCTCTGCAGAAGGTCGTGCTTTGGCATCATAGCGCAGTAGCTACTGTGTGTCTGCGTTCCACCTCACCCAACTCTGCATGTATCCTCCTTTGAAAAGCGGCAGCCTGCTGGCTGGCAGCCACACCCCGGCCGGCGAGCAAAAGGCCCTTGTGCTGCTGGAAAAAAATGGCCAAAAAGTTATCTACAAGACCTTTCATAGCGGCGAAATAATGTCCACGCACCACGCCTCCGTCGATGTGTTTGTGACGGTGCTGGCCGGGCGGCTTATAATCACGCAGGAAGATGCGCCCACGGAAGTTACAGCCGGCGACTATGTCATTATTCCGGCTGGCGCGCCTCACTCACTGGCCTGCCTGGAAGCAGCTCGGATTCTGATTTACCGGTAAGCAGCTGCGCTCCGGCAAGCAAAACGCCTCCACAAGCGTAGCTCGTGGAGGCGTTGTTGTGTTACAAGCATGGCGCCTTTATAGCAGCGAAAGTGGGTCGCGCTTGCGCAGACGGTACTCAAACATGGTGGCAATGTTGAGGGCGCGCACCTTGGCTTCTTCCGCTTTCGGACCCGCGAACAGCTCGTCGAGGGTGGCTTCAAATAGCTCCAGCCAGCGCTGAAAGTGCGTGGCATCGATGGGTAGCGGGATGTGCTTGGGAAACGGCCGGCCGTGGTAGCGCGAACTGCCCAGCAGAATGCTGCTCCAGAAATCGTACATGATGGGCAGGTGCCGCGCCCAGTCGACGTGGGCAAAGCCGTTGAAAACTGGGTTCAGCAGCTCATCCTCGTTTACTTTCTGGTAGAATGTATCGACGAGGAGCTTGATATCGGCTTCAGACTGAATATCGGGAAGGGGAAGAGACATGATAACAAAAAAAGACGGAAATCAGGCAAGCTGCTGGGCGCGGCGGTTGAGAGTTTGCCCACGGGCTGCCTGCAGCGCCCACCGGAACGCCCAACTGCCGGTAAGTAGCAGTATCAGCAGCTTAACCACTTCCAGCCCGATATACACCATGTGCAGCGAATTGGGCGGAGCCGGATGGCCGGCCAGCAACGCCAGCGCCCGTACATCGAGGGCCGGCAGCAGCCAGAACGTCTGGAGCAGCAGCACGCCACTTACTATCCCCAGCGTAGCGCCGACGTGGGCCGGCACACGCAGATAAAACGCACTGACTACGGCCACAGCGGCCAGCAGCAGCTCGATTTTATTGAGGGCCGAAAACACGATGCGCCCGATGCCCAGCCCCAGCGGCACCGTTATGCCGGGCGCGGTGAATTTGAGCGGGGCTTCCAGAAAGGAAATGCCCGCTACCAAGCCTGCCCATACAAACAGGGACAGTACCAGCAGCAAGGCAGCAGTAGCGTGAAAACGAGGCATAAGCGCAAGCAGCAATGAAGGCCAGACCGGGCGCAGCGCCGGCCCGGCCTCCCGGAACAATACCCCAAAGGTGGCAGTTCAGAACGGGTTTGCCCGGCTGTCTCGTCTGAGATGAATCAGGAGCGGGGCTGATATTCGTCAGGTGACGGGCGCGGCGCGTGGGGGAGCTTTGGGGCTGCCATCAGCCCCATTGCCTGTGCCTACCGCGCCTGCCTCCACCGAAACCCTCACTCACCTAGCCTGCACCCACTGCGGCGACGACTGCCCCGACGAGCCTATCCGGCTGCCGGAGCAGCCCGAGCTGCACTTCTGCTGCCAGGGCTGCAAGGCCGTGTATGAGCTGCTGGCCGCCAGTAACCTGTGCACCTACTACCGCCTCGATGAGCACGCCGGCCAGAAAGTGAAGCCCGTGGAGCTGCCCGGCCGCTTCGACTACCTCGCCCTGGAATCGGTGCAGAGCCAGCTGCTGGCGTTCCGCTCCGAGTCGCTGGCCCGCCTCACGCTCACCATCCCGCAGATGCACTGCGCCTCCTGCATCTGGCTGCTCGAAAACCTGTTCAAGCTCAACCCCGGCATTTCCGCGTCGCGCGTCAATTTTCTGCGCAAGGAGCTGACCGTGAGCTACGACCCAAGGGCCACCTCGCTGCAGGAAGTCGTGACACTGCTGGCCGCCATCAACTACGAGCCCCAGATTACGCTGGCCGAACTGGGCGCGCAGCCCCACTATGCCAACCGCCGGCTGTACTACCAGCTGGGCCTGGCGGCCTTTGCTTTCGGCAACGTGATGCTGCTGGCGCTGCCCGAGTACTTTTCGTTCACGGAAACCTTGCAGGCGGCACTGGGGCGGTTTTTCGGGTGGCTGAGTTTGCTGCTGGCCGTGCCGGTGCTGCTGGTGAGTGCGCGCGACTTCTACCGCTCGGCGTGGCAGGGCCTTCAGCAGCGCTACATCAACCTCGACTTTCCCATCAGCCTCGGCCTCACGGCCCTGTTCACGACCAGCGTGTTTGAAGTCGTGACGCAGACCGGGCCGGGCTACTTCGACTCGTTTACGGGGCTCGTGTTTTTCATGCTGATTGGCAAATGGGTGCAGCAGCGCACCTACGACGCCCTGCGCTTCGACCGCAACTTCACATCCTATTTCCCGGTGGCCGTCACGCTGCTTGGCCCCGGCGGGCAGGAGCAGTCGGTGCCGGTGAAGGAGCTGCGGGCGGGCCAGCGGATTCGGGTGCGCCACCAGGAAATCATTCCGGCCGATGCCGTGCTGCGGCGTGGCGCGGGCCAGATCGACTACAGCTTCGTGTCGGGCGAGAGTGTGCCAGTGGCGCGGCAGGCCGGCGAAGTAGTATATGCAGGCGGCCGGCAGGTGGGCGAGGCCGTGGAACTGGAAGTGGTGCGCGAAGTGTCGCAGGGCTACCTCACCCAGCTCTGGAACAATCCCGCTTTCCAGAAGAACGACAAGGCCACCCTCGAAACCTACGCCAACAAAGTGGGCCGCTATTTCGTGGCCATTACGCTGCTGCTGGCACTAGGGGCGGTGGCCTACTGGTACGCGCAAAGCAACTCGGCTATGGCACTGCGGGCGTTTACGTCGGTGCTGGTTATTGCTTGTCCGTGCGCGCTGTCGTTGGCCACGCCGTTTGCGCTGGGGGCGGCACTGCGCACACTGGGCCGCCACCAGTTCTACCTGAAAAACTCTGCGGTAGTCGAAACCCTGGGCCGCGCCGATACCATCGTCTTTGACAAAACCGGCACCCTGACCGACGTGGGCCGCTCGGCCGTGGAATATGTGGGCCTGCCGCTTACAGAGGCGCAGCAGCGGGCCGTAGCTGCCCTGGTGCGCCACTCCACGCATCCGCTCAGCCAGCGTCTGGCCCAGGAACTGCCCGCTGCTTCAGAGCCAGTTGCGAGCTTCGCTGAGGTGCCGGGCCAGGGCTTGCGCGGCGTGGTGGGCGGCGTGGCAGTGCAGGTAGGTTCGGCAGCGTTGGTGGAGCTGGATGCTCCGGCCCCAGCGCCCGCCGAGACTACCGCCGATACGCTGCAGTCCAGCGTCTACGTCAGCCTGGATGGGGAAGTGTATGGCTGCTTTATGTTTCACAACGTGTACCGCGAGGGGCTGGAAACGGTGCTGGCCACCTTAGGCCGGCGCTACCGGTTGGCCGTGCTCAGCGGCGACAACGACGTCGAAAAGCCTCGACTGCGCAACCTGTTCGGGCAGCAGGCCGAGCTGCGCTTCCGCCAAAGCCCTCAAGACAAGCTCGACTACATTGCCGCCCTCCGGCAGCAGGGCCGCACCGTCATCATGGTCGGCGACGGGCTGAACGATGCCGGCGCCCTGCAGCAGGCCGATGCCGGCATTGCCCTCACCGACACGCTCACCAACTTCTCGCCCGCCTGCGACGCCATTTTGGAAGCCCGCAGCTTCGGGCAGCTAGCCACCATTCTGCGCTTTTCCCAAGACTGTTTGCAGGTGGTGCTGGCCACGTTTGTGCTGTCGTTTTGCTACAACGGTATCGGGCTGGGGCTGGCCGTGCAGGGCCGGTTCACGCCCATCGTATCGGCCATTCTTATGCCCATCAGCTCTTTGAGCGTGATGGTATTTGCCACGCTGCTGGTGCGTTACGCCGCCCACCGGCGCCACCTCTAATACCACTCCATCATGACCATTATTTTCCTGCTCATCGGTATCAGCTTGCTGGTAGCGCTGCTGTTTCTGGGGGCCTTCCTGTGGGCTGTGCGCTCCGGGCAGTACGAAGACGACTACACACCCTCTGTGCGCATGCTCTTCGACGACGAAAATCCGGAATAGTGCTATTGCGGGTGCCGAGCCGCCTGACATCAATCAAGCCCGGGGCTGACGTTCGTCATCTTTTCAGAATGGGCCTGCCAAGACCTTTGGAGAAGTAAATCACTCACTTTTCCGGCTATGCAAGTCGAACCTCTCCTGCCACAGGCAGCCCCCAAGCCGCCGCTGGTGCCGCGTCCTCTCTCGCGGGCCGTTGACACGTTTTTCTACGATAACAAGATTGTCCGCGACTTCGGTATTGCAACCGTGGTGTGGGGCATTATTGGGATGCTGGTGGGTGTGCTGGCGGCGTTTCAGCTTGCCCGTCCCGAGGCGAACCTCGGTACCCAGTTCACCACCTTTGGCCGCATCCGGCCCCTGCACACCAACGCCGTGATTTTCGCCTTTGTCGGCAACGGCATTTTTACGGGCGTCTATTACTCGCTGCAGCGCCTGTGCAAAACCCGGATGTTTTCGGATGTGCTCAGCAAACTCCATTTCTGGGGCTGGCAGCTCATCATCGTGTCGGCCGTAATTACGCTGCCCATGGGCCTGACCACCAGCAAGGAATACGCCGAGCTGGAGTGGCCCATTGACATTGCCATTACGCTGGTGTGGGTGGTATTTGGCTGGAACATGTTCGGCACCATTGCCCGGCGCCGCGAGCGGCACCTGTACGTGGGCATCTGGTTCTACATTGCTACATTCCTGACGGTGGCGGTGCTGCACATCGTAAATTCGGCGGCCCTGCCGGTTTCGCTGTTCAAGAGCTACTCGGCCTATGCTGGCGTGCAGGATGCGCTGGTGCAGTGGTGGTACGGCCACAACGCGGTAGCCTTCTTTCTGACCACGCCCTACCTGGGCCTGATGTACTACTTCCTGCCCAAGGCAGCGGAGCGGCCCGTGTACTCCTACCGGCTCAGCATCATCCACTTTTGGTCCCTGATTTTCATCTACATCTGGGCTGGCCCGCACCACTTGCTCTACACGTCTTTGCCCGACTGGGCGCAGAGCTTGGGCGTGGCCTTCTCCATCATGCTGATTGCACCTAGCTGGGGTGGCATGATCAACGGCCTGCTGACACTGCGCGGCGCCTGGGATAAGGTGCGCGAGGAGCCAGTACTCAAGTTCTTTGTGGTGGCCGTAACGGCTTACGGCATGGCCACTTTCGAGGGTCCGATGCTCAGCCTTAAGAACGTGAATGCCATTGCCCACTTCACCGACTGGATTGTGGCGCACGTGCACGTGGGGGCTTTGGGTTGGAATGGCTTCCTCACCTTCGGGATGCTGTACTGGCTGTGGCCGCGCCTCTACCGCACGCCGCTGCACTCCAAAAAGCTGGCCACTACGCACTTCTGGCTGGGTACGCTGGGTATCCTGTTCTACGCCATTCCGATGTACTGGGCCGGTTTCACGCAGGGCCTAATGTGGAAGCAGTTCAATGCTGAGGGCATGCTGCAGTACCCCAACTTCCTGGAAACCGTGCTGCAGATTGTGCCCATGTATTACCTGCGCGGTATTGGCGGGGTGCTCTACCTGAGCGGCGTGTTCCTGATGATGTTCAACCTGTACAAGACGGCCAAAGCCGGCTCGTTGCTGGCGAACGAAAAAGCCCAGGCTCCGGCGCTGCTGCCCGCCGCCGAAGACCCGCACGCCGAGGGTGGGCACTGGCACCGCTGGATTGAGCGTCGTCCGTTTCAGCTGGCCGTGGGCGCTACCATTGCCATTCTCATCGGGGGCGCTATTGAGATGATTCCGACCTTCCTCGTGAAGTCCAACGTGCCCACCATTGCCTCCGTGAAGCCATATACTTCGCTGGAGCTACAAGGCCGCGACCTGTACATCAAGGAAGGCTGCTCGAACTGCCACACCCAGATGGTGCGCCCGTTCCGCTCCGAAACCGAGCGGTACGGCGAGTACTCGAAGGCCGGCGAGTTTGTGTACGACCGGCCCTTCCTGTGGGGCAGCAAGCGCACCGGACCCGATTTGCACCGTGTAGGCGCCAAGTACCCGCATTCCTGGCACTACAACCACATGCTCGACCCTTCCAGCATGTCGCCGGGCTCCATCATGCCTGCCTACCCATGGCTCTTCGACCAGGACATCGACTACAGCACGCTGCCTTCCAAGATTTCGGTGCTGCGCCAGCTGGGCACACCGTATCCGGCCGGCTACGAGCAACAGGCCGTGGCTGATGCCCGCCGCCAGGCAGCCAGCATCGTGAGCGACCTGAAGAAGGAAGACATCGAAGTGAAGTCGGAGAAGGAAATAGTAGCCCTGATTGCCTATCTGCAGCGCCTGGGCACCGACATCAAAGTGAAGCCCGAGCAGGCCGCTGCCGCTGCTCAGTAGTCTATCAGGCCTCTTAACTACCCGCTGCCATGTACAAGAACGTCTTGCAATCCATTGCCGGCATTGAGCTATATCCGCTCATCTCCTTCTTCATCTTCTTCATCTTCTTCCTGGGGTTGCTGCTGTACGTGGTGGTGGCCAACCGCCAGCACATCAGCACCATGAGCCAGCTGCCGCTGCACGACAACGACACGCTACAGGCCCACGCCGAACCCGACGCGCTATGCTAACCAAACGTACCTTTTTCCTGACCGGCCTGGGCCTGCTGATGGGCTACTTGGCCGCCGCCCAAACGCCCGCCGCCCCGGCCCCGGATGGCCCCGATTTTCTGTTCGGACTTGTGGTTGGCCTGCTGGGGTTGGTAGCTGTGGCCGTGGTGCTCACGGGCGCCATGGTGTCCTCGCAGCTCAAGCACCGCCGGCAGTATTCGGCCGAAACCTCAACCGATACAGCCGCACCAGAAAGGGGGGTACCTACATGCTAACTTCAATGAAATTCCGCTTTCCTGCTGCACTGAATATAGCCGCTCTGCTGCTGACCAGCCTGCAGGCGGTGGCTCAGACGCCAGAAGCCGCCGCGCCGGCCAAAGCTGCCGGCATGAGCAGCCAGCAAATCATGTTCTGGGTGCTCATCAGCCTGCTGATTTTCCTGCTGCTGGTGCTGCTGCTTTCGTTCGTGGGTATTGCGGTGCAGATGCGGCCACAGTTGCGCAAAGTATACGAGCTGCCCACCGTGCGCCACTCCTGGAGCGGCCGGGTGCTGGGCCTGCTCGTCGGCGACGCGACGCTGGTGAAGGGCGAGGTGCGCGACGAGCTGCTCGACCACGACTACGACGGTATCCATGAGTTTGACAACGACCTGCCGCCGTGGTGGAAGTACAGCTTCTACGCCACCATCATTTTCGCCGTGACTTACGTGGGCTACTACCATGTGGCCCAGGCCGGGCAGCTGCAGGGCGCCGAATACGAAACCGAAATGCGCCAAGCGGCCCTGCTGGTTTCGCCCGACGCCGACGACCCCAACAAGCTGACTACCTATCAGCCCTTGGCTACGCCCGCTGATCTGAGTGAAGGCAAGTCGTTGTTTGCCAGCAACTGCGCCGCCTGCCACGGCCAGAACGCCGAAGGCAAAGTAGGCCCCAACCTGACCGACGAATACTGGCTGCACGGCGGCGAAGTGAACCACGTCTACAAAACCGTGAAGTTTGGCGTCACCAGCAAAGGCATGGTCGCCTGGAAGGGCAAGCTGTCCGGCAAGCAGATTTTGCAGGTCAGCTCCTATATCCTGAGCCTGCAGGGCACGAAACCCGCTGGCGCCAAAGAGCCGCAGGGCGAGAAAGAAACTGCTGGCAAACCGGTAGTCAAACTCTAATACTGCCAGCAAACGACCGTCCGGCTGAGCGCATGCTTCGGCTTCGCTCGGCCGGACGATCTGTAAAACAAATCAACACGCCCGCCTACCACTTGCCATGTCTACCACTGAGTTCAAACCCGACGACTCCTACCGCGACACTATTGCTACGGTAGACGCGGCCGGCAAACGGGTGTGGCTCTATCCTAAGAAGCCCACGGGACGGCTCTACCGCGCCCGCACGTGGATCAGCTACGGGTTGCTGGCGCTGTTGTTTGCCGGGCCCTGGCTGCGCCTGAACGGGCTGCCGCTGCTGATGCTGAACCTGCCGGCACGCAAGTTCATCGTGCTGGGTCAGATTTTCTGGCCCCAGGATTTCTTCGTGCTGCTGCTGGCCTCGCTCACGTTTCTGGTGTTCATCATCCTGTTTACGGTGGTGTATGGGCGGGCTTTCTGCGGCTGGGTGTGCCCGCAGACCATTTTTCTGGAAATGGTGTTTCGGCGCATCGAGTACTGGCTGGAAGGCGACGCACCCCAGCAAAAAGCCCTGGACCGGCGCGAGCTGGACTGGGACAAGCTCTGGCGCAAAACCACCAAGCACGCGCTGTTTCTGCTCATTTCCTTCCTGATTGCCAACACATTTCTGGCCTACATCATCGGCTCCGATGCGCTGGTTAGCATCATCACCGACCCGCTCACGGCGCACCTCGGCGGGCTGACATCGATGGTGATTTTTACGGGCGTGTTCTACGCTGTTTTTGCGCGGTTCCGGGAGCAGGTCTGTACTATTGCCTGCCCCTACGGCCGCTTGCAGGGCGTATTGCTCGACAAAGACAGCTTGGTGGTGGCCTACGACTACCAGCGGGGTGAGCCGCGCGAGAAGCTGCGCAAAAACCAGGCACGCACTGCCGGCGACTGTATTGACTGCCACCAGTGCGTGCAGGTGTGCCCCACCGGCATCGATATCCGCAACGGCGCCCAGCAGCTGGAATGCACCAACTGCACGGCCTGCATTGATGCCTGCAACAGCATCATGGCTATGATTGACCTGCCGCCGAACCTGATCCGGCACGCCTCGGAAAACGACATTGCGCAAGGCCGCAAATTCCGGATTACGGGCCGCATGAAGGCACTGTCCGGGGTACTGGTGGTGCTACTGGTGGCGCTGACGGGCCTGCTGCTGTCGCGGGATAATGTCGCGGCTACCGTGCTACGCACGCCGGGCCAGCTGTTCCAGAAAACCGACCGGGGCACCATCACCAACCTCTACAACATCTCGGTCATCAACAAAACCAACCACCCGTACCCCGTAACGCTGCGGGTGCTGGAGCCGGCGCAGGGCCGGATTTCGCTGGTAGGTGCCAACGGCCTGAAGCTGCCGGCGCAGGGCATAGTGGAAGGCGTGTTCTTTGCCGAGCTGCCCCGCACCGTCCTGCACCGCACCAACCAGGAAATCCGCATTGGGGTGTTCAGCGGCAAGCAGCTCATCACCGAAACCAGCACCAAATTCCTCGGCCCGGTGCAGTAAGCCTGGGCCTGGAAAAGCACTTATCCCCATGACTACTTCTGATTCTACTGCCAAGCGCAGCATCTGGCCCTACGCCATCATTGCCACGTTCGTGCTGTTTGCGGCCTACATCGGCTACATGGTGCAGCAGGCTATGCGTAGCAGCGTAGACCTGGTCAGCACCGACTATTACCAGCAGGAGCTGGCCTACCAGCAGCGCATGGAAACCGAGGCGCGCACAGCCGCCCTGCCCGCCCCCGTCGACCTGCGCTACGAAGCCGCCGCCCAGCGCCTGACCGTGCAACTGCCGGCGGCCCTGGCCGGGAAAGCCGTGCTGGGCAACATCCGGTTTTTCCGGCCCTCCAATCAGAAGCTGGATTTCAGCCTGCCTTTGCAGCCCAATGCCGACCTGCAGCAGCATATCAACACCAGCAAAATGCAGCCCGGCCACTGGCGGGTGCGCCTGGATTTCACGGCCGACCAGCAGGCGTATTTCGTGGAGAAGAAAATCAGCTTCTAGGCTGATTTTCGTCATGGAATGCCTTTGGCCCGCGGCCGTACTTGCTGGCTCTTACAGCACTTCGCTTTATTTTTCTGCTGATGCTTTGGGCCGGCTTTCTGTTCGGGTTACTGGGTAGCTTTCACTGCGTGGGCATGTGCGGGGCCATTGCGTTGGCGCTGCCTGGCGCCAGTGGCACCGGCACTTCGTGGCGCTACGTGGGCGGGCGGCTACTCTACAACCTGGGCCGCACCACCACCTATGCTACACTGGGCGCCGGCGCCGGCCTGCTAGGGCAGGGGCTGCGGCTGGCCGGCGTGCAGCAAAGTCTGTCAGTAGCCTCCGGGGTGCTGATTCTGCTGCTGGTGGCCGTGCCGGAGTGCTACACCGCCCGGCTGGCCGATGCGCTGGGTTTCAGCCGGCCACTGGCCTGGGTGAAAAACACACTGGCCCGCCTGTTTCAGCGGCCGTCGCTGTCGGCACTTTATACTACCGGCCTGCTGAACGGGCTGCTGCCCTGCGGGCTGGTGTATCTGGCCCTGGCCGGCGCGCTTAGCGCCCCAGGCGTAATGGGCGCGGCCGCCTACATGGTCTGCTTCGGGCTGGGTACGCTGCCCCTGATGCTGGGCCTTTCGTTGAGCGGGCAGCTGGTGCCGCTGGTGTGGCGCACCCGCATGCGGCAGGCCGTGCCCTACGCGGCTTCGGTGCTGGCGCTGCTCTTTATTGTGCGCGGACTGGGGCTGGGCATTCCCTATCTGAGCCCTCAGCTTCCGGCCGCTGCCGTGCCCGCCGCCACTGCCCGGCCGCACACCGTGCACTACTGCCACTAGCTTCTCGGCACCTTCCCGAATTCAGGATTTGCACTCTCTCCATCACACGGCATGAAAACCATTCTCGTCCCTCTTGACCACACGGCTGCGGCCGAACACACCCTCGCCTATGTCAACAAGCTGGCCGTGCGCTGGCCGGCGGAAGTCGTGCTGCTGTGCTGCATTCCCGCTACGGATATCGGCCAATCCGCCGCCGACCTGGCCGCCGAGGAACAGCGTCTGCGAAGCCTAGTGGAGCGCCTGCGCTACCAGCAGCTCACCCGCCAGGACGGGCGCCGCATCAAGTACCGCTACCGGGTGCTCAGCGGCTGCCTCCACGACCATGTACGGGCCGAAGCCAGCGCCTGCGCCGCCGACCTGCTGGTGATGGGCCTTGAGCACATTGACTGCGGCCGCCAAGAAGCGCCTGGCAACCACGCCGCCGCCATTACGGAGCTGGTAAGCTGCCCGGTACTGGTGGTGCCGCCCGGCCGCCGGGCTCTGCCCAGCCGCTTGGTTTTCTCCGCCGATTTTGCGTCTCTGCATCTAAACGTGCTGCCCCGGCTTTCGGCCCTGGAAAGTGCCTTCCCTGGCGATGTAGACCTAGTGCAGTTCTATCCGCCTGCGGCGCGGGGGCAGCGCCGCCAGCTGAAACAGGCCCTGAGTCGCGCCAGCACTCAGCTCACCTGGACCACTATTACGCCCCACCTGCTCGAAGACGATGCACCGCTGGAAGCCGTGAGTGAGTTTTGTGCCCGTACGCAGGCCCAGCTGCTCGTGATAGCGCCTACCAGCAGTGCCCAGCTGCTCCAGTATTTCGACTCGTGCTACACCACTACCCGCGCCTACCACACCCAGATTCCGGTGCTGGTACTGCGCACGGCGGAGCGCCCACCCAGCGCCGCCTGCTGCGACCGATGCGCCGAACGGCTGGAGCAGGAGCAGCGCAAGGTGGTGCTACCCAACTACCACGCCGTGCATTGGGCTTAACACTGCCTGTAACAGTAACTGCTGACGCGTTTTTCCTTACTCTTCGCTACTGATTTCCATGTATAGCTCTGCTCCCGAAACCCTTCTTTCTCCGCGCACTTTAGTAGAAAACTGGATGCGCCAGTTTCAGGACTGGCTCTGCCACCGGCTGGAAACGGCCGACGGCAGCGGCGCGAAATTCAGCGAGGACTTGTGGCAGCATGCCGGTGGGGGAGGAGGCCGTACCCGCGTGTTTCAGCACGGCAATGTGCTGGAGAAAGGCGGAGTGGCCTTCTCGGCAGTATGGGGTGAGATGAGCGAGCCAGCGGCCCGGCAACTGCTCATGCCCGACCCGCGCTACTTCGCCACCGGTGTGTCGGTGGTGCAGCACCCGCGCAGCCCCATGGTGCCGATTTCGCACATGAACGTGCGCTATTTTGAGGCCGGCAACGGCGAGGCTTGGTTTGGCGGCGGCCTGGATCTGACTCCGATTTACGTGGACGAGCAGCAAGCCCGCTGGTTTCATCAGCAAATCTGGGAGGTGTGCCAGCGCCACGATGAAAGCTATTACCCACGCTTCAAGCAATGGGCCGACGACTACTTCTACCTCACCCACCGCCAGGAAACGCGCGGCATCGGCGGTATCTTCTTCGACCGCCTCACCGTGGGCAAAGACGGCTCGTTTGAGGAGTTGTTCGCCTTCGTGCAGGATGTAGGCGAAGTTTATGGCCGGGCGTACGGCACCATCATGCGCCAGAATGCCGCCCTGCCCTACACCGAGCAGCAGAAACAGTGGCAGCTGGTGCGGCGCGGCCGCTATGCCGAGTTCAACCTGGCCATCGACCGAGGCACGCGCTTCGGGCTGGAAACCGGCGGCCGCACCGAAAGCATCCTGATGAGCTTACCGCCCCAGGCCGAGTGGCACTACAACCTCACGCCTGAGCTTGGTTCGGCAGAAGCCGCTACCCAGGCCTGGCTGCGCAAAGGTGTCGATTGGTTCACCGACGTTTCCGTGGTATAGTGCGCCTTGTTACGGGCTGCTGCAAATAGTTGAGACTATCTGACTTTACAAGTTAAGTTTTGTAGGAAGCAGAAGAATAATAAGCTTCCCTCAGGAGAATGAGAAGGCCGAAATCAGCCTGAAGAAATCAGACATTATCAGGTTTGGCGCTTGGTGACAGAAACGATAATTCGCTGAGGGATACTTCTATATTTCGAGTGGCAATCAATTTACTCCATTTCGATTATGGCTCGTCCTTCTCACCTACTAAATGTTATTCCGGCAACAGCACATGAGAAGGATGAACCATATTCCGGCTATGTGAAATGGCTTAGCGTAGTGCTTCTAGTGCTGTGGTCCGCTGGAAAGCCATGTTCGGCTCAGCAGACAGAATTGGTATCTAGTCAGATTGTGCCTGCAGCATTACCCCCGCCGTTATACACGCACCCTGATACGGTTCGCGCTCTGCATAATCTTTTCATGAGCAAGCGGAGTACCGGTGGCTGGCTAGCTGGAGGGAGTGCCGTATCGACAGCCGTAGCCGGAATTGGTACGCTAGCTGATAACAATGGTCGAGGATGCGGAGGATACTTCTGCCCTGATGCAACTGCGGCAGCACTAATGATTGGTATTGGCACTGCTCCGGCTTGGGTACCAGCCGTTTTTACGCTCACCAGATTCAGCCGGAAACGTGAGCAAGCCGCCGTAACAGCTTACGAGCAGACGCACAAGCTGCCGCACGTTCTGGAGAAGAAAATGGCCCCCAGATTCTTTAACTCCAACTATCGGTTCAGCCGGAAATAGTAGTTAATCACGCAAAAAAAGCCCCGCCGGCACAACGCCGGCGGGGCTTTTCTATTCAATCTACTCTACGCTTATCCCACAGCGGGCATCTCCACGTTGTTGAAACGGATGCCGCCGTCTTCCAGCACGGCTTCCACCACAGCGTCTTTGCTCACGCGGCCCGAGAGAATGTCCTTCGACAGCTCATTGAGTACCAGGCGCTGGATGACGCGCTTGAGCGGCCGCGCCCCGAAGGTGGGGTCGAAGCCCTGCTCGCCGAGGTAGTCCAGCACCTCGTCGGTGGCGGCCAGGCGGATGCCGGCTTCTTCCAGGCGCTGCTGAATCTGGCGGAACTGGATGTCCACAATCTTGCGGATTTCCTTGCGCTTGAGCGGCTGGAACATCACGATTTCGTCGATGCGGTTCAGGAACTCGGGGCGCATGTGCTGCTTGAGGCGCTCTATCACTTCCTCGCGGGTGCGGTCCACCACTTCGTCGTGGTTGTACTCGTTCAGCTCCTTGAAATTGTGCTGAATGATGTCGGCCCCCGTGTTCGAGGTCATGATGATGATGGTGTTCTTGAAGTTCGCCACCCGACCCTTATTGTCGGTGAGGCGGCCGTCGTCGAGCACCTGCAGCAGGATGTTGAACACGTCGGGGTGGGCCTTTTCGATTTCGTCGAGCAGCACCACCGAGTAGGGCTTGCGGCGCACGGCCTCAGTCAGCTGGCCGCCTTCGTCGTAGCCCACGTAGCCGGGAGGTGCCCCAATCAGGCGCGACACGGCGTGGCGCTCCTGAAACTCGCTCATGTCGATGCGCACCATGGCGTTTTCATCGTTGAACAGGTACTCGGCCAGGGCCTTGGCCAGCTCGGTTTTACCCACGCCGGTGGTGCCCAGGAAAATAAAGGATCCTATTGGCCGCTTGGGGTCCTGCAGCCCGGCCCGGGAGCGGCGCACGGCGTCGCTGATAGCCGCAATGGCCTCCGATTGGCCGGCCACGCGCTTGCCCAACTCGGCCTCCAGGTTCAGCAGCTTCTCGCGGTCCGACTGCAGCATCTTGCTCACCGGAATGCCGGTCCACTTGGCCACCACGTCGGCAATGTCCTCCTGAGTCACTACTTCCTGCAGCATCGAGCCGCCTTCCTTGCCTTTGTCGGCTTCGGCCTGGGCCTGCAGCTCCTTCAGCTTGGCTTCGGCTTCCTGAATCTTGCCGTAGCGCAGCTCGGCCACGCGGCCGTAGTCGCCTTGGCGCTCGGCTTGGTCGGCTTCCAGCTTGTAGCGCTCAATGTTCTCCTTCTCGGTCTGGATGCTGGTGAGGGCCGATTTCTCGTTTTCCCACTGCGCCTTCAGGTCGTCGCGGCGGGCTGAGAGGTCGGCAATGTCCTTGTTGAGTACGGCTTCCCGGTCGTGGTTTTCCTCGCGGCGGATGGCTTCGCGCTCAATTTCCAGCTGCATAATGCGGCGCTGCACCTCATCCAGCTCCACGGGCATGGAGTTCAGCTCGATGCGCAGCTTGGCAGCGGCCTCGTCCATCAGGTCAATGGCCTTGTCGGGCAGAAACCGGTCGGTGATGTAGCGCGAGCTCAGCTCCACGGCGGCAATAACGGCGTCGTCGGTGATGCGCACGCCGTGGTGCAGCTCGTACTTCTCCTTGATGCCGCGCATGATGCTGATGGCGTCCTCCACGGTGGGCTCGTCTACCATCACGGCCTGGAAACGGCGCTCCAGAGCCTTGTCCTTCTCAATGTACTTCTGGTACTCCTTGAGCGTGGTGGCCCCGATGGCGTGCAGCTCGCCGCGGGCCAGGGCCGGCTTGAGCAGGTTGGCCGCGTCCATGGCGCCGTCGCCGCCCGCGCCGGCCCCGATGAGCGTGTGCATCTCGTCAATGAACAGGATAATCTGCCCATCCGAGTCGGTTACCTCCTTGATGACAGCCTTAAGGCGCTCCTCAAACTCGCCCTTGTACTTGGCCCCGGCAATGAGCAGGCCCATGTCGAGGCTCATAATCACCTTGTCGCGCAGGTTTTCGGGCACGTCGCCGGCCACGATGCGCTGGGCCAGGCCCTCCACAATGGCGGTTTTGCCCACGCCCGGCTCGCCCAGCAGCACCGGGTTGTTCTTGGTGCGCCGGCTCAGTATCTGGAGCACCCGGCGGATTTCCTCGTCGCGACCAATCACCGGGTCCATCTTGCCGGTACGCACCTGCTCGTTGAGGTTGCGGGCGTAGCGGTTGAGGCTCTGGTACTGGTCCTCGGCCGACTGCGACGTGACCTTGCGGCCCCCGCGCAGCTCCAGAATGGCTGCTTTCAGGTCTTTCTCGTTGAAGCCGGCGTCCTTCATCAGGGTCGCCACGGCATCCTTACCGCTGAGCAGCCCCAGCAGCAGGTGCTCCACCGACACGTACTCGTCCTGGAACTCCTTGAGGTAGCCGGTAGCGCGCTGCAAAGCGGCGGCAGTTTCGTTGGCGAGGTAGGGCGAGCCGCCGCTCACCTTGGGGTAAGCGGCCACCAAGGCATCGAGGCGGGGCGTGAGGATGTTGAGGTTGGCCCCCAGCTTCTTGGCCACAAACGACAGCACGTTCTCGTCGCTCTGGAACAGGCCCTTCAGCAGGTGGCCGGTTTCAATAGCCTGCTGCTGGTTGGCGCCGGCAATTTCGGTGGCCTTCTGCACGGCCTCCTGCGCCTTGATGGTATAGTTATTAAAGTTCATGGTTTGCTTTCGTCGTAGGGTGAGACTTCGCAGTGGAAGATTCTACGAGGGGACTAGCAAACGGGGTGCGAGGATGGTTTTGCTGACGTTTTGGCGGGCAATACTCTGTATAATATCCCGTATTCGGACAAAAAAGCAGAAATTCATTGGTTATAATTGCTCCATACTCACGAACTTGTCTAGTTTTATCACTTAAAAAGCATTAGACATCCAACGCCTTAATTATTGATTTATGTCAACCCTATCTAAAAAGCACCACTATATCCCTCAGTTCTACTTGAGAGGGTTCACAGATGAGAATGGGTACTTCACAGTCTATGACAAACAATTAAATGTTTTTCGAAAAAGTAGACCTGAAAATGAATTTTATGAGAAACATAGAAATACGACGAATCTTGGCGGCGAAAAAAGTGTAATTGTGGAAAACATGTATTCTCACTTAGAATCTATTTCTGCAATTACAGTAGCGGCAATAGAAAAGTCAACGCATACTGACAAAATCATCACTATAGAAAATATTCTAGGGCTTAAATTTTTTGTTGAAACAATGCGGTGGCGTAATCCAGCTATGGATGAACTATATAACACTATCATACCTAATTTATCGATTGAAGATTTTGGCTTGACACTTCACGGTTGTTCAGAGGAACAAAAGGTAGAGATTAAAGCGCGAATTATGAGCGAGCCTGATATACATAAAATGCTTCGTCCCGCAATAGCAGCAATGGGCCTTAATTCGCCAAAAACAAAAGACGACAGCTATAATGGCTACAAGTGGAATATAACTTACCACGACGGAGGCTTTCCAATTACAGGTGATTTCCCAATCATATTCAACCCAAAGTCAGTAAATGAAGGTCTTGACAATGAACTCATCTTGCCTCTGTCATCAAACCGAACTGTTATTGTCTCCAAGATTCGAAAGGTGAAGCAACTTCCTGATGTATTTTCTATAGAAAAGGACCTTGCTATGATACACCTTGCAAAAAGGTTTGTGTGTTGCAAGCGTGATGACTATTTAAAATTTATGATTAATTACTACAAAGTGCACCAAAATAAAATCAACGATAAATTTTTAGAGAAAATGTTTTTAGATTTATCTTAAGTTGCCTAACCTAAAATGATTAGGCCGATTCTAGGGCCGTTATACCCAATGAAGCCCCGTTTCTCTTAGCGGCGGGCGCAACAGGCGGAGAGGCAGGGGAAGTTGCCATACGAATGTCTAGGAATAGCACACAAAAACGCCCCGTAACCATTCAGGCTACGGGGCGTTGCTTTTGCATATTCAATCAAACTTCCCTACCTCACCTGCCCGCCCAAACCCACGTCAGCCATACTAGCCCGCCGAAACAGCCACCCTGCCGCCACCCACAGCCCGGCAAAAACCGTGTTGAGCACGATTACCCAGAGTACACCCATGTTCAGCTCGGGCCGCTTGATGAGCAGCGCAATGAACGGCACGGCAAACTGTGCAAGCGCCGTAGCAAACATGGCGCGTGCCATGCCCTGCGGCTGGAGTTTCACCACAACCGCCCCGATGAAGCCGACGAGAAGCACCCCACCGTAGAGCAGGTTGACGGGGTTGTCTTCGCTGCCGATGAAGCCTACGGCCAGATTGCCCCACACGAGCAAGAGGGAAGCTACCACTGCCACGCCTACAGCCCATTTGTAGGCGCCACTGCGGCCCCTGCTTGCTACCAACAGATACAGAAGCCCCAGGAGTAGCAGCAGGATGCCAGCCGTCACAACTTGTGCTGTGGTCATTGGAGTATTGCGTAAGGTTTGTGAATAGCGCGGTGTAGTACTCTATGGGTCTAGGCTAGTTGCCGATTTGCACCTGAGCCAGTAGCGCTGGCACGGCGAAACAGCCAACCCGAAACGGCCCATATAGCAGCGAAAACGGCATTAAATACGACCACAGTCAGCAGATGTACGGAGGGTTCGGCAGCGGCCCCCGTAGGCTTCCACACAAACAGCCCGATTAGAGTAACCACCACGTACGTGAGCGACGCTGCGAACATAGCGTTGGACATGCCCAGCGGCTGGAAGCGCGCCACAAAAGCCCCGACGAGTGCTACAATCGGGACGCCGAGATACAGCAGGTTGGCAGGGTTATGTTCGCTCCCGATAAGCCCTACGGCCGCATTTGCCCACACAAGCATGAGCCCCGCTACCACCCCCACGGCCACGGCCAGTTTGTAGGCGGTATTGTTCCACTTCCGCGCAATCAGGACATACGTTGTGCCCGTTCCGAAAAGCAACACGCCAGCAAAGACGAAATCAGAGAAAGTCCAGTTTACTTCCTGGGTAAACTGCATGGCCACCAACGGAATGAGCAGTAGCAGTCCGGTAACCAGCGCAACAATAGAAAGGCTTTTGGTGAGTGTCATGACCGAAGTTGTGTGAAGAATGATAAGGGAAGATTTTAGAGATGAATGCTCCGTAAGCAGCGTACTTGAGGCGCGACAACAGGCACCACCGTGGCAGTGAAACACCGGCGAAAAGTAAGGCTCCGGTACCTGTTCTTGACGGTAGTGTAAGCCCCGCAAGAATCGACATGCGGTAATGTAATGCAAAGAATGTAAAAGAACTTTGTATTTCAAAGTAAAGACGCGCTATTTTATTTTGAGTGGTGTAGGAAACTCAGGAAATGCAGTTTAGGTGCTTGGTGCCGGACTTAGATGGATTGCCCGCTCCACGCCAAGTTGCTGCAGAAACAACTCATCGTGAGAAACCAGGAGTATAGTGCCACGGTAGTCATGGAGGGCGGCGGCCAGGATTTCCAGGTTCTGCAGGTCGAGGTTGTTGGTGGGCTCATCCAGGATAATAAGGTCGGGAGCATGATGGCTGAGGTGGAGGCAGCACAGGAGCAGCCGCATCTTCTCGCCGCCACTCAGCGTGCCGCAGGGCTTGTCCCAGTACGCGGATGTGAACAGGAAACGCGTCAGCCGGATCTTTACCTCGTGCTCCTGCAAGCCTGCCGTGTTGAACTGCTGGGCCTGCGCGTATACCGAAAGCTGAGGCTGGAGCAACGAATATTCCTGGTCGATGAACATTACTTTACTGGCCGCCCGCAGCAGGGTACCGCGGGTGGGTTCTAGTTCCCCAAGCAACAGCCGGAGCAGCGTGGTTTTGCCGGAGCCGTTCAGGCCTTTCAACGCCAGCCGCTCGCCGCTCACAATCTGGAAGCTCAGGTCTTCGGGCCACAGCGGGTGTGGGCCATAGCGGTAGTTGAGGCCGTGGGCATCAAACAGGATTTTGCCCCGGTGCAGGCCCGAGTCATCGAAGCCGAACTTCATCTTGTCGAGGTCGGGCAGTTCTTGGCGTAGCTCACTTAGCTCCTTCGCCAGAGCCTCCACTTTCTCGGCGTGAATGCCTTTGAGGCGGGAAGAGCTATTCTCGGCGCTGTTGCGCATCATGTTGAGCACAATGGTGGGCAGACCAGCCTTGGCTTGGTGCTTCCGGCCCCGGGCATCGAGCTTGTGCTTGCGTTCCAGCGCCTCCCGCTCTGTTTCGCGGGCTTTGCGCAAGGCTGAGGTGCGGCTCTGTACGTCTTGCTGCAAGGCGTTGCTTTCCACCTGTTTTTGCTCAGCGTAGAACTCATACTTGCCACCGTACAGCGTCAGGCCACGCTTGCTCAGCTCACACACCGCGTCGAGCAGGTGCAGCAGCTGCCGGTCGTGGCTTACTACCAGCAGGGTGCTGGCGGTAGTCCGGATGTAGTGATACAGTAGCTGCCGGCCAGCGGTATCGAGGTGGTTACTGGGCTCATCGAGCAGCACCAGCGCGGGCTGATGCAGGGTGAGGCCCGCCAGGAATATCTTGGTTTTCTGCCCGCCGCTGAGGTCAGAGAGGCGTTGGGTGAGGTTCACGTCGGCCAGACCCCAGTGCCGCAGGGCATCGTGGCTGCGTTCTTCCAGTGTCCAGTCGTCGTCCAGGGTAGCCTGGTTGGCTTCCGTGGCTTGGCCGTCCAGAATTTCATGCAGTGCAGCCAACTTGGCATCGATATGCAGCGCCTGCGCCACCGTCCAGGCATCAAACTGCCCGAAATGCTGCGGGACATAATAGGGCGCGGCCTCAGTTTGTATGAGCCCGGTGGTTGGTTTCAGTTCGCCAGCTAGTAGCTGCAATAAGGTAGATTTGCCAGCGCCGTTGTTGCCAATAAGGGCAACCTTCTGGTGGCGGCCGATGGACAGATTCAGGCCATCGAACAGCACGTCTTTGTTCGGGTGATTATACCCAAGGTTTTGTAGTAGTAGCATGAGTTCTTTCGCAAAAAGCAGGAGAATACAGCCACACCTATGGGAGGGTGGCTACTCAGTTTTTGAAAGAAATCAACTATTACATACTCTGGGATTTTGCTGCTTGATAAGGCAAAAGTATGCTTTTCTGTTTACTACATCCCGGTAGGTTGCGCAGCATTGTTAGCAATACCAGTAGCAAGAAGGCTCGCTGATTACCGGACTTCTTATAATAAGCCTTGTTAACAGAAGGTGCTACTAGTAGTCCTCTTGAGGTAGGATCCTGAAGTGAGTGCAACTGTAAACGCTTATCTTAGGCTACACGCTTAGTATCAGCCACAATTCTATGCCAGCTACTCTACTACGGATATGTCTACTCACGCTCCTGTGGCTGGTTGCCGGGCTCCGGACGACCACGGCCACGCATCTGGTGGGCGGTGAGTTGAGCTACGTATATCTGGATGCCAGAGGAACAACGGCCAATCCGTACCGGTATCAGATTACAGCCCGGGTCTATTTCAACAAGGAAGTTGGCTCTGCGGCTCCGAATGGCAGCGCGACTCTGCCCATCACCGTTTTCAGCAAGGAAGCCAATCCGCGGCAGCTGGTACAGGTCAATGTGGGGCGGCGCAGCTTCAGCGAGATTACGCCGGCGCTGTTGCCAGGCTGCACCGAGCGGGCACCACGCGTAACGCTGGCCATCTATGTCACCACAGTTTCGTTGCCGGCTATAAGCCAGGGCTATCTGGCCACCATAATTTCCCGCAACCGCAACGCCGGTATTGCCAATCTGGCCTATTCAGAAGGCAGTGCCATGGCGCTGTCGGTGGATATGACGCCGCCCATGCTGGTCAATTCCTCGCCCGTCTTTTCCAGCAATGCCGGCGCAGTCATCTGCCTTGGCGACACGACGCTCGTGGTGAACAATGCCTATGATGCCGACGGGGACCGGCTCAGCTACAGCCTGGCTACTCCCAATGAAAATGTAGTGCCAGACGCGCCAGTAACTTATGGCCCGGACTTTAGCGCCCAGGCTCCCTTCGGGCCCACGGGCTATGCCGCCGTCGATGCCCGTAGCGGCATTGCGCGCTACCTGGGCACGCAGGTCGGGACCTTTCTGCTCGCCATCGATGTGCGGGAGTTTCGCATAATTAATGGGCAGGAGGCGCTGCTGGGGACCGTACGCCGTGACATTCAGATTACGGTGCGCAACTGCGGCGGTGGCATCAACCAGCCGCCCGTTTTCACGGCAGCCAGCACTGTCCGCCAGGATTTTGTAGTGACCGAAGGACAGGCACTGGATTTCACCGTTACGGCTACTGATCCGGACGCACAGCCGCTGACAATGACGGTAAGCAGTGTACTACTCGATGGCGCTGGCCCAATTGATGCTACTCTGAACGGACAGACCGGCACCGGTACTGGCAGTGCGCCGGGCATCGTCAGCGTAGCTGGCTCCGGTACAGTAGCAGGCATATTCCGGCTGCAAGCTGACTGTGGGCTGGCCCGCGCTGCTCCCTACGATGTGGTTATATCGGTAGCAGACCAGGCCTGCAACAGCAAGTTTGTAGTGGCTGTCTTCCGCATCACGGTGATGGGGGTAGCGCCACCTGCCGGCCTGCGCGGCGACTCGGTGCTGTGTGCTCAGGCGCTGGGCACCTATACGGCGCTGGGGGCAAACTTTCCGCAGTACAGATGGACGGCCCAGGGCGGTACCATAGTAGAGCCAGCCACCGGCCGAACCGTGCAGGTGAACTGGCTGACCGGCGGTACAGGCACCGTCACGGTGCGCGGTATAGCATCGTCCGGTTGTCCCACCGATTCGGTGTCGCGGCAGGTGCAGGTGAAACCAGGGCCCCAAATTACAGGAGCAGGGCTGTATTGTCTGGCAGCTAATAGGGGTCTTACTTACACCATTGAGGGCCCGCTGGGTGCGTACCAGTGGTCTGTGACGGATGGCACCATTGTAAGCGGGCAGGGCACGAACACGGTGTTGGTAGATGTAGTGCGTGGGGCCAGTGCCGTACTGCAGGTAGCCAATCCGGCCCTGACGACCTGTGTTACCTCGCTGCGCATCAGCCCGGACGACGCCTGCCTGGCGTTTTTCAATGTCATCACTCCCAATGGAGACGGCCGCAATGATGTATTCGAAATTCAGAATCTGGAGCGCCACCCCAACACGCAGCTGACCATTTTCAACCGGTGGGGGCGCCAGCTCTATTATTCTGCCGACTACCGCAACGACTACGGCGGCGAAAGCACCAGCGCCGGCATGTATTACTATCTCTGCCAACTGGCCGATGGCACCCGCTACAAAGGCTGGTTTGACGTGGTGCGGTAAGCCATAGGACGAGCGGCAGGAGCACTGCAGCCACGCGTTTTGCGTAAGAGCAGCCACACACTGCATCTGCTCCTGTATGCCTGCTATCTACATCGGTTGCTCCGGCTTTTCTTACCGCGACTGGAAGGGCGTGCTATACCCGGAAGGCCTGCCGCCGCGCAAGTGGTTTGCGTACTACTGCACCCAGTTCAACACCTTGGAAGTAAACGTGACCTTCTACCGGATGCCGGAGCTGAAGGTGTTTGAGGGCTGGTATGCGCAAAGCCCGCCCGACTTCCGGTTTGCTGTGAAAGCGCCGCGCCAGGTAACGCACTACAAGAAATTCAACGCCGAGGCCGCCCCTATACTCTCCGATTTCTACGGCACCGTGCGGGAAGGCCTGAAAGAGAAGCTGGGGCCCGTGCTGTTTCAGCTGCCACCCAAAGCAGCCTACACAGAAGAGTTGCTGGACCGTATTCTGGAACTACTGGACCCAGCGTTTCACAACGTGCTGGAGTTTCGGCATCCGAGCTGGTGGGATGGGGAAATATTCCGGACGCTGGCGCGCCATGGCATTAGCTTCTGCGGGCAAAGCTACCCAGCCCCGCTACCCGACGACGTAATAGTCAATACGCCGCAGGTATACTACCGCTTTCATGGCGTGCCGGTGCTCTACACCTCTGCTTACAGCGAGGAGTTTCTGCAGCGAGTAGCCCAGGAAATTCAGGCTGAGCCAAGCGTAAAAGAAGTGTATGTGTACTTCAACAACGGTATTGGCGGAGCAGGCGTGCTAAATGCCCGGCAACTGCAGAAATTCCTCCCATAGAAGTCGTATGCTCTATGTTGGTCAGGCCGCCATAGGCATAGACTGCAGCAGCCAGCGGTAGAGCTTTTCCACGTCGGCCTTTTTGAACAGTTCTGTGCCGGGGTTCATGGTAGCGGCCGTACCGCACGCTACGCCCAGACGGCCCGTTTCGCGTATCGAGAGGCCCGTAGACAGCCCGTAGACTAAACCCGCCACCATACTGTCGCCGGCCCCCACGGTACTACGCTTTCGCACGGCGGGGGCCGGAATATGGTCTACGGAATCTTTGGTGACGACACAGGCACCCTGGGGCCCGAGCGACACAACCAGAATGTCGCAGTTGCCGCCCTGCACCAGCTTTTGCGCAAATGCCGCCACCGCTTCGTTGTCCAGCTCATCCACGCCCGCCATCTTACTCAGCTCTCCCACGTTTGGTTTGGCCAGATACACGCCTTCGTTCAGCACCTGCTGCAGCGCCGGCCCTGATGTATCGACGACTACCTTGATACCCATTTCCTTGGCCGCATGCACGACGCGCACCAGGAAATCGGGCTCTACACCGGGCGGCAGGCTTCCGCTAATCACCAGGAAATCGGGCTTGGCCGGTAGGCTCCTGAGGGTCGTTAGCACCTGTTGCTGCTCTTCCATGGACAGTTCTGTGCCTGGCATCCCAAAGCGGTACTGCTGGCCGTTGGAGGCATCTACCACGATAAAATTCTCGCGGGTGCGGCTCACCGTTTCCACAGGCATCTGCTGAATCTGCTCCTGGGCCAGCAGCTCGCGTAGCAGCGTGCCAGTAGGCCCGCCCGCGGGAAACACCGCCACCGAGTCGGCGCCTAGCCGCTTCAGTGCCCTCGATACGTTGATGCCGCCCCCACCCGGCTCGAATTTGGGCGTTGCGCACCGTAGCTTCTGGTCCGGAACAATCTGGTCGGCCGTGGTACTCTTATCAACGGTTGGGTTGAGCGTGAGCGTGACGATGTACTGCATGGAGAAGAGAAAATAGGTAGTGAGAAGCCGAAGGAACAGCCGTGGAATATGGCCAACTGGGGGCGGGGTTGGCCGCCCAAGGTAGTGCACGCTACACGGTACGCACTAATTGGCCATAACCTGAAGCTGCTGCAGTAGCAGATAGAGCAGGTGGTAGATTTCCTGCAATTGGCCTGGGTCAGTAAGAGCCTGTTCCTTGGTGAAAGTGAGCAGCACTTCTGCATCGGGGGCGTGGCTAGCGGGTGTCAGCTCAAGGCGCAGCTCCTGATACTTGAGTAGGGTGTGGCGCACAGCCGGATCGGAGAGAAGGAGCGTGCGCAATTCATCCGGGTTGTTGGTCGTAATGATGAAGGCATCGTCCAGTTCTGTGTCGCCAAGTTCTACGTCCGTTAGGCCCAGCAGCTTCCCCAGTTCATGCACCCAGTCCTGCTCGTGCAGGGCAAAATTCAGTGCCTGCTGGCCCGGCACTGTCGCCGTGAATGAGGTGAGTTCATACCCTCCCTCAAAGCCGCCGCCCAGGTCAATGTCTAGCTCGAAGCGGATGCGGAATCCGTTTTGCTGCAGTTCGGCGCTGTATTCCAGCAGGTCGGGTTGCTGGGCCATGTCGGTGGCCACCTGGTGCCAAAGGGCTGTTTCGCTATCAGCGGAGAAGGAGCGGAGCGTGGTCATGGTGAGGGAGGAATAAGCCGTGTACGGTGTACCGGATGAGCCGTGTGGAAGTTGCTGTAGGTGTTTGATTTCTGCCCGGCCAGAGGGCTTGACAATGGGGGGTGAAAATGCGTATCTTCTCTTAGTCAACACACTAACGTTGGCTCCCGACCATGCTGACCAGACAAAGACGACCAATGGGGCTGGCGAATCGGCTCAGCTACCTGCCTTGGTGGGCCTACATTCTGCTGATTCCGGGCTTCTATTTATTCGGCTGGGTTCTGCACCTGCTGGGCGTGATTCCAGGCCAGTAAACCAGTAATTGAGCAACTAGCTGCAAGCCTGCCGCGCGACCCTGCGCTCGGCTACATACCTGTGTGCTAATGGGCGGGCAACCGGCGTGGTAAAGTGCGTCTGGAACGCGGTGCCGCACCATAACCCTAGCTGCAGCCCTGCGTTAGGAAGGGCCATGAGTCGCGCATTTACCAAAGAAGACGATTCGCTGGAGGCGCCGATTGTGCCTTCACGTGCCCCCTTGCCTGCGGGCACTCCCAACTATGTTACGCCGCAGGGCCTGGAGCAGCTACGTGCCGAATTGACTGCCTTAGAAACCGGACGCGCCCGTGCCGAGTCGAACCGCGAAAACGAAGCTGACCGCACCCGGCAGCTGACTATCTACAATGCCCGCATCAGTGCCCTGAATGACCGTATTGCCAGTGCCCGGCTAGTAGACCCCCGCACCCAGCCTCCAACGGAAGTGCGTTTTGGTGCTACCGTTATGCTGCGCACCCGTAGCGGCGGCATATCAGGAGCAGAGCGGCGCTTCACTATTGTGGGGGTTGATGAGGCATCGGTGGCGGACGGCAAAATAGCCTTCACTGCGCCTATAGCGCGCGTAATACAGGGCTGCCAGCTGGGCCAGATTGTGTCGTTGCGGCTGGGCCCGAAGGAGGAAACGGTAGAAATAGCCGAAATCTGCTACGAAGGCGTTTGAATTCCAGGGGTTGCTTCCCAGGCGTACTCGGCGGTTAACTGATGAGTAGTATTATATCCGGCTTTGGCGGCTCAGAATCAATACCCCTTCTTTAGCGTCACTACGTTTTCCAGGGGCTCCTGTCGTAGTAAGTGCTGGAGGTTGCGCAGCAGGATTTTTACCTTGCCTTCGTCTTCGTGAGGCTGGCCACCGCCGCTATGCTGGGTGAGCAGCACGTTGGGCATCTGCCAAAAAGGATGGTCAGTCGGTAGCGGCTCCTGGGCCGTTACGTCAAGGACTGCGCCGGCCAGTTGGCCGGCCTGCAGCGCCGCTACCAGGGCCGGCTCGTCGGTGGTGTTACCGCGCCCGATGCTGGCATACAGGCTGTGTGCGGGCAGCGCCTGCACCAGTTCGGCAGAAAAGAAGTTTTCGGCGCTGCCTGGCAAGCAGTTTACTACCACGTCGGTTTCGGGCAGCGCAGCTAGCAGCTCTTCTGTAGAATGCAGCTGCGCCTTAGGGTCAGTGCGGGCCAAGAACCTGATGTAGCAGCGGAAGCCAGCCAGCTGCTCGGCCACGGCCTGCCCAATAGCGCCACTACCCAGAATTATCACCCGTTTGTTGCGTAACAGCCCCACGCGGCTCCGAATTGGTGCGCCCACCCATTCGCGGCGGCTTTGCAGCACGGCCAGCTCCGGAATATGCCGATACCAACCCAGAATGCCCGCTACAATGGTTTCGGCGCAGGGCCACGCAAAAAAGTCGCCGACGTTGGCCACCGGAAAGCTGACGTTTATATCCTGGTACCGCTCGATGCCGGCCGAATCAATCTGCCAGAACCGGAGGCCGGAAGGCGGGCCGGCGGCAAACCATTCCAGAGGTGGGTTACCCAATAGCACGTCTGCACGCTGGAAAGCAGGTTGCTGGTCATCAGCAGGAAGTTCCTGCCGGAATACCGGCTGTACTTCGGCCGGTAGTTGGCTGCGCAGCAGCTGCCGCGCGGTGTCGTGAAGAGTGGTAAAAACGAAAAGCTGCATACCGTACTCTATCTGAAAAGAACTGTTGTAGGTTGCATATTGCCCCAAAAAGCCCGCATTATACGTTCAGGCTGTGCCACAACTCAGGCAACTTACTTCCTGTTCGCAGGTTCTTTACTCCAGTATCAACATTCGCCTTCATGTTGCATCCCACATCCTTCGATACCCAAGAATTCAATCGTCTTATTCGGGCTCGGCGTAGCATTCAGCCTGTGCAGTTCGTGCCAGGGCAGGTCATTCCCGATGGTGTTATTGAGCAGCTCCTCGAAAATGCCAATTGGGCGCCCACACACAAGCGCACTGAGCCGTGGCGCTTTGTGGTGTTTAGCGGGGCAGGCTTGCAGAAGCTCGCCGATTTTCAGGCAACGCTGTACCGGGAGCGGGCCGGTGAGAAATTTCAGCAGGGCAAGTATGAGAAGCTGGCAGCCAACCCCTTGCGCTGCTCCCACGTCATTGCCATTGGCATGAAACGCCACGCCGAAGTGCCGGAGGTAGAGGAAATTGAGGCCGTGGCTTGCGCCGTGCAAAATCTGCATCTCTCAGCTACTGCGTATGGTTTGGGCGGCTACTGGGGCAGCGGCGGCATTACGTATCTGGAAGAAGCCAAACCGTTTTTGGGGCTGGGGCCCGATGACCGGCTACTGGGCTTTTTCTCGCTCGGCTATGTGCAGCAGCAACCCGGCAAAAACATCCGCAAACCACTAGCTGAAAAGGTGGCCTGGGTGCGGGAATAAGGCCGATACGTCATTTACAGCCTACATTTACTCTTGTATGGAAGAACTCACCCAACACCAGGTTCAGGACTACTACGGCCGCCAGCTGCAAACCCAGCAGGACCTGCAAACCAACGCCTGCTGCACTGACGATATTCCGGAGGCGCACAAGCGCATTCTGGCTCAGCTGGAACCTGAGGTGCTGGAAAAATATTACGGCTGCGGCGTGGCTGTGCCCCCGCTGGTAGAAGGCTGCACCGTGCTCGACCTGGGCTCGGGCAGCGGCCGCGACGCTTATTTGCTCTCGAAGCTGGTAGGCGAGTCCGGCCACGTTATCGGGGTAGACATGACCGAGGAGCAGCTGGCCGTGGCACGCCGCCATATTGATGCGCATACGGCCCGTTTCGGTTATGCCCGGCCCAACGTAGAGTTCCGGCACGGTTACATCGAGGACCTGCACACCGCCGACCTGGCCGACAACAGCGTGGACGTGGTGGTCAGCAACTGCGTGCTCAACCTCAGCACCGACAAAGAAGCCACCTACCGCGAGATTTTCCGGGTGTTGAAGCCCGGCGGCGAGCTGCATATTGCCGATGTGTTTGCCGACCGCCGCATTCCGGAAAGCCTGCGCCAGGACCCGGTGCTGTACGGCGAGTGCCTTAGCGGCGCGCTTTATACCGAGGATTTCCGGCGCCTGCTGCACAGCCTCGGCATCCGCGACTACCGCCTCACGGCCAGCCGCCGCCTCACTATCGACAACCCCGAAATCGAGCAGAAAGTCGGCAACATCAGGTTCTACTCGCTCACGGTGCGCGCCTTCAAGCTCGACCTCGAAGATCGGTGCGAAGACCACGGCCAGGTGGCCATCTACAACGGCACCATTCCCGGCCACGCCCACACCTTCGCCCTCGACGACCACCACCTGTTCGAAACCGGCCGGCCCATGCTGGTATGCGGCAACACCGCCGATATGGTGAGCCACACGCGCTACGGCGCCCACTTCCAGGTGCTAGGCAACAAGGAGCAGCACTTCGGCCTCTTCCCCTGCGGCCCGACTCCGGCCACCGCAGCTTCCGACAACACGGCGGCTGCTTCATGCGGCTGCTAAGCACTAGTCCTATACTATAAAAAGGCCCCGCACCAGTTGGTGCGGGGCCTTTTTTAACTAGCGCCGATTTGAATTGCACTAGTCTTTCTTCGAGTATTCCTGGTAGCGTACCGGGTCTTTCTTCTTGTCTTTTTTGCGGCCAATAACGCCACCTGCGGCGGCACCTACTACGCCGCCTACAATAGCACCTTTACCGCCACCTACTACTGCACCGGTTGCGGCGCCAGCGCCACCACCAATGGCGGCACCTTTGGCCTTTTTACTCCAGCTTTTCTTGGTCTGGGCATGTACTTCCGGCGAAGCCACTGTGCTGCCCAGCATAAGTACGGCCGACAGCATGGCTACATATATCTTGAGAGTTTTCATGACGTCTGAGGTTAGAGGTAGTAAACTGATTATGTGCCTTAAAACGCAGACTGTCAGGATTGGGTTACCAGTTGGCCATGATCTTACACTCCAGCTTCACGCGGCTAGGTTTTCTGCTGTAGAACATAAAAAAAGCACCCTGAACGACATGTTCAGGGTGCTTGACTAAGGTCGGGAGCTTTTTGCTAGTTGCCGGGAGCCTCCGTAACAGTCGGGGCGGTTTCCGCCGCTGCTGGGTTCTTCACGTATTTGTCCAGCCACGAGTTCATTTCCCAGAGCATGTGCATGATGGACTCGCGTGCCGCATAGCCATGCGACTCGGCAGGCAGCACTACGTAGCGCACCGTGGCACCGTGGCCTTTCAGGGCGCTGTAAAACCGCTCACTCTGCATCGGGAACGTGCCGGAGTTGTTGTCGGCCTCACCATGAATTAGCAGAATTGGGGTCTTAATTTTGTCGGCGTAGTTGAACGGCGACATAGCGTTATAGACTTCCGAAGCCTGCCAGTAAGTGCGCTCCTCACCCTGGAAGCCGAACGGCGTGAGCGTACGGTTGTAGGCACCGCTACGTGCAATACCCGCTTTAAACAGGCTCGAGTGCGCCAGCAGATTGGCCGTCATGAAGGCCCCATAGCTGTGGCCCATTACGGCCACGCGTTTGGGGTCCACCACGCCCAGGCGCTGGCCTTCGTCGATGGCCGCTTTGGCGGAGGCCACAAGCTGCTCGGTGTACGTGTCGTTGGGCTGTTTGTCGCCTTCGCCCACAATCGGAATGCTGGTGCCCTGCAGCACCGCGTAGCCCTGCGTCACCCAGTATACCGGCGAGCCCCACGAGAGGCGCGTGAAGGCGTAGGGAGAGCCTTTTACCTGGCCGGCGTCCTTCTTATCCTTGAATTCTACGGGATAGGCCTCCAGCAACGTGGGCAGCGCGCCATCTTCCTTCTTGTAAGCCGGCGGTAGATACAGGTTGGCGGTCAGCTCTACGCCGTCGGGGCGCTTGTATTTGAGCACCTGCTTTTTCAGGCCGCCGAGGCTAGCGTAGGGGTTGGTGAAGCGGGTGAGAGCTACCAACCGGCCACCACGCGTGTCGCGCAGGAAATAGTTGGGGGCCTCGTTCACGGCCTCACGGCGCGTCACGAGCTGGCGTTTGCCGGCATCCAGAATTGTGAGCGGCACCTCGTAGTAGGGTGCCGCCGAGCGCCACCAGCGTAGGCTTTTCTTCGTGCGCACGTTCAACTCGTCCACGAAAGGACGGTCGCCTTCCGGCGAAGCTCCCATGCCAAACAAGTAGATTGTGCTGCTGGACGCATCGGTGGCCAGCACGGAGCGGCCCAGCGCGTTGCGGGTCAGGTAAGGCGTGCCAGGGTCGGTGTAGGTATTCTGCGACGACCGGTCGAAGAGTACAGTGAGCGAGGTTTTGGTAGCCAAGTCAAGCGTCCACATCGTTTCGTGGCGGTCAGCCCAGCGGTAGCCTTCCACCAGCGCCAGCTTGTCGGTGCCCCAGTAGATTCCGGCGAAGCGCAACGGTAGCGCGGCCAGCTCCAGTGCCGACCCTTCAAACGGAGCAGCGAGAGCAAAAATCTTGTCGCGCACGGGAGCGGCGGTTTTCGGGTCACCACCATCTTGGGCTTCTACCCAGTACACAGTTGCCGGAGCGTCTTCGCGCCAGCCGTGGGCGCGTGGGCCCGTCGGGGCGGCATCGAAACTGGTGGGTACGTTGTCGGCCAGCGGCAGGTCATCGAGGGTTTTCACCACGGGGCCTTCCATGCTCAGCACATCTACCCGCACCGGGAAGCTGCTCACGGGCAGCGTATAGGAAAAAGGACGGTGGCGCGTTTTTACCAACACGAAGCGGCCATTCGGCGAAGGCGAGGCCTGCTGAATGATGCCCGGCTCGCCCAGCGGCTGCATGCGGCCATCAACCCCTACTCGCACGGTTTGGGCCAGCGCGAAGTATTGGAACAGCCGCTCATCGGCGGGGCTTTTCAGAAGGTCTTGGTAGGTGCGCGCGGCGGCCGTGCGGCCTTTGTTTTCCTGAATGGTAGGGCCGGTAGGAGGCACCAAAGTCGAGGGCACCTCGCCGCGTCCGCCCACAATGGCGCGTGCAATCAGGTTTTTGCTGTCCGAAACCCACTCGTACGAAGAGCCGAACACGCCGTTCAGAAACAGGTTAGGCACCAACCGCGCCGAAGCCGCTGATACATCGGCCAGCCACAGCTCCATATGGTTGTCCGTGGTGTGCGTGAAGGCAATCCGGGAGTTGTCCGGCGACCAGTTCACCTCGCTGATGCGGGCGTTGGCGGGCAACCCCTGCACCAACAGCTCCTTGCCGTCGGGCAGGCGCTTCAGACGGAGCGTAGTGGCATAGTTAACCCGGCTGGGGCCATTCGTACGCGGATTAATGCGCAGGCCGGCCAGCCGGAGCTCCGGCTGCGACAAATCAGCAATGGCCGGCATATCCTGCACATCCATCATCAGCATCCACTGTCCGTTGGGCGAAATGCTGACCCGCGGCGTTGGCGGAGCTTCGGCCAGCGTCGCAATGGCTTTGGGCGGTAGCTGGTACGGCAGGTTCTGAGCCCGGCTGGCCAGACCCGCCAGACTTAGGGCAAGCAAGAGGAAAGTTTGTTTCATACTATAGATTGAGCAAACGACTTTGGCCCCGAATTTCGGAATAAAATCCAAGTTGCAGCCTATAGTAACGTCATTATCTGCAGGTTGTGGCTTGGTTAAGGACTATTTAAGGAATTAATTGTGGCAATGAAATAGTACAAGCTGAACTATATAGCCTGACAGCCGAACGCACGCACATAAGCCTGCTTCAACTCGGCGTTTCGAATGCAAATACTCAGGCCCTATCTGTGTCCAAATGGACCTCTATAAAAGCAAACTGTCCTGCGGAGGCAGAACCTCGGCAGGACAGTTTGGTGCATAGCGCATGGCGCATTGCTCAGTGGTTGATAGGCGCTTCAATCAGGATGAATTTGCTTTCTGCGGAGCATGCTATCTGCACCTCAGCAGTTTCCCAAAGGCCAATACTTTCCCGCTGCGCTACTGCTTGGCCATTCACGGTCAGCTCGCCTTCCATCAAAAAGATAAATACGCCTTTGTTGAGTGGATTCAGGGCATACGTGAGTTGCTGGCCGGCATCAAAGTAGCCTAGCGCCAGCTTCGCGTTCTGGTTGATCCAGCAGTGCGCCGTGCCTTCCTCATTACTGACGATGGTGGTCAGTAGGTTGCGGCGCTTTTCGGCCGGGAAGTGGCGGCGCTGGTAGCGGGGCGTCACGTTCTGCAGCTTGGGCTCAATCCAGATCTGCAGAAAGTTCACCTCGTCGTCGCCGATATTGTGCTCTTCGTGGCGCAGGCCGCTACCAGCACTCATAATCTGCACCCAATCCGTTGTTACCTCCTCGGAGTAGCCCAGCGAATCCTTGTGGTTCATGCGCCCGGCCAGCATCACCGAAATGATTTCCATGTTGGCGTGTGCATGCAGCCCAAACCCGTTGCCGGGCTGCACGAAGTCGTCGTTGAAGACACGCAACAGCCCGAATCCGCTGCGGGCGGGGTTGGCGTAGGGCCCAAAGCTGAGCGAGAAATTGCTTTGCAGCCAGCCGATATCCTTCAGGCCCCGGCTTGCGGCGCTAGTGAGCAGGTGTGGCATGGTGCTAAGCTGGAAGCTGACGATGAAAGGCAATTTCGCCGATGGCTTTGCGCTGGCGCGGCGCTTTCTCGCGGCTCAAAAACGGCTCTTCCAGCTGCTCCGCTTCCCCCTGATACCCCAATGCAATCATGACGGCGGGCTGCAGGTTTTCGGGCAGTTGGAATGTTTCCTGCGCTTTGGTCCGGTCGAAACCTCCCATGAAGTGGCCATGCAGCCCCAAGGCTGTAGCTTCCAGAATCAGGTTGCCGTTTGCCAAGCCCAAATCGTGGAGGGCGGCTCCGTTGGGGGTGCCATTGTCGTACTGCGTTTTGGCCAGAGCCAGAATGAGCACCGGCGCGTTTTTAGCCCAGGGCTGGTTGCCAGGCATCAGGCAATCCACCATTTTCTGGAAGTTTTCCTGGTCGGCGTGATGGGCGTATATATAGCGCCAGGGTTGCTCATTCATGGCGCTGGCGGCCCAGGAAGCGGCTTCAAATACCTGTTCCAGTGTTTCGGGGGCTACAGGGTAGCTTGCAAACGCCCGAGGGCTCCAGCGCTTGCGAATTATTTCGTGGACCGGGTAGGTAGTGGGGGCGTGTTTCATGAGTAGTGCGGCTAGCGCAGAATTCTTGGGATGAACGATGAGTGAGGCGGCCGGAATCGGTTATTGCGGCAGCTGCATGGGCACTTCCATAAGCAGCAGGCGGGCAGAACTGTCGGCCTGAATGGAAAACGAGTCGGTTTCCCACAGTCCGAAACCGTCGCGGCGGTGCAAAGGTTGGCCGGCCACGGTCACGTCGCCTTCCAGCACGAATACATACACGCCATTGCTGGGGCGCTTCACTTGGTAGTCGGCCGCAAAGCCGGCATCGAAATCGGCCAGATGGAACCACGCATCCTGATGGATCCAGACGCCCGCATCATCGGGGTTGGGCGAAAGCACTTGCTGGAACTGGTTGTGGCGGCCTTCGGGCTCGAAATTCTGCTGGTCGTAGCGGGGCTGCACGCCGCGCTTGTTCGGAAACAGCCAGATCTGCAGAAACTTCACTTCCTCGCTCTGGCTGTGGTTTTTCTCACTGTGCGCAATGCCGGTACCAGCGCTCATCACCTGCACGTCGCCGCTCCGGATAATGCCGTGGTTGCCGGCATTGTCCTTGTGCTCCAGCGTGCCGGCCAGCGGAATGCTGATGATTTCCATGTTGTCGTGGGGATGGGCCCCGAAGCCCATACCGGCGGCTACGGTATCATCATTCAGGACGCGCAATACTCCAAAGTGCATACGCTGCGGATTCTGGTAGCCCGCAAAGCTGAACGTGTGGTACGAATTGAGCCAGCCGTGGCTGGCGTGTCCGCGGGAAGTGGCGGTATGAAGCAGGGTTTGCATGGCTAGAAGAGTCTAAAGGAAAAGTAGAGTAGTTTGCTGGTTCTGGTTGCAAATATATGTACATACATCAATTATATTGCAAAAGTTTATTTCCTTCTTAGATTTTTCTAAGACGTATTGGGGTGGAGCGCTCAGCAGTAGGGGCTTACTGTTTGAGTAGCTGCTTGGAAGCCAACACGCTGCCCTGCGTATCCAGCCATTGTAGCAAGTACATACCGGAGCGCAACTCCGCTACCGACAGCGTGGTTTGAGCAGCCGGCCAGTGCTGCACCGGCCGGCCTAGCGCATCAAGCAGGCGCAGCTGGCTGCTGCCTGGCAGCAGACCCACCGTCACGGATTCTGCAGTCGGGTTCGGGTACAGCGTTACCTTTTGGGAGGCAGGATGAGCGGCAGCCAGCGGCCGGCACTCAATAGTGGCCATGGGTTGGGAAGGAGTAGTCATGCGCCGGAAATAGGCCGTGTCGCGCAGCACGGCCGTGCCGTTCCAGTTGCCGCGGGCCAGTGTGAGCAGACCAAAACGTGCCATGTCGCGGGCCCGGCTATAGTACACGTCGTTCACCCACGCCCCACTCATCCCGATGCGGGAGGCCAGCCGCTGGTTGGTATACTGGTTGATGGTGAGGCCGCTGGCAGTGGCCAGTACATCCTGCAGCAGGCGGTAGGGGCCGGTGTGGTAGGCCCAGCGGGTGCCAGCATCAGCGCGGTAGAGCAGGCAGTTGGGCGTCTGGCTTTCGTTGTTGCAGGGGGTAGGCGGCGTGTCATCGAGGCCGCTTGTCATCGTAAGCTGATTCTGTACGGTAATGAGGCGCTCCTTCACGGCCGGAGCCGTGGTCCAGCCCCGGCCCAGGTAGCGGGTGGTGCTGTCCTGTAGGCTGAGCAGACCATCCTGCTGCGCAATGCCCACCAGCATAGCCGTGAGCGACTTGCCGGCGGAGGCCCAGTACCAGATAGAATCCTGCGTGTAGGTGCCATAGTAGCGCTCCACCACCATGCGCCCGTCTTTCAGCACGATGAACGACTTGGTGCCTTTGCGGCCGAGGAAATTGAGCAGCGAATCGAGCTGGGGCTGGCACCAGCCCAGGGCTTGCGGCGCGGTGCTGGCCCAGGTGCTGCCGGTAGCAGGTGGGAAATAGAGAGTTTGCTGGGAATGAGCAGGCCGCGCGGCCACAAGCAAGCTCAAAAGCAAAAAGCGTAGGAGTTGTTTCATGAGCAACTACAAGTATAGCAGATGCTCTATGGATAGCCGAACAGCTTTCAGGTTTAATGCCCCGCGCTAGCGGCGCAGAATCACCCCCTCGGCGTTAGGGGCGTCAGCAATAACGACGACGTTGTCGCGCTTGAACTTGCGGCGGCGCAGTTGGTCGCAGGCGCAGCAGCCGGTGCCTTTTTCGTAGCTCAGCTCAATGTCAGTGATGTCGTACTGCCGTTGGGCGGCTGGTACCACAATGCGGTAGCTGTGCTCGGTGCTGGCAAGCGTCACACCCGACTCTTCGAAGTAAGGGTAGTTGTATTGGTAGCTGGTAGGCTGCCGAAGCGTATCTAGGGGCCGCTGGTAATCGTTGAACGTATAGCGCACAAGATAGGCCGAGCGGATTTCGCTGGATTGAAAGCCGCCGTTGCCTAGATTCGTCTCGAAGTTGAGCACAAGGCTTGCATTTGGCTCGCATGCGTCGCATTGAACAAAGATGCCGCAGCAGCTGGATAGCATAAAAGCCAATACGCCGGCGGAGAATAGGTTAACAGCGGTACCGATTTGCATGATGCGACAGGTAGTATAGGCGACAGTAATATCCGGCCCCGTAATTTGCCAGTCTCCACAATATAGCCATCTATCTTGTCTTCCGTCGTTTCGCGCTTGGCACCTACGCCCAGTGGCTTTTTGCACCTCGGCAACGCCGTCAACTTCACCCTTACCTGGCTGCTCACGCGGCGGGTAGGCGGCCGGCTGCACCTGCGCATCGACGATTTGGACCGGGCGCGGTTCCGACCAACGTATCTCGATAATATCTTCCTGACACTGCAGTGGCTGGGCCTCGACTACGATGCCGGCCCTTCCGGCCCCGACGATTTCGAGCGTAACTATTCGCAGCGCTTATACCTGTCTGCGTACGAATCAGCCCTGCAGGCCGCCCGGGCTGCGTACCTACACGGATTCTACGCCTGCCGCTGTTCCCGCACCGACTTGGCCCGTACTGCTGCTCCCAACGGCCGTTACCCCGGCACCTGCCGGGAATTGGCCATGTCACTCGATACGCCCGAAACAGCTTGGCGGGCGCGGGTGCCAGCCGCTACGCAGCTACGCTTCACTGATCTGCAGCAAGGCCCCCTGACTGTACCGTTAGCGGAAGAGTTGGGCGACTTTGTTGTGCGCCGGAAGGATGGTGTGGCAGCCTATCAAGTAGCCTCGGTAGTGGATGATGTGCGGCTGGGCGTCAATTTCATTGTGCGCGGGCTCGACCTGCTGCCCAGTACCGCGGCGCAATTGTGGCTGGCTACGCAGCTACCAGGGGCCGCGCCATTCCAGCAGACGCAGTTTCTGCATCATGGCCTGTTGCTGGATAGCGCTGGCCAGAAACTCTCCAAATCCACGCAAACGGGCCAGCAGCGCGGGATTCTGACCGATGCTGGTTCACCTAAAGTAGTATATGCGGCGGTGGCGCGGTTGCTAGAGTTACCGCAAGCAGCGGGGGAGTCGCTGGGGAGCCTGCTGCAGGCCCTCAACGACTCCCCCGGAATATAACGGCGCCGGCCGCAGCCAGCGTGCTAAACTATTGCTTCAACAGGCGCGCCCGGCTGCTGCCCAGCTCCGACGTCATGGTGAGCAGATAGGTGCCGGCAGCCATGCCGTCCAGAGGCACCTGCAGCGAAGTGCTGCCCACGGCGCTGCTGGCTTTCCATACACTGCGGCCCTGAATGTCGGTCAGGACGAAAGTGGCTGGTTTTTTCAGAGAAGTAAACTCCGCTGTGGCCAGGCTGGAAGCCGGAACCGGACCTACACGGAGCGCAAACTCCGGCGTGGCGGCCGTAGTGCCCAGCACCGACGTACCCTGCAGATCAAACGCCATGTCCATGCTTACAATCGGGCCAGCTGGGTTGCCAGCATCCTGAATGGGGGCCCAGGCCCCGGTAGAACCCGTCTGCTGAGCGTTGGCGCCGGGTGTCTGGCGGAGCCCAACCGTTGTGACGGGCACCATGAAATGCGCCGTAGTGGTAGTGGTAGTAGTAGAGTAACTAACCCAGTATGTACCCGCTGGCAATGATACGGGCGTAGGCAGCGTGGCCACCACGCGCCAGATTCTACGCGTGGTACCGGTGGCCGACGGCGCAGGATACAGCGAGTTGAAGATGCGGTACGATAGGGCATCGGTGCTGCTGGTGAAGCGGTTCGTTACCAAGTCGCCGTAGATTACCTGCGAAGTAGCACTGGAAGGCGGGCCGTTCCAGATACGGATGTAGATGGCCGTAAACGGGGAAGTGGTGCCGGCATACCCAGTCTGGTAGCCATATACGCCTACCGAGTTGATGGTCCAGCGCCGGCCAGCGGGCACCGTAAAGTCATCAGCCAGCTCAAAGTTGCTGCTCTTCAGCGACGAGAAACCAGCGTTGGTGTTGCTGATAGTCGTCACGCCGGCGTCGTTTTGTACTTCGCTCCAGGTATAGCCAGTGGGCGCTGCTGAGCCGTCTTTAGCGGTGGCTCCGGTAGTGAAGCCGCCGTTGGAAAACAGCTGTTGCGCGTGCAGCCCAGTACCAGTCAAGCCGGCAGTGAGAAGTAGCAGGAGGGTAAAGGTTCTTTTCATAGTAATTGAAATGATGATGGAAGATGCTCTAATATAGAAACTTCTGTATGGTGTAATATCCTAGATAAGCTCTTTTTTAAATTCCTCGGCCCAGTAATCAGCTAGGCGGGTAGGCTCAGGGAGTTTGTAGCCGCGCAGGCAGGCTAGGGTAAGGCGTGTGGCTGTGGCCTGGTCGCAGTGGTGGCCGGGGCTCACAAACAACGGATTCACCTTGTCTTTGGAGCGGATGACTTCGCCCAGCAGCTCACCGCTTTTGTCGAGTAAAGGCGAAATACTGCCTTTGGTTAGGGAAGGCTCCTGGTAGGTGCCAGTCAGCTTTTGCTTAGCCACCCCAAACGTCGGCTTGTTTAGCAGCACGCCCAGATGGGCCGCAATGCCCATGCGGCGCGGGTGCGCAATGCCGTGCCCATCCACCATAATGATGTCGGGTTTATGCTGCAATTTCTGGTACGCCAGCAGCAGATTAGGCGCTTCGCGGAAAGAAAGCAGCCCCGGAATGTACGGCAGCTCGACGGTGCTGGTATGATAGACCTTCTCCACCAGTTCCAGCGTCGGAAAGCGCAACACCACAAACACCGACAGAATGGTGTCAGAGGTAGGAAACGAAGAGTCGCAGCCGGCAATGAGGGTGGGAGCCTGGGGCAGGGGAAGCAGGTGCACTTGAGCACGCATAGTCTCCTGCAGGTGCGTCAGGTCGCGCACAAGTTGTGGATCGGCGGGCGGGCCGGGTGGGCGGTAGTAAGCCATAGAGCGTAGCAGAAAGAGGAAGTTTCCCTGCTACGAGCAAACCCCGGCGGAATGTTTGCTCAATCCTGCTTCGGCCCCGCTTTATTCAGCTGATATTCTGCTGGACCGGCTCAGCACCGGCTGCTTCTGCCTCCGATGCAGCCGCCAGCCGGTCGCGCCAACGCGGAAACAGCAGCAGCTGGCTCTGAATCAGGGCCCAGACCAGAATCATGGGAGCCGCCTTGATTTTGTAGGTGTCGAAGAAGCCGGAGCGCAGGGAATGCGGGTATAGGTCGGTGGAGGCGAAGGTGGTGAAGAGCAGCACCAGTACCAGCAATGGGGTGGCCAGCGGCGTGGTGTGGCGGTAGTGCAGCCACCAGAACATAAAGCCCGCTACCGGCATGATGTACATCGGCGACTCGCCGGCCTGATTGAACACCACCAGGAACACCGGAATCAGCGCCACATACAGGCGCCGGAAGTCGGGGTGCTGGCGCTGCCGCCAGTACAGGGCCAGCGGCAGCAGCAGTAGCAGCAGCCCAACGGCCTGCACGCCCGGCTTCCACACGCTGATGCCCAACCAGGTGTCCAGCACGCCCATCAGGGAAAGCTGCACGGCCGTATTGAACCCCGACACTACCGTGTACCAGCTCTGGTAGATACCGGCAAGCGTTGTCCCCGACACCACCACTAGCGGTGCAGCCGCCAGCACCGCTGTGGCCGCCAGTCCCCACGCCAGCCCGCGCGCCAGCTGCTTCGGGTACAGTAGAAACAGCAGCCCAATGCCCAGCCCGTAAATCTTCAGGAAAAACGCCAAGGCCACGCACACCGCTGCCCAGCCCGTTTTTTCGCGCTCCAGGTGGATGTAGGTCCAGAGCATGAGGCCCAGCAGCAGGGCGTTGCTCTGGCTGTTGTGCAGCGCCGTCATCATGTCCACGAGCACCAGCAACAGAAACAGCATGCTACGGCGCGCATCCGGAAAGAGGCGTCGCCCGGCCGTGAACAGGACCACGTTGTTGAGTACATTCCAGAGCAGCAGACCCAGCCAATCGGGCAGCACGGCCAGCGCGCCCATAGCCAGCGCAAAAGTGGGGCTGTATTTAAAGGGCGCACTATACAGCTCCGGATACTCGGCGTATAGGTCGCGGCCCGCCAGCAGATGATAAAACGGCCAGGTGAAAATCTTGTAGTTATCGTACGACTGCGGCCCTTTCAGGTAGTGCTGCGCCGTGACGATAAGGGTGAGCACCGCGTAGAGCAGGGCCACGAAACGAGGATTCAGCAGGACACGAGAATAGCGGGCAGGAAGCATAGACGGAAGCTAAAGTGCGCAAAAGTACACCGATTGGCCGGCTTGCCTTGCGCTATCAGACGCACACCTACCGGAGCAAAACCATTTGACTTAGCTCTGGTGGAAGTCTAATAACCCCGGAGCAACTGGGTTTGCCCTAGCCAGAGCGCAGAGTAGGCATTCCAGATAGGGCGTACCAACCCCATTCCCGGTCGGCTCGTTTAGGAGAGAAGCCCCAGGGCTTTATCTGTTCAGCTATGTCGAAATCCGAACAACCCGCCCACACCGGCAGCGGCGCCTTTTTTGAGCGTCGTTACTGGATAGACGTGCAGCACCCCCGCCAGCCGGCTGCCGAGCTACTGGAATATGTGAAATGCCATGTGCCCGACTTCTCGCCGGATTTTCTGGCTGACTTCGAAAAATCTCAGGGCCAGGACCATTGCCTGCGCGTTGATGACGAGTTCCGCATCAAGATTCTGGGCCCCTGGAACGGCGACGTGCGCGTGACAGAAATCGGCGACGACTACTTCGAGTTTGTGACGCTGGAAAACCACCCTGAGGCGGGCCGCATCCGGTTTACACTCTGTCCACACCCGTCTTTGCCCGATACAGTGCACTTCGAAATCCACTCCTGGGCCCGCTCCCGCGACGGACTAGTGGCCTTCACCTACGACACGCTGGGCATGGGCCGCAAGGTGCAGCAGCAAACCTGGGAAACATTTTGCCAGCGCGTGGCCGACTACAGCGGCGGCCTGCCGCTGGGGCCGGTACACGTAGAAACCGTAAAGCAAGCCGACACCGAAACTGAAGTCACGCAGGATGCCTAAGCCCATTCCCCTCTACGAGCTGCAGAAAGCTCGCCTCGAGTCTTACACCAACGCGGGCTACAACTTCGACCTCGAACGCACGCACGAATACACCCGGGAGGCCGGCTGGAACGTGGACGACCACGAAACCGAACTGCCGCTGGAAGCCCCCGGCCCGCCGGAAGCGCATGGCTCCTGGGCTGCGGCCCGCGAAGTACTGCGCAACTACACATTTCCGCCGCCCGGCCTCATCACCGGCATCTTCCTGCCCGACCAGCCGCTGGAAAAGCGCGTGATGGTGCTGCGGGGCCGGTTTCTGCTGTTCACGTTCTGGTTTGGCGTGCGCATCGGGGGCGTCACGGACGAGCGGCGGACACTCGAAAATGGCCAGCAGGAGCAGGTGTGGGGCTACAACTACCGCACCCTGGAAGGGCATTTCGAGCGGGGCCAGATTGATTTCATGGTCCACAAAAACCTAACGACGGGCCGCGTGGTGTTCCGGATTCACTCGTTTTCACAGACTGGCCGCATTAGCAACCCGTTCTATTGGCTGGGCTTTAAGCTATTCGGACGGATGTTGCAGAAGCGCTTCTCCCGCGAATCGCAGAAGCGGCTGAAGGCCCAAGTGGAGGAGATGCTGCGCAAAGGCTGGTCCAGCCCCTCGACAGCCGAAGCGCCACCCGTAAAGGCCGCCGCCATGCACAACGCGGCGCAGGAGCAGATGAATAAGGCTACGTCCTGATAATATTAGGCTATTCCTCGTCCGATGCCCCGCCGTTAATCATATCCGACACAATGCCGGGGTCGTGGGTGACTTCGGCGCGGAACACGCCGGCAATATGGGCGGCCACAAACGCAATGACGAGGTACATCGTGAATTCATGGACTTCCTTGGCCGTGTGCTCAATGCTGCGGAAGTTGTCCTCGAACACCAGAATCAGGCCCGTAACGACCATCACGGCTAGCACTACATAGAAGCCCCGGTAGGCATAGCGCACCCACACGCCCTGCTGGGCTACTATGTCGCCTTGAGCGGCGCGGCCTTTCAGGGCGGCTATTTTGGCGCCGGTTCGCTGCCGGCCCCGCTGCAGAAAGCTAACTACCACACGGAAAGCCAGCAGCACCGACAGTGTAATGCCGATCCAGATATGCCAGTCCCAGATGCGGTGCGACACAATACGTGTGAGGCCACGTAGGTCTTCGGGAGCCATGTTCACGCCTTTTTCGGCCAGCACTTTGCTGAATTCCGGAGCCAAGGTCTTGACCTTCACGATGACGAACATGAACAGAATCGTCAGAAGCTGGGCCAGCACCAAGGCCGCATTAGACCAGTGCCAGAAGCGTAGCCCTGCGGAATTGTGCCGGGGTGCTACAGAAATAGTGGTAGAAGAAGAGGGCATCGTATGTGTGGTAGTAGAAGAAAGAACAGGGGCGTAAGGTACACCGTTACGGCCGTTTACAATCCGGTGTTGGAGGCGTAGGGGCTTTGCGAAGAACCTTCGGCGTAGAATACAGTTACACCCATTCGAACTTGCTCCATTTTCTTCAAAACCACACGCATGATTGCATCTAAAGGATATGCCGCTCCGGCGACCCATGCCCCCCTTGCCCCGTTTGATTTCCAGCGCCGCGACGTTGGCCCGCACGATGTGCGTATTGAAATTCTGTTCTGCGGTGTCTGCCACTCCGACGTACACCAAGTCCGCGACGAGTGGGGCGGCTCCATTTTCCCTATGGTTCCGGGCCACGAAATAGTAGGCCGCGTCACGGAGGTAGGCGCGCATGTGAAGGGCTTCAAGCCCGGCGACTTAGCCGGTGTGGGCTGCATGGTAGACTCCTGCCAACACTGCCCTGAATGCGCCGACGGCCTGGAACAATACTGCGACAAGGGCTTCGTGGGCACATACAATGCCCGCGAGAAAGACGGCACGCCCACCTACGGTGGCTATTCCAACAACATTGTCGTGACGGAGAAATTCGTGCTGCACGTGTCTGAGAAGTTGGATCTGGCCCGCGTGGCGCCGCTGCTCTGTGCCGGCATTACCACTTGGTCGCCGCTGCGGCAGTGGAACGCCAAGCAGGGCGACCGGGTGGCCGTGATGGGTCTTGGTGGCCTGGGTCACATGGCTGTGAAGTTTGCGGCCGCTATGGGGTGCGAAGTAACCGTGCTCAGCACCTCGCCCGGCAAGGAAGCCGACGCCAAAGCCCTGGGCGCCCACAAATTCGTGGTAACCAAAGACCCCGAAGCCATGAAAGGCATCGGCAACTATTTTGACCTGATCATCAATACCGTGTCGGCTCCCATGGACCTGACGCCCTACGTGGCCAGCCTGCGCCGCGACGGCACGATGGTGCTGCTGGGTGTGCCACCGGAAGCGCCGCAGCTGCACGCCTTCAACCTAATTGCCAAGCGGCGGCGCATTGCCGGCTCACTCATCGGTGGCATCCAGGAAACCCAGGAAATGCTGGATTTCTGCGCCGAGCACAACGTCATGTCCGATGTGGAGGTTATCCGTATGGACTACATCAACGAAGCCTACGAGCGGATGATGAAGTCTGACGTGAAATACCGCTTCGTGATTGATCTGGCTACGCTATAAGCAGTGGTGCTGTGAACCGGTACAGCTTGTTTTAACTTAGCTGGTAAGCAAAAAAGCCCGCCTGTCATCATGATGATGATAGGCGGGCTTTTTTTGTGTTTGCTGGTATTACAGTTTGCTGAACACGTATGGGTCGTACTCTACGTAGTCGTTGACGCGCAGCTCTACAGTCTTCACATTGTTGCCCTCCGCTTCAAACTTGGCGGGCATCACGCCGAACACTAAGTCGGAATACGTGGCCCGGAACTCCTGGCCGTCCATGTAGTCGAGGGTGGCGGTGAGGCCGGGATGGTTGGGCAGCGTAACAAGCAGTTGCTTGCCTTTCTGGCTGATGCTGATGCGGCCAAACAGCTTGTTCTCGTACTCGCCCACGTAGGCCTTGAGTGGCAATGCGGGCTTGTTCTTTTTGCTGACGCGGGCCGCCAGTTCTTTCGTCGGGTCGGTTTGGCTGGCTTCGGCCCGTACCTTACGCTGCCACGCCGCGGCACTCCGGTCTACATACGGCACGCCCAAGTAGCTGTCGAGCAGCTGGTAGCGCAACGCCTCGAAGAAGCTCTGGTTGTCGTTGTTAGTGAGCACCGCAATACCCAGGCCGGCTTCCGGCACAAAGCACACATTACTCACCTGCCCCGACGCGCCGCCTGTGTGCCAGAATAGTTGCTTGCCGTTGTAGTCGGCGGCCTCCACGCCCAACCCGTACGTGACGAAGTGCATGGGGTAGATGGTCGATTTGCGGCTGCTGATAACGGTGTTGGCGTCACGGGTTTTGCGCAGCGCCGCCCAAGGCATCACCTGCTTGCCCTCGTAGCGGCCACTATCCAGCTGGAAACGCAGCCAGTTGCTCAGGTCCGTTACGTTGGAAACGATGCTGGCACAGGGCGCCATGTTGTCCCAGTTGTCGAAGGGCACTTCTGCCAGCGGCCCGAACGTGTTGGAGTAGGCGTGCGCAATATTAGGCCGCTGCCCAAAGCCCGTTGAGCTAACATCGGTGCTGGTCATGTTCAGCGGCTGAAGCAGGTTCTGGCGCACGTAGTTTTCCCAACTGGTGCCGCCGGTGGCCGCTGGTATCACCTCGCCGGCCGCCACGAAACCCGAGTTGCAGTAGCCATAGTCGCGGCGGAACTGGCCTCCGGGCTTCATTAGCCGCATGCGCCGCACAATTTCGGCACGCTCCAGGTTGGATTTGAAGAACGTGAAGTCGCCTTGGAACGTCTTGAAGCCGAAATGGTGGCTCATCAGGTCGCGCACCGTCACCTGCTGCGACGCCAGCGAGTCGTAGAGCCGAAAATCGGGCAGGTACTTGGTTACTTTTTCGTCGAGGTTGATTTTCTTTTCGCCATCGAGCTTGGCCAGCGCCGTGCCCGTAAAGAGCTTGGTGTTGGAGGCAATCATGAACAGCGTGGTGGCGTCCACGGGCGCGGGCTTGCCCACTTCGCGCACGCCGTAGCCCTTCTGTACCACTACTTTCCCATCCTTCACTACCACCACGGCCAGGCCCGGAATCTGCCAGCGCTGCATACCGCGCCGGATGTAGCTGTCGAGGCTATCGGTGACGAAGCGGTTGGGAGTGGTGGTCGTTTGGGCCAGGACGGCCGGAGCAGCACTAAGCAGCAGGCCAGCCGCCAGCGTTAGGCGGGGGGAAACGGAAAGAAGCATGCAAAAAGAACGGATGAAAGCCAGAATCTGCCCGGAAGGTACAGCAGTTTTGCCACTGCTTACTCCTTCTCCACGGGGTACCGGAATGTGCCTTCCAGCGTAAAGCGCCGCCCGCCCCGTCCGGCTTCACACACCTGGCACGAGTAAGTGCCCATCAGCCAGTGCCGGGCGGTATTTACCCCTGTAATAGTGACGTTACCGGTGTTCTGGCCGCAGGATTTGGAGTAGGCTGATATCTTACCGAAACGGTACGAAGCGTCGCGGTTGCGGCCACTCAGAATCTCCTGGAAGCTGTAGCTGCCCGCCTGAATCGGGAACCGGTCGATGATGATGGTCAGGCCTTCGCCGTCCGGATCGTCGGCGCGCACGATGTTGAGGCGCAGAGCCCGGTCTTCGCCGAGAAAAAAGCGGGAGCTGATCGTGTCGGCGGCTACGGTCTGCCCGTTGATGCGCAGCGTGAGCTGCCGCGCCGATTCGGGCAGTATGGTCTGTGCCCCGGTTGGCGCCATGCCAAGTGGTAGCAGAAGCAAAAGAGGCAGCAAACGTTTCATCAGAAAGCAGAACGCAAGAATCAGCCCGAAAAGTATGAGAAGCCCGCTCGCAGCCGCCCGGCTGATTGGACGGCAACCGGCAGCATACTCAGCCGAACGTTTCCCGCACCTCCGCGGCAGCCACACGCTGTTTCTCCTCGCGGCCTGGGTACTGCTGTAGGGCTGCTTCCAGGCAGTCCATGGCCTTGCTGATGATATCCTGATTGACAACGTAGGCTAGGCGTACCTGCTGGCGGCCCAGGCCGGGCGTGGCGTAGAAACCGGAAGCCGGCGAAATCATCAGGGTTTGGCCGTAGTGGCTGAATTCCTCCAGGAGCCATTGCGCAAACCGGTCGGCATCATCTACGGGCAAGTGGCAGATGACGTAGAACGCGCCACTCGGGGTGGGCACCTGCACGCCGGGCATGGCCCGCAGGCGGCGCAGCATCAGGTCACGGCGTGCTAAGTATTCGGTTTTGGTGTGGTCGAAGTAGGTAGCGGGCAGGTCGGCGGCGGCTTCGGCTAGCAGCTGCCCCAGGCCCGGCGGGCTTACGCGCAGCTGGGCCAACTTGAAAAATACGTCGCGCAGAGCGTGGTTTTTTGTGACAATAGCCCCAATGCGCGCTCCACACGCACTATACCGCTTCGATATGGTATCGAGCAGCACGATATGGTCGTCGGCGCCGCGCAGGTTCAGGGCGCTGGTATATTCGGTGTTGTAGCAGAACTCCCGGTACGCCTCGTCGGAGAGCAGGTACAGGTTGTGGCGCAGGCATAGCTCCTTCAGCTGCTCCAGTTCCGCGCGGCTGTACACGTAGCCGGTGGGGTTGTTGGGGCTGCAGATCATAATTGCCTTAGTGCGCGGCGTAATCTTCTGCTCAAACTCCGTAATGGGTGGCAACGCGAAGTTGTCTTCCAGCCGGGCCGTTATGGGTACCACGTGCGTGCCCGTAGCCACGGCAAACGCCGAATACGGCCCGTAGAACGGCTCCGGTACGATAAACTCGTCGCCGGGATTTAGGCAGGCCAGCAGTGCAAACGATATGGCCTCACTGCCGCCAGTTGTCACGATGATATCGTCGGAATCCACCTCCAGGCCTAGGCGCTGGTAGTAGTCGGCCAGCTTGCGGCGGTAGCTGGGGTAGCCGGCTGTGGGGCTGTATTCGAGCACCTGAATGCTGGCCCGCTGCACGGCTTCCAGCATGGAAGGCGGCGTTTCAATATCGGGCTGGCCGATGTTGAGGGGGTGAACGATAATTCCCCGCTGGCGGGCGGATTCGGCGAAGGGCGTGAGTTTGCGGTAAGGCGAAGGGGGTAAGGCCACGCCGCGCTGAGAAAGCTGGAGCATGGGCTTAAAGATAGACCGGGGCCTGTCAATACCTAGCCAGCATCAGGAAATAGTGCCGTATACCTCGCGCCACAGCTGCTGGTACGTCTGCTGAAACTTGTCGGCGGAGGAGCGCGGAAACGGATAGCCCTGCGGCCCCACAAACACGAAGGGTGTGCCCAGGTCGGGCTGAGCAGCATCCCGCACGCGGGCAAATTCCTCCAGCCAGATATCATAGTGCTCTATCAGTCGGTCGGCGTCGGGCAGCAGGTCCAGCGGAATCAGGTAGCCTTTCTCGATAAGCAGGTTGCGGATGGCCTCGTTGCCTTCCTTTAGAATCCGGGCCTCCAGATACAGATTGCCGGCGGCATAGCGCCGAAAGGCCCGCTCGGTGCGGTTTAGCTGCATGTGCAGCGGCGCCAGCAGCTCGGCCAGGGCTTTTTCCTTCCAGCTAAAGCGCGAGCGGAACGTGGTTGCCAGCTGCTCATACTGGGTCCTGATTTCGTGGGCAATCCGCTCGGTGCGGCTTTTCAGCAGCAGCCCCAGCAGCAGGGCCACCACCGCGTCGCTGATGAGGGCCGCCAGCAATACTTCCGAAAACGTCTTCATGCGGTGCATTCGGCCTTACGCGGCTGGCTCGCGGGAAGGGTCGCGCACGACCAGCGTGAGGGTGGTCTGCACGTAGTTGTTCATCTTCACCACCGGCGTTTTGCCCAGGTTGTCGAAGTCGCCGTTGATGTCGGTGAAGCTGATGACCTGCGTGAACAGCGGCTTGTCTTCCACTTCCTTCAGCAGATTGCCAACCACCGCTCCTAGCTGCAGAATGACTTCGGCGGTGCGGGCCGGGGCGCCGGCAATGGCCCCTACCACTTCGCCCACCAAGCCACGGTAGTCGTCGGAGTCGCGGGCCTGGGCCAGCACGGCGGCCGTATCGCGCAGGCCTTTCTTGCTCTTAAGCACCGACAGCAGCACGTGCACCTGTGACGGAGCCGGCTCGTTTTCCTGCTGCTGCTTCCAGAGGTACGCGGTTTTGTCCACGGGCAGGTCTTCGCCATCATCAATGCGGGCAAAACCGGACAGCGTGAGGGCCTGCGGCTCGGGGTTGAGGTCATCGAACACGACCAGCAGCAGGTAGACGTCGGCGAAACCGGGGAAGGGCCAGACTTTGGGCGTGCGGTTGTCGTTGATGAACACCCGCGACAGGCGCACTTCCAGCCCCGTAACGGTGCTGGAGCTGCCAATACCGCGGGCTTTGCTCCGCACCCGGGCGTTGGTAGTCGGCAACGACACGGTGTCTACAACAGCATCGGAAAGCAGGTCGAGGGCCATAGCAAGAAAGAGAAATGGTGGAAGGATAAGGCTGCTACTGGGAAGATATTGGTTTTTGTGAATATACCCACTAAAGCCACCGCCCTCAACCTGCGGGCGGCCCTGGCAGTTATACTACCCATGACAACGCCCTCCGTTCCGCAACCCGAATACTGGCTGCGCGGCCCGCTGCCCGAGGTGCCGCCGCTGCTGCAACCCGTGGCGCACGCGCTGCTACAAGCCCGCGCCGAAGTGCAGGCCGCCCTCCACAACTTTCCCGACCACCTGCTGCCGGTGCGGCCGGCTGGGGTGGCGTCGGTGGGGTTTCATCTGCGCCACCTGGCGGGCGTGCTCAGCCGCATGCAGGCGTACGCCCGCCAGCAGCCGCTCACGGACGAGCAGTTTCGCTTCCTCGCCGCCGAAAAAGACGGACCCTCAGACCCCGAAACCACCGCCGCGCTGGTGCAGCAGTTTTCGGAGGCTGTGGAGCAACTGCTGGCCATGCTGCGCACCACGCCCGAAGCCATCCTTACCGAGTTTCGGCCAGTCGGCCGCCAGGGCTTGCCCAGCACTGTCATCGGGCTGCTGGTGCATGCCGCCGAGCACACCACGCGCCACACCGGGCAGCTTCTCGTGACGGCGCGGGTGGTGCAGGCGGGTCAGGCCGCTTATGATGCCGGAAGTCCTTCTATTCATTAGGTAAGGGCGAACCGCACCTAAAAAGCCCGTCATGCAGAGCGCAGCATGACGGGCTTCGTTCGGTCAGGAACCGTTGGGTTCGGCGGTTTTTAGTCGGTGAGGTCGGCGTTGGTTTTGCGCAGGACCAGCTTGCCGGCTTCGCCGGAGCAGAGCAGCAGCTTGCCGTCCTGGGTGGTGGTGAAGCTGGCGACGTAGCCGTTTACCTGCGGGCGGGCCTGACGCAGCTCTTCGGAGCCCGAACTGGCGTTGAGGCGCAGGGCCAGTGGGTGCGGCGTATCGCCGGTGGGGGTGCTGGTGGTGGAGGCGCCTACGAGGATCAGCTTGCCGTTGCTGAGGCCGAGGCGGTTGGCATAGCCCAGAATATCGGAGTAGGAATACACAAACTGCTGCTGCCCGTTGGCATCGGCTTTCAAGAGCCGGAGCGTGTTGTTGGTGCCGTTATAGGCATAGGCATTGCCGCTGGCCAGCGCGTAGCCGCCGTCCGGCGTTTGCACCACGCTATTGGTGAGGCCGAAACCAGTAGTTGGCAAAGTGCGGCTCCACAGCACACTGCCCTGCGGCGTCAGCTTTGTGAGAACCGGCTGCTGGACGAAGGGGGCCAGCACACTTGCCACGATAAAGTTGCCATCGGCGGTGGGGCGGATATCGGACGCAAACCCGTGAGGAACGGTGACAGAAGAAACCAGCGTGCCGGCTGCCGTGATGGTGTGCAGCCGGAAGCTCTGCGGGTTGTTCATGTCGGTATCTACAAACAGGATTCCGCCGCCAGCCGTGGGGGCCAGCTTGCAGATCGTAGTATACACCTCATCGGGCAAGGCGAGCGTCCAGAGCACGGCCCCGGTAGCGGCGTTGAGCTTGGTGAGGCGTGGCTCGAAGGCCCCACCAGTCCGCGGGGTCATGGCCGAGAAGACCACGTTACCATCGGAGGTGGGCAGGCAGGAGTAGCTGATGCCGGCCCCGTAAATAGGATCGAAACTGCCGAAGGTATAGCGGCGGGTCCAGAGCGTGTCGCCGCTAGCGCTAAGCCGGATCCCGGCCGGCTTCTCCGCCAGCGGCGCAGAAGCCGTAGCGGCACTGGTAGAGGCCAGCACGAACACGCTGCCATCGGTCAGTTCGGCTACGTCTGCAAACCGCAGAAAGTCGGCGGGCAGGAGCACGGTTTTCTCAAACGTGCCGGTTTCCGGGGTGGCCGACTGGTCGTCGTCTTTGGAGCAGGCGGTGGCCACGGCCAGCACCGACAGGAGCGGTGCCACGCGCCGCAGGGTAGGAGTACGAAACATAGAAATAGGAAAGAGAAAGAATGTGCTAATAAACCGCCCTGCGACTGGAATATTGTGGTTTCGGGATAGAAAAAGTAGCAGGTAGCGGCCGGCAAAGCGCCCGTCGGCAGCCGTGTCGAACCGTCTGTACGTCGTTCCCGCTGTTCCGGAAGCCGTTCGCGCCGCCCCGTAGGTCATTTCCGCTATGCTGGAAACCGTTGCCGCCGCTCCGGAGGTAGTTCCCGCTGCTCCGGAACTCGTTCCCGCTATGCCGGGAGTCATTCCCCTCGATGGGGATAGTATTCCCCGCCATGTGGAAACTGTTTCCCGCATGCCGGAAGCCGTTATCGGGGTGCGAAGGGCTATAGCGTACAGGGAGTTATGGCAGAAAAAAGCGGGTAGCAGGATGCGGAAATAGTGTCGGGAATAAATATCTTCCCTGCGTTGTACAACCTTCTTAAATTACTCTCATTATGGAAAGTGTGAAAGCTGATTTTAAGTGCCGGATTGATGAACTGGTGCCGCTGGCGCGGCTGCTGCGCACGAGCTACGTGCGTGACCAGGCCGATTTCCAGGACCTATTGCCTGAGGACTATACTGCCGCCTTCCTCACCGACTATGATGCCCAGGTAGCGGCGGCCGATGGGCTGGAGGCTACCTCGGTGCAGATTGCCAAGCGCATGGTGTTCACGGAGCGCATTGCGGGCGTGTATAAGGAGCTGCCCCGGACGCTGGATTTTCTGGCGGCCCGCGTACGGCGTGCTACCCCGCTCACGGTGCCCGCCGACCGGTTTGGGATAGAGCAGGCCCGCCGCGCCCGCAACAACGACGACCACTCGGGCCTGGAAGCGGCCCTCAAAACGCTGCTCCAGAACATGGAGGCCAACAAGGCGGCCCTGGCGGCCAAAGGCCAAAAGCCCGCCGACACCCAGCAGCTACAGGACCTCTACGAGGCGCTGGTGAAGGACACCACCAGCCAGGGCAGCCAGATGAGCGCCCAGAAAGGCAACACCGAGGAAAATATGACGGTGCTCAACGCCCTTTACGCTGAGATGACGCACCTTTTCAACGACGGCAAAGCCCTCTACGCCCGCTCCGATAAAGCCAAAGCCGAGGACTACACGTTCCGGCAACTGCTAAAGCGCGTGCGCCGCGAACGGACAGCCACGCCTGTGCAGTAGGTGTCAGGGGTATCGGAAATGAAACAGGGCACCCGAGGGGTGCCCTGTTTTTGTTGGCGCTGGCGCGGAATGCTGAACTCGCGCCAAGTGGGTAGTCGTGAATTCAGAATTAGTTCACAAAATTCATTTCCAAGTGGAGTTTCTTGAACTTTGAAAGGTGAACGAGTTTCCTTAACTCAATTTGAACTAGAGCCCCCCTATTTATACTTATGAATTGCAATTAGATGCATTTCACGAAAAGGAGGGTTTTTGACTTAATGTCTTCCCTTATATTTCGAAATAATACCTGAGGTTATATATTCTCGTGAGCTATAAGTTGCCTAGCTTAACCTGTGATCTGGCTTCTTTTTTAATGCTTGCTTGATTGTAATATATATTGGTAGTGCTACCAAGGCTGCAAAGATGAATCCTGTAAATACTGAAAAATTTCTTCCAGTGTCGTGTGTCAAATTACTCACTGCTTCTTCTTGCTCGATAGTTATTTCATCACCACCAAAGAACCCATCTTTATTCAAATCGAAGCTATTCAACTGACTTTGGTAGTTTATGTCATCATAGGTTGCTACGCCAACAATAAGTCCGTATAGTGTGAAAAATAGCATCAATGTAATCCAATTCGCTTTACCGTTTCGCTTTCTAAACATTGCTTTTCGTTTGGCAAATACCCGTATAAGGATAAGCAAACTAAGTATCGCTGGAATAAAAAGATGAAGGGGTATAATTACAGGGCTCATAGTTTTCTTTCAAAATATAAAACCAAATAGTAAACTGCTACGAACTGTTCAGCGAAACGGTAGTTTTTATTTAAAAATCCCGCGCCAGCCAAAGCCAACACGGGATTTTCGTTGATTAAGCACTCATCAAGCTACTACATCCGGGCGATAACCTCATCGCCGAACTCGGAGCATTTGAGCAGGGTGGCGCCTTCCATCTGGCGTTCGAAGTCGTAGGTGACGCGCTTGGCGGCAATGGCGGCTTCGAGGCCTTTGTAGATGAGGTCGGCGGCTTCCTGCCAGCCCAGGTGCTCCAGCATCATGGCGCCGGACAGAATCACGGAGCCGGGGTTCACCTTGTCTTGGCCGGCGTACTTGGGTGCCGTGCCGTGGGTGGCCTCGAAGATGGCGTGGCCGGTGAGGTAGTTGATGTTGGCACCTGGCGCAATACCGATACCGCCCACAATGGCGGCCAGCGCGTCGGAGATGTAGTCGCCGTTCAGGTTGAGGGTAGCTACCACCGAGTACTCGGCGGGGCGGAGCAGAATCTGTTGCAGGAAGGCATCGGCAATGCTGTCCTTGATGAGGATTTTGCCGCCGTCGAGGGCTGCTTTCTGCTGAGCGTCGGCTACTTCCTGGCCCTGCTTGGCCAGCACCTTGTCGTACTGGCTCCAGGTATACACTTTGTCGCCGAATTCCTTTTCGGCCAGCTCGTAGCCCCAGGTTTTGAAGGCGCCCTCCGTGAACTTCATGATGTTGCCCTTGTGCACGATGGTCACGGAAGGCTTTTTGTGCTCGATGGCGTAGAGGATGGCGGCGCGCACGAGACGCTCGGTGCCTTCCTTGCTCACGGGCTTGATGCCGAACGAGGACGTTTCGGGGAAGCGGATTTTCTTCACGCCCATCTCATCCTGCAGGAATTCCAGCATTTTCTGGGCCTGCGGCGTGCCGTTCATGTACTCGATGCCGGCGTAGATGTCCTCGGTGTTTTCGCGGAAGATGACCATGTCGGTCAGCTCGGGGTGCTTCACAGGGGAAGGCACGCCCTCGAACCAGCGCACGGGGCGCACGCAGGCATACAGGTCCAGCTCCTGGCGCAGGGCCACGTTCAGGCTCCGGATGCCGCCGCCTACGGGCGTGGTCAGGGGGCCTTTGATGCCCACCAGGTATTCACGAAACGCGTCGAGGGTTTCGTTGGGCAGCCAGTTGTTTACTTGCTTGAAGGCCTTTTCACCAGCCAGTACCTCTTTCCACACCAGCTTGCGCGCGCCGCCGAAGGCTTTCTCTACTGCGGCATCGAATACGCGCACGGAAGCAGCCCAAATGTCCGGACCCGTACCGTCGCCTTCGATGAAAGGAATGGTTGGTTGGTCGGGCACATTGAGTTTGCCGTTCTTGATGGTGATTTTCTGTTCTGCCATTGTTGAAGGTACTTTGGACTGTATGTTTTTAGTAGTTGCGAAGGGCCGGTCGAACGTCATTCCGAGCGAAGCCGAGGAATCTCGCGTGCTGAGGTTGCGGTGGTAATTACCACACTAGCGAGATGCCTCTGCTTCGCTCGGAATGACGTTCAGGCGGCGTCAATACCCGAAAATTTCTTTCAGGGTAAGTTGCTGGAGCTGGCCGTACTTGGCCAGCTCCTTGAAATTGAGGCGGTCTTTGGAGCCTATCACCAGAATGGTCTGGTTCTGGCCTTTCACGCGGGCCTGCTGAAACTTCTGCAGGTCCTGGAAACTCATGTTGGGCGTCTGCTCATACACGTCGCGGCGCAGGTCGTAGTCAAGGCCGAGGCGGCGGGCGCGCTCATAACTCAGCAGGATGTCGGCCTTGGTGATGCGCTCCGTGGCGATGCTGTTGCGGATGGCGTTTTTGGCAATCTGCAGGTTGGCTTCGGCCACGGGCATGTCGTTGAGCAGGGTGTTCATGCCGGCCATGGCCTCGGGCAGCTTGTCGCTCTGCGTACCGATGTAGCTGAGGTTGTAGCTGCTGCGGCCGGCCTTGTCGGCGTTGGCGTAGCGCGACGAGGCCGAATAGGCCAGGGCCTTGGATTCGCGCAGCTCCTGAAACACGATGCTGCCCATGCTGCCGCCGAAGTACTCGTTGTAGAGGCTGGTGGTGGGCACCAGGGCTTTGTCGTAGAGGGTACCTTTGGTCAGGAACAGGATTTCGGCCTGCACCATGTTGTAGTCGACCCAATAGACCTTGCGCTGGTTCATGGGTTGCTCCGCGAAGTCCTTGGCCGCTGGGGTAGGGGTGAGCTGGGCGGGGCCGCGGTGGTAGTTTTCAAGAGCATCTACTAGCCCGGCTACCATCACGCGAGACTGAGGCGTCTTGGCGTCTTGTGTAGGAGTCGCCTCCTTATGCCACGTTTCCAGCATACGCGGCCCGTAGTACAGCACGCGGTGCTGGTAGGTCGGGATGGTTTTGATGGTGGCGGTGAGCTGCTCGGGCTTCAGGGCTTTCAGCTCTTTCTCGCTCAGCTGCGTGGTGAAGGGGTTTTTCGGGCCGTACTTAGCGAAGTTCACCATGGCCTGGCTCAGAATTACCTGCTTATTCAGCTTGGCATCCTGGCGCGACTTCAGCACGCCGGCCACCATGTTGCGGAGGGCAGCGGCATCGGGCTTGGGCGCGGCCAGCAGGCTCTCAAACAGCTGCAGCGCCGGCTCGAAGTTGCTGTCGAGGCCGGAGAGGCTGACGGTGGTACGGTCCTGCCCGCTCTGCACCGCGAAGGAGCAGCCCAGCTTGTAGAACTCCTGCTGCAGCTGCGCGGCCGTGTATTTGTTGGTGCCCAGGTACTGCAGGTAGTCGGTGGCGAGGCCCAGCTTGGGGTCGTTGTTGGTGCCCAGGTCGAGCACGTAGAACAGGTTGAAGAGGTTGTTTTCGGTGTTGCGGGTGTAATACACCGGCACACTCGACTCCAGCTTCACTTCCTGAATGTCCTTCTTGTAATCCACGAATACCGGCTGCAGCTCGGGGCTGCTCAAACCGGTTACCTGCTTGTAGAAGTCGGAGGCTACTTCGCGGTTCACGGGCACCGGCGTAATGGCCGGCTTCATCACTTTCACGGCGTTGGCGTCTTTGCCGGTGCGCTTGTAGATGGCCGCGTAGCCGGGGCCGTAGTACTGCTGCGCCACTTGCATCACCTCCTGCTTGGTGATGGTGCCGAAGTCGTCGATCTGCTTCAGATAGTCCTTCCAATCCTCGCGGGCCACAAAAGCCGCCACGAAGGCACCAGCGCGGGACTCGTTGTTTTCGTAGCTCTTGGTGCGCTGCAGCTGCTCGTTGTTGATGATGGCCGGAATCGGCCAGTCGGGGAAGTCGCCCTTCTTCACCTTGTCGAGCTGCGCGAGCAGCAGGTCGCGCACTTCTTCCAGCTTCTGGCCTTGGCGGGGCGTGGCATAGAGGATGTGCGAGGAGTAGTCGTTGTTGATGTCGGTGAACGAGGCCGCCTGCAACACTTTCTGCTGCTGGTTCAGGTTCAGGTCAATCAGGCCGGCCTGACCGTTGCTCAGCAGCTTGTCCACCATGCGCAGCACCAGCGCCTCGCGGGTAGTGGTGCCGGGGAAGCGGAAGCCGAGCATTACGTTTTCGGCGTCGGGGCCCACAATCTGTGTTACGAGCGGCGCGGTGATGGGCGCTTCCTGGGCAGGCGTGAAGGCCGGCACCGGCTTGCTTTGCAGCTTGCCGAAATACTGGTCGATGACACGGATAGTCTGGTCGTAGTCCAGGTCGCCGCTCAGGCACAGCGCCACGTTGTTGGGCACGTAGTACTTGTCGAAATACCGCTTAATCTCCGTGATGGACGGGTTCTGCAGGTGCTCGATGGTGCCGATGGTAGTTTGGGTGCCGTACTCGTGCTTCTGGTAGAGGCTGCGGTTCAGGGCCTCGTACTCCTTGTTGAAGTCGTTGTCGAGGCCGCGGTTTTTCTCCTCGTACACGGCTTCCAGCTCGGTATGGAACAGGCGCGGCACCATCTCGCCCAGCCGCTCGCTCTGGATGGCGGCCCACTTCTCCAACTGGTTGCTCGGAATGTCTTCCTGGTACACCGTCTGCTCGACGGAGGTGTAGGCGTTGGAGCCTTTGGCCCCAATGGCGCCCATCACCTTGTCGTACTCGTTGGCCACGGCGTACTTGGCCGCCACGCCGGAAATCGAGTCAATCTGATGGTAGGTGCGCTTGCGGGCGGCGGGGTCGTTGCGCTGGGCGCGGTACTGCTCGTAGAGCGCCTCAATCTTGGCCAGCTCGGCTTTTTCGGCGGTCCAGTTCTGGGTGCCCAGCTTGGAAGTGCCCTTGAACACCATGTGCTCTAGGTAGTGCGCGAGGCCGGTAGCAGTGGCCGGGTCGTTCTTAGAGCCGGCGCGCACAGCCAGGTAGGTCTGGATGCGCGGGGCGTCGTCGTAGTCGGAGAGGTAAACGGTCAGGCCGTTGTCGAGGGTGTAGATGCGCGCTTTGAGCGGGTCGCCTTCTACGGTCTGGTACTTGTATTCCTTCTGTTTGGGAGCCTCTGTGTTGGCGGCCGGGGTAATGGCTGCTGCCGTAGCGGCGGGCTTGCTGGTCTGGCATTGAGTAAGAACGAGCGTGGCCAGGGCTGGAATAAGGAGCAGAAGGGGTTTTTTCACAGGGAGACCAGCGCGGGCAGCAGAGCAGAACGGAATAAGGAGTCAAAGATAGGCGGACCCCCTGGGAATAAAAAGCTCCGCTGCGCCCTCTCGGCCGCGAAGTGCGGAAAAATGCGTATGAAGACCGACGGATTAGCGCGGATGGTGCTCGGCTAGCTGATTTTCGCGGCTGATTGGCAAAACAAGGGGCTTGCCACGTGGCAAGCCCCTTGTTTTAGAGAGTAGTAAGCGTGCCGCCCCCAGGAATGGAAGCGCCGCTCACAAAATCCGTGATTAATCGACGTCGAGGCCCAGTTTCTGCTTCATTTCCAGCAGCATCGGGTACTTCTCCATCAGGTAGTCCATCTTGTCGGTGGAAGTGTAGAGCTTGCGGCCTGTCTCCACTCGTTCTACCACTTCTACCTGCACGTTGAGGCGTGGATAGCCGGTGCGGCGGCGCAGCTCGCCCAGAAACTCGGCCCGCAACTCGTTGAACAGGTCTTCCTGCACGGGGTTATCCACGCGCAGCAGAATCAGGTGCTGCTCGTTGGCCTGCACCGGCCGGTTGAGCAAGCTATAATGCATCATGCTGACGGGCTTGCGCTCCTCAGTCAGCTCTTTCCACACGCGCTGCAGCACCTCATCGTTGATGGCGGGCAGACCGGTGGTAGGGCCACTGGGCTCGGTGTCCACGGCGGCTTTGCCGGCGGCGGCTTGCTGCTCCATCTGCGCTTTCATGGCGCTGAGGCTGCCCAGACCGGGAAGCTTGGTGCCGAGGCCCAGCGGTTTGCCGGCCGGCGGCATGCCCGGGCGGGGTGGGGGCATAGGAGCCGCCGTCACGGCGGGCTGGCCCGGCTCGTGGCCCGCCATGCTGGGCCTTCCGATTTCTACGTGCGGCACGGTGTCGCGCAGCCGGGCCGTAGCTGGCACCTGCGTTGCGCCTTCGTCCTCGATGCTGGGCGTGTCGTGGAGCTCTTCCACGCCGCTTTCCACTGGCACAATGGGCTCCGGGTCGGCGGGCGCATGCGCCAGTTCTGCGGTGTTGACGGGCGCCGCCGGTGCCAGGCGTGGAGTGCCGGTGCCGTTCAAAGAGCCGTAGGCAGCCGGCGCTTCGGCAGTACCGTCGGCTACAAGCTGGCCGTTTGGAGCCGGGGCGGCCGGAGTCGTTACGCTACTTTTTTTTTTCGCCTCGCCGTTGCTGGCTGAGGCGGCGGGGCCGGCGCTCAGGTCGCGGGCAAACTGCACAGCGCTGTTGAGGTAGGTGAGCTTCATCAGCGTCAGCTCTACGTGCAGGCGCTGGTTTTTTGCCTGCTTGAACTCCCGGTCACAGAGGCTCACTAGGTTCAGGCCGGAAAGCAGGAACGGCAGCGGCGCGGCCTGGGCCTGCTGCACATAGCGGCTCCGGATATTGTCGGATACTTCCAATAGCTGCACCGTCACGGGGTCTTTGCACACCAGCAAGCCCCGCAAATGTTCGGCCGCGCCCACCACGAAATTGTGTAGGTCGAAGCCGTTCTGCATGATTTCCTCCAGCAGCAGCAGCGTGGCGCTCAGGTTTTCGGTCAGCAGCGCATCCACGAGCCGGAAATAGTACTCGTAGTCCAGAATGTGGAGGTTCTGCACCACGTCCTTGTAGGTCAGATCGTGGCCCGAGAAGGTCACCATCTGGTCGAACATGCTCAGCGCGTCACGCAGGCCGCCGTCAGCTTTCTGAGCCAGCAGGTGCAGCGCATCGTCTTCGGCCTTGATCTTCTCCTGGGTAGCCACGTGGCGCAGATGCCCCCGAATGTCGTCGACCCGAATCCGATTGAAGTCGAAAATCTGGCAGCGCGACAGAATAGTAGGGATAATCTTGTGCCGCTCGGTGGTGGCCAGGATGAAGATGGCGTAGCTCGGCGGCTCCTCCAGCGTCTTCAGAAAGGCGTTGAAGGCCGCATTCGAGAGCATGTGCACTTCGTCGATGATGTACACCTTGAAGCGGCCCTGCTGCGGAGCGTAGCGCACCTGCTCCACAAGGCTGCGGATGTCTTCCACCGAGTTGTTGGAGGCGGCGTCCAGCTCGTGCACGTTGAACGAGGCGTTTTCCTGAAACGCGCGGCACGATGAGCATTTGCCGCAGGCTTCCAGCTCAAAGGGTGTATTGTCGGGGTCTTTGGCCGTGAGCAGCGCATCGGGCACGATGTCAGGCTGGGCCTGGATCAGCTCCGAAATCGGGCGGCTTTTGCGCACGTGTTCCTCTACAAACTCGCAGTTAATGGTTTTGGCCAGAATCCGGGCACAGGTGGTTTTGCCCACGCCCCGGGGCCCACAAAACAGGAATGCCTGCGCCAAATGCTGCGAGGCAATGGCGTTTTGCAGAGTAGTAGTGACGTGCTGCTGCCCCACCACGCTGCGAAACGTGGCTGGACGGTACTTGCGGGCCGAAACGACGAAATTCTCCATAGATGCTGGCTACAAAGATAGGCAAAGCCCCGCCCGAATCCGCCCCCGGCAGGCGGGGTTTTGGGCTGCCGCAGCAACCTGTCGATGCTGCTTCTAGGCTCGAAACAAGGCTGCAAGGCCAAGGGTGCGAGGCAGTGCAAGGAGCGAGTTTGAGTGCTGAATTTTGCTAGATTAATGGTTGGTAGTCACATGATTGTGTGGTTGTGCATCGGTAAGAAATTGGCGTGTTTGGCCCAGCTTTATGCTGGCCGGTTCATTTGTCAATAGTTACTATTTCCTACATGAAAACACCCCTATTCCTCACGAGTCTGCTTGCCTCTACCGCCGCCCTGGCCCAGTCGGGGCCGGCCGCTGCGCCCTCCGTATCCGCCACCGATACCTACTTTGGGGTGAAGGTGGAGGACCCCTACCGCAACCTCGAAAACCTGCAGGACCCCGCCGTGGCTTCTTGGATGAAGGCCCAGAGTGAGTATGCCCGCCAAACGCTGAATGCCATTCCGGGCTGGCAGAAGCTCATTGACCAGATGGTGGAAATTGATAAGCGCAAGGCCGCTCGGGTAACCGACTTGCGTGTGGCCGACAACGACCGATATTTCTACTTCAAGTCGCGCCCCGAAGACCAACAGCCCAAGCTCTACTACCGCGAAGGCTATGCCGGCACCGAAACCCTGCTCTTCGACCCCGAGGCATTCGAACCGGGCAAGGTGTACAACATCAGCGGGTTTGCGCCCAGCAACGACGGCTCCAAAGTGTCGTTCGGCATCACGGAAAAAGGAGCGGAGCTAGGCCGTATGCTCATCATGGACGTCAAAACCCGCAAGCTCTACCCCGAGCAGATACCGCTCACACGCGGCGGCGGCGAATGGCTCCCTGACAATCAGACGCTGGCGTACCTGCCCTACAACAACGGCGACCTGAAAGACATGGCCGCCCGCCAAAACACGCAGTGCCGCCTGCACCGCGTAGGTACGCACGCCAGCCAGGACCAGATTGTGTTTTCGGCGCAGCTCTACCCCAAGCTCGGCATCAAGCCCGCCGAATACCCCTACGCCGGCATCGACCGGGATACCAAGCTGGCCTACGGCCTCCTGTATTCCGTAGACCGCTACCTGCACGCCTACTATGCCCCCGCCGCGGCCCTGGGCAAGCCCAACATCCCCTGGCAGCCGTTGTTTCGTCCGGCCGATGAAGTCACCAATTTCATTTCTGACGACCGGTACATCTACTTCGTAACCTCGAAAAACACGCCGCGCCAGAAGCTGATGCGCATGCCCGCCGCCAAGCCCGACGTGGCCACGGCCGAGGTGCTGGTGCCCGAAAATGCAGCCGAGGCCATCATCGACGAACAGCTGAAAACCACCAAGGACGGCCTCTACTTCGTCCGATCCCGCAACGGCGTGCAGGCCAAGCTCTATTTTGTGCCGAAAAATTCTAAAACGGTGCGCGAGCTGAAACTGCCGCAGGCCGCGGGCCGGCTGGAGCTGGTAGCCAAAAACGCGCAGTCGTCGGACCTGTGGGTGACGCTGGGCGGCTGGACTTCCGACCGGCGGCGCTACCGCTACAACCCGGCCAGCCGGCAGTTCACGCCCGAGCCGTTGTCGTCGGAGGCGCAATACCCCGAGTTTGCTGATCTGGTGGTGGAAGAAGTACTGGTGCCCTCGCACGACGGCGTGCAGGTGCCACTGTCGTTGGTGTATAAAAAGGGCCTGAAGCGCGACAAGTCAGCCCCTACGCTCATGGTCGGCTACGGCGCCTATTCGCGGGTGATGGAGCCTACCTTCATGCCGCCTTTCCTGCTCTGGACGCAGGAGGGCGGGGTGCTGGCCGTGCCGCACGTGCGCGGCGGCGGCGAGCTGGGTGAGGCCTGGCACAAAGCCGGCCAGAAAACTACCAAGCCCAACACTTGGAAAGACCTCATTGCCTGCGCCGAATACCTGACCAAAAACAACTACACCGCGCCCGGCAAAATAGCCATCAACGGTGGCAGCGCCGGCGGCATCCTCATCGGGCGGGCCATGACCGAGCGGCCCGATCTGTTTGCAGTAGCAATTCCGGAAGTAGGCTGCATGAACTCCGTGCGTATGGAAAACTCGCCCAACGGCCCCGTAAACGTGCCCGAGTTTGGTACCATGACCAAGGAAGACGAAGCCAAAGCGCTGCTGGAAATGGACGCCTACCACCACCTCAAACCCGGCACCAGCTACCCCGCCACGCTCGTTACGGCCGGCTTCAACGACCCGCGCGTTATTGCGTGGCAGCCGGCCAAGTTTGCGGCCCGCCTGCAAACCAGCAACACTTCCGGCAAGCCCGTGCTGTTCTTCACCGACTATGAAGCCGGCCACGGCATGGGCGACTCCCGCCTCAAGCAGTTTGAAAGCATTGCCGACCTCATGGCCTTCGGGCTATGGCAGACTAACGCACCCGGATTTCAGCCTAATAAAGTAGCTGCTAAATAGCGTCAATTAGGGTGTCGAAGAGAGTCTGAGTTAGCCCAGCATGGAAAGCTCAGATTCCTTGCGCGTTCCGAGTGTCGGAGGGAACAATTTCGGGCGCTGGTAACGTTTTCTGGCTGATGTGCGTACATTCGCACCCCGCTATTCGTGGCGGGTTCGTTCTTTCTAATTTGGGGCTGACCGGAATTGACAGCTTGTGCATGTCGCGAGTAAGCGTGTCGGGAGTTGGATGAATCTCCCGTAAAAAAAGCCGTCCGAACAACAACTGGCGAGTATAGCTACGCCATGGCTGCTTAGTCTAGGTACTAAGTAATGTCATCGTCCCGCACCCGTAATCCTTCTCACGGGTGAGTTCGGGGCGTCGTAAGAGTTAGGATAGTCTTAGTGGCGCTGTGACGCTAGGGCGAAACTCAAACAGATAAGGACAAACCAAGGGCCTGATGTGCGCCTGGGATGTCTCGAAAATCTAAGCATAGATACACACGTAGAAAGCTCGACGCCTTCCTTGTCTGGACCAGGGTTCGAATCCCTGCAGCTCCACTAAATCCCGCTTTGCAGCTTGCAGGGCGGGATTTTTGTTTTTGGGCCTACTGTGTTTTCCGGGACTGATACTCAGATTTCGAGCTTGAAATAGCCGCCCGCGCCTTTCAGCGACGACTGCCGAATGACCAAGTCGCCGGAAACGACGTAGGTGCGGGGTTTGAAACTCTCCTTTTGCCGTACCTGCTCCAGAAACAGGCGGGCCGCCTGCTGGCCCAGGCGGTGCGGATGCAGATTGACGGTAGTAAGGCCCGGCTCCACCAGCGCCGCCAGAAATTCATCGCCAAAGCCTGCTACGGCCACGTCCTGCGGAATGCGCAGCCCGCGCTTCTTCAGGGCCAGCATAATGTCGAAAGCGTTGCGGTAGCTGATGGCGAATATGGCGTCGGGCGGTTCGGGCAGCGCCATCCACGCGTCCAGCGCCGCCAGCGCCGACTCTGGCTGGAAGTCGCTGTGCACCTCGTATTCGGGCCGAACGGGGCGGCGGTACCGCTTCAGGGCGTTCTGATAGCCGCTGATCCGCTGCTTGCTGATCAGCAGCGACTCGGGCCCGGCCAGAATAGCAATGCGCTGGCAGCCTTCCTGAATCAGGTGCTCGGTAACGGCGTAGGCCCCGCCCCAGTCATCAAGCACTACCTGCGCGCTGTCTACCTCGTTGCAAACCCGGTCGAAGTGCACGATGGGCACGCCGCGGCTGGCGTGCTGCTTCACGTGCTCGAAGTTCTCAGTGTCGCGGGAGTGGCAGATCAGCAGCCCGTCTACGCGGCTGGCTACCAGCGCCTGCACGTTGCTCACCTCCATTTCGTACGATTCTTTCGACTGGCAAATCATGACCCGATAGCCGGCCTCGGCCGCCACTTCCTGAATGCCACTGACAGCTGTGGCAAAAAACGGCCGCTCAATGTCCGGAATGACCACGCCAATCGTGTAGGTTTCGCTGCTTTTCAGGCTTTGGGCCAGCAAGTTGGGCTGGTAGTCTAGCTGCCGGGCCACTTCTATAATTGCCTGCCGCGTGTTGGAGTTAATATCGGAGTGGCCGTTCAGCGCCCTCGATACGGTGGAGGGTGCCACGCCCAGCACTTTCGCCACGTCGCTGATGGTGGTCTGGTGGCGCTTACGCTCCGGAGCTGGCAGTTCTTTATTGTCGGTGAAATGGTAGTCGCAGGCTTTGCAGAAGAACCGCTGGCGCCCCCGAATGAACCCGGCCCGCATCACTGCATCGGCGGAGATACACTTCGTGCATTTCATCATAAAGCAAATGGTATTATTTTATAATACCCGGGAAGGGGTGGGAGTGAGGAGAAAAGAGCGGCTTTTGATTATTCGAAGATAATCTACAAAATATTTTTTGTCCTGCCTCAAGCTAATATTACCTATCGGAAACGTTTTCGGTAACGGTTTCGGTCTTTTTGTTTCGATTAGAGGCAGTTGAGGCCTATTTTTTTGGCGCAGAACTGTCATTTGTTACTCTATCTTCGAAAACAAGTTACAGCTGATAGCTATGCTTCGGTTTTCCGGAGCAAGCTGGACAATGAACAGCTGTATTGATTTAGAATAGTAATTTTCTCATTAAATATACCAATGCTGCACACGATGCGCTGGTTTGGTCCTCAGGACCCGGTTTCGCTTTTTTCGCTCCGGCAGGCGGGCTGCACGGGCGTGGTTACGGCCCTGCACCAACTGCCGGTAGGCGCGGTGTGGCCGCAACAGGAAATCCGGCAGCGCCAGCAACTTATCGAAGCCGACAACAGCCGCTATACGCCGCTACATTGGGTCGTGGTAGAAAGCCTTCCCGTGCACGAGGATATCAAAAAAGGCCTGCCTTCGCGCACACGCTACATAGAGAGTTACCAGGAGTCGTTACGTAATCTGGCAGCCTGTGGCATCCGGACGGTGTGCTACAATTTTATGCCCGTGCTGGACTGGTCGCGCACCAACCTGAGCTACGAATTGCCCGACGGCTCGCGCGCCCTACGCTTTGTGTGGCAGGATTTCGCCGTCTTCGACCTGTGTATTCTGCGCCGCACCGGCGCCGAGGCCGACTATGAGCCGGCAGTGGCGGAAGCCGCTTGGGCGCAGTTTGCGGCTATGTCGGAAGCGGAAATAGCCGAACTGACCAACACCGTGCTGCTGGGGTTGCCGGGCTCGGAGGAAGCGTTTGAGCTGGCCGGCTTTCAGAATCTACTGAACGAGTACGCCGCCATTGATGCCGCCGCGCTGCGCAAAAACCTGTATTATTTCCTGCGGGAAGTGGGGCCGGTTGCCGAAGAAGTGGGTATCAACCTCTGCATTCACCCCGACGACCCGCCGTTTCCGCTGCTGGGGCTGCCCCGCGTGGTGAGCACCGAAGCCGACCTCGAAGGCCTGCTGCGCGCTTACGACTCGCCGGCCAACGGCCTCACGTTCTGCACCGGCTCCCTAGGCGTGCGCCCCGACAACGACTTGCCGGGTATTGTGCGCCGCCTTGGCTCCCGGATTCATTTTGTGCATCTGCGCGCCACCAAGCGCGAAGAAAACCCGCGCAACTTCCACGAGGCCGACCACCTCACCGGCGACGTGGACATGTACGCTGTGGTGCGCGAGCTGGTGTGCGAGGAGCTGCGCCGTGCCCGCACCGGCCAAGGCAACCCCAGCCTGCCCATGCGTCCCGACCACGGCCACCAGATGCTCGATGACCTGGAGAAGCGCACCTACCCCGGCTACTCCGCCATTGGCCGCCTGCGCGGGCTGGCCGAGCTGCGCGGGCTGGAGCTGGGCATCCGGCAGGGGCTGCTGGCCGAGGAGGAAGGGCCGCCCGGCCAGTATCGTGCCGCCGCCCACGTCCCCCGCTTCTTCTGACCGCTCCTCCCTCTGCCTTCCCACCCATGTTACTCCGCTTTCTGCTGCTTCTGCTGCTGTGTGCCGGGCCTCGTTTCGCGGCCCTGGCCGATGATGGCTACCGCCTGTGGCTGAAGTATGACCAGCTGCCAGAAGCAGGGCTGCGCAAGGCGTGGCAGGCCCAGGCCAAAAGCATTTCACTTGACAATAACGCGAGTCCTACCCTGCAAACGGCCGCCCACGAGCTGCAACTCGGGCTGCAAGGGTTGCTGGGACGCCCGGTGCCGGTGAGTGCATCGGGCGGCAAGGGCCGCATCCGGCTGCGCGTGGCCCCCGATGCCGCTCTGGGGCGGGAAGGCTACCGCATATCGGCTCAGAAAGACGGGCTGGAAATTACCGGCCCCACGGATGCGGCGGTGCTGTACGGCTGTTTCGCGCTGCTCCGGCAGGTACAGACCGGGCAGCTGCCCGACAAGCTCAGCCTAAGCAGCCAGCCCCGCATTCAACACCGCCTGCTCAACCACTGGGACAACCCCAATGGCACCGTGGAGCGCGGCTACGCGGGTTCTTCCATCTGGAAATGGCAGGAGCTTCCCGAGCGCCTCGACCCGCGCTACCAGGACTACGCCCGCGCCAATGCTTCTATCGGTATCAATGGGGTAGTGCTGAATAACGTGAATGCCAGTGCCCGCTACCTCACGCCCGAGTATCTGCAGAAGGTGGCGGCGCTGGCCGGCGTAATGCGCCCGTACGGCATTCGGGTGTACCTGTCGGTGTTCTGGGCCGCGCCCAAAGTCATCGGTGGCTTGCCTACTTCCGACCCGCTCGACCCGAAGGTGAAGCAGTGGTGGAAAGCCCGGACCGACGAAATCTATAAGACCATTCCCGACTTTGGCGGCTTTCTGGTGAAGGCCAACTCCGAAGGGGAGCCCGGCCCCCAGGACTACGGCCGCAACCACGCCGACGGCGCCAATATGCTGGCGCAGGCCCTCGGCGCGCACGATGGCGTGGTGATGTGGCGAGCCTTCGTGTACAAGGCCAACTCCAAAGGTGACCGATTCAAGGAGGCCTTTGAAGAGTTTCAGCCCCTGGATGGCAAATTCGACCCGAAAGTGCTGGTACAGGTGAAAAACGGCCCGATTGACTTTCAGGCGCGGGAGCCGTTTCACCCGCTGTTTGGGGCCATGCCGCGCACGCCGCTGGTGCTGGAAGTGCAGCTCACGCAGGAATACCTAGGCTTCGCGACACACCTCGTGTATCTGGGCCCGCTCATCAAGGAGTGCCTCGATGCTGATACCCACAGCCAGGGCCCTGGCTCTACGGTGGCCAGCGTAGTAGATGGCTCACTGGAAAAACACAGCCTGAGCGGCATTGCGGGCGTGGCCAACATCGGCTCCGACCGTAACTGGACCGGGCACCCGGTGGGGCAGGCCAACTGGTACGCCTTCGGGCGTCTGGCCTGGGACCACACGCTCAGCTCGGCGGCTATTGCCGAAGAATGGACCTGCATGACCCTCACGCGCCAGCCCCAGGCCGTGGCGGCCGTTACGGACGTGCTGAATCAGTCGCGCGACATTTACGTGCGCTACACCACGCCGCTCGGTTTGCACCACATCATGGGCCAGAGCCTGCACTACGGCCCCGAGCCCTGGCTGGCGAAAAGCGACCGGGCTGACTGGACATCGGTGTACTACCACAAAGCCGATTCCGTGGGATTGGGCTTCAACCGCACTGCTACCGGCTCCAATGCGCTGAGCCTGTACGCGCCGGCCGTGCGCCAACGCTGGGGCAACCCCGCCACCTGCCCGCCCGACTACCTGCTCTGGTTCCATCATGTGGGTTGGGGGCAGCAGCTCAGCACCGGCCGCAGCCTCTGGGACGAGCTGACGACCCGCTACTACACCGGCGCCGACTCCGTGCGCTGGATGCAGCAGCGCTGGGAGCAAATAAAGCCCGCTGTCGATGCCGAACTGCACGCCGACGTAGCGGCCCGCCTGCGCATTCAGCACCGCGAGGCCCTGTGGTGGCGCGATGCCTGCGTGCTCTATTTTCAGACGTTTTCGCGGCGGCCTATTCCGCCCGCTCTCACCCCACCTACCCGCCCACTGGCCGAAATCAAGCAGCTGGTCGATATCTATCAGCTGCGCTAACCACCCGCTTTACCTTCACCCGCATGGCACATATCAAGCCTCTTCTCTCTTCGCGCCCTCAACCAAATGGAAAGCTCCAACCGAACCCGTTTTCCCTGGAAGGCAAGCTGGCCCTGGTCACCGGGGGCGGCACGGGTATCGGGCTGGAAATAGCCCGCTGTATGAGTGTGGCTGGCGCCACCGTCATCATTACGGGGCGGCGCGAGGCCGTGCTACAGGAAGCCGTAGCCGACCTCGGCAGCTCCGTGCACTACCTCACCAACGACATCTGTGAGCTAGGCAAGCTCGATGCACTGGTAGCCCATATCGAAGCTACCTATGGCCCGCTGGATATTCTGGTAAACAATGCCGGCGTGAACATGAAAAAACCAGCACTGGAAGTCACGGACGAAGAATTCAACCGCATCATCCAGACCAACCTCAACGCCGTGTTTGCCCTCACGCGGGCCTGCGCCTCGCGCATGGTTGAACGCAAGAGTGGGGTCATCCTGATGATTTCCTCTATGGCGGCCTACTACGGTATCGATAGGGTAGTAGCGTATGCCGCTTCCAAATCGGCGGTAGAAGGCATGGTGAAAGTGCTGGCCTCAGAGTTTTCTAAACACAATGTGCGCGTGAATGCCATTGCGCCGGGTTTTATCGATTCTGAAATGAGCCGCACCGCTATGAACTCCGACCCCGACCGCCGCGACCGGGCCATGCGCCGCACGCCCATGGGCAAGTTCGGCCAGCCCCAGGATATCGGCCATGCCGCCGTGTTCCTGGCCTCCGAAGCGGCCCGCTACATCACCGGCGCCTCGCTGCCCGTGGATGGCGGCAATTCCATCGGCTTCTGACAGCCGCCTCCGACTCCTGCACCTCATACAAACCAAATTCCCTCACTCCAATGCATCTACCACTACGCAAAGCAGCTTTAGGGCTGAGCTGGCCGCTGGCATTCGCCACGGCCCTTCCTCTGGCCGGCGCCCTGCTGGCGCCTACCTTCGTGCAGGCCCAGACGGCCCGCGCCATTTCCGGCCGCGTTACGGACCAGACCACCGGTGAAGGTGTACCGGGCGTGACGGTGCTGGTGAAAGGCACAAGTACCGGTGTTTCTACCAGTGCCGATGGCTCCTTCGCCCTGCAGGTGCCCGCCGATGCCACCACGCTGGTTTTTTCAGCTATTGGCTTCGTATCGGTGGAGCGGCCAATCGGGCAGAATTCCACGTTCAACGTGCCCCTGCTGACCGATACCAAGGCCCTGAACGAAGTAGTAGTAGTGGGCTATGGTACGCAGCGCAAGAGCCAAGTGACGGGCGCTATTTCGTCGGTGGATGAGCAGGCGCTGCGCGACGTGCCGGTGGCCAACGTGGGCCAGGCACTGCAAGGCCGCGCCGCTGGCGTCAATATTTCCAGCTCCAGCAACACGCCCGGCCAGAACCCGGTTATCCGTATCCGCGGCAACCGCTCCTTTTCGGGCTCCAACGACCCGCTGCTGGTAGTGGACGGCGTGCCGTATGATGGCAGCCTCAACGACCTGAACCCTGACGACATTGTGTCGCTGGAAGTGCTGAAAGATGCCTCTTCCACGGCCATCTACGGTGCCCGCGGGGCCAACGGTGTCATCCTGATATCGACGCGCCGTGGCAAAAACGGACCTACGCGCGTCACCTACAGCGGCTACTACGGCGTGAAGAAGGCGCGCGAGTTTGACCTGCAGAACGGGCAGGAGTTCTACGACTTCCGCCTGCGCGCCTACCGGGCCCGCAACCCCTCGTTCGACCCAGTAGCTACTCCTACCTTCCTGACCCAGGGTGAGCGGGACAACCTGGCTGCGGGCCGCTTCACCGATTACCAGGACCTGCTGATTCAGAATGGCCGCCTCCAGAACCATGCGTTGGGCATGTCGGGCGGTAATGAACAGACGCAGTATTCGGCCTCGCTGGGCTACTACGACGAAACGGGCGTAGTGCCGGTGCAGCAGTTTCAGCGCTACTCCCTGCGCGGCACCTTGGATCAGCAGATTGGTAAGCGCGTGAAAATCGGCTTCAATACGCTCAATACCTACATTCAGCAGGACGACCCGAATCTGAATATTATCAACTCGATTCTGACGGGCAGCCCGCTGGCCTCGCCCTACGATGCCAACGGTTTGCCGATTCTGTTTCCGAACACCGATACGGCCCTGCCCAACCCGCTGACCTACTACACCGAAGACGCGCACAAAGAGCAGAACCGCCGGCTGCGCAGCTTCAACAGCCTTTACGGCCAGGTAAACATCCTCAAAGGCTTGGACTACCGCCTGAATGTCGGCCTGGATTTTCGCTCCGAAACGGGCGGCAACTTCTTTGCTACCGGCACGCCGGCCCGCGGTACGGGCGTCAACCAGGCGCAGCGCACGGGTAGCACCGCCTCCAACATTCTGCTCGAAAACCTGCTGCTTTATAACCGCACGTTCGGCGAAAAGCACGACGTGAACTTTACGGGCCTTTACAGCATCCAAGACTTCCGCACCGACAACTTCTCGGCCACGGTGCAGGACCTGCCCACCAACTACCAGCTCTACAACAACCTGGGCGCGGGCAAGCCGGTGACTTCCACGAGCGGCTTCAGCCGCTGGGACATCATCTCCTACATGGGCCGCCTCAACTACGCCTACAACAACCGCTACTCGGCCACCGCTACGGTGCGCGTTGATGGCTCGTCGCGCCTGTCGCCGGGCAATAAGTACAAGGCTTTCCCGTCGGCCGCTGTGGCCTGGAACATTGCCAATGAAGGCTTTATTCAGGACCAGAGCTGGGTGAGCGGCCTCAAGCTGCGCGCCAGCATCGGGCGCGTCGGCAGCACGGCCATCAACCCCTACCAGACCCTGGGCTCGCTGAACACTGGCCTGGGCAATGGCAACTACACCTTTGGGCCCACCGGCGCCATTGGGGTCGTGCCGGGCAGCATTCCGAACAACGATTTGGGCTGGGAGTACACCACTACCACCAACTTCGGCCTGGACTTCGGCTTCTTCGACAACCGCGTAAACGGCTCGGTGGAAGTGTACCAGCAGCGCACCAGCGACCTGCTGCTGCCCTTCGCGCTGCCCGGCTCCAGCGGCTACACCTCGGTGCTCGTCAACGCGGGCGAAACCCAGAACCGCGGCCTGGAAATCACGCTTTCGACCACCAACCTACGGGGCGGCGACGGGGGCTTCGAGTGGATTACAGACTGGAACTTCACGGTGAACCGCGAGAAAATCCTGGACCTGAACCGCTACGACGAAAGAGGCAACCCCATTGATGACCTGGCCAACCAGCGCTTCATCGGCCAGCCGCTCTACGTTATCTACGACTACAAAAAGACCGGCATCTGGCAGCTGGGCGAGGAGTCGGATGCCGCCCGCTACGGCACGCTGCCCGGCCAGATCAAGTTTGAGGATGTGAACAACGACGGCCGCATCGACGCCGCCGACCGCCAGATAGTGGGTACGCGCCAGCCCAAGTTTGAGGCCGGCCTGACCAACCGCTTCAAGTACAAAGGCTTCGATCTGACGGCCGTGGCCCTCACCCGGGTGGGCGCCACCATCGTCGATCCGCTGCTGTTCGGCCCCTCGTACTTCACCACCTTCGACGGCCGCCGCAACCAGATCAACCTCGACTACTGGACGCCGCAGAACCCCACCAATAACTTCCCGCAGCCGGTACAGGGCATCGGCGACTACCAGACCGACAGCCGCGTGCTGGGCTACGTGAGCGGCACCTTCATCAAGGTGCGCAGCATCGACCTGGGCTACGCGCTGCCGAGCAGCCTGTTCAGCAAGGTGAAAATGAGCACGGCCCGCATCTATGTACAGGTGCAAAACCCCTTTATCTGGTCGCCGGTGGACGTGTACAAGAAGAACAAGGCCATTGACCCGGATGCGCTGTCATACTCGTCGCGCTTCAACAATGCCAATTCCAGCCAAGGCGGCATCGAATTCACCGATGGCAACCCCTCTAACAGCAATGCCGGGGTAGCGGGCCGCGGGGTTTCATACCCGGCTACGCGCGCCTTCCTAGTGGGCCTGAACCTGGGCTTCTAAGACCGGCTTGCTCTGAGGGCGGGAAGGCACATAGCTTTTCGGTTCGCATGTGGCAGTCACTCGCAACTCATTTCAAACGATTCAACCGGCGCCATGGCGCTACTTTATATGAAAAAGTCTTTTCTAGCACTTCTGGGACTTGCCCTGCTCGTGTCCGTTAGCGGGTGCGAAGATCTTCTGGAGGAAGATCCCCAATCCGTTCTGGTACCGTCGTTTCTGGGGACTCCGCAGGGCGTGGAAGCCGGCCTGACGGGCGTGTACTCCGGCCACCGCAACATCTACGGCAACGAGCAGGCCATGTACATGGCCGTGACGGGCACCGATGAATTCATGCGCGGCATTGCCGACCAGGACGGTTTCCACGAGTATGCCCGGGGCCTGAACTTCGGGCCATCGGCCAGCGTGGTAACCAACCAGTGGAACAACTACTACCAGTACATCAACGGGGCCAATGGCGTGCTGAAATACGCCACCACGGTGCAGGGCATTCCGGCGGCCCGCGTGCAGCAGATAGTAGCGGAAACCAAGGTGTTGCGCGCCCACTACTACTTCCTGATGGTGCAGTACTGGGGCGACGTGCCATTGCAGCTAGAATTCAGGGAAACGCCTACCAACGACATTTCGCGCACGCCCGTGGCCGACGTGTACAACGCCATTATTGCGGACCTGACGGATGCGCTGGCCAACATTGCCGACACGCCGGGCCAGCCCGGCCGCGTGTCGCGCGCCACGGTGCTGCACATTCTGGCCAAAGTGTACCTGACCCGCGCTACGTCCACGGCCAAGCAGGCCGACGACTATGCCAAGGCCGCGCAGTATGCTGAGGAGCTGATCAGCAACCGAACGCGCTACGGCAAAAACCTGGAAGCCGATCCGGCCCGCGTATTCGCCGACCAGAACGAAAACGGCCCTGAAGTGCTGATGAACGTGCAGTACAGCACCGATGCTACTTTCACGCAGACCAGCGAGCAGAATTACTTCAACGGCGGCAACGCTTCGAGCTTCTTCTACCGCAGCCGCTACGAACAGGGCGTGCCCAACATGATCCGGGACCTGAAAAACGGCCGTCCATTTGCCCGTTTTGTGCCCACGCCGTACTTGCTCAACACCTACAACATGCCCGGCGAAGCCGGCCCCACCTTGCGCACCACCGACGCGCGCTACAACAAGTGGTTTACTACCACGTGGTACGTAAACTCGCCGGGTACCGCCAGCGGCAGCACCGCCGCCGTCATCGGCGACACCTCGCTCTGGTACCCGAGCTACGAGCTGCCGGCCGCTGTGCTGGCGCGTATTGCCAACCGCCGCCCCGTGCCGTACCGCGTGATTCTGCCTAGCCAGCACACCCGCGAATACTACCCCGTCATGAACAAGTACGACGACGTGCGCCGCGCCAGCACCAATGCGCCGTCGGTGCGGCCCTTCATCGTGTACCGCCTGGCCGAAACCTACCTGATTGCCTCAGAAGCCAACATGTACTTGGGCAACATGACCAAGGCCGTGGACTTCATGAACGTGGTGCGGGTGCGCGCTGCGGCGCCGGGCAAAGAAGCTCAGATGCGTATCACGGCCAGCCAGCTCAATATCGACTTCATTCTGGATGAGCGCACGCGCGAGCTGGGCGGCGAGGTGATGCGCTGGATGGACCTGACCCGGACCGGCAAGCTCATTGAGCGGGTAAAAACCAACCCCGTAACCCGCGTGCCCGCTACCGTAAACAAAACCGTGCCCCTGAACGGCATCAGCGGTACCTACGGCTCCGATGCGGCGGCCAACATTCAGCCTTACCACGTGCTGCGGCCCATTCCACAGCAGGATATTGACCGCACCAGCAGCAAAATCACGCAAAACCAAGGCTACTAATTTGTGCCGGAAGAGAAGCCGTGGTTTCCATACAGAAGCTACGGCTTCCACTTCCGGTGCGTTGCTCTTCCGCCCATTCTCATTCACCGCCCCATGAACCTGCTTCCGAAAATCCTGCTCGTCGCAACCGTACTGCTCAGCCCCGCGGCCGAAGCACAGGTCCGGTTGCCACGACTGATCAGCGACGGAATGGTGCTGCAGCGCGACACGGAGGGGACACTGTGGGGCTGGGCCGCAAAAGGGGAGAAGGTAGCTCTGGCGTTTCGGGGCAAGACCTACACGGCCACTGCCGGCCCAGATGGCAAATGGGCTCTGACGCTGCCGGCCCAGCCGGCCGGCGGGCCCTACACGTTAGCTTTCGCGGCCAGCAACCGACTGGAGGTGAAGGGCGTGTTGTTCGGGGACGTGTGGGTATGCTCGGGGCAGTCGAACATGGAGCTGCCGATGGCGCGGGTGAAGGACAAGTATCCGGAGGTTATTGCCGGAGCCGCCAACCCCCATATCCGGCAGTTTGATGCGCCTACCACCTACGTGTTCAAAGGCCCGCAGGCCGAGTTGCCCGGGGGCCGCTGGACGGCTGCCACGCCGCAAAGCGTGCTGCAGTTTTCAGCGGTGGGCTACTTTTTCGCGAAGGATCTGTACGCCACCTATAAGGTGCCTATCGGGCTGATTCGGATTGCGGTGGGCGGCTCGCCGGCCGAAGCTTGGCTGAGTCCTGAGGGGCTGAAATCCTTCCCGGCGTATCAGCAGCGGGCCGCGCAGGTGCGCGACAGCGCCTACGTGGCGCAGGTGAAACAGCAAGATCAGCAGCGCGCCGCTGCCTGGCACGCGCAGCTACGCCGCCAGGACCAGGGCTACGCCAAAGGCCAGACGCCCTGGTCGACAGCGGAGTATAAGGCCACCGATTGGAAAACCATGACCGTGCCCGGCTACTGGGCCGACCAGGGGCTGGGCCCCGTGAATGGCGTGGTGTGGTTTCGGCGGGAGCTGGACGTGCCGGCCAGTATGGCAGGGCAGCCGGCCCGGCTGGACCTGGGCGCCATCGTAGACGCCGACTCGGTGTATCTGAACGGCAAATTCGTGGGCACGACTTCGTATCAGTATCCGCCGCGCAAGTATGAGCTGCCGGCCGGAACCCTCAAAACCGGCAAAAACGTGCTGGTGGTGCGCGTCATCAACAGCACCGGCCGGGGCGGCTTCGTGCCCGACAAGCAATACGTGCTGCGCGCCGGCCAGCAGACTCTTGCCCTGAGCGGCAAGTGGCAGTACCAGCTTGGCGCGAAAGCCGAGCCGCTGGCACCGCCTACGTTCTTCAATTACGAGCCCGGCGGCTTGTTCAACGGCATGGTTTCGCCGCTGCTGCCCTATGCCGTGAAGGGCGTTATCTGGTACCAGGGCGAGTCGAACACCAAGAAACCAGAGGAATACCGCCAGCTCTTTTCTACCATGATTACGGACTGGCGGCAGCACTGGCAGCGGCCCGACTTGCCGTTTCTGTACGTGCAGCTCGCTAATTACATGCCCACCAAAAATCAGCCCACGGAAAGCAACTGGGCCGCCCTGCGCGAAGCCCAGCGCCAGACCCTCGCCGTGCCCAACACTGCCATGGCTGTAGCTACTGACGTGGGCGAATGGAACGACATTCACCCACTAGACAAGCAAACAGTGGGGCAGCGTCTGGCCTTGGCTGCCCGAAAACTGGCCTACGGTGAAAAGAAACTGGTTGCCTCTGGTCCTTTGCTGCAGGCGACGCAAGTGAAAGGAAATAAGGTAGTGCTGCAGTTTGCGGATGTAGGCGGCGGCCTGGTAGCCAAAGGCGGCCCGCTGGCCCAGTTTGCCGTGGCCGGCCCGGATAAAAAGTACGTCTGGGCGCAGGCCCGGATTGAAGGCAACACGGTGGTCGTCTGGAACGATGCGGTGGCGACACCCGTGGCAGTCCGCTACGCCTGGGCCGACAATCCGCAGGGTGCCAACCTCTACAACAAAGACGGGCTGCCAGCTTCGCCGTTTCAGGCTGCTGCGCCGGTGGCAGCGCCCTGATATATGGCCTGCAGGCTGCCTCACATGGCACAAGCAGAACTAAGCAAAAAGTACAAACGAAACCGGCCGGCCTGACAAAAGGAGTGGGAACCTGGGGGAAGGCTGGCCGGGGTCGTTTTCAACTGCAGCAAAGCATCGAGCTTCCGATTGGGGCCGATTTCAGCGTTTTTCCGCTTCTATGTTTGCATCTCCGAATGCTGCTCATCGTCTGAAAACCTATGTGCGGAGCCGGTTGCGCGGCTCGATGGCAGTAGCTACCGGGCTGAGCTTGATGCTGGCTTTACCGGCCTTGGCCCAAACCGTACGCCTGACCGTGCAGCCACCTACCGACCCAACCCTGCGAATCAGCAAGCATATCTACGGGCATTTCGCTGAGCACCTGGGGCGTTGCGTTTACGACGGATTCTGGGTTGACCAGGGGTTGAACGTGCCAAAACAAGGACGCATCCGAATGGACATTGTGGAGGCGCTGCGCAACATCAAAGTGGCCAACCTACGCTGGCCCGGCGGCTGCTACGCCGATGCCTACCACTGGCGCGATGGAGTAGGGCCTACCGCGCAACGCCCCCAGACCATTAATACCTGGTGGGGCGACGCCGTGGAGGACAACTCCTTCGGTACGCATGAATTCCTGGAGCTCTGCAAGCTGATTGGTGCCGAGCCGTACCTAGCGGCCAATGTCGGCAGCGGCACAGTGCAGGAAATGGCCAATTGGATGGAGTATCTGAACTCCAACGCCGATACGCCGCTCACCCGGCAGCGCGGGCAGAACGGCCACCCTGAACCCTATGGCGTGATGATGTGGGGCATCGGCAACGAAAGCTGGGGCTGCGGCGGCAACATGACCGTGGACTACTACACCGACGTGTACAAGCGCTACGCAACCTTTGCCCACAACTACCCCGGGAGCCCCAAGCTAAAGCGGATTGTGAGCGGAGCCAACGGCGACGATGCCAACTGGACGGAGACGTGCATGAGGAACATTCCGCTCGACCAGATGTGGGGCCTGACGCTGCACCAGTACACGCTGCCCACCGGCAACTGGACCGGTAGCAAGGGCAAAGCTACCGGATTTAACGAGCAGGAGTACTTCAGCACAATGAAGAACTGCCTGAAAATGGAAGCTGTGGTAACCAAACACGCGGCCATCATGGACCAGTACGACAAGGACAAGAAGGTGGCGCTGCTTGTGGATGAATGGGGCGTGTGGACTGATGTGGAGCCCGGCACCAACCCTGGTTTCCTGTACCAGCAAAACTCTCTGCGCGACGCGCTGGTAGCCGGAACCACACTCAATATTTTCAATAACCACTGCGACCGGGTGCGCGGAGCTAACCTGGCCCAGGCCGTGAACGTGCTACAGGCCTTGGTACTCACCGACAAGGAACGGATGCTACTCACGCCCACCTACCACGTCTTCGACCTGTACCAGGTGCACCAGGACGCGCAGTTCGTACCGTTGCAGTTCACCAGTCCCGAGTACGTGCTGAACGGCCAGAAGCTGCCGGCTCTCAATGCCTCGGCTTCGAAAGATGCTAACGGCGCGGTGCACATTTCCCTCGTGAACCTCGATACGAAAAAGCCCCTGCAGCTGGCAGCCGCCCTGCCCGGCGTGAATTGGAAAACGGTGTCGGGCCGCATTCTGACCTCAGCCAACGTCAACGACTACAACACCTTCGACAACCCGAATAAGGTGAAGCTGGCCGACTTCAAAGACGCCAAAAAGCGGGGTGCCAACCTAGCTGTTGAGTTGCCGCCGCAGTCGGTGTTGGTGTTGGCGCTGAAGTAGCAGCAGGAATACAATAGAACGTCATGTCGACCAGCGGGAGACATCTCGCGTGCCATAGTAACTGTCTTGCTGAGCGAAGGCGAAGCATCTCTTCCGCTGCGTTGCAAGGCCAATGTTTACCAATGCTATAGAGATGCTTCGCCTTCGCTCAGCAAGACGGCCAAGATTATTAAAAAGCAGCCCTATGAAACCTACCTCAACCTTCCGCAAACTTACCGCTGCCGGCCTGTTGCTCATCAGCCTTACGATTATCAGCAGCCAGCAAAAAGCACCTGAAAAAGGGCTTAAGGATTACTACAAGGATTATTTTCCGGTGGGCGTGGCTGTGTCGCCGGCGGGGCTAAAGGGAGCGGAAGGGGCGCTGATTAAGGCGCAGTTCAACAGCATCACGCCGGAAAACGCCATGAAAATGGGGCCGATTCATCCGGAGGAAAACCGCTACGAGTGGCGCGCCGCCGACGCAATTGTGCAGTTTGCTCAGGACAACAAGCTGCAGGTGCGCGGCCACAACCTGCTGTGGCACGAGCAGACGCCCAAGTGGCTTTTCAAGGATGCTACCGGCAAGCCAGTGAGCAAAGAAGTACTGCTTAAGCGCCTGCACGACCATATTTTCACCGTCGTGAAGCGCTACAAGGGCAAGATTTACGCCTGGGACGTGGTGAATGAGGCTATTTCCGACAACCCCCAAGAGTTTCTGCGCAACTCGGAGTGGTACCAGATCTGCGGTGAGGAGTTCATTGCCAAAGCCTTTGAGTATGCCCACGAGGCCGACCCCAAAGCCGTGCTGTTCTACAACGATTACAACACTGAGCGGCCCGAGAAGCGGGAGCGAGTATACCGGCTGCTCAAGAAGCTCAAGGACGCCAACGTTCCAATCGACGCGGTAGGGTTGCAGGGGCACTGGTCGTTGCAGGAACCTACGGAGGCTGAGCTGCGCAAGGCTATTGAACAGTATGCGTCGCTAGGGCTAAAGGTGCAGATTACTGAGCTTGACGTCTCGATTTATCCCTGGGAAAAAGAACGCCGCGAGAAGCGCCCCGGTGAGTCGGACGCGTACACGCCCGCGCTGGAGCAGCAGCAGGCCGAGCAGTATAAGATGTTCTTCCGCGTGTTCCGCGATTATAAAAAAGTGCTGACCGGCGTCACGTTCTGGAACATCTCCGACAAATACACGTGGCTGGACACCTACCCCGTGGCCGGCCGCAAAAACTACCCGCTGCTGTTTGATCAGAACCAAAAGCCGAAAAAGGCCTTCTGGGAAGTAGTAAAGTTTTAGACATCTGATAAGAAGACATCTGTCATCCTGAGCCTGGGAAGGATTCTGTCACACTGGCACGAGTCGTTCAACCGGCAGAAGGCCCTTCTAGGGCTCAGGATGACAGACAGAATACAGCCGCTCCTTTTCTACCCGATTTTAGATGAAAATTCCGCCTTCCACTCAATCCGGCTACCAAGCTGCGTGCCGCTCTTATCTAGGCTGGCTAGCTCTGGTATTGCTGTTTTCGATTTCCGTAGCCCGGGCCCAAACAACCAAAGCGGTACTACTGGAAGACGTGTATGTTTCCTCAGAAAAAGGTGAAAATGGCTTTCCGCTGGTGGCTTCGGGCAAAACGGCCAGTCTCTACGCCAGCAGCTCCGACTGGCCGGGGGTGCTGCGCGCTGCCCGGGATTTGCAGGCCGACATCAACCGCGTCACCAAGCTCACACCTACTTTCACGACGGATAAAGCACCCAGTGGTAAGGAAGTCGTGCTGATTGGCACCATTGGCAAAAGTCCGCTGATTGATGGGCTGGTAAAAGCCAAGAAGCTGGACGTGTCGCAGGTGGCGGGGCAGTGGGAAACCTTCGTGCTGCAGGTGGTAGAAAAGCCGCTGCCGGGCGTAGAGCGGGCCCTGGTAATTGCGGGCAGTGACAAGCGCGGCACCATTTACGGCATCTACGACTTGTCGCAGCAAATCGGGGTGTCGCCGTGGTACTGGTGGGCCGATGTGCCGGCCAAGTCGCAAGCGGCGCTGTACGTAGCGCCCGGCCCCCACTCGCTGGGCACGCCCAAGGTGAAATACCGGGGTATTTTCATCAACGACGAAGCCCCGGCGCTGCAGAACTGGTCGAAGGAGAAGTTTGGGGGCGTCAACTCGAAGATGTACGTGCACATGTTCGAGCTGATACTGCGCCTTAAAGGCAACTATCTGTGGCCCGCTATGTGGGGCAACATGTTCAACGTGGATGACCCGCAGAGCCCGGTGCTGGCCGATGAATACGGCATTGTGATGGGCACTTCTCACCACGAGCCGCTCACACGGGCCCATGAGGAGTGGAAGCACGCGGGCAAGGGTGCTTGGAACTACCAGACCAACGCGGCCACTCTGCAGGAGTTCTGGCGAGGCGGCATTAAGCGCATGGGCACCCGCGAAAATATTGTAACAGTAGGAATGCGCGGCGACGGCGACGAGCCCATGAGCCAGGAAAGCAATATTGCCCTGCTGGAAAAAATCGTGGCTGACCAGCGCAACATCATTGCCGAGGAAACCGGCAAACCCGCTGACCAGACGCCCCAACTCTGGGCGCTCTACAAAGAAGTGCAGGACTACTACGACCAAGGTATGCGCGTGCCCGACGACGTGACGCTGCTCTTGTGCGATGATAACTGGGGCAACATTCGCAAACTGCCCAAGGTAGGGGACAAGCCCCGCGCCGGCGGCTATGGCATCTACTACCACTTCGACTATGTGGGTGGACCGCGCAATTACAAGTGGCTCAACACGAACCCGCTGCCGCGCATTTGGGAGCAGATGCACTTGGCTTACGAGTACGGCGCCAACCAAATATGGATTGTGAACGTGGGCGACCTGAAGCCCATGGAATTTCCCATCAGTTTCTTCCTGGACTACGCCTGGAATCCTGACCGAATTAGCGCCGACCAAGTTGACGACTATTCGCGGCAGTGGGCAGCCCGGCAGTTCGGCCCAAAGCACGACACTGGCATTGCCGACATTCTGGCCAAATACGCTAAGTACAACGCCCGTCGCAAACCTGAGTTGCTCGATGCCGATACCTACAGCTTGGCTACCGGCGAGTGGGCCACCGTCGTGAACGACTACCAACGCCTGTTAGCCCAAGCCGAGGCCATTAGCCCGCAACTGCCCGCCCAGTACCGTGACGCCTACTACCAACTAGTGCTCCACCCGGTGCAGGCCTGCGCCAACCTGAACGAACTGTACTACACAGTGGCCCGCAACCGGCAGGCCGCCAAAGAAGGGTATTCCACTACCAATTCGCTGGCCGAGCAAGCCAAGGCGCTGTTTGCCAAAGACGCGGAAATTACGCGCCGCTACCACGCCGTAGCCAATGGCAAATGGCACCACATGATGGATCAGACCCATATTGGCTATACCAATTGGCAGCAGCCGCCCGTAGATAAGATGCCGGATGTAGTGAACCTGCCTGCCAATAAAATCACAAAGCTTGCGGAGCCGACGATTCGGGCAGCGGACTACGGCAGCCAGTTTATTTCACTTGACGCCGAGCAGTATACGCACGCCGTGAATGCCGGCTCCATCATCTGGCAGCGCCTGCCTGATCTGGGCCGCACAGCGGGAGCTGTCACCACGTTTCCGGTTACGGCGGCCCCAACAGCCGTTCCGGGCGGCACCAGTCCGCACCTGGAATATCAGCTCACGCTGGCTCAGGCCGGCCCCGTAACGGTGCAGGCATATCTGGCTCCTACCTTGGATTTTAACGGTAGCCAGGGCCTGCGCTATGCCGTATCATTCGATGAGGAAGCGCCGCAGATTATCAACCTGCATACCGGTATGGTGGCCGATAACGGCAACAAGCCCTGGGAAAAGGCCGTGGCCGAAAACATCATTCTCAAGACTTCGACCCATACACTGGCCAAACCGGGTAAGCACGTGCTGAAATTTTGGCGCGTAGATCCTGGCGTGGTGCTCGAAAAGCTGGTAGTTGATTTTGGCGGACTGAAACCCAGCTACCTGGGGCCACCGGCAAGTACCTCGGGACCTGCTGCACCGAAAGCCACCGAAGCAAAAGGCAGTGTGGGTCAACGCTAAAAAGGCTGTGACACTAGGCCGGCACAGAGCGAAAGGAAGCAGAACCACCTACTGAAATTTTGTTCTTGTAGAATTAATCAGGCGAGCTATCAGGCATTTAGCCGTGTCTTTTGCTATCTTGCTGCAGCTATGAAACACGGGCTGACCTTCCTGCTTTTGCTGCTTTCTACCCTGAACGCCTGGGCCATACAACCAGCGAGCAGCACAGGACAGCGCGAAACCACTTTCCGTTCGCAGAAACTGGCGGCAGAATTGCGCACCACTTGGCTGGGTATGCCCCGGCAGAGTTTCCGACGGCTAGTGCCTGAGCAACGGCTTGGTGCCCCAACTTCCATCAGCTACTACACCCGCCCCGGAGAGCCCCTTACATTGGGTGGCTACCGCGTAACGGGCATCAGCTACGGTTTCTACAAAGACCAGCTATGCTGCATTGAGGTGCGTGTGCTGGGTGAGGCAAACTGCCGCGGGATTCAGGCACTCCTGACCCGGAGCTACGGTCCTGGCTCCGCTGCTACAGGTCAACGTTGGGAAAACGCTCAACTGCGCTTGCTCTACAACGAAATGCCTAAGGGCTATGCTACCGTGGTAGTAGTTAGCCCGTCGTTGCTGGCACGGTACCAGGCTGAGCAGATGACGGCTCCAAACGAGGCAGTATAAGCTTAATAGCCAGGCTGTCTGACATCTTGAAACGTTTGGTCTTACTCCTCGGAGCCCCTCTGTGCAGAGGGGCTTTTTTATTCTTTTCCAGCTGCGTACAGCCAGCGTTGGTAGCTTCCTAATCTGCTGGTTTTGCTATGAGTAAATATATGCACCGCATTGAATATCAAAATTTTATACTGTAATAAGATTCTTCTTTTCAGGCGGTGCCTGCAGTTTGGTCGTATGGAGTGGGATAGGAGCTATACCAGCATCCGTTACTCCATATCAGACGCATCATGAAAACGACTTTGCTTTTTGCCGCCATTCTATTCGCTTCTACAGCGCAGGCTCAGATGACACCCACCTCACCACAACGGGGCGGTAGCCAGAATCAAACTACGGTTCCGCCGGCAGCGCCATCTAACCCAGGCACGCTGGACCAGCGCACTCCTACCACTACCAGTCCCACGCAGGTTGGTCTGGGCAACAGTCCAACCCAGATCAGTACTGGGGTGGGCACTGGTACTACCGTAGACCAGCCCTCGCTGCAGCGCCCTGCCACGATTGAAGAGCGCACAATGGAGCGCCGCACCACCGTGCAGCCAAATGCACCGGCACGCCGGGCCACCACACCCACCGCGCCCCGGAGTACTACGCCGCGCCGCACTACTCCGCAAAGCACCGTTCCGACTCAGCGCTAATACGCTTAAAAAAACCAGACATAGCAACGCCCACCCTGGTCACAGGGTGGGCGTTGCTATGTCTGGTAAACATCCTTTTTTAGCCTGCTGGCTGCTCCTCCAGCTTGGCACCAGCCTGGAGCAGCACGTCGCCGAGAGCCCGCAGATTGGCTTGCAGAGGTGTATCAGCGTGGGCAGCGGCCTGAATTGTTTGGGAGCCCAGCATATTCAGTGAGCGGCCGATGAGCTCGGCATTAAGCGAACCGCTGCTCAGCAACGACTGCAGATTGCCGATTTCCCGGCCGATGTCCTGTAGCGCAGGTTCGCCGCTGTGCAGCAGTTGCTGCTGCCAGGTTTCGGTATTGTCCATGGCCGCGCTGAGCGGAATACTCGTGAGGCCGTTTTGCAAAGAATGAAGCGTAGCATTGAGCAGGTCGGTGGTCATAGGAAGTAGAAAAAAGAGAGGATAAAAACGGAAAAACAGCTGAATACACCCGAAGGTTACCGTTCAGCTACCGGCTTCTTCGGCGTGCGGGCTTTGCGTGGGGCCAGAGCAGCAGAATCTGTAGGAGTATGAGGGAAGGTAGGAGCCGTGTAGCCAGCCGGTGCGGGCGGCACCAGCGACAGGCCGCGCAGAATACCGCAGGCCCGGTGGGCACTGGCTTCCTTGTCTTTAATTTCCAGCATGATATCGGCGTCTAAGCTACCCAACTCGTGCAGGAAGCCACGAAACAGGTCTTCCTGAATGGAGCTTACGTGCTTGCCTTTCCGCTCCCCCGGCGACTGAGAGCTGTAGTCCATCATCATCACGCCGTCCCGCGTAGGATGCCAGGTAGCCGCCGCTAAGCGTAGCGCTTCAGCCATCGGCTCGCCATGGTTGAGGCACTCATGATGGAAGTTGTCGAAGAGAATGGGGGTGCCGGTAGCTGCGTGCAGCCGCAAGCAGTCCTGTAGGCTAAACAGCCGGTCGTCGTTTTCGACTACCAACCGCACCTGCACTGCTGCTGGGAGGGTATGAAATGTGGCGATAAACCGCTCAATAGCCGCGTCCCGGTCGCCGTAGAGGCCGCCCAGATGGATCTGTAGTTTGGCCGTGTTGTCGAGACCCATCAAGTCCAGCATCGACCCCTGATACACCAGCTCGGAAATGCTGCGCTGCACAATATCAGCGCTGGGCGAGTTGAGCACCACAAACTGGTCGGGGTGCAACGACACCCGCATGTTGTGGGCCTTTATATAGTCGCCAATGGCCCGGAACTCTGGTGCGAAGCGGCTCTGCCAGGGAAAGGTGTTGACGGGGTGAGAGCCAAACGGCACAATGCCGGAACTGATACGAAAGAACAGCAGTCCATGCGCCACATTATACTCCAGAATGCGCTGCAGACACGCCAGATTGGCTGCCACGGTCTGCTCTACCCGCTCATCGGAGTAGGAAGCCAGCCGGAATGTAGTCGAGGAAGTGCAGTCGAGTGACTGATTGATACAAGGATACCCGATTTTCATCTTCGGGCTTACGAGTTGGTCGGGTGGTGGGTTGGTAAAGAACAGCATCATGCTCAGCATGATTTTCTTTATCCAGCTACGTTACCACCTCACCAGCTACTCTTCGTAGCCACGGTTGTCCTTGAAGTTCTTGTTGTATTTCAAACGTGCCTTCTGGGCCTTTTCGGCGGCTTCCTGAGCTTGGATTTCCTCCATTTTGCGGCGCTCCTTGCCGGCCCGTGAGAATTGCTCATAAATCAGACTGACGGGGCTGGCCAGAGTAGGCACTACTGCTCGCGGCGCAATCGAGTCGACGGGGAACAGGGGCCGGGGAGCCGGGGGGCGCTTCACGGCGCTGGCAGGCGCGGTGCTGGGCCTCTTGATATTGCGCAGCGCCCGGTTGATGGCGGCCCTGTCGGGGCGGCCTTCCGTTACGCGCACTTCGCCCAGCATCACACTGTCGCGCATCATAGCCACCTGAATAACCAGCTGCGAAAGACCGGTATTGCCCATCGGCACGCGACGCGTCTTGAAGCCTACGGCCCGAAAAACCAGCGTGTCGCGGTTGCCTACATCAATGCGAAAGTCGCCTTCGGGGTCGGCGACGGTACCCCGGCCTGTACCCTGCACAATGACGGCGGCCCCCGGAATCGAGCGGCCTGTGCCGGCTTCCAGCACCGAGCCCGACACGCGCACTTGGGCGCGGGCTGTACCAGAAAACAGGAGTAGCAGCACGAAACCAGCCAAGAACCTCACGCTGCTGACCAAAGGCCGGAGCAGGTGCGACACAGCGCCAAAAAGTAAATTCAGATAGCTCATCAACCAGAAATAACGCCAGCAACCGGCAAGGTAGCCAACAACAGAGCCAAAAAAAGCCCGGACCGTTGCAGGTTCGGGCTTTTCCGGGAAAAGAGAAACAATAATCGGCCAACTAAAAATTCATACCGACGAATGGTGTGGATTTCGGGTAAGCAGCCTATTTCGCTTTGCTAAATACAGCAGAAGACTACTCGGCTTTTACTTTGTCACCGTCGGCGGTTTTGGCTTTCACGGTGCCATCGTCGCCGTCCATCTTCATTTTGTTGCCGTCCACGTCTTTGATTTTTACGTCGCCGTCGGCTTTTACTTTCATCTTGCTGACTTCCGTAGCAGTACCGGCGGCAGTGCCCGACGTTTCAGTGGTCGTCGTGCTCATGTCCGTCGAGTTGGCCTGCATCGAAGCGTCGTCCATGTACATGTCATCCATGTATTCCGTGCGGCTCGACTCGTAGGCCGAATACTGCGTGGGGTCTGTGAAGACGGTTTTCAGCTCCATGTCGGCATCAGAATAGGCCGTCCGCATGGCCGCAGCCATACCGGTGGTATCGGTGGCATACTGGGTTTGCAGCTCGCCCAGGCGCTTGCCGCGGTTGATGTACACCGTGCGTACCTTCTCACGGGTAGCGTCGTCAAACTTCATTTTTGCGGCCATAGCAGCTGCAATCCGGTCGGCGCGCTGCTGAATAGCCTCATCCGAATACGCCGTGGTGGTGGTCGTAGTCGTGGTAGTTGTCATGCCATCACCCGAAGTGGTTGTGGCCGTATCGGTGGTTTTGTTGTCGGAGCAGGATGCCAGAGAGAGGGAGGCAACTGCCGACAGAAGGAACAGGGTCTTTTTCATGACTAGAGAGGTTGTGGAAAAGGAGAGAGTAGGGTAGGAAAATCCTAATGGCGCGTATACGGTACAGCTTCCTTAGCGGTTACCAAACGGAAAAAACACAAACGAAAAAGCCGCCACAGGTTACTGCGGCGGCTCTGCTTTCGAGATGTATCCGGCAGGATCAACTAAGCCCGGCGCAACTCAAACACGGTAATTTCGGGCAGGAACCCCACACGGCCTGGGTAGCCGATATAGCCGAGCCCGGTATTCACGTACAGGTACTGCTTGCCTTGCTGATACAGCCCGGCCCACTGCTTATACACGTACTGCACCGGGCTCCACTTGAAGAAGGGCAGATTCACACCGAACTGCATGCCGTGCGTATGGCCGGAAAGCGTCAGGTCCACATCCGGAAACTCAGGGCGGACCTGCGCATCCCAGTGAGAGGGGTCGTGCGAAAGCAGGATCTTGAAGGGCACTGACGGATCGGCGGCGGCATGGGCCTTGGCCAGGTCGCCGTACTTAGGGAAGCGCATGGCCGCGCCCCAGTTCTGAATGCCCAGAATGACAATTTTCTCGCCGTCGCGCTCCAAGTGGTGTGCCTCATCAAGAAGCAATTTCCAGCCTATTTTGGCGTGATTCTGCTTGAGCCGGTCCAAGTTGGCAGTTTTGGCCGCCGCGCCGCCCTGCTCGGTCCAGTCCACATAGTCGGCGTAGTCGTGGTTGCCCAGAATAGACAGCTTCTGCACCTTGCTCTGGATTTGGGCCAGCGTCTCGATGTGGTCTTCTACCTCCGTGGCAATGTTGTTGACCAAGTCGCCGGTCATCACCACGAGGTCGGCGTTTTGCTGATTGATAAGCGCCACCGCACGCTGCAAAGGCTCTTTGCTGGCGAAGCTGCCAGTGTGGAGGTCCGAAATCTGCAACAGTTTGAATCCATCAAACGAGGCGGGCAGGTTGGGAAAGCGCAGGGTCACGCGCTTCACGCGGTAGTCGGTGGCACCTTTCAGCATTCCCCATGCTAGCGCCACAAATGGCACGGCAGCGGTAAGCAGCGCGGCTTTGCTCAGGAACTCGCTACGCGAAATAGCCGTGCCCGACGAGTTGGCCGGCTGGCCGGAAAAGCGCTGAACCAGCCAGCGGACGCCACGCACTAGGTCTTCGGGGAACAGGAACAGCAGCACGACCAGTTTGGCTACCAGCAGCCCCAGCAATATACTGGTTAGGTACGCTTTGTAGGGCGCGTGGCCCTGCGCCCGGGTAGCCATAGCCCAAATGGCAATGCCCCAGAGCAGCACCGTAATGAGCCAATAGAAAAAATCGGCGGTTTTGCGCGTGACGGGAGAAGCGCTGTGCAGCGCCGTACGGATGGCCTGGAAGCCGTACCATTCGGCGGCCAGAAACAGCAGCAGAAACAGAATACCAGAAAGAGAACGAAACATATCGGGGGTAGAAACTCGGCCAGCCGGAATTGGTTCACCGGGCAGGTGCAGTGGAGTAGACGGGGAAACGAGGTTTTTGCTTTATTTTCCGGGCGCTACAACAACGGTGCCCTATGCAAGAGTTTGACAATCTGACCGAAAATATACCCGCTGGCCCTATACCGGCCCCGTATGAAACGCCTGCTTCCTTTGGCATCAAAAGCTGGGCCGAGGAAGACCGACCCCGCGAAAAGCTGATGCAGAAAGGCCGCGCCGCCCTTTCCGACGCCGAGCTGCTGGCCATTCTGCTGGGTTCCGGCACCGCCAAACTCTCGGCTGTGGATGTAGCCAAGCTGGTGCTGAATGCTGCCAACAACGACCTCAATGCGCTAGCCCGCTTCTCGCTGAAAGAGCTGATGCGCCAGAAAGGCATCGGCGAGGCCAAAGCCATAACCATTGTGGCCGCCCTGGAGCTGGGCCGCCGCCGCAAAGAGGCCGATGCGCCGGCCCGCACTACCATCACTAACTCCCGCGACATCTACCGCGTGGTGCAGCCCCACCTGCAGGACTTGCCGCACGAAGAATTTTGGGTGGTACTGCTCAACCGTGCTAATGTGGTGATGCGCACCATCAGCATCAGCCGGGGCGGCGTGGCGGGCACCGTCGCCGACCCCAAGCTGATTTTTAAGGAGGCGCTGGAGCAACTGGCCTCGTCGGTCATCCTCGTCCACAACCATCCCAGCGGCAACCGCAACCCCAGCGCCGCTGACATTGCCCTCACCCGCAAGCTCAAGGAAGCGGGCCAGTTCCTCGACCTGCCCATTCTCGACCACCTCATCTACACCGATTCTGGTTACTACAGCTTTGCCGACGAAGGCATGCTCTAGCGAAAGCCTGACGGACGGATAGAAGCGAAAAGCGGGCTGCGAAGCTACCTTTACGCCTATGCGTATCAATCCCAAACTGCTGATTGGCCTGGGCCTATTGCTTGTGTTCGGCTACTTTCTACAGGACATTGTCTTCAACAACGACCAGTACTTAGCCCGCCTGCGCAAAGCCCGGCAGGATAAAAACGACAGTTTCCGCCGTGTGCAGGGCTCCCCGCTCAGCCAGGAGCAGCGCAATACCTTCGACAGCCTGAAGTACTACGCCCCCGACAACGCCTACCGCTTTGAAGCGCAGCTGGAAGCCTTTCCGCAGCGCGACACCGTAGAAGTGCCCCTCACCGATGGCAAAGCCGAGAAGTACCTGCGGTGGGGCCGCGCCTCCTTCATCCTCAATAAGCAGGAGTATAAGCTGACGCTATTTCTGAAAGCCAACGGCCAGGACTCCACACTTTTTGTACCTTTCACCGACCGCACCAACGGCCACGGCAGCTACGGCGGCGGCCGCTACCTCGATGCGGCCCTGCCCGCTTCCGGCGACACCGAGTTGGTGCTCGATTTCAACACGGCGTATAATCCCTACTGTGCCTACAACGACGGCTTTGCCTGCCCGGTACCCCCGCAGGACAACCGTCTGCCCGTGGAAATCAAGGCCGGCGAGAAGGAATTTCACGAGTAGCAGCCACTCAGCACCCCAAAGCCAGTAACGGCCCGCCAATACAGTGAAGCCGCCCGCCCGAATCCGTACCTTTGCCCCGCCAATCGGCTCCCACAAGGCCTGAACACGGGCAACCGACAACCGACAACTGTAATGAAAATATCCTACGACTGGCTCCGTACCCTTATTTCTACCGACAAACCCGCCGAAGAAATCGGGAAGCTGCTGACCGGCTCCGGGCTGGAAGTAGAAGGCATTGAGGAGCTGGAAAGCATACCTGGCGGCCTGCGCGGCGTGGTGCTTGGCACCGTCCTGACTCGCGAGAAACACCCCGATGCCGATAAGCTCAGCATCACAACCGTAGACGTAGGCGACGGCACCATCCGCCAGATTGTGTGCGGCGCCCCCAACGTAGATGCCGGCCAGCGTGTGGTGGTGGCTCTGGAAGGTGCCACGCTCTACCCGGCGCAGGGCGAGCCATTCAAAATCAAGAAGTCCAAGATTCGCGGCGCGGCCTCCGAGGGCATGATTTGCGCCGAGGATGAAATCGGGCTGGGCCAGTCGCACGCCGGCATCATGGTGCTGGACACCGACCTGCCCAACGGTACGCCCGCCGCCAACTACTTCGGCCTGGGCTCCGATTCCGTGTTCGAAATCGGGCTGACCCCGAACCGCGCCGACGCCGCTTCACACTTCGGCGTGGCCCGCGAGCTGCGCGCCCTGCTCCGCCAGCCCTGCCACCTGCCCGATATCAGTCAGTTCCACGCGCCCGCCAAGGCCACGCAGAACATCAAGGTGACTATCGCAGACGCCGAAGCCAACCCACGTTATGCTGGTCTGCTACTAACGGGTGTGCAGGTAGGTCCGTCGCCGGAGTGGCTGCAGCGCCGCCTGCGCAGCATCGGTCTGTCGCCCATCAACAACGTAGTGGATGTTACCAACTTCGTGCTGCACGAACTGGGCCAGCCTCTGCACGCCTTCGACGCCGACCAAATTACGGGCGGCCACATTCGGGTGAAGCGTGCTGAAGCTGGAGAGAAGTTCACGACCCTCGATGGCACCGAGCGTACCCTGCGTGCCGAGGACCTGGTTATTGCGGATGCTAATGGTGCCCCAATGGCGCTGGCCGGCGTATTCGGCGGCAAGACCTCGGGCGTGAACGAAGCTACTACCCGCGTATTTCTGGAAAGCGCCTACTTCCAGCCGGCCACCGTGCGCAAAACCGGCCAGGTACACCAGCTCAAAACCGACGCCTCCTTCCGCTTCGAGCGGGGCACCGACCCGTACATGGTGCCCGTGGCCCTGAAGCGGGCGGCGCTGCTGCTACAGGAAGTGGCCGGCGCTACCATAGCCGCCCCCATCGTAGATGAGTACCCCACGCACATTGCGCACTTCCCGGTGCGGCTGCGCTTGCCCCGCGTCGAGAAGCTGGTGGGCCAGTTCATTGCGCCCGAACGGATTCGCCAGATCCTGACGGACCTCGATATCCTAATTGCCGAAGAACTGACTAATGAGGCCGGCCACGCCGAGTGGATTCTGTCGGTGCCGCCGCACAAGGTAGACGTGACCCGCGAGGCCGATGTGATTGAGGAAATTCTGCGCATCTACGGCTACAACCATGTGGCCCTGCGCCCTCATAACTCCGCCTCGTTCCTGGCTACTTTCCCGAATCCTGACCCGGAAATCATCCGCCAGAATACGGCGCGGCTGCTCAGCGGGCAGGGCTTCTCCGAAATCATCACCAACTCCATCACCAACTCGCTCTACTTCGAGAAGGAAGGTGAAACGGACGAGTCACTGGTGCGCCTGCTCAACTTCAACAGCGCCGAACTGAACGTACTGCGCCCCACCTTGCTGCACAGCGGCCTGGAAGTAGTACGCCACAACGTAAACCGCCGCCAGCGCGACCTGAAGCTTTATGAGTTCGGCAAAACCTACCACCGCAAAGCCAACGGTGAGTACGACGAGAAGAATCAGCTCGTCATCTACCTGACCGGCAACACCGCCGCCGAAACCTGGCAGCAGAAGTCCGACAAAAGCACCTACCACCAGCTGGCCGGCGCGGTGCAGCAGGTACTGGCTTCGCTGGGCTTCCCTGCCGCCACCTCGCAGCCGGTGCAGCACCCGTATTTAGCGGGCGGCCTTACGCTGCTGGCCCAGAACCAGCCGGTGGCGCAGCTTGGAGCCGTTTCGGGCGCCATTCTGAAGAAGCTCGACGTGAGCCAGCCGGTGTGGTACGCCGAGCTGGACTGGGACTGGTTGATGAAGAAGTACAAGAACAGCCTCGTGGCCCGCGAGCTACCCAAGTTCCCGGAAGTACGCCGTGACCTGAGCCTCGTGGTAGACAAAACGGTGACTTTCGACCAGTTGCAGCAGATTGCGCGCCGCACCGAGAAGAAACTCCTGCAGCAAGTAAATGTGTTTGACGTGTACGAAGGCGAAAACCTGGGTGCCGACAAAAAATCCTACTCCGTGAGCTTCTTCCTGCAGGACAGCACCCAAACCCTAACCGACCAAGCCATCGACTCGGTGATGAACCGCCTCATCCAGCAGTTCGAGCAGCAGGCCGGCGCCGTCATCCGGCGGTAGCAAGTAGCGCGAGCCGGCAAATTCACCTATTGCTGGGCTATTGATTCGGTAACCTGAACTATAGCGCCACGAAAAGGGAATGGCAAAGTTCGCGCTACTACTTACCTTACCTGCCTGAAAATTCTTTATCTGCATGGCCTCCTCTCAGCAACTTGCTCAACTAGACCGCCTGGAGCGGCAGGTGAACACCTTAGTGACTGCCTATCAGCAGTTGCGCGAGGAGCTGGCCGATGCACAAACTACAGTTCAGCAACTACGGGCCGACGTGCGCGACCGGGAGCGGCAGCTGAAGGATTTCCACAATCAGGAGAATATCACTAAACTTGTCAATACCATAGCCGGTGAACCGGCCAATGTCAACGAGCTTAAACTGCGCCTCAACGAATACATCCGCGAAATAGATAAGTGCCTTGCCTATTTGAGGGAGTAACCATCACCACCGAACCCCACCCACGACTGCTCCCATGAGCGAACTATCCATTAAAATCCGCATTGCCGAACGGGACTACCCCATGCGCGTTGAGCCTCAGGATGAGGAGCGACTCCGTATGGCCGGACGTCTGCTGGGCGAGCGGATCAAGGAATTTCGCGAGCAATACGGCATTCAGGACAAGCAGGATCTGCTGGCCATGATTGCCCTGTCCACGATGGCTGACCGCCTGAAAGTCAGTAAGGAAAAAGATGGTACCGACACGGTTCTGACCGAGCGCCTCGCACGCCTCGACGAGCTGTTATCGGGAGTGGTGCTCGTCTGAAGATACCAGACGCACGCACCCGCGTAGTTAGCAGAGCTTGAAACCCCGGTGGCGCAAACGGCGCGGCGGGGTTGTTTGGCATCTGGCCTTTTGCCGGGTTATGGGATTTCCTTTCTTTCTCTAATCCATAGCCCATGTCCACCTCTGTTTATATTGCTCTTGCCGCCGTGTTGGCCCTTGTGGTCGGCATCGTGGTGGGGCGCCTGCTGGCCGGTAAGGCCCGGCAGGACCACGAGGCCGACGCGAAAGCGCGCGCCCAACAACTGCTGGCCGAAGCCGAGCAGCAAGCCACCCGCACCCGCGACGAGCGGATTCAACAATCGAAAGACAAGTTCCGCACCCTCAAGCAGGAGTGGGAGCAGGAAAGCCGCCGTCAGAAGCAGGCCCTCGACCAAGAACTGACTGAGCGCCGCGCCGCCGTAGTAGAGCAGGAGCAGAGCATTAAGCAGCTCACCCAGACCACCCAGCGCCAACTGGAGCAGATTCAGCGCAAGGAAACCGAGTTGGATGCCACCCGCGAAAAAATTGAAGCGCAGGCCCAGCAGCAGCGCGAAAAGCTGGAAGCCCAGGAAGAGAAGCGTCGCGCTACTCTCGAAACCCAGCTGGCCAAGCTAGAGCAGCGCGAGCAGGAAGTGGAAGCGGAGCTGGAGCAGCGTACACAGGAGCTCAACGAGCAGCAGCAGCATGTGCAGCAGCAGCTGGAAACCATTTCCGGCCTCACCGCCGCCGAAGCCCGCGAGCAGCTGGTAGAGTCGCTCAAGAACGAGGCCCAGATTCAGGCCTCTTCCTACATCAAGGACGTGGTAGCACAGTCCAAGCTCACCGCTACCAAGGACGCCAAGAAAATCGTGCTCGAAACCATTCAGCGCACCGCTGCTGAACATGCTATTGAGAACTGCGTGTCGGTGTTCAACATCGAATCCGACGATGTAAAGGGCAAGATTATCGGCCGCGAGGGGCGCAACATCCGGGCGCTGGAAGCCGCTACCGGCGTCGAAATCATCGTGGACGACACGCCGGAGGCTATTATTATCTCCGGCTTCGACCCGGTGCGCCGCGAGGTGGCCCGCCTGAGCTTGCACTTGCTGGTGAAAGACGGTCGGATTCACCCGGCCCGCATTGAGGAGATTGTGGCCAAAACCCGCAAGAACATTGATGAGGAAATCGTGGAAATCGGGGAGAAGACCATTATCGACCTCGGCATTCACGGCCTGCACCCCGAGCTGATTAAGATGGTGGGACGCATGCGTTTCCGCTCCAGCTACGGCCAGAACCTGCTTCAGCACTCGCGCGAAGTGGCTAACCTGTGCGCCACCATGGCCGCCGAAATGGGCTTGGATGTGAAGAAAGCCAAGCGTGCCGGCCTGCTCCACGACATCGGCAAGGTGAGCACCGAGGAACCCGAACTGCCCCACGCCATTCTGGGCATGGAGATGGCCAAGAAGTACAAGGAGCACCCCGACGTGGTAAACGCCATTGGCGCCCACCACGACGAAATCGAAATGACGGCCATGATTTCGCCGCTCGTGCAGGCCTGCGACGCCATCAGCGGCTCGCGCCCCGGTGCCCGCCGCGAGATGATGGAAAGCTACATCAAACGCCTCAAGCAGTTGGAAGAAACCGCCAACGGCTTCAAGGGCGTGAACCAGTGCTTCGCCATTCAGGCCGGCCGCGAGCTGCGCGTGATGGTAGATGCTGAGAACGTGACGGACGAGCGCGCCTCGGAGCTGAGCTACGAAATTTCCCAGAAGATTGAGAAGGAAATGCAGTACCCCGGCCAGATCAAAATCACGGTCATCCGCGAAATGCGCGCCGTGGCCTACGCTAAGTAAGCAGACACCTGTTTCGTGACAAGAGCCCCCGTAACGAAAGTTGCGGGGGCTCTTTTGTGGTGGCCTTGTTGGCCAGATCAAACCATCTGTTTGCTTATGGAGGTCGCGTTATAGTTTCCTAAAGTCTGATACAGTAGCAAAATGATAATCCAGTTGAAGTACTGGACCATGAATCTATGGCAGAAGAACTGTAATAACCGCCCCTGGTAAAGTCAGATACCCGCTACTTTTGGTTAGTAAGCAGAAAGGGGGAAGAAGTAGATTGAAAAAGGTTTTTCATCTTCTCAGATATGCTTCGTTCTATTCTATTAATGATATTGGCAGGAGTTGCCTTTCTCAGCAGTTGCGTGGCCTATTCGCCTATGCAGCCTGCCATTTCCACTATTCGTAAAGCGGGAGAAGTAGAACTGACCACCAGCCTGCAGCACAGCATACGGCTGGAAGCTGGTGCCGTGTATTCTCCTATTTCGCATCTGCTATTATCTGGAACCGGTGCTGTGCGCCCCCGGGGACAGACTGTGGAGCCGCTGGGTACCTTGCAGGGTGAGGTAGGGCTTGGGACGTATTGGGCATTGGGGCCGCAGTGGCAGATCAATGGACTGATGGGATATGGTCGGGCTGTAAGCAACCAGAACTCGCTGGATGTTCTGGGCAGCAACACGTTGTACCGCGCGCACTACCACAAATTATATGGTCAGGTAAGTGGCGTGTGCTATTCGACAGAGAGCAATGCGGGCTTTGTGTATCGGCTTAGTCAGGTGCGTTTCGATGCACTCGACTACTTCTATCCGGCTGAAGCAGGCGCTATTCCTATTTCTCGTTTGCTATATCATGAGGCCCTGTGGTTTTACCGCCATAAATTAGGCCAACAGACTATGCGGTGGCATTGGCAGATAGCGGGCGGATTCTCCGTTCCGCAAGGACGCCGACAGAAAGAACCCGAGTACGGACCTGATAAATGGGCTATCTACGAAGCTAACCGTAACCTATCGGGGGTGCCCATGCTAAGTATGGGCATCGTGTTTCAACTCGGTAATCAGCGAAAGTCAAAAAATGATTAAGGGAATAATGACGCTGTTTAGAAAGTCCATTGCATGCAGAGCTTATTGAAACATTACGACTGCTCATTAGGGAATAATTCTTAAATGACTTCATTATTTCTGTCCTAATGCCTGCTTCGTGAAAAAGCCCCCGAACGAAAGTTGCGGAGGCTTCTGTTGTGTGTAGCATTATAGGATTTCCGACTCATTAGGGCCTTTTCAGCTGCGTAAATACGTTGTTCAGCCCTTCGGCCCAGCAGGGATGGGCCAGCACCATATCCTGTATCTGCTGGTACTTCAGACGGCCGGCCATCATCAACTGAAACATGCTCATGATTTCGCCGCCCTCGGCGCACAGCACCGTCGCGCCCAGCAACCGGTCATCGTCGCCGATCAGTACTTTCCAGAAGCCTTCTGTGCGGCCTATTTCGCGGGCTCGCCCGATGGTGCGCACCGGCATGGTGGCTACGCGGTAGGACACGCCCTGTTCTTTGGCCTGGTCCTCATTCAGCCCGATACGGCCCAGCTGGGGCTCCGTGAACACACAGTAAGGCAGGGGGCGCTGTTTAGCCGAGCGGCGTTTGCCCCGCAGCAGGTTGTCGCGCACTACCCGGAAATCGTCGTAGCTGATGTGCGTGAACTGGGGGCCGCCGTGCACGTCGCCCAACGCATACACGCCGCGCACATTGGTTTCCAGACGCGCATTCACCTGGATGTAGCCTTTTTCGTCCGTTTGTACGCCGGCGGCACCCAGGCCCAGCGTGTCGGTGTTGGGGCGGCGGCCTGTTGCTACTACCAAGTGCGTGCCCCGAATACGCCGCTCCCCGGCGGCTGTCTGCGCCGTGAGCGTGTAGGTGCCTTCCTTGTGGCTCACTTTGCGCACCTTCGCTCCCAGCACCACTTCCACGCCCTCTGCCTCCAGCACCCGCGTCAGCCCGATGCAGGCGTCGTCGTCTTCGCGCTCCAGCAGCTGCCGATGTGACTCGACAATGGTGACGCGGCTACCTAAGCGCCGGTAGAGTTGGCTGAACTCCAGTCCGATGTAGCCACCACCCAGAATCACGAGGTGTTCTGGCAGTTCTTTCAGGTCGAGGAGCTGGGTGGTAGTCAGAAATGGAACCTCCTGCAGCCCTTCGATATCGGGAACAGCGGCCCGGGTACCGGTGTTGATGAACACCTTGCGGGCGGTCAGTTGCTGGGTTTTGCCACCGGCCAGTAGCACCTCCACCGTGCGCGGGCCCACAAACGTAGCGTGCCCGTGCAGCACCGTAATGCCGGGGCGCTCCTGCGTCAGGTTGCTGCGCACCCCGTTGCGCATGGCCTGTACTATTTCGTCTTTGCGGGCCACCACGGCCGCCATATCCACGGCGGGTTCCTGAGCTTGCATACCGTAGTCGGCGGCCGTGCGCAGCTGGTGGGCGCGTTCCGCTGAGGCCAGCATGGCCTTCACGGGCGTGCAGCCATAGTTGATGCAGGAGCCGCCCAGCAGATTTTCCTCTACAAGAACCACACGCTGGCCGGCGTCGGCCAGCGCAGTTGCCAGCGGATTGCCGGCCTGGCCCGAACCGATAATAAGCGCGTCGTACTGAGTATTGGGCATAAAACACGAAGTTTGAAAACGGGAACCTACCCTGCGTGGGTCTGACAGGCTCTACGCAACTGACGAGCCTGCGGCTGCCACACAACGAAACTCCGCTTTACGCGTTTTGCCTCCGATTCCTGTTTTCCGACCTGCCACCGCATCCAATGCCCGTTTTGCTCCGCGCGCTTCTGCTTCTGCTGCTGCCCCTGCTGGCCGGCTGCACGTCACTTTACTTTCCGCCGCCGCCTCAAGTGCCGCTGCTCACGCAAAAGGGCGAGTGGAGCGCCGGCATTCATACCAACTTCAGCCAAAACACGGCCGTGCAGGGTGCCTACGCCATTTCTAACCATCTGGGTGTCATGGGGTCGGCCTCTTTCCTGCACGCCGATAAGAAGCAGAGTTTCTTCGGCTCCAAAGACAACCGCCAAACCCAGGACCACGATTTTGTGGAAGGGGGCCTCGGCTATTTCACCCGCCTCCGCCAAGACCGACGTGTGCTTGAAGTGTATGGTGGCCTAGGCGTGGGCAGTACCAAATACACCGAATACAGCCGCGAAACCAACGTGCCCACCGAAACCCGCGAAGGCACGCTCAACAAATATTTCCTGCAGGTGAACTACACTTCCAAGGAAAAGAAAAGCTTCCATGTACTGGGCCGCGACTGGCCTTTCACCTACGGCACGGCCCTGCGCGCCAGCTACGTGCAACTCAATGGGTTTCGGCTCAACGGAGTGGCCCACGCTCCCGAAGACAATATTTTCCTCGAACCCATTACTTACACCCGTATTCAGGTGTTGGGGCCGCTACAACTCCAGATGATTAGTGGCAGCAACTTCGGGCTCATTCACCGCAAATATCTGAAAGCGGCCAACTCGGTGTTTCAGCTCGGTATCGTGGTTAATCTGGGTGGTCAGGACGGCGAGAAGTAAGGGAATTGGCCCGCCGCAAAAGTCAGATTGTAAGGGTTGATAAAAGCTGCTGAAAGCCTATTAGAATAGTATTGGGTGTGTTAAGTAACCTGAAACTCGCGTTTGAAAAGTCTGATACCCGAATGAATTGATTCGGGATTCGGGAGAAAGAACAGCTACTTCGGGCAGACTTTATGTAACCCTCTATGAAAGCTGTCTTTTACGCGGTATGCGGCCTCGCCCTAACCAGCTGTACCGTGTATGCCCCCATGACACCCACCATGCCGCTGGTAGAAGAAAGCGGCCAGTTGGAAGTGACAGCCAGCGTGCAGCCTTCGGCCCGTGTGGAAGCTACAGCTGCCTACTCGCCATTGCCGCACGTAGTGCTGACCGGCAGCGGCTCTCTCGGCCTGAAACTCGGTGGTCAGCAGTATCTGCGTACCCAACAGGGTGAGTTAGGAGTAGGCCGCTACTGGCACCTGAACGATAACTGGCTGATGAATGCTACTGGCGGCGGCGGATATGCGGCTGTCAATCGGCAAACCTGCGCCTGGGGCTGCGAGCAGCGCCAGGGGAAGTATAGCAAGCTGTTTGGGCAGGTCGGTATTGCCAGAATAGGGTCTTTCGGGGCGGCCAGCCTCACCTATCGGCTGTCGCGGCTTCAGTATACCGAGGTGGTAAACGACGGCAACTCTATTCCCGATTTTGGTACGTATCGCCACGAGCTGGCCTTGGCTATGCGCCGGCGCATCGGGTGGAGCGACGCCTGGTTCTGGCAGACTACAATGGGCATATCACTGAGCAATCTGAAAGCTCCGGGCGACCAGGACTCGGCTGGCCAAACGGACCGTTGGTTTTCTGCCGGAGTTCCAACTCCGTTCTTCGGTATGGGTATCGGCTGGCAGCCTTTTCTGAGAAGCCGCTAGGTCTATTCCTGTTACCTCAGATGGCCATATTTAGCTGATTACTTGAAATCTACTTTCTCTCCCTGTCGGAATATTCTTATGAAACCAAAACTACTTTCCTTCTTTCTGCCAACCCTGATCGGCCTGCTGAGTGGTTGCGCCGTGTATGTGCCCACTGTACCCAGCACTCCGCTGCTTCGTAGCAAGGGCGAAGTAGAAATCACGGCTGGTACGCGCGGCACTTCCAGCCTGGAAGTAGGTGCGGCCTGGTCGCCGGCGCCGGGTCTGCTGCTGGCTGCCGAAACCGCGCTGCAAACAAGCAAAGGCAGCGAAACCAGCAACAACGTGACCGTCAATTACCAAAATGTGCATCGGCAGGCGGGACTGGGCGTGGGCACGTATCGGCTGCTGGGCAAGGACCAGGCAACCTATCTGGCTGCCATCGGCGGTATCGGCTTCGCCAAAGCCAGTGTTTATGATCCTAACTTCGAGCTGCTCTTTTTCTCGGGCCCGACGGTACACTATCGGGCCAACTACCGGCGCTACTACGGGCAGGTGTATGTGGCCCGGCAATTGAAGCGTATTAGCTTCGGTACGTCCTTGCGCGGCACCTTCGTCGACTATAGCCGCCTGCGCCGGGACGAGGTGGCCGTTGAGCCATCCAGCCGTTTCTTTCTGGAACCAACGGTTTTCATTCGCGTTGGGCGCGGAGTCATTCAGGGCCAGGCCACCTTCGGCCTTTCCGCCGCTGTTGGCGCCGACAGCCGCAGCCCCGACTACCGCAACCTAACGCCAGTTTCGTCCCTCATTGGGGCCGGCATTGTGATTCGCCCTCACTTATTTCATCTTCCACAGACGGTTCTGGCGCCTAAGTAACTACCTACTGACAAAAGAAAAGCCCCGGCCTAGGCCGGGGCTTTTCTTTTGTCAGTAGGTAGTTACTGAATTACTTGCCGCTCAGTACGCGCAGCATCGTGTCGCCGATTTCAGCGGGCGAATCCACAACGTGGATGCCGCACTCGCGCATGATGGCCATTTTAGCAGCTGCCGTGTCGTCGGCACCGCCTACAATGGCACCGGCGTGGCCCATGCGGCGGCCGGGAGGTGCGGTCTGGCCGGCAATGAAGCCTACTACGGGCTTCTTGTTGCCAGTTTCCTTGATCCAGCGAGCAGCTTCGGCTTCCATACCGCCGCCAATCTCACCAATCATTACGATGCCTTCGGTTTCGGGGTCGTTCATGAGCAGCTCCACCGCTTCTTTGGTGGTAGTACCGATGATGGGGTCGCCGCCAATGCCGATGGCCGTGGTCTGGCCCAGGCCAGCCTTGGTGAGCTGATCGACAGCTTCGTACGTCAGTGTGCCCGACTTCGAAACGATACCGATTTTGCCTTTCGTGAAGATAAAGCCGGGCATGATACCCACTTTGCACTCACCGGCGGTCATCACACCGGGGCAGTTTGGCCCGATCATGCGCAGACCCTCGCGGCCTTTTAGGTATTCCTTCACCGCAATCATGTCCTTGGTCGGAATGCCTTCGGTGATGGTAACGATAACCTTAATGCCTGCGTCGGCCGCTTCCATAATAGCGTCGGCGGCGAAAGCCGGAGGCACGAAGATGATGCTGGTATCGGCACCGGCCTGCTCTACGGCTTCAGCTACGGTGTTGAACACAGGACGGTCGAGGTGCATGGTACCGCCTTTGCCGGGCGTTACGCCGCCAACCACGTTGGTACCGTACTCAATCATCTGCTGCGCATGGAACGAGCCTTCAGAGCCGGTGAAGCCCTGTACTATCACTTTAGAATCCTTATTTACCAGAACACTCATTAGAAGAGGGGGTTAGAGGAGTTATTCGGTTGGGGTGGGGGAGGCAGCCTCTATGGGGCAACCGGTGTGCAAAAGTAGCCTTTTTTGGGGGCGGGGCAAGGTGAGAATCAGAGGAAAGGCAACCAGATGAATCTGCGGTTGGCATCAGAATGATTCCGGAGTTGAAAACGCCGGGGTAAAGAGCTATAGCAGTGTGAGTTGAAGGGAAAATCCTGGAAAGTGTATCTGGACAATACAGAACAACTGGCTGGAGCGGCCGGCCGAAATCCGTACCTTTGTGGTTCTCTCACGCAAATTCCCCCTCTCACTTCTCACGCTTACGCATGTACCTGAACAATATCATTGAAGCCATTGGCAATACGCCGCTGGTGAAGCTCAACAGCGTCACCGATGGCATCAAAGGCACCATTCTGGCCAAGGTAGAATACTTCAACCCCGGCAACTCGGTGAAAGACCGGATGGCCGTGAAAATGATTGAGGACGCCGAGAAAGCCGGCCTGCTCAAGCCCGGTGGCACCATCATCGAAGGTACCAGCGGCAACACGGGCATGGGCCTGGCGCTGGCAGCCATTGCCCGTGGCTACAAGTGCATCTTCGTGATGAGCGACAAGCAGAGCAAGGAGAAGCAGGACATTCTGCGCGCCGTAGGAGCCCAGGTAGTGGTGTGCCCCGTAGACGTAGCGCCCGAAGACCCACGCTCCTACTACTCGGTGGCCAAGCGCCTGAGCGAGGAAACGCCTAACTCGTTCTACCCGAACCAGTACGACAACATGTCGAACACAGCGGCGCACTACGAAGGCACCGGCCCCGAAATCTGGAAGCAGACGGAAGGCACCATTACGCACTTGGCCTGCGGTGTGGGCACCGGCGGCACCATTTGCGGCACGGCGCAGTACCTGAAGGAGCAAAACCCGGCCGTGGTAGCAGTAGGCCTTGATACCTATGGCTCCGTGTTCAAAAAATACAAGGAGACGGGTATTTTCGACGAAAACGAAATCTATCCTTACAAGACCGAAGGCATTGGCGAAGACATTTTGCCCAAAAATGTTAACTTCGATCTGATTGACCTGTTCATCAAAGTAACCGATCAAGATGCTGCTGTCATGACACGGCGTCTGGCAAAAGAAGAAGGGTTGTTTGTTGGCTGGTCCTGTGGCTCGGCTGTGCACGGCGCCTTAGAATATGCCCGGGAGCACCTGAAAGAGGACGACACCATGGTTATTATTCTGCCCGACCATGGCACGCGCTATTTGGGCAAAATCTACAACGACGACTGGATGCGTGCGCAGGGCTGGCTGTAACTCGGCTGCATCTGCCGACTCAGTCACTCGCTTTACAGCCTACCATAACCAAACTCTTGCCTTATGTCGAAAAAGCTGCGCAATGTGGTGCTAGTGGATGACAACGAAACCACCAGCTTCCTGAACAATCGTTTGCTGAACCGGCTGGAGGTAGCGGACCGAATCCACACATTCTCCCGTGCTGAGCAGGCATTCCAGTTTCTATGGGGGCCCGACCAGACCGGAGTTGGTCCCGATGACATACCGGAACTCGTGTTCGTAGATCTGAAAATGCCCGGTATGGATGGCTTTGAGTTTCTGAAGCTGTACGACGAGCTGCCAGAGGCCGCCAAAGAAAAAACCGTCATGGCCGTTCTCACTACTTCCATGCACGCTGCTGATACGGCGCGAGTTGCCCAGTACCCTAACGTAGAGTATCTGGCAAAGCCGTTGACAGAGGAGAAGATGGAAAAACTGATGAAAAAGCGGTTTGCGCTGGCAGAATAGTTCTTACAATAGTCCGCAACTACCCTCACTAAAAATGCCCACCGGTCTGACCAGTGGGCATTTTCTTTTGCTAGGAGGTAGGCAGCTAGACTACGGCTTCCACAAACCGGAACGACTCCCCATCGAATAGGCCTTTGTCGCTGAGCTTGAGGCTAGGAATAACCAGCAGCGCCATAAACGAAAGCGTCATGAAGGGTGCGCCCAGCGGCGAGCCTAGCCGCCTCGACAATGCGTCAATAGCGGCATAGTCGGCGGCTACGCGGTAGCCGTCCTGCCCCGACATAAGGCCAGCAACAGGCAGGGGCAGAAGCAACTCCTCGCCATTGGCACCCACCGCTGCCAAGCCACCTTTCGCCTCCATCACCAGGTTCACGGCCCGGGCTATGCTTTCATCATCGCAGCCAACGGCCGTGATGTTATGCGAGTCGTGGCCGACGCTGCTGGCCAGGGCGCCCCGCTTCAAGCCGAATCCTTTGATGAACGCCACCGCTGGTGGGGCCGCATGGTATCGGTTTACCACAGTCAGCTTGAGTATATCCTGTGCCACATCAGGCATCACCAGGCCACCCTCAACGCGGGCTGGTACATCATGGCGGGCCGTAATAAGCTGCCCATCGAAGCATTCAATCACCCGGATAACCGACTCGCTGGCAGTGGGAGCTGGCAATCGGAAATCAGCCGGCGCCACCGTGTGGGCATGAAAGTTATTGACCTCGCGGCCGGGCGCCGATGGAATGCGGGTCTGGCCGTTTTCGGCCACCAGTTCACCGTTCAGATACGTCTGTTGCACCCGGAAATCGGTGAGGTTATTCACCACGATAAAGTCAGCAGGGTCATTCTCGCGAAGGAGCCCAACGGGCAGGCGGTAATGCTCTGCGGGGTTGCGGCAGGCAACACGCAATACGTTCAGCACATCGTGGCCCAACGCCACTGCCCGCTGTACCAGCTGGTTTATGTGCCCTAGCACCAGCGTGTCGGGGTGCTTGTCGTCGGAGCAAAACATCAGGTGTTCGTAATGCTCGGGTAGCAGCTCAATTAGGGCATCGAAGTTGCGGGCCGCTGAGCCTTCCCGAATCAGAATCTTCATGCCCACGGCCAGCTTGTCGAGGGCTTCTTCGGCCGTAAAGCATTCGTGGTCGGTGCTGATGCCGGCCTCGGCGTAGCACTTGGCATCGGTGCCGCGCAGGCCGGGGGCGTGGCCATCCACGGGCCGGCCGTACTGCTGCGCCAGCCGGATTTTCTCCATCACTAATTCGTCGCGGTGCAGCACACCGGGCCAGTTCATCATCTCCGCCAGATAGCCGATTTCGGGATTCTGGAACAACTGCTCGATATCGGCAGCAGTTATTTCGGCCCCGGCCGTTTCAAATGGCGTGGCTGGTACGCACGACGGTGCTCCAAAACAGAACTTGAACGGTACCTGTCGGCCGCTTTCGAGCATGAACTCCACCCCCTCAACGCCCAGCACATTCCCAATTTCGTGCGGGTCGGAAACGGTAGCAACGGTCCCATGCACCACGGCCAGCCGGGCAAACTCGGCGGGCACTAGCAGCGAGCTTTCTACGTGCACGTGCGCATCCACAAAACCCGGCAGCGCATACGGCAGAGTCGGGTCGGGAGTAGTAGAGCCGGTAGGGGTTATGGCGGCAATCCGGCCATCGGCCACCTGTAGGATTGCAGGGGTAATGGTATTGGCAAACAGGTCGATGACGTTGGCTGTGAGCTGAAAACCGACGGGCATATAGCAGGAGGTAAGCGAGGGGAAAGTTGAGGTTAGGCCACGGCCAACGGGTAAAGAACCGTATATTTGCCGAAAATCTGTGCCGGTGAGAAAGATTGTGACTTTGCTGATGGCCACCCTGATTTTGGGTTCGGGCCTTGCTGCTACGGGCTGCGCCAGTCGTACGCCTCAGCAGAAAAAAACCTCGGCCATGAAGCGCAAAGCTAAGTTTGGCAAAATGCCCTGTCCCTGTGATAGTCATTAGCTACTGGCCGACTGCTCTGCCACCGGCTGTTGGGCTGCTGCCAGCATGCAACGTCAATTCTCTCTAATCCCGGATCAGTGAAATTCTACCTGTCGTACAGCGTTGTGCTGTTTCTGCTGCTGAGCTTACGCCCTTCCGGAGCGCAGGCGCAGCGTCGGGCTGCCGCGTTTCCGGCTCCTGTGCCTGCCCCAGCCGCCGACCCTACGCTTCGGCGAGGCTCCGGCCATGCCGGCAGCTACCAGGCTTTGGATGGGCAGTGGCATACAGTGCGGATTGACGGATGGGAAAACGACCGGGTCTATCTGCGTAACGAAGGAGGCGTATTCACCGCCTACTCGCCGACAGATCTGAAGCGGTTTGTGTACTTGGGTGATACGGTGGTGGCGGCTCACGCGGTAGCCGTGCCGCGCCGCCGCTTTCTGCGCCGCCCTCAGCCCCGCTTGATACCCGCCGCCTTTGCGCGCCAGCTCTACCGGGGTGGGGGCTTCCAATTGCTTAGCTACGACCCTGCCCGCCCGGCCACCATCACCACAGCGCTTTCCAGCAGTATGTTGCTGCGCCGTGGCCATGAGCCATGGCAGGTGCTGCCAACAAATACGGTTAAGTTTAACCAACTTATGCTTACACTGCTTGGCACCGACCCAGAGCTGGCGCCCGGCCTTCAAGCCAGACAATACCACCTCCGGCGCGACGCTGCGCCGCTCTTGGAACGCTACGCCGACTGGCAGCTGCGCCGGTTTCTACAATCAGCTGCTCAGTCAGGACACTAACTTTTTGCCTATGTCTTCACCCGCCGAATCCCCTGTTGCCTCCTTGCTTGCCGCCGCCGAAGCAGTGCGCCAGCAATTACAGGTAAATGCGTATGACGCTGCTGCCGTGCAACGGCTCGATGAATTTATAGAAGCCCAGCGGCCCGGCATCAAGCCTGCCGACCGGGAAGGCATCGTGACGGCGCTGGGGTGTTTTCTGGGGCAATGCTTGGTAAGCACCTACGGCGGCACTTGGGCCCAGGGCCCGGATGGCACAACCGGCGTGGGTATCCAGCAAAACAGCTTTTTCAATCCTTTCTACCGCATTGCACAGCAACTTGATAAAGGCCAGCCTGAGTCGGTAGCGGCGTTTTTTGCGAGCATACCCGAACGACTGGCTGCCGCGCCACGTCGCAAAAACTGGATTTCGTGAGTTCACCCAGCAGCCACTCTGTGCCGAGAGAATCAGCCATGAAAAAAATCGTCATTGCCATCGATGGCTACTCTTCCTGCGGCAAAAGCACCACAGCCAAGGCGGTGGCTGCGGAGTTGGGCTATGCCTACATCGATACCGGGGCCATGTACCGGGCCGTGACGCTCTACCTGCTGGAGCACAGCATAGCCTTCGATAATCTGCCGCAGATTGAGCAGGCCCTGCACGAAATGCACATCAGCTTCAAGCGCAACCGCAAAACCGGCCGCAACGAGCTATGCCTGGATGGACAAATTCGGGAAGACGAAATCCGGCAGATGCGGATTTCCAACTTGGTGAGTGAAGTGTCCAGCATTCCGGCTGTGCGCCATGCCATGGTGGCGCAGCAGCAGCGCATGGGCCGCAAGCGGGGTGTGGTGATGGACGGCCGCGACATCGGAACCACTGTGTTTCCGGATGCCGAGGTAAAGGTGTTCATGACGGCTGAAGTAGTGACCCGTGCCGAGCGTCGCCAAGAAGAGCTGGCCATAAAAGGCGAGCAGGTGGCGGTGGAGGAAATTGTGGAAAACCTGCGCAAACGCGACCACCTCGACTCGACCCGCACCGAAAGCCCTCTGCGCCGCGCCACCGATGCTGTGCTGCTCGACACAACCCACATGATGATCGACGAGCAGGTTGATTTTGTGCTGGAGCGAGTGTCGGCGACGCTGTTTGCGCTGGCGGCCGGAGCCAGCACCGAACGGAATGGCGGCGAAGTGGTTGTATAACAGGAGGAAATAGTTGCTGGCGTCCGGTGGCAAGGCAGTATCGGGCATCAGAATTGCATAGTCGTTCTGCTGCCTCCGCTTTTCCACCTACTCCACCCTCCACCTACTTCGTACGCTGCACCCCAAGGGCTATGAACGTTACCATTGATAAAAATTCCGGCTACTGCTTCGGCGTTGAGTTTGCCATTCAGATGGCTGAGGACGAATTGGCCCACGATGAAACCCTGTACTGCCTCGGCGACATTGTGCACAACCGCATGGAAGTGGAGCGCCTGCACGGCAAGGGCCTCCGCATTATTGACCGGGAGCAACTCGAAAATCTCCACAACTGCAAAGTGCTGATCAGGGCGCATGGTGAGCCGCCGGAAACCTATCAGCTGGCTTTGCGCAACAACATTGAGCTGATTGACGCTTCCTGCCCGGTGGTGCTTAAGCTCCAGAACCGAGTCAAGCACGCCTTTGATGCCAGCCAGCGCCATAATGGCCAGATCGTGATATACGGGCAGCCGGGCCATGCCGAAGTGGCCGGCCTCACGGGCCAGACCGGCAACCGCGCCATCATCATCATGACCGAAGCCGACCTCGACCAAGTAGACTTCGCGCGGCCCGTTACGCTCTTCAGCCAGACCACCAAAAGCACAGCCGGCTTCTACCACATGAAAGCCGTAATGGAGGAGCGGATTCAGGCGGCTGGCGGATCATTGGAATCATTTGATGCCAATGACAGCATCTGCCGGCAGGTCAGCAACCGGGAGCCCGCCCTGGCGAAATTTGCCGTGGAGCACGATGTAATTGTGTTCGTGAGCGGACGAAAGAGCTCCAACGGCAAGGCCCTGTTTTCGGTGGTGAACAAAACCAACCCGCGCAGCTACTTTGTAGAAAACGAGCAGGAACTGGACGAAGCATGGTTTCATGATGCCCAATCGGTGGGAATTTGCGGCGCTACCAGCACCCCCATGTGGCTCATGCAACGCGTAAAAGAGCGGATAGAAGAAGTAGCCGAGCACGTAGTGTAAGCCTCCCCGAACTATACCAACCTGTAATAAGCTTGCCTGCGCTTTCTTCCTTAATAGGAATAGCGCAGGGAAGTCTTTTTTTGAGTGTCGAGCAACTATTGGTATAGCCACGCTTTAGCAGTTCATGCCTGATTTTTCTATCTAGGCCAGGGCAAGGCGCCGCCGTATAGTACATTCGCGGCATGCGTAAACTGTTCAATTACTTTCTCAACGGGTTTCTTATCGTGGCGCCCATTGGCCTCACGATATATATTCTGTACGCCGTATTTCATTGGCTCGATAACCTGTTTCCTAACTACGGCGTGCCGGGCCTGGGGCTGGTAGTTGCCGTTTTCCTGGTCACGATAGTAGGGTTCGTAGCCAAGTCGTTTATGGTGCGGCCCTTCCTGGTTATTGCCGAGCGGCTGCTGCACCGCACACCCCTGGTCAGCATCATCTATTCCAGCCTCAAAGACCTGTTCGATGCCTTCGTCGGCGACAACCAGAAGTTCAATTGCCCGGTGCTGGTGCGCCTCAATGGCCAGGACAACGTCTACAAAATGGGATTCATAACGCAGGATAATCTAGCCGCCCTGCAACGCGAAGACCTAGTGGCAGTATATTTTCCGCATTCCTACAACTTCTCCGGCGAGCTGGTGCTGGTGCAACCCGCTGCCATATCCTATTTGGAGCTGCCCAGCAGCGAGGTCATGAAGTTTATCGTGTCGGGCGGCGTGTCGCGGATAGGGTAGAGGGAGCAGAAGGGTATGGGTGCAAAACCAATAGGGCGCCACGCACGCAGAATCTAAGTCTTATAGTATGCCAAGCCGCTTGCACTACCACGTATATGGCACCGGGCCGCGCGTGGTGCTGGCTTTTCATGGCTACGGGCAGAGCCAGGCACACTGGCGCGCGGTACTAGACGCGTTAGGTGATGGGCTGACCGTGTATGCCTTCGACCTGTTTTACCACGGCCGCAGCCACCTGCTCAAAGCTGATGCTCCACTCCGCAAACAGCGGCTGGCCGAAATGCTACATGACTTTCTGCAGCAGGAAGGCATCCACGAATTCAGTCTGCTGGCCTTCAGCATGGGCGCCAAATTTGCGCTGACAGCCGCCGAGCAGTTTCCGGAGCAGGTAAAGAACATCTGGCTGATTGCGCCCGACGGTTTGCAACGGCAGTTCTGGTATGCCCTGGCTACCTATCCGCCCTGGATGCGCGGGGTGCTGGGCCGGGCCGTGCTGAAACCCGAGAATCTGCTGCGGTTTCTGGGGCGGCTGGAAAAGCACCGGGTGGTGCCGTCTCGCCTCGTGCGCTTCGCCGAATGGCAGCTGGATAGCCGCGAAAAGCGCCTGCGCGTGTACCGCAGCTGGGTTGGTTTTCGGCAGCTCACCTTCGATTTGGGCCAGCTGGCCGCCGTGCTCAACCGCCGCCCTATACCCGTCACGTTTTTCTTGGGCCGCCACGATGTAGTGATTCCCCATGCTGGCTTGCAGCGTTTCACGAAGGCTTTGCGTGCCGGCCGCACTCTGCTGTTGGAGGCTGGGCACGGTGGCCTGCTGCACAACGTAGCTGCCTATCTGCGCCAGCATCCAGAGGTGCGGCTCTAGCAAGCCCGTAAGGCTAACACTATTGTTTCTGACCCCGGAAAATCTTGTTGTCTACCGAAAACCGGCCTGGGCCCACCACCATATAAAACAGAAGCAGCCCCAGCACCACCATGGAAACCCAAAGCTCCCGGTTTTCCAGCCCGAACCCGTTTTGAGGGTTTACGATGAGCACGGCTCCCAGCAGGATAGGAATCTGGCAGAGTAGTGCAAACCGGGTCAGGGCCCCGGCGGCTATCATGAGCCCGCCGACAATGTGGAAGATGCTGAAAAAGAGGGTTGCCTTTTTGAGTTCCGCGAAGTTCTGCTGCTGGCTCAGCAGGTAAAAAACGTCACTGGTGTGGTCTAGGAAGGCAACGCCTTTCACAAATAAAACCAAGCCCAGCAGGATACGGAGCACATCCATCCAAACCGGATTGGAGGAGCTATTGCGGCGGTGCCCAGCCAAAGGCAACTGATTGGAGAGTTCCATGTCCTGTTTGTAGAAGTGTAGATCCAGTCCTGACTGAATTTACAAAATCCGCCGCACATGGTACTGCCATAGCGAAGCCGCCGGGCCTTGCAGCTCCTACATAGACACTACTGAGTCATGTGTAGGGGAAACAGGAAGAACACCAGCACGAACCTACCGGAACGCACTACAGTCCGGATGCGTTTTTTGCGGGTTCAACCGGCAAAGTTGCCGCTTGGGAAATATTCAGTTGTGTATATTTAAGGAGCCGGCTAGGTTTGATTATTCATCCACCAAAACTCCTTCTTTCTCCATGGAAACCACCGAACGTGACCCGCAGCTGTGGCGTATGGCAAAAGACCGCGCCAAATTTAAATCACACCTGTTCACCTACCTCACGGTGAATGCCCTGCTGTGGGCCATCTGGGCCCTAACGGGGCGAGAGTCGTACCCGATTCCGTGGCCGGTGTGGTCTACCGTGTTCTGGGGGTTTGGCGTGCTGATGAACGGTATCGGCGTGTATGGCGGCTTCGGCCGGGCCCAGCTCTCGGAGCGTGAGTATGAGCGGCTTCAGCGCCAGCAGCGCGAAGGGCGAATATAAAGCACAGCCAGGGAGGGCCACCGGAGCCGCAGGGAGCGAAGCACATAGCTGCTGCCCTGGGGCTCCGGTGGCCTTGTGCATACATCCCGGCAACCTTCGGGAGCTATCTGCGGTTTGACGCAGTATATGACGACGCGCCACTTCCTTCCCATACTGCTGCTGGCCCCGCTGTTGCTAGCAGCTTTTGTTCCTAGTCGCCCCACAGCCGCCCCCGATGCCAACCTGAGCAAGATTAAGCTACCCGCCGGCTTCACGATTAGCTACTTCGCACAAGGCGTAAAAAGTGCCCGTGAGTTGGCTGTTGGGCCCGATGGCACCGTGTACGTGGGCACCAAGGACGATAAAGTGTACGCCCTGCCTGACCGCAACAAGGACGGCCGTGCCGATGAAGTCGTGACGGTGGCTACGGGCTTGAATGCGCCCAACGGCGTGGCCGTGCGCAACGGGTCACTCTACGTGGCCGAAATCAACCGCATTCTGCGCTACGACAACATTGCCACGCGCCTCAAGCAAAAGCCCAAACCGGCTGTGGTATATGATAAGCTGCCTAATAAAGACTGGCATGGGTACCGCTACATTGCCTTTGGCCCCGATGGAAAGCTGTATGTGCCCGTGGGCGCACCCTGCAATTCCTGCCTGCCCGAAGAGCCCATCTATGGTACCATCAACCGCCTGAATGCCGATGGCACCGGGCTGGAAGTATTTGCACAAGGCGTGCGCAATACCGTTGGTTTTGACTGGAGCCCGCAGGATAAAGCGCTGTGGTTTACCGACAACGGCCGCGACATGCTTGGCGACAACCTGCCCGCCGATGAGCTGAACCGCGCCGCCAATGCCGGCTTGCACTTTGGGTTTCCGTACTTCTTTGCCGGCGACGTACCCGACCCGCAGCTTAGCAAAGGCCGCTCCGCCGATACCTATCAGAAGCCCGCCCGTAAGCTGGGGCCACACGTGGCGGCGCTGGGTATGAAATTCTACACCGGCAAGCAGTTTCCGGCCCAATACCGCAACCAGATTCTGATTCCGGAGCATGGCTCCTGGAACCGAAGCAGCAAAATCGGGTACCGCATTATGCTCGTGAAACTCGATGCCACGGGCAAGCAGGCAATTTCCTATGAGCCATTTGCCGAGGGCTGGCTGCAGGGCCAGAAGCCTTGGGGCCGCCCCGTATGCTTGCTGGTGCTGCCCGATGGCTCGCTGCTTGTTTCCGACGACCAGAACGATGCCGTATACCGCATCAGCTACAAAGGCTAAGCAAAAAGGCTGTGAGATGGTAAGTTAGCCGCACCTCGCGTAGTGACTACACCGCCGGCAGACCCGCATTTCACAATCTCACCATTTCGCCTTTACTTGTCCGCCGATGAAAAAGCAGCGCGTACCCAAGCGTATTGTAGGTCGGCGGGAGCTGGTAGACTTTCCGCAATTTCAGTTGTGGGGAGTAGAGGCCAAGGTGGATACCGGGGCCTACACCAGTGCCATCCATTGCTCCAATATTCATCTGGTAACGGATGCTGCGGGCCGCCAGCGCCTGCATGTGCAGCTGCTCGACCCCTCGCATCCGGACTTTGATGGCAAGCCCATGGAATTTGCTGAGTTCAGTCTGCGCGACATCAAAAGTTCCAACGGCGAAGTGCAGGAACGCTACGTTATCCGGGCTATCCTGCGGATATTTGGCGAAGATTTCGACACCGAGTTTTCACTCTCCGACCGTTCTGACATGAAATACCCGGTGCTGTTGGGGCGCTTGCTGTTGCGCCACGGCCGCTTTGTGGTAGACGTAACGCGGCGCAACGTATCTTCCAAAACCCAACTTGCCGCGGATTCTTCGCGGTCCTGATACGCGTAGCGTATTCTCTTGCAGACGCTTCTGCTCAACCCCACCTTCTCTATTCTCTCTGATGAAACTGGCGATTCTATCGCGCGAGCCGAAGCTGTATTCTACCACCCGCCTTGTGGAGGCCGCTACGTTGCGGGGCCACGAAGCTGTGGTTTTAGATCATTTACACTGTAATCTGGTGCTCGAAAAGGGCAAGCCGGGCATTCTGTACGAAGGCCGGACGCTGGAAGGCATCGACGCTATTATTCCCCGTATCGGGGCTTCCGTAACGTTTTATGGCTGCGCCGTAGTGCGTCAGTTTGAAATGATGAAAGTGCGCACGGCCGTAGAAAGCCAAGCCATTGTGCGCAGCCGCGACAAACTCCGCTCCATGCAGATTCTGTCCCGGGCCGGAGTGGGCATGCCCAAAACGGCCTTCACCAACTATTCCGACGAGGTGCCAGCCATGATTGAGCAGGTGGGCGGTGCGCCGGTCATCATCAAGCTGTTGGAAGGCACACAGGGCCTGGGCGTGGTGCTGGCCGAGTCGGCAAAAGCGGCGCAGTCGGTGATTGAAGCCTTTCATAACCTGAAGGCGCGCATCATTGTGCAGGAATTCATTGCCGAAAGCAAAGGCGCCGATTTACGGGCTTTTGTGGTGAACGGCGAAGTAGTAGGCGCCATGAAGCGGCAGGGTAAGGAAGGTGAGTTTCGCTCCAACCTGCACCGCGGCGGCTCCGGCACCCTTGTAAAACTGACCCGCGCCGAAAAAGCGGCAGCCCTGCTGGCGGCTAAGGCGCTGGGCCTGGGCATTGCGGGAGTGGATATGCTGCAGAGCAAGCGTGGCCCGCTGGTGCTGGAAGTGAATTCGTCGCCGGGGCTGGAGGGCATCGAAAAAGCCACAGGCCTTGACATTGCCGGCCGAATCATCGAATACACAGCGGATATAGCGCAACGGAAAAAGTCCAAAGCCGGTACCAAAACCCGCCTGGCAGAGTCGATGCCCGACAACCAATCGGACGTGCCGTTGTAGTTGAGCTTTCGCGCAAAAAAAGATTACCGGAATGCTACCTGTGCAAATTCCGCTGGTTTTTATATCTTCCGTTGCCGCAACCTCTGGCAGTAAGCGCTACACTGAGAGCGAGTCATTGGTAGAGCTAGGATGGGTAAGCTGAGCAGTGTCTGAATCTCCAGCTTTAGACATTGCAACGGCCTTTCCATGCGGCACTACCCTGAGTTCGTTCTACAAAGCACGGGGCTGGAGCTTCGCGCTACATCCGCCGATGGATTTGACTGCTACTGCCGCGTCTGCTGATATTTGCCTCAACGGCCTCACCATTAAGCCGGGGGAGCGAATTCTGACGCGGCTGGTGATTTCGCGGCTGCCCTCGGGCACAGTCATCGATATTCCGGTGTACGTGTTTCGCTCTGCTGTGCCCGGCCCCACGGTGCTGCTGATGGCCGGCATGCACGGCGACGAGGTGAATGGCATCGAAATCATCCGGCGCCTGATCCGGCGCGACTTGTTGCGGCCCTTGAAAGGCACCATCATTGCCATTCCTATCCTCAACATCTACGGGTTTCTGAATTTCTCGCGTGATGTGCCCGATGGCAAGGATGTGAACCGAAGCTTTCCTGGCAACCCCCGTGGCTCGCTGGCCAGCCGCGTAGCGCACCGCTTCATGCGCGAAATCATGCCGTTGATTGATTACGGCATCGATTTTCATACGGGCGGCGCAGCGCGCTCCAACATGCCCCAGATTCGGTGCCTGCTGCACGAAGACCCCGAAACGGATGCGTTGGCCGCCGCCTTTGCTGCCCCTTTTACGCTGCACGCCGCGCTACGCCCAGGCTCCCTACGCGAAACAGCCATGCAGCAGGGGCGGCGCATCATTGTGTATGAAACCGGCGAGTCGCTGCGGCTCGACGAACCGGGCATTGACCTGGGTATTGCGGGCACGTTTCGGGTGCTGCATCATCTGGGGATGGTAGCTGAGGCCTCCCGGCCAGAGCATCCGGGCATTGTGTGCCTGCGGCATACATGGCTGCGGGCCAAATTCGCGGGGCTGTTCCGGAGCCTGGTGCGCAACGGCGACTATATTGAGAAAGGGCAGGTGTACGGCTCCGTGGCCGACCCCTACGGCGAAACGGCCGTGCGGCTGGAAGCTCCGGTAGCGGGCTATGTAATCGGGCTCAACCATATGCCTGTGGTAAACCAAGGCGATGCGCTGGTGCACGTAGGCCGCACCGATGCGGCCCCCAGTCGTGTGGACTTGGCGCCGCCCTACGAAGAAAAGCCCATGAAGCCGCTGGAGCACGACCCCGACGACCCCGAAGACGACGAGCCGGAAGCGCCTTGAGTCAGGTAGTCAATTTAATCCGAAGACCTTCGTTTCTTTGGGGAGCCGTTTGCCGGTGGCAGGCGGCTTCTTTGTTTTTCTCTTATTCCCCGAATGAAAAATTCTCTCCAACTGGCCATCAATGCCGTGCTGGTCATTGCCGTGGCTGTGCTGTTCTATTTGCATTTCGCCAACAAGCCCGCAACGGCTCCTATCCGCAAAGCTCCGGCAGTAGTTGCAACCACTGATTCCAGCGGCGCCGTGACAGAAACCACCGTGGAGCCGGAAGAAACGGATGCGCCGACCACTGCCACCGCCGATACCGACAAGGTAGCCTACGTGGAGTCGGGCAAGTTGCTGGACGGCTATAAAGGCATGCAGGATGCCCGCAAGAGCTTCGAGGCGAAAGCCAGAGGCTGGGAAGCCCAGAACCAAAAGCTGGTACAAAGCTTCCAGACAGCCGTGCAGCAGTATCAGAAGCAGGGCGAAAGCATGACCGCCGAGCAGCGCGCCGCCACCGAGCAGAAACTGGGGGCTCAGCAGCAGCAGGTAGCGCAAAGCCAGCAGAAACTGCAGCAACAAGCGCAGCAGGAAGAAGCCAAGATGACAGAAAACGTACTCGGCCGCCTCAACAAGCAGATTGAGAAGTACGGCAAAGCCAACGGCTACCGCCTGATTCTGATTGCGGCTCCCAGCGGCACCATTGCCTACGGCCGCAAAGACCTCGACATCACGCCACAGGTGCTCAAATACCTAAATGCCGAATACGCCGGCAGCAAGAAATAATCTGAGCCATAACGGACTCAGCCAACGCCTGCTCTTCCTCAAGGGCAGGCGTTTTTGCGCTTAGTAAGAAGGTCTTTAGGCTGTTAGGACCATTTTTTGGAAAAAGTTTTCCGTCCGGCCAACCTTTTCCGGCGCATCTGGCACTTTCCGCCAACTCCCTCTTCCGTGACCGTGCTGCCTGCCTTTACTCCTTCCGACGACGAACAGCTATTGCTGGCTGGCTGCCTGGCGCAGGATCGGGCGGCGCAGTACCAACTCTACCAACGCTATAAAGCCGCCATGTTCTCCTGTGCCCTTCGCATCCTCAACGACCGGGACCTAGCGCAGGATGCCTTGCAGGAAGGCTTTGTAGATGTATTTCGCAACCTGGGCGGTTTTCGGCAACAGTCCACCCTGGGCGCCTGGATTAAAGCCATTGTGGTGCGGCGTGCTTTGCGGGTGCTGCGCCAGGAGCAGCGCATGGAAATCTATAACGAGGCCCGCCACCCGGAGCCCACCGTCGCCTGGCACGACAGCCTGACGGGCGAAGCCCTGGAAAAAGCCATTGGTGAACTGCCGGCTGGTTACCGGGCCGTGTTCTGCCTGATTGAAGTGGAAGGCTACTTGCACCGCGAAGTAGCCGAGTTGCTGAACATCACGGAAGGCACCAGCAAGTCGCAGCTGTTTCACGCCAAAAAGCTGCTGCAAGTGAAACTGCATCATTTATACCACGCATGAGCCAGACCCCTGACACACCCGAAACCGGGCGGGAGCACCTGCGGCGGGCCCTGCATCACCTGCCTACCCACGAACCAGAAGCTGCTACTTGGCCGCGGATTCTGGCGCAGCTTACGGCCGAAGAAGCTGTAGCCCGCACCTTGCCGCACCTGCCCACCCACGAGCCCGACGATGCCCTTTGGAATGCCATAGCAGCTCGCTTGGATGTGCCAGAAGAAATACCAGTATTCCGGACCCCGGACCCTTCGCCGCAGATAAAGCCCTTGTGGCCGGCCGCCACGCTGCGGTGGGTGAGCGGGGTAGCAGCAGCGGTTTTGCTGCTACTGGCTGCATGGCTGTTGCGCCCGGCCTACGCTCCCAAGGGGCTGCCTGACACGGTGGCTACCACCGAAGCTGCTACCACCCCGCGCGAAACCATTGCTTACAGCGAAGAAGTGGTAACGGCCCCTGCTGGTAGCCCTACAGCACCGCTGGCCTTCGACCCCCTAGGCGAACAGGGCGTAGCTTTTATTGATGCGCATTGCACCTCGCTGCCTACTGTGTGCCAGTCCGATGAGTTTCAGCAGTTGCGCACCCAGCTCACGGAGCTCGAAACTGAAGAGCAGAGCCTGCGCCAGGATGTGCGCCGGTTTGGCAGCACGCCGGAACTGGTGCAGCACCAAGTGCATATCACTACCCTGAAAGCTACCGTCACGCGGGAGCTGATTCAACTGCTTATCTCATGAAAAATATACTGTTGATGCTGCATCGGATGCGCCTGTACGGTGGTCTGGCTGTGCTTCTGGCGAGCATGCCGGCAGCGCAGGCCCAAACCAAAGTACAGGTCGTGACGCGCACCATTGAGCAAACGCTGCCCTGCCCGGCCGGGGTGCTGGTGCGGGTGCGCGCCGAAAAAGCTACACTGCGAATACAGGGTTGGGACAAGCCTACAATGCGCGTGGTGCTGCGCCTGATAGCGCGCCATCCAGAGCGCGCCGTCGCTGAAAAAGAGCTAGCTGTAGCGCGGCATCTGATAGAAAAAAGTGGTGGCGTCATCGACTTGGTCAACTACTTTGCGCTGCCCCCTGGTGTAACAGCGGTACGCAGCGACCTACGCGCCGAATACACCGTGCAGATGCCGGCCGGTAATCCGCTGCAGGTCATCAATGCCTATGGCCAAACCTACCTGACGAATCTTTCAGGCAAGCAGAAGCTGGAGCAGGATTTCGGGCAGATAGTTCTGCAGGATATGGGCGGCAGCCTCAATGCTCTTATCCGCTACGCCGACCTCAACAGCACGAACACCAACTTCAGCTTTACCTGCGAGGCCGATAAGTCGGCGCTGAGCCTGGTGGGGGCGGGGGGCAGCTACAGCATCCGTAACCGGTACGGCAGTGTGCTGCTGGAGCCTACCGCCGAACTGAAAAGCGTGTTCATTGATGCGCAGCGCACGGAAGTGAAGATTGGAGTGCCGCAACTGGGCCTTTACCAATACAACCTGAGCACTGCCCACAGCACGCTTACGGTGCCGGCCAGCTACGCTGGTGGCGTGCGCAAAACCACCGGCCAGGAATCGTTGCGCATCAGCACGGCTGCGCGGCTGCCGCTTATCCGGGTCCTGACTTCCTACGCTCCAATTACGCTGCAGGCGCAGCCCTTACTCATTAAGCGCTAATTCCCTCCTCATTCTCTCACATGGACATCTTTTCTACCCTTCGCAATGCTTTGGCGCTGGCTGTGCTGCTGGTTGTGGCAGCGGGTCCGGCCCGGGCCCAAACGCCCGCCGATTCGTCGCGCATCAGCTACGGTGAGGAGACGCTGCCGGCGCCTCTGCCAACTCCCGAACCCGTTGCGAACAGCCGGCTAGGCGAGCAGTATAGCAAGCTGGTGCGGTTGCAGATAGAGGAAACGCAACTCTGGAAGCTGGGCCTGAACAATATAGGCGCTGTCTACCAGGGCATTGCTAATGGGCCCGATTCGCTGCTGAGCTCCCGCCTGGGCGTGCATTTAGCCTATGAGCGGAAGCTGACGCCAGTATGGTCGGTGCTGGGCGAGATGAGCCCGGACTTTCTGCGCTACCGCAGCCCCGAAACGCGCCAGCTCCGCAACGGCTTTGCCGTTCGTACCCAAGTGGCCGGCCGCTACTACTACAACCTAAACAAGCGGATCCGGAAGGGCAAAAGCGCCAGTAATTTCTCGGCCAATTACCTCTCATTGGCCCTGAGCAGCGGCTTCGGCCGGCATTCCCGCGAAACCCACTACACCACTTTCGCCCGCGACGGGCAGGCTGTGCGGCTAAGCCTGGCGGCCGTGTACGGGCTGCAGCGCCGCCTGGGCCGCTACGGCTTCGTCGATTTTAGTTTGGCCGTTCCTGTGGCCCTTACGCCTAATCCGGGCCGCCAGGATGCGGGTATGCTGGCCGTTGACATTTTTGCCAAACTGCGCATCGGCCTGGCCCTGGGGCGCTAGCCGCGTGGCGTGAGCCGTCCACACTTCCTCTGAACTCTATGAAACGTGTTTTCCTGCTTTTTGCGGCTGTGCTGGCACTTATGCCAGCTGCTCTTCGGGCGCAGCGTCTCGAAGCTATTGGCGTTGGGACCAGCTTCAATATCAGCCAGACCCGGGCCCGCGAATCCACTATCCAAGTCGATAAGTATCTATTCCGAGCCGATGATGATGGCTCGCGCCTTGATGATACCGGCAACCGCTACAGCGTATTTGCCCGCCTGAAGCTGGGTGCTGGTCGGGTGTTTGTGCAGCCGGAAGTAGCCTACACGTCGGTGCTGGGCAACCAGTCGAGCATCACGTATTTCGACAATCCACTTTCGCCCTATCCCAACAACGTCTACCTCTATCCACGCCTGCGGCGGGTTGAGGTGGCAGGCCTGGCCGGTGTACGAGTAGGACGGCGCCAGAAAACCTACCTGCTGGCTGGGCCAGTGCTGGCTCGCTATGTAGCAGCAGAAAGGCAGGGTGGCGCCACGGCTATTGAGGCGCTTCAAGCCAGTATTTATGGCAGCCAGCTGCCAACCCAAGTGCTGGGCCAGCTGGGTATCGGCTGGCAGCTGGGCCGCTTCGACCTGAACGCCCGCTACGAGCGTAGCCTGACGCCTTATTCACGCGAGTTCAGGTACCAAGGGCAAACCTACGCTTACCGGCAGCGTTCCGGCCAGGCCTTGTTCACGGCTGGGTTTCTGCTCTACGACCAGCACCGGCCGTGGCGAAAGTAGTGGGTTAACTACCAGAGTGTTTCGCTATCCAAAACGGGTCTGGCAACCTTTTGCGGCCTGCCGGAATCATTCGCATACCAAGGACGTAAAGCCGCCGTTTGGCGCTTACCTTTGACGGTTATACCCTTCAATAACACGCTATTCAAAAACCATTATGCACTTCTTTCTTCGCACAATTCTGGCTACTGGAATTGTGCTGGCCGCTGCCCCGGCCTATGCTCAGCAGACCGGCAAAATCACCATCAGCGGCTATGTGCGCGACGGTGCCACCGGCGAAAACCTGATTGGCGTAGCCGTTGTAAATCCCTCCACGGGCCAGGGTACTGCTACCAACACCTACGGCTTCTACTCGCTCACGCTGCCTGAGGCTACGGCCGCCGACTCTGTGCAGCTGCTGGTGAGCTACCTGGGCTACGAGCGCAGCCGCTGGGCCACACCCGCCACCCGCAGCGCCACCCACGACTTCCGGTTGCGCGCCGTAAGCAGCGAGTTGGGCGAAGTACAGGTTATCGGGAGCCAGGCCACCGAAGAGCGGATTGAGCGCACCACCCGCATGGGCACCATCAACGTGCCCATTGCCCAAATCAAGAGCCTCCCCAAGCTTTTCGGCGAAACCGACGTGCTGAAGGTGCTGCAACTACTGCCCGGCGTGCAGAGCGGCGGCGAAGGCCAGACGGGCCTCTACGTGCGCGGCGGCTCCCCCGACCAGAACCTCATTCTGCTCGATGGCACACCAGTGTACAACGCCTCGCACCTATTCGGCTTCTTTTCCGTCTTCAATGCCGATGCGCTGAATAATGTGGAGCTGATCAAGGGTGGCTTTCCGGCGCGGTATGGTGGGCGCCTGTCGTCGGTGCTGGACATTTCGATGAAGGAAGGCAACATGCAGGAGTTCCATGGCGAAGGTGCTATTGGCATTGTGGCTTCCAAAATCACGCTCGAAGGCCCCATTAAGAAAGATACTGCCTCGTTCATCGTCTCGGCCCGCCGCACCTACCTCGATATTCTGGCCCAGCCTTTCATTAAGGCGCAACTGGCCGCCGATGGCGGTAATGGCTCCATCGGCTACTTCTTCCACGACCTGAACGCCAAGCTGAACTGGAAAGTGAGCAGCCGCGACCGGCTTTACCTGAGCGCCTACACCGGCTACGACAAGTTCTACGCCCGCATCCGCGACAATGCCAGCCGGGGGAACGACTACAGCCGCAGTGAGGCAAATCTGGGCTGGGGCAACCTGACTTCGGCGCTGCGCTGGAACCGTGTGGTGAACAACCAGCTGTTCATGAATACGCACTTTACCTACAGCAAATACCAGTTCAATATCGGGCAGGAAGACGAGCAGCGCTACACCAACAACGGCCAGGACCGCACCGACAAATACTCGCTGCGTTACTTCTCCAACATCCGCGACTTCAGCCTCAAAACCGACTTCGACTACGTGCCTTCGCCCGACCACTACATCCGGTTTGGGGGCCAGTACACGCTGCATTCGTTCCGGCCGGGCGCGCTGCAGCAGAAGGACAATTTCACGAACGAGGAAAACCAGATAAACCTGGGCACCCGCACTATGGCCTCGGAAGCCTCGCTCTACGCCGAGGACGACTACCGGCTCACGGACCGGCTGAAAGTGAACGGCGGCCTGCGCCTGAATGCCTTTCTGGTGCGTGGCACGCTCTATCCGAGTGTAGAGCCGCGCGTGGCCGCCCGCTTCCTGCTGACCGAAGACTGGGCCCTGAAAGCTGCCTATGCCCGCACTACGCAGTACATTCACTTACTCACCAACAGCGGCATCGGCCTCCCGACAGACCTGTGGGTGCCCGCTACGCCCACCATCAAGCCGCAGCGTGCGCAACAGCTTAGCGTAGGGGCGGCCCGCACGGTCCGGTTCAAGGACGAAGACTACGAGTTGAGCTTCGAGAGCTACTACAAGCCCATGCAGAACCTCATCGAGTACCGGGAGGGCGCCAGCTTCCTGGGCACCGTGGACAGCGACTGGGAAAACAAAGTGACCAGCGGGAAGGGATGGGCCTACGGCGGCGAATTTTTCCTACAGAAGAAAACCGGCCGCACTACCGGCTGGATCGGCTACACCTTGGCCTGGAGCAAGCGCCGCTTCCCTGACCTCAATCAAGGCCGTATCTACCCTTATAAGTACGACCGGCGCCACGATATTTCGGTGGTGGCCATTCACAAGTTCAGCCCCACGCTCACGCTTTCCGGCACGTGGGTATATGGCACCGGCAACGCTACTACGTTGTCGCAGGGGCGGTTTCTGCTGGGGCCTTACCAGGAGTTTGAGGACTACGGGGAGCGGAATTCCTACCGCATGCGCGCCTACCACCGTTTCGACCTGGACCTGAGCAAAACCAAGAAAAAGAAGTGGGGTGAAGTGGTGAACAGCTTCAGCATCTACAACGTGTATAGCCGCCGCAACCCCTACTACCTCTACTTCCAGCGCGGCTACTCCTACAATGGCGTGGAAGAGGAAAAGGCTAGCTACAAGCAGATTTCGCTGTTTCCTATCATTCCTTCCTTCAGCAAGGCATTCAAGTTTTAAGCGGCAGCCCGATATACCCGATGAAAAAGCTTTTTCCGATTTCTGCGGTGGCGCTGCTGGCCCTGAGCGGCTGCGAAACGGTGGTAGACGTAGATACGCCGCCCCACACGCCGCGCTTGGCCCTGAGCTATACGCTCAGCAACCAACCCGCTACCCCCGATTACCGTGCCTTTTTTGAAGTCCGCGACCTGTTTGTGAGTGGCAGCCAGGGCGTGCTCGAAACCCGGCAGCTGGCCGGCCGCCAGGATGCTACCATACAGCTCTTCGATGAGAGCGGGCAGGTAGTAGAGCAGTTCCGCTCGAAAGCCCGCTCCGGCTCTTATGGCTATTATGGGCAGGATAGTTTGTACGGCTACTACGTGCCCACCCGCAACTTCGTAGGCGTGCCGGGCCGCACGTATACACTGCGCGCCTCTGCCTCTGGCCTCGAGCCGGTGGAAGCCACCCTGACCTTACCGGCCGTGCCGACTATCGAACGGGCCGAATTCGTGGTTGGTACTCCCACCTATGGCTATGGTGGCCGCCTCACCGTGTCGGTGGCTGATGCGGCCGCTTCTGCTGATTACTATCTGGCCTACGCCCGCGTGCTGGACCGCACCGGCCGCTACTGGGGCGAAGTCTACCCCGACTACAACGCCCCCGGCTCCGATGGCCCCGATATCAACCTGGGGCGGTTTCAGCTTTCCTCCGCCTACGGGCTCTATTCGCAATATCCGTTCAGCGACGTAGGCGGCAACGGGCAGCGCCTGAGCTTCAGCTCCGACGTGCTGCTGCAATACCGCGGCACCTACGACCCATATAATCCGGTTATTCCGGAACCTGCTTTCCTGGAGGTCATTGTCAGTGGTATCACGCCCGATACGTACCGTTTCTACCAGTCGCTGCTGCGCTACTACGACACCGACGGCAACCCCTTTGCTGAGCCGGCTCCACTGCATTCCAACGTACGCTCCGGCTATGGTCTGTTCGGGGGAACGACCGACGCCGTGTACCGGATTTCCCTCTAGGAATACACCAGTCGCAACATGTGTAAAAACCCCGGCTGGCCCAGTGCTGTCCGGGGTTTTAGCTTGGCTCTCAGAGGAGTGTGAGGTAGGATTCGCCGCGCATGATTAAACTTCAGGCTCTTTTCTTCGTCTATACCAGTAGCCGATTTCACTCAGGAACGGCGCTGATAGATATGAAAAAGCTTCTGAAACTTCCGCTTATCCTAGTTCTGCTGGTAGCAGGTAGCCTGCTGACTGGCTGTGCAGCTTCAACGCAAGCCGTCGTGACTACCGGCCCGCCCCGGCCATATTACGATGCATACTATGGCCCTGCCTATAGGCCCTACTACCGCTCGTATTACCGCCCGGCACGGGTAGTGCGCCCGGCTGTTATTGTGCGGCCGCGCCCCGTCATTGTGCATCCGGGCCCACGCTACTATCATCCACACGCAGTGCCGTACAGAGGAGGGCGCTTCTAGCCTTCGAAACGCAAAAAGCCCGCCCAAGACAACTGGGCGGGCTTTTTTGTGGGTGAATTACTGGGCAGACAAGTTCGGAATTAAAGGCTTTGGGAAAAGCCGGGTGTGCTCTAATAAAGTGTTGCGTGAAGATTTGGCGTACAGGTGGTGCTTGGTTTCTAAGTGAACAGCTCAACTGTATACAGATGCAAGTATACTCAATTTGTTGGCTTTTATAAAATATTGTGTTTTGTATATAACAAAAGTAAGTTGAACGGTGCTGCTAAGCGAAGAGCATTCGGGAGACAAACTCCCAAGCCCGCAAAAAAAAACCGGCCTCAGCAGTGCTGAAGCCGGTTTTTGGCAATAGCTACGCGACGCCTAGAACGTGAAGCGCAGGCTGATGGCGGCGTCGTTGTAGAAGCCGGTATAGCCATCGAATACCTCGAAATAAGGCTTGTAATCGACACCAACTACGAACGGCAGATCCTGCATCTTGTATTCCAGGCCCAGAATCAGGTCGGCACCGAATACGACGTAGTTGCGGTCATCGTCGTAGTATACGTTGTAGTAGCCCTTGTACTTGTTTTTGTTGTGGTAGTAGAGGCGCTCCACGTAGTAGTAGCGGCCTTTGTACGAACCCAGGTGGGCACCGGCGCCATAGTAAAACTGCAGACCTTTGATGTCGGAAACCTGGTGGTGCTTTTCGAGCAGTACCGTGAGACGCGCACCGCGGGCCTTGTATTCGGTGGTCAGGAGGGCTTCCAGGGCTACGTTGTTCTTGCCGCTCATGAAGTGCTTGAACGTGGCTCCTGACGAGTAGCCGCCGCCCCGCAGGCCGAGTCCGTTGGTGTAGCCGCTGCCGCCCCCGCTGCCTTTCTTACTTTGGGCTGATGCAGGGCTGAGCACGCCCGAAATCAACAAGGCCAGCAGACCAAAAAACAAATGCTTCATACGAAAACGGAAAGGTTGGTAAAGGTGATGTTCCGGCAAAAGTACCAAATGATTCCCGTAGTCAGATAGAAAACTGGTCAGAGGCCCAGCGCACCGGTGCGGGCTATTTCGTCGGAAGGGTGCACCTGCACGCCGCTGGTTTCGGCGTCGGCGGCCCGCAGCATGGCGCGGGCCACGGTGCCGGCCGCCACGGCCCGGTACCGCCGCAGCGGCCCCCGCAACAATGGGTTCAGCAGCCGCAGCAGCACCGCGCCTACCCGTTCGCCGGGGCGCTGGGTTTCCCGCTCGCCAAGCAGCAGCGAAGGCCGAAACAGGTGAATAGCCCGAAAAGGCGTCTGCCGCACCGCGTCTTCCATTTCGCCCTTCACGCGGTTGTAGTATATCCGTGCCGAGGCATCGGCTCCCATTGCCGACACCAGCAGTAGCTGTGTCGCGAAATTACCTGCCGTGAGGGCCGCTAGCTTCACTACGTACAGGTAATCGACTTTGTAGAATGCCTCTCTGGAGCCTGCCTGCCGCATCGTGGTGCCCAGGCAGCAGTACACGTCGTCGGCAATGAGGCTCATGCGGTGGTCTTCGAGGTGGTCGAAATCGAGGATGCGCTGCTCCAGTTTGGGGTGCACCACCGGTACCGGCCGCCGCCCTACGGCTATTACTTTCTCGTAGCGGCCCGAGGCCAGCAGCAGCGGCAGCAGATGGCTACCAATCAGGCCGCTGGCCCCGGCAATGAGGGCGGTTTTCTGCATGATGAAAAAGAAATAGTACAACTGCCGACATCCTGCCGGAGCCGTGCAGCTACTAAGACGGGCTGCAAGCGCCAGGGGTTGTCTGGTATGGCTTCCAAAAGCTATTCTGCAGAACCAGCAGGACAGTATATGTCTAACTTCGAGTTATTCCGATTGAGCTTCGAGAATATAATAGTGTATTGTTTGTTGGTATAATACTGTTCATAAGAAGATGCATTCTGTATTGGTAGTTGTACAAGACCATAATATTGGTAGCCGCCATACCAGAAACAATAATGTCCCTCATAGAGAGTGTTCTTGCGGCCTGATCTGCCAACGCTCAAGATTGTTCCTGGTGCTGTGACGATATGCTGACGGATATCCTGATCCATCTGATACTCTTGCCACTCGAAGTATAATACGACGCCGAAAAAGCCTGCGGATACCAAGAAAAGGAAGAGTGTTTTTTGGGGATGGGCATGCCAGCCGCTCCAGAGCAAAGCCATGACACACACAAAGCCCACGCCACTACAGATCAGCACGAAGGCTAAGTCGGCTTCGGAATATAGAAGCTTGTAGGTGGTAGAGCACGCTCCCGGCAAGGAATGAATCTGCCAGTTTTCCACTGCTTACTCTTCTTTCACCAACTGCGTACTTTCGGGCTGTAGCTGCACCTGGCCGCGCTTGTAGAGGGTGCCGAGGGCTTTTTTGAATACTTTCTTGCTCATGCCCAGGCGGCGGTAGATGTCGTCGGGCTCACTCTTGTCGCCGAGGGGCAGTGTGTTATCAGGCGCCTTGCGCAGGGCTTCCAGCAGCGTGTCGGCGGCGGCCAGCGCTTCATCGTAGCCAAGGCGCTGCAGGCTCAGGTCCAGCTTGCCATCGGGGCGGATGGCGCGCACGTAGCCGATATGGATGTCGCCGAGGCGCAACGGCTTGAATACTTCGTTGTGGTAGAGCAAGCCCTGGTGGGTGCCGTCCACGATTACCTTGAAGCCCATGTCGGTTTCAGCGGCCACGAACAGCTCGGCCGCGTCGCCGACTTTGCCGGGGTAGGGCTGGTCGCTGAGAAACCACTCCCACTTGGCCGAAGCCACAATCCGGTCGGAAGCCTCATCGAGGTACACAAACACGGTTTCGCGCTGGCCGGGGCGCAGGTTGTGGCGCTGGTTGCTGTAGGGCAGGAACAGGTCTTTTTCCAGGCCCCAGTCCAGAAACGCGCCCGTCGGCGTCACGTCGCGGACGGTGAGGGCCGCAAATTGGCCCACAGTGGCCAGCGGGTCGAGGGTGGTGGCAATCAACCGGTCCTCGGAGTCGCGGTACACGAACACGCGCAGCACGTCCCCGATTTCGGTGCCTTCGGGCACATACTTGCGCGGAATCAGCAGGTCGCCGTCGTCGGATGTGAGGTAGAGGCCAAAATCGACGGCGCGGGCTACTTCCAGGTTGTTGTAATCACCGAGGGCAAGCATGGGCAGAGAAAAGGATGAGGAGTAGCAGGTACGCGCCGGACCAGCGGCGGTTGCAAAGCTACGGAAATGCAGGCCGGGCACGAAAAAGCCCCGGCGGCAGGGCTGGGGCAGTTGGCAGAGGAGAAGTAAGGTAGCTACTGCTGGCGGTCAAAGCGGCCATCGGTGATGGTAATGGTCTGGCTGCGGTCCGCCGGGTTCACGGCCGTGAAGTGGAAAGTGCCGGCTGCCTGGCCCGTGGCCTTGCTCACGTAGGTTAGGTTCACCTCTCCTGTGTGCTGGGCGTCCGTCACGTACACTTTGCCGTCATCGTTGGACGTATAGGCAGCGTGGTCCAGCGAGTTCAAAAAGCTGCCCTGCGGGATATAAGTCGTTGTCTGATTCAACAGAAAGATTTTGGGCTAACGTACACTTCGCAAGAACAGACGTATTGTCGCTTCTTGGCTGCCGTGTTTACCCGCAAAACGGATATAGTAAAGACTATCGTAAGAAAAGCCGCCGGAAATGGCCTCCACACTGCCGGGGCCGGAGCCGAGCTTCTGGGCGACAAAGGCGTTGCCATTGACCAGGCAGCCGGCCGTGTTGGCCCCGCTCTGCGTGGCCTTGGGCAGCGCATCCACAGCCTCCTTCTTGCAGGCCGGGAACAAGAGAGCAAGGATGAGGAAGAGAAAAGTGGCTTTTATGGCAGCAGCGGATTAGAACGTCAAATCAAAACGACCGTCGGTGAGGCGGTGGGTTTCGGGGCTGGTTTCCTCCTGCACCGTCAGCTCGAACGTGCCCGACACGACCCGCGCCACCGTGTCGAAGCGGGTGACCGTGACCGTACCCGTAGCCGTGGGACCGGTAAGGAAGATGCGCGGCACCGTTAGGCTCTTAGACATGATAAACATGCTGTAGGAAGGGTTGCTGAAACCGCTTGGCGGATTGGCAGATTGATTGAGTTGAAATACGCCACCCTGTTTGATGTGAGGTAGAAAGATCTGTAATGTAGTTCGGTCGATATATCGACTGGAACTAACTCGCAATGATCGGCCAGCCACAGTGCGCTGCCAAGAAGCAGATGAGGGTGACCCGGTACTGAGGTTGCTGGCTTCCGGCAGCCACGCCACGCCATCGAGCAGAAAGCCCGCGCTGCCCGTGCCAGTCTGGGTGGCATCGGGCAGCTTTTCCAGTTCGGTTTGTTCTTTCTTGCAGGCGCTGGTCGTCAGCAGCAAAGCCGGCAGGAGGAATGAGAAGGTTTTCATAGCAGCAGCAGGAAAAAAAGGTTCACCGAAAAAGCCCCGGATACACAACATCACCGGCCACCGAAACGGCAGCAACAGCAACGCGGGAAGCAGGGGCAAACGGTGTGTGAAGGCAGCAGCAGCGCCGCCCGGCGCGGTAGTGGATAGGTGCGGGCGGCAGTAGGAATAGGGCGCGGGTAGTGGCGTAAGGATAGGAAGATTTTATACGCGTGCCATCAGGTCGTTGACGAATAAAGTGAGCAAATCAGACTTCAAAAATATCCTCCGGCGCGGCGGTTGTACCGCTTGACAGGCTGTCAGGCCAGATGTTGGCCCGGCAGCATCTGACTTTTCGGCTGGCTACTCGTAAATCACGGCGCCAGGCTGGCCGAAGCTGAAGTCGCTGAAGTCGTAGTAGGAGCGGGAGCTTTCGTAGATGCTGAAGCCGTTGGGCGTGGTGAGGCCGCGCGGATAGAAGCCGAGCAGAATCTGGAAGGTGCGCAACGGCAGGTACTCGTTGCGGAAGCGCAGGCCCACCCCGAAGCCAGTGTAGGGCTTCTCGTGGATGGGCAGCGTGCGGTTGGGCGTGTTCACGTTCAGCCAGGCGGCATCGGCAAACACCAGCGCCGCCAGCCGGAAGCCCAGAAACGACACGGGCGTAAACACGGTGGTTTCATAGTTGAGCACGATACGGCTGGTGCCGCGCAGGTTGGTGGCCGGCGAGAAGCCGCGCAGGCCCCGGTCGCCTTCAATGGCCAGCAGCTGCTCGCCGGGGCGGCGGTGCAGGCCAATGGCGTTGCGGCTCCACAGAAAATGCCGCCACTGGAAGTTGCCGGCGTGGTAGAGCCGCGTGAAATACAGCAGCTCCGTGCTGATAAGGCCCTGCTGCCAGTCGTTGTTGGGCCGCGTTACATACGAGCCAAACTCGCCGCTCACGTAGAAGTAGCCGCCGCGCGGACTGTAGCTGGCCGTGGAGGCGCGCATGCCATAGTAGTGGCGGTTCTGCCGCTCGTTCACCTCGTAGCCCAGCGTGGCACTCAGCAGCGTGCCGGTCGGAATGTCCTCGGTGCGCCCGAAGCCGAACAGGTACTTGTCTTTGTAGTAGCGGCGCACGCTGTAGCCCACCGTGCCTAGCACCGCGCCGGAGTTGAAATAGTCGGGCGTCGGGCGCTGGGTGTAGCTGGTGCGCAGCACGCGGGCCGCCACAATCAGGCGGGCCGGATTTTCGTAGCCCAGGTCGTAGGATGGCATGGGCAGGGAGCGGCCAAACCAGGCATCCTGGGTGCTGTAGCGCTGGGGCGTATAGATGGGCTGCTCGCCGTCGGGCACCACCTGCGGCGAGCCGTCGGGCAGCGGCAGCACGGCGCCCTGGTCGTAGAAGTTGAGCGTGAGTGAGCCGGCGTATTTGGTATTGATGGAGTAGAAGCCCCGCCCCAGCGTGATGCCGCCCCGTTTGTTCTGGTACTCGTTGTAGTAGCGCGCTTCGCCGTAAATGAAGTTGCGGAACGGCACCTGGTAGCTGCCTTCGTAGGTCCAGGGCTGCGGCGAGTTGCGGCCGTATTCGTAGGAGTTGCGGAACTGGTGGCCCATGCCCAGGAAGTTCTGGTCGCGCAGCCCAATGATGCCCGCGCCCACGTCTCGTACTTCCAGCGAGCCGCTGAGGCTGAACACGTCTTTCGTCACGATTTCCACGTCCACGCTGTCGGTGGAGCTGGTGCGCTCATTCACGAACACGCGCGCATCCAGCAGCTCCGGTGTCTGGCGCAGCAGGCGTTCCGATTCGGCCAGATCCTGCGGCTCCAGCTCCTCGCCCACCCGAAACAGCAGCACCTGCCGCACCCGCGCCCGGGAGGTGCGCACGTGCAGCAGGTTGCCGCTCTTTTCCAGAATATTGCGCGGCACCCGCGCCGAGTCCGTGATGCTGTAGCCGAAAGCCGTGAGTGTCCGGATATTGATGCGCCGCACGATTTTGTAGCTGTGCCGGTCGTATTGCCGGTCGAGCAGGGCCGCATCAAGGCCGGCCTGCTCTTCGCGCCGCTCCGTAAAGTTGAACAGCGCGGCGGCCGCCTTCCCCGCAATGGTCTTGCGCTTTGTGTAGGCTTTTATGCCGTTGAGCAGTCGTTCCTGGTCGAAGCGCCGACGCAGTGAGTCGGGGCGCGTGCCATTAGGCCGACGGGTAGTGTCGATGGGAGCTACGGCTGCTTTTTGGGCCATAGCAGTGCCTACCAGCCCACCCAGAGCCAGCCACATTACCACCAAAAAGCGCACCCGGTTCTTCATCGATAGGAGAGGCAGCGGCCCGGCCGTCACCTCTGTGCAAGGTACGGCGTCGCTATAAAATTCCCGAAGCGGATTTCAGGCCTGGAACCTGTGCCTGGTCGGTAGAAAAGCGCAGCCAGTTGCAGCGGGCTTGTACCGGCATACTGTCCCGTTGCGCTGGCTTTCCAAAGCGAGTTAGTACGGTGCCTGCTCGCAAGCCGCAGAGCATCGGGAGAGAAGTAGGGGAGGGTGTTTGCAGGCAGTAAATAGTTGCCGCTTGCGGAACATTTCTAATGAATTTAGTCTTTTGAATAGTGCGTATGTGCGCGCAAAATTCTATTTTTAAGCCTCGAAACTGCCCAATGAACGAACAGCGCATCCAGGAAAAGCTAAGCATATTGGCAGATGCCGCGAAGTACGATGTATCGTGCTCCAGCAGCGGCGGCAAGCGCAAGAACGTGGACAAGGGCCTGGGCAACGCCGAGGGCATGGGCATCTGCCACAGCTACACCGAGGATGGCCGTTGCGTGAGTCTGCTCAAGATTCTGCTCACCAACCACTGCATTTTCGACTGTGCGTATTGCGTATCGCGCCGCTCCAACGACGTGAAGCGTGCCGCCTTCACCGTGGATGAAGTCGTGGACCTGACCATGAACTTCTACCGCCGCAATTATATCGAAGGGCTGTTCCTGAGCAGCGGCATCTTCTCGTCGCCTGATTACACCATGGAGCGGCTTGTGCGCATCATCAAAAAGCTGCGCACCGAGCACAAGTTCAACGGCTATATCCACGTGAAAGCCATTCCGGGCGCTTCCGAGGAACTGATTCAGGAAGCTGGCTTGTACGCCGACCGCCTGAGCGTGAACATTGAGCTGCCTTCGGAAATGGCGTTGCAGAACTTGGCGCCCGAGAAAAACTACGCCGAGATTCTGACCCCGATGGCGCAAATCCGGGACGGCATCACGCAGAATAAAGAGGAAAAGGCGCTTTTCAAGAAAGTACCGCAGTTTGCTACGGCCGGCCAGAGCACGCAGCTTATTGTAGGCGCTTCCGCCGAAAACGACCTGCAAATCATCAACCTCTCCGACTCTCTCTACAAAGGCTACGGCCTGAAGCGCGTGTATTACTCCGGCTACATTCCCGTCACCGACGATGCCCGCCTGCCCCAGGTGACGCAGCCGCCACTCATCCGGGAGCACCGTCTCTATCAGTCCGACTGGCTCATGCGCTTCTACGGCTTCCAGGCCGACGAAATCCTGGATCCTGCACATCCGTTCCTCGACTTGGAAGTAGACCCCAAGCTGGCTTGGGCGCTACGCAACCGCCACGTGTTTCCGGTGGACATCAACGTGGCCGATTACGAAATGATACTGCGCATTCCTGGTGTGGGCGCACGGTCGGCGAAGCGCATTGTAGCGGCGCGCCGCTTCTCGCCGCTCACCCTCGACCATCTGCACAAGTTTGGAGTGGTGCTTAAGCGGGCCAAATTCTTCCTGACTTGCCGCGGCCAGGCTCTTTCCACCCGCGACTACGACGAGCAAACCATTCGCCGCCAGATTCTATTCGGGGCGGGCTCCGTCCGGTCGGCTCTAGTTACGCAGCAACTCGACCTGTTTGCGCAGGCATCTTAATAACAAAGTGGTTGGTTTTCGGGGAGATAGTACACGCATAAACGACTGACATAACGACAAACTTCTAACGAAAGCAAACCATGACTATTTCTCATCGCGCCGCCGACGCGCCGGCCGCCACCGCTACAATTGCCCAGCCCATAAAAGTGGCCCGTATTGCCTGCTGCTGCAAGCTCTCCGACTTGTTGCCCCTCGTGCAGCAGCTACACCGCGAAACAGTTCGGCCCGCTAACAAATCCCGCCAGTCAGAGGCCGCGTAGGGCAGCTGGCAGGAGTGGCTTTTTGTTCCAATTTGCTATTGTATGAGCCATTCCCTTTCGCCTCTCAACCGACCTTGTAACACTGCCGTTAGCTCGGCTGCCGGCCGCCGGTCCGGTGCTCCTCAGCTAACCAACCCGGCGCTGGACTATTCCTACGATGGGTCGTTTGAGGGCATGCTGACGGTGCTTTTCCAGATATACGACCGGAAGGCGGCTCCCAATACCATTCAGCCGGTAGGAGCCGTGCAGGGCGGCCTGTTTGTGATGCCCGTAGAAATTGATACCGATGAAACAGCCGCCGCCCGCGTGTGGGAAGGCCTGCTGCGCTATATGGACGCGGAGGCGCGCACGCGGCTGTTTCATACGTTTCTGAGTGAGCAGCCCGACCGGGAACTACTCATTTTCCGCTACGCCGATCTGGCCATGCGGGCCGGCCGCGACATTTCGGAAAACTACGCCGACGACAACGTGCGCCGCGTGCAGCGCTTGGCCCAGCAGATGTACCGCGAAAAGCACCGTATGGAAGCCTTTGTACGCTTCGAGAAAACCCAGGATGGTTTGTTCCACTCCACCATCGACCCGGATTTCGATGTGCTGCCTCTTATTGCGCCGCATTTCACCAAGCGCTACGCCGACCAACGCTGGCTGATTTTTGATAAGCGCCGCCGCTACGGCCTCTACTATGACCTCACGCGCACCGATATAGTAGAGTTTGAAACCAGTGCCCCGCAACGTAGCACGGCTGTTTCAGCCACGGTGCTCGACGAGCGGGAGCCGCTGTTCAAATTGCTCTGGCAGTCGTATTTCGACCATGTGAATATTCCGGAGCGCAAAAATATGAAGCTGCACCGCCGCCATATGCCGCTCCGCTACTGGCGTTACCTCAGTGAAAAGCAGCCTCGGGAGCAGCGTTTCGAGCCTATCCGCAACAAGCGCCCCGTGCAGCCCGGTGGCCCGGTTATTAGCTCTGGCGAGTCGGTGAGCGGTGCAGACGAAGCGGGAAAAGGCTAATTTGCGGAGCATAAGCCACTAGGGGTTGCCTTCCTGCTTGAAGAGAAGGTGGGCAGCTGACTTTAACCGCATTTCATGGGCAACGTACTCGTTTTTGGAGCATCAGGACAATTAGGGCAGTGCCTACGGCATGTAGCAGCGGAGCGAGGAAACGACGACCTAGTATTTCTGCCGGAAGCCGAAGCTAATATTCTGGATACTGATGCTGTGAAGGCGGTCTTCGCCCATTATCAGCCTACGTATTGCATCAATTGTGCTGCCTATACCGCTGTGGACAAGGCGGAAGATGAGGTGGAAATAGCCCGCAAAGTGAACCGCGACGGAGCCGCTAACTTGGCGCAGGCCTGCACCGAGTACGGGGCCACGCTCATCCATATATCCACTGATTTCGTGTTTGCCGGCACCGGCAACCAGCCGCTCTCCGAAACCGATGAGGCGGCTCCAATCAGCGTGTACGGCCTCACTAAGCTGGAAGGTGAGCAGGCCGTGGCAGAGCACACGAGTCAGTATTTCACGTTGCGCACCGGCTGGCTGTATTCGGAATACGCCAACAACTTCGTGAAAACGATGTTGCGTTTGGGTCGGGAACGGGACGAGCTACGCGTTATCTGGGACCAAGTAGGCACGCCTACTTACGCCATTGACCTAGCCGGCTGCATCCTTACCATCATCGAAACGCAGAACCAGCAATACGGTCTTTATCACTACAGCAACGAAGGCGTAACATCGTGGTACGACTTCGCCACGGCCATTTTTGAGCTGAGCAATACGCATGTGCGCACCGTGCCCATCCGCACAGCCGAATATCCGACCAAAGCCACCCGTCCGGCCTTTTCCGTGATGGACAAGACTAAAGCCAAAACCAATCTGGGCGTATACATCCCGCACTGGCGCGAGAGTCTCAAGGTGTGCTTGGCGCGGCTGTAGAATGAGCTAAATAGTGCATAGCTATCATACTACCGTAGCTCCCCGCCCATAAAACCGGTTCGCCAGATACGCTGCGGCTACCAACGCAAGGCCCACGCCGCACACGCCGTACCACTGAAAATGGTCCCAGGCTAGGCCACCCAGCAGCGAGCCTGCTGAACCTCCTATAAAGCAGGAGGTCATGTACACCGTGTTGAGGCGGCTGCGGGCTTCGGGGAGCAGCGTGAAAATGCGGGTCTGGTTGGAGATATGCGTCATTTGCTGACCCACATCCAGAATAATTACGCCGACAATCAGCCCCAGTAGATAGTAGCCAGTGAAGCCCAGCAGCACATACGCTCCCAGAAACAGCAGAATCCCAAGGTTCAGCGCGTAGTCAGCACCTTTGCGGTCGGCGGATTTGCCGGCGAAGGAGGCTGCAAAGGCCCCACTAGCCCCAATGAGGCCAAACAGCCCAGCCACGTCGCTGTGGTAATGGTAGGCGTCGCTCTCCAGGAAGAACACCAACGTGGTCCAGAAGGCGCTGAAGCCGCCGAACATGCAGGCTCCCACCAGCGCCGAGCGGCGCAGCATCGGCAACTGTTTCGTGAGCGTGCCCAACGAGCCCAATAAGCTGGCGTAGCTGCCCGCGAAAGTGGGCTGGTTGCGGGGCAGCATGCGGGCCAGAACGCCGGTTAGTAGCACCATCAACCCAGCCCCCACCCAGAACATAGTGCGCCAGCCGAAATGCAGCCCCACGTAGCCACTGATAGTGCGCGAAAGCAGAATGCCAATCAGCAGGCCGCTCATGACCTTGCCCACTACACGCCCCCGCTCCGCATCCGAAGCCAGGGAGGCCGCCATTGGAATCAATAGTTGTGGCACCGCCGAAAACACTCCGATGAGCAGACTCGCGGCCACCAGCCAACCGAACGTAGGCGCGTAGGCCGCACCCGCCATGCACACGGCTGCGCACAGCAGCAGCGCCAGAATCAGGCTTTTCCGCTCCCGCTTGTCGCCGAGTGGCACCACGAACAGCAGCCCCACCGTGTAGCCCACCTGCGTGATGGTAGCCGCCAGACTCACCCGGCTTTCGGTAAGGCCAAATGTGCGCCCGATTTCGGCCAGTAGCGGCTGATTGTAGTAGATATTAGCCACTACCAATCCGCAGGTAATGGCCATCAGCCAAACCAGGGACGGCGCTAGCGGCGGGTGAGCAGGTAGAGTTTTATCGGGAAGAGCCTCAACGGCAACGGTATCTGTTTCTCTCATGAAGCGTAATGTGCCGCAGGGTTACTGTTGCGGAGTGTACAGCTTCAGGAAACAGGGTTCTAGTGTAGAAGGTTGTTGCTACTGCGCTTCTTTGTCTAGTAGCTCCAATTCCACTAATGCATTCGTGGAATTGAGAAGCTTTAAGTGTTCGATAGTTTCCGTAGTGACAGCAGGATTTTCCTGTAACGCAAACAGTAAACTATTACGTCGTGCAAACTCCCTTTGCATATAGCCACTAGCCTCAATAATTTTATTCAGATCCGGCTGATTAGGATCTAAATCCAGTAGGTCTTGCACGAACATATCTATGCAATCCGTAGCAGCTGTCAGATGGTTTTCAAAATGAATATTATCCTGGGTTGAGACAAACAGCAGCGCTTCTGTAAGAGCAACGCTGGAATCGAAAGCATAGGATGTCAGGATACTTTCAAAATCGTCCAAATCGGGAAACCATTGCTCAAACTCAGGCAAAACCCGGACTGCTTCATCAGCTGAGTTGGTTAGTGCAAAGCTAAATAGTGCCTGAATTCCATCCTCATACACACCTGAGTTGCCCCAGCTCTCTGATTCGCAAAACGCAGCATACAACGGCTGCATTTTAGCACAGGTCAGGGCGGCAATAACTGCTTTACAGGGAATAGGCAAGTGAGGAATAGAGTAGTGAAGCATGCTCGTTAGTCTACGGTTTACCCCACGCACTGGCGCTTATATACGCCCGGGGTAACGCCTTCATACTGCTTGAATAGTTTCTGAAAATACGCTGTGTTGTTGAACCCCGCCCGAAAACAGACATCTGCCACGGTCGTCAGAGGGTTGCGTAGTAGGCGTTTGGCTTCTGCTATGCGCTCCTGAATAACGAACTCCACCGGCGTGAGGCCCAGCTCGCGCTTGAAAACGCGGAAGAATGTGGCTTTGCTCATGCAGGCCAGCTCCGACAGCTTTTCGACTGTAATCTGCTCCGTGAGGTGCTGCTTGATGTATTGCACCACGGCCGCGAAGCGGTGCGAGGTGGCGTGCTGCCGGTAGTTGTGGAACAGCAGTTGCCGCGCCTGGGTCTGCATCAGGCGCACCAGCATTTCCTGTATCGTGAAGTTGGCTAGTACATCTTTCACCCGGCCAGTGTCGCGAGAAAGCTGCACGAGGCGCTCCAGGGTGCCGGTCAGCTCGGGCGTGTTCTGGAAGTGGGCGTGCTCGGTAGTGTCTAGTTGCCAGGGTAGGTGCGTTTCGGCGCGAGGCTGTTCCTCGTTGAGCAGGTCCACGGTCTGGCGGATGGTTTCGATGGGAATAGCTACGGCCAAGCACTGCGTGGGGCGCTGCTCATCGGCTTCTGGGAAATCAATGACCATCGTCTCGTTCTCGCCCACAATCACCGACTCGCCGGGCAGATACTCGAAGGCTGGCCGGCCCGCTAAGTGCATCACCTTTTTGCCCTGCAGCATCGTTGTGAGTACCACATGGCCCATACTCAGCGGTACCTGATGCGCGGTGCGGTGCGTTTCAAACACGTTCAGCTCGAAGGCTTCTAGCGAGTACACCGTCCGGTTTTCTACCAGCGTAGTAAGCTGCTCAGGCTGGCGCAGGGCAATAGGAGCGGGCAGGTGGTGCGGCATAAGTCGGCAGAGTAACGTGAGGCAACAGACAGAGAAACAGCTAAAGCTAACCACAGTTCGAGGACAAAACAATGCCGCAACAGGCCGCCTTATATCAAGAACCACTACGAGCTGCCAGGAGTTGCAGGCTGCGTGAGTGAGTACTTACAAGTTTGCGACAATAGGCGGGTTTTCTGCGAGGATACTGCAGTGCTTCCGGCCAAAAGTAGGACTAGCTTGGGCTATCAAATAACTCCTCAACATCTCGCCCATGGAAACCTTAGAAAGAACCTCCACTCTCGTCGAGCGTCCCAAGTTCAAGTCTCACTACGACAATTTTATCGGTGGCAAATGGGTGGCGCCGGTGAACGGGCAGTATTTCGAGAATCCCTCACCCATTGATGGAAAAGCCTTCTGTAAGGTAGCCCGCAGCACTAAGGAAGATATTGAGCTGGCCCTCGACGCCGCGCACGAGGCGTTTAAGTCGTGGAGCAAGGCCTCGGCCACCACGCGCAGCAACGTGCTGCTCAAGATTGCCGACATCATGGAGGCCAATCTGGCCCACTTAGCCGCCGTGGAAACCGTAGAAAACGGCAAAGCCATCCGCGAGACGATGGCCGCCGACCTGCCCTTGTGCATCGACCATTTTCGCTATTTCGCCGGCGTCATTCGGGCCGAAGAAGGCTCAGCTACCGAACTCAACGAAACCACACTGTCCCTGGTGATTCAGGAGCCGCTGGGCGTGGTGGGCCAGATTATTCCCTGGAACTTTCCGTTGCTGATGGCCACCTGGAAGCTGGCGCCTGCACTGGCCGCCGGCTGCTGCGTGGTGATGAAGCCCGCCGAGCAGACGCCTGCCAGCATCATGGTGCTGATGGAACTGATTCAGGACGTAATTCCGGCCGGCGTGGTGAACGTGGTAAATGGTTTCGGGCTGGAAGCCGGCAAGCCGCTGGCCTCCAACAAGCGCGTGCAGAAAGTATCGTTCACGGGCGAAACCACTACCGGCCGCCTGATTCTGCAGTACGCCGCCGAAAATATCATTCCCGTGACTATGGAGTTGGGCGGCAAGTCGCCGAACATCTTCTGCAAATCGGTGATGGATGCCGACGACGACTTTCTGGATAAATGCCTGGAAGGTGCGGCCATGTTTGCCCTGAACCAGGGCGAAATCTGCACCTGTCCGTCGCGCCTGCTTATTCATGAAGACATCTACGACGAGTTTATGCCGCGTTTGATTGAGCGTGTTAAAGCCATCAAGCTCGGCCATCCGCTCGACCCCGAAACCATGATGGGCGCGCAGGCCAGCAACGACCAGTACGAGAAAATTCTGAGCTACCTGGAAATTGGGAAGGCGGAAGGGGCCGAGGTGCTGACCGGCGGGGAGGCTCACCGCGACCATGCCCACGACGACCTGCACGACGGCTACTACATTCAGCCAACCATCTTCCGCGGCCACAACAAAATGCGGATTTTTCAGGAGGAAATCTTCGGCCCGGTGCTGTCCGTGACGACGTTCAAGGACAACGACGAGGCCATTGAGCTGGCCAACGACACGCTCTACGGCCTCGGCGCCGGCCTCTGGAGCCGCGACGCGCACGAGCTGTACCAGATGCCCCGCGCCATTCAGGCCGGCCGCGTGTGGGTGAACTGCTACCACGACTACCCGGCCGGCGCTCCGTTCGGCGGCTACAAAGCCTCCGGTTTCGGCCGCGAAAACCACAAGATGATGCTGAGCCACTATCGGCAGACCAAGAATATGCTCATCAGCTATAGCCAGCAGAAACTGGGCTTCTTTTAAGAGGCGGCGGTTAAATCTGCGTAAAACAGAACGTCATGCTGAGCTTGTCGAAGCATCTCGCGTGCAATGGTAATTAATTACTACTGCGGTAGAGATGCTTCGGTAAGCTCAGCATGACGTTCTACATTACTTTAAACGTGTTCTTTCTATGTCAACTCCCACGCCCCGCGTCCTCGTTACGCCCGCCGCTGAGGCTACTATTGATCTGCTGCGCGACGAAAACGGTCCGCTGATGTTTCACCAAAGCGGTGGCTGCTGCGATGGTTCGTCGCCGATGTGCTTCGCCAAAGGCGAGTTCCGCATCGGCGGAAACGACGTGTGGCTGGGCCAGATCCACGGCTGCGACTTCTTCATGAGCACCAGCCAGTTTGAGTACTGGAAGCACACGCAACTCACCATTGACGTCACGAAGGGCCGCGGGGCCAGTTTTTCGTTGGAGATTCCGCTTGGCGTCCGGTTTCTGATTCGCTCCCGGCTGTTCACCGAAGAGGAGTCGAAAAATATGGCTCCCGTCCTGCAAGGTGAAGAATACTTGGAAAGCCAGCAGGCGTAACGCGGCTACTTACACCACCATCAAAACGCCCCTGACAACCATGTTGTCAGGGGCGTTTTGATGGTGGTGTGTTTTTAGCGGAAACAGCTGTAAATTCTGCACAATTCGCTAAAACCTACACAATGCTTGACGCTAATTTGCCACCTTCACGGGCAGGCCTTCGAGCTGCACGTAGCTGAGCTTCCAGGCATTTTTGGAGTTCTTTTTCCAGAGCAGGATGAAGTTTCCTTCGCCTTCGCCGCGGGGCTGGCCGGGTGTTTCGGGCAGCACTTCCGTCGAGAACGTGCCGGCCTCGTAGGCCATCGTAGCGTCGGAACCGGTAGATGTGGCGTAAAGCTTCAGGTCGGAGATAGTGCCCATGGTAGCGCGCACCCACTTATCGGCTACTTCCGACTTGCCATTGAAGCGGGTAGAACCCTGCGCATACTGCACGTCGTCGGCCAGCAACGAGTCAATCTGCAGCGTGTTTTTGGCGTTCCAGGCACCGATAAACTGCTGATTGAGTGTTTGCACATTCACGGCAGCGGTTTCGGGCGCCGATTTAGAGCAGGAGGCCAGCAGAGCGCCTCCAAGCAGGAGACCAAAGAAGGGTTTCATGAGAACAGGTTTTGGTAAGAGAAAGAGCAGAACGGAAATAAATCGGAAAGTGCCTGGCGAAGTAACAGAAAACCCAGGTACAAAGACCTGGGTTTTCGTTAACTCAACGGCTTGGTGACTACCAGCTCTTACGACGCACTTCCGAAGAAGGATAAGCGGCGTTACGGTCGCCATACGACTCGTTGGGCAGGTAGCCGGTGCTCATGGCAAAGGCCGAAGGGCCCGAGGCAGCAGGAGCAAGGCTATTCATCATGGTAGGAGCAGCAGCAGTAGCGGCGGCAGTGGCAGCCATAGCGTTGCTGTTGTTGGCTTTCGCAGTAGCGTTGCCTTTCGCAATACCAGCACGGTAGGCAGCCACACGGTTGGCTTCGGCGCGGCGGGCAGCAGCTACACGAGCCGCTTCGGCCCGGCGCTTATTGTCGGCGTTGCGGCCAATGGTGTAACCAATAGCGCCACCGGCGGCACCACCTACTGCGCCACCCACTACACGGTTCTTTTTGTTGATAAGAGCACCGGCAGCGGCACCGCCCAGGCCACCGATAACCGCTCCTTTGGCGCTGGAGCTAATCTTACGGTCTTGGGCAAAGCTGCTGGCGATGGTAGCGAAAAACATCACAAATGCGAGGAGCAAACTGGCCTTTTTCATGACTAAGTTCTTTTAGGTTTCAGTGGGCTTGATGCCCGAGTTCGGGTAGGCTTTTACAAGCACCATGCCAATACGGCTCTGCCACAAGTTAGGTTTAACTCAACAGTGAGCTGGTTTGGGCCTAGCTGGGAGAATACCTATCAGCCGATAATGGCCTTTGGTTTACATAGAACGGCTTTTCTGCGTAGTGTGCTGTATGGAGAAACAACTGCTGCTTCGGGTTTCGGAAAGTATTGGGCTGACGGGCCTGGGGGTGCTGTTACTAGCCGAATCAAGGTCCGAAAAGCTGGAAAGCATGCCGCTTCACACTTCGCTGTCCCTTACGTTGCGCTACCCCGATGGTGTTGAATCTTCAGTAGTGGCCAGTGTGGAAGAAATTTCTCGTCCGGGTACTCCTGAAGCTCGGGCTTTGCTGCTCACGCAGGGAGGCACAGATACGGTGCCCGTCGGCACCGAAGTATGGTGGGAAGGCGAAATAACGGAGTGGGCTACGCAGATTTAGCGCAGCCAGCCGTTGGCATCCAGCCAGTTCTGTAGTCGGTCGGTCCAGTTATCCTTGGTAGTCTTGTTGTTCATGCCGAAGCCGTGGCCTCCCAATGGATACAGGTGCATTTCTGCGGGCACTTTGTGGTGCAGGCAGGCTTCATAAAAGCGCAGGCTATTCTGCACCGGTACCGTTTTGTCATCGGCGGCGTGCACCAGGAAAGTAGGGGGCGTCTGGGTGGTTACCTGCAGGTCATTGGAATACAGCCGGATCTGGTCTGGTGAAGGTTTGATGCCCAGTAGGTTGGTGCGAGAACCTGCATGCATAAGGCTGTCGGAAAGGCTGATAACCGGGTACAGCAACACCAGGAAATCGGGCCGTACCGAGGTAGTGGTGGCATCATTGCCGGCGGGCTTGCTGAAGTGCGTACCGGCCGTGGAAGCCAGATGCCCGCCCGCTGAAAAACCCATCAGCCCGACCCGGGCTGGGTTTACGCCATACTCCGCGGCCCGCTGCCGCACCAGCCGAATGGCCTGTTGCGCATCCAGGAGCGGAGCAATGGTTTTGTCGGGCTGGGTCTGGTCGTTGGGCAGGCGGTATTTCAGCACGAAGGCCGTAACGCCCATTTCAGTGAGCCGCTTGGCTACATCTGAACCCTCATTGTCCATGGAAAGCCGCGCATAGCCACCACCAGGGCAAATAATGATAGCCGTGCCGTTGGCTTTGTCTTTAGCCGGCCGAAACACCTGCAGCGTCGGCTGCACTACGTTAGACACCCGGATGCCCCCATTCTCGAGCGTAATGCTCTTCTCCTGCATATCGGTAGCAATGGAGTTGGGAATGGTGCCGCTGTAGAGCGAAACCGTGCTCTGAGCGAAAACAGAGGGCATGGCGGCAAGCATCAGCAACAGGATGAAACAGGTGTTTTTCATGTGAAAAGAGCATGGTGTGGCAGAAGCTGAAACGCATTCAGCCGGCTTGCTTCCCGGCTGCAGGGTAAGGTCCAGGAAAATTCGCTAGCAAGCAACGCAAGCAGGCCCTGGCATTCCTACGGAGTGCACGCACTTCAAAAGTCCCGCCAGCTAGCAGCCGGCGGGACTTTTGAAGTGCGTGCACTCCGTGGCTAGTGGGCCGGCAGTAGTTTTGGGTCCTCCGGATCCGGCCGGTTGTTTTCGGGGCCACCGTGTTCTTCATCGGGCTTGTAGTTGGCTTCCAGCTCCGCCAGCTTCTCTTTGCCATACGCGAAGCGCGTGATGAGTACGTAGAGTACCGGCACAATGAAGATGGCCAACAGCGTGGCGGAGAGCATACCACCCAATACCGTCCAACCGATGGTTTGGCGGCTCTGGGCGCCAGCTCCGGAGGCAAACACCAGTGGCAGCACGCCCAGAATAAACGCCAAGGACGTCATGACGATGGGGCGCAGGCGCAAGCGCACGGCTTCCAGTGTGGCGTCTACCAGCGGCATGCCCTTATCCACCCGTTCCTTGGCAAACTCAATAATCAGAATGGCGTTTTTGGCCGACAAGCCAATCAATGTAATCAAGCCAATCTGAGCATACACGTTGTTGGTGAGCTTGGGAAGAAATATAAGGGCCAGAATAGCCCCGAACGCACCCAGCGGCACGGCTAGGAGCACCGAAAACGGCACCGACCAGCTTTCGTACAGCGCTGCCAAAAACAGGAATACGAACGTGAGCGACAACGCGAAAATGTACACGGTTTGGCCACCGGCCAGCTGCTCTTCGCGACTCAGGCCCGAAAACTCAAACCCGTATCCGGCCGGCAACGACTGCGCCGCTGTTTCCTTGAGGGCATTGATGGCGTCGCCGGAACTGTAGCCTGGGGCCGCGTTGCCGTTGATTTCGGCGGAGCGGAACAGGTTGTAGTGCGAGATGAGCGGCGCCGACTCAGTGCGCTTGTAGCTGGTAAGCGTGCTCAGGGGCACCATACCACCGGCGCTGTTGCGCACGTAGTACTGGCCCAGATTGCTGATGTCGCCGCGGTACATGCTGTCGGCTTGGGTCACGACGCGGAAGTTGCGGCCATATACTGTGAAGTCGTTGACGTAGGCACTGCCCAGATAGGTGCGTAGTGCCGTGCCGATATCCGCAATGGATACGCCCAGTTTCTTGGCCTTTTCCCGGTCAATAGTGAGCTGGTAGCCAGGCGTGTTGGCCGTGAAAAACGAGAAGGCGCCCGTAATTTCAGGCCGCTTACGCAGCGCACCCAGGAAATTCTGGAGCTGCGCGTCGAAATTGCGGATGTCGCCGCCCGCTTCGCGTTCCTGGAAGATGAAGGAGAAACCGCCACTATTGCCCAAGCCTGGAATGGCTGGTGGCGAGATGACCACAATATTCGCTTCCCGCAGTCGGCTTAGGCGCTGCTGTACGGTCGTAATCAGGCCTTGTAGTTGCAGTTCCTTGTCTTTACGGTCTTCCCACGGCTCCAGCTGGCAGAAGACAGTGCCACTGTTCGACTTGGATGAGAAGTTCACCACGTTCAGGCCGCCCAAACCGGCGTAGTGCTTGATGCCTTTAATCTGGCTCAGCTCTTTCATCACCTCCTTGAGTGTGCTGACGGTGCGCTCAGTAGAGGAGGCTTCGGGCAAGGTAAACGTCACAAACAAACGGCCTTCGTCTTCGGTCGGGATGAAGCCGCCGGGTTTCTTGGCAAATAGCAGGCCCGTACCGGCTACAATGCACACCAGAATCACGACCACAAAGCGAGAGTGTTTGATGCCCCGCTGCACACCGGCGCCATACTTACCGGTCACCTTATCAAACCACGTGTTGAACTTGTAGAAGAACTTGTCGAGGCCCTTCGAATTCTCGTCGCGCTTGTGGGGTTTGAGCAGCAGCACGCACAAAGCCGGCGTGAGCGAGAGGGCCACGAAGGCCGAGATAATCACCGAAATGGCAATGGTAATGGCGAACTGCTGATACAGGCGCCCCGTAATGCCCGGGATGAAGCCCACCGGCACAAACACGGCCGCCAGAATCAGAGCAATAGCAATAACCGGGGCCGAAATTTCGCGCATGGCGGTCAGCGTGGCGTCCAGCGGGTTCATGCCCCGCTCGTTCATATTGTGCTCCACGGCTTCCACCACCACAATGGCGTCATCCACCACAATACCAATGGCCAGCACGAAGCCGAACATAGTGAGCGTATTGATAGTGAAACCCAGCGGAATAAACATGATGAACGTGCCGATGATAGACACCGGAATAGCCAGCACCGGAATGAGCGTGGAGCGCCAGCTTTGCAGAAACAGAAACACCACGATAATTACCAACAGCAGTGCCTCTACCAGCGTGTGCAGCACTTCCTCAATGGACACTTTCACGACCGTTGCCGATTCAAACGGCACTACATAATCGAGGTCAGCCGGGAACTGCTTTTTCAGCTGCTCCATGGTGGCATTCACGTTTTCGTAGGTTTCCAGCGCGTTGGCACCGGGCGCCTGATACACCAACAGGTACGCGGCGCGCTTACCATCCACGAAGGAGTTGTTGGAGTAGTTGAATTTGCCGAGCTCCAGCCGCGCCACGTCCTTGAGGTACACTACTGTACCATCCTCGGGCCGGGTTTTCACGATGACATTGCCGAACTCCTCGGTGTTTGTCAGGCGGCCTTTCACGAACACAATGTACTCGAACGTCTGGCCGGTTTGGGCGGGAGGCGCCCCAATGGAGCCCGCCGCAATCTGGGCGTTCTGCTCCTGAATGGCAGCCGTTACGTCCTGGGCCGTTACGCCGAGCTGGCTGAGCTTATCGGGCTTGAGCCACACGCGCATCGAGAAGTCGTCGGCGCGGCTCACAATGTCGCCCACACCTTTGGTGCGCAGCAGCGCGTCCTTCACAAACACGTTGGCGTAGTTGTCGAGGAAGGTAGTATTGTGGGAGCCTTTGGGGGCGTACATGGCTACCAGCATCAGAATGCTGGGGTTCCGCTTGCGCACAATCAGGCCCAACCGCTGCACTTCCTGTGGTAGCGTAGGCTGGGCAATGCTCACGCGGTTCTGCACGTCGAGGGCGGCGATGTTGATGTCGGTGCCCACTTCGAAGTTTACCGTCATGCTCATCTGCCCGTTGCTGGTGCTGTTGCTTTGCAGGTAGGTCATGCCAGGCGTGCCGTTCACCTGCACTTCCACAGGCGTGGCCACGGTCTGCTCCACGGTTTGGGCGTCGGCGCCGGTGTAGGTGCCGCTGACCGATACAGTAGGCGGCGTAATCTCCGGATACTGCCCCACAGGCAGATTCAGGATGGCCAGCACCCCCACCAGCACAATCACCAGGGAGGTGACAATGGCCGTGACGGGGCGCCGAATAAAGGTTTCTGCAATCATAACGGTGAATCTTTGGGCGGTGTAGAGACGCGTATTCGCATCTCCTCGTCGAACGGCCGGCTGCGGGACCGTTCAACGGCATGGTTCAGCGGTGCAGAGACGCGTATTCGCCTCTCTGCACCGCTGGAGTGTCTATTATTTGGCGGCTCCGGCAGCCGGTGCGCCGGTTTGGGCCTGGGCGGGCGTGCCTACCTGAATCTGGCCGCCGTCGCGCAGGCGGTTTAGTCCTTCGGTAACTACTTTGTCGCCGTCCTTGATGCCTTCCATTATCACGATTTGGTCGCGGAGGCGGGGGCCGAGTTGCACCTTGCGCTGGTAGGCCTTACTGCTGTCGCCGGCGATGAACACGAAGTTCTCTCCCATCTGCTCCACTACGGCCTTAAACGGCACCACCAACCGGCGGCCCGACTGCCGGTTGAGCACGTTGAGCACGGTGCTCATGCCGTCCTTCAATTCGCGCTTCGGGTTCGGAAACTGTACTCGGATCTGCACGGTAGCCGTCTGCTGGTTCACGCCCCGGTCGATGGCCAGCATCTTACCCGGCTGGGCATAGCGCGAGCCATCAGGCAGCACCATACGAAAGGTGGAATCCTGGCGGCCGCCGCCCTGGCGTTGCAGATCGGCAAAGCGGCTCAAATCGGCGTCCGGAATCACGAAATCTACGCCCATGGGGTCTTCGGCGCTGATGGTGTTGAGCAGCGTAGTGCCGGGGCTCACCTGCGCCCCCAGTCGCACCTGCGAAATGCCAATCCGGCCCGTGAAGGGCGCATTAATCACGGAGTAGTCGAGGTCGGTGCGGGCCAGAGCTACGTTGGCTTGGGCCTGGGCTACCTGGGCCTGAGCGGTGGAATAGCTGGTAGCGGCGTTGTCTACAATCTGCTTGGCAATGGCGTCCTGCTGGGCCAGGCGCTGGTAGCGGTTCAGGTTCACCTGAGCATTCTGTACCACGGCCTGGGCGCTGCGGAGGCCGGCCAGGGCCTGCTGGTAGGCAGCCTGGTACTTGCGGCGGTCAATCTCATAGAGCGGCTTGCCCTTCTGCACCAGGTCGCCATCCTTAAAGTAAATCTGGGTGATGAAACCGGCCACTTGGCTGCGTAGCTCCACATTGTTGAGGGCCACCACGGTAGCGGGGTACTCATCGTAATACACCGCATCGGTGGTGCGGGCGGCTACCAGCGTTACGGGCGTGGCCGGGGGCGGGCCAGCGGCTTTTTCGTCTTCTTTTTTGCCGCAGCTCACCAGAGCCAGCAGGCTAGCGGCGAAGGAAAGGCGGAGGAAGGTATGTTTCATATGGAAAGCAGGAGCAGCGAAAGGATAAAGGGCAGCGGCAAGTGGCGCGCGGGACCCAGAGCTGAATCACTGGGCTACGGGGTAAGGAATGTGTGTTTCAGAAAGTCATGCGGAGTGTAGTCGAAGCATGACGTTGCTAATATTCCGTTGGCAGCTCGCCGAGGGCACGTAGCAGGTCTACTTTGCTGCTCAAGAGTTGGAACAGGGCGGTGTAGTAATTGAGCTGGGAAGTGCGCAGAGTGGTCTGGGCCACAATCAAATCGATGTAGGCCCGGATGCCCTCCCGGTATTGCAGGTTGATGACGTTGTACACTTCCTTGGACGCTTCCAGGTTGCGCTTGCCCAGCATGTACTGGGTGTAGTAGCCCTTATAGTTGGCTAGCGCCGTGGCATACTCAGTATTAATCTGGTTGCGGGTGTTGCTCACGTCCTCGTCGAGGCGGGTATTGAGCAGACGGGCGCGCCGCACGTTCTGCAAGCGCCGGAAGCCGGTGAAAATGGGTAATCCGAGCTGCAAACCAGCGTAAGAATTCGGGAAACGGGTGCTGTACAGGTCGCTGGCCGAGTTGTTCTGAAACACGGAGTTGTAGTTGGCAAACGCCGACAACGACGGCAGAAAGCCCATCCGGTAGTAGTCCACCGTAATATCCTGCAAGGCCCGTTGCGTCTGTAGCTGCTGAATTTCGATGCGGTTGCTGATATTCAGGGCCACGGCCGTGTCCATAGTAGCATCCATTTCTAGCTTCAGCGTGTCGTACTGCAACGACAAAGGCCGCTCGGGCGGCACCCCCATCAGTTGCTTGAGGTAGGCCAGCCGCGCCTTAATGGCTTCCTGCGACTGTTTGCGGCCGGCCAGGGAGTTGTTAAGCGAAATTTCGGCCTGCAGATACTCCGTTTTGTCGGCAATGCCGGTTTCGTAGCGGGCCCGGGCGTCGCGGTAGTTGCGCTGCAGACGGGCAATATCCTGGCTGAAGACCTCCAGCTGGCGCTGGGCCAGCAGCACGTCATAAAAGCCCTTGCTCACATCCGAGACGGTGGCAATTCGCACGTTCACGGTGTTCTGGGTGGCAGCTTGGTTGTTAAACCGCTTGCTGCGGGCGGCCAGCAGCACGTCGTTGTTGTAAATGGTCTGGGTGCCGCTCAGGCCCACGGTGGTCACGTTGCGCACGCCAATCTGGCGAGGCGTGAGCGTGCCGGTAGTAGGGTCGGGGAAGATGGTGAAGGGCAGTTGGAAGTAATGCTGCGCGGTGCCCTGCAACCCCACTTGCGGCAGCCAGCCGGCCAAGGCAATCTGGTTTTCCGCGCGGGTAATTTCCTGGTCGACCCGCGCCTGTCGTAGTAGTGGTTGGTTTACCAGCGCCACGTTCAGGCACTGGGCGAGCGTAAGCTCTTGGTTAGGCGGTATGGATGGCGCGGCCGTCTGGGCTACACCTGCGCTGGGAGCAAGCCACAGAAAGCCTAGCAGAAGCTTGAGCGTCTGGTGTACGTAGTTCATAAAAAAGAAAAAACAGTTACTCCGATACGTAACTGGGCGGTTCAGGGCTGGGCGACCCAATAGAAGCGGATAGAGCGGATGCCTCGATGGACACGCACGGCCGGTAGGGGCTGCATGTCAACCGGGACCCGGAACCAGGGGGTAGGGAGGGAATACCGACCTGTGTTTCGGTGTGGAGCGGGATGCAAGTTGGGTAAACCCGCCCGGTGCCGGAATGTTATGGTGCGCGTAAAAAAGGTTAGGCTCTTGTTTCATCAAGCCGCTTCAGGCCTGTTGCCGATGAGAAATTCGTGCGGCATAAAGGCTGCCTCAGGTATGTATATTGCCTAATTCAGCTCCGTCACAGTCACCAGAACGTCGGTGTTGCGGCCGTGGTCATCGGCGCAGGAGATTTTGAGCGGCCCGGCCGGCGGGCGGAAAAATACCCGCTCGGTAGCGGCGGCGGCTCGCAGAAACTGGTCATTCACGTACCAATACACCTGGCGTACTTCGCTGTCAGTAGTGCAGCTGAGCAGGAGTTGCTGCTTTTCGTGCTGGTTGAGAACATACTCGGTATTGGCGGTGGGCGAGGTGATAGTGGGGGCCCGCTCCTGGCCGCCACGCACCAACTGGCACTGCGGGTTGTGGGGCGGCAGCCTTCGGTACGGAATGCCCTGGGCCTCCTTATACGCCGCCACTTCCGGCAGCAGATTCGGGTACAACTCCCGCCGGTAGCCAGCCGCCGGCGCGCAGGCCCGGCAGTAGGTGAAGCTCCCATCAGCCGACAGCAATACTTCGCGCTGGTGCTGGCAGCGCTGCCCACTGCTCACGTTGGGTAGGAAGTAGTCGATTAGCTGGTTGGGGCAGTTTTCGCCGGGCACGAGGCCACTTTCGGCGCACACCAGCCGGAAATCCAGCGCGGCCGGGGGCGCATACCAATCGTTGGGCGAGTTGTAGGCCAGCGTATTGAACAGGTCGAAGAGCAGAGGCGTGGCTACGTCGGCGCCAGTGAGAGCCGGGCTGCCTTGGCCACTGAAGTTGCCCAGCCACACACCGATGGTGTACTCCCGGTTATAGCCGATGCTCCAGGCGTCGCGGCGGCCGTAGCTGGTGCCGGTTTTCCAGGCCACTTTGGGCAGCCGCATGCTGCTAGCAGCTCCCAACGGTAAATCGGGCCGGGTGAGTTGGGCCAGAATATCGGTTGTCAGGAAAGCCGCCGACTCGGAAATTAGGAGTGTTGTAGACTTAGATTTCGTGGAGGATGTCAGTTGCAACGGCGCGTACTGCCCGGCATCAGCCAGCGCAACATAGAGGCCCGTAAGTTCTTCCAGGCTAGCCCCGCAGCCGCCCAGAATACTGCTCAGGCCCAGTTGGGTGCGGTTGCGCTTCACGTTCTGGAAACCGGCCTGTTGGAGCTTTTCGGTGAAAGTGGGCACGCCGAGCTGGTTGAGCACGCGCACGGCCGGAATATTGAGCGAGTAAGCCAAAGCGCGCTCCAGCGTCACCTCGCCGTTGCAGCGCTTGTCGAAGTTCTCGGGCCGGTAGCCCTGGAAGTTGGTGGGCACGTCGGGGAGCAGCTGCTTAGGCGTAACGAGGCCCCGGTCCATGGCCAGTGCGTACAGAAACGGCTTGAGCGTGCTGCCCGGCGAGCGAACCGCCACCACGCCGTCGTTTTGGCCCTGGCCCGCGAAGTCACGGAAATCAGCCGAGCCCACGTAGGCCTCCACTTGCCGGGTACGGTTGTTTACCACCAGCACAGCGGCCTGCGAAATGCCCAGCTCGCGCAGACGGCGCACATAATTGCGAGTGAGGTCCTCGGCCTTGCTTTGCTTGGCGCGCTGCAAACTGCTGCGAATGATGGCCGCGTGCGGAAACTGCCGCACCAACCGCCGCGCCAGGTGCGGAGCCAGCGTAGGCGCGGCGTGGCGCTGTACGTCCAGCGGCTCCAGTAGTGCATCTTCCACATCCTGCTTTGGGAATAGCCCCGCCGCTCCGAAGCGCCGCAGCCACCGGTTCCGCTCTTTTAGCACGGCCGCGTTGTTGCGGCCTAGCACCAGCCCGCGCGGCCGGTTTGGGATGATGGCCAGCGTCACGGTCTGGGCCAGGGAAAGGTAGTCTGGCGTTTGTTGGAAATAAAGTAGCGCGGCTGACTTCACGCCTTCCACGTTGCCGCCGTAGGGCACCAAGTTCAGGTAGAGCTGCAGAATTTCGTCCTTACTGTAGTGCGCTTCCAGTTGCGTAGCCCGCGCCATTTCCAGCAGCTTGTTGCCAAAAGTGCGCTCCTTGGGTTCCAGCAGCCGGGCCACCTGCATCGTAATCGTGCTGGCCCCGGTGGTGCGCCCCGAACCAAACAGGTTGCGCCCGGCCGCCTGCACCAGCGCCAGCGGGTTCACCCCGAAATGCCACCGAAACCACCGGTCTTCCTTTTCGATGATGGCGGCCCGCAGCACCGGCGTAATCTCGCGCAGCTCGGTTTTCATCCGCCACTTCTGGGTGGGGTTGAGGTAGGCGTGCAGCACCGAGCCATCTTGGGCCAGCACGATGGGCGAGTACAGCGGCGCAGGCGGCACCGGAAACGCCCAATCCAGCCCCAGCAACAGCAGCAGCAACAGGCCGAAGCCCGCCAGAATACGGTAACCGGAGCGGCGTTTCATGGGATTAGAGACGCAATGTTTTGCGTCTCGCGGTTGCTGATGTTGCTCGGCCTAGATGGTTTTTGCCATTGCTGGCTGTTTATAAGCCGAGTGATTTTACTGTTTAACGACGAGACACCAAGCATTACGTCTCTACCGCACCCGCACCACGCCAGAACCGGCATACGAGTGGTACTCGGCGTTATACATGGCGTCGGCGCTGACGGGACCGAGCTTGAAAGTGCCTTTGGAAACGGCGCGGCAGAGGTAGTAGAACGACTTGGGCTGGGGCGTGACGGTGGTGAAGAGGTTGATCCGGTCGTCGCGCACGTCGAGGTAGTCGGGTTGGGCGGCGTCGGTGGCCCAGGTCAGCTCCCGGACGGCGCCGATGCGCGGGTTTTCGATTTCCAGGCCGGCGGGGAGCAGGTCGGTGATGGCCACGTTCTTGACTTCACCGGCGCTTTCAGCCGACTGGATGGTGATTTTCACCACCACCAAATCATTCTGGCGGAAGCTGGTGCTGCCTACGGGCTGGCCGGTACGGTTCAGGAACTGGCGGCGCACCTGCAGGTAGGCGTCTTCCTCGCGCACCTGGCCGGTGGGTGAGATGCCCTCGGTTTCCCAGAAGTAGTAGAGGCTGCCCCGGCCGCTGGTGCGCAGGGCCAGCTGGCGGTTGGCCACGTTGCTTACTGTGAGGTCCTTGCCCGAGAAGTTGCCAATAGCCTTGCCATCAGCCAGCAGACTGGCCGTGACGGTGCTGCCGGCGTTTTTCTTGGCCAGCTTGCCCAGTGCCAGCAGTGCGAAGGCGCGTTCCTGGGTGCTGAGCCAGTTGGCCTGCTTCACCTGGCGGCTGAGCTGGCGGGCCAGGACGTTCACCTGGGCGTTGGCGGGGTCGGCGGCGAGCAGGGCGTTGAGCACCAGGGCCTCGTCGCGGATGGGGGAGGAGAAGGCGCCGTCGAGCTGGCGGCCGGCAATGGACTGCACCCCGAAGCGGGTGGGCAGTGCCTCCCGGTAGCTGCGCTGGTTGCCGCTCAGGGCGAAGGCCGCCGCCAGCAGGTAGCGCGAATCTTCGGGCAGCAGCTTGCGGTTGGCCTTGTAGTAGTTCAGGCCCACGGCATCGGGGCGGCCGGCCAGGGCCAGCACGTACAGCGAGTAGGCAATTTCCTTTTTCGCCAGCGTGAGAGGCTGAATCACGCCGCCGGTCTGGATGATGTTGTAGGTTTCGGTTTCGCGCTTGCGGACGCGGGCCTGCAAGTAGCGGAGCACCCGGTCGAGGACGTTCTTGTTCACGTCGAAGCCGGCTTGCTGGGCTTCCAGCAGGAAGTGCGCGGCGTAGGCGGTAGCCCACCAGTTGTCGTAGTCGCCACCGGGCCAGTAGCTGAGGCTGCCGTTGTACATCTGCTGGGCTTCCACCTTGCGGATGGCTTCCTGCACATGGTAGTTTGGATTGAACAGGCCAGCTTTACTTGTTCTACCGGTTTTCTGGCCCAGCGTGGCGGCCAGGTCGCCGTAGTACAGCTGCGGGAAGGCGGCCGACACGGTTTGCTCCAGGCAGCCGTAGGGGTATTGCAGCAGGTAGCGCAGGTCCTTGGCAAACTCCGTCATCGGCGAGCGGCTCACCACCAGTTGGCTCCGCAAGGAGGAAGGCAGGAAGTCGGTGCGCAAGTTCAGCTGCTGGGCCGCGCCGCCCGCCACCACGCCCGCCCCCGTGCGCTTCTGCAGCGGCGAAGCGGGGCGGATGGGCAGCTCAACGATTTCGGTGAAACGCTCCTTGCTGCCATTCGACTCAGTGACAATAATTCTCACAACATCACTGCCTATCTTCTCACGAGCCTTCAATCGAAAAACAATTCTTCTCTCTGTATTAGGCAGAAGCACAATCCCTTGAGCTGTGTACCAAGTGGAACGGGACGCTGCATCAGAAATTGGTTGGTTACTTGTTTCAACAACTTCAAGCAGACCATCATGCAGCTTCATGTCGCTTTGGATTGCCGCATTTTGGGTTAACTCGGAAACAGTTTTATCACCTTTCAGTAGCATGTGGATTACACCTGTAATCTTGTTTCCCGTTGTATTTGTTAGCGTCACCGGCACGTCAATCGTGTCGCCAGGGCTCAAAAACCGCGGCAGCGCCGTGGAAATAACCACCGGGTCAGCCACGCGCATGGTATGTTCGGCCGAGCCGAAGGCGTCGTTTTTATAGGCCACGGCCATGATGCGGATGGCCCCGCTGAACTGCGGGATTTGCAGTTTGTAGCGCACCTTGCCGCTGGCGTCGGCAGTGAGCACGCCGCTCCATTTGGCGAGCAGGCGCACGCGGCGGTTGGGCACGGGCGTGGTGCGGCGCGAGAGGTCGTAGCCGTCGCCGCCGGTGCTGCTGGTGCCCAATTCGGGTAGCAGGAAGGGGTAGACGTCGTAGGCCTGCACTTCCAGGGCACGCTTCTGGTAGAAGTAGCCATAGGGGTCGGGCGTGCGGTAGTCCTTCATCTGCAAAATGCCCTCGTCCACCATAGCCAGCGTCACCTGCGCGCCGGGGGCGGTGGTGATTTCAATGGTCTGGGCGGTCTGGGAGCGGCTTTGGGTGGGGGCCTTAATGGCGACTTGCAGGCGCGCGCCGGGCTTCTCCACCGTCAGCGGCACGAAGCCCCGGGCCACGGTGAGCGGCAGGCGGTTGTCCTTGATTTCGCGGATGGCGGTGGCCGTCACGTAGATGTTGGGCACGTGGTTGCCCCGGATGGGCACGTCCACCTTGGCCGATTTCTCGTCGGTGGTCACGTAGAAGTGGTCGAGCACCCGGTCCCGCTCCACGGTCACGAGCACGCGGCCGGGAAAGGGCGTTTTCAGCAGCAGGTGGGCCACGTCGCCGGGCTGGTACTTGGGCTTGTCGGCCTCAATGGTCACCTCGCCCTCGTTGTTCACCTCGAAGGAGTTGCTCTGAGTGTCGCCGTAGCCGTAGGCGTACACGCGCCGGGCCACGTAGGTCACGGCCCCGGTGCCCGACACCCGCACTTCGTACTCGCCGGAATAGGTGGGCGTGAAGTTCAGGCCGGCATCCTGGCCCGCTCCTTTCACCGACACCACACGGTTGAGCACCACTTCCTCGCGCTTCTGCGAGTTGTAGACGTAGCGGCCACCCTGGCGCTCAATAACAGTCTCCCAGAGCAGGCGCACCACCTGCACCCGGGCCTGGGCCGTGGTGGGCTGGCCGGCCGGCGTGAGGGCCGCCAACTGCACGGCCAGCGGCTGGCCGGTGCTCACCAGATCATCGGCGCTCCGGATGCCGAACAGCACCGGCTGGGTCTGCACCTCGAAGGTGGCCAGGCGGTTTACCGGGCGGCCGGTTTCGTCGAATACCGTGGTGAAGGCCGCGCCTTCCAGGATGCCGAGGTCGGTGTAGTCGGGTACCTGGTAGGTGGCGGTGCCGCGGCCGGCGGCGTCGGTGATGCCTTCGCGGGTGGTTTTCTCGAAACGGTCGGAAATAGGCGTCGATTCTAGGTCGCCATAGCTGCCGCGCCGCTTGTCGCCGCTGTTGATGGCGAAGGTGTACTGCTCGTACCCTTTGGGTTTGAAGGCTTTTTCCTTCAAGGAAAACTCGACTTCAAACTTACGGTCGGCGGCGGGTGGACCGAATAGGTTCTGGGCCGTAATCTGCGCGGAAACCGACTGCCCGGGCTTCGCCACGGCGCGGTCGGCCTTCACCGTCACCTTCATGCGGTCCGGAATAAACTCCTCCACCGAAAGCTGGCGCGAGGTCAGCAGCACGTCGTTGCCGGTCAGCACTTCCAGGGTGTAGATGCCGGTCATCACGGCTGGGGGCAGCAGGAAGCGGGCCTCGAAGGAGCCGGCCGCATTCAGGGTTTTCTGCAGGCTGGCGTACTCCTTGCCGGTGGGCAGCAGCAGCCGGATTTTCACCGGTAGGCCCTTGGGCGGGGCCTGCCAGGCGTCGGTGCGCAGCACGGTATTGGTCTGGATGGTGTCGCCGGGGCGGTACAGGTCCCGGTCGCCGTAGAGGAAAGCCTGGTAGCGGGCGGCGTTGGTTTGCAGCCCGCCCACCTCGAAGCGGGAGGTTTCCACCCGGCTGCGGCTCAGGTCGAGGAAAGTGAAGTCGTTGCCCTGCTGGGCCATCACCATGCCCAGCTTGAAGCGGCCGTTGGCGGCCGTGCTGTCGAAGCGGGCCACGCCCTCGTGGTTGCTGAGGCCGGTGCCCATCACCTGGTTGTTGGTGCTGATGTAGCGCAGCTCCACGCCGGAAAGCGGCTTGGCGTTGCGGATGGAGTTGGCAAACACCAGCGTGCTGCCGCCTTTGCCCTGCTTCACAATCAGCCCGATGTCCGACACGGCCACCAGCTTGCTCACTTGCAGCCACTGCCGCTCGGTGTCCTGCACCTTGATGATGTAGAGCCCCTTCAGGCCGCCCGCAAACTCCAGGTCCTTGAGGTTCAGGTTCAGCAGCCGCAGCCCCTGCGCCTTCGGCAAGCCCGACACGGTGTAGGTGCGCTCCGTGAGGACGTTGCCCAGGTTCTCCACGTCGTAGTACTGGAAGGAGCGGTCCACGTATTCGCCGCCGTCGCCTTCTTCCTCGCTGCTTTCCTCGCCGTCGTACTCGGGGTAGCCGTACTGGGTGCCGCCGCGCAGCAGCTGCTGGATATTGTTGGCGTAGACTTTGGCAATGGTCACCTTCACCTGGCCCACCTCGTTGATGCGCACACCCAGGTTGCGCGAGCCCAGCGCGTCGAGGTACATGGCCTTCTCGGCGCTGCCGAAGCTGATGGTGGGCCGCTCGTCGGAGAAGCTCACGGTCTGCGTCACGGCCTCGCCCAAGATGCCGCCCAACCCGCCGCGCAGGCCCTGGTTCACGCCAATCTGGTAGCTGCGCCCCACCTCGAAGCCGCCCTTCAGCCGCACGCCGTTTTCCACTTCCTCCACCTCATAGGCCACCTGCGGCGACACGGTGAGGTAGCTCTGCAAATCGGCAGCCGTCACGGGCTGGTTGGTGGTGATGAGTACCACCGGGTCGGCATTTTTCAGCGAGCCTTCGATGGTGGTTACCTGCAGGGCCTCGGGGTCGGGCACGGTTACCTGGGTTTCGTAGTCAGTGGTGCTGGGCTGGTCGCTGCCCACGGCGTGCAGGCCCTGGGCCAGCGCCACCGTGAGCGGGGAGCCGGGGCGCACCTGCTGGTTGAGGCTGACGCGCACCACCTCGCCTGGCTCGCCGCTGACTTCAAAGGCTACGGGCTGGCCGTCCTGGGTCACGCGCAGCAGCGGCTTCACGTCGGCGGGCTTCACGGCATAGTTGAAGGGCAGCTCCACGCGCATCTCGGCGGTGCCGGCGGCCCGACTGGAGCGGCCCCAGAACGCCTGCGGCTCCTGCATTTCCAGGTAGGGCGTGTGGAATTTCTGGCGGTTCTCGGGCAGCTCGGCGTTGCGCTTGCCTTCGGGTAGCATTTCCTTGCGCAGTGTGGCCTTGAAGGCGGTGCTGGGCTTGAAGGGCGTGCTGGGCGAGAAAATCAGCTCCCGGTCACTATTCCACTTGAACTTGCCGCGCACCGCCGGCTCGAAGCTCACCACTTGCACCGTATCCCAGCGGTCCTGCAGCTCGGGCGTCACCACGGCATCGGCAAACTGAAACACGAGGTTCTGGTACGGGTCAATTTCCTCGCCGTTGGGGTCTTGTCCACCGTCGGAACCAGACTTGGAGCAGGCGCACAGCACCGCCAGCAACACCAGCAGCGGCAGGCGGGAAAGTGTTTTCGATAGCATGGAAAGGAAAGAGCTTGAAGGGACGCCGGAAGGTATAGAAAAACGGCGTTTCTGCTAGGTTTTGTATAGGTTTGGGATAGATACCTTGCACTTATTGGTACATTGTCTTACTCATTGTCTCATACATGAATCAATCATGGCTCTATTACAAGATTTTCCTCAGAATACCAGTACAAACTTTACTTATGTAATGAATAGGCTTATAGAAGCTAGACAGCATGAGAAAAAGTTTTTTTTCGCGCAGGATGGAGTGATTATAGAATATTATAAAAAAGGGTTTTTCTCAACTAAGGTTTATAAAATTGTTATAGAGAATATTGTCTCCGTCAAAACAGGAGAAAGCTTAGAGGTAGAAGGTAAAAAAGTCGCAGGGATTACCTTTCAGGAAGGTCAAGCCATAACTCAATGTACTGTATTAGCTGATAAGCTTATTCCAGTTTTGCAGGAAATACCAGAAGCCTTTTTCCACATTCTAGGTATTTGGAATAGCAATACCAAACCTGACTTTGATTGGAATCCAGAAGATTGGGCAGAATAAATACAGTGTCGATTTATCCCCTGCTAACACGATTTACGCTGCGCTAAATTCACGCCATTTTTTTGTGCGTTCTACACCCCCTCAAACACCTCCGCCCACTCAATGCCAAACCCCGGCAGCGTGTGTACCGGAATGAGGCCGGGCGTGTAGAAGTCACCAAGGGGCTGGTAGCGGCCTTCGTGCAGCACGAACACCGAAACCGTCTTTTCGCAAAGTGAATAAAAACGCAAAAGGCTCTGGATGCAGCATCCAGAGCCTTTTACAATGATGTGCTAACCGGGAAGGTTACGAGGCACCTGTGCCGGGTTTGGTGGTGAGCTTCAGGAACAGGATGATACCGGCCAGTGCAGCCGTGACGATGTTGGCAATCATAACGGGCCAGTTGTCGATGTAGATGGCATATACCACCCAGGTAATAGTGCCCGCAAACAGCATCAGGTACGTAGGCAGCGAAAGGCTGGCCGTGGACCGGGTTTTGATGGTTTTGTAGGCCTGAGGCACGTATGCGGCCGTAGTAAGCACGGCGGCCAGGGCCCCGAGCAGGGAGATAAAATTCATAAGCGTAAAAACGGATGAGCTTGTAAGTACCTGGTTTTGGCAGGGAAAGTTCTGGGCATGCAGCGCTGCGTTGTACCTTGCTGATCGACCCACCGGCCCCATTCGCCATGCTTTCCCACGCCCACGAAGTCTTTCTCGAAGTTGCCCGGCAACTGAGCTTTACCAAGGCGGGGCAGACGCTTTTTCTGAGCCAGTCGGCCGTGAGCAAGCGGGTGCGGGGGCTGGAAGATCACTACAAAACGGGGCTATTTGAGCGGCTCGGCAACTCGGTGCAGCTCACGGCGGCCGGCGAGCTGCTGTACCGCAAGCTGCTGCTGGCCCGGCAGCTGCAACACGAGCTGCACCAGGAGTTTACGGAGCTTAATCCCGAGTTTCAGCCTCAGCAGCAAATGGTGATTGGGGCCAGCACCACCATTTCGCTGTACGTCATTCCGCCGGTGCTGTCGGCGTACCTGGGCCGCTACCCGCACACCCAGCTCACGCTCAAAAACCGCAATTCCGAGAACATCCTCAAGGCGCTGCTGGAGCATGAAATCGACCTGGGCATCATCGAGGGTATCCATAAAGTCAGCAACGTGACTTACACGCCGCTGCTCACCGATGAAGTGGTGGCGGTGTGCTCAGCCCGCAACCCCCTGCACCGCCGTGAGTTGGAAGCCCAGGATTTGCGCCGCACGCCCGTGGCGTTGCGTGAAACCGGCTCCGGCACCCTGGCCGTGCTGGAAGAAGCCCTGCTGACCCACGGCATCCGTCTCACCGATTTGCCGGTGAAAGTGCGTCTGGGTGGTACGGAGGCCCTCAAAAACTTTGTGCGTGTGGATACCTGCCTAGCGTTTCTGCCCCGGCAGTCGGTGATGAAGGAGCTGGCCGCCGGGGAGCTGGTGGAAGTGCCCGTCCGCGACCTGAACTTGGTGCGCCACTTCGATTTCGTGCAGCGCAAAGGCACCGAAAACAACCTGCCCTACAAAACCTTCGTGCAGTTTGCCCGGCGGTATTACGGCAACCTGCAGCGGTAACGGCGGCAGCACAATCAGAACGTCATTCCGAGCCTGCGAGGAATCCCGCGTGCTGACGTTGTTTACGCCGAACGGTGTAGAGACGCGACACTTCGCGTCTCCTCGTTGCTGAGGTTGTTTGATTGGTGCGGCTCCGGTCGTTCAGGTGAGAGACGCGAATACGCGCCTCTACATCATCCTTGCTATTCCAAACGGGCATAGCCTATTCCAAGAAGGCGTTTGCCGGCGGCATGAGGAAGCGGGAGTTTTGCGTTCAACCTCCTGCCATGACCACCCTCGAAACCACCACCCAGTCCCGTTTGCAAGCGCTGCACTGCGCCGCCTGCGGTACTCCCCACGATGCCTTCACGCTCCAGCGCGTATCTAACTGCTGCGCCCAGCCGCTGCTGGCCCGCTACGACCTGACCGCGTCCCTCACCCGCGCCGAGGCCATCAACCCGGCCGATAACTCCATGTGGCGCTACCGGGCGCTGCTGCCACTACTTGATGATAGCAACCTCGTGACGCTGGGGGAAGGCTGGACGCCGCTGCTGCCGCTGCCGCGCCTGGCAGCCCGCCACGGCTTGCGCAGTCTGCTGCTCAAGGATGAAGGCCAGAACCCCACTGGCTCGTTCAAGGCCCGGGGCCTGAGCATGGCCGTTTCAAAGGCCAAGGAATTGGGCGTAACCGGCTGCATCATCCCGACGGCCGGCAACGCGGGGGTGGCGCTGGCGGCCTATTGCGCCCGCGCCGGTTTGCGCTGCGTGGTGGTGATGCCCCGCCACACGCCCACGGCCTTTAAGGAGGAATGCTACTGGTACGGCGCCGAAGTACACCTCGTGGACGGCCTCATCAACGACTGCGCCGCCCGGGTGCGGGAGCTGAACGCCGCCAGCGAGTTGCTTGATGTCTCGACTTTAAAAGAGCCTTACCGCCTTGAGGGCAAGAAAACCATGGGCTACGAACTGGCCGAACAGCTGAACTGGACGCTGCCTGACGTGCTGCTCTACCCTGCCGGCGGTGGCACCGGCCTCATCGGCATCTGGAAGGCCCTGCGCGAAATGCAGGCCCTGGGCTGGCTGCCGCGCACCGCCAAGCTGCCCCGCATGGTGGCCGTGCAGGCTGCCAGCTGCTGCCCATTGGTGGAAACCCGCGCCGGCCGCCAGCCCAACTGCCATGCCTACATCGGCCGCCCGTCCATTGCCAACGGCTTGGCCGTGCCGCGCCCGTTAGGTGAAGCCCTGATGCTGAACGTGCTGGATGAGTCCAACGGCCTGACCCTGGCCATTACCGACGAACAGATGCTGGCCGGCATGCGTGAGCTAAGCCACTTCGAAGGCCTGTTCGTGGCCCCTGAAGGCGGGGCACTTTGGAGCGCAACCCTGCACTTGCTCCACACCGGCCAGATCCGGCCTGACGAGCAGATTCTGCTGCTCAACACCGGCTCGGCTCAGAAGTACTTGGATAACGTGCTAGGTCGGTCAGAAGGCTAGAAGCGTATTGTCATCGAATAAAGGTTGGTACGTTGAGGGAAGCATTTCAAATACGCCAGACCGTCATGCTGAACTTGCCGAAGCATCTCTCCCACTTCGTCAGAATCCACTTCAACGAAGCGGGAGAGATGCTTCGGCAAGTTCAGCATGACGGTTCATTTAATTTTAGTCTAGCTCCGCAGGCCCATCACCCACACGTACACCAGCGTGCCGCCCAGAAACGTCAGGAACAGCGGCCCCTCACCCGGCAGTGCCAGCGCATCGAAACTGATGGACAGTACGCCCACAGCCGCCAGCCCCCAGCCAAACCACTTGGATTGTTGCCGCCGTTTCGGGTGCCACTGGCGCTGCGTGCCTACCAGCGGAAAAAGCAGGCCTAGCGCCACAATACCAGCCGTAGTGAAGGGGCTGATTTTACTGTAATAGCCAGCGGCCAGTAATGCCAGGCCACTTACCAGCAACGCTAGGAACTGGTTGGAATACTGCGTGTCTTCCTCGCTGAGAGCAAAGCGGCCGTAGCGGTTGAAGCGGAGGAGCGAGTTGAAAAGTGGCTCAGCAAACCAGCTCATGTACACCAGCACCAAGTACAGCGGCAGCAGCCCCGGCACCACCCGCGAGAGTATAAACAACCCGATAAACATACCCTGCCGCATACCGGGGCTCAGCGTCTGGGTCCAGACCATGAAGCGGTAGAAGCCATTGTAGAGCCAAAAACGGGCTTTCAGGGCCGAAACCAGGCCTTCGCGGGCGTAGTCGGAGGTGGGGTTGAGGCGCAGGGCTTCGCGGAAGTAACCGGCCGCTTCTTTGGCGCGGCCACGTTCCAGGGCCACCCAGCCCAAGTCGGCGTGGGTGCCGGCGTCGGAGGGGCTTTGGCGCAGGGCTTCGTCGAGGTCGGCGGCGGCTTCGTCGCGGCGGCCGAGGCGGGCCAGGCAGCGCGCCCGCAGCCCCAGGCAATCCACGTGGGTCGGGTCGGCCTGAAGGCCGGCTTCGGCGGCGCGCAACGCGGCGTACAGCTGGCCCTGCTGAAACCGGATCTGGCCCAGTACGTGCTGGTAGTCGGCATCTTCGGGGTCTAGGGCCAGGGCTTCTTCAATGGCCTCCAGCGCTGCTGGCAGCTCATGCTGGCGCTGCAGCGTGGCACTCAGCACGTAGAAGGCAAAGCTGTTTTCGGGGTCTAGATGAATGGCTTGCTGCGCGGTAGCCTGGGCCTCGGGCAAGCGGACCAGTTCCATTAAAGCCAGGGCCAGCAGACAGTGCAAATAGCTGTTGTCGGGGTCGTCGCGGAGCTGGCGTCGGGCTTCCTGCTCGGCCTCTTGGGGGCGCTTATGTTGCAGCAACAGCTGCACGCGGCTGATATTCTGGATAGAGTTCATCGTAGACAAGCAGAAGAGAGCCTAAAGAAAGGTAGAATCAGCGGCTACTGCGCCGCCGCCCGGGCCCGGCGAAAAGCCAGAAACCCAACCCAACTGGTTAGTCCCAGTACCCCCAGCGGTCCATAGGGCCAGGTAGCCGGCCAGCTCACACACGCAATACTGACGGCCAGCGCCAGCACGGCTACCAGCACCTTTCCCAGGGGCGGCTTTTCGGGTAAAGGTTGCTCGGAGGCTTGTTTGAAAGCGGCCCAAATAGCCATGGCCACCGCTGTGAGCCCGCCCGTGAGGCCCGGCCCCAGGCTACTTTCCGGCACCCCCAGCCACACCACCAACCAGAAAACGACCGTGAGCCAAGCCAGTAGCAACAGCGTGAAAGCGGCCACCGGCCCATACCGCCAGAACGTTTGCTGGGCGTACGGAAGCGCTTGGTCGGGACGGTTGCGGAGGCGCCGCACCTGCGGGTGCAGCCGCCAGTACGCGGCCTCAAACCCCATGAACAGCAAAAGTGGGATGCACAGCAGGCTCAGCGGAATCAGAATCAGCAGAAAGTGGCCCCACGCTTTCAGCTTGCCCTGTTTGGTGCCTTCCGAAATGAATGTTAGGTAGTCGTCCAGCCACACGGCCGCCCGACCAACCCAGAGCTGGCGGCGGATTGCCTGACTGGCGCCTTGCAGGGCCGTGGCATCGGAGGGGGCCAGGCGCAGCACCTCCTGAAAATGGGCTTGGGCGGCTGCATAGTGCTTTTGCCGCATTGCCTCACGCCCCAGCAGCTGGTGCGCTTTAGGCAGGTTAGGATGCGCCGCTACCAACTGCTGCAGCACCGGCGCCAAGTCTGGCCAGCGCTGCAACTCGTGTAGCGCATCTGCAAGGGCTATCAGGCAGCCGGCGTGGGCCGGATTGTGGGCGAGGCCCCGCGCGGCAACTTGCTGCGCCGCAGCTGGCTGGTTTTGGTGTAAATATAGCTGCGCCTGAGCTGCTTGGTATTTGGGATTAAGAGGCTGCAAGCGGAGGGCTTCCTGTAGCGCACTCGCCCGGGCAGGCCATTGCCCAGCCTGGTCTTCCACCAGAAACAGCACGTAAAATGCCTCACTGGCGGCCGGATTCAGGGCCAATGCCTGCTGCGCCGTTTCCCGCGCCGTTTCCAGCTGGTTCTGTTGGTACAAGGCAAAGCTGAGCAAGATGTGCGCAACTGCATCCTGCGGATTGCGCATCAGTTGCTGCCGAACCAGCTGCTCGGCTTGCTCGGGCCGGTGTATGTCCAGCAGATTCTGTACTGCGCTTTGCCACCGCGCTGCCGGCGTATCGGGCCTCATAGCGCCGTTATTTTTTGATGCCGAGGTAAGTCAGGATGTCGTCGTAGGTGCCGCCTTCGTTGGAGTACAGCGCGTAATTTTTGGCCGTGGCAAACCACTCCTTGGTGCTGGGGCGCACCTGCTTGGCGGCGGCCAGCAAGTGGCTCTGCTGCACCGGCAGCGGCTTGCCGCCTTTCATTGATTCGCGCAGGCAGGCTTCCACAGCCGTATCCACCACGGCTTGCAGGTCGGCGCCGGAGAGGCCGGCAGTTTGAGCGGCCAGGGCCGGCAGGTTGAGGTTATCGGCCACGGGTTTGTTGCGCAACAGCACTTCCAGAATAGCCACGCGGGCGGGCTCATCGGGGGGCGTTACCAGCACAATCCGGTCGAAGCGGCCGGGCCGGCGGAAGGCGGGGTCGAGGTGCCAGGGCGCGTTGGTGGCGGCGAGAATCAGCACGCCGTCGTTGGAGCTGCGGGCGCCGTCCAGCTCCTCCAGAAACTGGTTGATGAGGGTGCGGCCGGCACTCTGGCGCAGGTCGTGGCGGTTGGCGGCCAAGGCATCCACTTCGTCGAAAAACAGCACGCAGGGCGCCTGCACGCGGGCCAGCTCGAATAGCTCGTGGAGCTTCTTCTCGCTCTGGCCCATCCACATGTCCAGAATGTCGTTGATGCCCACGTGGATGAACGAGGCTTTCACCTCGCCGGCCGTGGCGCGGGCCAAGTAGGTTTTGCCGCAGCCGGGCGGGCCATACAGTAGCAGCCCGCCGCCCGCGGCCTTGCCATAGGCTTTGTACAGGTCGGGAAATTGCAGCGGATGAATCATCTTGAGGCTGATTTCCTCTTTCACTGCCTCCATGCCGCCCACGTCCTGAAACGTAATCTTCGGTTTTTCTAGGCCTGCAAACAACGCTCGTTCATCTAGTCCCTGGTCCGAGACGTGGGTGGCGTTGTAGTCGGCGGGGGCGCCACCACCGGCGGGCTGGGCGGCCGGGCGCAACCCCAGTTGCTCATCCAGGGCGGTGTCGCGGAGGCTGCTGTCCAACTGCAGGGCTTGCTGGTAGGCGGCGCGAGCCTCGTCGGGCGGGCCGCCTGCGCGGGCCAGCACCCGGGCGTGCAGCAGGTGGGCGCGGGCATGGTCGGGGTGAGCACGCAGCACTTCCTCCAGCACTACCAGCGCCGCCGAAGTTTTCTGCAGCGCCGCATAGGTTTCGGCCAGACCCAGCTGCAATTCCTCATCATCGGGAGCCTGGCGCAGGCCCAGGCGGTAGTGTTCTTCCGCTTCAGCTAGGCGGCCAGCTTGGCGCAGCAGGCCGGCTACGTGGCGGCGCAGGGGCACGTTTTCGGGCGAAAACTTCAGCGCGTCGAGTAAAGGTTGTAAGTCGGAAGGATTGGGTAGAGCCGCCATAAAGCACACGTAGTAGGATGGCTGCAAGCTACAGGTTTGCAGCCAATCGGCGCAGCAGAATAGGTGTTGGCTGTGCCTGAATACGGATTTCCGCCCTTAAGCAGCCGTGCTGCTTGCCCGGCTCAGGAGGCACCTGCGGGGCTTCGTATCTTTGGCCCTTCACTCGTTTGCCCTGTTCCCCATGCGTATTCTGCACGTGCTGTCTGCCAACTTTTTCGCCGGTTCGGTGAGCTACGCCGTGCACCTAGCGGAAGCGCACCGCACCCAGGGCCACGAGGTATGGCTGCTTTCCGATGCTGCCACGCTACCCACCGGCGCCCACGTTGAGCAGCTACCCATCAGTAACCGGCGTCACCCGCAGCGGCTGCGCAACATCCGGCGCATCCGGCAACTGGTGAAACAGCAGCAGATTGAGGTGGTGCATGCCCACTCGCGCGCTGCCAGCTGGGTGGCCTATTTCGCGCTGCGGGGCCTGAAGGTGCCGCTTGTGAGCACCGTGCACGGCCGCCAGCACCTGCATACCAGCACCAGCCTCTTCGACATCTACGGCGACAAGGTCGTTGCCATCTGCGCCAACCTGCGCACGCATCTGGCGGAAGAGGTGAAGATGCAGCCCGATAAAATCGTGCTGCTTCCCAACGGCGTCGCTTTTGGTGAAGACGCTCGTGGCCGTTCTGTTCCTTCTGAGCTTCGACTGTCATTTATTGGCCGCTTCAACGGCGGCAAAGGCGAGCGGGCAGCGGCGCTATTGCAGCACGTGTTTCCTGTGTTGCTGGCGGACTTGCCATCATTGCGCGTCAGCTTGATTGGTGGTGAGCTGGAACACCTGCCGGCCGCTGGTAAAACTGCTTTAGCTGAGTTGCAGCAGCAGTTTGGTAGTCGTGTGGAGGTTGTTGGCTTTACCGATGACGTACCGGGCTGGCTGCACCGCTCCACCCTGGTAATAGGAGCAGGGCGGGTAGCTATTGAGGCGCTGGGAGCCGGTGTGCCCGTACTGGCCCTGGGCGAAGCCGGCAGTGAAGGCATAGTTACAGGCGAAACATACATTCAGGCCGCTGCTTCTAACTTTGGCGACATTTCGGCGCTGCTGGCCTCTACAACCGTGGACTACGATGCGCTGCTGGCGCAGGTGCAGACGTTTCTGCAGGCGCCACAACCCGTGGAAGAAGTGTTGGTCCAGCGCGTGCGGGCCGACTATAACCTGGTGCGCATCAGCAGCGAGGTGCTGGCTTTATACCGTTCGGCGGTAATGAAAAAGCGAGTCCCCGGCTTCATTCCGGTGCTCATGTACCATAAGATTCCCGTGGAGCCGCTGCAAACCAAGCACCGCATCTTCGTTACGAAGGACCGGTTTGCGGAGCACCTGCGCTTCTTCCAGCAGCAGCGCTTCACGCCCATCACCTTCCTCGATTACCTGGCTTTTGCCAACGGCGAAAAGAACTTGGCCGACTTTCCGGCCCGGCCACTCATCCTCACCTTCGACGACGGCTACCTCGACAACTACACCAACCTATTGCCCCTGATGCAGCAATATGGCTACCGCGGTGTGCTGTACCTGCTCGGCAACCCGGCTATTCGCTACAACTACTGGGATGTGGAAACCGACCCCACCGAGCCACGCTGCGAAATCATGGACGAAGCGCAGAAGCGGGCCTTCGTGGCGGCAGGCTGGGAAATTGGTGCGCATACCATGAGCCATGCCCGCCTGCCCGAACTGCCGCTGCCCGACGCTGCCCGTGAGATACGGGAAAGCAAAACGGCGCTGGAAAAGAGCCTGGAAACACAAATCGTTTCCTTCGCTTACCCCTACGGTGCTCTGACAGAAGCTCACAAGCAGCAGGTGCATGAGGCCGGCTTTGCATTCGGGGTGGCCACCGACACGGGTGGCTTGCGTATCGAGGACGACCGGTTTCAGGTGTTTCGGGTGAACATATTCCCGGAGGAAACGCCTGCTACGCTGCGTAAAAAAACGTCTTCGTGGTACCGGCAATACTACCGCTGGAAGCGCGGTAAGTAGTCTTTCCCATTTCTTTTCGGTCCATGACCCGAGCCAGCAGATTTGTGGATGGCTCGGGTCACTGCGTTTGTACAGAAAAAAGGTGTTGTTTGCTATAGAGCTGTATAAACGGAAGTAGTTTGCTTATGAATTATCGTTTTTTTGATGAAGTGGCCTAAAAAATTAGGGTAACATTAACTTATCTATTCATTTTATTTTTACTTTGGTATTGAAATCAATACCCTGCTGCTCTATGCCGATGACCTATCCTGCCAACAAGCTCACTAGCCTGAGCATGTTCACCCTGGTGTCAGTGGTGGTGCTGGCTTGCGTTGCAGCTTTTATAGAAGTTCCACACCCTGCAGCCGAGGCCGGCTCGCTTAACGCGGCCGACGTGGCCTGGATGCTTACCGCCACCGCCTTTGTGCTCATCATGACGCCGGGTCTGTCGTTCTTCTATGGTGGTATGGTCCGGCCCAAGAACGTTATCAGCACGATGCTGCAGAGCTTCGTGGCTATGGGCGTGATTACGCTGGTATTCTACTTCGTGGGTTTCTCCCTGGCCTACGGTGACTCCTGGCACGGACTGATTGGCAACCCCCTCACGTTTGCCATGCTGCGCAACGTGGGCACAGCGCCCAATCCGGCGTTTGCGGCCAGTATTCCATTTGTGCTTTACTTCGCATTCCAACTAAAATTCGCCGTTATCACGCCGGCTCTGATCACGGGTTCCTTTGCCGAACGGGTCCGTTTCAAAGGCTATCTGGCGTTTATGGTGCTGTTCAGCCTGTTCATCTATAGCCCGCTGGCTCACTGGACCTGGCACCCTGAAGGCTTCCTGCGCAAATGGGGCGTACTTGACTTTGCCGGCGGCACGGTCGTGCATATTTCGGCAGGTATTGCCGCGCTGGCTGGGGCTATGGTACTGGGCCGGCGGTCAACTCACGTGCGCAAAACGGTGTTTTCTACGCCCAATGTGCCTTTCGTGCTGCTTGGTACCGGTTTGTTGTGGTTTGGCTGGTTTGGTTTCAATGCCGGTTCTTCTTTGGGAGCCAACGACGTAGCAGCGTTGGCTTTCGTGAATACCACGCTGGCTTCGGGGGCGGCTCTCACGGCTTGGCTGCTAGTAGAAACAGTGCACGGTGGCAAACCTACCGCGCTGGGCGCCTGCATCGGGGCGGTGGTCGGTCTGGTGGCTATTACGCCGGCCGCGGGCTTCGTGCAGTATGGGCACAGCGTGTTTATCGGCGTTATTTCGTCACTGATCAGCTATGGAGCAGTGCACTGGAAAAACAACCGTACTACCATTGATGATACGCTGGACGTGTTTCCTTGCCACGGGCTGGGTGGCATCGTGGGCATGCTGCTCACGGGTGTCTTCGCCGATAAAGTCGGTCTGATTCATGGCACGGCCACCGTGTTCGGCTACCACGTGCTGGGTCTGCTGATTGTGGTGAGCTACTCATTTGTAGGCTCGTGGCTGCTGCTGAAGCTGACGGACCGCGTGTTCGGGCTGCGGGTGAAGCTGCAGGAAGAAGAACTGGGCCTCGATCTGAGCCAGCACGAAGAGTCCACCTACCATGTAGATGAAGAATTTGAGCGTACCTACCGCCGCGAACTGGTGGAGGAAAACGCCTAGGTACCATTCGGGCAGCACCATTTCTGCAAATCTGGCACTGCTCTGGATGCGTTTGGGGGGAAGGGGAGAGAAAAAGCCGTCAGGGGGGAATCTGACGGCTTTTTCATGTTTAAAGGGTAGGTGTGTTTTACCCCATTTTGCTCAAAAAGAAGGAAACCAGAAAGCCCAACACCGTAATCAGCCCCGTGAAGTTGTGCGCCACTTCGAAGGCCTCCGGAATCATGGTATCGGCAATCATGGCCAGTACCGCACCCGCCGATACGGCCATAGTCGCGGCCACTACCTCGTTGGAGAAGTGGCTGAATACCGTGTAGCCCAGCAGCGACGCCGCGCCCGAAACCAGTGCAATGCCGGCCCAGAGCAGCAGCACATAGTGCGCCGGCCGCCCCGCCTTGCGCATACCAGAGGCGCTGGATAGGCCTTCGGGTAGATTGGAAAGGAAAATGGCCACTACTGCTACCATGCTCACGGCTCCGCCGGCCAGCATGCTCAGTCCAATTACAATGCTTTCTGGAATGCCATCCAACAGTGCCCCGATGGCCAAGGCCAGCCCATTGTCGTCGCCGGCCTCGTTGCCTTCGGTCTGGCCCTGCTGTACGGCGTTTCGCTCTTGGCTTTGGTGGTGGCCCGAGCGTTTGCGGTGCTTGGCACCATGCCGGGCCAGCATCCAGTTGGCCAGTGTGAAAGCCGCTGCACCACCCACAAACCCCAGCGCCGTGGCCGTAAAACCGCCTTTGTGGTAGGCTTCTTCCATTAGCTCCAGCGAGAGGGTCGAAATCAGGACACCACTACCGAATGCCATAACAGCCGCAATAAGCCGCTGCGGCACCTTGGCATAGTAGCCGATGGCCGCACCCAGCAGCAAGGCAGAACCCGAAACTAGGCCCCAGAATCCGGCTTGCGCCCAAGTAGGAAAAGTCATTAGTATACAGAAAAGGGCCTGTTTTAGGAGGCCACGAAAGGAGCCAGCGCCACCCGCAGTTGCTCCTCCGAAATACCGGCCAGCTCTACTTTCTTAAATGGCGCAGTGTGGCCGCTAAGCAGCGTAAGATGGGATTTGGGCAGCTGAAACACCTCGGCCAGGTAGGCCAGCAGACAGGCATTAGCCTTGCCATCCTGCGCCGGCGCGTGTAGGCGCACGGTTATGGTGCCATCAGAGGCTACCTGCAGGGCATTCTGGCGGGCATTAGGCTTGGCTTTGAGGTGCAATACGGCCACAGCTAGGCCGGGTCGTTGTAGGCGTCATACACGTTCCAGGCCCAGATAACAAAGGGCACTACGATGGTCCAGGCCAGCAAAAAGCCGAGTACGCCGCCCACTGCCCAGATCAGGAAGGCCTTCAGAATCTGACCTTTGATGAGCTGCCCCAGGCCGGGAATAAAAAAGGAAAGCAGAGCGGGTACGCCGTAGGTTGGTTTCATTGTTTGGTGATGAAGTGATGGGGTAAATGGTGATGGGGTGATGAGGTAAATGGTGACAGGTGACAAGATAGAGGTAATAGGTGATGGGGTAAGTGATAACAAGACCTGTCACGAGTTACCTATCACCATTTACCCCATCACCTCAAGCCTGCACCCTCGCCTGCCCAAATGGGCATTGGTCGAGCACGACGCAGCGGCCACAGGCGGGCGTATGGAAGTAGCAGCATTTCTGGCCATGAAACATGAAAGCCTCGTGGTGGTCGTAGACCTGCTGAGCATCCCAACCGGGCGGCAGCAATGCTTCTAGCAATTTGTGCGCTGCTGCCTCGCCCACCTTCGGCCCAATGAGGCCCAGCCGCTGCGCCACGCGGTGATGGTGGCTATCCACGGGCATAGCCGGAATGCGCAGCGTGCTGAAGAGCAGCACCGCCGCGCTGGTTTTGGGTCCCACGCCCGAAATGGTTTCCAGCCAAGATCGTGCTTCTGCTATAGGCATATCGGCCAGAAACAGCAGGTTGCAGGGGCCGGCACAGCGCTCCGTTATTTCGCGCAGCACGGCCTGCAGGCGGGGCGCTTTCTGCTCGGGCCAGGTGCACGCGCTGATGGCTTCCTGCACCTGCTCCGTAGGGGCGTCGCGCACTTGTTCCCAATCCGGAAAGCGGGTCCGCAGCTGCTGGTAGGCGCGGTGCGAGTCCTGGTTGCGGGTGCGGTGCGAGAGCAGCGCGCTGATTAACTCACTGAGCGGGTCTTTGGTGCTAAAAAACGGAAATGGCGCGCCGTACTCGGCGCACAGGCGCGCGTGTACCAGCAGCGGCTTTTGGTGGCGGGCTTCGAAGTCGGCGGGAGCAGAGGCGGGGAACAGAGAGGGTTTCACTTCGCTGCTTACGAAGCAGCGGAAGCGCAGGTTAATAGCAGAGTGTTGCACCGGCCAAAAGCCTGTTCACAGGATCAGATGGGTAACCTCCGTGTTGGGCATGCTAAGGCTATATCTACCAAAAAGCGCGGTTCCTGGGTAGAAACCGCGCCTTTAAGCAGCTGTATCGGCCGGAATTACGGGCGCGTCTTGCGGAGCAGCCGAATACGGAATTGTCCTTCGGTAATGTTCTTGGTTTGGTTGTTCCGGTTTTTAAACGAGCCCCGGAAAGTACCGACCAGCATATCATTGGTTTTACTTAGCAACTTGACCGTCATGCCATCAGCGGTAGAGGCCACGTACACGTTGGGGTCCGGGTTTTGGTTCGGTAGCTGGCTAGGGGTATAGTCGGAGAATGTAACGGAGGAAATTACCGGCAGATTACTTGTCGTGAGCTCCAGTGGCAGAGTCGCGGCGTCGAGGTCGAGGCCGTTGATCATCACCGTGAAACGACGGCAGTTTCCGCCGGTATTCTCCATGCGGAAAATATCGACCTGCCGCAGCTGCATAGTATTGGCCACACTAAAGTTCTGATAGCCATTGTAGAGTGTGTCGTTCGCACCAGCGAACTGAAATTTGGCGGTGCAGTCGTAGAACTGGCCATCAACCTTGGCGCTGACGAACTCATCGGTACGCGAAACCGTGTCATACGGGTCGGGGGTAGGCTCGGAGCCGCTGGAGCCGCAGGAACTCAGGCACAACAGAGCTAAGCTTGCTGCCGAAAGCAAAAGAGTGCGCATAAATAGAAAATTAAAAGATTGAAACTAGCTCCGCCGAAGAACTGCAGCCGAAAACCTGCGCTTACAGGGATTGAGCGGTAGCGAAAGGCTGCATTAATATAGGATCTTTCTGATACAATAGTGAAACGTACTGGAAATTTCCTCCTGCTGGCGGGCTGTCTTCAACGTCAGCAGGAGTGGCAGGGCAGTACCCGCAGTCACATCAACTGTTGTTCCGCTCACTCTGCTATTACAGCTATTGCCCGCGGTTGTAGAGGCTGATGGCCTGCCGGACGTTGTTCTGGCTTTTGCCGCCCAGCACCAGCGGCACCATCAGAAACGGCAGGCTGGCATACACGAGCGGCGAAATGGAAGGGCCGCTGCTATTGGGATTCAGCGACGACACCAGCCCGGCCACCAGCAGGCCCCCGGCCGCCACGTAGCTGACGGTGGTGTAGGTCTGGTACTGGCGGGCCTGCAGCAGCAGATTGGTGGCCGTGGGGTTGTCGGCGGTAGCCAAGGAGAGGTTGCGCAGGTTCAGGTCCTCGATGGGGCCGTTGTCTTTGCTGAAATACTCGGTTTTGGTGGTGCGGTACATCGGGCCGCCGTAGCCGCCATAGGGGTAGCCCCCAAAGCCGCCGTAGCGCCCGTAGCCGCCGTACGGCCCAAACCCGCCCATGCCGTTGCCGGCGTATTGCGTGCTCGTGATGGAGTAGAGGCTGATGCGGCCTACTTTGTCGCGGCGCAGCGTGGTTTCGCGGGCCGAGCGGCCGGGCAGCGTGGTACGCACATAGAAGCCGGTTTCGTCCTCGTAGTAGCGCACCTGGTCCAGCTCGAAGCGCTGTTCATCCACCAGCAGGTAGGGCCGCCCGATGAATGGCTGTTTCATCAGCACGTCGTAGCCCTTATACACCTGGCCGTTTTTGAGGCCCACGGCATAGCGGGTGGTGTTGGCGGGCGGCAGCGTAGCGCGCTGCTGTTGCTGGCGGCGCACCGAATCGGGTACTACGGGCGGGGCGGCCAGCTGCCGAGGCGCGGCGCGGCGGGCCGTGTCGGCGGGGGTAGGGGTGGGCAGGGTGCTGAGCTGCCGGGGCGCGTCCTGGGCCTGGGTAGCGGCCGGCAGTGCCACGCTGAGGCTGGCCGTCAGCAACAAAACAGAGCGGTTTACTAGCATCGGGAGAGGGAATACAGGGAGTAGAAGTGCAGCTAACGCTAGCGACCTAAAAAAGCATAGCCAGCCAGCAGCACAAAATAAATCAGCCAACAGTTAGTTCCCGGGCAGCCGGCTGGCAGCGCTATTTCAGCAGCTTCTCCAGCAGGCTCATGCTGTCTACCATGTCGGGGCTGGTTTCGAAGTCCAGGGGCTTGATGATGTAGCCGCTCACGCCCAGGTTCTGGGCATTCAGCCGGTCTACGTCCATGGCAGAAGTGGTGATGATGAACACCGGAATGTCGGCCAGTTCGGGGTCTTTGCGGATTTCGGCCAGAAACTCGTGCCCGTTCATCTTGGGCATGTTCAGGTCCAGCAGAATCACTTCAGGCAGCGGCCGGATGGCTTCTGCGCCGTTCTGGCCGCGCAGCAGGTCCAGCGCTTCCAAGCCATTGAAAGCGGAATACAGCTGGTGCTGCACACTGAATTTCTCAAACGACTTCTTCACCGTCATCGTGTCAAAAAAATCGTCTTCAACAAGCAATACAGAGCGCATAAGCGGGAACAATAAGTGAGGTGGAAAGATACACATTGTGCGGCCCTGCTGCGGCCGAACTGGGCTACAACGTAGCGGCGGGCAGCTCCGGCACAGCCGCTTTAGGCCAGGTGAAGACGAATGCCGCACCCTGGCCAGCCGCCGAATCTACGTGGATGCTGCCTTTCTTCTCATCAATTATCTTCTTGACGATGCTGAGGCCGATGCCGGTGCTTTCGGCGGTGTTCCGGTCGCGCAGCGTCTGAAAGATGAGGAAGATTTTCTCGTGGTACTCCGGCGCAATGCCCGGCCCATCGTCCTGCACCCGAAACTCGTAGCAGCGGCCGATATCCTGGCAGCTAACCGTGATGGTGCCGGTGGCTTTGTCGTGGTATTTGGCGGCGTTGCTCATCAGGTTCGTGAACACCTGCTGCAGGCTAAGGCGGTCTGTCACGAAAGTGGGCATCGTAGTCGGAATTTCCACGTGGAAGGCCGGCGGCACCACCAGCTCGGCTACTTCCCGCACCAGCTGCTCCACCCGCACTTCTTCCAGCTTCTGTTCAGTACGCCCCACACGGGCGTAGGCCAAGATGCCATTGATGAGGTCTTCGAGGCGGATCAGGCGGCCCTTCATCATGTCCAGGTACTGGCGCATCTGGGTGCTGAGCTCATGGGGCAGCTCATCTTCAATCCATTTCAATACGGTCAGGACGCCGCGTACGGGGGCTTTCAGGTCGTGGGAAGCTACATAGGCAAACTGATCCAACTCCTTGTTGCGGTTTTGCAGGGCCGCGAAGGTTTCTTCCAGGGTCTGGGTCATGTGGTTGAGCGACGTGGCTAGGTTGCCGAGGCTGTCCTGCTGCGCGCCGCTGCTGATTTTGACGCTATAGTCGCCCTGCACCACTCGTTCGGCCAGTTGCTCAATGATGGTGATACGACGCGCCGTGTCTTGGTTCACCTGGGCTAGCTCCTGCTGCAGCCGTTCGTTGGCCTGCAGCTCCCGCGTAATCTTTGAGAACAGCCATAGCACAATCAGGATGGCCAGCACCGCCGACCCCACAATAGCAATGGGCGTGGTATTCTCATAGAAATCCTGATTCAGGCTTCGCTCCCGCAACAGCACGGTTTCGGTGGCGGTAATATCACTGACTACTTTCCGTAGCTTCTCTAGCGTCGTCTGGTCGGCCAGCAACAGGTCACGGGCCGCATAGGGCGTAGGGCGTACGAGGCTCCATTTTTGCAGCACCTGCTTCTCATGCGCTACCAGCTGGCGCAGCGTATCCAGGCGGTCCTGCTGCACTGGGTTGTCGCGGGTGAGCAGCTGCAGCGAGTCGAAATCGTGGCTGGTTCCTTCCAGATTAGTTCTGTACTCCGCCAGCCGGGTGGTATCAGCCAGCAGCAAATAGCCCCGCACGGCCGTTTGGGCATCGCGCACTTTGGTGCGCAACTGCGACGTATACTGTAATACCTGATACGTGTGCTCTACCTGGCGGGTGTAAAACGCAAGCTGTTGAATGCTGCGGTAGGCAAGCAGCGACGTAAGCAGCAGCACCGCCAGAGCAATAATAAACCCGAGCAGAATCTTGGTATTGAGTTGTAAGCGCATCAGAATAGGGAGCGGAACAGGGAGCGGAACAGGGAGTGTGGGCGCTTACGCGCTTACAAGGATAACAGTTGAGGCTTCAAACAAGCGTGTATTCCTGCGAGGGGCAGGCGTATCTTTGGGGCCACCGCCTCCAGTTCTACGCCCTGTATGCCCGCCCCAGATCCTATTACCTCGCCCCAGAATCCGCGCATCAAGAATCTGCTCAAGCTTCAGCAAAAATCGTCGGAGCGGCGCGAGCAGGGCCTCACCATCATCGAAGGCCACCGTGAACTGACTATTGCGCATGGCGCGGGCGTACCCATCACGGCACTGTTTGTGTGCCCGGAATTAGCGGGTGAGGTGCGCCAACGAGAGCTGCAGGCGTTGTTTGGCAGCCGTCAGCCCGAGTGGTTCGAGGTGTCGAAGGCCGTGTTTGAGAAAGTAGCATACCGTGAAGGCTCCGACGGGGTGCTGGCCCTGGCAAAGCCGCCACGCCACACGCTGGCCGGGTTAGAACTGCCGGCCGCGCCCTTGCTACTGGTGCTGGAAGCCGTGGAAAAGCCGGGCAACCTGGGCGCCATTCTGCGAACTGCTGATGCCGCGCAGGCTACAGCCGTCATCGTCTGCGACCCGCGTACTGACCTCTACAATCCCAATGCCATTCGCTCCAGTATCGGCTGCATTTTCACGGTGCCTACTGTTGCTACCACCCGCGACGAGCTGCTGGCCTGGTGCCAGCAGCACGGCATCCGCACCTATGCGGCGGCCCTCACCGAACGGGCAGTGCCCTATACCACCTGCGACTTTCGTGGCCCTACCGCTCTGGTGATGGGCACCGAAGCCGACGGCCTTACGCCGGAGCTCATGCAGGCCTGCGACCAGACTATCATCATTCCCATGCGCGGCGCCATCGACTCACTCAACGTCAGTACCGCCACCGCCATTCTCACGTTTGAGGCCGTGCGCCAGCGTGGGTAGCACGTAGAAGCTGCGGCTTTTGAGGCTGCAGAATGCGCATGGTTGGTACTGCTGAGTCTAGTGTTGCCAGCCGAGCATGGAGTAAGACCTCGTTACGGCTGCCGCCACAACATATTAGCTACTCATGCCAGATTAGCTCGCCTGCCCGGGCGGTGGCCACGGCGTTCAGTTCGTCGTCAAACAGCCAGAAGTCGGCCGCATAGCCAGTTTTTAGCTGGCCTAGTTGCCCATCGAGGCCCAGTACGCGGGCCGGGTATAGTGAAGCCATTCGCAACGCTTCGGCCAGCGGGATGCCGGCGTACTGTACGCAGTTGCGCACCGCTTGGGGCAGCGTGAGGGCCGAGCCGGCCAGCGTGCCCTGCGCATCCACGAAGTGGTTGGCTTGGCGTCGGAACCGGTAGGCGCCCTGCTCACTTTCCGTCACGGCGTCCGTAATCAAAAACAGCCGCTCCCGCATGAGTTTGTGGCTGATGCGCACCGAGGCAAAGTCACAATGCACACCGTCGGCAATGATGCTGGCGCTGGCCGACTCCGCATCGTATACTGCACCCACCAGCCCCGGCTCGCGCCCCTGCAGCCCTGACATGGCATTGAACAAGTGAGTGGCGGCCTGAAATCCGCCGTTGAAACCAGCCATTGCCTGCGCATACGTGGCATTGGAGTGTCCGGCCGATAGCACCACACCGGCTTCACGCAAGCGGGTCGCTACTGCCGGCGGTGTGCACTCAGGCGCCAGCGTCATCATGCGCAGCACGCCGTCGGCCAGCGCCAGCAGCTCGTCTATTTCCGCTACCGTGGGCGTTTTGATGAACTCAGCCTGATGCGCGCCTTTCTTGAGTGGATTGAGGTAAGGCCCTTCCAGATGAATGCCCAGCAAACCCGGCAATAGCCGACACTCCCGGCCAACATCAAGCGCGGCCCGCATCATCGGCCAGGCATTGGTAGGCATAGTGGCCAGCACACCTGTGGTACCGTGCCGGAAGGCATGAGCCGTGAGGGTTTGCAGTGCCTGCTGATCGGGCTGCACCGAAAACAGGCGGCCGTTGGCGCCATACACCTGCAAATCGAGCAGGCCGGGGGCAAGGTGCAGGCCGCGTCCGTCTATAGCTGCTACATTGGTTGGAGCCTGAGTGTCGGGCACTACGCCGCCGATTTGCCCCGTATCGGTGATGAGCAGCGTGTGCTGGGTGAGCACCTCGGTGCCGGTATACAGGGTGCAGTTGTGCAGGCGGTAGCGCATGAGCAGTCAGTCCAAATCGGCCAAGATTCCCGCAAGATCGGGCGAGTTCCTCGAACCACCCGGCATCGTAGCAGCATTCCGCACCGTATCGGGTTGTGGTAGCTGGCCCCACTGGGCACTGATAACTACCTGCCTTTTGCTCAAAAAACGTTTCTATGGCTGCTCAACACCGCACTTTTCTTATCTATGGCCACGTGCAGGGCATGTTTTTCCGACAGTCGGCGCAAGAGCAGGCCCGGCAGCTGGGCCTTAGTGGCTATGCCCGCAACAACCCCAACGACACCGTTACCATTGAGGCAGAAGGCCTTATAGAAGCACTTGATGCTCTGCACGACTGGTGCCACCACGGCCCGCCCGCTGCGCGCGTAACCAAAGTGGAAGTAACTGCCGGGCCAATGCAGCATTATACCGCGTTTGAGGTGCGTCGGTAGCCGCTTCGGAATTTCAGACGCGGCGCAGCTCCTGCACCTGCACGTCCAGCGGATCGGCGGCGTAGAGCAGCGGCGGCCCCAGCGGGGTGGGCAGGCCGTGGCTTTCTACCAGCGTCGAGTCCCATTCGTGCAGCGTGGCTTCCCGCAGCGTCCAGGGCTCGTGCCACAGGCGGCCGCGCCACAACTCAGGCCTTCGTATGCTCTGCTGTAGGTCGGCGCCAGCCGTATACAAATTGTACCGCTCCGTGAGAAAATACGCCAGCGTACCCGGCTGGGCTAGCGGCAACGCGGCGCCCGGCGTCCAAGTGGCCGCGAAAGTGGCAGGAGCTATGCCCCGGTGGGTGCGCTCGGCCACCGCCCGTAGCGTGCCCGCCGTTTCCTTCAGGCTGATGCGGGCGTGCAGATACGGCAAATGAAACAACGTGCGGGCCGCCCATACGCCTAGCGGCTGGGTCGCATCCAAGGAGAGAAACCATACGCCCGGCACGCCATCGAGCGTGGCATAGGTTCGTACGTTCAACTCGTGCAAGGCGCTTAGGCCTGGCACAGGGGGCAGCCCCAGCGGCCGGATGTGGCTCATGGTAAATGGCACCACGCCCAACCATGCCTGCCCCTCAAACGTGTCTACTTCCAGCCGGGCCGGCAGATAGGGGCGAAGCAGCTCTGGTGACACGGGCCAATGCGCAAACAGCAAGTTGCTCCAGCGCTGGCGCATCAGGTGCAGGCGGCGAGCAGCAACAGGCGAAGCAGGAAAATCAGACATGTACGGATCCGTTCCAGAAGTGCGAACTAAGCTGATAACAGAAAGAACCCGCAGAAGCTTGCTGTTACGAACAATAAAAAAGGGGACGCAGCCATTGGCTACGTCCCCTTTTAACTCTTTCGACTAAAACTTAGTCTACTTTCTTGGCCGAACGCAGACGCTCGTTCTCGTCAAGCAGAATCTTACGCATCCGCACCGATTTCGGAGTTACTTCCAGGTACTCATCCTTCTGGATGTATTCCATGGCCTCTTCTAGCGAAAACTGACGCTTAGGTACGATTTTCACGTTGTCATCCGTGCCCGAAGCACGCATGTTTGTGAGCTTCTTGCCTTTCTGGATGTTGATGGTCAAGTCGTTCGGGCGGGTGTGCTCACCGATAACCTGGCCGGCGTACACCTCTTCGCCTGGATCAACGAAGAACTCGCCACGGTCCTGCATCTTGTCGATGGTGTACGCAGTGCCAGCACCCGTATCCATCGAAATCAGCGAACCGGAGATACGGCCGGGAATAACGCCTTTGTACGGCTCGTACGAAGCGAAACGGTGGTTCATGATGGCCTCACCAGCGGTGGCGGTCAGCACGTTGTTACGCAAACCAATCAGGCCACGCGCCGGAATGTTGAACTCCAGGTGCTGCAGGTCGCCCTTTGGCTCCATGATGGTCAGCTCACCTTTGCGCATCGTCACCAGTTCGATAACCTTGCCGGCAGTTTCCTCCGGTACGTCTACTACCAAGTGCTCGATAGGCTCGGTGCGGTTGCCGTTATCGTCTTCACGGAACAGAACTTGCGGCTGGCCTACCTGCAGTTCAAAGCCTTCGCGACGCATGGTTTCGATGAGAACAGACAAGTGCAGAATACCACGGCCGTACACGAGGAACGTGTCTTCCTTATCGGTTTCCTTAACGCGCAGCGCCAGGTTTTTCTCGGTTTCCTTGAACAGACGGTCACGCAAGTGACGTGAGGTAACAAACTTACCTTCCTTGCCGAAGAACGGCGAGTTGTTAATGGTGAACAACATGTTCATCGTCGGCTCGTCGATGCTGATAACCGCCAGACCTTCGGGGTTTTCAGCATCAGCCAGCGTGTCGCCGATATCAAAGCCTTCGATGCCGGTTACGGCGCAAATTTCGCCGGAGCTAACCTGCGAAACCTTAGTGCGGCCCAAGCCTTCGAACACCTGCAGTTCTTTAATTTTCACCTTTTTGATAGTGCCGTCACGCTTCACCAGGCTCATGTTAGCGCCTTCTTTCAGCGTGCCGCGGTGTACGCGGCCAATGGCGATACGGCCCACGAACGACGAGTAGTCGAGCGAAGTAACCTGCATCTGAGGCGAACCATCCAAGGTAGGAGCAGCCGGAATAGAAGCCACCACGGCATCAAGCAATGGGATGATGCTGTCAGTTTTTACTTTCCAGTCGGTGCTCATCCAGCCCTGCTTCGAAGAGCCGTACAGCGTTACGAAGTCCAGCTGGTCTTCCGAAGCGCCTAGGTTGAACATGAGGTCGAACACCTGCTCGTGCACCTCATCGGGGCGGCAGTTTTCTTTGTCAACTTTGTTGACTACCACAATCGGCTTCAGGCCCAGGTCAATGGCTTTGCCCAGTACGAAGCGGGTCTGGGGCATGGCGCCTTCGAAGGCATCAACGAGCAGCAATACGCCGTCGGCCATCTTCAGGACCCGCTCCACCTCGCCGCCGAAGTCGGCGTGACCAGGGGTGTCGATGATGTTGATTTTAACGTCTTTGTACCGTACCGATACGTTCTTGGAGACGATGGTGATGCCCCGCTCACGTTCCAGGTCATTGTTGTCCAAAATCAGGTCGTCGAACTGCTGGTGCTCGTCGAACAGCTTGGAGGCGTGAATGATCTTGTCCACGAGCGTAGTCTTGCCGTGGTCAACGTGGGCGATGATGGCGATATTCCGAATGTTCTGCATACAAAGGTTTTTCCGGGCGCAAAGGTACGGAATGTTTAGCGCAAAAACCCGCACTAAGGAATTGTTACTGAGAGAGGAAGAAACGGCGGGCAGGAAGCAAGACAACTCCTTGGGCTGCTGCGGTTCCCGTAAGTGCCAGCAAACAACTTTCGTCGGGCACAAGGCCGAACTACCTCACGGCATCGTATGTTGTTTCAAAGCAGCTCGTAAGCTAGTAAGGGCTGCTTTTTGTTATTACTTCTCTTCCCTTCTGACATGCGCTTCCCCTTTCTGATTCTGTTCCTGTCGGCTGTGACACTGAACTCTGCCTGCTCGCAGAAAAAAAGCAACCGCGACGCAAAAATGGACCTTGCGGATTCTCCCCGTCCGGTCACGGCCCCTTCAGCCGCCGCCAAGGTGTACCCCAAGCCAAAACCGGTAACCGGCAAACCCGACGAGTTTCCGGTGCGCAAAACCGACGCGCAGTGGAAGGCGCAGCTCACCCCAGCGCAGTATTTTATTCTGCGCCAGCAAGGCACCGAGCGGCCTTTCGTGAACAAATACGCCAACAACCACGAGAAAGGAAATTACTACTGCGCCGCCGACCACAACCTGCTGTTCTCCTCCGAAACTAAGTTCGAGTCAGGCACTGGCTGGCCTAGCTTCTGGGCGCCAGCAACCGACAGCAGCCTCAAAGTAACTGCCGACAATACGTTGGGTATGAGCCGCGACGAACTAGTGTGCGCCAAGTGTGGTGGTCACCTTGGCCACGTCTTCGACGACGGCCCTAAGCCCACCGGCCAGCGCTACTGCATGGATTCCGATGGTATGGTCTTCGAGAAGGCGAAATAACGTTGATTGGTAGTTTGAAGCAGCCCATTGACAAGCAAAATCAGTGCGACCCGCGCGGCCTTTAAGTCTGGTGGTCTTCAACCTCGCAGCAGCTTAGCTCGTTGTAGAGAAGCAGCGTCAGCTTCGGCGCTGTTTGCTACGCTATTCCGATGAGAACCACTTCTGCCCGTTTGTCTATCGGGGCCTGTCTGCTAAGTACAGCCATGCTGCTGAGTAGCTGCTTCACTTCACAGGAAAGCTCCAATGAAGCAGGCCGCCCTACCGCGCTACCTGCCACTATCCAGACCGATGCCGACCGGCAAGCGGCCTATAATAGCGGGGCTGGGTATGGAGGCTCCGTACCAGATGCTACGCCGGGACGGGTGCCGGTAGGGGAGCAGGCCAGCGGTATCAACTCCCGCAAACGGCCCGAGAGCCTCAATACCAACGACCCCAATACCACCACACCCGAAACCCGTCTGCGCCGTCTCAACGGCGCGCCGACTGATACATTACCCCGGCCGTAAAGCACTGCTGATTAATTTCAGTACAGAAAATGCCCGGTAACCTTCACAGGTACCGGGCATTTTCTGTACTGAAATTAATCAGTTGGCTGGCTAATTATTGCTATCAGAGTTGCCTTCTCCGCCTGCTGCCTGTGAGTTAGAAGCAGATGACGCTTGCTTTTTCGCGGCAGCTGGGCGTGAGCGGCTAGGAGCTGCGGGTTTGGCAGCCGGCCGGATTGCTGCGGGCTTAGGTGCATTGGGTGTGCTACTACGAGCTGCTGCCGGCCTAGTAGCTGCTGGCTTAGCGGCCGGCCGTGCCGGACGGGCAGGTGACGGGACCGTACGAGTTGGTGCTGGTTTAGAAGCCGGTTCAGCACCCAAGTCAACGGAAATGCTGTCTGAGCCCGCAACAGTGCCGTTCTCGTGGTGCCGTACAATCGTGTGCAGCGCCTGTTCGAACAAATGCTCCATGTCGGTGTCAAGGCGCTGCGTAGCATCCTTTACCACTTCTTTCAGCTTCGCTTTGGCCTCCTTGCGGATGCGCTTCACCAGTTCGTTGATGTGGTTGTCCAGCTCTTTCTGTAGCTGCTTCGCAGCTGATTTAAGAACCTTCTTCTGGCTAGATTTTTTGGCGGAATTGCTGTCAGAAATACTGGCTGATGCTTTCTGCGCAGCTTTAGCCGCTTTGCGTTGAGTCTTTTCAGCGGGGTCTTTCTCTCGGGCAGCTTTCTTCTCCTTCTTAGGACTTTTCTCTTGGTCAGAATTTTTCATGGCTTGAGGTATTAGGGTAGAGAGTGCTAGCACGTAATACGCAAAACTCCGCAGTAGGCTGCTTAAATATAGCAGTATTTATAGGCTGGATTGTTAAGAATAAGCTCCCACGGCACCTTTCCTCTTTTTACTCGTTCCTTTGCACTCCCGTTGGCCGCCCGGCCCCGGCTTTCTTTCGATTTAGTTGCTTTCTGCCCACGATATGGCTTCTTCCCTTCCCAAACGCTACACCGTCACGGCCGCACTGCCCTACGCCAATGGCCCTGTACACATCGGCCACCTGGCCGGCGTGTACCTGCCCGCCGACATCTATGTGCGCTACCTGCGCGCCCAGCAGCGCGACGTGAAATTCATCTGCGGCTCCGATGAGCACGGCGTACCCATCACCATCCGGGCCCAGAAGGAGGGCGTCACGCCCCAGCAGGTAGTCGATAAATACCACGCCATTATCCGCGACTCATTCCAGGATTTCGGCGTGTCGTTCGATATCTACTCCCGCACGTCCTCCAAAACGCACGCTGAAGTAGCCAGCGGATTTTTCAAGAAGCTTTACGAGGAAGGCAAGTTCATCGAGCAGACTTCCGAGCAGTATTATGATGAGAAGGCCGACCAGTTTCTGGCCGACCGCTACATCGTGGGTACCTGCCCCAACTGCGGCAACGAAAACGCCTACGGCGACCAGTGCGAGAAGTGCGGCACCTCGCTCAGCCCTACCGAGCTGATCAACCCGCGCTCCATGCTGAGCGGCAACCACCCCGTGCTGCGCGAAACCAAGCACTGGTACCTGCCGCTGGACCAGTACGAGCCCTGGCTGCGTGAGTGGATTGTGGAAGGCCATAAGCAGGACTGGAAAGCCAACGTATACGGCCAGTGCAAATCGTGGATTGACCAGGGCCTGCACCCCCGCGCCGTAACCCGCGACCTGGACTGGGGCGTGCCCGTGCCGGTAGCCGGCGCTGAGGGCAAGGTGCTGTATGTGTGGTTCGATGCGCCCATCGGCTACATCTCGGCCACCAAGGATCTGCTGCCCGACACTTGGGAAACCTACTGGAAAGACCCCGAAACCAAGCTGGTGCACTTCATCGGCAAGGACAATATCGTGTTCCACTGCATCATCTTCCCCACGATGCTCAAGGCCCACGGCGACTATATCCTGCCCGATAACGTGCCCGCCAACGAGTTCCTCAATCTGGAAGGCGACAAAATCAGCACGAGCCGCAACTGGGCCGTGTGGCTGCACGAGTACCTGCAGGATTTCCCCGGTCAGGCCGATGTGCTGCGCTACGTACTCTGCGCCAACGCTCCTGAAACTAAGGACAACGACTTCACCTGGAAGGACTTCCAGGCCCGCAATAACAACGAGCTGGTAGCTAACCTCGGCAACTTCGTGAACCGGGCCGTGGTGCTCACCCACAAGTTCTTCGAAGGCAAAGTGCCCGCCGCCGTTGGCTTCACCACCGAGGACGAGGACGTGCTGCGCCAGCTGCAGGAGTTCCCGGCCCGCATCGGGGAGCTGATTGACAACTACCGCTTCCGCGACGCCCTGAACGAGCTGATGAACCTCTCGCGCCTGGGCAACAAGTACCTGGCCGACCAGGAGCCCTGGAAGCTCATCAAAACCGATGAGGCCCGCACCGGCACTGTGCTGCACGTGTCGCTGCAGCTGGCCGCCGCGCTGGTTACGCTGCTGGAGCCCTTCCTGCCCGAAGCCGCTGCCCGCTTGGGCCGGATGCTCAACACCGAGAAAGGCACCTGGCCCCAGGCCGGCCGCCCCGACGCGCTGCCCGCCGGCCACCAACTGGCCGAAGCCGCCCTGCTGTTCACCAAAATCGAGGACGCCACCGTGGAAGCCCAGGTGCAGAAGCTGCTCGACACCAAGAAAGCCAACGAGCTGGCCGCCGCCGTATCGGCCCCCGCGAAAGAGGATGTGAGCTTCGAGCAGTTCCAGCAGATGGACCTGCGCATCGGCACCATCGTGGCCGCCGAGAAGGTCGCCAAAACCAAAAAGCTACTTAAACTGAGCGTAGACCTCGGTTTCGACGAGCCGCGCACCATCGTGTCGGGCATTGCCGAGCACTTCCTGCCCGAGGCCCTCATCGGCCAGCAGGTGCAGGTGCTGCTCAACCTCGCCCCCCGCGAAATCAAAGGCATCCAAAGCCAGGGCATGCTCCTGATGGCCGAAAACGCGGATGGTGTACTGTCGTTGATGCAGCCAAGCAGTGCCGTGCGCCCCGGTTCCGGCGTGGCGTAATTTAGAAGCAAAATGGTTGAAGCATTCTTTCTAGCAATATTGTTGTCCTGGGGTTTATTGATGATTCTATCACTCAATAAGCTTGCAAGCACGATTGCGAAAGAGAAGGAATATCCATCATTCTTACGTAAGACAGTACGCTCTTTCGATCCTAGCGGTAATTTAATCAGATGGCTATTTGCTGTAACATTGGGGTTGACAGTTATGGCAATTATCATCTCCTAGATACAATAAGTCAATGAAAAAGGCCTCGTGTTAACGAGGCCTTTTTCATTGACTTATTGTATCTAGGAGATGTTTACTTCACGTTCACCACGTTCATAGTCCGCTCCACGCCCAGCGCACCGAAAGCCAGCACCGCTTCAGCGGCTTTTTCCAGGCGGGCTTCCAGCTCGATGTTTTCATCGGCGGAGAATGGGCTGAGCACGTAGTCCACCTGCCGTCCCTTGGAGAAGCTGGAGTCGATGCCGAAGCGCAGGCGGGCGTATTCGTCGGAGCCCAGGGTTTCCTGGATGTGCTTGAGGCCGTTCTGGCCGCCGGCCGAGCCCTTGGCTTTCAGGCGCAGCTTGCCGAAGGGTAGGGCCAGATCATCCGTCACGACGAGCATTTGCTCTTTGGTCAGCTTGAGCGTGCTCAGCCAGTGGGCCGCCGCCTTGCCGCTCAGGTTCATGTACGTGGTCGGTTTGGCCAGCACGTAGGTATGGCCCTTGTGCTTAATTTCGGTAGTAAAGGCGTGGCGGCCCAAAGCCCAGGGTGCGGCATCGTACTTGCGGGCCAGGTAGTCGCCCACCATAAAGCCCACGTTGTGGCGCGTATCGGCATATTCCGGCCCGATGTTGCCCAGGCACAGCACAAGAAACTTCATAGAGTTGCGGATTTAAGCAGATTGTTCGGCTTGCAGGAAGGCAAGCAGTTCGGGTGCATTATGATGCACTAACAAACGGCAAGACCTCCTACACCAATAAAAAAGCCGCCCTGCAAGCAGGACGGCTTTTCCGGCAGCGGATTGACTCAGGCACGAAATCCGTGTAATCCGAGAAATCCGTCTGAATGGCTGATTTATTTGTCGGCCGACATCTGGCCTTTCAGTGCACGTGGGATGGCCACGGTAGCAATAGGAGCCTGCTCGCTGGTCAGGATGGTGTAGTTGTTCGGAACAACTTTGCTCACCTTGATCGACTTGCCAAGGCCCAGGTCCGAAATGTCTACTTCCACGTAGTCGGGCAGGTTCTCAGGCGAAGCCTTCACTTTCAGCTTACGCAGCTTGCTCACGAGCTTGCCACCAGCCAGTACGCCCGGCGAAACACCGATGTACTTTACCGGAATGTCCATTTTCACTTCTTTGCCTTCCTGCAGTTCCAGAAAGTCAACGTGCAGCAGCATCTCGTTCACGGGGTGGAACTGAGCGTCCTGTACGATAGCGCGGTAGTGCGTGCCTTCCACGTTTAGGTCCACGATGTGAACTTCGGGGGTATACAGCAATTCGCGGAAAAGGATAGCGGGGGCAGAGAAGTGAACCTGCTCCGTGCCGCCGTACAGTACGCAAGGTACATACGACTCCAGGCGCAGCGCCTTAGCGTCCTTCTTACCGAGATTCGCTCTTTTAAACCCTACAATCTCGAGGCTTTTCATAAAAGTGTGCTTTTGAGGAAAAAACGCTTGCCCAAAGCAGGCAAACGGGCCGCAAAGATAGGCGGATTGTTTGGGACTTAAAAGCCCGCTGTCATCCTGAGTGCAGCGAAGGACCTAATCACGTTTGAACGACCGTTTTGCAACGACTCACTCTACGCTGATAAGGTCCTTCGCTGCACTCAGGATGACAGACAACCGGCTACACAAACAGCGAGCTAATCGACTCGTGCGACACCACGTTGCGGATGGCCGAAGCGAAGAGCGGCGCCAGGGAAATAACCTTGATTTTGTGGTTCTCCTCCTTCAAAGGCAGCGTATCCGTAATTACCAACTCCTCCAGGGCCGAATTGCGGATTCGCTCGTGCGCCGGGCCGGAAAGCACACCGTGCGTAATAACGGCGCGTACCGATTTGGCCCCGCGCTCCATCAGCAATTCAGCGGCTTTGCAGATGGTGCCGGCCGTGTCCACGATGTCGTCTACCAGTACCACGTTCATGCCCGTTACGTCGCCGATGACTTGCATGGAGGCTATTTCATTAGCCCGCAAGCGCATTTTGTCGCAGACCACAATTTCGGCCCCGAATTTCTTGGCGAAGGCCCGGGTCCGCACCACGCCGCCCACGTCAGGCGAAGCGAAAATTAGGTTGTCGAGGTTCAGGCTCTTGATATATGGTGCTGTAACAGTGGCGCCATCGAGGTGGTCTACCGGAATATCGTAGAAGCCCTGAATCTGGCCGGCGTGCAAGTCGCAGGTCATCAGACGGTCGGTGCCCACGCTCTGAACTATGTTGGCCACCACTTTGGCTCCGATGCTCACGCGCGGCTTGTCCTTACGGTCCTGGCGGGCATAGCCCATATAGGGCATCACAATATTCACCTTGTAAGCAGAGGCACGCTTGGCGGCATCCACCATCAAGGCCAGCTCCATTAGGTTTTCGGCCGGCGGGTTTGTGCTCTGAATCAGGAACACGGCGCAGCCCCGCACGCTTTCATTGAAGCTGGGCCCCAGCTCCGTATCGGCGAAGCGCTGAATGCTCAGGTCGCCGAGCGGCTGGCCGAAGGCTTCGGCGATTTTCATACCCAGTTCGTGGGAAGCATTGCCCGCGAAAATCTTTACCTGCTGTGACATGGGGTAGGGGAAGGAAGGAAAATAAAAAAGCGAAAGGCGCCGACTCTTCCAGAGGAGGAAGAATCAGCGCCTTTCGCTTTACTCAGTCGGTTGTCCGACCAGGGCTCGAACCTGGACTTTCTTGAATCAAAATCAAGCGTGTTGCCAGTTACACCATCGGACAATTTCCCATTCGCTTTCCGTTGCCGGTGTTCCGTTTGGGTGTGCAAATGTACTACGGCTTTTATTTAAGGCAAACTTTACCCGAAAAATTTTTTCAGAAATTTTGGCCTCCTTAGCCCGGCAAGGGCCTTTTACGGGGCCTGAGTGCCTGATTTTCAGGGAAAGAAGCAGCCATATTCTCAGCAGAAACTTTCCTGACGGCCTGACTTTGGCAAAGCGGGGATTAAGCCGTAGTTTTGCGCCCTGAAAAGTTGCATCCCATCCATACATAAAACGTAATGGCGAATACCGGCAAAATCACCCAGGTTATCGGTCCCGTTGTGGACGTGAGCTTCGCGGGTGAAGGCTCCAAGCTCCCCAACATTCTCGACGCTCTTGAAGTCGTGAAAGACAACGGCCAGGTAGTTATCCTGGAGTGCCAGCAGCACCTGGGCGAAGACCGGGTCCGCACCATCGCCATGGACTCGACCGAGGGCCTGACCCGCGGTGCTGTAGTACGTGACCTGGGCGCGCCCATCTCCATGCCTACCGGCGACAGCATCAAAGGCCGTCTGTTCAACGTAATCGGTCATGCCATCGACGGCATTCCGCAGCCGACGAGCACCACGCGTCTGCCGATTCACCGTCAGGCTCCGGCTTTCGAAGAACTGGCAACTTCTTCGGAAGTGTTCTTCACCGGCATTAAAGTAATTGACCTGCTTGCTCCTTATGTAAAGGGTGGCAAAATTGGTCTGTTCGGTGGTGCCGGCGTAGGCAAAACCGTATTGATTCAGGAACTGATCAACAACGTAGCCAAGGCCTACTCGGGTCTGTCGGTGTTTGCTGGTGTAGGTGAGCGCACCCGCGAAGGCAATGACCTGTTGCGCGAATTCATTGAGGCCAACATCATTCGCTACGGCGAGGAGTTCAAGCACTCGATGGAGGAAGGCGGCTGGGATTTGAGCAAAGTAGACATGGCCGAGATGGAGAAGTCGCAGGCGACTCTCGTGTTCGGCCAAATGAACGAGCCTCCCGGAGCCCGTGCTCGTGTGGCCCTGTCGGGTCTGACGATTGCCGAAAGCTTCCGTGATGGTGACGGCACCGGCGCTGGCCGCGACATCCTGTTCTTCATCGACAACATCTTCCGCTTCACCCAAGCTGGTTCCGAAGTATCGGCTCTGTTGGGTCGGATGCCGTCGGCCGTAGGGTATCAGCCCACGCTGGCTACCGAAATGGGTGCCATGCAGGAGCGCATTACTTCTACCAAGCGTGGTTCTATCACGTCGGTACAGGCCGTGTATGTGCCTGCCGATGACTTGACTGACCCGGCCCCGGCCAACACCTTTGCTCACTTGGATGCCACCACGGTATTGAGCCGCAAAATCGCCGAGCTGGGCATCTACCCAGCCGTTGACCCGCTGGACTCCACCTCGCGCATTCTGTCGGTAGAAGTACTGGGCGAAGAGCACTACAACACCGCTCAGCGCGTGAAGGAGATTCTGCAGCGCTACAAAGAACTGCAGGACATCATCGCCATCCTGGGTATGGATGAACTCTCCGAAGAGGACAAGCAGGTAGTAAACCGCGCCCGCCGCGTGCAGCGCTTCCTGTCGCAGCCCTTCTTCGTAGCCGAGCAGTTCACGGGCCTGAAAGGTGTACTCGTTGACATCAAGGATACCATCCGCGGCTTCAACGAAATCATCGACGGCAAGCATGACCACCTGCCGGAAGCTGCTTTCAACTTGGTAGGCAACATCGAAGATGCTGTAGCCAAAGGTGAGAAGCTGGTAGCCGAAGCCAAGTAATTGGTTGTTGATTGCCGGAGGCTGATTGTTGATCAGTCAGCCTCCGGCAATCAGCTCTTTACAATAACAACCAAGCATATGCATCTGGAAATCATCACGCCGGACCGGAAAGTATTTGAAGGCGAGGTTACGTCGGCCCAGTTTCCGGGTACCGATGGTCTGTTTGAGGTTCTCAACAACCACGCTCCACTGATTTCGGCGCTGAAAGAAGGAAACGTCGTGCTGAACGGCGGCGCTACTACTTTCCACATTGATGGCGGCGTGGTAGAAGTGCTGCGCAACAACGTAATCGTGCTGGCCGAAGGCGCTTCGGCGTAACTCGGTTTCAGCTTGAAATGAAAAGCCTTTCCTTTACAGGAGAGGCTTTTTGTTTTCCTATTCCGTGGGCTGTACTGCAGCCTGATTGCCTTCCGCTTTGTCTATTGGCCTCTTATTACCGGCGACTGTCTAGCTTTGCTTCATGGAAATTCACCCCAAGATTACCCCGATCTATCAGACGTCTGTTTTCAAGTTTGAGGATCTGAATGAGCTGGAGCTATACTTTGGGGAGCCGGGCAGCCGCTACTTGTACTCGCGCAACGGCAACCCCAATTCTGATGAACTAGCGGAGGCCGTGAACCGGCTGGAAGGTGGGGCGGGGGCCATTGCCACGGGCTCGGGCATGGCGGCCATTTTCGCGGCGCTGCTGGCCTGCTGCCGCGCCGGCGACCATGTGCTGTGTGCGGCGGATATCTACGGCGGCTCGTCGTCGTTGCTGAACAATGAGCTGAGCCGAATGGGTATTTCAGTAACGTACGTGCCGTTTGAGCAGCTCTACGACCTGCGGCAGTTCGTGCAGCCCACCACGCGCCTGCTGCTGGCCGAAACCATGAGCAACCCCTTGTTGCGTGTGGCTGACCTACGCCGGCTGGCGGCCGAATGCCACCAACTGGGCCTGAAACTGGTGGTAGATAACACGTTTGCAACGCCTGTTATTACGCAGCCGCTGGCACTGGGCGTAGATATCGTGCTGCACAGCGTCACGAAATACATTGCGGGCCACTCTGATGTGACGGCCGGCGCTGTAGTAGCTTCCGATGCAGAAACGGCGGCCCGGCTCAAGCAGATTGGCGTACTCTACGGCCTCACGCTGAGCCCGATGGAAAGCTGGTTGGCCATGCGTGGCTTAAAAACCCTGCGCCTGCGCATGCGTGAGCACAGCCACAATGCGCTAGCCGTAGCGGAATTTCTGCGGGAGCAGACCGGCGTGCGCGCTGTGTATTACCCAGGCCTGCCCGACCACCCGCAGCACGCGCTGGCGCGGGAGCAGGGAAAGGAGCTTTTTGGCGGAATGATGTCCGTACTGCTGGCCGGTGATGAAGCGGTAGTTAACCGCTTCATGCAGCGGAGCAAGCGGTTCCCGTTTGCGCCTTCGCTGGCTGGCGTCGACTCGTCCCTGTCGTATCCGCTGGGCACTTCGCACCGCTACCTGACACCGGAGCAGCAGGCCGATCTGGGCATTACGATAGGGTTGGTACGGCTTTCAGTTGGAATTGAGCCGATTGAGGAGTTGCTGGCGGACCTGCAGCAGGCGCTTGCTGATGAGTAATTATATACTGACTCAGGAAGCTTTGAACTAACCAGGATGACTTTTGTGCCAGGAGTACTGCTAATTGAACTTTATGTACTTGTGGAAATGAGTTTGTGCCTATTTTAGTTGTAGGAAGCAGTTGCCATTTCTTTCACTGCATCCGCAACTCGCTTCAAATCAGTATCTGTCATAGCAGTACCGGAAGGCAGGCACAATCCCTGCTCAAACAAATTGGTACAAACCGCGCCGCCATACATGGGAGCAGCAGCAAAAAGCGGCTGTAGGTGCAGTGGCTTCCAGAGCGGGCGGCTTTCGATGTTGTGGGTTTCGAGGTGCAGGCGCAACTGTTCGGGCGTAACAGCGGTTTCGGACGGGCGCAGCAGCACACAGGTGAGCCAGCGGTTGGAGCGTCCCCCGGCCGGTTCGGTAGGGCCAAACGACAAGCCGGGAAGGCCGTTCAGGTGCTCCTGGTACCAGTTGTAGATTTCGCGGCGGCGCTTCACCCGGTCTTCCAGCAGCTCCATCTGGCCGCGCCCGATGCCAGCCAGTAGGTTACTGAGGCGGTAGTTGTAGCCTATTTCGGAATGCTGGTAATACGGTGCCGGGTCTTTGGCCTGCGTGGCCCAGAAACGGGCTTTCTTGTCCCAGTCAGCGTTGTTGGTCACCAGAGCCCCGCCGCCGCTGGTCGTCAGGATTTTGTTGCCGTTGAAAGAGAATACCCCGACTGCTCCGAAAGTGCCCAGCGGCTGTCCGTCGTAGCGGCTGCCCAGCGCTTCAGCTGCATCTTCGAGTAGCGGAATATCGAACTCAGCCGCAATGGCCAGGATTTCGCGCAGCTTGCAGGGCATCCCGTACAGGTGCACGATGATCAGGGCTTTAGGCCGCTGGCCGCGCCGGATACGGTCCTCTATGGCTTCGCGCAGCCGCACGGGGCACAGATTCCAGGTTTCAGCCTCACTGTCGATAAAAACCGGGCTGGCTCCCAGATAAACGATGGGGTTGGCGGTAGCTACGAACGTAAACGAAGGGCAGAGGACTTCGTCGCCGGGACCAACGCCAAGCAGCTTCAGCCCCAGATGAATAGCCGCGGTACCGGACGTAAGGGCGACGCAGTGTGCCGCGCCGGTAAACTCGCAGATGTCGCGCTCAAACCCCGTGAGGTTAGGGCCGGCCGGCGCCACCCAGTTGTCCTCGATGGCCTTGTGCAGGTAGTTCAGCTCGTGGCGGCCGAGGTGCGGGGGAGAAAGATAGATTCGGTCGTGGTCCTGGCTGCGCATAGGGCAAAGGTAGCAGCGGCCGAAGCCGGAACATGCTGCCGGCGCTTCTGCTCAAAAGCCGGCTGTAAAAAAGAAGAAGCAAAAACGCCCGTTTCCAGAAGCCGGGCCGACCTCAGACTACAGTGCGTGCTGCTTGATGCGCTGAGCCGGCACGCCTACAGCGGTGCAGTCGGCGGGCAGGTCGCGCACGGCCACGGCTCCGGCCCCTATGATGGTGCGGGCTCCCACGCGCACCCGATTGATAACGGTAGCATTGGTTCCCAGATACACGCCGGTTTCCAGGCAGGCTTCGCCGCCCACGTTGGCATGCGGCATCAGGGAGCAGAAATCTTCCAGCGCGGCATCATGGCCGATGGTACAGCCCAGGTTGAGCAGCACGTGGCGGCCGAGCGTGATATCCGTCGTCAGGATGCAGCCCTGACTAATGATGCAGCCCGCCCCGACTCGCAACTGCTGATACGGGGCCCAGGCTACGCTGGGATGAACAAGGGTAGGAAACGAAAGCTGGGGTGAATTCAGCCGTTCCACCACGGCCGCCCGCCCTTGGCTGCTTCCTACTGCCACCACCACGTGCAGAGGTGCGGGAGCGGCATTCAGGTCAGCGGCGGTGCCGACATAGGGCAGGCCGTTGATGGTATCAGTGGCGGGGCGCACGTCGTCATAGAAGCCCAGCAGCTCCCAGGTCGGGCGCTGCTCATTAATCTGACGTACCAGCACCAGCACCTCGCGGCCCAGGCCGCCGGCCCCGAATATGACCAACGGCTGGAGCCTTTCGCCGGAGTCTGGTGCAATAACAGGAGTAGAAGCGGGCATCATGAGGAAGAGTCGGAAGAGGAGGGAGTGCCCCGGAAGGCCTCGGTAGTGACGTGGCCGGGGGCACTGATATCGTGGGCGCGCAGTACCCGGCCGGCCGTGCGGGCCAGAATGCGCAGATCCAGCACAATGCTCAGGTGTTCGACATACCAGACGTCGTATTGGAATTTCTGCTCCCAGCTGATAGCATTGCGGCCATTTATCTGAGCCCAGCCCGTAATACCGGGCCGCACCGCGTGGCGGCGGGCCTGCTCTGGCGAGTACAGCGGCAGATACTCCGGCAACAGCGGCCGCGGACCCACCAGGCTGATTTCGCCGCGCAGCACGTTCCAGAGCTGCGGTAGCTCGTCGAGGGAGGTGGCCCGCAGCCAGCGGCCCAGGCGCGGCAGGCGCTGGGCATCGGGCAGTAACTGGCCGTGCTGGTTGTGGGCGGAAGTCATGGTCTGGAGCTTGTAGAGCGGGAAAAGACGCCCGTGTAGACCTGGCCGCAACTGCCGAAACAGCCAGGGGCCGCCGTTCTGCACAGCCAGCGCCACCGCAGCCGGTAGCAGCAGCGGCAGTGCCAGCAGCAGCAGCGGCGCGGCCAGCAGCACATCCAGGGCGCGCTTGCCCCAGCGGCGGTACCAGCCAGCAGATTCAGCAACGGACATAGGAGCAGTGAAGCGAACAGAAGGGAAAAGGTCAAAAATAGAAGGAAATGCCACGTCGGCGCGACTTCCGCTTCTGTGCTTTAGCTTGCGCCTTCTGCTGGCCTGGCCGCCTCGCGTAGATGAGAAGACCAGCGGCCGGCCCAAAAAGCTTCTGCCGCATGCTCGTTTTTCCGAACGCCAAACTCAACCTCGGCCTCTACGTCACGGCACTACGCCCCGACGGTTTCCGCAACCTCGAATCGGTGTTTGTGCCGCTGCCGTGGTGCGATGCGCTGGAAGTGCTGCCCGCCGCCGGCCCCGAAACCACGCTCAGCCTCACCGGCATTCCGGTGCCCGGCGACCCGGCCACCAACCTGTGTCGCCGCGCCTACGAGCTGCTGCGCGCCGATTTTGCGCTGCCGCCCGTGCAGATGCACCTGCATAAAGTGGTGCCTATCGGGGCTGGATTAGGCGGTGGCTCGGCCGATGCGGCGTTTGCGCTGAAGGCTTTGAACGACCTGTTCGCGCTGAATCTGACGGCTGAAACACTGGAAGGCTATGCCCGCCGGCTGGGTTCCGACTGCGCCTTTTTCATTCAGAATAAGCCGGTTTTCGCGTACGAGAAAGGCGACGTATTCGAGGATATCAGCCTCAACCTGACCGGCACCGCCTGCAAAGTCGTGTACCCGGGCCTGCACGTCAGCACTGCCGAAGCGTATAGCCGCGTGATGCCCCGCCCGCCGCGTCACGAGTTACGCACGGCATTGGCGCAGCCTCTGGAAACCTGGCGCGACACCGTCAGCAACGACTTCGAAGATGCCCTGACGCCTTTCTACCCGGTGCTCGGTGAAATTAAGCGTAAGCTGTATGATGCGGGAGCCGCCTACGCCAGCCTTTCTGGCTCCGGCTCGGCCGTGTACGGCCTGTTTCCGGGCCAGGAGCAGCCCCCGAAACTGAATCTGCCGACGGAGTATCTGGTGTGGGACGGGCGGCTGTAGCTTGACGCTACACTACGGCTTCTGCCGCTTCTGCTTTGCGCTGGCGGCGCTTGTTCCATTGGTCCAGCACCGGATGGATGAGTACACTGAGCAGAATGACCAGCGTACCAATGTAGAAGCCCGTGGAAAGCCGTTCCTGCCCGAAACCAGGCACCCGGAGCGTGTACATGCCCACGGCCAGCAAGATGCCATACACCGGCTCCAGGTTGATGGTTAGGTTCACGACAAAGGCCGAAATCCGCTTCATCAGCTCGACGGAGGAAGAAAAGGCGTACACCGTGCAGGCGCCGGCCAGTAGAAACATCCACAGCCAGTCGTAGCCACCGAGGACCAACTGCAGGCCACGGCCTTCGGTGAAATAACGGCTGTAGAGAGGCATAAATAGCGCAATGCTCAGGCAGGCGCCAGCCATTTCATACAGTGTGAGGCGCATGGGCGTGTAGCGCTTCACCAGCGTGGAGTTCAGCACGCTGAACAGCGCCGACAGGCCCGCCGAAATAACCGCTACGCCCAGCCCCAGCAACTGGCCCTGCTCCGAAACTGCACCTTTAGCAGCCGGGGCCGGGTGGCCGTACACGGCCTGCGCCACAATGTAGAGGCCGACCATCGTCAGCAAGCCCAAGCCCACCTCGTAGAAACGCACCCGCCGCCACAGCAGCAGCGGCTCCAGCAGCGACGTCCAGAGGGCGAGCGTGGCCATACCGGCCAGGCATACACTCACTGAGGAAAGGCGAGCCGCCAGAAAAAATGTAATCCAGTGGGCGGCTACCAGCGCACCCACGCCCAGCAGACGTAGCGCCTCGCCGGCCGGCATCCGCCACGGCTGCCGACGCAGGGCCAGCAGCCCCAGTAATCCGGCTGCCGCCAGCAGCGTCCGCCAGAACACCAACTCTACCGGCGGCACCGAAATCAGCTTGCCCAGAATGGCCGTGAAGCCCCAGAGCAGGACGATGAAATGCAGGCGCAGGTAGTCTTTGAGCATTGAATGAGTGAATAATTGAAAGGGGGAAGGAGCAAATAAGTGCGTAAGGTGGCACAGCCATCCTCTTATTCACCTGTTCACTCAACGAAGCTACCGTGGCACCACCCGGTACAGCATCAGCCCAATACCAGTGAAAACGATGCTGGGAATCCAGGCGGCCAGCAGCGGAGAAAGGGAGCCGACCTGCGCGAAGTTGCGGCTCAGAATCACGAAGATGATAAACACAAAGGCCAGCACAAACCCCAGCGCAATTTGCCCGCCTACGCCCGCCCGGCTCTTGCGCGCACTCATAATTACTCCGATGATAGTAAGGATGAAAATAGCGTACGGGTAGGCGTATCGCTCATATTTCTCGCTCAGATAGATCTGAGTGTCGGCCGCGCCCCGGTCTATCTTTTGCTGGATGAACTTGTTCAACTCAGGCAGCGTCAGCGTTTCGCTGAGGCGGTAGGTGCTGGCAAAATCCTTGGGATAGAGGTTGAGCGTGGTGTCGCGGGCGGGCAACGAAAGCAACGTTTCCTTCTGCCCCTGGATGGTGCGCACCAGCTGTGGTGTCAGGCGCCAGGCGCGCTTTGTGGAGTCCCAGGTAATGGCTTCGGCCGTCAGGCGGCGCTTGAGTAGGGTGCCCTCAATGGTTTCCAGCGCAAACTTGTAGCCCACGTTGTTCACATTGTCGTAGCTCTCCATGAAGGCGTAGCTCTTCGGCCCGACCTTGATGTGCACGTTGCGGCCACTGAAGCGGTAGGGGTTTTTGATGTACTTCCGCTCAAACTCCACCCGCGTCTTGTTGGCGTACGGAATGATCCAGCCGGTGAGAGCCATTGTGATGATGCCCAGTACCAAACTGCCCATCATATACGGCACCAGCAGCCGCTTAAAACTCACACCCGAAGCCAGAATAGCCACAATTTCGGTGCGTGCGGCCAGCTGCGCCGTCACGAACACCACCGCAATAAACACGGTGATAGGGGAGAGCAGATTGGCGTAATACGGAAACAGGTTCACGTAATACTCCGTGATAATCTGCCACGCCCCCAGGTTGTGCTGGATAAAGTCGTCGTTCTTCTCCGTGAAGTCAATCACGCAAATTACCATCACCAGCACCACCACCGTGAAGAAGAAGGCCGTGAGGAATTTCTGAAGAATGTACTTATCGAGAATTCGCATTGTGGTGTGTTAGAACGTCATGCTGAGCGGAGTAGAAGCGGCAGAGAGGCTCCGACACCGCTCAGCATGATGGCCCAGTATACGTTACAGCCGCGTCATTACCTGCTTCACCATCTTCTCCTTCCACTCGCGGAAAGTGCCGGCCAAAATCTGCTGGCGGGCCTGCTTCACGAGCCACAGATAGAAGGTGAGGTTGTGAACGGAGGCAATCTGCGGCCCCAGCATTTCCTTGCTCTGGAACAGGTGGCGCACATAGCTGCGCGAATAGAACGTGCTAACGTAGCCACCCAGTTCAGCATCTATCGGCTCGAAGTCGGTTTCCCACTTCCTGTTGGTCACGTTCATGATGCCCTGCGTCGTAAACAACATGCCGTTGCGGGCGTTGCGGGTCGGCATCACGCAGTCGAACATGTCCACGCCCAACGCAATGTTTTCCAGGATATTGGCCGGCGTGCCCACGCCCATCAGGTAGCGCGGCTTGTCTTTGGGCAGAATGTCACAGACCAGTTCGGTCATTTCGTACATCATATCGGCCGGCTCGCCCACGCTCAGACCACCAATAGCGTTGCCCTCACGGCCTTGCTCGGCAATAAACTCCGCCGACTTCACGCGCAGATCCTTGAACGTAGAGCCCTGCACAATCGGGAAGAGTGTCTGCTGGTAGCCGTAGTGGCCCTCGGTGCTGTCGAAACGCTGAATGCAGCGCTTCAGCCAGCGGTGCGTCATATCCAAGGAACGGGCGGCGTAGTCGTACTCGCAGGGCCAAGGCGTGCACTCGTCGAAGGCCATAATGATGTCGGCCCCGATGGTGCGCTGAATGTCCATCACGCCTTCCGGCGAAAACAAATGCTGGCTGCCATCAATGTGGGAGCGGAACTTCACGCCTTCCTCCTTGATTTTGCGCGTGCCACTCAGCGAGTACACCTGGTAGCCTCCCGAATCGGTGAGAATGGGCCGGTCCCAGCCGTTAAATTTGTGCAGGCCACCGGCCTGGCGCAGCACATCGAGGCCGGGGCGCAGATAGAGGTGATAGGTGTTGCCGAGAATAATCTGAGCCTGCACGTCATTTTTCAGGTCGCGCTGCTGCACAGCTTTTACCGTGCCAGCCGTCCCGACGGGCATGAAAATGGGGGTTTCTATGGCGCCATGGGCCGTGTGCACCACGCCGGCGCGGGCTTCGGTGTGCGGGTCGTTGGCTACGAGGTCAAAGGTCATGCGGGGAAGTGAGTTGTCGGGGGCGGGCAGTGGGGGCGTGGTTGAGGCCGTTGGTAGAACAACGACCTACAAACCGGCCAGCTGCAACCGCCAACTAAGTCAGCTGCAAAGGTACTCCGCCCACCCCGAATGCCTACTTTTGCAAACCAATTCACTTCCCCGCTTTGTCGTTCGATTTTTCTCCGGCCATCTGGCTGCTGCTGGCTTGCGTGCTGGTGCAGCTGTATTACGCCGCCTACTACTTCTTGCCCTTCGCCAGCCGCCCGCCCGAGCCGGAGCCCGGTGAGGCCGCTGCCCAGCCGGTATCGGTGCTGGTGTGCGCCCACAACGAGCTGGAAAATCTGCGCCGCCTATTGCCCCTGTTGCTGACCCAGGAATATCCCGCCGGCTTCGAAATCGTGCTCATCGACGACCGTTCCGACGACGACACATTCCTGTATGTGCAGCAGCTTGCGCAATACTATCCCAACGTGCGTCTCGTGACGGTAGACCGCACACCAGCTGGCCTGGCGCCCAAGAAATATGCCCTCACGCTCGGCATCAAAACGGCCCGCTATCCACAACTGCTCTTCACCGACGCCGACTGTATCCCGGCTACCAGCCACTGGATCAGCCGGATGCAGCACGGCTTCCGGCAGCCCGCCGACATGGTGCTGGGCTACTCAGCGTATGCCCCGGAAGAAGGTTTTTTAAATAAATTAATCCGGTTTGAAACCCTGCTTACCGGCGGACAGTATCTGTCTTTCGCGTGGCGGGGAAAGCCCTACATGGGCGTAGGCCGTAACCTGGCCTATACCCGGCAGGTATTCACCTCCACCAAGGGGTTTGCTTCCCATATCCGCAGTCTTTCCGGCGACGACGACCTGCTGGTGCAGGACGCCGTGGCGCGTGGTGCGCGGGTGGCTGTGGTGGCCGAGCCGGATGCTCATACGCTCTCCGAGCCCTCCCATACCTGGAAGGCCTGGTGGCGGCAAAAGCGGCGGCATTTGTCGGCAGGCCGGAGCTACCGGTTTTCTGACAGGCTGCGTCTGGGAAACTTTATAGGGAGCAATCTGCTTTTCTATGGGGTCAGCATCCCGTTGCTGTTTTCCCGGCCCGATTGGATACCTTTGGCCGGGCTGTGGGTGGTGCGTACCGCAATAGTTTGCTTCACCTATCAGCGTCTCAGCCGACGCCTCGACGACCCGTTGCCGGTGGCGTTGCTGCCTATGCTGGATGTTGTCTACTTTTTTTATTATCTCGCTCTGGGAATGTCGCTGTTCCTCTACCGCAACCTCCGATGGAAGTAAACAATCAGGAAAAACAATTCTCTGCCAAAGCCAAGCACGACTTCAAGCTGATTCGTGCCGCCGTGGAGAATAGTGATGAGAAGGCCTACGCCGAGCTAATGCAGATCTATAAAAAGCCGGTGTACCATGTAGTGCTGAAAATGGTGCGCAACCCCGACGATGCCGAGGACCTCACTATCGAAGCATTTGCTAAAGCTTTCCGCAACCTGCACAAGTTCAACCCGGAATTTGCCTTCAGTACCTGGCTGTTCCGCATTGCCACCAACAACTGCATCGACTTTATTCGCAAGAATAAAATCAAAACGATGTCGATTGATTCGGCCATCAAAATCGACAACGGCGACGAAATTACCATCGACTTCCGCGACCAGAACCTGAACCCGCAGGAGACGACCATCAAAAACCAGAAAATCGAAATCATGCAGCACGTGGTGTCGCGGCTGCCCGATAAGTACCAGCGCCTCGTGACGCTGCGCTACTTCGATGAGCTGAGCTACGAGGAAATTGCGCAGGAGCTGAAAGCCCCGCTCGGCACCGTGAAAGCCCAACTGCACCGTGCCCGTGAGCTGCTCTATGACATGGTGAAGAACAAAAAGGAAATCATATAAGTGAAAAGCCCCGGCGCAGGTCGGGGCTTTTTTATGCCAATTATTTCTTATCTGTCATCTTGAGCTTGCGAAGGACCTTGCCATGCCTAAATGACTAGCGTACGACTTGTTCTGGCGGGATAAGCTCCTTCGCGCTGCTCAGGATGACAGACGTTTTTACCTTTGCCGCACCATGCACATCCTCAACCACTACTTCCCGCACCTCACCGACCACCAGCGCCAGCTTTTTGAGCGGCTCGATACCGAGTTTCGCGGCTGGAACGAGAAGCTCAACCTCGTGGCCCGCACCGACGTGGACAACCTCGCGGAGCGCCACTTTCTGCACTCGCTGGGCATAGCCAAGGTAATTGAGTTTCCAGCCGGCAGCTCGGTGCTGGATGTGGGTACGGGTGGTGGCCTACCGGGCCTGCCGCTGGCTATTCTGTTTCCGGAAGTGAAATTTCACCTCGTCGACAGCATCGGCAAGAAGATACACGCGGTGCAGGAAATGGCCCACGACCTGAACCTGACCAACGTGACGGCCGAGCAGATCCGGGCCGAGCAGCTGCGCACCAAGTACGACTATGTGGTGAGCCGTGCCGTGGCCCGTCTTGCCACCTTCCACACTTGGATTGCGCACCGCTACAAGCCCAACGGCGACGCTACCAGTGGCCTCTATTACCTCAAAGGCGGCGACCTGACCGAGGAAATCGAAGAATCCGGTCTCAGAGCCACAGTGTATAACCTTAGTGACTTCTACACCGAGGAGTTCTTTGAGACGAAGAAGGTGGTGTTTGTGCCTACTAACTCAAAAGGGCTGGTCTAAGGGCTAGTAGATAAATTGGCTGCGATACTGTTTTTCAAATGAGTGCTGGGCAAACGCCATACAGTTAATCGTGAGGCTACTAGGCGAGCAGGGAAGATGCGCGATATGCAGCTTTACGGCTAACCTCGCCCTATTGGGCTGCAGCGGGAGGAAAAGGCAGCTAGGCTCAGTACCAGGAGGTGAAACGCTTCTACGGGCTGGTCAAGGAACTCAACCCGCAGTTGAAACAGGAAGCGCCGCGCCTAGTGGCCCAACAAAACATCCACCAGGCCGGGCAGCATAGCCGCGGCGGTGGAACGAGCCGGTAAAGGCTGTGCTTTGCTTAAATCACCATTGATTTAGTCACGTAAATGCCCTTTCACTGGCGGCAATTTTACCTTTTTATAAATGCCGACATCTGACAGCGATACTGCTTTAACCGTCTTTCGTGGATAGAATCGGAACGTCGTCATGCCCACAATGGGTTGATTGGGGACCAGCTGAAAGGGCTTCGGCGACTTGTATATGCTGCCCCTCCCGATGAAGGCCCGGTTGATTTCAAGGTACGCCACGGTGTCCCCGGTAAACTCTACTGCCTGAATGTTGCCTTTTACAAAGGCCATGGCCGGGACTGTCGGGCCGCCGTACTTGTTGGTTACGTTGTAAAAAACCATACTGTCCGGCTTCTCTTGGAAGCCCTCGAACCGGTACTGCTTCAACCCGGTGTCCATCGTGGCCCTGCCGTAGGTATACTTGTATTCCGTCACGGCAACCTCCACATCGTTGTACTTCTTGGTGTATTCTCGAACAGGCGTTAAGAGCGTGTCCTTAGGGGACTCCTGGCCTTGCCCATAGTCCAAGACTAGCATGTGGAGCCGCCCAGCTACAGGCTTGCCCACAAAATACGAGCTGGGCAACCTGTCAATTTCATCCCTTGTAAAGACCGTACTGGAATCCAGGAAGGTTAGTCCGCCATAATTCGAGGAAGTCGCATAGGCTCCCGCATAGTTGAAATCGTAGACGACGGACTTACTGTTCGGAATCCGCTGGCGGTAGAGGCTTTCTAACCGGTCTTCCGGCGAATCCGTGATTCCACAGTTGGAGAGGAAAAGCGGGGCAAGCAGCAACAGGCGTTTCATGTCATACGGTCGGTGAAGTACCGCAAACGTAGCGAGGATTTGCTTGCTCCCTGAATTAAAGCGCATCCCAGTAAAGTACCACGCCGGGCGCAGCGGCCGGCAGGGCTAAAAACCACCACGATTCCGAGGTTGGGGTTATAACGTGCATCACGTTAAGCAAGTAGTATCCCTACCACTACTACCCCGGCACCTCCGCCGTCAGAAACTCTACGGCGCGACGTTCCGAGTAATACTCACCATCGGGCGTGCCTTCGCCGAAACCGACGTGGCCGCCATCAGAGGGCGTCTCCAGGAACACAAACTCGCTGTGCGATGCAGCGTCGCGCGGGAAGCAGGTGGGCGGCAGAAACGGGTCGTTCTGAGCATTGACGAGCAGCGTCGGGATGCGGATGCCGCTGAGGTAGCGGCCAGAGCTGGCGTGTTCGTAATACTCCTCCGCCGACTTAAAGCCGTGCATAGGCGCCGTGAATCGGTCGTCGAACTGTGGGAAATCCTGGAGTAGGTCGAGGTCGGTGAGGTCTACTTGGTCGGGGAGCAGGGCGGCCTTCTGGCGCATCTTTTCGCGCAACGTCTTCAGGAAACGGTTCAGATATACTCGGTTTTCGAACCGGGCAATGTGGTAGGAACTGGCTTTGAGGTCGGTCGGGACGGAGAAAACGGCGGCGCGCTCCACTTCCCGCGGCACTCGCTCGGGCTGCTCGCCCAGGTACTTCAGCGTTACGTTGCCGCCAGCCGAAAACCCTGTCAGGAACACCCGGCTATAGCGTAGCTTGCTCAGGGCGTGGCGTACCACAAAATCCAGGTCGTCGGTGTCGCCGAGGTGGTAGGAGCGGAGCAGGCGGTTCATTTCGCCGCTGCAGCTGCGGTAGTTCCAAGCCAGCGCATCAAACCCTGCTTTGTTTAGCGCACGTACCATGCCTCGCACATACGGCCGCCCCGCGTCTCCTTCCAGCCCATGCGACACAAGGCAGAGCGTGTCAGCCGTCCTGTCTGTTAGCCGCGACCAGTCGAGGTCTAGAAAATCTCCGTCGGCCGTCTCTATCCGCTCCCGTTGGTAGCGTACATCCGGTACCTCACGCCACAGGCTTGGCACGATGGTTTGCAGGTGCCCGTTGAACATATAAAAGGGCGGCTGATAGCTGGATTCCGTAATGAGAGGCATAGGGCCAGGGCGGCGTAGCCGCATGAGGTGTGGTGATGAAGTGCCCGGTGGTGCAGGTATAAAATTTAGTGCTTTGCAATGGGTTTTCAACCTTTTTTGCCGAAAAAAGTTCTGCATGCCTACGTTTATCCTCTGCCCCTAATGGAGCAGCCAGGAGACAAAAGCATGGGAAATTCAGTGGCTACAGTTTGCACTTTCCATCCAAAGCCTTACCTTTGCCCACCCAATCCGAATTGAAACCGAGCAGAACGTTCATTTCTCCTACTCATGGCAAATCATAAGTCAGCCCTCAAGCGCATCCGTTCCAACGAAGCTAAGCGCGTGCTGAACCGTTACCAGGCAAAATCTACCCGCACGGCTGTTAAGAAGCTGCGCGCCACCACCGATGCTTCGGCCGCTCAGGAGCTGCTGAAGAAAGTATCGTCGATGCTGGACCGTCTGGCCAAAAAGAACATCATCCACAAGAACAAAGCCGCCAACAACAAATCGAAGCTGGCTAAGTTCGTGAAGTCGCTGGCCGCTTAAGCAGCACCAGTAACTTTCTGCTCTCTTTATAGAGAAGGCCCCATGCGCAAGTGTGGGGCCTTCTCGCGTTTCATTCATATCGAATATTCTCTATCTTTTGGGCGACTTATTGTATTTCTGTTCTTGTAAAATCATCTCTATGAAGCATCTATACTTCTTGCTGATTCTATGTGCCTGCTTATGCAGTGTGCGCGCCGCGGCCCAAAACTGGCGACCTTTCCGGCCCAATGGCGACGTGCATGCCTTCCGCGGCGCCTCCGTTGACACCATTCTCACAGTGCGCCTCGATTCCGCGGGCGTGAGTGGCTCCGACTCGGTGTATTACTTTAACCGCATCATGCGGCGCGCAAGCAGCTACCAGTGGCAAAAGTCGCGCAATAACCAGTTCGGCCAACAGCTACGCTACAATGCGGCGGACCGCACGTATATGTTGTTCTGGAACGGTGGCACTGTTAACGGATTCAGTCTCGACTATGGGGTAGTAATGAAGCCATTTGCGCGGGTTGGCACTACCTGGCAAAGTCTCAATATGGATGTGGGTGTGACGACAACGCTACAATCGAAAGGTGTGGCCATAATTGAGGGCGTGCAGGACTCAATCGTTACTTTCCGGGTGGGCAACCTTCCGGGCGTGCTGGTAGTGTTGAGCAAGAACTATGGCTTGGTTTCGGCTCCGAAAGACCTGAAAATATACTCTGCCACGGCTCCCATGCTCACGCTGGCCCGCCGCCCTGCGCCCGCCGGCCTCACCTACTACAACCCGCTTACGCTACTGGATCTGCAGCCAAGCGACGAACTGGGATATGCCCAGGAGCCTATCATGGTGAGTTCTTTTCCCTGCTACCAAGGCTGGCTGCTGCGCAAGGTGCTGACCCGGCAGGTAACGACTGATAGTGTAGTGTACACGTTTCAGCACCAGAGCAAGATAAGCTACAGCAATGCTCCGGGCTGCCCTGGTACCGGCACTACTCTCTCGCCTATCACAACGGTGCGTATGTCTGCTTCACGTCGTACAGGGCGCTGGTCCGGCAATCAAAACTACGCCAACGCACAGACCCGGCTTGTAAATTCAGACCTGCTGGCGTATGAGTATCGAGTGCAGGCTATCAGCTCCAACACATTAATGATAGGGCATCCAGTGGTAGCCACCCGGCCTGGCGTTGCCTGTAGCGGACCGGCGCTGCTGCGGCAGGAAGTATTGTATGGTGGTTTCGGCTCCAACACATACAACTACACACCGGGTATTGATGCCGCTGGCTGGAGCCAATTGGTGGCCGAAGGAGTAGGCCCGGTGATGCAGTATGAGCACCGCCTTACTTATTCTCGTCGCACCGTAAGCGGCAGCGTGCAGACCTGCGGCTCCCGTACTGACTTTGCTACGCTGCTGCCTACCAAAGCCGCGCAACGAGCCGCTACGTTCCAACTCTATCCCAACCCGGCCACCGAAACAGCTATCCTCACGCTGCTAGCCCCGGCGCGCGTATCCACCACCGTACGTGTGCTAGACAATCTGGGGCGTGCCGTACTGGGCCGACGCTTAGCTGTTGGGCAGACCACCATTACGCTGCCACTCCAGCGGCTGGCAAGCGGCCTGTACATAGTAGAAGTGCAGGCCGAGGAAGAAATCCCACAACAACTGCGCCTACAGCACTAGTTATCCTATATGTATAAAAAGGCCCGTCTGAGTTATCAGACGGGCCTTTTTGCGTGAAATACAACCTGCTATTACGCCACGCTTACTTTCACCATGTTGGTTTTGCCCTTCTCGTTGATGGGCATGGAAGCTGTGTTGATAAATACGTCCCCTTTGTTCAAGTGGCCGGTGGTGGTCAGTACGTATTTGATATCCGACACTGAGCTGTCGGTGCTCACCATCCGGTCGTAGTAGAAGCCGCGCACGCCCCATATTAGGCTCAGCGTCGTGAGCAGGGAGCGGTTATCGGTGAAGATGAAGATATTGGCCTTGGGGCGATACTTGGCAATCTGGAAGGCCGTGTAGCCGCGGTGCGTCATGCCCGTAATAGCCTGGGCCCCCGTGTTTTTGGCCAAGTGGCAAGCCGCCGACAGCACACTATCGACCATGAACGAAGGTGATGTCGGGTCGATAGGGAACCAGTGGTGGTACAGCGAATCGCGGCGCGTTTCCACGCTCAGAATAGTGCCCACCATCGAGCGGATCACTTCGGCTGGGTAGGCCCCTACGGCAGTTTCCGCCGACAGCATCACTGCATCGGCCCCGTCAATCACGGCGTTAGCTACGTCGCTGGTTTCGGCGCGAGTAGGGCGGGGGGCCGTAATCATGCTTTCCATCATCTGCGTGGCCACAATCACCGGTTTCCCGGCTTTGTTGCACTTCTCCACAATCAGCTTCTGGGCCATCGGCACTTCCTCCATCTTCACTTCCACGCCCAAGTCGCCGCGGGCTACCATCACGGCATCCGTAATGGCGATAATTTCGTCCAGGTTTTTGAGGCCTTCGGGCGTTTCAATCTTGGCAATGACGCGGGCCGTCTTGCCGCTCTCTGCAATCAGGCTCTTGATAAAGCGGATGTCCTCAGCGCGGCGCGCAAACGACAGTGCAATCCAGTCTACGTCGTTTTCGAGGCCAAATTTCAGGTCCTCAATGTCCTTCTCCGTCATGCTCGGCGCCGATACGTCGGAGTCGGGCAGGTTGATGCCCTTACGAGGCTTCACAAGGCCGCCATAAATAACTTCCACGTCTACTTCCTGGTCCCGGTCGGTGGCCAGCACGCGCAGCTCAATCTTGCCATCATCGATGAGGATCATGTCGCCGGGCTTCACGTCGCGAGCCAAACCCAGGTAAATCGTGCTCAGGCGCGTAGCCGTACTGATTTCCTTCTCGCCACACACCAGCTTGATCTTGTCGCCGGCTTTGATTTCCACGCCGCCGCCTTCCACGTCGCCGAGGCGGATTTTGGGGCCCTGCAAGTCCTGTAGCAGGCCCACATTCATACGCATGTCTTTGTTGAGGCGGCGCACCGTGTTGATGACAGACAGGTGGTCTTCGTGGGTGCCGTGCGAGAAGTTGAGACGGAACACATCCACCCCTTCGCGCATGAGCATGCCCAGCTTTTCGTAGGTGTTGGAAGCGGGGCCGACGGTGGCAACGATTTTTGTTTTATTAAAATGAGGCCGGGTTTCCATGCAGTAGGATGACAGGTGACAAGTGAAAAATAGCCCGTGGGCCGGGCCCGGCTGGCAGCGCGAAGCTCCCGTTTCGCGCATCGTTCGTGCCGTAGTTACGGGCAGCTTTCAACGATGCACGGAGCGGGAGCTTCGCGCTGCGTCCGGGCTTCAAAAGAGCAAATTTTCTTTAAACTTCAATGAATTTGGGTCAAATTGGCAGGCATACTGCACCACTGGGAGGGCCGTCAATTGAGTAAGCAATGCCTCCCCGGCCAGTTCGCCGCTGCCGTTATTTACCTGAATCAGATAATCATATTCCTTCACATCGGGAGCCAGAAAGGGCTTTTTGAGCACTGAGGGGTCGATGGAGCGGTTGCGCAGCAGGCGCAGCGTGAAGTGCTCGGTAGCGTGCAGGTAGTTGCTGATGACGAGCCGACCCTGGCTAAGCAGGTCGTAGATGAGGTCCTGCTGCTTCACGAGCCGCAGCCGCAGCGCTTGGTTGAGCTGCCAAGCCAGTGTGTGCTCCCGGCTCGACGAAACTACCCCGAACAGGTCGAAGTCGCACTCGTATTCTACGTCCAGTGTGAAGGTTTTCATAGACAAGCACCAAAGCAGTGGCTCGCAAAAGTACACACCTCCCAACCCGAAACGAACCACCCCTGCCAGAATCTTATACCCGGAAGATTCGGAAGACGATGTTTGAAAATGTTAGGGAAGATGGTGTTATTTGTGGCGAGTTTTCTCTAAACCCCCACGGAAATGTCTGAAATTGCAGAAAAAGTAAAAGCCATCATCATCGACAAACTAGGCGTAGAAGCATCGGAAGTTACTCCCGAGGCTTCGTTCACCAACGACCTGGGTGCCGACTCGCTCGACACGGTGGAGCTGATCATGGAATTTGAAAAAGAATTCAACGTGTCTATCCCAGACGACCAGGCCGAAAACATCGGCACCGTGGGTCAGGCTATCAGCTACCTCGAAGAGCACGCTAAGTAGTATTAGCGGCACTTTCTACGGTTTTCGCGCATTCCGGCCGGCCTGCCGCCGGCCGTTTTGCTTTTTCACCTTTTTCGTAATCTCTGCCCGCCTATGGCTTTTCGGAGAGTTGTCGTTACTGGCCTGGGTGCCATCACGCCGCTAGGCAGCACCGTCCCGGCCTACTGGGAGGGCCTGCGCACCGGCGTAAGCGGTGCGGCGCCCATTACCCGCTTCGACGCCAGCAAGTTCAAGACCCGCTTCGCCTGCGAAGTGAAGAACTACAACCCAGACGATTATTTTGACCGCAAGGAAGGTCGGAAAATGGACCTGTTCACGCAGTTTGCGGTTATCGCCAGCGACGAGGCTATCCAGGATGCCGGCTTGCTGGAAGGCGTGAATAAGGATCGGGTGGGAGTTATCTGGGGCTCGGGTATCGGGGGGCTAAAAACCTTCCAGGACGAGAGCTTCAACTTCGCTAAGGGCGACGGAACACCACGCTACAACCCGTTCTTCATTCCGAAGATGATTGCTGACAGCTCGTCGGGGAACATCTCTATCAAGAATGGTTTCCGGGGTCCTAACTTCGTGACTACCTCGGCTTGCGCTTCTTCGTCTGACGCCATTGTGGCTGCCTACAATTACATCCGTCTCGGCATGGCCGATGCGGTGGTAACAGGTGGCTCCGAAGCAGCTATTACGGAAGCAGGTGTTGGGGGCTTTAATGCCCTCAAAGCCATGAGCGAGCGGAACGATGATGCCCTGACAGCCTCCCGCCCCTATGACAAGGAGCGTGACGGGTTCGTGTTGGGTGAGGGCGCTGGCGCACTCGTGCTGGAAGCTTTCGAGCACGCCCAATCCCGCGGCGCCAAGATTTACGCCGAAATTATCGGGGGTGGCTTGTCGTCGGATGCTTACCATATCACGGCGCCAGACCCAACGGGCGAAGGTGTGGTGCTGGTTATGCAGAATGCCCTGCGCGATGCGGGCATTAAGCCGGAAGATGTTGATTACATCAACACCCACGGCACCAGCACTCCGCTCGGCGACGGAGCCGAAATCAAGGCTATCCAGAAGGTGTTTGGTGAGCATGCCTACAACCTCAACATCAGCTCTACCAAGAGCATGACCGGCCATTTGCTGGGTGGTGCGGGGGGTATTGAGGCAGTGGCCAGCATTCTGGCTATACAGCACGGCGTGATACCGCCCACCATCAACCATTCTACTGACGACCCGGAACTGGATGCGCGCCTGAACTTCACGTTCAATGCCGCGCAGACGCGTGAAGTGAACGTGGCGATGAGCAACACGTTCGGGTTTGGCGGGCACAACACTTCGGTGGTGTTCCGCAAGTTTCAGGAGTAGCCGCAATGAGCCGCTTGCCCTTGTTCGGGTTTTTTCGGCGGATGCTGGGCCAGGATAAGGCCTTCCGCCAAGCAATTGCTACGGTAACCGGCCGCACGCCTCAAAACGTGCGGCTTTACCATTTGGCCTTCACGCATTCATCGGTGGTGAAGCAGCAGGGTACAGAGGCTGGGCGCAACCAGAGCAACGAGCGGCTGGAATTTTTGGGGGATGCTGTGTTGGGCACGGTGGTGGCCGAATACCTGTTCCGCAAGTTTCCGTACGAACAGGAAGGGTTTCTGACCGAGATGCGCAGCCGTATCGTGAACCGGGAAAGCCTGAACGCGCTGGCTCTGAAACTTGGTCTTGATAAACTAGTGCAGCTTGACCCTGGCCAAGGGCGTGCTGCCCGTTCGCGCTCCGTGAACGGCAACGCGCTGGAAGCCTTAGTAGGAGCCGTTTACCTTGATCAGGGCTACAAAGCGGCCCGCAAGTTTGTGCTTAGCCGCCTCGTAAAGCCATACGTGGACGTGAAATCCCTCACCGAAACGACGGCCAACTTCAAAAGCAAACTCATTGAGTGGGCGCAGCGCCACGGCAAAGCCATTCGCTACGAACTCAACGGCGAAGCACGTCCCGGCGGCGTGATGGAGTTTACGGCTTCTGTCGTGCTCGACGATGAGGTGGTGGCCACTGGGATGGGGCTTTCCAAAAAGCAGGCCGAGCAACTAGCCGCCGAGCGGGCTTTGACTACGCTGGGCGTGTAGCGCAACGCGCAAACATCCATTCACCAAAGCCCGGGGCCCTGCCGCAGAAACGACGATGTGTGGTTTCTGCGGCAGGGCCCCGGGCTTTGGTGAATACTTAGTAGCAACCCAATCCGCCAAAATGGAGTTGATTTGCAGGACTAACCTTCTCCCGACCCATGCGAATAGCCGGCGCCGCCCTCAACCAGATACCGTTTGACTGGACCCACAACCTGCGCACTATCCGCGAGGCCATAGAGCAGGCTAAAGCAGCCGGCGTGCAGTTGCTGTGCTTGCCGGAACTCTGCCTGACGGGCTACAACTGCGAAGACCTGTTTTTGAGCGACTGGCTACCCGAATCGGCGCTGGCGCACCTGCAGCAGGTGCGGCCTTGGACCAATGGCATTTGTGTGGTAGTGGGCCTGCCCATCCGTCTCAACCACCGAACGTACAACACAGCCGCCGTGCTCCGCGACGGACAGATTCTGGGCTTCGCGGCCAAACAGTTTCTCGCCAACGACGGTGTCCATTACGAGCCACGCTTTTTCCAGCCCTGGCCAGCTGGCGAAACCACCACCGTGCAGTGGGAAGGGGAGGAGTGGACACTCGGCGACCTGATTTTCGAGCATCAGGGTGTGAAGTTTGGGTTTGAAATCTGTGAGGATGCGTGGCGTCCTGATGACGTGCGCCCCGCCTGCCGCCTCATGGGCCGCGTAGACCTGATTGTAAATCCGTCGGCGAGCCACTTTGCCATGAGCAAAACCGATGTGCGCTACCAACTGGTGACCAAGGCTTCGCGCACGTTCAACTGCACCTACCTCTATGCTAACCTGCTCGGCAACGAAGCCGGCCGTACTGTCTACGATGGGGAAATTCTGGTAGCCCGCAACGGCCATTTGCTGCTGCGCAACCAGCTTATGAGCTTCAAGGAAGTAGATATGGAGTGCGTGGACGTGGATTTTGCCACTGAACAGCCTCGTGCCGAAGAAATCCAGCCGTTGCCCGCACCCGACGAGTATCGGGAACTGAACCAAGCGCTGAGCCTGGCGCTGTTTGACTATTTGCGCAAGGCCCGCAGCCGCGGCTTTGTGCTGAGTTTGAGCGGCGGCGCCGACTCGTGCATGTGTGCCGTAGCGGTGGCCGAAATGGTTCGTTTGGGTGCGGCAGAGCTAGGCACGGCTGAATTTATGCGCCGATCCGGCTGCTTCACGGCGGAGGAAATCGAGCTGATAGCCGGCCCGGCTGTGGCTGTAGCCGACCAGGATGCCCCCGGCCCCAAAGACGCTTCACTAGCAGAGCCCAACAGAGCACAGACAACCGCCAATCAGCGAATCACACAACGCCTGCTGACTTGCGCCTATCAGGGCACCGTCAACTCGTCCGATGACACGTTTAACTCGGCAAAAGAGCTGGCTGATTCGCTAGGGGCAGTGTTTTACAACTGGGAAATTGACGCCGAAGTAGACGGCTACGTTGGCAAGATTGAGCAGGCACTCCACCGCCAGCTGACCTGGAAAACCGATGACCTAGCCCTGCAGAACATTCAGGCGCGGGTGCGGGCTCCTGCCATCTGGCTGCTGGCCAACGTGCAGAACTGCCTACTGATTACTACTTCTAACCGCTCGGAGGCCAGCGTAGGCTACTGCACCATGGATGGTGACACGGCCGGCAGCATTTCGCCTATTGCTGGCGTCGACAAGGACTTTGTGAAGAAATGGCTGCGCTGGGCCGAAACCGAGCTGAACTACCCGGCCCTGCGCCACGTGAACAGCCTGCAGCCCACCGCCGAGTTGCGCCCCTTGGAAGACAAGCAGACCGATGAACGGGATTTGATGCCCTACGTGCTGCTCAACCGCATAGAGCGACTTTCCTTCTATGACCGGCTCAGCCCGCGCCAAGTGCTGGCTACTCTGGTGCAGGAAGATGCTGCTGCTGACCCAGAGCAGCTCAAAATCTACGTGAAACGCTTCTATAGTCTCTGGAGCCGCAACCAGTGGAAGCGCGAACGGTACGCCCCCAGTTTCCACCTCGACGACTACAACGTGGACCCGCGTTCCTGGCTGCGCTTCCCCATCCTGAGCGGCGGCTACACCGAGGAGTTGAATGCGCTGTAGCGCGCTGGCCGATGGTAGCTGAGCTTTAGAGGAAAGGGTATAGCAGATTTTGGTGTGCAATAAATTGATAGTCAATTTTCTGTGAGAAATATGGCGGCTCAGCGCAAGTTTTGCGCGCTAATATGGCCTAAGCAGGTGTCGCCTCAGTAGTTCCGTGAAAGCCGGGTGCTGAGTGGGTTTCTTTTCTGTCCTTCCGTTCCCACTTCCCTGGTGTATACCCTTCCGCTGCCTGCTGTTCACGGCGTTCTGGCTCCTGCACAAAGCGTTGCTGCCACCGCCGATGCCGAGCTGGTAGCACAGTTGCAACAAGGCAGTGAGACCGCATTCCGTACGCTGGTGGAACGCTACCAGAACCGCATCTACCGCACGGTGCTGGCACTGCTCCAGTCGCCGGAAGAGGCCGAGGACGTGGCGCAGGAGGTGTTCGTGGAGGTGTACCAAACCATTGGTCGGTTTCGGGGAGAAGCTGCGCTGAGCACTTGGCTGTATCGGCTGGCTACTTCGCGGGCTCTGAAACACCGGCAACGGGCCCGGGCCCAGAAGCGCTTCGCCTACTTCACCAGCCTGCTGGGCTTCAACAACCAAGTGCTGCACGAGCCGCCTGACCACGCGCATCCGCAGGCGCAACTGGAAGGGCAGCAGCAGGTGGCGCTGTTGCTGGCGCACATTGCCCGCTTGCCCGGTCAGCAGCAGGTGGCCTTCACGCTGCGCCACGAACAGGACCTGAGCTACGAGGAAATAGCCGCCGTCCTGGAAACCACGGTGCCGGCCGTGGAATCTCTGTTGTTTCGGGCCCGCAAAACGCTTCGCACCCATCTTTCTTTGCGCCATGACTGATCCTGCCACCCGGCCCCCAGCCGATGAAGAATGGGGAAACCTGTTGCGCCAGTGGCGCAATCAGCCATCTGCTCAGCCCCGGCCATTTTTCTACAGCCGCGTGCGCGCCCGGCTCGTGGTTAAGGTCACCGCAGATCGTCAGCCGCTACCTACCTGGCTACGCTGGCCCAGCTACGCCGCTATGCTGATAATCGTGTTGTTGCTGAGCGGCGACGGTGCCACGCCACGCTCAGCGGAGTCTAGTCAATCCCAGCTCTATTTGCCCACCGATTAGCCAGTGGCGCCTGCTACAGTCTGCGCCGCATCAGAGTGAGAGCAGAGGCGCAGTTAGAAATTGAATGTCTGACTACCTTTGAATCCTTTCCATCTTTTTCGTAACCATGCTCTCCTTTCTTGCTTTCATCGCCTGGGATAAAGACCCCATTCTGGCCCATATCGGGCCGCTGACGCTACGGTGGTACGGGCTGTTGTTTATGTCGGGCTTTGTGTTCGGCACATTCATTCTGTCGCACATCTACAAGTCAGAGCGGGTGTCGCCGCGCTGGGTTGATGTCATCACCATCTATATGCTGGTGGGCACCATCCTGGGGGCCCGCTTAGGCCACGTGTTGTTCTACGACCCGGCATATTATCTCACCAGTGAGCATTTCTGGGAGATTTTCAAGATTTGGGAAGGCGGCCTGGCCAGCCACGGCGCCACACTGGGCATCTTGCTGGCTACCTACCTGTTTGCCCGCAACAACAAGTTCGATTACCTCTGGGTGCTCGACCGGATTGTGATTGTAGTAGCGTTGGGTGGGGCCATGATTCGCCTGGGCAACCTCATGAACTCAGAAATCGTGGGTGAGCCTACCGACAAGCCCTGGGGGTTTGTGTTTGTGCGTGACGCGGAACACCTCAAGCCAGCTGTGCAGCCGTTGCCGGCCGGTGCTGTACAAGTAGCTGCTGAGCCTATTGTGCACGCCGATGGTAGCCGCGGGTACCGCTTGCTGCCTGCTGGCACGCCCGTCGCGGCCGATTCGCCGATGGCGGTGCCGCGCCACCCTACCCAGATTTACGAAGCTGCCTTCTGTATTCTGCTGCTGCTGGTACTATACGGCATGTGGAACCGCACCAAGGACCGCACGCCCCGCGGCTTGCTATTCGGGTTGTTTGTGGTGCTATTGTTCACTCAGCGGTTCCTGGGTGAGTTCCTGAAGGAAAACCAGGAAGCCTTTGAAGATAAGCTGCCCCTGAACATGGGCCAACTCCTAAGCCTGCCGCTGATTCTGGTGGGGCTGTGGGTGCTGTGGCGGGCCGGCAAAGACCCCAAGAACCCCTATGGCTACGCCCCCCGCGACCTGGAGGAACAGGAAGCCAAGGATAAAAAGGCTATTAAGGCCTAATGCAAAGTTCACAAAAAAGCCGCCTGCTTTAGAGCAGGCGGCTTTTTTGTGAACTTTAAATATAACTGGAGTATCAGAGATTGTACCGGTACAGGGCACCTTCTTCGGTACTGATGAGCAGCGTGCCGTTGTCGAGAAACAGAACCCCTTCTGTTTGGCCGGCCCCTTTCAAAGAAACGCTTTTGGGTGTGGCTTTCAGTGCGCCATTCAGGTCATTCCCTTCAAAGAGATACAGCTCCTGGCGGCCCAGCAGCGCTAAGTGGCGGCCGTCGGGGCTGAGGTCGGCACCGGTTACTTCGCCGGAAATACGCAGCTTAGCCAACAGCTCGGCAACGTAGGAGCCGGGCTGATCTGATACGCTGTACACTTTGCTGGTGCTCTGTGTAGCCCGGTCTTTCGTGAACAGATATACTTTGCCGTCGTGCCAGAGCGAGGCTTCACAATCAAAGTTGCGTTCCTCTTTTGCGGGCGGGAAGGCCGATTGGTCGGGGTAGCGGAAGCTGATTTTGCCAACGCTGTTGGGCTGTTGCGGATTGACGCGGTAAATGGCCAAGTCGCGGCGGGAGTTATTGTTGTTGCCAGCATCCGTCACGAAAACAGTGCCTTTGCCATCATCAGCGAGGCTTTCCCAGTCGATGTTGCGGACGGGCAATTCCCGCTCACCCAACTTCTCGCCCTGCTCATTGATGAGGTACAGAGTAGAGCTGGTACCAGCGTCGCCGTGGGTATAGAAGGTGCCGGGGCGGCCGCCATGTGCCAGCCCGGAGCTTTCCGGAATGCCGCCCTGCAACTCACCTACTGGTTGCAGAGAAGCCACCGGACCGCTGCTTGCCTTGTCCTTTTTGCCTTTCTTGTCTTTTTTCTTTTCGGTTTTAGGAGAGTCGTTCATTTCCTTGGCCGTGTCGCTTTGTGCCTGCGAGCAGGCAGTACTCAGCATCGTAATCAGGCCAAGGCTAAGCAGAAATATTCTGGGCATCGGAAGTAAGCATAAGTGAAAAAAAAGCTGCCCGACCCAAAGAGCCGGAGCAGCTGACTATGCCTTGTACGGAACATGCGCCCATGAGGTGGCGCGTTTGCTATTTGGCCTGTGTAGCGGCGTAAGCAACGCTAGTGGAGTATCTGCTTACGGTACTGGGTCGTGCCCGTGGCCGCCCCAAGGATGGCAACTGGCTATGCGGCGCAGTGCCAGCCGCCCGCCACGCCACGGGCCGTACTTTTCGATGGCCTGCACCGCGTAGGCCGAGCAGGTGGGCGTATAGCGGCAGCTGGCCGGCGTGAGCGGCGAAATCAGGTGACGGTACACCCAGAGCAAGCCCAGGAAAAACTGGCGGAACAAGAACGACATGCCACAAAGAACCGGAAACGGTGCGGAATAAATCCGGGAGAGGCCGCCAGCACAGGCACGCTTCGGGGTAAATTTTTGCGCAGCTAGCTGCCTATGGGTTGCACCGCCTTTTCGTAGCTTTGGAGGCGGGTTGCCCGATTGAGGCCGCCCGGTTTCCTTTCCCTAATTCCCACTCATTGTTATGCGCAAGAACAACTGGGCCAAGGCCCTGCTGCTAACGCTGCTACTGCCCCTCACGGCCCGTGCCGATGAAGGCATGTGGCTGCCCCTGTTCGTGAAACGGCTCAACCAGGCCGACATGCAGAAGAAAGGCCTCAAGCTCACGGCCGAGGAAATCTACGACGTCAACAATGCCTCGCTGAAAGATGCGGTAGTGCAACTTGGCGGTTTCTGCACCGGCGAGTTCGTCAGCAGCCAGGGCTTGCTGCTCACCAACCACCACTGCGGCTACGACGCCATCCAGAGCCACAGCACCCCGCAGAACAACATCCTGGAAAAAGGCTTCTTCGCGGCCACTCGTGCCGAGGAAAAAACTAATCCAGGTCTGTTCGTGGATATTCTGGTGCGCATGGAAGACGTGACCGGCAAGGTGCTGGAGGGCGTCACGGCCGCCACGCCTGAGCCCGAGCGGGTAGCCACGGTGCAGAAGCGCCAGAAGGAAATGGCCGACGCGGCCAAAGAAAACGGCCAGTACGTCGCCTACGTGCGCGACATGTTCGGCGGCAACGAGTACTACCTGTTCGTGTACCAGCGCTTCGGTGATGTGCGCCTGGTAGGTGCGCCGGCCGAAGCCGTGGGCAAGTTCGGTGGCGACACCGACAACTGGATGTGGCCCCGCCACACCGGCGACTTCTCGATGTTCCGGGTGTACGCCTCCAAAGACAACAAGCCTACTGCCGGCTTCGCGGCCGACAACATTCCGTACGTGCCCAAGAAGCACCTGCCCGTAAGCCTGCAGGGCGTGAATGAAGGCGACTTTGCCATGGTGTTTGGCTTCCCGGGCCGCACGCAGCGCTTCCTGCCTGCTGCCGGTCTGCAGATGACGCTCGACCAGAGCAACCCCGCCCGCATCAAGCTGCGTGACACGCGCCTGAAGCTGTGGAAAGAAGACATGGACCAGGACGCCGCTTTGCGCCTGAAGTATGCCTCGAAATACGCCAACATAGCCAACTACTGGAAGTATTTCATCGGCCAGAATGAAGGCATGAACCGTCTGAAAACGGTGGATGCCAAGAAAGCCGAGGAAGCGTCTCTGATGCAGTGGATTGCCCAGGATCCGGCCCGTGGCCAACAGTACGGCGAAGCTCTGAACAGCATCAACCAAGCCTATGCCGGTCTGCGCCAATACAACCTGAGCGCCAACTACGTGAACGAGGCTGCTTTCGGTACCGAAATCATCACGCTTTCTTCGCGCATGATGCCGCTGTACATGGCCCTCAAAGCCACTCCCGCCGACAAAGCTGCCATCAGCAAAGCCACCGCCGACCTGAAGGAGCCAGTAGCTGAGTATTTCAAAGACTACAGCGCCTCTACTGACAAGAAGGTATTTGCCGCGCTGATGGGCCTGTACATGAAAGACGTGCCCGCCGAGCAGCAGCCCGACGTGTTCCAGACCGTAAAGAAGCAGTACGGCGGCTCCATGCAAAAATACGCCGACTACGTGTATGCCAATTCCTTCCTGACCTCGGAAGCCAAGGTGAATACCTTCTTGGCCGCGCCTTCGCTGGCGAAGCTGGAGGCAGACCCTGGCTTTAAGACGTTCAACTCGGTGTACACGAACTACACCCAGAATATTTTGCCCAAAATGCAGGCCCTGCAGAGCGGCCTGACGCGCGCTAACCGCCTGTATGTAGCCGCGCTGCGCGAGAAAAACACGCAGAAGGTCTATTCACCCGATGCTAACTCCACCATCCGCCTGAGCTATGGTACCGTACGCCCCTATAAAGGCCGCGACGCTGTGAGCTACGACTACAAAACCACGGCCCAGGGCATTCTGGAAAAGGAAGACGCCACCAACCCGGAGTTTGTAGTGCCTCAGAAAGAGCTGGAACTTCTGAAAATGAAAGATTACGGCCGGTTTGCTGACAAGGAAGGCAACCTGCCCGTCGCCTTCATCACCGACAACGACATCACGGGCGGCAACTCTGGCTCCCCCGTTATCAACGGCCGGGGTGAGCTGATTGGCCTGGCATTCGATGGCAACTGGGAAGCCATGACCGGCGACCTGGCCTACGACCCCGAGCTGAAGCGCTGCATCAACGTGGATATCCGCTACGTGCTGTGGTGCATCGAGAAGCTGGGCGGTGCCAAGCACATCGTGGATGAAATGACCGTAGTAAATAACGGCCCCAACCCCGGCGTAGGCGCTGCTACGGCCTCGGCCGCTGGCCTAAGCGACGTGGAAAAGATGAAGGTGAAGACCGAAGACGGTCAGAAAACCAAAGTCAAGAAGAAGAAAGCCAAAGAAGGCGCAGCGGCTGGCATGTAAGCAGCCCGCTTCGCGCTGAAGCTAACAGACGCCCCAGCATCGGAAGATGTTGGGGCGTTTTGCGTTGGAAACAGCCAGTGATGCGTCGGAATACGCTGGTATTTCCCGTTGTTTGCGGCTCGTATGACCTCCTGCTTTCTATGCAAATAACGGCTGCCTTCCTCCGCACCGCAGGCTGCTGGCTGGTGCTGGCCGCTGCCCTGCTGGTGCTCACCCTCAACCGCCACGCCACGTCCAAAGCGGGCCGCTTCACCTACAAAAGCGAGGTGTGGGCCGACAAAGCCGGCTACTATGTGTACCTGCCAGCTACCTTTCTCTACGGCTTCGATGCCCGCGCTTTTCCGGATAGCGTGGAGTTTAAAACCGGCAAAGGCTTTCAGCTGGACCGAACTACCGGCAAGGTGATAACCAAGTACCCGTATGGAGTAGCGCTGCTGCAAAGCCCATTCTGGCTGACGGCCCACGCTCTGAGCACCGAAAAGACGGGTTTCTCCAAACTGGAGCACAAATCCATTGACATTGCGGCAGTTTGGTATGTGCTGCTGGGACTGGGGCTGCTATGGCGGGTGCTGCAGCAATGGCTGCCGGGCAAGCAGGCGGTGCTTACGCTGGCATTGCTGTTGCTGGGTACCAACCTGGGGTTTTACGCCATCATCGAAACGGGCATGTCACACGTGTATGCCTTTTTCGCCTTTGCGCTGCTGCTGCACGGCTTGCACCGCCTTCAGCCAGCCAGCACAGGGCGCAACTCCGCGCTGGGTATATGGCTGCAGATTGGACTAGGGCTGGCCCTCATTGTGGCCCTGCGCCCAATTGATGCTGTGTGGGCGGCGCCGTTGCTACTATGGGGAGTGGCCGATAGTGCCGGGTTGCGGCAGCGGCTACGAGAGTTGCTGAGCCTGCGGGTGCTGGCAGTACTGGTCGGCTGCGTAGGTCTGCTGCTGCTGCCTCAGTTGGCCTACTATCAGTACCTCAAAGGATCCATGCTCACGTACAGTTATGGGCAGGAAGGCTTCCCATATTGGGCCCGCCCCAAGCTGCTGGAAGTGTGGCTGGCGCCCGAAGACGGGCTGTTTCTCTACAATCCGGTGTTGCTGCTGGTGCCCGTAGGCTTGGTGCTGCTATGGCGCAGCCGCCCGGCTACGGCGGCGCTGGTGGCGGTGGTTGCGTTGGGCGTTTCTTACACCTACGCGGCGTGGTGGGCCTACACGCTGGGCTGCAGCTATGGACACCGTGGCTTCGTTGATTTTTTGCCGGTGCTGGCGCTTCCACTAGGAATGGCGCTGCAGCGAGGAGCCAACTCGCGCTGGTGTGGGGTGCTGGCCCTGGGATTGGTGCTGCTAATTGCCTACAACCTGAAGCTCAGCTTTGCTTACGAAACCTGCTTCCCGACTGACAACGACTGGGACTGGACTTCCTGGTGGAAGCTGCTGACTGCTTAGCCTGAGCTCCCGCACTATCGTGCGCCGATTTCGCCTGTGCAGTGGCGCCATTTAAGGCGTGGCGGTTGCCGTGAATAAAATTGCGCGAAAGTGCCTCAGGCTTTGATGCTCAGGGTTTTTATACTACATTTCATTCGTCTTATCTTATATATCTATGCTGAAGAATTACGTGTGCTCTGCTTGCTTGCTTTTGCTGGCAGTATCGGGTTACGCTCAGGGCAATGGCCCTGGCACAAGAGGGGCCCGAGCGGCGGCGCTGGGCAATACCTCCGTCACGCTCAGCGACGTATGGGCCATCGGCAACAACGCGGCCGGACTAGGCCAGATAAGCGCCCCAACTGTGGGCGTGTACGCCGAAAACCGCTACTTATTGTCGGCTCTGAATACAGTAGCACTGGCAGCAGCGGTGCCCTTGGGCAAGGTGGGGAACGGCCAGGCCACCCACGGAGTAGTGGGGTTTGAAGCAGAACGGTTTGGCGGCAAGCTCTACAGTGAGCAGCGCATAGGAGCCGGCTACGGCTACCGAGGCGGCCTCGTGAGCATCGGTGGCCGCGTAGATATGCTCCAGGTAAGCATCGAAGGCTTGGGTAGCAAGCGGGCAGTGGCCGTATCATTGGGCGGGCAGGCCGAGTTGGTGCCTAAGCGGCTGGTATTCGGGGCCTACCTCTATAACCTGAACCAGGCCAAACTCGCCGAGTATCAGCAGGAGCGGGTGCCCACAGTGCTCAAGGCGGGCCTTTCGTATCGGCCTACTGCCAAAGTGCTGCTCAACATCGAAACCGAGAAGGAAGTAGAGCAGTCAGCCGATTTTAAGGCCGGCCTAGAATACCGCGTGATTGACGCACTGGCCTTGCGGGCCGGACTGCGTACCCTCACGCAGGAGACGACCGGAGGCGTAGGCTTTCGGGCCGGTGCACTCCAAATCGACTACGCGGCGGCCTGGCATATGGCGCTGGGGCTAAGTCAGCACTTAGGCGTTAGTCTGGCTTTCAGCGGGAAGCAGCCATGAGGTCAGCCCGCGTATCGCAGTGCAGCGCGTTTGGTTTCGCGCCTCGCACCATGTTGCCTCATACTAAAACCGGCGGCGCAAAGCGGCGGGTTGCGGCAGTACTGGCACTGCTGTTGCCCCTGGCAGCCCAGGCCCAGGAGTACGTGCGCCCCGCCGCCGACCTAGACCGGCTGACGCAGGAGTTGTTTGCTGAAATCCAGAGTGACCAAGTGCCCTACGAGGACCTTTACGAAACGCTGCTTCAGTACTACCAGACGCCGCTCAGCCTGAATTCAGCTTCTCGGGAAGAACTGCGGGGCCTGCTGCTGCTGTCCGAAAACCAGATCAGTAAGCTGCTGGAATACCGCCAGCAGCGCGGGCCGCTGCTCAGCCTCTACGAACTGCAGGCCGTTCCGAGCTTCGATTTGCGCAGTATCTACCGCATAGCTCCTTTCGTGACAGCGCAGGCTGCCGGGGGCGCCAATGCGTTGCGCGGCCCGTTGTGGCAGCGGGTGTTTAAGGAAGACAACAATGCGCTGTTTATGCGCTACGAGCGGGTGCTGCAAACCCGCAAAGGCTACACTACTGCCCCCACCGACAGCCTAGGCCAGGGGCCTACTCGCTACTTAGGTTCGCCCGATAAGCTGATGCTGCGCTACCGCGTCAGCCACGCCAAGGACTTTAGCCTGGGCATAACTGCCGAAAAAGACGCGGGCGAACAGCTGCTCTGGAACCCCACAGCCCGCACCTACGGCCCAGATTTCCTGTCGGCGCACTTTGTGCTGCAGGAGCGGGGTAAGCTCCGCACGCTGGCCGTCGGCGACTATCAGCTACAGTTTGGACAGGGGCTGCTATTGTCGTCGGGGCTGCAGGTAGGCAAGGGGGCCGAAACCATTACCACGCTCCGCCGCAGTTCGGTGGGCGTGCGGCCCTATTCCTCCATCCTGGAAAGTACCTTCTTCCGGGGTGCGGCTGCTACCGTAAGCTTGTCGCCTACGGTACGCGCTACCGGTTTTGTATCGCGCAAGCGGGTAGATGCCAATGTGCAGCAGGCCGCCGACTCCCTAGCGGAGTTTGATGAGTTTTCGTCGGGTTTTCTGCTGACTGGTTTTCACCGGACGGCCAGTGAGCTGGCGAACCGCCAAACGCTGCGCGAAACCGTAGCGGGCGGCAACCTGGGCTACACCAGCCGCAGCGGCCACCTGTCCGCCGGCCTCACGGCCGTCGATACGCATTTTGATAAGGCGATTCAGCGTCGGCCCGAACTGTACAACCAATACGAGTTTCGAGGAACTCACAATCTGGCCTTAGGGGCGCACTACAGCTACGTACGGGGCAATGTGCTGCTGTTTGGCGAAACGGCGCGCAGCAGCAGCGGCGGCTGGGGCACGGTAAATGGCGTGCTGGCCAGTCTCGCGCCTGCTATTGATGTATCGGCGCTGGTGCGGCACTACTCCCGCGACTTTCATACGCTCTATGGTAACGCCCTAAGCGAAAACACCCGCAACATCAACGAAAGCGGACTGTATCTGGGACTGAAGCTGCGGCCGGTAGCGCGCTGGGAGGTGTCGGCTTACTACGACCAATTTCGGTTTCCGTGGCTGAAATATGGGGTAGGAGCGCCTTCGGCGGGGCACGACTGGCTGGTGCGGGTGGCGTATTCGCCCACGAAAACCAGCCTGCTCTACGCTCAGATTCGGAGCCGCCAGAAAGACTATGATGCCAGCACCGACCAGCCGGCTCCCCTGCCCGTACCGACTACGCGCCAGAGTCTGCTGCTGTACTACGATGCTAACCCGACGCTCATTCTGGGGCTGCGCACACGGGTGCAGGCCAGCCGCTACCGCGAAGATAATGGCCCATGGCAGCGGGGCTATGTGCTGGCGCAGGACGCTTCCGTTGCGGTAGGCCGTCGGCTGCGTCTCACGGCCCGCTATGCCATCTTCGATACCGACAGCTACGACACCCGACAATACGTGTTCGAGCAGGACGTGCTGTATGCGTTTTCGGTGCCGGCACTTTCGGGGCAGGGCACGCGCATCTACGGCATTGCCGAAATCAATTGCAGCCGTCACCTCACGTTCTGGCTGCGGCTGGCCGAAACCCACTACCGCTACCAGAACACTGTCGGCTCAGGCCTCGAAGAAATTCAGGGCCCTCGTCGTACGGAGTTCAAAGCTCAGGCCCGCTACCGGTTCTAGTAGGGTCTCAAGTAGGACGTATTGCGCTGAGCAAAATCCAGCCGCATAAAACAGTGAACTGTAGTGTTTCTGTCTCAAAAAGCATGTGAACCGACGAGACATAAAAAGGGCGGCTTCCCAGTGGGAAGCCGCCCTTTTTATGAGAAAGCAGCCGCTGCTTATTGCTTCAGCAGTTTCACTACGGCTGTGCCTTCCGGCATATCTAGGTGCAGCTGATATACACCGCTGCTCAGCTTGCTCAGGTCAAGAGCGTGCTGAAGCGGCGCGCCTGCCTTGCTGAGCGCAGTGCGGCTCACCGTGCGGCCCAGAGCATCCGTCACGCGCAGCGTAACAGTGCCACGCTGAGCGTTGTCTACTTTCACCTGGAACAGGCCATTGCTAGGGTTAGGATATACTTCCACACCACGTAGCAGCGCTTCGTTCTGGGTAGCCAGTGTTGTTACGTTAACGCAGGCTTCGTTGGAGTAAGCCGAAGTGGCAGCCCCGCTGATGGCCCGTACGCGGTAGCAGTAGTTGCCATTGGCGCCGCTGATCTGGTCCGCGTAGTAAGTCGAGTTAGCGGGCAACGTAGCCAGAAGGGTGTAGACGGTGTTGCCGGCGCCCGTGCGTTCCACCTGGTAGCCGGTTTCGTTGGTGGCATTGTCCAGCCAGATCAGGTCTACGTTTGCGCGGTTGTTCGTTACGCCGTTCAGCAGAGCCGTCAGGGAGGCTGGTGCTACAGGCGGCTCAGCCAGCGTGCAAAGCTCCAGCGTCCAGCCAGTCAATTGGCCACCATTGCTCGGGTTGTTGTCCGCAATGCTCAGTGTCCAGTTGCCGGTAGCGGCATCGTTGAGGAGGTTTGCCAGCGAGTTAGCCGGGCGGTAGGTAGCGCCGCCGGTAAGCGGGCAAGTAATAGCCGAAGCAGCATCTTCGCTCAGCGTCAGGTTGATATCGGAAGTGCCGGGGCAGGCATTCGCCAGCAACACTACCGTACGGCCCGCTGGGTTCGTCAGCGAAATGGTCAGCTCGCTTACATCGGGGTGCGTGATGGCCAGGTTGCGAATACGGATGTTGCCCACCCGCTCGCCATTCTGCACGTTGATGACCGACGTTACGGTTGGCGTAGCACCAAACGGAATGTTCACCGGAACCTGCGTTGCAACAGCCGTGAAGCAGGACAGCGTGCCAATCTGGAACGAAGAAACTGCCGAGTAGGGAGCAATACCGCAGGGGCTGGTACCGCGTACACGCCAGTAGTAAGTAGTGCCGGTGGTCAGAGGCAGCGAAGCTACCGTGAAGTTGGTGCCGGTTACGTTGGTCTGGGTGAGCAGCACGTTTGCGAAGCTGGCGTCAGACGCTACCTGTACCTCGTAGGCCGTTGCGTTAGGCACAGCACTCCACGTAAGGCGGGGCCGGGGGCTTACTACCTGCGCCGCAACTGGGCTTACTGGAACAGCGGCTGCAGTAGCGCTAGGCAGCACCGTGAAGGTGAACTGCTGCGTCTGGGTGATGCTGCCGCTCGTGCCCGTCAGGTTGATAGTGTACGTACCGCCAGCGGTGCCAGCGGCTACCGCAACCGTTGCCTGTACCGTGGTGCCGGCAGCCGTCGTTGCGTTGTTATACGTAACCGTTATACCTGCTGGCAGGTTGGTTGCTGACAGAGCTACCTGACCAGTGAACGACTGAATCTGACCTACGTTGAGGTCAAACGTGGAGGAAGCGCCAGGGCAAAATGCGGCAATCTGCGTAGCTACCGGAGCCAGGAAGAAGGTGGGCGCGCCGGAGTTCGTAATAGAGAAGTTCTGGTTCGACAGGTCGAAGAACACGTTGCCGGAAGCCTTCACCTTGATACGGGCAGTGGTGGTAGCGGCTACGGAAGTAGGCACCGTCACATTCTGATACCCATCATTCGGCGTATTAGCCAGCAAAGTGGTAGGGAACGTGCGGCCTCCATCTGTTGAGAGCAGAATATCTACGTTGGCAGCATTGATGGGTGCCGCGGTAGTATTCGCCACGTCCCAAGTTACCTGCTGCGGTGCGCCAGCCTGCCACGAAGCCGACGACGTGTTGGGGAGCGTTACCAGGAACGGACCGGCCGTGCCAACTACAGCTACGTTCATCGAGTCATAATCGACCCCGCCACCGCCTACGCGGTTGTCGCGAGCCACAAAGCGGAACACCAGCCGGCGAGCGTACGAAGGAAGAAGCTCACCACGCACCTGCGTGTTCGTGAGCAGCGCGCCCAGAGCACCAGTTGGCGTCAGGGTAGCAGGGAAAGTACGGGTAGGAGAGGCCACCGGGGCATAAGCGCGGAAAATAGGCGCATCGCCGGTCGGCGAGTTGGGGGCACCGCCCGGACCTAGGTTGAATTGCTCCCAGCTATACGTCAGGGCATCGTTTTCGGGGTCAGTGGCTGAGCCGGTCAGCTCAAATGGAGTGCTGAGCGGAATGCGGTAGTTGGCACCCGCGTTTACTACTGGCGCATTGTTGCCGGTAGGCGTGTTCACACCGCAGTTTCCGCCAGCCGCCATGTGGGCCACTAGCTCATCGAAGCTGTAGGAGTGGAAATATGGATCGGAGTTGTTTTGCGTGTTGTCGGCGCCGCAGATGCCGGCATAGGCCATGATGGTCGTGCCGGAACCAGGCTCATAGGCTGCAGAAGCCGAGCGGTTGCCGCCACTGCACGAGCCAATCGTACCGTTGAACGTATGGTTGCCACCGAATTGGTGGCCGATTTCGTGGGCCACGTAGTCAATATCGAAGGCGTCACCGAAGGGAGCTGGTCGGCCGGTCATACCGCGGGCTTTGCCGTTGGTAGCGCACAGGCTGCGCAGCTGGGCTACGCCACCATCACCCGTCGCAAATACGTGGCCGATGTCGTAGTTGGCAGCACCGATACGGGCCGTCACAACAGCCTGATTTTCCGTCAGGAGAGTAGTCGAGGAGTTGTTCGTGAAGGGGTCCGTGCTACCGTTCAGGAATACGAGCGTGTCGTTTTTCGGAATCAACACCAAGCGGGCCGCTACTTCCTTCTCATACACACCGCTCACGCGGTTAACCGACGTAACGATTTTGGAGAGAGTCAGAGCTGTAGTGGGAGCAGCCGGAGCGCAAACAGCCACGGCGTATTCGCCGGTGCAGGAAACGGCTAGCCGGTAGGTTTTCAGCGTCGTGCCGTTCGGAATGGCCGCGGGCATCGGCGGTGTCAGCACTGAGCCAGCGGCACCAATGGCAGCCCCCGACGTGAGACACTCGAACCGCACATTGTCCTTATTCATAGACGTCCGGTCAAACACCAAGTGGGTGTTGTCGGTCGGCGAAACAGGGTCAATAAAGATGGTGCGCGACGCATTCGTAATCATGGCGTGGAAGCCAGCCGGCGAAATATCGAGGCGGGCCGTAGCGCTAGGGTCATCAATGCCCTGCGCCTCATACGTGCGGATCTGCGGGTATTTTGCAGCCAGCTGTGGTGCCATCACGGGCACCTGCACTATACGGAAGCGCTGCGAGCTGCCATCTGGCAGTGGCAGCGAAATAACCGTGCTGGAATTACGAGCGCCCGAACCGGCTTCTGCCGGAGCCGCTGCCAGTGCAGCGCGCATGGCAGGCAGCTGCATGGTTACGGAACGGTACTGCCGCAGGGCTTGGGTGGTGGTGCGGGCAGCAGTAGGCAATGCTTCGGTCGCATCGGCCCACAACACGCGTTGAGCCGACACCGATAATGGCGACCCGGCCGCCGCCAACAGCAAGCCGCCCAACAGGGCCGGCCGCCATGTGCGCCGCGAGGAGGTAAAGGTTTGCAACATAAATTGTGCTTTGGAAATGGAAAAGTCAAAGAAAATAGAAGGCCCTAAGATACTGTTTTTTACACATGGCTTGGCGTGCTCAGGCATCAGTTTTTGGGCGTTGATTCCTCAATGAAGAAAAACATGCAACGCTAGATAATATAGATATAGAGCTGTTTATGAGTTAGTAAGACGCTGTTTGTGGATAGGAAAGCCAAGTAACCGTGTGGAGTGATTCGGTACACCCGCAACGCAACGGCCCGCCAAAACAAGTTCTGGCGGGCCGTTGCGTTGCGGGTGTACGCTAGTCTTCTAGGCGTCGGTTTTCACGAGTACAACCTGCGCTTTATCGGCGGAGCTGATGCGGCGCCGGAAGTCCTGATAAGCCGGATAATCGGTCTGAGGAAAGCGGGTACGCGGCATCAGCAAGCGGCGCACGTACAGCAGGGTGCCGTCGGGTAATGCCTGCACCTGGCTGGAATACGTACCGAAAGTGGTGCTAAGCTGTACGGGCGTCGGCAGGCTTTCGGGCTTGAACCCAGCGGGCACATGAATACGGACCGTATCGGAGTAGCTGAACGGGTTATCGAGCCAAATGGCAGTGCGCCGCTCCCCAACGGCCGCCGGCAGAGCGCTCCAGCGGCTGAGTAGGTTGGGTGTCAGGAAAGCCCGCTTGCCCGATACCGAAGCCCAGCCCGGCAGCGTCAGGCCCAGGTTTTCGGTTAGGGTGGGGACAAGGCTGCGGCGGTCCTGGGCGTAGCTGAGCTTGCTGATGCTGAAGTTGGCCAGCGGCAGGTGCTCCGCCAGGGCCTTTTTCTGGTCGGCCAGGTTCTGGGAGTTGGCCATGCCCGCATACCCATCTTGCTCCAGGCCGCTGCGCCGGGTCCGGACGGTAGCCGTAGCGCTGCCCTGCGCATCTAGGTATACATCAGCCAGCCGCTCCCGGCGGTTATCGGCGGCCAGATACTGCGGCGTGCGCACCACGCGGCCACCCTGTGGCGTAATGAGCAGCGCGTGGCGGTTGCCGGTAAAGCTGCTCATGTAACCGAATGGATTGGTTTGGCTCGTGCATTCCAGCCAGACGGTATCCCGCTTGGCGGATTTCTGCAGCGGCACGCACAGTACCACATGGTTGAATTGCTGGCTCGGAAACTCAGTCCGCACATCCTCCTCATTGGCCCGCACTAAGGCGCAGTATCCCGTAATGCCGGCCGTTTTCAGCAAAGCTTGGCAATAGTTGGTGAGGGCTTTACAGTCGCCGTAGCCGCTGGCCGCTACGCTGCTGGCTGGAAACGTCTGCCAGCCACCGATGCCCAGCTGTACCGAGATGTAGCGGGTGTTGGCCTGCAGCCACTCGTATACTTTCCGGATGCGCGCCCGCTCATCGGTTTCGCCCTGCACCAATGCCCGGATCTTCTCCTGAACGGCTACCGGCAGCTCGTCGCGGCCCACATTGAGCTGATAATTCCACAGGCCCAATGCCTGCCACGAGGTGAGCGTACCGACGTGGCCCTGCACCTCAAACTGTGTGGGAGCTGTGAAAACCACCGGTGTCGTTTCGCCTACTGGCGGCCCGTCGGGTTCTGCTTCCACTGCCGCCAGATTCCGCACCTGCCACTCGTAGCTTTGCAGCACTGCCGAAACCGAGGTGCGAGCTACTGCTGTTCCGGCTGGCAGGCCGCGCTCCAGATACCGCAGGGGTAGTTCGGCGGGCGTAAGCACCCGGAAAGTGGCCTGCTCCACGGCCAGCTGCTCCCGGGCCTGCGGCCGCCAGGTAGAGTAGAACAGCGTATTAGTGGAGTTGACTTCGTACTCGAATTCTACCGTGTAGGGGTACACTGGCTGGCGTAGGTCGGCCACCCGGCCACGGCCGTCATTAGCCAGACTGAACCCATCGGAAAGCGAAATGTCTCCGATTTCGGATGCTTTGAGGGTGCGCAGCAGACGGCCATCGGCAGCATAGGCGCTGCCGCGCAGGTAGCTCACCGTATTGAGTTGGTCATAATAGACCAGTTCCTGGGCATGGTGCGCGCCGGCTTCGTCAAAAATGGTGACGGCGCGGCGTACGGTCTCGATGGTGCGGCCTGCTGACTTTACCAGCAGGGTTTCATCGGAGAAGCGGACTACGGCGTGTGCATTTTCGCGCAACGAGCCCGGAATGTCGGCCACCAGATATTTGGGAGGCTGGCCGGCCAGCACCGGGCTGCCTGCCAATAGGCTCAGCGCCGCCAGGGCTGCCCGGCAGATGCGCTTCAGGAGGAAGGCCACAGACTTAGGATTTCTTTTTTAACACAATCTGTTCCGCCTGCTTGGCCACTACCAAGCGGTAGAATTCGCGCAGATCCGCATAAGATTCTGCCGAGTACACGGGCCGGCTCAGGCTAAGCCGGCTCACCAGCTGCAGCGTGCCATTGGCACCAGGCTGCACTTGGTACATGAAGCGGCCACCATTGTCCGGCAGCGTTACGGCGGCCGGTTTAGGAAGCTCCTCTACTTCATAGCCGGCTGGCAAGGTTAGGGTCATCACCAGGGTTTCATCCACGAGGCAGCCGAAGTCCACGGGGAACTGGCGATTTTCGTGCACAAACGGGTTTTTGCTGTTGCCGAAATGCTGCAGCGGGCGCAGATACAGCATGCCCGCCTGGGCGTCGCTGCCCGCCACGTTCACCTCATAGTCGAAGGCCAGGGGCTTGTCGAGGGCGTCGCGTTGCGCAAACTGATACTTGCTCACATTCCAGCCTTCGCGGCCTTGCAGCATTTCTTCCACATATTTCTTTTCGCCTTTTTCGCGCAGCCGGTCGCGCTGGGCCAGGCCAGCGTAGCCGCCGTGCTCCGAGTGGATCTTGCCCGTGTAGCCGCCTTTGTCGTCCAGCGTCAGTTGGATCTGCTGGTACTCGGTAAGACGCTGCTGCGGAACCAGACTGATCCAGCGGGAATCAGCTGACTTGGGCATGATAAGGCGTCCTACATTGTTGAGGCAGCGCGTGGGCAGCATGCCGCACGGAACCAACTCTTCGGTGGCATCCAGCAGCATTTCTTTGCCTTCCGGCAGTGCAACGTGTGCTACTACGTAGTTGAAGCGTGAAAGCAGCGGCATAAATTCCTGGTTCACGAAACCATGGTCGCGGGTGCTCAGCAGTACCGGATTTGCCTGGAAGCCAGCCTCCCGCAACGCCGCAATCAGCAGCAGATTTACATCCGCCGCGTTGCCACGGTGCTGGTCGTAGGCCTTGCGCAGCGAGGTGCTAGTATAGTACCAGTCGCGCCCGTTGTACTTCACTGATTTGCGCACTAGGTCGTGCACGGCTGCAATGCGGGCGGCGGGGTCGGTGGTTTTGGCCAGTAGCGGCGTCAGTTGGTCTTTCAGGAAGCCGCCTCGCTTGAGTTGGGCGCCAAAATTCTCGTCAGCCAGCAGGTCATCGTTGATTTTCTCCCACGAGTCGGACACCGGCCGGTACGGCTGGCCTTCCCACTGCACGCCGGCAAGCTCGAAGTCGAGGCGGGAAACATAGTCCCGCGACGAAGTCATGAAGGGTTCATCCCGGAAAGCTGGCACGTTCTGCGCAGCCCAGCGGTGCGTTTTCAGGGGCAGCACAACTGAGGAAGCCGAGCCCGCTACGCGTTGCGTGTTGAAGCCACCGCCCGCGTAGCCACCTTCCTGCCGTACCGTCGCCTGCATCGAGCCCTCAGCGTGCTCTGCCACTGCCAGTGGAACGTAGCCCTGCATCAGAATTTTGTAGTCGAAATACGCCGGAATAGAGGCCCGATACTCGCTCCAGCGCACCGGAATAGATTCCTGAAACTGCCAATCCTGGAAGTTGAAAGTGAAATCAGACTGGACGGTGTAGGCGTATTCAATAACGGCTCCTTCGCGCACGTTGGGCAGCGTGAATTTGCGCATCGTCACGTTGCTGTTGGCTTCTTCCCGGAAGGTAGTAGCATCGTCGAATTTCTCTTTCGCAATCTGACCGTTTACCAGGTTGTAAGTATAGCCGCGCAGGTTCAGCAGCTTCTCTTCACGGCCGGCCTGATGGTAAAGCGGCACTTTCACCGTTGCCCAGTCGTAGCCGGATTTCTTCAGGATTTTGATGCGCGTAATCCGGTCAAACACAACCCGAAAATCACCGTCAGCATACTCGAAGCGGGAACGGCCATAGTCGCACAGCACCACGGCCTCAGCCGCGCTGTCCGCCACGAAGTTTTTGGCTTCAAAGTCCTTGGCATCCGGCTTGCCGAATTTGATAGGATCCGTTTGGGCAAGTGCCGAAGTAGAGGCACAGGCCAGTACAGCCAGCAGGCTTAGCCGGCAGAGTACAGGTGTTGTCATAAGTAAGTTGAGAGGGATGTAAAAAACCAGTTGAAAAGCGACTGGTCCCCGCCAAAAGCTGGGAAAAGAAGATAAATAGGCGACGAAATATGCCGGATGTGGCACATGCAGAATTACGGAAGTATAAAGGTCAGCACTTTTTCTATATCGGCATATACCAGTATGAAGAAAAAATGAAGTTTGGCTACTTCCGGGTCACCACCAGCATTTCAGCGCACTTAGCCGCCGCCCGCTGATGCAGTTCACGCAGAGCAGCATACTCATCTGGACTGTACTCCACTTTGTTGAGTTGGAGCCTAGCCAGCATTTGCACGGTTTCGGGAGTGAGTGGGCTGCGAAACTGTGTAGTCTACAAGCAGCCATTCTGCTTTCGAGGCTTATGCTGCCGGCTGCTTCGCCCGCACACCCACCAACAGATACACCAGGGCCACCAGCGTCAGGGCCATGCTCAGGCCATGCACGTAGGGAAGGCGCGCAATCTGGTTGCTGAAGAGCCAGCCGCCCAGCAGGGCCCCCAGCCCGATGCCAACTTCCAGAGCAATGTACATGGTGGCCACCGCCCGCCCGCGTCGCTCGGGGTGGCTTAGGTCGATGGTCCAGGCGTAGAGGGTAGGGGAGTTGAGGCCAGTAGCCAGCCCGAATAGTACCGCTGAGCCCAAAAACAGCGGCACCGACTGGTCTGCCAGCATCAGGATGCCCAATGACACTACCATGAGGGCCGTGGACAGGCGTAGAACGGGCACCCGGCCATACGTGTCGGAAGCGCGGCCAGCCAGCAGACGCACCACCAGCGAGGCCAGCGTGTAGCAGGTATAAAACAGGCCCTTGCTGTGGTCGGCCAAGCCCAGCGCCTCGCTCTGGTCGGGCACTACGGTCAGGATGGCGCCAAACGGAAACAGGCACAGCAACGTCACGACAGCCGGAGCCAATACCTGCGGTTCCAAAATCTCGCCCCAGTTGAGGCGCAGTAGGCTCCAGCTGAACTTCTGGCGCTGCGCCTGCGGTAGGGTTTCGGTCATGGTACCCTGCACAGCTAGGCTCAGCAGCGCCAGCCCCGAAGAACAGTAGAACAGGGTGTTGAGGGAAAATGCCGCCGTAATGAGCGGCCCCACAGCCGGCCCGGCCGCCATACCCAGTGAGCCAGCCACGCCCAGCAGGCCCATGGCCTCGCCGCGGCGCTCCAGCGGAATGATGTCGGCAATGAAGGCAGCAGTGCCGGTAGGCTTAAACCCCGTGCTAAAGCCGTGCAGCAGCCGCAGCCCCAGAAAGCCTGCCACGGTGGTAGTCCAAGGGTAGAAGAAGCCGCAGATAAAGCACACCAGCGAGCCGAACACCATCACCGGAATCCGCCCCACGGTATCGGCCAGCTTGCCGCTGAAGGGCCGCGAAATACCTGCTGTGAGCGTGAAAAGGGCAATGATAAAGCCCTTGTACTCGCCGCCGCCCAGCCGCGTGAGGTACGCGGGCAGCTCGGGCAGCAGCATATTAAAACTCATGAAAAAGAAGAACGACGACAGGCACATCAGCCAGAAGCCGGCGCTGTAGGTACGGGTAGTAGTGGTAGCGGGCATGGGCCACAAAGGTAGCCAGCGTGGCTGGGCAAGGCCAGAACAACTGCCCTTATTCCCGAATCATTAGCGCCGCAACCCTGTTCATGAGTTGAGGTGGGCACGCTGCAGCCTTCCATTGTGAGGTAGTAGCTTCTCCATGAACCCCAAATTTTGTAAGCTGCATTCCGAACAGCCGACCTCTCAACGCGGTACTTTAGTCACGCAACCTCTAAAACTATTCGTAGCCATGGCACAAGACCAAAATACAGGACAGAACGGTGCAAACGGCGCTGCCCCTTCCGGCAACGGTACCGGCACGGCCGTCACGGGCGCGGGCAGCTCCGTAGACCAGCGCACCGCCGACGGCGAGAATGGCCAGACCCTAACCACGCGCCAGGGACATCCGCTGACCAACAACCAGAACCTGCGCACCGTGGGCAGCCGCGGCCCGGCCACGCTGGAGCAGTATGCCTTCTTGGAAAAAATCAGCCATTTCGACCGGGAACGGGTGCCGGAACGGGTGGTGCATGCTCGCGGTGCAGGCGCGCACGGCGTGTTTGAGGCCTATGGCAAAGTAGGTAACGAGCCCATTGAGAAATATACTCGTGCCAAGCTCTTCAATACAGCCGGCAAGGAGACGCCGGTGTTCGTGCGCTTCAGCACAGTAGGCCATGGCGGCCACTCGCCGGAAACTCTGCGCGACCCACGCGGCTTTGCGGTGAAATTCTACACCGAAGATGGCAACTGGGACCTAGTAGGCAACAACCTGAAGGTGTTCTTCATCCGGGACGCCATGAAGTTTCCGGACCTGATTCACTCGCAGAAGCCGGACCCGGTAACCAACCGCCAGAGCGGGGAGCGTATTTTCGACTTCATCTGCAACACGCCGGAAGCTATGCATATGGTTAGCTTCCTGTTTTCGCCCTGGGGTATTCCGGCCAACTACCGCCAGATGCAGGGCTCGGGCGTGAATACCTATAAGTGGGTGAATGCCGCCGGCGAGGCCGTGCTGGTGAAGTACCATTGGGAGCCGCTGCAGGGCATCAAAAACCTGACAGCATCGGAAGCCGAAACCATCCAGGGTAAAAACTTCAACCACGCCACCCAGGACCTATTCGACAACATCAAAGCCGGCAACTTCCCGCAGTGGGAGTTGTGTGTGCAGATAATGTCCGACGGGGAGCATCCTGAGTTGGATTTTGATCCGCTGGATGACACCAAAATCTGGCCGGAAGACCAGTTTCCGTTCCTGCCGGTAGGCAAGATGACACTGAACAAAAACCCCGAAAACTACTTCGCGGAGGTAGAGCAGGTGGCATTTGGCACGGGTGTTCTGGTCGATGGCCTTGACTTCTCCGACGACAAGATGCTGCAGGGCCGTACATTCTCCTACTCCGATACGCAACGCTACCGGGTGGGCACCAACTACCTGCAACTGCCCATCAACGCGCCGAAAAAACATGTGGCTACTAACCAGCGCGACGGCCAGATGGCGTACCACGTAGACACGGCGCCTGGCCAGAACAATCACATCAACTACGAACCGAGCAGCCTCAACGGCCTGAAAGAAGCGCCCCGCTCTGCTCCAGACCACACGCCGGAGTACACGGGCCGCCTCATCCGCCAGACCATTGACCGGCAAAACAACTTCAAGCAGGCCGGCGAGCGGTACCGCTTGCACGAAGACTGGGAACGGGACGACCTCATCAATAACATGGTAGGCGCCCTGGCTGATGCTGACCATAAGGTGAGCGACAAGATGGTGGAACTCTGCACCAACTGTGACCCAGACTGGGGCAACCGCTTGGCCGAAGGCCTGAAAGCCGCCCGCGCCGGTAAAACGGCCGAAGGAGGCAACCAGTACAACGAAGGCAAAGCTGCCGCCGCTGTGGAACAGGCCGAAGCCACGGCGCACAACGCCCAGCCTTACTAGCATTACCGGAAACCCGTACAAACACACAAAAGCCCCAACTCATATGAGTCGGGGCTTTTGTGTGTTTGGTGAGATGGTCAAAACAGGCTGTTGAACCGTCGTGAGAGCAAAGCCCGACAATATCCTACGCCTACAGGGTGCCGTACGAAAGCCTGCACCAACCTTGCCGCATCATGCCGCTCCACCCTGAATTAGACAAGAAGCTGAGTAAGCTGTATGAGCCTTCAGCGCGAATCGACGATGTATTCAAAGGCTACGACATCACCTTTCTGACCAATAGGGAAGGCGAGCCTATGACGCTGTTTTTCGGCCGGCGCCGCCCCGATGGGGCCATTTCCGGTGAGCGGTTCACGCGTACTATCAAGCGCGAGCCCGGCAGCCAGGAAGTGCGGTCCAGCCACTGGGACAACCAAGGCAAGATTATGAACCGCTGAGCCAAGCGGGGCGCTACAAAAAAGCCGGGCGGCTATTCGCCTGCTGCAACAGACGTAAGTGCAGCTACCCGACTTTTTTGGTACGTAGCATTTACGGCTGTACTAGCTGCCCCATGAACAGCACGGCGTTAGACGACTTTTCCCGAATCAGAAACAGAAAAGGCCGGTCAACGACAATAGTGGGCGGGATAGAGGTAGTCACGACGCCCACCGACGTAACAGCTGCTGCTTCGGTGCCTTCTTCATCTACCTCCAAAAACGTTTTGTGCTCCACTTTGCTGATAGCCAAGCCTTGGCTGGAATTCTGCAGCATTCGGCTGAAGTTGGCCCGCTCCGTGAAAGCCTCCCCCATACCCAGTTGGGTCAGGATGCTGCTTAGCTCCTTTTTGTATTCCATCCGGAACTTAGGCATGCGCAGCTCCCAGGTGCTGGTTGTGGCTGCGGCCAGCCAAGTATCTAGGTTGGCGCTGGTCAGCTGGCTGCTGACGTTGGCCAGGGTAGCGGATCCGCTGGGTACTATCACCGTCATGCTGAACTGCTTGTTGCCATAGGGCAGGTCGATTACCTGTTTGGTAGCATCGGCATAGTAGCCGTACGAGCCGTTTTTGAGCGTCATAAAATCTACAGAAGCCGTGGAGCCGTCTTCCTTGTGGAAAGTAGATTTTCGCGTGAGGGTCTTATCAAATTTCTTGGCCCACGACCCTTTGAAATAGATGGCATTAATCAGGTACATCACATCATCGGCGTTGGTCTGCTCCACGATGCTGGTAATGCGGGCCTTGGTTTTGTCGCTCACCCACTGGTTGATGGCGTTTTTAGTGCTTACGTCACTGAAATTTACCGCCCGCAGCGTGGCGTCGAAATACAACTGATTGGTCTGCGCGAAAGGTGCTTGAAGGGTGTATTGCTGGCCGTGCCAGATAGAGTTAGCCGCCGCAAACTCCACGGTCCGGTCAATAGTAGTCAGCAGCTCAAACAGCGACTTAAACGACTGGTTGATGGCCGCGTCGGTCTGGCCCGTAAATCCCAGCGTTTGGCGCATAGCGTCCTTGGTCGTGCCGTCGGCACCGTTGTACGTCATGGTGAGGGCCGCCGAAATACTCAGCGGTGAGATAAATAGATTGCTGCTGCCCGCTCCCGTACGAAGCGCCGCGAAAGTGCGGTAGCCGAAGTCGTTGGTGCTGCTCAGGGTCTGGACTTCCTGCGCCGTGAGTGGGCGGGTTTTTGGTTCGTTGCCAGGGTCGGCTTCGGGTGTGCCTTCTTTCTGGCAGGCTGAAAACAGAAGAGCAGCCCCGGCTAAACTCAGTAGCGTGGCTCTGGAAGGAATAAAGTGTTTCATAGCAAAGCGAGTAAAAGTGGAGTCAAGCAATGAAAAGTTAGAAAGGCTTCCTTTCTAAGAGCTCTGGTATATAAGAAAGGTTGCATGTTATTATTGGTGGTTTGTTCTGCCAAAACGGCCGCCCGTGTACTCCGGCCCGAAGTGTGCCGTATAGCCGCCATATGTCTTGGTTTTCTTCGCTTTTCAATGCCGTTTCGGCCAAACGGCCCCGTCCGGAAGGCAAACCCGCCCTCACGGTGCGGGAACGGTTTTCGGCCCTCAAAAATCTACCGGAATTTCTGCGCCTGATCTGGCAGACCAGCCCGGCCCTCACGCTCGGCAACGTAGCGTTGCGCCTGCTGCGGGCGGCCCTGCCGGTGGCCATGCTCTATGTAGCCCAGCTCATTCTCGATGCCGTGGTGCAGCTTAGCCGCCTGCCGGCCGCCGAGCGGGTTCTGGCCCCGGTGCTCACGCTGGTAGCGCTGGAGTTTGGCCTCGCTATCCTGTCCGATGTGCTGGGGCGCGGCGTGGCGCTACTGGACTCGCTGCTTGGCGACCTGTTCGCGAATCAGACATCAGTGCGCCTCATGCAGCACGCCGCCGAGCTGGACCTCGACCAGTTCGAAGACAGCGCGTTCTATGACAAGCTGGAGCGGGCACGCCGCCAGACTCTCTCGCGCACCGTGCTGATGGCCCAGGTGCTCAGCCAGGCCCAGGATATCATCACCATGGGCTTTCTGGCCGTGGGGCTGGTGGCCTTCAATCCGTGGCTGCTGGGGCTGCTGCTGCTGGCGGTGGTGCCGGCTTTTCTGGGCGAGTCGCACTTCAACGAACGAAGCTACTCGCTGGTGCACGGCTGGACGCCCGAGCGGCGCGAGCTGGACTACCTGCGCCAGACCGGCGCTTCCGACGAAACGGCCAAGGAAGTGAAGATTTTCGGGCTCAGCAGCTTCTTGATTGACCGGTTTAAGCTGCTTTCTGATGAGTTCTACCAGAAGAATAAGGACCTCGTGATTCGGCGGGCGGGCTGGGGCGCTTTTTTCGCGGCGGTGGGCGCGGCCGGCTACTACGCGGCCTACGTCTACATTATCAGCCAAGCCGTGTATGGGCGCGTCAGCATTGGGCAGCTCACGTTTTTGGCCGGTTCGTTTGCCCGCATGCGGGGCCTGCTCGAAGGCATTCTGAGCCGCTTCAGCACCGTGGCCGAAGGCGCGCTGTATCTGCAGGACTTTTTCGACTTCTTCCACCTCAAGCCGCGCATTGTGCGCCAGGAGCTGACGGGCGAAAGACCCATACCCTTCCCCCGGCCCATTCGGCAAGGGTTTCAGTTTGAAAACGTGGGCTTCAAGTACCGCAATGCCGAAAAATGGGCATTACGCAACCTCAATTTCATGCTGCAGGCCGGCGAGAAGTTGGCGCTGGTGGGCGAAAACGGTGCTGGCAAAACCACCCTTGTCAAACTACTGGCCCGCCTCTACGACCCCACCGAAGGCCGCATCCTGCTCGATGGCTACGACCTGCGCGAGTACGACCCCGCCGAGCTGCGCCAGGAAATAGGGGTGATTTTCCAGGACTTTGTACGCTTCCAGCTGCCAGCGGGCCAGAACCTGGCCGTGGGCCGCATCGAGGAGAAAGACAACCGCCCACGCATTGAGCAGGCTGCTAACCTCAGCCTCGCCGATTCCGTCATTGCCAAGCTGCCCGGCGGCTACGAGCAGATGATTGGCCGCCGCTTCAATGGCGGTGTAGACCTGAGCGGCGGCGAATGGCAGAAAATTGCCCTTGGCCGCGCCTACATGCGCGACGCTCAGCTGCTCATCCTCGACGAGCCTACCGCCGCCCTTGATGCCCGCGCCGAGTACGAGGTGTTCCAGCGCTTCAAGGACCTCACACAGGGCAAAACCGCCATCCTCATCAGCCACCGCTTTAGCACCGTGCGCATGGCCGACCGGATTCTGGTAATTGAGCACGGGCAATTCGTGGAAATTGGGAGCCACGAAGAGCTGCTGGCTCGTGGTGGCCGCTACGCCGAGTTGTTTCAGCTGCAGGCGGCCGGGTACCGATAACGGGCGTGTTATCTTTACAAGATGCTCGACTACCAGTTTCTTCCGGATATCTCCGCTGCTCCACACGGGCAGATAGTGGATCTGCTGGCCGCTGTCTTCACCGAAACGCCGCATGCTGAAACTAAAGCAGACCTGCGCTACCAGCAGCAGCGCCAGCCGGTGCAAGCATGGGTGGCCTTCATCGGTGAAGAATTGGTAGGCTGCAAGCTGGGCTACGAACGGAAGCCAGGCCACTATTACAGCTGGCTGGGCGGTGTGCATCCTGATTTCCGGGGCCAGGGCATTGCCGCGGAGCTAATGCGCCAGCAGCATGCGTGGTGCCGGGAGCAAGGCTACCACCGCATCCGCACCCAGACCTATAACCGCTGGCGGGCCATGCTGCTGCTCAACCTGCGCCACGGTTTCGATATCGTCGGGACGGTGCAGGGCAGCCATGGGCTTACCATTGTGCTGGAAAGGGAGTTGGCCGCCTAAACTTGAGTAGGTTGCAACTTGCTGGGCGAAAAGGCTATCATCCAGATACAAGTAAGCGGAGTATCATGGTGAAAAAAATACTATTGGTGGCGCTGGTTAGCATCGGGTTGCCGGCCTGCGAAAAATGCGGCCCGTTCAAGAAGGAGTATTACGACATCGTGGGGGTGCAAGCACTGCTGCTGCGGCAGCCCGCCGGAGCCGCTGGGCAGGTACTGACTACTGGCCAAAGCGTATCGACGGCTGATCTGCAGCTGCGGCTCCGGCTGGACACCCGACTGTATAGCGCCCGGCCGGCTTCTACTGGCGGCTTTGCGGCCATGGCCTGCGACCCCACCGGCCCGGAGTATACCGAAGCCATCGACTCACTGACCGTTACCAGCCGCTTCGATTACGATGCTCAGCATCCGGCGGGCTCGTCGCTGAACGACTTGGTGCAGCTGGAAAATGAATATGGCCAGCTAATTCCGCTCCGCGAGTGGCTGGCCGTGCCCAGGGTGGTGGGAGAGGGGCCGGACCCGGCTTTTCGGTTCCGGCAGGTGCCTGCCAGCTCCTTGGTCCAGCAGTTTCGGGTGCGCTACCACCAAACTAACGGCGAGGCATACACTACCGAAACGGTAGCCATCGAAATCCAGCCCTGACCTTTGGCTGAGTAGTATTGCTACCGATTTTTTTCTATTGAGCACATCGTACAGATATCTTCCGCTGCGCCATGACTAGGAAACTTCTGCTCGGCCTATTGCTATTGGTGCCGCCGGCCGGCTCGGTGCTGCTGAGTTGCGCCAAAGATGATGAGTGCCGAATTGGGGACGTGGCGCGCTACTATACCATCACGGGCCTAGCACTGGCTGCCAGCCGCCAAACTACAGGCGCCTCGCCCGGCCCCAACGAGCCGGTACCGGCCTCTGACCTGCTGCTGGCTGTGCAGCTGCAAACCACTTACTACGGTTACCGGCCAGCTTCCTCCGGCGGGTGGCTGTCGGCGGCCTACGCTTGTCCACCTACCCCTGCCCCCGGCTACTTGGGTACGAAGCAGCCCCTCGATTCGGTGGTGATACGCAGCCGCTTTGCCTATGATGCCGGGCACCCGGCCGGGGCCTCACTCAACGATTTGCTGCTGGATATCGAAACTGGCCAGGAGTTCTCGCCCCGTGGCAACCAGGCCTATGCTCCCCGGCTGCGCTTCATGACCCCACCTGCTCAGGCCGGGCCACAGCAGTTTTGGGTCCGCTACCGGCTTGGCACCGGAGAAGTTTATACTGCCGAAACCCCTGTGCTGCAGCTAACCCGATAGCACTTGGGCTAAGACAAAATTATTAATCGATTTTCTGTCTGACAATCAGTTCCTAACAAGCCCGCAGTTTCGTAACTTGATGGTGTGTCACCACCCCATTAGTGCTGCGTATGAAACCGTCGATTACCCTTTTTGTAGGCCTGGCTCTGGCCCTTTCTGGCTGCTTTGCCGCGCGCGAGGCTCGCATTGAGTCTGATTATAGCTATGCAGGCAATTTCCGCCGCTACCGCACCTACGAATTTGTTACCGGCGACGGGCTAGCCTCTGATACCAGCAAGCTAGGCGAAGCCGTGCGCGACGCCATCCGGCTTCGGCTCAAAGTGCAGGGCTACAAAACCAACAAGCGCCGCCCCGATCTGCTGGTAAACTTTCGCGTTTTCGAGGGCGACATGCGTTTCCGCGGCTACGTGCAGGAGGAAATTAGCCGCTGGGTGAAGGAGGAAAAGGTGGAGGATGAGGAAACGCCTTCTGATTACCGCCAAGGCTACCAGCCCCAGCGGATGCTGCTGGCCGAAGGGACGCTACTCATCACGCTCATCGACAACCGGACCAACCGCGCCGTTTGGAACGGCTACGCTTCCGGCGTCACGGTGCCCAGCGGTCCGCAGGCCGAAATCGTATTGCGCCGCTCCGTCCGCTCCATCTTCGACCAGTACCGCGTCTTCACCGAAGGCTACCTCGACGGCAACCACATGACGGAAAACTAGCCGCTTTGTGTTGACTCTTGAAAAGCCCGGATAGCACTACCAACTAGTGCCTTATTCTGATTCGGGCGTATTCCGTACCCGAATTATTTCGGCCGCTATGCTGATGGCAATTTCCTCCGGGGTGCGGCTATGAATCGGTAGGCCGATGGGGGCATGTATCCGGCTCAGAGCTGCTTCGTCGGTGCCGGCAGCGCGCAACTCCTGCAGCAGATGGGTTATCTTATTGGAGCTGCCCAGCACCCCCAGATACCGCACTTGATGATGCAGCAGCTGGCGTAGCGCCACAGCATCGGTTCGGTATCCTACCGTCATAATAACCACGTACTGGTGCGGTCCTTCCAGGACTTCCGGGGCCAGTTTGTCGTACGGAACAGTGCGTTTGTGGTGGGCGTAGGGGTTGAGCAGATGGGTATGCAGCGCTGGACGGTCGTCGAGCACGGTAATATCAAAATCCAGTGTGCTCAATGTCCTTGACAGTGCTAGGCTCACGTGCCCGCCTCCCACTATGGTGAGTTGGTCGCGAAAGCCGAGCTTTTCCTCGTACTGCCAGTTCTCGCCCGGCTGGAACCGGATGAGCGGAGCCGTGACATCGGTATCAGCTACCACGCGGGGGCCACCGTCGGCGGCTACTACCCAGCGGAAACCGCCCGACTGACGCAGGGCGCGCTTGCAGGCCTCCAGGCTGGCCAGGTATTCGGAGCGCAATGGCAACAGTAGAATCTCCTGCTCGCCGGAACAGATCATGCCCGACCGGTCGGAGCGGGCGTGGGCGCGGTGCACCTGCCGCCGGATTTCGGGGGTGTAGTCACCTTCACGCAGTCGGGCCCGTACCAGCTCTACCAGCTTATGCTCCATGATGCCGCCCCCGATAGAGCCAGCCAGCCCAGTGGCCGTCACGCTCATCTTGGACCCCTGCCGACCGGGGCTGGAACCTTCGCTACGCACTACGCAGAGCAGGGCCGTCGGAATACCAGCGCGTAGGCTGGCCGCGGCGTGCTTCCACACCAGCATGTCGCGGGGGCGCGAGGGAGTAGCGGATAGGTCGTCCACGACGAAGGCTGGCGGGAAAGTATTAGCGTACTCCAATATACTAAGGAAAGCGGGAAAACGGCTCAGCTAACCGCTCTAAATTCAACAGATGAAACTCCTATTTCAGCCAAGTGGCACTAAGAGCATAATACACCGCCATCAATCCTGAAAACAAGGCGCTGGCCAGAAAACGTCGCCGTGGCGGAACGTGGTTTTGGATGAGGTAGTTGGCGGCGAAGGAAACCGGCACATTCAGCAGGAAGGAGCGCAAGGCTACGAGCAACAGGCCAGTTGAAATCTGGTCGGCGTGGCCCGAAAACAGCTTGATAAACAGCATATGCCGCGCAATCCAAAGCGGATTGAAGTATAGCAGCGACAGGGCTGCCCGCCCCAGGCGCCGCGTTAGTCCCGGGGCAGGCGGTACTTGCCGGTCTATCCAACTGAAATACGTCGGCACTTCCAGCGAGTACAGTAAGCCCCCGACCAGCGCCATGCCTAGCAGGCGGCCTACAGAAAATTGATGCAGTAAAAGCGCTGCGGCCGTGTCGCCGGCCGCATAAATCAGGAGGCCGCGGAAGTGGTTGCGGGGATGGAAGTGGAAACGGAGGGCCAAGCAGCAGCGGAACGGGCAGAAACGGGAGGATACAGGTTGAGCAGCACCTTTTCGGGAGTGAAAGGCGCCGAGAAGGTGGGCTGATGGCCGGAGCGGAAGGCCCTCACCGCGTCGCGGATGGCGAAATAGGCTCCGATGCCATACATCAACGGCGGCTCGCCCACGGCCTTGGAGCGGAAAATAGCCCGTGGGTGGCCCGGCGTATCCAGAAAATGCACGTCCAGCACCTTGGGCGCGGCGTACAGGTCCGGGATTTTGTAGGAGTTGAGCGAGTTGCTGAGCAGGCGGCCTTCCTCGTTGTAAATCAACTCTTCCATCGTCATCCAGCCGATGCCCTGCACCGCGCCGCCCTCAATCTGGCCCCGGTCTACGGCCGGGTTCATGCTCTGCCCGAAGTCGTGGGCAATATGCACGGCGTCCAGCTCGTAGGTGCCGCGCAGGCAGTCTACCGTGACAACGGTGAGGGCTGTGCCATACACGTGGTAAGCAAAGGGGTAGCCTTGCTCGATGGTGGCATCGAAATGGATGTCGGGCGTGGCGTAGTGGGCGTTTTCAGTTAGGCTCACGCGCCGCCAATACGCCGACGATACCAGCTTCTCCCAGGTAGTTTCGGCGGGTACGCCGGCGGCTAGCACCTGCTCGTCCCGAATTTCGAGGCCTTCGTAGTTGAGCGTATACTCGGTGCTGGCGTGGCGCAACAGCCGCTCGCGCAGCGCCTGGCAGGCCATTTCGGTGGCTTTGCCGTTGAGGTCGGCGGTGGCGCTGGCGGCGCTGGGTGAGGTGTTGGCTACGCGGGTGGTGTTGGTGCTTTCCACCTTCACCCGGTCGATGGAGATACCTAGCGTTTGGGCTGCTACTTGCGCAATTTTGGTGTTCACGCCCTGGCCCATTTCCACCGCGCCGGTGCTCACGCCCACCGTGCCATCGGTGTAGATGTGCACCAACGCACGCGACTGGTTCATGGGCGTTTTGGTGAAGCTGATGCCGAAGCAGATGGGCATCACCGACAGGCCCTTTTTCAGGCGCTCATTCTGTTGGTTGAACTCGGCTACTTCCTCTCGCAGGCGCGGTAGGTTGTAGAGGTCAGCGGCGGTGTCCCAGGCTTGCTCGGCGTGGCACATTTCGGCGGGCTGGCGGTAGGGCAGCAGGTCGTTTTCGCGCAACAGGTTGCGCCGCTGAATCTCGCTGGCCGGCACGCCCAACTCCTCGGCCGCCTTTGCAATGGCCGACTCTATTACGAACATGCCCTGCGGCCCCCCAAATCCCCGGAAAGCCGTGTTAGGCGGTAGATTGGTGCGGCAGCTGTAGGCAGTGGCCGTCACGTTGGGAATGAAATATGAGTTGGTGCAATGGAACAGCGTACGCTCCAGCACGGCCGGCGACAGGTCGGCGGCGGCCCCGGCATTCTGGTAGAACGTGACTTCGTAAGCCACGATTTTCAGATCAGTATCCAGCCCGATCCGGAAGTCAGAGGAGTAGGGGTGGCGCTTGCCGGTCATGCGCATATCGGCCATGCGGTCCAGCACCAGCTTCACGGGGCGGCGCGTCAGGAAAGCCCCCAGCGCGGCCAGCACACCCCAGGGCGTAGCTTGGTCTTCCTTGCCTCCGAAACCACCGCCCAGCCGCGTCACGTCTACTTCTACTTGGTGCATCCCGATGCCCAGCACGTGCGCCGTGTGGCGCTGCACCGCCGTTGGACCCTGCGTAGACGACACGATGCGTACCCCACCCATTTCGGTAGGAAAGGCGTAGGCGCCCTGCGTTTCAATATAGAGATGCTCCTGTCCGCCACTTTCGGCCACGCCCTCAAACACGTGCGTGCAGTCGGCCCAGGCCGTGCGCGAGTCGCCGAGGCGGAAGGTGCGGGGCGGTACAATCAACTCGTTGTGGGCCGCTGCCACCCGCGGGTCGGTGATGATGGGCAGGGGCTCAATGTCAGCTTTGATAAGGTGTAGGGCGGCCTGGGCCTGCCGCTCGGTGTGGGCCAGTACCAGCGCTATTGGCTGCCCCCGGAAATGCACGGTGCCCTCCGCCAGCACCGGCTCATCGGGCACGATGCCGCCAATCTGGTTTTCGCCCGGCACGTCGTGGGCCGTGAGGATGCGGACCACGCCGGGTGCCGCCCGGGCCGCTGCCAGATCCAGTCCTCGGAGCCGCCCGTGCGCTACTGCCGCCTCAAACACGGCCGCGTAGAGCGTGCCCTGCTGCACCGGAATATCATCGAGGTAGGAAGATTCGCCGCGCACGTGGCGCACCGGGTCAAGGTGGTTCATGGATGTAGCAGGAGAAGGCAGACGTTGGGAAATCCCGGGTACCGGGACGCAGACGAAAAGAGCCTGAGAAATGGATAAGATTAGTTAACCGCTAGCAACTCTCGCATAGCAAGTCGCTCGGGGAAAAACTGCAGGAAGTGCGCAAACAGCAGCTGGCGTAGCAGCAGGCGCTTATACTCCGCAGAGCCGCGGGCATCACTGATAGGATGAATTTCCTGCTGCGCTATATGGTTGGCAGCCTGCAGCGTTTCTATACTGACTTCGCGTCCTTCCAGAAACGCCGCCGTGCGGTGGAGACGCAGCGGTACCGGCCCCACGCCGCCCGCCGAAATACGTGCCGACTGAATAATGCCGTCCTTGGCCCGTAGCCAGGCCGCCGAATTCACGCTGGCAATATCGAGGTGGGTGCGCTTCGATACTTTCTCAAAATGGAAGAACTCACCCGGCCGGGGCGCCCGGAAGCGGATGGACGTTACTTGCTCCTCCAGCTCTTTGGCCAACTGCTTATATCCCAGATACAGCTCGTGCAAAGGCAACGTGCGGGTGTCGCTGGTGGGGGCCGCCAGTGTAACTTCCGCGTCCAGCGCCAGGAAAAAGATGGTCAGGTCGCCGATAGGAGAGGCATTGATGAAGTTGCCGGCCACCGTGCCCATGTTGCGAATCGGTGTGCTCGATACCAGCTTCAGATACTCGGGCAGCTGCGGAAACAGCTCGTTCATCATCTTGGAAGCCCGCAGCTGCTCGGCAGTGGTGGCTGCTCCCAGCGTCACGTACCCTTCGGCATCAACCGGCGAAATGCCGCGAAGCTCCGCCAAGTCGAACACGAGGCGTACCGGTATTTCGCGGAGCTGCTCGAGGCGCTGCACCAGCAAATCGGTGCCACCGCCCAGCACCTGCCGGGCCGCCGACGCAAAGCCATTGGGACCATTCACGAACGAGCCGTTGGTAAGGCCGCCCATACCGCTGGCATGCATGGCGGGCTCGTGTAGCTCCGCCTGGAGCGCAGCCAGCCGGCCAGCCATTTCTGTGAAATACGCTGGAACAAACTGCTGCTCAGCTAGCCAGTTCAGGGCCTCAGTGGCGGGGCGCTCCTGCAGCTGGCCAGTGAGGGCAGCCGTAGCGCGCTCTAGGCTTTTGTAGCCGGTGCAGCGGCAAATATTGCCATCAATAGCGGCGAGGCCGGTTTCTGGAGTGGCAGGCGTGCTGCTGAGGCTATGCCCGGTGAGCGACATAACGAATCCAACGGTGCAAAAGCCGCACTGCGAGCCACCCTCCTGCACAATGGCCTGCTGCACCGGCGTGAGTTGGCCACTGGCCGCGTTAATGCCTTCTACCGTTACGATGTGCTTGCCGTGGGCATTGCCGAGCGGGGTCAGGCAGGAGGTCATGCTCTGGTACTGCACGGTCTGGCCGTCGGCACTCAGCTCGCCCACCAGCACGGTGCAGGCCCCACAGTCGCCCTCGCGGCAGCCGATTTTGGTGCCTTTTAGATGCTGCTGGTAGCGGATAAAATCGAGCAGCGCGCTGCCCGCCGGCTCAGCCGTGCTGATGCGGTGGTCGTTGAGGTAAAAGTGAAGCATTGTGGGAGTATTTTCCGGAGCAGGAAAGGCAAGTTACGGAGTTTCGGGGGAAGCAAAACGTGGCCAGACCGCATCTTTCCGAAGCTGCATCCACCACATAGCCCAACAAGACTTGTTTCACCGTACTCCCGAATCCGCGTACTTTCGCGCTTCGCATGAACATTCATCTGCAGCAAATCCTCGACAACCCTTTGGCCGCGCTGGCCATCGTGGGCAATCTGGTCATCATTGAAAGCTTGCTTTCCGTGGACAATGCGGCCGTGCTGGCTACTATGGTCAGCGACCTGCCCAAGCACCAGCAGCACAAGGCCCTACGCTACGGCATCATCGGGGCCTACGTATTTCGAGGGCTGTGTATTTTGTTTGCCTCGTTTCTGATTGAATTCTGGTTCCTTAAGCCGCTGGGTGGCCTGTACCTGCTGTATCTGGTGTACGCACAATTCAAGGCCAAACGCAGCACCGAGGAAGAAGAGGTCAGCAAGCATCAAAGCTGGCTCTACCGCAGTACGCTGGGCCTGTTGGGGCCGTTCTGGGCTACCGTGGCCCTGATTGAACTGATGGATCTGGCCTTTTCCATCGACAACGTATTTGCCGTCGTGGCCTTCACCGACAACCTGATACTGATTTGTACCGGCGTATTCATCGGTATTCTGGCTATGCGGCTGGTGGCGCAGGCGTTTGTGCTGCTGATGGCTAAATATCCGTTTCTGGAAACCGCTGCTTTCGTCGTTATCGGGCTGCTGGGTCTGAAGCTGCTACTATCGTTGGTGGAACACTATTTCCCACAGCATCCGGTCAGCCACTTTCTCGGCAGCGAAACCGCCGATATCGGCCTGACGCTACTTACAGTTGCCATATTTGCTGTGCCGTTGCTGGCTGCCTGGCTGAAGGGCAGCCGGGCGAGGAGCTAAGCCAGACGACAGAAAGCTTCCCTAGCCCTCATACTAAGCCGAACAAGGAGCCGCTTGCCAAGCTGGCTATCGGCGGGTGGAAGGTACCCGAAACTGCAGCCCGACACTGGGCACTATGGTGAGGCCACTAAGCTTGCCGCTGGCATTGTTGAGCAGCTGGTAGGTACCGTAGTTCTGGTAGTAGATGCTCAGCGAGGGAACAAAATACACGTAGCGGTAGCCGATTTTGGCGTTGGCAAAAGCCCCAAACGACCCGTAATTCACCTTCTGCAACGGCAGATACGGAATCTGGGTGTTGCCCTGGAACACCCGTGTCGGTTCGAAACCGTACCGCATGAAAGAGCGCGAATACACAACCCCATAGGAAACGGCCCCAATTTCCTCCTCCGGCCCAAACGAGTGGCTGAACACCAACGGAATAATCAGGTCTTTGCGAGTAGCGCGGAAGCCGAGCACATCGGCCACATCATCCAGGAAAGGCACGCTGGGCAGCTTGGCACGCTGCGTGGCAAACTGTAGCCCGATGCTGCCATACATAGCTCCCGATTGCCCACCGGGCTGCTCCGGCGTGCCGGTAGGCCCCATAAACTGGAACATGGCATCGAAAACGTGCGAGCCAAACGCATATTTATAGCCCACGTCAATCCGCTCAACCACGCCGTAGCGGATGTACAGGTCGGGGGTAGCGCGTACCGGGTCGAGGACGTAGGCCAGCGCCGCTAGCTGCAGCTTTTCGATGGAGCCCGAATAGCCCACCGTATCCTTGCTGGCCGCCTCAGAAGCCGCTGATACCAGCGCAGAGCCCGTTTTGCTGATAGTTTCGGTAGCTACGTTGAACGACAGGTTGCCGCCGCCCCGGAACTCACCGCGCGGCGTGACTTTGCCTGTGCTAGTAATGGCACGTGGGGCTGAGCAGGCCGCGGCAAGCAGCGAAGTGGCAACAGCAAGCCCGAGAGCGGGGCGGAAGAAAGTAGAGCGGTTCATACGCAGCAGGCAGACGCAAAGAGAAAAAGCAGGCGAAATTGGCGCATACGCCAAAATCAGGCCGAAAGTAGATACTTTTCTTGCAGCCCCAGTGGCAATCCACACTGTCTACCACAGGAGCAAGGCCTATTTCCACTGCTGGCAGCAGGCTGCCGATACGTTGTGCATCGTGCAGACGCATGGTTGTGAGGTTGGCTAAGGCTGCGTTTTCAGAAAGCCGATTTTTAGGTTTTACTTCGCCTTGATGAACATACTATATGGAGTGCCCGGCGAGGGGATGGGCCATGCTACCCGTAGCAAAGTCGTGATTCAGCACCTGCTGGAGCAGGGACATGAGGTGTGCGTCGTGAGTAGCGCCCGCGCCTTTCAGCTGTTAAGCCGCACGTTTCCCGGCCGGGTGCACGAAATCCGTGGCTACCATCTGGCCTACAAAAAACTCAGCGTCAGCCGGTCTCGTACGGCCGTACTCACCCTGCGCACAGCGCCAGAAAACCTGCTCGTCAACTTCCGCAAGTACCGGGAGTTGCTGTGTGGCGTGGAATTCGACGTGGTGATTTCCGATTTCGAGTCGTTCAGCTACTTGTTTGCCAAATGGAAGCGCCTGCCCGTCATCAGCATCGACAATATGCAGATCATCAGCCGCGCCCGGCTGGACGTAGCGGTGCCGCCGACGGAGCGTGACAACTTAGCGCTGGCCCGGGCTATTGTGCGCGCCAAGCTGCCGCGCAGCCAGCACTATTTTGTGAGCACCTTTTTTCCGCTGCCGGTCATCAAGCCGAATACCACGCTGGTGCCGCCTATCATCCGGCCCGAAATTCTGGCTGCCCGGCCCACCACCGGCCAGCACGTGCTGATGTACCAGTCGGCCACCAACCAGAAAGACCTGGTGCCGCTGCTGCAAACCATGCCCGAGCAGGAATTCCGGGTGTATGGCTTCAACAAGGAGGAAAGCCACGGCAACGTGCAGTTGAAAGCCTTCAGCGAGCAGGGCTTTATCGAAGATCTGGCTTCGGCCCGGGCCGTCGTCACGAATGGCGGCTTCTCGCTGATTAGTGAGGCGGTATACCTGCACAAGCCCATCTGCGCCGTCCCCATTCCGGCCCAGTTTGAGCAGTTCCTCAACGCCGCCGAAGTGGAGAAGCTCGGCTACGGCCGCCACTTCGACACGCTCACCGCCGACCACCTCAAAGCCTTCCTCTACGATGTCGGCAGTTTCGCTCAAGCCCTAAGCCACTACCAGCAGAACGGCAACACGGAGCTTTTCCGGCACTTAGATATGACGTTGAAAGAGCTGCCTGCTTGAATGAAAAAGGCCCGCCGGAATGATTCCAGCGGGCCTTTTTAGTGAATAAGTTGTCGTAGGACTAGAAAATCTTACCCGGATTCAGAATGCCATTTGGGTCAAATACCCGCTTGATGCCGCGCATCAGCTCCAGATTCGTGTCGGGCAGAGCAATGCCGATGTAGCCTTTCTGCACCAGCCCGATGCCATGCTCGCCGGAAATGGTACCGCCTAGTTTCACGCACAGCTCAAATATTTCAGTGATGGGCTGGCGCAGGCCTACGTTCCACATGTCGTCGTCCAGGTCGCCCCGGATGATATTGACGTGCAGGTTGCCGTCGCCGGCGTGGCCGTAGCACACACTCTTGAAACCGTAGCGTGCCCCGATTTCCTTCACCCCTTTGAGTAGCGTCGGCAGTTCGGCCCGCGGTACCACGGTGTCTTCTTCCTTATACACCGAGTTGTAGCGTACTGAGTTGCCGATGTTGCGCCGGATTTTCCAGAGCTCATCTTTTTGGGTGGCGTTGTCCGCCAGCAGAATTTCGCCCACGTCGTAGTGCTCTAGCACGCCGTACACCTGCTCGGCTTCCTTATAGAGTTCGTCCAAGTCCTGGCCATCTAGCTCAATCAGCAGGTGGGCGCGGATGTCTTCAGGCAGCGTAAGCGGAATCTTGAGGTAGTCGGAGGACCAGGCAATGGCTTCGCGCTCCATAAACTCCATGCCCGACGGAATAATACCCGCCCGAAATACCGCCGATACCGCCTCAGCAGCTTGGTCCTCCTGCCGGAAAGGCACCAGCATCAGAATGTTCTGCTTGGGGTAGGGGAGGAGCCGGAACACCACTTTCGTAATGATGCCTAGCGTACCTTCCGAGCCCACCATGAGCTGCGTGAGGTTGTAGCCGGTGGAGTTTTTGAGGGTGTTGGCGGCCGTCCAGATAATGTCGCCGGTGGGCAGTACTACCTGTAGATTTAGCACATAGTCGCGGGTGGTACCATATTTCACGGCTTTGGGGCCGCCGCTACTGTGCGCCAGGTTGCCACCCAGAAAGCAGCTCCCCTTGCTGGCCGGGTCGGGCGGATAAAACAACCCCACGGCCTGCACGGCCTGCTGAAACGCTTCGTTTACCACGCCCGGCTCCACGGTGGCCTGCAGGTTGCGCTCATCTATCTGAATGATCTTGTTGAGCCGCTCTGTGCTCAGCACCACGCCGCCGTGGGTAGGCAGCGCGCCACCACTCAGGCCCGTGCCGGCACCACGGGGCGTCACCGGAATACGGTGCTCGTGGCAGAGGCGCACAATCTGGCTGATTTCTTCAGCGTTAGCGGGCCGAAGCACCACATCGGGAGCAAAATGCAGGTCCTCGGTATGGTCGCGGCCGTAGTCGGCGTAGGTGTCGGCGGTAGCGGTGGCCTCAGCGCGCTGCGCCGTCAGCACATGTTCAGGTCCAACAATTGCTTCGAAGGCGACAACCAGCTCGGAAGTCAGGGAGTTGAAATTCATATATAGAGGCGCCAAATGGCTGTTTTGCCTATCTTTGACCCGATGCGGGAACATATGACGAAGGTACATCATTCAGCGCAGAGGCGTCTTTGGTGGCCACTGCTACTGTTGATGTTGCTGGGCTGGTTGGCCAGCTGCAGCGGCTCGAAGAAAGTCAACTACCGGAACGGCCGGTATCATTCGGCCCGCGACATGGCGCGCATAAAGGCCGAAGAGCGCCGCCGCCGGGGTGGTGCGCCTACTTCCAAATCTAAGTCTAAGGCAACCACTGCCTCAGGCAAAGCCAAAATCGTGACGAAGCGGCGTAGCACGCCTGCCAACGCCAGCCGCGAAATCGTGACGGTAATTGAAACTGCGCGTTCCTACCAAGGCACTCCTTATAAGTATGGCGGCACTTCCCGGTTGGGGATGGACTGCTCCGGGCTGCTCTACAATTCTTTCGCGGCCATTAATGTGGCAATTCCGCGCTCCAGCAACGAGCAAGCCTTATGGGGCGAACCGGTAAAATCGCAGGATTTGAAAGTCGGTGATTTAGTATTTTTCGGTGCTTCCCCTGGCAGTAACACTATTACACATGTTGGCCTCGTAACGGAGGCAACCCCTGAGGGTGTGCAGTTTATACATTCCTCCAGCTCCTCAGGAGTGGTGGAAAATAGCCTCGAAACTGATTATTATTTAAGTCGCTATATCAAGGCCGTACGGCCTAGATTGTAGAATTTCCCCCTTACCTTTGTCTTGGATTTAGGCCCTGTTGCAACATGCCAATCATAACGATTCGGTAATGTGTTGTGGTAAATTGGAATGTAATTTTGCGCCGCTTTTCACCAAGCTCCCCTCTTTTCTCACCAATACCCCCTTTTATGAAACACCTACGTTTACGCCACCTCCTTGTGCTGTTGCTGACGCTGCTGTCAGTGCATGCCGGTTGGAGCCAGGGCACCACTACGTCGGCCATGAACGGTGTCATCACCGACAAGGACGGCGCCGGCTTGCCGGGGGCTACGGTCATAGCGGTTCACACGCCTACCAACACCCAGTATGTGGCACCTACCAACTCGGAAGGCCGCTTCAACATCCAGAACATGCGCGTAGGTGGTCCCTATAGCGTACGTGTAACGTTTGTAGGCTACAAGGACGCCAGCCGCGAGGGTATTTTCCTGAGCCTGGGCCAGAACCTGCGCCTCGACCTGAACCTGAGTGACGCCACTACGGAGCTGGCTGGCGTTACGGTTTCGGGCCGCCGCGACCCGGTGCTGAACTCGGAGCGTAACGGTGCTGCCACCAACGTGCAGCGTGAGCAGATCGAGCGTCTGCCTACCATCAACCGGAGCTTCCAGGACTTTACCCGCCTCACACCTCAGGCCAACGGCAGCTCACTGGGCGGCCGTAACGCACGTTTCAACAACATCCAGATTGACGGTGCTTCCAACAACGACTTGTTCGGTCTTGGCAACACTGGTGCCCCCGGCGGACAGGCTAACACCAACCCAATTTCGCTGGACGCTATCCAGGAATTCCAGGTAGTACTTTCTCCCTACGACGTACGTCAGGGCCGTTTCAGCGGTGGTGGTATCAACGCCATTACCCGTTCCGGTACCAACGACTTCTCGGGTTCGGCTTTCGTATTTGGCCGCAACCAGAACACGGCTGGCAAAAGCCCAACGCCTAACTCGGCCGGTGAGCGTACCAAGCTCGACAAGTTCAACGACTACCAAGCTGGTGTTCGTCTCGGCGGTCCAATCATTAAGGACAAGCTGTTCTTCTTCGTAAACGGCGAAATTACCCGCCGCACGGCTCCGCTGTTGTTCCGCACTGGTTCGCAGGACCAAATCAGCAACAACCCGGGCTCTGACCTGCTGACTTTCGTAAGCACGGAACAACTGCAGCAGATTTCGGACGTACTGCGTGACCGTTACGGTTACAACGCCGGTGCTTTCGGTGAAATCAACGCCGAGCGCCGCAGCAACAAGGCCTTCGCGCGTCTCGACTGGAACATCAGCCAGAACCACCAGCTCACGCTGCGCCACAACTTCGTGGACGCTTCCGATGACAACATCACCCGCAGCCTGACCAACTTCCGCTTCGGCAACAACGGCTACCAGTTCTTGAGCAAAACCAACACCACTGTAGCTGAATTGAAAAGCCGTTTCGGCAACCGCTTCGCTAACAGCTTGCTGGTAGGCTACTCGCGCATCCGCGACAGCCGCTCGCTGGTGGGCGACCGGTTCCCGTCTATCGAAATTTCGGTGGGCAATGGCTCGGTATTCGCCGGTTCGGAACTCAGCTCGGTGGCTAACCGCCTCGACCAGGACATCCTGGAAATCAACGACAACTTCAATATTTTCGCTGGTAAGCACGTCATTACCATTGGTACGAACAACGAAATCTTCCGTTTCGACAACCTGTTCGTGCAGAGCACTGAAGGCCGTTACAACTTCCCGACGCTCCAGTCTTTCCTTGACCCCGTTACGAACGTGAATGCTACTGGCTACCGCTACCGCCAGAACTATGCGCTGCCCGGCGGTAAGCCTACGGCCAAGTTCGGTGCTGCTCAGTTTGGTGCCTTCATCCAGGACGAGTATAACGTAACCGACAACTTCCGTTTCACGACGGGTCTGCGTGTTGACTTGCCAGTGTACTTCGACAAGCCTTCTTACAACAAGCGGGTTGACTCCACTTTCGCGGTAGCTACTGCCAACGGTGGTGCTTACGACGTGAAAACCGACCGTCTGCCTAAGTCGCGCCTGCAGGTGTCGCCGCGTATCGGCTTCAACTGGGATGTGCGCAAAAACCAGACGTTCCAGCTGCGTGGTGGTGTGGGTGTATTCACCGGCCGTCCCGCTTACGTGTGGATTTCCAACCAGTACGGCAACACCGGTGTTGACTTTGCTTCGTTCGACTCCAACAACAGCACCGACAAGTCGGCGCTGGTCCTGAACAGCAATTACAGCACACTGCGCGACCAGATTGCCAGCACTCCAGCGGCCGCTGCTAAGGGCAGCATTGCTGTAACGGATAAAGACTTCCGCAACCCACAGCTGATCCGCACCAACTTCGCAGTCGATTATCGCTTGCCCGCTGGCATCGTTGCTACGCTGGAAGGTATCTACTCCAAGTCGCTGAATGACGTACTGCCGGTTGATATCAACCTGTCGAACCCAACGGGTGTGATTCAGGGTGATGGCCGTCCGGTGTACCCTACCGGTACCGCTCGCTACCGCAACAGCCGCGACTTCAACAACGTGATTCTGCTGACTAATACCAGCAAAGGCTACCAGTACAGCATCACGGGCGAACTGAAGAAGCAAGTAAACAGCGACCTGTTCGCAACGACTGCTTACACCTACGGTCAGTCGCGCGACCTATACTCCGGCTCTAGCTCAACGGCAGTTTCCATCTGGGAATTCAACCCGCACGTTGCTGGTCCGAACAGCCTGCCGCTGTCGTATTCCAACTTCGACCTGCGCCACCGCGTACTGGCTTCGTTGTCGTACCGCAAGGCGTATGCTCAGCATTTCGCTACTACGTTCTCTGCCTTCTACAATGGCCAGTCGGGCACGCCGTTCTCGTATAGCTACTACGGTGGCGACCTCAACAACGACGGTGGTCAGTTCACGACTAACTCGAACGACCTGATCTACATCCCCCGCACCCGCGACGAAATCGTGCTGGTGACGGACGGCCCAAATGACCGTCGCAACCTCGACCAGGTTTGGAACGAGCTGAACTCATTCATTGAGAACGACGAATACCTGAAAGAGCACCGTGGTGAATACGCAGCCCGTAACGGTGCCCGCACTCCTTGGCAGCACAAAGTAGACGTTCGTCTGCTTCAGGACATCTATACCACCATTGGTGGTAAAGAGCACACCATTCAGCTGTCGGTTGACGTAATCAACTTCGGTAACCTCCTGAACAAAGACTGGGGCCGCGACTACTTCGTATCAAACGGCAACTATGGTCTGCTGCGCTACCAGGGTCTGGAAAACGGCACTACGGGCCGTCCTACCTTCAGCTACGGCAACGGCACCTCTACCACCCCAACGGTTGGCTACCAGGTGGACCAGCTGTCCTCGCGCTGGCAGGCTCAGTTTGGCGTTCGTTACCTGTTTTAATCAGTCGTCAGTAGACTTCGCTAAACGTACCGTATCATGAAATTCCTTTCTTCTTCACTCTTCGCCAAGCTCACGCTGGCTGCTTCGGCAGCCGCCGTGCTGGTTGGCTGCGACGACCCGGATTATCCGACTCCGTCGCCCGTAACAGCTTCCACGGTAAGCGCGGCCCGGGTTTTGGTAGTAAACGCCTCGCCCGGTTCCCAGACCAGCTCCGTTACTATCGACAATGTTGCTTCGGGCCAGTCAGTTGGTTACCTGAGTGCTACACCCGCCTATTTTACGGTTCCAGCAGGTCAGCGCCAGATAGGCATTGTGTCGCCGAACAACGTGAAATATGCCAACGGGGAAGTGGTTCCCGGTGTAGTCCGTCAGCAGTTCGCATCCGGTAGTTCCTATACGGTTTTCTCAACTGACGCACCTACCCGCACTGGCACTGGCACTGATTTAGGCGGTATACGGGCCATTGCTCTGTCTGATAACCTATCGGCACCGGCAGCGGGCCGGGCTCGGGTGCGTTTTGTGAACCTGTCACCAAGCTACTCCGCTAGCGTAGACAGTCTCGGCTTATACACGCTGCTGAGCCCCGATCCGACAGCAATAGGCAAGTTCCTATTTGCGCCGATTGGTCGTACGTACCGCTCGATTGCCTTTACGGTGCCTGCAGTGGCTGCTACTCCCACGACTCCAGCGCGCCCAGCTCGGAGCTTGAACTTTGCGAGTTTTACAGATATTCCGGCTGGAACGTACTCGTTTGATGTACGTCGTTCACCACGGGCCGCTGCCAATCCTTCACAGGTGATTATTCCTGCGACGTCATTGACCTTTGCTTCCGGCAAAATCTACACGGTTTATAGCCGCGGTACTAATGCTACTACTGGCACCACTCCATTGGGCCTGTCAGTTGTTACACACAACTAGTTGAACCTGACTTAGGTTAAGTTGAAAAAGCGGCTGGGGAGCTTCTCCAGCCGCTTTTTTTGTGTCTGGAGCGTAAAGTTTTTTCGGTTTTTTTCGCTGGCATACTTGCAGAACCCGAAACGCGCCGTACTTTTGTCACACCAAACGCAACTGGCGGATGGCTCTTACAAAATGGGGGATTAGCTCAGCTGGCTAGAGCGCTTGCATGGCATGCAAGAGGTCATCGGTTCGACTCCGATATTCTCCACTAAAAAGCCCGACCAATTGGTCGGGCTTTTTGCTTTTAACACTACAGCATCTGGCGTAGTGGAACTGCGTATCTGATTAGTATATATTAAAATAATTAGCTATTTTAATATTCTGTTCACTTTGATGCGCGTCAGTGTCACTTGCTCTCACAGAAACTGTGAAAATCATTGGGAGTGCCAGCCTTCTGTGCTTGGCTCCTAGTATGGCTTGGGCCCAAACTGATACGTTGTCCCGTTTCCGCGGCGCCCTGGGAATTGCTGGTCCAGAGTTGTTGCACGTTGGGCTGAATGTGGACCTGGGGTCACATAGCCAGTTTGGAGTAGCGGCCGGGGCTGGGCCATCATGGGGAATGATATGGCCCGCTTTGAGCGCAGAGCATAGATTCTATTTCGGCTCAAACCACAGACTCGTGCAAAGGCGGAGCTGGTTTTTCCGGCAAGGGGCTACTTATTTTCCTCATGGCGACGAGGGGGCACTCACTTTGTCAGTGGGCGCTGATTTCCCATCCCGCCACGCTACTAGCGGCCTGACTGTCGATGTAGGCGGTTTCATGCTGATACCGCAGAGCCGTGACCGATACCGAAGCATGTTCCCGGCTCTGCGTTTCCAGTATTATTTCTACCTCTAAGAAATCAGATAGATACAGTTTATCAAAACGCTATAGAGCAGCTACAATTGCTCACAGCATTTGCCTGTAGTAAAGGCAGGTTCATTGAGGCGATAGGAATGCTATACAAAGAGGCCTTCTACCGACAGATACCGCTCTCCGGTATCGTAGCAGAAAGTGAGCACGCGGCCACCCTGTGGCACTTCGTCCAGCTTCTGGGCCACGGCCGCCAATGACGCTCCCGACGATACGCCCACAAACAGGCCTTCCTCACGAGCGGCGCGGCGGGCCATATCAAATGCAGCCTGCTGCGACACCTGAATAGTGCCGTCAAGTACTTCGGTATGCAGGTTAGCCGGGATAAAGCCCGCTCCGATGCCCTGAATCGGGTGCGGACCAGGCGCACCGCCACTGATAACCGGGGAAAGCTCGGGCTCTACGGCAAAGGTCTTCATGTTGGGGAAATGTGGCTTGAGCACTTCCGTCACGGCCGTGATGTGGCCGCCAGTGCCCACACCGGTGATGTGGAAGTCGAAGCCGCCTTCCGGCGCATCACGCAGAATTTCCTGAGCGGTGGTTTCGGCGTGTACTCTGATGTTGGCGGGGTTTTCAAACTGCATTGGCATCCAGGCGCCGGGAGTATCACGCACCAGTTCGTGCGCCTTTTCGATGGCACCTTTCATACCTTTCTCGCGGGGAGTCAATTCCAGATTGGCGCCGTAAGCGGCCATCAGGCGGCGGCGTTCAATCGACATCGACTCAGGCATTACCAGTGTCAGCTTATAGCCTTTCACGGCGGCCACCATAGCTAGGCCTACGCCCGTGTTGCCGGAAGTAGGCTCTACAATCAGCGAGTCAGGAGTCAGAATGCCATCCTTTTCGGCCTGCTCAATCATGCTCAGCGCAATCCGGTCCTTGATGCTGCCGCCGGGGTTGGCGCGTTCCAGCTTTACCCATACCTCCACATCCGGACGGCTGGCGAATAGCTTGTTGAGGCGCAATAGCGGCGTATTGCCGATGGTATCCAGAATGGAATGAGCTTTCATAGGTGCAGAGTGTGAATGGTTGAATGCCTAAGCTAAAGTGCTTCCACGCTTACTATGGGTTGGCAGACGCTTTACTTACGCATTGAGTTAAATGGAAAACATGATGTCGGCGGTAGGGTCTTCGGTACGGGTGACGTGGATTTGGGCGCGGTGGTACACCCGGGAGTGCGACGGCACGCTGTCGGTGAGCCATACGTTGCCCCCAATGATGCTGTGGCTGCCTACTACTGTATTGCCCCCCAAAATAGTAGCGCCGGCGTAAATCACCACATGATCCTCGATGGTGGGGTGGCGCTTGATGCCTTGCAACTCCTTCGTCACACTCAGCGCCCCCAGCGTAACGCCCTGAAATATCTTGACGTAGGACCCGATAACCGCCGTTTCGCCGATAACGAGCCCGGTTCCGTGGTCGATGCAGAACGCCATACCGATACGGGCACCCGGGTGAATATCAATGCCGGTGCGTTGGTGCGCATACTCGCTGATGATGCGGGGCACTCGCGGAACCTGCAGCTGATATAGGGCATGCGCAATGCGGTGCATGGCAATTGCGTAGAAACCCGGATAGGTGCTGATAACTTCCTCCGTGCCCTGGGCTGCCGGATCGGCGGCCGCAATAGCAGCGGCATCGTGCAGCAGCGCGTCGCGCAGATGCGGCAAGCGGGCCATGAGTAGTGCCGCAGTGGCGGCTGGCGTCGCCTCGGGCAGTTGCACGTGGGTCAGCAACGCAGCAAGGTCGTTTTGTTGCTGAATTAGGGTTGCGGCAATAGAGTCGGCCCTTAGCAACGGCTTGCTGGCGCGCTCAGGAAACAACAAGTGCAGCAACTGCTCAGCCAGCTGGCAGAAAGCCGCGGCTGGCAGTGGGGCTGCTACCTGCTGGTGCGCGCGCGCCAAAGCCCGTACAAAAGGAGAATCGGAAGAAAAAGACATAGCAGAGCAGATGTGGCCACGCCACCGGAGCCGGAAGGACTACCAAAAGCCACTTCGCAATATCACTTAACTACGCACTATACAGAAAGTTTCCGGGTACCATAGCCAGCGCAACCTGTATTCTATGTGCTGCGTTTGCAACTAGCCTGCTCTATAGGCCAATCTTTTTCTCATCTTTTAAGACCCGTATTATGGCTGACTCCACCATTACTAAAATAGATTCGGCGCATTCGCCCAAGGGCCCGGATGGTGAAAAATACCTGGCTTCCGGTACGCAGGTGTCCATGCGACTATGGGAAAATGAGCAGCCCGGAGAGCCCAAGGAATCGGCCAGCCGCCAATACGAAACGGTAGGCTATGTGCTAAAAGGTCGCGCCGAACTGCATCTGGAAGGCCAGATGGTGCTACTGGAACCCGGCAACTCTTGGGTGGTGCCCAAAGGCTCTAAGCATACCTACAAAATACTGGAAGCATTTTCGGCCGTAGAAGCCACCTCGCCACCCGCCCAAGTACACGGCCGCGACAAATAGCCAAGATTGCACGAGAAGGCCCGGCCGTTTCTGTTTCGAGCAGGAGTGGCCGGGCCTTTTCGTGTGCTTGAGTTCAGCGAATCAGATCGATCCGCGTGATTTTGTCCCCGATATCAAGCCGCTGCACGACGTCCATGCCCTGCACCACCTGGGCAAATATGGTGTAGCGGCCATCGAGGTGCGGAGTAGGGGCGTGGGTGATGAACCACTGGCAGCTTTCGGTGTCTTTGCCGGCTGAGGCGAGACCTACGGCGCCTTCACCATAGTGCAGGTCGCCGAATTCAGAACGTAGATTGTAATCGGTGCTGCCGGAACCGTCGCCGCGCGGGCAGCCACCCTGCGCTACAAAGTTTGGCACTACCCGATGAAAGAACCGGCCATTGTAGAAACCCTGCTGCACAAGCTGCACGAAGCTGGACACCGAGCCTGGTGCGTCTTCCACGTGCAGTTGCATAGTCACGTCGCCCTGGGTAGTGTGCACTATTACCCGCTGCCGCGCCGGTATCGTTTGTACTACTGCCCAGTCAATCGGGTGGCTGGCGGCTTTGGCAACCGGCACAGGCGTAGCAGGGATTTTCTGCAGATAGTCGATGGTTTGCTGCAACGACTGCCATGCCTCCAGGTCGCGGGGCAAAACTAGCTTGTCGCGGGCCGCTACAATGAAATCAGGATTGGGAAGCAGCCGTCGCAGATCAAGCTGTGGATCACGTAAGGCCTCGGCCGCCGTGCTCATCACTGTAACATCGCCGCCGGCCAGAGCGCGCCGCAGTGTGAGGGCAAAAGCAGCTTGTTGTGCTTCCGGGAAGGCGGAGAGGCGGCGCATGGCTACCAGAGCTTCCATTCCATAGGAGCCTACCACCAGCGGTTGGCCCGGTGCAAACGTGGCTTGCTCCACAAACTCATATGCCGCCGGGTCCTCGCCCAGCGCTTTCAGCAGGTAGCCTTTTTCGTAAGGGTCGGTGGCAGCTGAGTAGCGCTGCTGCACGGCCGTCCGGATGGCATTGCGCTCTGCACCTCCCAGTTTCAGAGCAGCCGCCAGCAGCGTAGACCGTACTCGCCAGTTGCTGATCTTATTGGCTTTTTCTAAAAAGAGGATGCCGGGTTCTCCGGTAGCATGTGTCAGGAAGAACTCGGCGGCCGTCACGGCTACTTGGCTGCTGGGGTCGGTGAGGGCCTGCCAGACGGTTTCCTTCACCGGAGCATATATGGTGGCATTCATGGCCCGTAGCGCACTTACCCGCACGCGGTGATCAGCGTCACGCCGTGCTAGGGTTGTAAGGATAGCCGCCACTCCAGAAGATTTCACCTTGCCAAGGGCGCTGGCTGCCATTGCCCGAACTGTCGGATCGGAGTCGGTGGTGGCTGTAACAAGAGCCGACTGGTATGCGGTAAGATCGAGGCGAGGCGTACGGGCCAGCGTGAAAGCGGCACCTTGGCGGGCTGCTAGTGGCTGCCTTGCCTCCAGCAGTGCCACTGCTCGCGCTACGGCTGCCTCCGACGTAATACCTCGGCTCCCAGCCCGGAATAATCCCCACGCCTGTCCCGCCGATAAAATTGTGTCGGGAGTGGCCGCGCTGCGCCACAGCATCCGTAGCGACGTACGGGTCGCGCACCGGCCTAGGGCCTCCGACAGATAACGTCTTTGTACTGGGGTAGGAGCAGTTACAATGTAATAGGCCAGTGGCTCCACGGCGGTGCTGTCCCCAATCTGCCCCAGCGCATAGGCTGCCGCACGCCGGGTCGCAGCATCAGTGTCTTTCAGTAGCGGTAGCAGGGGCTGGGTAGCCGCTTTGTCCTGTACCGAAGCCAGCGCTAGTGCTGCCGCCTGCCGGTAGCGTGCCTCAGGACTCAGTAGGTAGGGCAGCAGGGCAGTGGTGTTACGCTCATCCTGCGCGGTAGCTATTTGGCGCAGTGTGGCATCCGCAAATCGATTGAGGGCTACAGCTACTGGAGCAGTTGCAGCAGTTGTAGGCGAGGAGGGGGTACAGGCCGTAAATAGGCTGGCTGAGCAGCAAAGGCCTAGCAAAACACGTAGGGAGGCAGGGTAGGTCATGGATGGCCGAAAATAGCCAAAATATGGCTAGGTATACTGCCACTAAAAGCACCAGCCCGCTCCGTATTACACGAAGCGGGCTGTAACCAAGCACAAGTAAGTCAACTACTACTGCACATCTTTCAGGCGGTCCTCGCCGCCATAGGGTGCGCCCGCCGTAATATCACCGCGCAGGCCACCCTGCGAAACACCTGGCCCCGCATCTGGCTGCTGTGCGGTTGTGCTGTTGCTATCCGAAGGCGGATTTACCTGGGAACCGGTAGCTGGCTGGCCACTGCCCGTAATAATGGTAGGCTTTTCGCCAACCGGGCCAGCTAGTTCGTTCACCTTATCAATATATTGGCGACGCGCTTCGTCCTGTTCGACCCCCTTAAACTTACTCCAGGAGTCCCATTGCGCCTGCGACATGCCTTCAGGACCATTCGGGTTATCAGGCATTTCGTCGCCTACTTCGTCACGTTTGGCGTCATGGTCGCCTTCGGTAGCCTGCTTGTAGAGGCCATATAGCTCCGTCATGTGTGGCGCGGCTTTGTCGCCTGGCAGGCCATCTACGCGCGATACGGCGGCTTCAAATTGTTGCTGGAGGTCCATATTTTCCTGAAGATTCATAATCAGACGGTAACTGAGAGTGGAAACTACAGAGTGTACTAAGGTGGTAGGCCTTTGGTTGCCGGGCCGGTGTCGTTCCGCATATAGGGCCAACAAGTCTGCCGATACTTCGTACTTTTGCGGGCTCTATGTGTGGAATCACCGGATTATTCGCCTTCACTGACACAGGCCGTAGCGCGCTGGCCGCGCTGCCGGCTTCTACTGATGCCATTGTCAGCCGTGGCCCCGATTCGCAGGGGCACTTCGTGTACGACCGTTGTGGCCTCGGCTTTCGGCGCCTTGCCATTCTCGACCTCTCAGCCGATGGTAACCAGCCCATGACTGACGAGTCGGGGCGGTACACTATCGTCTTCAACGGCGAAATTTTCAACTTCCGCGAGTTGCGTCAGCGCCTTGTAAAAAAAGGCCATAAGTTTCATTCCCAGACCGATACGGAGGTTATTCTGCGCCTCTACATCACGGAGGGTCGCGGCTTTCTGAAGAAGCTAAATGGTTTCTTTGGGCTGGCTATCTACGATAAGGAAGAGGACTCGCTCTTCATTGCCCGCGACCGGATGGGGGAGAAGCCTGTACTCATCTACCGCGACGAAGACAAGCTGTTCTTCGCTTCTGAAATGAAGTCGTTGATGGCACTTGGCATCCCGCGCAAGCTCGACTATGTAGCCCTGAGCCACTATCTACAACTCAACTACATTCCTGGTCCGGCTACCATTTTCAAAGGTGTGAAGAAGCTGCTGCCCGGCCACTATCTTTTCATTAAAGGAAAGAAGGTGGTGCGCAAGCGCTGGTACAAAGTGCCCTACGACCCGAAGAAGGTTGAGAAAAACAAGCTGACGTATGAGCAGCAGCAAACCAAGTTGGTTGAGCTGCTCGATGATGCTACCGCACGCCGCCTCGTGGCCGACGTACCGGTAGGGGCCTTTCTCAGCGGCGGCATCGACTCAAGTGTCGTGGTAGCATTGGCCTCGCGCCACACCGACCACCTGAACACGTTCAGTATTGGCTACCGCGACGAGCCTTTCTTTGATGAAACGAAGTATGCTAAGCTGGTAGCGGAGCGCTACAAGACCAATCACACGGTCTTTTCGCTCACCAACCAGGACCTCTACGACCATATCTTCGACGTCCTCGACTACATCGACGAGCCTTTTGCCGATTCATCGGCGCTGGCGGTGTACATTCTCAGCAAACGCACCCGTGAAAAGGCTACTGTGGCCCTATCCGGCGACGGAGCCGATGAATTGTTTGCGGGCTACAACAAGCACATGGGCGAGTTTCAGGTTCGGCAGGGCGGCTTCAAGGCCGAAGCCGTAACGGGCCTCAACCTGCTGTGGGATATTCTGCCTAAGTCGCGCAATTCCTTCTTCGGCAACCGTGTACGGCAGTTTCAGCGCTTCTCGCGCGGCATGCTCAGCGGCCCTAAGGACCGATACTGGGACTGGGCTTCCTTTGCCTCCGAAAAAGATTCGCGCAGCCTGCTTAGTGCAGCTTCTCGCCGCAAAGTAGGCAAGAAGCTGGCCGAGAAGCGCCGCAAGGACATTCTGGAGAATCTGCACGCTGATGGCGACCTGAACGAAGTACTGCTCACTGATACCACGCTGGTGCTGCCCTACGACATGTTGGCCAAGGTGGACATGATGAGCATGGCCAACTCGTTGGAAGTGCGCCCGCCTTTCCTCGACCCCAACGTAGTGCGCTTCGCCTTCTCATTGCCCGTCGAAAGCAAAATCGACGCGAAAATGAAGAAGCGTATTGTGCAGGATGCCTTCCGTTCTCTGCTGCCCGAGGAGCTATATAAGCGCCCGAAACATGGGTTCGAAGTGCCACTGCTCAAGTGGTTCCGCGGCGAACTGCGCCCCTTGATTGAGGACGATTTGCTCTCCGATGGCTTCATTGAAGCGCAGGGAGTATTCGACGTTGATGCCATTCGGGCCCTGAAAACACAGTTGTTCTCGCGCAGCCCCGGCGACGTGCATGCCCGCATCTGGGCTCTCATTGTGTTCCAGCACTGGTGGAAACGCTACATGATGGCTCCCGTCGCGCAGACCGTTAAAACAGTTACGCAATAGATCTTTCGCTCTTTCCACGTTCCATGAAAATCGCAGTAGTAGGCACCGGCTATGTTGGGTTGGTTACAGGTACTTGCTTTGCCGAAGTAGGTATCGAAGTAACATGTATCGATATCGACCAGAAAAAGATTGATAATCTGAAGCAAGGCATTTTACCAATCTATGAGCCAGGCCTAGAAGAAATGGTGAACCGCAATGTGGGCGCTGGCCGCCTGCATTTCACTACCAACCTGGCGGAGGCTGTCAAGGATGCGGACGTAGCCTTTATTGCTGTTGGAACACCCCCCGGCGAAGATGGCTCCGCTGATCTGAAATACGTGCTGGCCGTAGCACGTGGCATCGGCGAAAACCTGACGGATTATTGCGTCATCGTTACTAAAAGCACCGTGCCGGTAGGTACGGCCGCCAAGGTCCGGGCTGAACTGGAAAAGGCTTTAACCAAGCGTAATGCTTCGGTGGAGTTCGATGTGGCTTCTAACCCTGAATTCCTGAAAGAAGGCGCGGCCATCGACGACTTCCTCAAGCCAGACCGGATTGTAGTAGGGATTTCGTCGGAGCGGGCAGAGGAAGTAATGCGCAAGCTTTACAAGCCGTTCCTGCTCAACGGGCACCCTATCATTTTCATGGATATTCCGTCGGCGGAAATGACGAAATACGCGGCCAACTCTATGCTGGCCACGAAAATATCGTTCATGAACGACATTGCCAACCTATGCGAAATCATGGGTGCTGATGTGAACATGGTACGCAAAGGCATTGGCTCCGATGCCCGGATTGGCACCAAATTCATCTATCCCGGCATCGGCTACGGTGGTTCGTGCTTCCCTAAGGACGTGAAAGCTCTTATCAAAACGGCTGCCGAAAACGGCTACCAGATGCAAGTGCTGCAGGCCGTAGAAAGCGTAAATGAGGCGCAGAAGGAAGTGCTGTTCGATAAAGTAAAAAAGCATTTCGGCAATAACCTAGCCGGCAAGAAGTTGGCTGTATGGGGATTGTCGTTCAAGCCTAAAACCGACGACATGCGGGAAGCACCATCGTTGGTTATTATTGAGAAGCTATTGGCGGAAGGCTGTACCGTTTCGGCCTACGACCCAGTGGCTATGGAAGAAGCGAAACACTCGCTCGGCGACCGTATCACCTACGCCAAAGACCAGTTCTCCACCCTTGTAGACGCTGACGCGCTACTCGTCGTGACGGAGTGGCCTGAGTTCCGTTCTCCGAGCTTTGAAGTAGTGGGCAAACTGCTGAAGCAGAAGGTTATTTTTGACGGCCGCAACATCTACGATCCGGCCGAACTGAAGGAGCTGGGCTTTGCTTACCATTGCATCGGCGTCCGGACCACACACAAAGAGCCTGCTTAAGCGTCTTCGGCCTCCGCTGATTTCTTCTGCCCTGGCGGCTCTTTCCAACTGCTAAAACAACCCATTATGTCTGATAAGAAACGTGTACTCATCACCGGTGGCGCTGGCTTTTTGGGGTCACATCTGTGCGAGCGGTTCCTCAAGGAGGGATACCATGTCATTGCCATGGATAACCTCATTACCGGCGACCTGCAAAATATTGAGCACCTGTTTGCCCGCGAGGATTTCGAGTTTCATCACCACGATGTATCGAAGTTCGTTTTCGTGCCCGGCAAGCTGGATTATATCCTGCATTTTGCCTCGCCGGCTTCGCCCATCGACTACCTCAAGATTCCGATTCAGACCCTGAAAGTAGGCTCGCTGGGTACGCACAATCTGCTGGGCTTGGCCCGTGTGAAAAATGCCCGGCTGCTGATTGCCAGCACCTCGGAAGTGTACGGTGACCCGGAAATTCATCCGCAGGTAGAAGAGTATTTCGGCAACGTAAATCCCGTTGGCCCGCGCGGTTGCTACGACGAGGCCAAGCGTTTCCAGGAAGCCATTACGATGGCCTATCACAACCACCACGGTCTGGAAACGCGCATTGTGCGCATCTTCAATACCTACGGTCCCCGCATGCGCCTCGACGACGGCCGTGTATTGCCGGCATTTCTGTCGCAGGCACTGCGTGGTGAGGCTCTGACGGTATTCGGCGACGGTTCGCAGACGCGTTCCTTCTGCTACGTTGATGACTTGGTAGACGGTATTTACCGCCTGTTACTCAGCGACTACCACATGCCGGTTAACATTGGCAACCCGTCGGAAATCACCATCAAGGAGTTTGGCGAAGAAATAGCGCGCCTGACCGGCGTGGAATTTAAGCCCGACTACCGTCCGCTGCCTGAAAACGACCCCATGAAGCGTCGCCCGGACATCACCAAAGCACAGGAGATTTTGGGCTGGGAGCCTAAAGTAGACCGTGCCGAAGGCCTGCGTCGCACCCTGGAGTACTTCAAAGAGCACGTACAGCGCTAAGCGAGCCGCAGGGTAAAAGAACCCGCTTCCCGCACGGTGAAGATAGATTCTGCGCTATCTTCACCGTGCGGGAAGCGGGTTTTCGCTTTCAGATAGTCCCTTTCTACAACCGCTTTTCATGCTCGTATGGCTCCGATGAACGTTCTGCCTGACTCCCAGCAGACATACCCTGCGCCTTACTTATTGCCCTTTTCCCGATTGGGAGCACCGGACATTGGGTACATCACGGTAGTCGAATCACTAACCCATCTGCCCTTTGCTATTGCCCGCACATTCTGGACATATTTCACACCGGAAAGCATTGTGCGGGGCCGCCATGCGCATTATCGTACGGAGCAAGTCTTGGTGGCCTTGGCCGGCCGCATCATCGTGACGACGGAGCAGCCCGATGGAACGCTGGATACTTTTCGGCTGGAAAGCCCCGATACGGGCCTTTACATTCCGCCGAATGTGTGGCATACGATGCAGTATTCACACACGGCTGTTCAGTTAGTACTTACCTCAACTGCTTACGACGAAGGAGACTATATCCGCGACTATGAGCAGTTCCGGAAAACATGGCGTACGCATTGATAAATCCAGAACTGGCTGAGTCCCGGGCAAACATCCTGCGATACCACTCCCCATATCATTTTCTGAAAGGCTTGCCAGACCAGTATCAGTACGAGCGGTTTGGCGCAGGCCGGGCGCTCAGGTTTGGAGAAGGGAAACAGGAAAGAATTTTTGGTAGTGGCGACACGCAAATTCTGTACGAGCTGTTGCCTTGGGATACCGATTTTTTTGGGGTGCCAACCTACCGGGTATTCACGGTGCTGTTTGCGCCTGCCGCTTCATTGGCTAACCTAACCCAAGTGCTGCGGGATTTTCAGCAGGAGTTGAGTGCGCAAGGGCCAGTCTATTGCTTTGTGGAGGTACCCGCTGAGGATATCCGGCTACTACAGGTGCTAACCCAGTCGGGGTGGCGCTGGAACGAAACCCGGCTGCATTACTACCGCAGCCAACTAGGCGAATTTGCGGAACCCCGCTACCCAGTGCGGCTGGCACAGCCGGCCGAGGCGGCCTACATTGGCCGCATTGCTGCTGCTGCCCGCAATGACTACGACCGGTTTCACGCCGACCCATGGTTTGGGCCGGAGCGGGCGGATGACTTTCTGGCACGCTACGCAGCTGCGGCCACTGAAGGCTACTGCGACGCAGTGTTGTTACCTAACCTACCAGGGTTGCCGGTCGATTCATTTCTTGCTATCAATGACCTGACTGCCGATGCAGTTGCCATGAAAACCGGATTCTCCCGAGTGATGCTCACAGCGGCCGGTCCGGAAAACCGAGGCTGGCACCAACGGCTTGTAAGCGAAACAGTATATCGGGCTCGTGAACGAGGAGCCGAATTTGTGTTGATGACCACGCAGGCTACCAACGGGGCAGTTATTCGGAATGCGGAAAAGCTGAACTTTGCGCTGGGTGCCACCACGCACATCCTGTCGTGTCCGCTGCCTCTTTCTTTCTGATTACGCTTCGTATGGATTCCGCCGCCATTCCTTTTCTGGCCTTTGGTCCGCAGCACGACCCTATTCGGGAGCAGGTGCTGGCGGCCGTGGCCGCAGTCTATGATTCGCACTGGTATGTGCTGGGCGACGCCGTGCGGCAGTTTGAGGCCGAGTATGCACACTATAGTGCCACTGCGCATTGTATAGGAGTCGGGAATGGCTTGGATGCCCTTTATTTGAGTTTAAAGGCGCTGGGAGTGGGAGAAGGCGACGAGGTACTAGTACCCAGCAACACCTACATTGCCACTTGGCTGGCTGTATCCATGACCGGAGCGCGGCCCATGCCCGTGGAGCCCGACACCATGACGTATAATCTGGCTCCAGACCTGTTGGCAGCGGCCCTTACGCCCCGTACCCGCGCCATTCTGCCGGTACACCTATACGGCCAAGCCTGCCAAATGGGCCCTATTATGGCCTTCGCAGAGGAACATAACCTGTGGGTAATAGAGGACAACGCGCAGGCGCATGGAGCTACTTGGCAGGGGCAGGTCACGGGAAGTTTTGGCCAGCTGAACGCCACTAGCTTCTACCCAGGTAAGAACCTAGGCGCGCTAGGCGACGCGGGTGCTGTCACGACAAATTCAGCGGAAGCGGCTGAACAGGTGCGACTCCTGCGCAACTACGGTTCCCGGCAGAAATATCACAACGAAATTCCCGGCGTTAACTCCCGTCTGGACGAGTTGCAGGCGGCTGTGTTGCGCGTAAAGCTGCCGTATATCGAGACCTGGACCCACCAGCGCCAGCAGATTGCCGCCTGGTATACCCAGCAACTCGCCGGTGTGCCCGACCTGATTCTCCCTGCTACGGCGGCCGGCGCCACCCACGTCTATCATCTGTATGTGGTACGCACGTCGCGCCGTGATGCCCTTCAGCAGCACCTGACCCAACACGGTATCGGCACGCTCATTCACTATCCGGTACCCCCGCATCTGCAGCCCGCTTATTCCGGCTTAGGATACCGGCCCGGCGACTTTCCGGTGGCAGAAGCGTTGGCGGCTACCAGTCTCAGTCTGCCCTTGTGGCCTGGGCTGAGCGAGGAGCAGGTTGTCCGAGTCAGTGAAGTTATTCGTGATTTTTTGCGCGAATAGGCCCAACTTAGCTGCCGTATTTGCTTTCGCACTCCATGCCCATCCTCACCATCATCATCCCTTGTTACTTCAACGAGGCCAATATTCCGGTCACGATGGCCGAACTGCTGGCCAACGAAGCAACACTGCCAGCGGATGTGCGGGTAGAGTACGTGCTGGTAGATGACGGCTCGCGCGATGGAACACTGAGGGAGTTGCTGGCCGCGCAGGCCCGCACGCCGGACCGCGTCAGGGTAGTAGAACTGGCCGGCAATGTGGGCTCCTATAACGCTATTGTAGCAGGCATGGCTTATGCCACCGGCGACTGTACAGCCATCATCACGGCCGACTTGCAGGACCCTCCCGAGCTGCTGGCGCAGATGTACAGCTACTGGCAGCAGGGGTTTCGCCTCGTCATTGGCAATCGGCAGGACCGAGAGGAAAAAGGAGTGCAGAAGATGCTGGCCAACATATTTCATGGCCTTATGAAGCGTTTTGCGCTGCCGAATATTCCTTCTGGAGGCTTCGATTTTGTGCTCTTCGATAGGCAGGTACGGGAGCAGGTGCTACAAATGCAGGAACGCAACAGCAACGTGTTTTATCTCATGACTTGGCTGGGGCACGCATACGTCAATATTCCTTACGTGCGCCGTAAGCGCCAACTGGGCCGCTCCCGCTGGACAATTCAGAAGAAGGTGAAGCTTTTCATCGACTCGTTTCTTTCCTTTTCATTCCTGCCAATCCGGGCCATTTCGGTCGCAGGATTGGTATTGGGCAGCGGCTCTTTCCTTTATGGTCTCTACCTTATGTTTCTGAAGCTTTCCGGCCGAACGGAACCACTGGGCTGGACCGCGCTGATGGTGGTGATGCTGCTGGTATCAGCATTCCAGATGACAGCGTTAGGTGTTATAGGAGAATATGTGTGGCGTGGCCTTGATGCAGCCCGCAATAGGCCGCTCTATGTTATAAAGCAAGTGCATGAAGTTTCAAAGTGAGGCAGGGGCTAGGACGAGCTGGTTAATAGCCATCTTGGCACTGGGAGTGTTGTTGCGGGTGGCCTTTCTGCTGAAAGGAGCTACTTTTTATTACGGAGTTGGACAGGAGCACCTGAACGGTGATTCATTTTCCTATACACGCAGCTTTCTGAATCTGTGGCAGACCGGGCACTATACTCTAGAGCCTCTTATTCCGGATGCCTCCTTTGGCCGACTCCCCGGCTATCCGTTCTTCTATGGTGTGCATTATTTGCTGTTTGGACCCAAGTGGGTAAACTTGGCTCTGTCAGTCAGTCAGCTGCTGCTCGACTCGTCCGTCATTCTGCTACTGCACAACATGATGGTCCGCTGGAACGGGCAAGTATGGCCAGCGTTGCTGGTAGCTTTGCTCTACGCTGCGTATCCGTTTGCCATCGTTTGGACAACGATAGTAGGCACCGAAACACTGAATACATTTTGTACGGTGGTGTGGCTAAGTCTTCTGACGCGCCCCAGTAAGCACCGTCTGCACTACGCTTTGATAGGGGTTGTGGTCGTCACCACCTTCTTCGTGCGTGCCTATATGGGGGCGCTACTACCGATAAGTCTAGTATTTATACTGCTATGGCCACAGCAGGAAGTGCTTAGCCGGTGGCAGCGCGCCGCCTGGATGTTACTGGGTTTTGGCTGCCTCTACATCTGGTGGCCCGTGCGCAATTACGTAAACCATCATCAGCTGGTGCTGGTAAAGCCTGCCTCTGCTGGCTATGCAAACCAGCGCGAGGATATGCAGGCCTATCTTGACTGGCTGCACGCTTGGACGAACGACAATACGACTTGGGTAGAAGGACTTGTGCAGGATAAGCCCCTGCGGTATCCTCACGAAATTTTCAGCAGCGCCCAAGAAGAGCGGCGGGCCTATGCACTTACCAACTTGGCGGCCCGCTGTGGCGGTAGTTTCCACCTGCGCCGCTTCGATACCCACGATTACCGGCTAGTGCTACCTGAACGGTTCCACAACTGCAACCGTCAAATTTCGGCCGGCTTTGATTCTTTGAGGCTAAGCTATATACAGCGCCATCCATTGAAATACGGTACGGCTGTGCCATTTGCGAACCTGCAAAAAGCTTTCCTGAAGAGTACTACTATTCATCAGGACAGCGCTGGGGCGAAGGTGTTGCTGCAACGGATTCTATTTAGTTACCGCACACTGCTTCTGCTACTGGGTATCGTTGGGCTAGTAGCAGGCCGCCGCCAACCACACTTTTGGCCCGTAGCTTGGTATTTTGTATTTATTTACTTCTACGTCAGCTTTGATTTCCGAAGTCTGGAAATGCGCTACCTCTTGCAGGGGGATGTCCTGTTGCTGTTACCGGCGGCTTGGCTAATGGCCATTGTTGGTCAACGCCTCCAGCATCGGTACGCTGCGCCAAAGTAGCTTGCAAGTATTTCACTAGATGAGTTGTAGCCTTTGCGGCTTACTACTTGCTGGTGCTAATGCCTTGTTGCCTGGAAACCAGACCAGTGTTCAGGCAAAGAAAGTAGTACTGCCTTTCTGAGAATTCAGAGAAGCACAGTGACACTCAAGGTCAGTAGCTCCCACTGTATCACCCGAAGAAATAAGGTATTAGCTGGCCAATAATTCAGTAGGTGCCACCACAGTCCGGATCAAAGAGATTTTCAGCAATTAGTATTGCTTACCGTTTCTGGGCAAAGTTCCAGTTACCTGGTAACAACCAAATGTGCAGAGGGTACCGGTAGTACTGTCCAAGCCTGTTTTAAGTCAGGCATTACGATGATTATAGTGTGATAGTGCAAAATAAAATTGAAATAGTTTTGTTTTATTGAAAAACAAGGCTATTTATGCTAATCCTACAGAACAAGGGCACTGCTTTTTAAGTGTCACCTCAGATTCTGAAGCTGAAATATTTGAAATGAACTAAATTTGCAGCTGGCACACTGGCTTCGATTCAGGAAAACAGCCGTGCTACTTTGCTCATGCTATGGAACTAGATGCCAAAATTTACGTGGCCGGTCATCGGGGCATGGTTGGTTCGGCGATGGTGCGTCGGCTTGAGAAAGCAGGCTATACCAATTTGCTGTTGCGCACCTCCAAAGAGCTAGACTTGTGCAGGCAAGCCGAGGTAGAGGATTTTTTCGCTCAGGAAAAACCTGATTATGTGGTGTTGGCCGCCGCTTTAGTAGGTGGCATCAATGCTAACAATACCTACCGCGCTGACTTCATGTATAATAACTTGATGATTCAGAACAATGTGATACATCAGAGTCACATTACTGGAGTGCGCAAGTTGCTGTTTCTGGGGTCATCCTGTATCTATCCCAAATTCGCCTCTCAGCCTATCAGCGAGGACGCCTTGCTGACAGGGCCTCTAGAACCAACTAATGAGCCATATGCACTGGCCAAGATTGCGGGGGTAAAGATGTGTGACGCCTACCGGGCTCAATATGGCAGCGACTTCATTTCGGCGATGCCTACAAACCTGTATGGCCCGAATGACAACTACGATCTGAAAAACTCACACGTGTTGCCTGCCCTGATCCGAAAGTTTCATGAGGCCCAGCTTCAGAATCTACCCGCGGTGCAGGTATGGGGATCGGGCAAGTCCCATCGAGAATTCATGCATGTGGATGATTTGGCGGATGCCTGCTTCTTTTTATTGCAGCACTACAGTGAGTCTGGTCACATTAACGTTGGAACAGGGCAGGACCTGGCAATTCACGAGTTAGCCGTACTGGTCCGTGAAGTTGTGGGCTACGAGGGCGAAATTCACTTTGATACGACAATGCCCGATGGAACGCCGCGCAAGCTAATGGACGTCAGTAAACTAGCGGCACTAGGCTGGAAATCTGCTATTCCACTCGAAAAGGGACTGCGCGATGTCTACCAGGATTTTCTGCACGGTGCCGTCAAACATGTGTAGCCCGGCGGCATTTCTGTAGATTCACCTGTATTCCAAGCACTTCCTAATTTGAAAGCCACCCTCTACGTACACCACGACGCCGCCCTGCTCGGAAATAAGATATTTTCCGATGAGCCGATAAACGGTATGAAGAGGGATACATACTTATACGCAGCACTATGCAAGGTGCTGAGCCAGCGCGGGATAGAACTGGCAACTCAGGATATCCATCCGCCACAGGAATCTGACCTAATTATTTGCCTGGACCAGCCCATGCAGTTTCAGCACTTCGTTCGGACCCGGCCCGGGCAGAAGCTTCACCTGATTCTGACTGAGCCGGCTACGTATTACCCTGAAAACTGGCTTGTAGAAAATCATGCCCCTTTCGACCGGATACTTACCTACGACCCGACTCGCGTAGACAACACGCGGTACTTTCAGTATCACTATGCTATTGACTTCAAAGACTTTCCGCGGTACAAGCGACCTTCAGAGGAGGAGTTTGCTGCTCGGAAGCTGTGCGTGCTGATGGCCGCTGCCTTTGGGGTCGTTAAGCCACCAAAAGGATCAGGGTCGCTGCTGTATGAGCGGTACCAGACTTTGAAGTGGTTTTCAGAGCACCATCCAGAAGAATTTGACTTATTCAGTCGCGGAATATCGCCTAAAACGTATGTAAGCTTTAGAGGCGCCGGATTTCTGAGCAAAGTACTTCCTACCTATGCCCTACAGTTGGTGTCAAAACGCCGAGAAAGAGTGTTTGCACGTGTGAACAGGGGCAGCGTTCCGCCAAACCAGAAAATCGAGATACTGCAACACTACCGTTTCCCGATTTCCTACGAGAACACCGGCGATACCCCAGGCTATCTGACGGAGAAGTTGTTTGATGCGCTGGCAGCCGCTTGTGTGCCAATTTACCTGGGCCATGCTGATGCCAGCCGGCTGGTACCGGCCGAATGCTTCATTAACCGAAGTGATTTTCGGAGCCATGAAGAGCTGTATCAGTTTCTCAAAGGCATGGGGTACGAAGAGTATGCCCGATATTTGGACGCCAGTGAGGCCTTTCTCAAAAGCCCTGCTATGCAACTGCTTTCCACTGAGTACAATGCCCACCTGATGGCGGGGGTCTTAACCCAACCGCATTAAGTTCGTATGGGAGGCGTCACCTGCTTCCCCAATTCTGATTAACATTTCTTCTTTGCCTTTTCTCATATGGCCACACCCGCTTTCGCAGCAGCTATTCCAATTTTCAACACATTTGTGCATCCTTCGGCTCACGATAGGGTGGCAGAGGTGCTTACTACTACGTTCCTGAGTGAGGGTAAGCTGGTAAAGGAGTTCGAATCGCGCCTTACCTCCGACCTCGGAATGTCCAACCCGGCTGCCCTAAACAGCGGCACCAGCGCTCTGCACTTGGCTGTTGCGGTAGCGGGCATCGGGCCCGGCGATGAAGTAATTCTAGCACCGCAGACCTTTATAGCTTCGGCTATTGCTATTGTGCAAGAAGGAGCTACGCCTGTATTCGCCGATATCCAGTACAACAACGGTAATATTGATCCAGCCTCTATTGAGAGCCGGATTACGAGCCGTACCAAGGCCATTATGGCTGTGCATTGGGGGGGATATCCCTGCGACTTAGATGAAATTCATGCGTTGGCCCGCAAGCACAACCTCGTAGTGATTGAAGACGCGGCACACGCGCCTGGCGCAACCTACAAAGGCCGGGCAATTGGCTCCATCTCTGATTACACCTGTTTCTCCTTCCAGGCCATTAAGCACCTGACGACTGGTGATGGTGGTGCTCTGTGCTGCCCAGATTCGGCCGTTGCTACGGAAGTATTTCGCCGCCGCTGGTTTGGTATCGACCGGGCTCATTCGCCGGTTTCTGAGATTGGGGAGCGGGTGTACGATCTTACCGACGTAGGTTACAAGTATCACATGAGTGATTATGCTGCTGCACTAGGACTAGCTAATCTCGAAGGTTTCCAGGAGCGAATGAGCTACCGTCGCCAACTGGTGCAGCAGTATCAGCAGGGACTGCAGAATGTGGCGGGTGTTACGCTATTCGACCATAAAGATGACCGGGAAAGTGCCCATTGGCTGTTCGGGTTCCACGTCGATAACCGGCTGGAATTTATCCGGGCGCTCAAAGCAGCTGGTATTGCCAGCTCGGTCATTCACGACGGCATTGATAAGAATACGCTGTTTGGCGGCAAACGGGAAGAACTGGTAAATCAGCGCCGCTTCGATGAAACGCAGATTCATGTGCCTCTGCACGATGCTTTACAACCAGAGCAGGTAGAGTATATTATTGACACCATCAAGAAGGGCTGGTAAGAATGACAGGTAAAATGAAAGTAGTTGTATTCGGAGCCAATGGCTTCGTGGGCAGTAACGTGGTAGAAGTGCTGCGCGAAAATGGAGTGGAGCCGGTAGAAGCCTCACGAAGCACTGGTCTTGACCTGCGCGACACGAAACAGGTAACGGAGTTCCTGGCGCAGCACCGGCCGCGCTTCGTCGTAAACTGCGCGGCACACGTAGGCAGCCTCAATTACGTAACGGAGCAGGCTGCTACGGTCATTGCGGACAACACGCGTATGATTATGGGCATGTACGAAGCAGTGGCAGCAGCTTGTCCGCAGGCTATTGTTATTAATCCTCTTGCCAACTGCGCTTATCCTGGCAACGCCGAACTGTACCGGGAGGAAGAGTGGTGGAACGGTCATATTCATCGTTCTGTACTGGCTTATGGCTCTACTCGCCGTTTGCTCTGGACCGTGGCGGAGAGCTTCCAGATGCAGTATGCCGTGCGCAGCATCAATCTGCTGACTCCCAACATGTACGGTCCTTATGACTCTACGGACCCTAACAAGGCGCACGCGCTGAATGCCTTGGTGTCGAAGTTTGTGAAAGCCGAGAAAATTAAGCAGGCCGAACTGCCCATTTGGGGTACTGGGGTTGCAGTGCGGGAATGGCTCTACGCGCGCGATTTTGCGCGGCTGGTGTGGGAAATTATGTTGATACCGGACCGGACCGGACTGGAGCAGCCGCTCAACGTGGCCCAAAATGATGGCCTGAGCGTAAAAGAGTTGGTTGACATCATCCAGTCGAAATTTGACTACAAGGGGAATGTAGTATGGGACCACAGCAAACCCGACGGTGCTCCTAAAAAAGTAATGGATGATACCCGCTTCCGGCAGGTATTTCCGGACTTCCAGTTCACCGAGTTCGAGCAAGGCATTGCTAATACCATTGCCTACTACGAATCCGTATTCCCGTATTAAGCAAAGGCGAGGCCACGAGACAGCAGAAATGATCCTGTTGCCTCGTGGCCTCGCCTTTGCACTACAACTAACTGCATGGCTGACCAAAACCTGCCGTTAAAATCGGCACAATATGACACTTCCCTCCTGAAAAGCTGTGGCGAAGATGTCTTTATCAGTGGTAACGTAGAAATTCGGCGGCCCCACTTAGTAACAGTAGGTAGCCACGTCGCCATAGACTCCGGGGTATATCTAACTACTGCTGCCCAAATCGGCGACTATACCCATCTGTCGCCGTATCTCACCATCATTGGCGGTGCCCAGAGCACCCTCATCGTAGAAGATTTCGTGACTATAGCATCTGGGAGCCGGCTCATCTGCGGCTCCGACCGGTTTATGGGTGACGGTTTCACTAGTGTCACTGTACCGGATGAATACCGGGATACAGTAGACTACGGCGTAATTCGTTGTGGTAGATTTTCCGGTATCGGCACTAGCGTGGTAATTATGCCCAATGTGACAATTGGCGAAGGTAGCGTAATTGGCGCTTGCTCACTGGTTACCAAAGATACGGAGCCTTGGACTGTATATGTTGGTGTGCCGGCCCGCCCTATTAAGATGCGCCCACGTGAGAAAATGCTGGGGTACGCCAAAAAGCTGGGGTATTGATTACTGAATACTTTACTTATTTCATAAGCTGATATTATTTAAAAATAGGAAAGTAATTAAACTTGCTAAAGTCTTATAAAAAACAATTTTAATAAGTCTGCAAAATAATTCGCCAAAATTTCATGAGAGTTGCTGTTCTAGGTCATACAGGGTTTTTGGGAAAGAACGTACTGGAAGTTTTTAGTCAGGCTGGAGTGATGTGCCAAGGAGCATCAAAAAGCCAGGGCGTTGATTTGCGTGACTATGAGCAAGTAGTCGAATTTCTTGCCACATCCCAGCCCGATATTATCATAAATTGTGCGGCTCATGTTGGCAGCTTCAACTATGTAACCGAAAATGCGTCGGCGGTAGTAGTGGACAACTCGCGTATGACGCTTTCTGTGTATGAAGCCATGGCAAAAGTGTGCCCGAAGGCTACTATCATACATCCCTTAGCAAATTGCGCCTTCCCGGCAAAAGCTGAATTCTTCAAGGAGGAGGAATGGCAAGATGGACCTGTTCACCAGACCGTAATGCCCTTTGCATCTACACGTCGTCTGATCTGGTCAGTAGGGCAAAGCTTTGCTATTAGCCAAGGTATCAATAGTATATATCTGTTGGTTCCTAATATGTACGGACCTCACGATTCGTCCGATCCAAACCAGACAGCCGTACTAGATGCATTGATATCACGGTTTCTGACGGCGCAGCAGACGCATCAGAATGAAGTAACTGTCTGGGGAACAGGAGTTGCAATTAGAGAATGGGTGTTTTCGCGTGATTTGGCCCGGTTGATGCTAACCATTGCTGCTACCCCCCGCCGACCTGAGTTGCGCGAACCTATAAATGTTGCTCAGAACAGTGGACTAAGTGTGCGTGAACTGGTCGACATTATCCAGAGTGCCTTAGGCTTTACTGGTCAGGTTCGGTGGGATCATAGTCGTCCGGATGGAGCGCTGAAAAAAGTAATGGATGATACCCAGTTTAAAAAGGTATTTCCTGAATTTCAATTCACAGAATTCTCCGACGGTATAGCAGCAACCATAGCGTATTACAAATCACTAATTCAGTTTGCGGAGTAAATGTCTCAATCAAAAAAAAACATTGCCTTTTTAGGTGGTAGAATACTTGGGTATAAATGTTTGAAAGTTCTGGATAAATACCGGGATAATTTCAATGTGCATTTTGTGATGGGTCTGCGTACGGATGGCCAAGTTGGCTCAGACTGGAATCCATCTATTCTGCAAGCTGCCGAAGATATGGGGTTTCCCGTTCTCACGGTTTCCTCGTTAAATAGTGAGTCAGTAGTTTCTTTGTTTCGAGAAAAGAATATAGAAATAATTTTGAACGCTTTCTGCGACAGGATAATACCCAAAAGTATTATTGATTTGCCGAACATGGAAGTAATTAACTTCCATTATGGGCATTTGCCGCAGTATCAGGGGCGCTTCATTGTTACCAATATTATTCTTAATGAAGAAAAGGAAACCTGTGTCACTACGCATTACATAGATGAGGGAGTTGACACAGGGGATATCATATTTGAAGATTGGCTACCGGTATTACCGACGGATACCGCCCGCTCCTTATATATGCGGTGCAGCGAAATAGGTGTACAAGCATTTGAGAGAGCCTTAGGGTATCTGATGCGGGGAGAAACGCTGCCGCGCCGTCCTCAAGCTGCGGGCGGTGCGTATTACAAGTTTGAGGAGCCCAATGGGCTACAGGTTGAATTGGAATGGGAACAGGAGAAGATTGAGCGTTTCATTCGTGCTACTACCTTTGAGCCTATTTCGCAGCCTTGGCTGCAAATAGGCACCCGCCGCTACGATATTGTAGTACAGCCGGCTGAAACTCTTCCTACCACCTAAAACTTTGTACTCATGGCGGATTATGCCCTGTCCTATATGCTGACTACCTACAATAAGCTGCCGTACCTGAAGCAGGTGCTGGAACGGCTGATTGCAGCCCGTCAGCCGGATGAGGAAATAGTAGTAGCTGATGGCGGCAGCAAAGATGGCACGCCCGAATATCTGCGCGGCCTGTATGAGGCCGGCCAGATTCAGCAGTTTGTATCGGAGCGTGACAAAGGGGAGGCTCACGGCTTCAACAAATGCATGCTCATGGCGCGTGGTGAGTTGATAAAACTAGTCACCGATGATGACGCGTTCTGCTATCCGGCCATTCGGGAGGCTAAGCAGTTTATGCTGTCCCATCCGGAAGTGGATGTGCTTTCTGGCAATACAGGGCTGATTCATCTAGAAAACCTGAGCCAGGCTACACTCTACGACGATGTAGCCGATAATTTTCGCCGCTGGCTAGACCACAAAGAAGTCGTCTGGATGATTGGCTTGCCACTCATTATACGGCGTAAGTCCTTAGCTCTGACAGGTCTATTTAATACAGGGGTAGTACAGGTAGATACCGAATTTACCTACCGAATTACTAGCCTGAATGTAAACCTGGCGTGGAGCACGGCTATGCTCAGCACCCGGATTGAAAATCCGCAGAGTAATTTTCGGGTGATGAATCAGGGCAAGGGACGCAATTTCAGCGACGTAGAAGCGGACCGGATGCGGTTTTACTACGACAAGTCAATCAGCAACAGCTTCAGCGACTTTATTCGTCATAAGTCAGGATGGGTAGACATGCTGAAAGCACCGATCAGGCCAATAAAGCGTAAACTGTTTGATGTGCTTAAAAGGGAGCAGTATCAGGGGAACAAACCGCTTTCTACTGGTTACACCGGCCCGCCAATAACCACTGAGACGCCTCAGGGAGAGGCCATTCCGCGCGCTTTCGAAATAGCAGACCAATTTATGCAGGCTTATAATGAAGCACATACCACTGAATTTCTTACTCGGAATTCTGAGGTAACTAAAGTGCTATAACTACTGAGCAAACTCAGCAATTGTAGCTTCTGCAACCGTATTATGCGTAAGTCGGACGCATGCAGTCGGCTAAGTTGTTAACTTTAGCTCAGTCAGTTAGCAGGATTTGAGAAACGAACAAATTGTTTGCGGAATACCGAATGCGTACTTTTGCGCCTTCGTACAGACAAAGTGCTATTCAGGCTAACCAGCGAATAGCTTTCCTAATGACATCTACCTCAACACTTTTCATATGAAAGTAGCCTTAGTGACTGGTATTACCGGGCAGGACGGTGCCTACCTCGCTGAACTATTGCTGGAAAAAGGCTACATGGTTCACGGTATCAAGCGCCGCTCGTCTCTTTTCAATACGGACCGTATTGACCACCTATACCAAGATCCGCATGAGCAGAACGTGCGGTTCAAACTGCACTACGGTGACCTGTCAGATTCCACGAATCTGATCCGGATTATCCAAGAGATTCAGCCCGATGAGATTTATAATCTGGGGGCTATGTCGCACGTGAAGGTTTCCTTCGACACGCCTGAATACACGGCCAATGCGGATGGTATTGGAACACTGCGTATTTTGGAAGCTGTTCGGATTCTGGGGCTCACGAAAAAGACGCGTATTTACCAAGCCAGCACTTCAGAGCTGTATGGCCTGGTGCAGGCAGTGCCGCAGTCAGAAACGACTCCCTTCTACCCCCGTTCTCCTTATGCTGTAGCCAAACTGTATGGCTATTGGATTACGGTTAACTACCGCGAAGCCTACGGCATGTTTGCCTGCAATGGCATCTTGTTCAACCACGAAAGCCCGCTACGTGGCGAAACTTTCGTAACGCGCAAAATTACGCGTGGAACGGCTCGTATTGCTATGGGCCTGCAGCAGAAGATCTACTTGGGCAACCTGGACGCCAAGCGTGACTGGGGGCATGCCAAAGACTATGTTGATGCCATGTGGCGCATCCTTCAGCAGGACGAGCCGGAAGACTTCGTCATTGCAACTGGCGTTACCACCACTGTTCGCGACTTCGTAAAGATGTCATTTGAAGAGGTGGGTATCGAACTGGCCTTTGAAGGTGAAGGCGCTGAAGAAAGAGCCCGCGTTGTACGCTGCACGAATCCGGAATATCAGGTAGCAGAAGGCACGGTGGTAGTGGAAGTGGATGCTCAGTATTTCCGTCCTACGGAAGTAGAATTACTGATTGGCGACCCAACCAAGTCTCAGCAGAAACTGGGCTGGACGCCTACCTACGACCTGCCTGCGCTGGTAAAGGATATGATGCAGGCCGACCTGCATCTTTTCAAGCGGGATGCCTATCTGAAGAAGGGCGGACATAAGATTTTCAACTACCACGAGTAGACCAGTCAGTCGTACAGGCTGTTGTTCTTGCGTTTTTTATGCATCCGCGTCCGGCGACCAGCCGGACGCGGATGATTTTTTGCCTCGTATGCCATGGCTACTCCTCCTCGCCCTCGTCCCAGTTCTTATCAGCGGGCTAAGCGGGTTGTTGACCGATTCTTAGGCAGGCTGGGCCGGTCCGTTAGTGGTCCATTGCCTGTTGAGGTGCACGAATTAGCACCCGTACCTGCAGATGCTGTGTGCCCGGCGCCGGTTAACACGGCTATGGTTCCGGCAGAATTTACCCGAACGTACCAAGAAGTATTTGAAGAAGTTACGCCTAATTTCAGGCAACTGCTGTACCGTTTGAATAATGTGAATGTGGCGTGGCATGGAACCGTTGTGAAGAACATGCGGGTCTTTGCTCCAAGCTTGCCACAGCCGCAATTAGAGCTTGAGTTTTCTGGTACGTTTTTGCTTCGACAGCTCAAGCGCCGTCAGGTTCCTGAATTGGAATCGGGGCCAGTTGGGTTGGCGTTTGATAGCTGGTCTGGCAACTATTTCCACTGGATAGCCGAAGTACTGCCTCGTCTAGCTCTGTTGCGTAAGCTTCAGCCAGATTGTTTAGTCCTGTTGCCTGGGCCTAATCCGCCGGAATACATCAAGCAGACAGTGCAGGCGTTAGGTTTTACTCATACCTATAGTATTGCGCTTGGGGAGTTGGTCCATGTAAGCGACCTATGGATGCCGGTGCGGCCGGGCCGCCACGGTTACATGGTGCCTTCGTTGGTACGGGAGGTACGGGAAGCCGTGATGCAGCATTTCGAGAGCGGACTCGATCCAAAGAAAAAGGCCACTCGCCGGATATATGTGTCAAGAAATCGTCAACAGTGGCGCCATCTTGTCAATGAACCGGCAGTTCTGAACGTATTGGAACGCTACGGATTTGAAACAGTGTACTTCGAGGAAATGAGCTTTGCGGAGCAGGTCCGTACCATGTACGAAGCTGCCATCTTCATTGGCATTCACGGAGCAAACATGACCAACGTGCTGTTTATGACACCTGGGACGCACGCTATTGAAATGCTGAGCGAAACGTACATCAATCCGAGCTACCTGTCTATGGCCAGTAGTATTGGAGTGCATTACTCTTTGGTGCCTTCAAAGCTGGGCTCGCCGCCTGACGTGGAGCACAACTATGCTGATATTACGGCGGACCCTAGCTTGGTTGAGCAGGTAATTCGACCACTCTGTCAGGAGGCGTAGAGGGTAGTATGTTCTTCAACATTTAATTCTTCCCACTAGTATTCTCTTGCATTTTTACTGCTCAACTCATGGCGGACTACCGAATCTCCTACATTCTCACTACCTATAACAAGCTGCCGTACCTGAAACACGTACTGGAACGGTTGATTGCAGCCCGTCAGCCGGACGAGGAAATAGTAGTAGCGGATGGCGGCAGCAAAGACGGCACGCCCGAATATCTGCGCGGTCTGTATGAGGCCGGCCAGATTCAGCAGTTTATATCTGAGCGTGACAAAGGGGAGGCCCATGGCTTCAATAAGTGCATGCTCATGGCGCGTGGTGAACTTATCAAGGTCATCACCGACGATGATGCGTTCCATTACCCTGCTATTCGAGAGGCTGCTACTTTCATGCTAGAGCACCCCGAAATTGATGTGGTAGTAGGATATAATGCTGCCCTACAATCCGAAGACATGACTTATGTGCGCGTCAAAGAAGATCCTGCCAAGGATTTTCAGCGCTGGCTTGAGCATAAGGAGCCTTTCTGGATGATTGCCTTGCCACTATTACTGCGTCGCTCTGCGTTGCCGCTCACCGGCATGTTCTATACTGGTGTAGTATTAGTTGACTTGGATTTTATCTATCGTATCACCAGCCTGAACATTAATATAGCATGGTGTACGGCCGTATTGAGTATGCACATCAGCAACCCAAACGGCAACTTCAATCGGATGAGCGAGGAAAAGCGCATGGCTGAGTACAACCGCATTCATAATTTCTATGTCGCTAAAAAGCCCCAGCGTAGTCTGGGTGATACTGTCCGCGCCACGATTGAAGCGGCTAAGCGGCCTATTCGGCCAGCAAAAAGAGCCTTGTTCGAGCGAATGGGATGGAAGCAGTATCAAAACCCGGAGAGCTTCTCCACAGGCTATGTACCCGTTGCGGGTGAGGACCCTATTTCGGCTGCTTTTCAGGTGTGTGATAAGTTTCTGGCCTCGCACAATGCCAGCCGCCCAGTTAAGTTTATCTATCGTCAAAGTGACATCAGTAAAGTATTTGAGCTCTAAGACACTGGTCTTTCCCCGATTTCTTTGAAACAACGCATTCAACAACTGATACGACCCTTACTAGAGCCTTTGCTCCGGAAAGGGTCGTTTGCGCAGAATTTTGCCGTAACCCTGTCGGGCTCCGCTGCAGTAACGGCCATCGGGTTTCTGCTGACGCCAGTGATGTCACGCATTTACCTGCCAGCAGCGTACGGGCAGTTTGCCGTATTCAATTCATTGGCCAGCAACCTGAGCATGATAGCCACGCTCACGTATACGGCGGCCTTTCTGCAGCCCAAGACGCAGGAGAAATTTATCAGTTTGGTACAGCTGACGGTAGTTCTTTCTTTCGGCACATGCTTGTTGCTGGCTGGTGGACTACTGGTAGGCGGACCTGCTATCCTACACTATCTGAAGGTGGAGGCACTCGGCAACTGGTTCTATACCTTGCCAGTCATTCTGCTGTTGTTCAACCTGAATAACATCATGAGTGCCTGGTACATGCGTGAGAAGCAGTTCGTCAAGCGTACTACTGTAGACGTAACGACGGCCTTGGCCGGACGGGGCTTTACAATCGGCTATGGCCTGCTGGTAGGAGGTAATGTGGTAGGCCTATTGCTGGGAGAAATGTTCAACCGTCTAACCAGTACCGTAAGTCTGGTGGCGGGCTCGCTGCGGCATTCACTGGGCATGCTATGGCAAACATTTTCGTGGCAGCGGGTGAAGGAAGTAGCGGTAGAGTACCGGGAATTTCCGTTTTACTTCCTTCCTGCCAGTTTTATAAACGTACTGTCTACGCAACTCCCCATTTTTGCGCTAACAACAGGTTTCGGCTCAACTCCGGTAGGGCTGTACTCCTTTTCGGTAGGGCTACTGGAAATTCCCATCAATCTGATTGGCAGCGCTATCCTGCCGGTTTTCTGGCAAAAAGCTACCGAAACCTATAACAACGAGCCTGAGCGGCTACCTACCATTACGTTAAGCTTGTATTACAAGCTATTGTATTTGGGATTGATACCTTTCGGTGTTATCACGGTGTACGGTGATGTGCTCTTTAAATTTGTATTTGGTGCGCGTTGGGAAATGGCTGGTGTCTATACCGGTTATTTGGGATATTACTACGTGTTCAAACTAATGTCGCAGGCTACATCACCGATTTACACGGTGATGAACAAGCAGCGCTATATCTTATACAGCAATATTTTCCTGCTCGTAGCCCGGGGCATCGGTCTGGGTATCGGTTTGTACTATCACGACCTAAATCTGGCGCTACTGCTGTTTGGCCTAGGTAGCCTGTTGGCTACGTTCCTGATAGATTTGCAGGTGCTTTCATTGTTAAAGCTGCCTGTAATACGAATCGCACTGCGGACTATTCTTATTGTAGGCGCTACACTACTGCTATTGAAAGGTAGCCGATTGGCTTTGGAGCAGTGGCTATTCTAACTCGGCACCTGTAAAACCTGCGCACAGGCGAGGAACGCTAACCAAGTAACCCGCATCTGCAGGAATTTAGCTGTAGACTAAACAAGCTGAACTACTTTATGGCGAATACTCCTTTCTTCAGCATCGTTATTCCCACCTACAACCGGGCCAGCTTCATTGAAGCTACACTCCGTTCTGTGCTCAATCAGGAGTTTAACGAGTGGGAAGTTTTGGTGGTAGATGACGGCAGTACTGACAACACAGAGCAGGTAGTAGCAGGCGTAATCGATTCCCGCATACATTACCTGCCCAAAGCCAATGGGGAACGGGGGGCAGCTCGCAACTACGGCCTAGCGCGTGCCAAAGGCCAATACGTCATCTTTCTGGACTCCGACGACCTGTTTCATCCTGCGCACCTTGCTACGTTGCGTGCAAAGATTCAGGAGTTGAAGCCCAACTTCATTGCGACAAAGTATGACTTTGACCGGGATGGAGTGCGTGCTGACAGTGATATGGTACGTCTGGCCGAAGGTTGGTACGGGCTTGAATTCTTTGTTCGAGGTAACGCGCTGGCCTGCAACATCTGTGTGCGGCGCGAAAATCCTAGTCTCCATCAGTTTGAGGAGGACCGCCGCTATGCCGCCGTCGAGGACTGGATGTTCATGCTGGAGAACATGCAGCAAGACCGGGTATACATCGTAGATGCCGTGACGCTCACTATGAACGACCACGACAGCCGCTCTATGCGCTCCGACAACACGGCGCTGGTGCGCAAGCTGCAGCTGGCACTAGATTGGATGCTGACCCGAGTCAGACTCACGCCACAGCAGCAGCAGATACTCACGGGGCGGGTGTATTACCTTTGTGCCATTCATGCCTACGCCGATAACCACAGAGGCGAAGCATTGCAGTTTGCACGACGGGCCGCTCCTCATCTGCCCAGTAAGCAGGCTGCAGTTTTGCTAGTTCGCTGCCTGATTGGTCTGAAGGCCGTGGAGTGGTTGAAAATTATCCGCGCCTAATCTTCCATCACTGCCCTTTCTCCTGCTATTTTTCTGCTCGCATGCGCATTCTATTTTTGAGTTATTGGGGACTAGACGACCCACTCACGATATCAACTGTGTTTCCGCACTTGCGGATTTTGCAGCAGCGCCCCGATGTGGAGAGTATTCTGCTGGTAACCATTGAGCGCAATGGAGCGGCCCCCGTATTTCAGCCTTCATTCAATACTGATAAAATAACCTATGCACCGCTGGTATCGGAGCCAGGGCGCAACGTGCTGATAACGAAAACTGATGATTTCCTGCGTTTCCCCAAGCAGTTAATACAGCTGGCAGCGGAGCATCGTAGCGACTTTCTGCTGGCACGTGGTGCACCAGCCGGCGCCTTGGCGTACTTGGTTTGGAAACAGAATAAGCTGCCGTTCTACGTCGAGTCGTTTGAGCCTCATGCCGACTATATGCTCGAGTCTGGGGTATGGCAGCGGTTCGACCCGCGCTATTTGTTTCAGCGGTACTGGGAGAAGAAGCAGAAGGAACTGGCGCTGGGCCTGATGCCGGTGGCAGAAAACTACCGGCGTCAACTCATGCAGGAAGGCGTGCCATCGGGCCGTATCGTGACAGTTCCCTGTTCCGTCAATCTAACCGATTTCAAGTATGACGTGAGCCAGCGGGCTCAGGTGCGCGCGCAGTTGGGGTTTCCTGCTGATGCGGTGGTGGGAATTTACGTGGGTAAGTTCGGTGATATTTACTACGACCAGGAGGCTTATGACCTGTTTCGAGCGGCGGCGGAGCATTTTGGAGACGCCTTCCGTCTGATTGTGCTCACACCTAATCCGTTGCAAGAGGTGCAAGCCAATTTGAAAGCGGTAGGGTTGGATGGCACACGTAGCTTCGTGACCAAGGCTCCGCACCACGAGGTGCCCGGCTATCTATCGGCCGCTGATTTTGCTTTTGCGCCAATTAAGCCCGCCGAGTGCCGCAAGTTCTGTTCGCCCATTAAAGTAGGGGAGTACTGGGCCAGCGGCCTGCCAGTGGTACTAACCGAGGGCGTAGGCGACGACAGCGACATTATTAAGCAGGAAGGCGGAGGAGCCATCTTCAACGTGCTACAGCCTGCCAGCATTCCGGCCGCCATACAACGCGTGGCCGGCATTTTGCGTCAGCCTGATTACCGGGAGCAAACCAGCCAACTAGCGGCGCACTACCGCTCCCTTGACCGGGCCCGGCAGGCATATGCGGCTTTTTTTGACCGCTAAAAACGGCTGACAATATGCTGTAATGCGTATTTTTGAATTACTGGTTGGAACTTCCAGCTGGAACTGACTACAGCAGCTACGCGCATGGGACAGGAATTGATTGACTTTGAACGGCTGCAGGCAACATTGCCGCAGTTGCAGAAGCAGTGGAACGCGCCAGAGCACCCGTTTCGTTTTCTAGTGTACGACGGCCTTTTTCAGCCAGAGTCAGCGGAGCAGATTCTGGCCGCTTACCCGCCTGTCACACGTGGAGAGTGGGATGGGACTACCTATATCAATCAGCAGAATAAATTCTCCTGCACCCAATTCGGCGACGATCAGCTTTTGTTTCGCCAGGTTTTCGCCGAGTTAAATGGTCCCCGCTTTCTAGCGTTGCTGGAGCAGATTACAGGAATTACGGAGCTGATTAGCGACCCTGAGTTATTCGGCGGCGGGTTGCACCAATCAATTGCCGGCGCATTCTTGGATGTGCACGTCGATTTCAACTACCACCGTACTACCAAGAATCATCGGCGCCTAAACGTCATCGTGTACATGAACCACGAGTGGCAGCCCGACTATAACGGGTATCTGGAGCTGTGGGACATGGCCAAGAAGGAGCAGCTGGCCGATGTAGCGCCGCTGTTCAACCGGTGCGTTATTTTCGAAACCAACGAAATATCGTTTCACGGCCACCCCAAGCCGTTGGCGACGCCGGCCGATATCACGCGTAAGTCGCTTGCTACGTATTACTATACTACTACCCGGCCGGCCGAAGAAATTGCCGGTGAGCATAATACAGTGTACGTGAATACGGAAGGGGCCGGCGGGATGATCAAAAATCTGAAGTCGGCCTTCCGCGCCGTGCTGGAGCGCGTGAAAAGCTGACCTTCATGAGTGGCAGCATGCGGAACAGCGTTTCAGCACAAACTACCAGGAAAGTAGCTATTCTGCAGTCCAATTACATTCCCTGGAAGGGCTACTTCGACCTGCTGAACAGCGTCGATGACTTCATCTTTTATGATGAGGTGCAGTACACCAAAAACGACTGGCGCAACCGCAACCGCATCAAGACGGCGCAGGGCGTGCAATGGCTCACCATTCCGGTACGGCAAGAGCAGCTGGCGCAAAAAATCAGCGAAACGCGAGTGGATGATTTGGGGTGGGGAGCACGCCACTGGCGCACACTCGCACAGAACTACTCTCGCGCTGCGTATTTTGAGCAGTACAAAGAACAGTTGCAGGAGCTGTATTGCGGCCCAAACTCCGAGTTCTTGAGCCAGATAAACCAGCGCTTCATTCGCGCCTTGAATGAACTGCTCGGGATTCGTACGCGGCTGCATTCTTCCATTGACTTTCAGGTACATGGTGACCGGACAGCGCGTCTGGTCGAACTGGTACAAGCTGTCGGTGGTACCGAATATGTGTCTGGTCCGGCGGCAAGAGTGTATCTTGATGCCGACCAGTTTGCTCAGGCGGGCCTTGGCCTAAGGTGGATGAGCTATGCAGGATATCCAGAATACCCACAAGTACATGGCTCTTTCGAGCACCACGTGAGCGTGCTGGATTTGTTGCTAAACGCAGGTCCGGCCGCCTCGCGCTATATGCTTTCCTTCCCAAACCAACCTGCCGACTTATGACCCTTGACTACTCGGTTGTAGTGCCCGTGTACCAGGGGCAGGCTACGCTTGGGCCGTTGGCGCAGCAATTGCGGCAGTTTTTCGAGGCGCAAGGGCATTCGTACGAGGTGATTTTCGTACACGACCATGGACCTGACGACTCATGGCGCGTGATTCGGGAGTTGCGGCAGGAGTTGGGGCCCGATGTGGTGCGGGCTGTGCGGCTGGCCCGGAACTTCGGACAGCACAATGCGCTGCTTTGTGGCTTTAGGCATGCGCGTGGTCGTTTCTTTATAACACTTGACGAAGACCTGCAGCATGCACCTGCCGATATTGCACTGCTTATCCAGCGGCAGCAGGATGCTGATTTTGATGTGGTGTACGGTTGCTACGAAGCGCGCCGGCACTCTGGGCCGCGCAATCTGGCATCCTGGCTGATGCGGAAGCTGCTGCGCTCCAGCATTCCCGACTTGCATCCCGACTACTCGCCTTTCCGGTTGCTGAAGGCCAACGTAGCGCGGCATTGCTTGGAAATGCGCAATTCCTATACGTTTCTGGATGGCTACCTGACGTGGGTAACGGCCCATGTAGGCAGCGTGCCGGTGTCGCATGGGCCGCGGGCGGCGGGGCAAAGTGCCTACACGGCCCGCAAGCTGCTGCGCCATTCGCTCAATATCTTCATCACGTTTTCTGATGCGCCGGTCCGGATGCTCTCCTATGCGTCCGTAGTCGTATTTATGCTCACTACATTGTATTCGGGCTATATTCTAGTGCGTAAGCTGGTCTACAATGATCTGCTGCCCGGCTTTGCGTCCCTGATTATTGCCATTGGGTTTGGGGTAGGTCTGCTGCTGCTGGGCATGGGTATTCTGGGCGAGTATATTCACCGAATCAACCTGAAAACCACCCGGCGCCCCAATTTTGTGGAAGCGGAAACCCTGGATTAGCCTTTCACATGCCTGCAGTTGATTCACGTGTTGCTATAATCGGGGCCGGAGCCCTGGGCCAGCAACTGGCGCAGCATCTGCGGCAGCAGGGCAGGCGTGTCGCGGGGTTTTTCGACGATACGCTGCCCGTAGGAGCTACGGCCGGCGGAACGGTGCTAGGGACTACTTCGGCCGCTGCTCAGGCGTATACCTCAGGTATTTTTGATGAGCTGCTGTTGGGCGTTGGCTATGAACATATGGGGCGGCGCCAACAGCTATTCGAGCAACTACAAGCAGCCGGATTGCCTTTCGGAGGGTTCGTGCATGCCAGCGCCTACGTCGATTCCAGTGTAGTGCTAGGGCCGGGCGTATTCATCTCACCCGGCTGCGTCCTTGATTTGAATGTGCGGCTGGATGCCAACGTATTGCTGTATACGGGTTGCATTGTGGCACACGATACCCACATTGGAGCGCATACGCTGCTGGCGCCGGGCGTGCGGCTGGCGGGCCGGGTGCAGGTAGGTGTTCGGTGCTTTCTGGGCATTGGCACCACGGTTATTGATTCGCTGAAGCTGGGGGCCGATGTGCGCACTGGCGGCGGCACCGTAGTCATCGACAACTTGCCGGAGCCGGGGACTTATGTAGGCGTGCCAGCCCGGCGGCGGTAGTTGGATGCAGTAAGCCAAGGCTCAGGCTACACAGCAGATTCCAAAATCAAAGCAGGAGGCATTCTGCTAGCTTTGTAGCTCGCGCCATCTTCCGCCATGCTCCCGTTCAATAAGCCGTACTTCGTCGGAACCGAAACCCGCTACATCGAAGAAGCAGTGCGTTCCGGCAAGATTTCCGGCGACGGAGCCTACACCCGACGCTGCGAAGCGTGGTTCGAGCAGCACCTTGGTTCGGCCCGGGCCCTGCTCACTACTTCCTGCACCGATGCGCTGGAACTGGCGGCGCTGCTGCTCAACATTCAGCCCGGCGACGAAGTGCTGCTGCCCAGCTTCACGTTTTCTTCGACGGCCAATGCCTTTGCGCTGCGCGGGGCGAATCTGGTCTTTGTGGACTGCGCTCCCGATTCTCCGGCGTTGGATGCCGCGGCGCTGGCGGCGCTGGTCACGCCGCGCACCCGCGCCATCGTGCCGGTGCACTACGCCGGTACCGCCTGCGACATGGCAACTGTGCTAGCAGTAGCCGAGCAGCATAGCCTCGCGGTGGTGGAGGATGCTGCGCAGGCCATCAATAGCTACTACCAGGGCCAGCCCCTGGGCACACTAGGCGCACTGGGTGCTTTTTCCTTCCACGAAACCAAGAACGTTACAGCTGGTGGCGAAGGTGGTTTGCTCGCCATCAACGACCCGTTGCTGGTGAGTCGGGCCGAAATTCTGCGGGAGAAGGGCACCAACCGGGCGGCCTTCTTTCGAGGCGAGGTTGACAAGTATAGTTGGATGGACATTGGATCCTCTTTTCTGCCAGCTGACATCAATGCGGCGTTTCTGTGGGCGCAGCTGGAGGCGTTGGAGTTTATTCAGGCGCAGCGGTGCGCCATCTGGCAGCGTTACCATACGGCGCTGCAACCGTTGGCAGCGCTGGGAGTAGAGCTGCCCATACTGCCGTCATACGCCACCAATAACGGCCACCTGTACTATCTCGTATGCCGTTCGTTACCGGAGCGCACGGCCTTGATAACGCACCTCAAAGCGCGAGGAATAGCGGCCATCTTTCATTATCAGCCGTTGCACCGCAGCCCTTATTACGCTGCTCGCCATGATGGCCGTGCGCTTCCCCGAGCCGACCGATACGCGGATTGTTTGGTTCGGCTACCTTTGTATGTGGAACTGGACGAAACCGAGCAGCAGCGTATCGTGCGCGAAGTGCTGGCTTTCTATCAGCAGTAGCCGGGCCGATAGCCTGTCGCTGGTCCGCCTTATTTCTTCCTATGCGCATTCTGTTTTTGATTCCTTACCCTTCCGGTAAGGCACCCTCCCAACGCTTCCGCTTCGAGCAGTACCTGCATTTTCTGACGGAAAAGGGCTGGTCGTACAAGCTGGCTCCTTTTCTTTCAGACGATACTTGGGCTATTCTCTATAAGCCAGGCCATACGCTGGCAAAGGTACTGGGCATCCTCGCCGGATTTGTACGGCGGTTTTTCCTGCTCTTTACCGTGCCGTCCTACGACTACGTGTTCATTCACCGCGAAGCCTCGCCCATTGGGCCGCCGGTATTTGAGTGGATTATTGCCAAAGTGTTGGGCAAGAAGATAATCTACGACTTTGACGACGCCATCTGGATGAAAGACCCGGCTGGCGAGCAGACGTTCATCAGCGGACTGAAGTGGCAGCAAAAAGTAGGTCAGATTTGCCGGTGGGCGTACAAGGTGAGTTGCGGCAATTCGTATCTGCGCGATTATGCCCTGCAGTTCAACCCCAACTCGTTGATAAACCCAACCACCCTCGACACCGAACACCTGCACAACCGCATCCGCGACCAGTACACGCCCGAGCGCCCTATCATCGGCTGGACCGGCACACACACCACATTGCGCCACCTGGATCTGGTGTGGCCGGTGCTGGAGCGGTTGGAGCGCGAAGGCTATGACTTCGAGTTTCGTGTCATTTCCAATCAGCCATCGAACTACAAGGGGCTGAAGAGCCTCACCTATACTCCTTGGCGCAAAGACACGGAAATAGCTGATCTGAGCCAGTTTCATTTGGGGCTGATGCCACTGGTAGATGACCCATGGGCCCGCGGAAAATGTGCGTTCAAAGCCTTGCAGTATATGTCGCTGGGTATGCCGGCGCTGGTGTCGCCGGTTGGCATGAACACAGAAGTGGTGCAGGAAGGCGCCAACGGTTTCGTGTGCGACACGCCAGAGCAATGGTACACTGCCTTGCGCCAGCTGCTGGTCAGCCAAGACCTGCGGGCCACGCAGGGAGCCGCCGCCCGCCGCACCATTGTGGAGCGCTATTCGGTGCTGTCCAATAAGGAGAATTTTTTGGCCCTGTTTAGCTAAGCGCGCCCTACCATGACACAGCAACCAATGCGCAAGGGGCAGGAGAAAGGCCGTTTCGTCATTTCTCTCGACTTTGAAATCAACTGGGGCGTGCGCGACCAGCAGACCCTGGACCAATACGGGCAAAACCTGCTGGGCGTGCGGCAGGCCATTCCGGCTATGCTGGCGCTGTTTGCGGAGTTTGAGCTGCGCGTGACCTGGGCCACTGTGGGTCTGTTATTCTTTCGCACGAAAGCCGAAATGCTGGCGCATCTGCCCGAGGTGCGGCCTCAGTACGCCGATTCCAACCTATCGCCTTACTTGGTAATGGATCAGGTAGGGGAGAGTGAAGCCGTCGACCAGTATCATTTCGGCCATTCGCTCATTGAGCAGATCCGGCGCACGCCCGGCCAGGAAATGGCTACACATACCTTCTGCCACTACTATTGCCTTGAGCGGGGCCAAACCGCCGAGTCGTTCCGGGCCGACCTGACGGCGGCGGTGCAGGTGGCGCAGGAGCAGGGCATGACCCTGCAAAGCTTAGTATTTCCGCGCAACCAGTATAACGCCGAGTACATTGCCATCTGTGAAGAACTGGGCATTACGAGCTACCGTGGCAATGAAAGCTCCTGGATTTACAAGGAGCGCAGCGAGGAGCAGCAAAGTCTGTACAAGCGTGGTGCCCGCCTGCTCGATGCCTACGTGGATCTATCAGGCCCCAACTGCCACACGCTGGATGACATTGCTCGTCAGTTTCCCTATAATATTCCGGCTAGCCGGTTCCTGCGGCCCTGGTCGGGGCGGCTGCAGGCGCTAGAAGGGCTGCGGTTGCGGCGCATCCTGAGCGGGATGGAATATGCTGCGCGCCACGGGCAGGTATTCCATTTGTGGTGGCATCCGCACAATTTCGGGGTGAACATTCCGCAGAATATGGCCGTATTGCGTCGCATTGCCGAGCACTACCGCTACCTGCACGCTACCTATGGCATGGAAAGCCAGGCTATGGGCGACCTGGCCACCGAGCTCCAAAGCCGTTCATCTGCCGTTACCGCTTCATGAATTCAACTCCCGCTTCCGCAAAGAAAATCGTAATCCTGGCTGGTCCCGGTGAGTCTACGGATATTCTGTTTCATGCCCTGGATGCTGAGTTTGGCGTGCACCGCATTATCGTGGAAACGCCCGTTAGCCAGAAGCAGCTGCTCAAGCGCCGCACCGAGAAGCTGGGCTACGCCACGGTTGCCGGTCAGATTCTCTTCAAACTGTTGATTGCTACACCCCTGAGCCGAGCGTCGCAGGGGCGTATGCGGGCTATTAAGCAGCAGGCGCACCTCAATGACCAGTCTTTGCCCGAGGACCGGGTGATTCGGGTAGCGTCGGTGAATGCGCCAGAATGCATTGAGCAGCTGCAGGCATTGCAGCCCGACGTCATCGTAGTGAACGGCACGCGCATCATCTCTAAAAAAGTGCTGACCAGTGTGCCCTGCAAGTTCATTAACACGCATGCCGGTATCACACCCCTATATCGGGGTGTACACGGGGGCTACTGGGCGCTGGCTAACAACGACCCGCAACATTGCGGCGTGTCGGTGCACTTAGTAGACCCCGGCATTGATACCGGTGCTATCATTGCCCAGGCCTTGATTCAGCCTACTGCTGAAGATAATTTCGTGACCTATCCATTGTTACAGTTGGCGGCCGGGTTGCCGCTGCTCAAACAGGCCGTGCGTGATGCCCTGTACGGAGAAATCCAACTGAAGCCGGCTCCCGAAGGGGTGTCAAAGCTGTGGTCGCACCCCACACTGGCGGAGTATGTGAGCAACCGCCGACGTACGGGTACCCGCTAAGGGCTAAGTAGTAGCTAACCGGCGGCGTGCTATCGTACGCCCTTTACTGGGCTTACCGGCTCCGCTCACATCCTGCAGGATATACAAGGCTGCTACGTAGAAAGGAATGAGCGGAATTTTGTAGCGCACCAGCGTGCCAAAGTTGTTGGAGATAATGCCTACCGAAGCTCCGAAAACTAAGGCGAAAATAAAGCTGAGCATTAGGACTGGTGTGCCGGCAATGGCTCCGAAGAACCGCGCCACACCTACCTTGAAAAGAATGCGCAGGGTAAACACCAGAAAGAACGTCGCCTCCAGTGCCGACAGGAGCATTACCGGGTTCTTGGCTTCCCAGAGGAAGGGGCGAAACAATGCAACAATAATGGCCTGAGGCGCAAGCTTCACCATCCCACCGATAGTACCATCCTGCTCCCCCAGATTATAGGCCGAGCCTTCCTGCTTTACCGATACTTCGTACAGGTAGTCAGCTGTAATCTTGCTTCTTTCTCCAATCTTGTCGATGTCGTACTTCTCGTCGCCTTCGGTCAGGTTACCCATGGCAAATACGGCCGCCACAGCTCCTATTCCAATCAAAAATGGCTTGGCTATCATGCGCACTAAGCGGTTTTTGATTCGCTGGCTGTTCTCGTTAAATATCCATATAAGGGCTGGCGGAAGAAATGACAGCAGGATATAGACCTTAGTAATATAGAGCATGTAGGCCGCCAGACTACCAATGAGCACAGACTTAAGCAGCCGCTTCTTCTGAATGGCGCCTTGGTAAAAGGCATAAAATATCCAGCCCAGCGCCCCGAGGCATAAAGAATCCTTCATCAACCCGGACCCCCAGAAGAATACCGAGGGAATAAAGAAAACAGCAATAGCCAACTGCTGATACACCTGCGGCCGAATCTTGGCGAAGGTCATGTACATGGCCCACATGCCGCTGAAGCTGATGCAGGCGAAGAACAGACCTACTACGGTGTAGGTGTTGAAGCACAGCATCCCGAGTACCGTAGCAATCCGAACGATAACTAACTCAGTAGATCCAGGCTCCCACCAGAACATGCGGGAGGTGTATTTAGCCAGTTCCGGCAGCCGCTCCCCGTCGCTGGTTAGTAGTTTCATGCCCACAGCAAAGGAGTCGCCGAAGGCATCATACATCACCGACGAGTGGATGAAGTAGTTGAATGTGTCTCCGCCGCTGTAGTAAAACTGGTAGATGAGGCCCAGCGCAATGGCACCCACTAGCTTCAAGCTGAGGGCCGGAATGAAGTATTTGCGGGTGTATAGGTTTGTAACCCGCGGACGCACGGCAAAGGCCAGCGCATAAATCAGCCCCAGATACAGCGGAGTGAGCAGCAGGTCTTTTAAATCCATGCGGGAAGGCTACTTCTTGTTCTTTTTCAGAAATGCCTTAGCCTCCCGGTACTGGTCGGATTTGCTGTCGGCTATTTCCCGTACAACGGAGTAATAGCGGCGGGCAGTTCCTAAATCCCGTTCCTTCTCCGCAATGCGGGCCAGATTGTAGTTGGCATGCAGATAAAAACCGCCTTTTGTCTCGTCGGTACTTTCGGCAAATACAATGCAGCGCTGGTAGTAGTCCTTGGCTTTAGTCAGATCTTTATAGCGGTTCTGCATTAGCCAGCCCAGAAAGTAGGTGGCGTAGCGGCCACTGATTCCTTCATAGCCAGGCATGCCCTGGTTCAGCTTCGTCAGAATCTCCTGGCTTACCCGCTCACTCTCCCGAAACTCCCCCATATTGAAGCACAGCAGCGCATAGAAGCGCTGGAAGTACCCATTGTCGGGGTAAGTTTTGGCCAAGTTGCGTGCCAGCGGCATGGCGGCTTCCGGGTTGTTCTCCTCATTGTTGAGGATGCGCATCAGAAAGACTTTGGCTTCCGGGCCCACGTAAAATCCGTTGTCGGCCACGTTGCGCAGTTGTTGTAGGCCCAGTTGCTTGTTGCCTTTGGGGAACAGTAGCAGCACAGGCTTCAGCAGCGGGTAGTTGTCCGGAATCCAGACGGCGTAATAGTTGAAAAGGGCCTGCCCAAATAGAAATTCTGGGCTTAATCCGTTGGCTTCTTTGCTGATTTCAAGGTATTTGAGGGCACGTTTGGCGCTGACAGTAGCTTTCGGCCAGTTGCTGCGCTCCGCATTCAGGCGGCCATCAAAACCATAGGCCGCTGCCAGGAAAAAGCAGGCTTCATAGTTTTTGTTATCCGCCTCATACAGTGCTTCTGCCTTCGTAATGGACGAATCCATGTAGGCGAAGAAGAGCTTATCGTACTGCTTGGTCTTGATGTTGGTTGGAACGATTTTCCACCATTGGCTTAGGCCCAGCAGAAAATAGGGCATCGGGTGGTTAGGGTAGCGGCGGCGCAGGGAGCGGAATTGCTTCTCGGCCTTTTCGTAGCGGCAGTTGTATAGGTTCTGTACCGCGCCCTCCAGTTCCGTCTGAATATCCTTGTCAAGCAGCAGCCAGCCTTTGGTATCAACGGCGTTAGGCAGCACGTCCACATTTTCGGTTTCGATATTGCGAATAGGGGTACGAGTAGTATCAGGCTGCTGAGCTTGCGCCAGGAAAGGCAACAACATTAGCAACAGGATAAATCGGAGTCGAAGGATCATAGATACGTTTGCTTGCCGGTGCGGCCGGATTCTACTTCACTACGCACCGCCCAACGGAAAGGCTAAAGTATGACTTTTATCCTAGTTTTGGACAAATAATAGGTGAATCATGGAGCTTTTACATACCCTTTGCCGTATACCGGCCCCTGCTGGAAACGAAGCCGCACTTACTCAATTCTTATTAAAGCACATCCGTGCTGAAAGCCCTACCTGGCGGGTAACGCCTGTCGTACTCGATGGTGATGGGTGGCAGGATTGCATTATTCTGGTTTTTGGTGCCCCCCGTACTGCCGTATTTGCCCATTTGGATAGCATCGGCTTCACGGTGCGCTATGGCCGGCAACTGGTGCGTATCGGAGGGCCTGTGATGGAAACCGGCACCAAGCTGGTTGGCCACGATTCGCAGGGGGCAATTGAGTGTACGTTGGTCATTGATGAGGAAACCGGGCAGCCTGCATATGAGTTCACCCGCGACATTGACCGCGGAACTGAACTCACGTTTCAGTGCGACTTCCGTGAAACGGAAACGACCGTTCAGAGCTGCTATCTCGACAACCGGTTGGGCGTCTGGAACGCGCTGCGCCTCTGCGAAACGCTGGAAAACGGCATTGTCGTCTTCAGCTGCTGGGAAGAGCACGGCGGTGGGTCCGTGGCCTATCTGGCCAAACATATCTACGAAACCTACGGTGTGCGGCAGGCTCTCATTTCGGACATTACCTGGGTGACGGAGGGCGTGCATCCTGGTCAGGGAGTAGCCATTTCCCTGCGCGACTCCCTGATTCCGCGGCGCAGCTACGTGGAGCGTATCCGACGTATTGCCGAGGCCGCCGGCATTCCGCACCAGTTGGAAGTAGAAGGCAGCGGCGGCTCCGATGCCAAGGAACTGCAGCACGGCGCCCAGCCCTGGGACTGGTGCTTTATTGGGGCCCCCGAAGACAATGTGCACTCGCCCGACGAAATTGTGGACAAGCGCGACATAGCGAGCATGCTCGCCTTATATCAGGAGCTGATGCGCCGGTTGTAGTCAGGTAGTCCCAGCACCCCCGAAACCATTGCCAAGAGCCGCTTCCGGACCACCGGAGCGGCTCTTTTGCGTTTGCAGATAGCCGAAACAGGATGTAGCTGGCTGCCAGCCCGAAGAATACCAGCTGGGATTTAGTGAAGGCAGGTTGAGGATTAGCCAATAAAGTCTATTTTACCCACCCAAATGCCTCATTCCCAACCTAACTCCCATCTTCTTTTCACCGCTCTATGATGAATGTTCTTTACGCAGTGCCCGCGCTGGGCGTGCTGGCGTTGGTCTACACCTGGGTCCGTTCGGGCTGGGTGAGCCGCCAGGACCCCGGCGACGACCGAATGCGCACCATTGCCGGCTACATTGCCGACGGCGCTATTGCCTTTCTAAAAGCTGAATACAAAGTACTGGCCATTTTCGGCCTGATTGCCTCGGCCTTCTTGTTCTATCTGGGCAGCACGGGCGAAAAGTCCAGCCCGGTCATTGTCATAGCCTTCATCATTGGCGCCATCTTCTCGGCGCTGGCTGGCTTTATCGGGATGAAAATTGCCACCAAGGCTAACGTCCGGACGGCTCAGGCTGCGCGCACCAGCCTGAGCAAGGCCCTAAATGTGTCGTTTTCGGGAGGCTCGGTGATGGGCATGGGCGTTGCGGGCTTGGCGGTGCTGGGCCTGGGCTCGTTGTTCATTGCCTTCTACCAGATGTTTGTGGTGAGCAAGGGCGGCGGTGCCAACGGCATCGAAATGGAAACCGCGCTGGAAGTGCTGACCGGCTTCTCGCTGGGCGCTGAAAGTATTGCGCTGTTTGCCCGCGTGGGTGGCGGCATCTATACCAAAGCTGCCGACGTAGGAGCTGACCTCGTGGGTAAAGTAGAAGCCGGTATTCCGGAAGACGACCCCCGTAACCCCGCTACCATCGCCGACAACGTGGGCGACAACGTGGGCGACGTAGCCGGCATGGGCGCCGACCTGTTCGGGTCCTACGTGGCGACTATTCTGGCTACCATGGTGCTGGGCCGCGAAGTAGTGGCCCGTGGCGACGACTTTCAGGGCCTTTCGCCTATTCTACTACCGATGGTTATTGCCGGAATGGGCATCATTGCTTCGCTTATCGGGATTCTGTGCGTGCGGGTGAAGGAGGGAGGCAACGTGCAAAACGCCCTCAATCTGGGCAACTACGTGTCGGTTATTGTGTCGGGCATTGCTTCTTACTTCATCATCCGCTGGATGCTGCCTGCCGAAGACTTGGTTATTCGGGGTATCACCTTCGATTCGATGGATGTGTTCAAAGCCGTAGTAGTCGGGCTGATTGTGGGCACGCTGATGAGCATCATCACGGAGTATTATACGGCCATGGGCAAGCGCCCGGTGCTGAGCATCGTGCGTCAGAGTTCCACCGGCCACGCCACTACCGTTATCGGCGGGTTGGCCGTAGGCATGGAGTCCACGGTGCTCCCGATTCTGGTACTAGCGGCCGGCATTGTGCTGAGCTTCGAGTGCGCCGGCCTCTACGGCGTGGCTATTGCGGCCGCCGGCATGATGGCCACTACCGCCATGCAGCTCGCCATTGACGCGTTTGGCCCCATTGCCGACAACGCCGGTGGTATTGCCGAAATGAGTGAGCTACCCAAGGAAGTACGCGAGCGAACCGACATTCTGGACGCCGTAGGGAATACCACGGCCGCTACTGGCAAGGGTTTCGCCATTGCTTCGGCGGCGCTTACTTCACTGGCGCTGTTTGCCGCCTTCATGGGCACGGCCAACATCAACAGCATCGACATCAGCAATGCGCGCGTGCTGGCGGGCCTGTTCGTCGGGGCCATGATTCCGTTTATTTTCTCGGCCCTAGCCATTTCGGCGGTGGGGCGCGCGGCCATGGCCATGGTGCAGGAAGTGCGCCGGCAGTTCCGCGAGATACCTGGCATCATGGAAGGCACCGGCCGACCTGAATACGAGAAGTGCGTGGCTATTTCTACCCAGGCGGCCATCCGCGAAATGATGCTGCCAGGCGCTATTGCCCTCATTGTGCCCGTTATCGTGGGTTTCGCCTTCGGCCCCGAGGTGCTGGGCGGCACGCTAGCTGGCGTCACCGTAAGCGGTGTGCTGATGGCTATGTTCCAGAGCAATGCCGGTGGTGCCTGGGACAACGCCAAGAAGTCGTTCGAGAAAGGCGTGATGATTGACGGCAAAATGGAGTACAAAGGCTCCGACGCCCACAAAGCCTCCGTCACCGGCGACACTGTCGGTGACCCGTTCAAAGACACGTCTGGGCCTTCCATGAATATTCTCATCAAGCTGATGAGCATTGTGTCGCTGGTAATTGCCCCTCACATTGCGGCTCCGGAGCGTGGTGTGGCCCCCGTAGACCTGAAACCTCGTGTAGAACTGGATGCCCGCCCAAAGGTGAAATTCGCCGATGTGACCGACCATGCTGCCGAAGCCGTGTTCATGTTGCTGCGCAACCGATAAGCTGTTGAGCTTAACTGGCTCGTTTTCAGCGGCCGAATGTAGGAGGTAGCCAGTAAGCAAAACCGGGTAAGCCGCCTTCCCACGCCAGGAGGGCGGCTTTTTCTGTTACCTTTGCCTGCCCGCTCACCCACGGCCCAACCCAATTCGGATGAACCCGGACCATATTTCACTGCACGGCAAGCAGTTCGAGCCCTACCTTTCGGCTCAGCAGCTGTCGGCCAGTATTCAGCAGCTTGCTGACCGCCTCAACCACGAGTATGCTGGTAAGCAGCCCATTCTGGTGGCCGTTCTGAACGGCTCGTTCATGTTCGCCGCCGACCTGATGAAGGGCCTGAGCATTCCCTGCGAAATCACCTTTATCCGGGTGGCATCTTACCAGGGAACCAGTAGCACCGGCACCGTGCAGGAAGTACTTGGCCTCACCGAAGAGCTGCAGGGCCGCCACGTCATCATCGTGGAAGATATTGTGGATACCGGCCACACCATGCGGATGCTGCTCGACAATCTGAGTGCCAACCAGCCCGCTTCGCTGGAGGTAGCTACACTGTTCCTAAAGCCCGAGTGCCTGCAGCACGAGCTGCCAATTCGCTACGTCGGACTCAGTATTCCCAACGATTTTATCGTCGGGTATGGTCTTGATTTTGATGGCTTAGGCCGCAACTACCCCGACGTTTACAAAGCAGTATAGGAATTGTGCAGCCGGCGGCGTCAGCTAAAACCTGCCCGCGTCCGTAGAGGCTTTCCTATTCGTTGCTTATCTTTCCAGAACCCACTTCTTTTCTTCCCCGCGTAACACTTCGCTCCCCATGCTGAATCTCGTGCTCTTCGGCCCGCCCGGCGCCGGCAAAGGAACGCAAAGCCAGAAGCTGATTGCCCGCTACAATCTGGTGCACCTCTCTACCGGCGACCTGCTCCGCGCCCAGATTACTCAAGGCACTGAGCTTGGTCTGCGTGCCAAAAAGCTCATGGACGAAGGTCTGCTCGTGCCCGATGAAGTGGTAATTGGCATGATTGGCTCCGCCCTGAAAGATAACAAGCAGGCTGCCGGCTTCATTTTCGATGGTTTCCCGCGCACCGTACCGCAGGCCGAAAGCCTCGACCGACTGCTGGCCGAACACGAAACCAACGTATCGTGCATGGTGGCGTTGGAAGTGGATGAGCAGGAACTGGTAACGCGCCTGCTGGAGCGCGGCAAAACCTCCGGCCGCCCCGACGACCAGAACGAAGACAAAATCCGTAAGCGTGTGACGGTGTACAACACCGAAACCGCCCAGGTAGCCGGCTACTACGCGAAGCAGCAGAAATTCCACGCCCTGAACGGTATTGGCGCCATCGAAGACATCTTCAGCCAGATCTGCGGCATCCTCGACAAACACGCTGCCGCAGCACCTGCCAGCAGCAAGCAGGCGACCGACGAAGTAAAAGCGTAACTTTGCGATTCTAACTCGCACAACTCTGTCATCCTGAGCCTAGCGAAGGACCTTACCGCATCAGAACGGGCCATTCTAACAATGGCTGTTTTGCCGGGGTAAGGTCCTTCGCCTTTGCTTTAGTACGCCGAAAGCTCCGCCTGACAGATCTTTTTTCACGACGCACAGCATGGCTTCCAATAATTTCATCGACTACGTCAAAATCAACTGCCGTTCGGGCAAGGGTGGGGCAGGCTCGCACCATTTCTTCCGTGCCAAAGGCCTGCCCAACGGTGGACCCGATGGCGGCGACGGCGGCCGCGGCGGCCACATCATTCTGGAAGGCAGCTCCCAACTTTGGACGTTGCTACACCTGCAATACCAGAAACACTTAATTGCCAAAGCCGGCGAAAACGGAGGCGAAAACCTGCGCACTGGTGCCCAGGGCGACGACATCATCATTCAGGTGCCCCTCGGTACGGTAGCGCGCGACGCGGAATCCGGCGAAAAGAAGCTGGAAATCACGGAGCACGGCCAGCGCCTGATTCTGACGCCCGGCGGCCGGGGTGGACTCGGCAACGACCATTTCAAATCGGCTACCAACCAAGCCCCGGCCTACGCCCAGCCTGGCGAGCCCGGTATTGATGAGTGGGTGATTCTGGAGCTGAAACTACTGGCCGACGTGGGCCTCGTGGGCTTCCCGAATGCCGGCAAAAGCACGTTGCTGTCGGTGGTGTCGGCAGCCAAGCCCAAGATTGCCGACTATGCCTTCACGACACTCACGCCAAACCTGGGCGTGGTAGCGTACCGCGACTATAAATCCTTTGTAATGGCCGATATTCCGGGCATTATTGAGGGGGCAGCCGACGGCAAAGGCCTGGGTACGCGTTTCCTGCGCCATATTGAGCGTAACTCCATCCTGCTGTTCATGATCAGCTGCGACTCGCCCGATATCAACGGCGAGTACGAGGTGCTGCTCAATGAGTTGGAGCAGTTCAACCCGGAGCTGCTGGACAAGCAGCGCCTGCTGGCCATTACCAAATCCGACATGCTGGACGAGGAGCTGGAAGCCGAAATCCGCGAAACACTGCCCACCGACCTGCCAACAGTCTTTATTTCCAGCCTTGCAAATAAGAACATCCAGAAGCTGAAGGACCTGATCTGGGAAGAACTACAGAAAGTCCATCGTGATGCGCCGGAATCTACGCGCGCCGGCTACATGGCTGAGGACGACGAGCAGGAAACCCCGGATGAACTGCCGGCATAAAGTGGAGGTGCTGCCGCTTTCGGCCTCAGAGTGAGTTTAGAAGCGGCAGCACAGTCAGTGTCACGCTCAGGATGCCATATGCCAGTAGTGCCCGCACCGGCGTACGCCTCCGCATGGCCTGCACGAAGGCAAGGCCTGCCGGTAGCAGCAGCACCCAAGCCAGCAGGGCGGAAGTGGCATAGGTGTTGGCCGTGCGATAGTGCTGCCCGCCTTCAGCGAGCATGGCTTCTGAACCGAAACTGTAACTGCCAATAGTGGCAGGATCGGCTATGATGCCAATGGTCAGCCATTCACTAAAAAACAGGCTCCAGAAGCTGAGAAACAGAAAAATCCCAGGCAGCAGTGCCCACCACGAAACGGGTTTTGCTGCAGTCTTAGGTGAGGCAATTGGCTTCATCGGGGTAAGAAACGAAGTGTTGTGCTCCGTTGCAAGTCTGGTCTGGTTGAAAAGCTGCTACCCTGAAACGGCCATACCTATTGTGGTTTTGCGCCACTGCGTCTGAACTAACTGCGTAAGTTCTATGGTTTCCGTGCCACAATGGCAGCCGGTAACGCTTTGGCAAACTCCTTGTAATCCGCAAAGGCTCTATGTCTTCCCGATTCAACCCATTCCGACGATTTCAAGCGAAAATGGCTGACGATAAAAACACGCAACCCACCGACGACACGCAACTCGACCAGAACGGTGCCCCCGCTGACCACGTGGCCGGCGAACTGACCGAAGAGCCTAATGCCCCCGAAATAGGGGAAGTAGAAGGTTCGGAAGGCGCTCCGAAAGCTGCTAGCTCGAAGACCGATGCCGAACTAGCCGACCTCAAAGACAAGTATCTGCGCCTGGCGGCTGAGTTTGAGAACTACAAGCGCCGCACTACCAAGGAGCGCGCCGACCTGTTTAAGAGTGCCAACCAGGAGCTGATGGTAGCCCTGTTGCCCGTACTTGACGATTTCGACCGGGCACGCCACCACACCAAGGACACCGACGATGCCAACGCTGTGCGCGAAAGCATCGACATCATTCATAGCAAGCTCCAGAAAACGTTGAACCAGAAGGGCCTCGCTCCGATGGAAGCGAAAGGTGGTGCTTTCGACCCTGACCTGCACGAGGCCATCACGCAGATTCCGGCACCGTCGGAGGAGCTGAAAGGTAAAATTGTGGACGAAGTAGAGAAAGGCTACTACCTCGGCGACAAGGTAATTCGCCACGCGAAGGTGGTGCTAGGACAGTAATTGTCATGCTGATGAAGGACGCCTCTTATCATGGCTGCCTTCATCGAAATAAAAGAGTATAAAGCGGCGCAGGCATGATAAGGCCTTTCGCGCCGCTCAGGATGACAAACCAGTATGGCAACGAAGCGAGATTATTACGAGGTGCTGGGCGTAGCCAAAAACGCGGCCGCGGATGAGATTAAGAAGGCGTACCGCAAGGTGGCCATCAAATACCATCCCGATAAAAACCCCGACGATCCTTCGGCTGAAGACAAGTTCAAGGAAGCTGCGGAGGCCTACGAAGTACTGTCGGACCCCAACAAAAAGGCCCGCTACGACCAGTACGGCCACCAGGGCATGGGCGGCAACGGCGGTGGCCCGAACATGGAGGATATCTTCTCGCAGTTCGGCGACATCTTCGGAGGCGGCGGTTTCGAGGGCTTCTTCGGGGGCGGAGGCCGCGGCCAGGGCGGCCGGCGTGTGCGCAAAGGCTCCAACCTGCGCATCAAGCTGAAGCTGGACTTGGAAGAAGTGGCCAACGGCGTCGAGAAGAAGATCAAGGTGAAGCGCTACGTGGCGTGCAACACTTGCTCGGGCACCGGTGCCAAAAACGGCACTGACCTCAAAACCTGCGGCACTTGCAACGGCCAGGGCCAGGTGAAGCGTGTAGTAAACACCATGCTCGGCCAGATGGTAAGCGCATCTACTTGCCCTACCTGCGAAGGCGAAGGCAAAGTAGTGACCAGCAAGTGCGACGTCTGCCACGGCGACGGCCGCCAGCTGCACGAGGAAGTTATTCCGATCAATATTCCGGCGGGGGTGGCCGAGGGCATGCAACTGAGCATGAACGGCAAAGGCAACTACCCCGAGCGGGGCGGCGTGCCCGGCGACCTGCTTATCCAGATTGAAGAGGAGCCGCATGAGCAGCTCAAGCGCGACGGCAACAACATCATGTTCGAGCAGTACATTTCGTTCGTGGATGCCGCGCTAGGCGCCAGCATTGAAGTGCCGACCATTGAGGGCAAGGTAAAAATCAAGGTGGACCCCGGCACGCAGCCAGGCAAAATCCTGCGCCTACGCGGCAAGGGCATCAAGGACATCAACGGCTACGGCCGCGGCGACCAACTCATTCATCTCAGCGTCTGGACGCCCAAAAACGTGACCAACGAGGAGCGTGAGCTGTTGGAAAAGCTGCGCGACGCCCGCAACTTCACGCCCAACCCCGGCAAAAACGAGAAAGGTTTCTTCGAGAAAGTGAAGGAGTATTTCCAGTAGGCCGCGCCGCAAGGCAGACGTAAAGTTTGTAGAAGTAGAAAGCCCGCTTCCCGTATCTGGGGAAGCGGGCTTTTTTGTGGTTGGGTGCAGGCGTTGAGTACCTTATTATTCAAAAATCAAAAAATAAGGTACTCAACTGCCAGCAGAGAACCCCAGCGAAAAATATATGTGCGGCCGGCTGTAATGCTGGGCGAGAAGCGCCGATATATTCTGCAAACTTCCCCACCGTATGCCTGCTGCTCCTCTCACGCCGGACTTCCTCGCCACGCTGAACCAGTTTCAGCCCTTGCTGCGACGGGTAGCCCGCATGTACTGCCCCGACGCCGATGACCAGCAGGACCTCTACCAGGAAATAGTGCTGCAGCTATGGCGGGCGTGGCCGCAGTATCAGCCCGGAGCCGCCAAAATCAGCACGTGGCTTTACCGGGTAGCGCTGAACGTGGCCATCAGCAACCTGCGCCAGCGCACCCGCCACCCTACGCCCGAGCGGCTGGGCCCGGCACTCCCTGAGGTGGCGCTACCGCCCGACTCTGGCCCCGATGCCGACGACCTGACTGAACTCTACCGCGCTATCGAGCGGCTCTCCGACGTGGAAAAGGCCTTCGTGCTGCTTTATCTGGAAGAGCGCACCTACGAGGAAATGGCTGACATTCTAGGCATCACCCAAAACAATGTGCGCGTGAAAATGCACCGCGTGCAGGACAAGCTTCGCCACCTGCTAACCCAACCCGCCTGATGGAACTCAACGACTTTCGCCGGCAGTGGCAACAGCAGCCCACCGGTACCTCTGAATCGGATTTAACCCAACAAAAACTTAACGCTATGCTTGCTAATCAACCCGCTACCCCCGTCAGTGAAATGCTGCGCAATGTGCGCCGCGACCAGCGTATCATCTTTCTGATCATCATTCTGAACGTGGGCAATATCACAAACCTAAGCCGACGGCACATGCAGGGCGGAAGTCTGGTATTGCTGGATGTGGCGGTGGCCCTGATGATTCTGTTTGCCTCGTGGTACGTGTACCGGCAGCGGCAGCTCATCAAGCAGCTCCAGCAAGGCGACGGCGCCACGTACGGGCACATTCGGGAGTCGATCCGGCAGATGCGGGCCCTGATTAAGAACAAGAGCTACGTGGCCATGGCGTTTCTGGCGACGGTGCTTCTGGCCGTGGCGTATGGGCAGCAGGAAGCTATTCTGGCAAAACTGCACGCCGGTACGGTCGACTGGCCTATTGTAACGCTTGGGCTGACGATGTTTGCCGGCATAGCGGCCGCGCTGCTGTACATGGGGCGGCGGCGGCAGCAGCGCCGCTACGGCCAGCACCTCGACCGGCTGGAAAGTGCGCTGCACGAACTAGGTGAGCCCAGCTAAGACAAGAGCACAGGGCAGGCAGTTTGGGTGGGGTATAGTGCCATTCAGCCCCGGTAGTTTGCAGCTTGAGGAAGATTTCGGTGACTTCTTTATGCGGTTCCTGTAATATTACACCACGACCATTCCTTTCTTCCATGACTCCCATTCTCCAAGCCATCAATGTGCGCAAAGCTTACGCAGCGCACGTTGCCCTCGACGACGTGAGCCTCGACATTCCGGAGCGTAGTATTTTCGGACTGCTTGGGCCCAACGGAGCCGGCAAAACGTCTTTGATCCGCATCATCACCCAAATAACCGGAGCCGACGAAGGAGAAATCCGGGTGCGGGGCCAGAAGCTGCACCCCGGCCACATTGCCGAAATCGGCTACCTGCCCGAGGAGCGCGGCCTGTACAAGAAGATGAAAGTGGGGGAGCAGCTGCTGTATCTGGCCCGGCTGAAAGGCCTGACCCGCACGGACGCCACCCAGCGCATCAAAAACTGGCTGGAGCGCCTCGACATCAAGGCCTGGGCCGAGAAAAACGTGGAGGACCTGAGCAAAGGCATGCAGCAGAAGGTGCAGTTTATTGCCACGGTGCTGCATGAGCCAAGTATCATCATTCTGGATGAGCCCTTCTCCGGTTTCGACCCTATCAACGCCAACCTCATCAAGGACGAAATCCTGAAGCTGCGCGACAACGGCGCAACCATCATCTTCAGTACGCACCGCATGGAATCGGTGGAAGAGCTCTGCGACAACATTGCTCTCATCAACCGCAGCAAAAAAGTGCTGGACGGCTCTGTGCGCGACATCAAGAATACGTTCAAAACCCAGACCTACGTGGTGGAAGGCAAAGGCCGCCCCATTGTGCTGCACCCCGATTTTGAAGTGCTGGAACACCACGAGCGGGAAAATGGCCACTTCTACGACATCATCCGGCTGCACGAGGGCACGTCGTCCAACGACTTGCTGCGCTACCTCATCGGGACAGTAGAAGTACATGCCTTCCGGGAGCTGATTCCGAGCATCAACGATATTTTCATTCGCCGGGTGCAGGAAACTATGCCCGAAAGTCTGCTGGAAGCCACTGTTTAACCCGCTGCCTCTTCACTCATCATGGACAAGATTCTCCTCATATTCCAGCGCGAATACCTGACGCGGGTACGCAAAAAGAGCTTCATCATCATGTCGCTGATTGGGCCGCTGCTCACGGTGGCTTTGTTTGCCGTACCGGTGCTGATTGCCAAGATGTCGGATAGCGGCAAGGTGGTGGCCGTAGCGGATGCCGGTGGGCTGTTCGCCGACAAACTGCCCGAAGACAAGGACGACATCCGCTTCGTCCGCGCTTCGGCTGACTTGCCCACCGCCAAGGTGGAGTTCCAGAAAGCCAAGTACGATGCCTTGCTCTACGTGCCCAAGCTGGATCTGGCTACGCCGGATGGCTTCCAGGTATTCTCGCGCAAAGGTTTGGGCATATCGCTGCAGCGCGACATTGAGCGGGCCGTGGAAAACGCTGTGGAAACCCAGCGCCTTACCAAAGCAGGCCTCGACCGAGCCGTGCTGGACAACATGAAGGCCGATGTGGATCTGCAAACCATCAGTCTCAGCGAAGACGGCGAGCGAAGCTCCAGCACTGGTGTTAGCACTGGAGTAGCATACGCCTGCGGCTTCTTGATTTACATGTTCATCTTCATCTACGGCATCCAGATTATGCGCGGCGTGATGGAGGAAAAGACCAACCGCATTGTGGAAGTGGTGATTTCCTCCGTAAAGCCCTTCCAGCTGATGATGGGAAAGGTGATGGGCATTGCGGCCGTAGGCTTCACGCAGCTGGCGCTGTGGGTGCTACTTTCCATCGGTATTACATCGGTAATGGCCGGCTCCATAAGCCCCGATAAAATGGTGGAGAACCGGGTAGAGCGAATGAATACCGCTGCCGGCACTGCTACTGTTACTACTACCACGAAGTCCAAGGACGCCAAAGCCGAGGGCAACAAAATCATGCTGGCGCTCAAGCAGGCCGACCTGAACGTACCGCTGATTGTCGGCTGCTTCCTGTTCTATTTCCTGGGCGGCTACCTGTTCTACGGCGCGCTGTTCGGAGCCATTGGCTCGGCTGTGGATAGTGAAACCGATACTCAGCAGTTTATGCTGCCCGTCACGATGCCGCTGGTGCTCACCTTCGTCGTGTCGCAGGCTGTCCTCACCACCAACCCCAACGGCTCCGTGGCCTTCTGGATGTCGATGATTCCGTTCACCTCGCCCATTGCCATGATGATGCGCCTGCCCTTCGGCGGTGTGCCCATGTGGCAGCTGGGCCTTTCTATGCTGCTGCTGATAGCCGGCTTTATCGGTACTATCTGGCTGGCGGCCCGCATCTACCGCGTGGGCATTCTGATGTACGGCAAGAAAGTAAGCTACGGCGAGCTGTCGAAGTGGATGTTCTACAAAGGCTAAGCCTCTAGCTCAGCCTTTGAGCAAAGCAGGCCCCGGTAGTTGCACCATAGCAGCTGCCGGGGCTTTCTGTTACCTTGCAGCCCGCCTCACCCGGTTCCGATAATGACACAAAAACTGCTTCTATTCCCCCTGTTGCTTGTGCTCATGAGCTTCACGCTGAAAGCCGATGACAAGCCCGCCTACCGCCTGTTTACGGCCGCCGGCAAAGCCACCAGCTACGACAAAATGCTGAAGGAGCTGGCCACGGCCGATGTCGTGTTCTTCGGGGAGCAGCACAACGACCCCATTGCGCACTGGCTGGAGCTGCAGCTCGCCAAAGACCTGCTCCGCCTGAAGCAGGGCCAGCTGGTGCTGGGGCTGGAAATGTTTGAGCGCGACGTGCAGCCCCTCGTAGACCAGTACACCACCGGCGAGCTGGACGACAAAGCCTTTGAGGAGCAAAGCCGCCCCTGGCCCAACTACGCCACCGACTACAAGCCGCTGCTGCAACTGGCCCGGCAGCAGAAATTCCGGGTGGTGGGCACCAACGTGCCGCGCCGCTACGCCTCGCAGGTCGCGAAGGGCAGCCTCACAGCCTTGGAAGCTCTGCCCGCTTTGGAAAAAGCGTGGATAGCCCCGTTGCCGATGACCGTGGACTTTGAGCTGCCTGGCTATAAAAACATGGCGAAGATGTTCGGCGGTGACGCTGCCCATGCGGCCGGTGTGCAGAACATTATTCAGGCTCAGGCCCTCAAGGATGCCACCATGGCTCACTTTCTGAACCAAGCCCGCCCGGAAGGCCACCTGCTGCTTCACTTCAACGGCGCCTACCACTCCGACAACCACGACGGCATCTTGGCCTATCTGCGCCAGCAAAACCCGAAGCTGAAAACGCTTACCATTAGCACCGTTTCGCAGGAGCAACTGGGCAAGCTGGAGAAAGAGCACGAGCGGAAAGCCGATTTTGTGCTGGTGATACCGGAAGACATGACCAAGACGTATTAGCAGTTCCTGTCCTTATTCGTTCCGCTATGATTTCGACCCAATACCTCACTGCCTTGCCCGATGCTGCTGCTCTGCAGCGCCTCTGCCAGTCGTTGGCTGTCCTCGACGCCATCAACTCGCAGGATCCCGAATACCGCTACTACACCTACAACCCCAACTGGGACGAAAACGAAGCGCTATTCGAAATGAGCGACGGGGAAGGCGACCAGATGGTGGTGCTGTTCCGGCCGGAAGGATGCTGCATCAACGGCTTCCTCTCCGAGTACGAGCAGCCCGACAAAGCACAAGTGACGCGCGGCCTGCCGGCGGCATTTGATGAGTTTATGTTCGGGGAGCCGGTCAGCTCTATCGGCACTACGTTCTGCCTGTGGTATACGCCCGCGCACGGCTGGCAGACCGGTGTGGTGGAGGCCGAAGACGACGGCTCCGAAGAGCTGCTTTACATCTTCGACGGAAAGCCCGAAACCTACGCCGACTGGGCCAACGAATACTTCATCGACGAAACCGACCGGGACCCAATAGATACTGAAGCCGTGGCCCGCATCTACCAGCACGAGCCGTTGACCCGTAGTCTGGTGCAGGAGCTGATTGAGCCGCTGGAAGACTGGCCCCAGCTGGAAGCCGACCTGCAACAGATAGGCTACCCCTACACTTTCAACTAGGCGTGCTGCCTGGCGTTACCTTGTGCGGTAATGTTGGGGGTTACGCCGGTACTGATGTGGGCAGGTACTGTTGGGCCAGCTGTGTAAAATCCGTCACCTGCTGTTCCTGCCAGGCTATGCTGTGGCCCAGTTCCTGTGCCAACAGGATGGCCACCAGCGGCGCCACCCGAATAGCGGCGCGGGCATCTAGAAACAATACCCGTACGCGGCGTGCCAGCACATCTTCTACCGTCCGGGCCATTTCGTAGCGGGCTGCCCACACTACTTCGGCTTGCAGAAACTCCAGACTGCTATCCAGCTTCTTGCCCAGCACCGGCTCGTTGGTAATCAGCTGCTGCAAAGCAGGTAGGTCGGAGCCATACACATACAGGTGGTTGGAATAGTCGGAGGTGGGGTAGGCGCCATGGATGCGCAGCTGGGAGGTCTGGCAGGCTGCCGACGGCAACTTGCCTAAGGCAATAGCCTTGTCTACCGTATCCTGGCCCATGCGGCGGTAGGTAGTCCATTTGCCTCCCGTGATAGTAATGAGGCCCGAGGCAGACACCAGTATTTTGTGGCTGCGCGAAATTTCCTTGCTCTGCTCGGAGCCGTTGCGGGGTGCCGCCAATGGCCGGAGGCCCGCGAAGATGCTCAGTGCGTCGCTGCGCTGGGGCGGGCGGGTAAGGTAACGAGCAGCCGTGCGCAGGATAAAGTCTATTTCTTCCTCCAGCGCCAGTGGCTCTTGGCGGCGCTCTTCCAGCGGTGTATCGGTAGTGCCCAGCACTATCCGGCCGTGCCACGGCACCGCAAACAGCACGCGGCCATCCTCCGTTTTGGGTATCATCAGAGCAGCCTCACCAGGCAGAAACGACTTGTCCAGCACGATATGCACGCCTTGGCTCGGCCGTACCAGCGTTGGGGCACCGGGCTCATCCAGCTGCAGAATATCGTCTACGAAGATGCCTGTGGCATTTATCACGGCTTTGGCCCGCAGCTCGTAGCTGGTACCCGTTTCTTGGTCGGTGGCTACTACTCCGGCGACTTGGCCCTGGCTGTCTTTCAACAGCCTACCTACCGAGAAGTAGTTGAGGACCGTGCCTCCATGTTCTACAGCCGTCTGGGCTAGGTTGATGGCCAGTCGTGCATCATCAAACTGCCCGTCGTGGTAAAGTACGCTGCCCTTCAGGCCCTCGGCTTTCAGGCTACCCAAGCGGCGGAGCGTTTCTGCCCGGTTCAGGTGCACGGAAGCCCCGAAGCTGCGTTTTCCGGCCAGTAGGTCATACAGCTTCAGGCCAATAGTGTAGAAAGGCCCGCCCCACCAGTCGTAGTTGGGAATGATGAAATCTTGGTTTTTGACTAGGTGAGGCGCGTTTTTTAGCAATAGTCCTCTCTCATACAGCGCCTCACGCACCAGGGCCACGTCGCCTTGCGCGAGGTACCGGACGCCGCCGTGTACTAGCTTGGTGCTGCGGCTGCTGGTGCCTTTGGCAAAATCTGCCTGCTCCAGCAGCAGCGTTTTGTAGCCCCGGCTGATTCCATCCAGCGCTACTCCCAGGCCCGTGGCCCCGCCACCAATCACCAACAAGTCCCAAACGGGCTGTGTGCTCAGCTGCCGCACGAGCTGCTGCCGTTGGAAAAGGTATTGAGGCTGGGTTTGGGGCATAAGCGAAAAACTAGATGCGGCCAATAGGGCCGACATGCACACCTGCGTCAACGGATTGCGAAGGAAATAGATAATATTAGCCCCAGGCAACCTATACTACAACCCCTGCTTTCCTGCCCATGCTATTCCGAGAAGCCACCCTCCTGGACATTCCGCAGCTCACGGAGGTGCGGCTGTCGGTGCAGGAAAACCGCCTCTCTAACCCTGCGCTGGTCACGCTTCAGGACTACGTCGAATACCTCACGCAACGCGGCAAAGGCTGGGTGTGCGAAATAGAGGGGCACATTGTGGGCTTTGCCATTGCCGATTTACGGGGTCACAGCATTTGGGCGCTATTTGTGCAGCCGGAATTTGCGGGACGTGGAATTGGCAAAAAGCTGCACCAGCTGATGCTGGAGTGGATTTTCGCGCAGAGCGCCCAACCTGTATGGCTTAGTACAGCGCCCGGTACGCGGGCCGAGGAGTTTTACCGCCGCCAAGGCTGGCAGCAAACCGGCCTGACTAAGAGCGGAGAGGTGCGCTTTGAAATGACAGTGGAAGCCTACCGATAGGCTGTTAGTCCTCTGCTCCGTTTAACGTGCTTATTTTTGCGGCACTACTGCCCCGGCGAATACGTCCGCTCCGCGTGCTTCTTCACATCTTCAGGATAGAAATATACTTCCTTGAAGTTCTCCTCCGCATATAGCCCCGCCTGATCCGTGAAATGCGGAGAAGCAGGGTTGTTGCTGTTGCCGCCGGCCAGTACGGAGCGAGCCTTGATACGCGGCCCGAACTCTACCACCGCAATAAAACTGTTGCCGACGCTGCCATAGCGTTTTTTGGTGCCGGGATAGGCGCGGGAACCAAAAGCCGCCAATGAGCCCCAGGCTGAGGACGTGAAGGCGACTGGTAAGCTGGGCTTTTGGTCGTCGTAGGTTTCCTGGATGTTGCCTGTGAGGCGCTGGAAGCGGTTTACTGCGCCCCAGGGCATCTTCCAGGTGCCAAAGTCACGGGTTAGCTCATCAAGCGTTTCCTGCAGAGCCACTAGTTTTTCTTGAGGTGTGGTGTTGGCAATGGTGAAGGCAGTGAGGCTTATATAGTCCAGCGGCTGGTTAGCGGCGGCGCGGGCACGGGCTAGGCGCTGAATCTTCTCACCCCAGTACGTAGCCAGCGTCTGGCCCACAGACGCTGTGCTGTAGCGCTTGTCCCAGACTTGCAGAACCTTCATGGCTTCTACTACGTCACCCTCCGGCGGATTGGAGCTGTCCAGTACAAACTGGAAGTCCTTGAGTAGTGCCGGAAGCAATGCTTCGAAACCAGCCAGATACGGGTCTTTGGCCGCCGCAATCAGCGTATCAAGCGTAAACACCGGCTTGCTGCTAAGTACGCGCACGGCATTGATGCCCCGGTAGTTTTCGGCGTCTGGCGCCATATATGTCGGGTAGTTGCTCCTGGCCGGGCTGCTGGGTCCGGAAACTGTGAACGGCGTGGCATTACAATTCTGAATCCAGCCGCTGGCCGGGTTTTTCAGCTGTACCAAGTCGTCCACCTTGTGCAGGCCCTGCCAGTCGGTTTTGGGGTTGCTGCCATCCACGGGCCGGTTCCAATCGAATTGTGAGTCTCGCCGGGGCATGAAGTTGCCGTGCCAGTAGGCAATGGTGCCTTTGCTGTCGGCAAACACCGTGTTATTGGAAGCATTGCCATTAAGCTTCAGCGTTTCCCGAAAGCTGGCATAGTCGGTGGCTTTGGTGCGCAGATAGGATTGTTCCAGCGCCGCCAATGGCGTATCCATCATGCGCACCGTCACCCACTTCGTGTCGGCCTGCTGGCCTACTACCGGGCCGTGGTGGGTGCGGTAAGTAGTGAACTGCTTGCGCCCTATTTTACCGTCAGCTTGCCGATACGGAATGGAGATGGGAGTGACTTGCACCGGCCGCAGCTGCTTGCCGTAGCGGTAATAGTACTTCCCATCCTTCTGCTCAATGGTTTCCAGATACTCATCCATCGAGTCGGCCTGGCTTGACGTGTGCATCCAGCCGCAATGCTCGTTGAAGCCCTGATACACGAAAAACTGTCCCCACGTCACGGCACCATAGGCGTTCAGGCCGGCTTCACTGCGCATCTGCACCTCCGGCCGGAAATAGAACGACGTGTGCGGATTGATGAGCAGCAGCGCGTGGCCGCTGGCGCTTTTGGTCGGCGCCACGGCAAACCCATTAGAGCCCACCGGTTCCCGCTCCGCCCGTTCAAAGTCGGGCTGCTGCCAAGATGTGGATTTGCGGTTGGTGTAGAAGTTTTTCAGCCGCTCCAGTGGCACCACGCTGATGTTGCCACCAATGCTGCCCTCACTGAACATGAGCGGCATCCAGGGCTGAAAGCGGCGCAACAGCTTGGGTTGCACGGTAGGGTGGGTATGCAGGTAGTAGTTGGTACCGTCGGCAAAAGCATTAAGCAGTTGCTTCATCCAAGCCGGGCTTTTCTTATACAGACTGATGGCCTGGGTGCTGTCCAGGAACAGCCGGGCCCGTAAATCGTGGTAAATGACTGATTCGCCTTCCACTTCTGCCAGTCGGCCAATGGCGTCGAGGTAGTTCATTTCTACCCGCGCAAAATCGTCTTCGCACTGCGCATACAGGAGCCCAAACACTGCATCAGCATCGGTTTTTCCTTGCACATGTGGTACGCCCCAGGTGTCGCGCGTGATGGTTACCTGCTGTGCCTGCTGTTGCCAGCGGGCTATTTCTGCCGGGCTAAACACCTGCGCCTGGGCGCTGATAGCAACTAACAGGAAACCGAGGGTAAGGCTAGAACGCATCAGCAGGAAGTAGGAGGGAAGGCTAAAAATAGTCAGCCTTAGGCATACAGCGCCCTAAACGCAAAAAGCCCCGGCCGGAGGGCCAGAGCTTTGGGTTTTGCTATGCGAGGATGACTTAGGCGGAGAACGAGGAGCCGCAGCCGCAGGTGCTCTTGGCTTGAGGGTTGTTGAAGACGAATCCGCGGGCGTTGAGGCCATCCTGGAAATCGACTTCCATACCCAGCACATACATGGCGTGCTTCTTATCCATGATAAGCATCACACCCTCGATATCGAAGGTTTCGTCCTGCTCCTTGGGCTTATCAAAACCCAGCAGGTAGCTCAGGCCTGAGCAGCCACCACCCTGAACGCCTACGCGCAGGCCGTATTCGCCGGGCACGTTTTTCTCGGTCAGAATAGTGCGAACCTCCGCCAGAGCGCGGGAAGTGAGGCTTATGGGAGCAAGTTTCGTGGAGACGGCCGTTGCCATAGTGTGTTCGTGTTTAGGAAAGTAAGGCGACAAAGATACGAAGCCGGAAGAGGAGTTTCATTACGGCCGGTATCGGAGTCGTTGCGGCTATAACAGCAGTTGCCCGCTGGCGGTTCACACAGATTTTCGGCCGCTTCTTAGCTACTACTGAATCAAGTCTGGTTCGGCAGCGTGCACCATCAGCGCCGCTTGTTTACCTTCGCTCTTCGCACGCATTACAGTTTCTCCTTACTTACTGCCGCCGTAAGGCTGGCCGCTCCGCCTTTCGCATGGATTCCACTGCCTACATTTTCGATCTGCTCAAAATTCTGCTGCCTGCTCTGTTGGTAGCTGGTTCCATCTTTTATCTGATTCGGCAATACCTGGAAAAGGAACAACAGCGCCGCCTGATTGAGCTGCGGCTGGAAAGCTCTAAAACCACGCTGCCACTACGCTTGCAGGCGCTGGAGCGCGTAACGCTACTGCTGGAGCGCATCACGCCCAACAACATGCTGGTACGCCTGAGCAGCGCCGGCCAGACCGCGCCCGAATACCACCGGTTGCTGATACAGGAAATTCGGGCTGAATATGAACACAACCTCAGTCAGCAGCTCTACATGAGCCCCGATACCTGGAGCGAGGTGAAAGCGGCCAAAGAACACGTGCTGACTACCATCAACAAAGCGTACCACGGCCTACCGCAGCCCCAGCAAAGCCGTGGCACCGAGTTGGCCAAGCGCGTACTAGAAACCCTGATAAACGAGGAAACCGACCCAACGGAGCGCGCTCTGTTGGCCGTGAAGCGCGAGGCTTTCGGACTATTTTAAAGTTCTACAGCCACCTTACCTAACTGGGCCCCTGGCATCCGTGCGGACGCCAGGGGCCCAGTTAGGTAAGGTGGCTACGGCAGTTGAATCGTTATACCGCAGCGGCAGTCAGCACGGCGTCGATGGCGCGCTGGTAACATGCTTCATAGAGCGGTACGATGTTCTCAACGGCAAACGTTTCGGCGTGGGCGCGGGCAGCGGCTTTGAATCGGGGCAGGTTCTCGTCTTCCAGCACATAAAGCGCATTTTTGACCATGTCGGCCACGTCGCCGATTTCACTAACCATGCCCGTAATACCGTGCTGGTTCAACTCCGGAATGCCGCCGGCATTGGTGCTGATGACGGGTACTTCGCAGGCCATGGCTTCCAAGGCCGCCAGCCCGAAGCTTTCCTTTTCCGAGGGCATCAGAAACAAATCCGCAATACTGAGGACTTCCTCCACCGCTTCCAACTTGCCCAGAAACCGCACATCCTCACAGTGGCCGATTTCGCGGCATAGCTTCTCGATGCGCGGCCTGTCGGGCCCATCTCCGACAAGCAGCAGCTTGGCAGGTGTTTGCTTGCGCACGCCGGCAAAGATGTTTACCACATCATCCACACGCTTCACGGAGCGGAAGTTGGAGGTATGCACCAAGAGCTTTTCGCCGTTGGGCGCAATGGCTGCCTTAAAATGGGCTTTGTCCTGCTTCTGGAAGCGGGCCAGATTGATGAAGTTCGGAATAACTTCAATGTCTTTCTCGATGGCGAAATACTCATAGGTCTCGCGCCGCAGATCCGCCGAAACCGATGTCACGCCATCCGACTGGTTGATGCTGAACGTCACGACGGGCTCGTAGCTAGCATCTTTGCCCACCAGCGTAATGTCGGTGCCGTGCAGTGTCGTGACTACGGGAATTCGGATGCCGCGCGTGAGCAGAATCTGCTTGGCCATGAAGGCGGCCGAGGCGTGCGGAATAGCGTAATGCACGTGCAGCACATCCAGCTTCTCATTCTGCACAATGTCCACCATTTTCGAGGCCAGCGCCAGCTCATAAGGCGGAAACTGAAACAGCGGATACGGTGGAATATAGACCTCGTGGTAGAACAGATTCTCGTTGAAGAAGTCGAGGCGAACCGGCTGGCTGTAAGTGATAAAGTGCACGCGGTGGCCGCGCTGGGCCAGGGCTTTGCCCAACTCAGTGGCTACTACGCCGGAGCCGCCAAAGGTGGGGTAACAGACAATGCCGATGTTCATGGGTGGAGAGAGTTTGCCGTTCAGAAACGGCCCGTGATTCGGGTCGGGACGGAGAAGGACACAGAAAAAGAAAATTGGCGGCAAGTCATCGGGGAAGATGTCCTGCCGCCAATTGCGGATCAAAGGTTAAGAAAAAGAGTCAGACAACAGGTCATGTCTTTTGCAGCGACTTGTAAATAACGTCGTGAATACGGGTGCGGATGTTGTACTGGCGCAGCTTGTTGTTGCCAGCATCTGGGTACACCCGATTGGAAAGAAAGATGTAGAGGATTTTGTTTTCGGGGTCCATCCAAACGCAGGTACCCGTGAAGCCCGTATGGCCAAACGTACTAGCCGGCGACAGGTTGCTAGTCGGGCCTTCGGGTTTGGTTGGGTCGCCGTGGTCCCAGCCTAGGCCGTGGCGGTTGCCGGCTACCGTGCTACGCGCAAACTCCGTTACCACCGGGTTCTGGAAGTAGCGCAGGCCGCCATAGCGTCCGTTCTGCAGGTTCATCTGCATCAGAATAGCCAGATCGTTTGCATTGGCAAACAGGCCGGCGTGTCCGCCCACGCCGCCCACCAGCGCGGCCGTCTGGTCATGCACGGTGCCTTGCAGCTGGGTACGGCGGTAGTAGGTGTCGTTTTCGGTGGGCGCGATGCACGACTGCGGGAACTTAGACAGGGGGTTGTAGGTCATCGTTCCCAGCCCCAGCGGCTTGTAGAACGTCTTGTCTAGGAAGTTCTCAATCGGTTCGTTGAGCAGCTTTTCGGCCAGGCGCTTCAGAATGATAAAGCTCAGGTCGCTGTACTCAACCGGATATTTGCCCTTCACTTTAGGCAGCAGGCCGGAGCGCTGTACCCAGATCCACACCGAGTCTTCGGCAGTACGCACGCTGAAAAGTTTGGGCGTTACTTCATTAGGGAAGGCGGCTTCGCTGGTGCTGGCGTAGAAGGTAGGCTTGGGGCCGGTTTTGGTGATGGTTTTTTCCCAGGTCGGAATGCCGGCTTTCAGGCCCGCCTGGTGCAGCAGCACCTCACGCACCGTCATATCCTTCTTGTTGGTCTGTTTCAGCTCCGGCAGGTAAGCGGCCACCTTGTCGTCTAGGTTCAGCTTGCCTTGATCCTTGAGGTACATGATGGTCTGGAGCGTGCCAGCCACTTTGGTAACCGAAGCCAGGTCGTAGAGCGTGGAGTTGTTCACAGGCTGCGACTTATCATAGGTGCAGTAGCCGTAGCTCTTATCGAACACCACGGCACCGTTTTTGGCCACCAGCACTTGGCAGCCGGGGGCCGCCGCATACGCCACCGACTCCAGCGCAATGTTGTCAATCTGGGTCAGCACTTTCGAGTCCAGTCCCTCGCTTTCCGGCGTAGCGTAGCGCAGGCGGCGGAAGTCGGGCGTGGGCAGGCCGGTACCGGCCAGCAGCTCAGGCGTCACCGTCACGGGCAGGCGGCCCACGGCGGGCAGCGCCCCAAATAGTATCTGTGGCACCACCAGCTGCGAGAAGTAGTTGTCTTCGTAGCCACACACCAGCGTGCGGGCCGAGTCGAGGTACTTCAGCGCGTAGGCATTGCCCATCGTCACGACCACCGTTTTGATGCGCGGGTTAGCCTGCAGCTCCTTAATGAACTTGAGGGCGCCGTCTCCCAGCCCGTAGTTGTGGGTGGGCGTGTTGTTCATGTTATGCAGCGTCACCACCACTACATTGTAGGGGGCAAGGCGCGGCAGAATGCGGGCAAACGTGGAGTCGGGGGCGTAGCGGTTTGCTATAGGATACACCGGCCCGCTCTGGTATTTGCCCATGATTTCGCCCAGTGTGCTGCCTGCGCCTGCGCCTACCGTTACGGTAGCAATGCGCAGCGTGTCGAGGCGGTGGAAAGGGAGCAGGTCCTCATTGTTCTTGACAATAGTAGTGGCATGCTCGTAGATTTCCTGAGCAACTGTGCGGCTTTGCGGCCGGTTCAGGTTGGTCATCAGGTTGGGCACATCCACGCGCTGACGGCGGTTGAGGCCGGCCCAGAACTTAGCCCGCAGAATCTTGCGCACCCGCTGGTCCACATCTTCCTGCACCAACTTGCCGGCCGCTAGGTCTTCCTTTATTTTCTGGATGGCCACCGGCACATCTTCCGAGAAAAGCAGGACGTCGTTGCCGGCCAGCAGCGCCAAAGCGTCCAGTTCCCCGGGTTTGTAGAGGTTGGCTACGCTCTTCATGTTGAGCGCATCCGTGAAAACCAGCCCTTTGTAAGCCATTTTCTCCTTCAGCAGCCCCGTCACCAAATTCCTGGAAATGGTAGCCGACACCGAGCGCACCGTGTCAAACAGCGGCATGTACAGGTGGCCTACCATCACGCCCATCACGCCCGCCTGAAACGACTGCTGAAACGGATACAGGTCCATGTTGGTCAGGTGGGCCAGGTCGGAATTGATAACCGGTAGGGCCACGTGCGAGTCCACATCGGTGTCGCCGTGACCCGGGAAGTGCTTCACAACAGCCACGATGCCGTGGTCCTGCAGCCCACGGATATAGGCTACGCTGCGCTTGGCTACCTGCTCTTTGTTCTCGCCAAAGGAGCGGTTGCCGATTACCGGATTGTTGGGGTTGGAGTTGATGTCGACGACGGGCGAGAAGCTAATGTGCACGCCCAACGTTTTCATCTTGAGGGCAATTTCGCGGCCCATCTGGTACACGTACTGCTCGTCGTCCATGGCGCCCAGCGTCATCTGCTTGGCGAAGTGCATGCTGGAATCGAGGCGCATGTCGAGGCCCCATTCGGCATCCATGGCAACAAGCAGGGGCACTTTGGCAGCAGCCTGGTAGCGGTTGGTCAGGTTGGCCTGCCGGCGGGGGCCGCCTTGCAGAAACATCAGCCCACCAATGTTATAGTTCTTGACCAGAAACTCCGTGTACTGCGTGTGCTTCTTATCCTTGTTGGAATAAGCCGCCACCATAAACAGCTGCCCCAGCCGCTGGTCGGGCGTGAGCGAACTGAAGACACTGTCCACCCAGTTCTGTTCGGCCACAGAGCGTGGACGAGCCGCATCGTCGTAGGGCACGGCGGAGGTGATGAGTAGACCCGTGGCGGCCAGCAGCAGCAATAAGAGTCTAATCCGAAATTCCTTGAGCATAGGCCCCCGTGTGGTGTCTGGCGATAAGTGGTGAGGTTGAACGCAAGCGGATTTCGACCTACTTTTGTTCCCATTCGGGGCGGGAAATAGGGTGGTCCGGCGGGCCCGGCCGCAATGGTAGCGGGCCCGAGGCATCCGGTCTTCTGCTCTTTCCAACGTACCAACCCGGGAGCCCGGCCGGCACAACGCACACGAATGTTGGCCACAAACTTACGGAGAAATTCCCGGCATTGGTTGGCATTTCAACGAGCAAGTCCAATTGCTCAACGGGTTAACGCCTCAGTTTTCATCTTTCGTATCTTTATTTTCTACTTGGCATGGCCGACGTAATTCAACTGCTTCCCGAATATTTGGCCAATCAGATTGCCGCCGGTGAAGTGGTGCAGCGTCCGGCTTCGGCAGTGAAAGAGCTGCTCGAAAATGCTGTGGATGCCGGCGCTACCCAGGTGCAGCTTATTGTAAAAGATGCCGGCAAGCAGTTGGTACAGGTAGTTGACAATGGCGCGGGCATGAGCCCTACCGATGCGCGCATGAGCCTAGAGCGCCACGCCACCAGCAAGATCCGCACCACCGACGACCTGTTCCGCATCCGGACGCTGGGCTTCCGGGGCGAGGCGCTAGCTTCTATTGCGGCCGTGGCCCAGGTGGAGTTGCGCACCAAGCAGCGCGACCAGGACACGGGCACGCTACTGCTCGTGGAAGGCTCCCAGATAACCAGCCAACAACCTGCCGCCTGTCCCGACGGTACCAGCATCAGCGTTAAGAACCTATTTTTCAACGTGCCGGCGCGCCGCAACTTCCTCAAAAGCAACGCGGTGGAGATGCGCCACATCCTCGACGAGTTTCAGCACGTGGCGCTGGCCAACCCCCAGATTACGTTTTCGCTGTTCCAGAACGATCTGGAAGTCTTCAACCTGCCGGCCGGCAAACTCAGCCAGCGCATCGTGAGCCTGCTCGGCAACGGCTATAAGGAGCAGCTGGCAGCCTGCGAGGAAGTCACGCCGTTTCTGTCGGTGAAGGGCTTTATTGGCAAGCCGGAGTCGGCGAAGAAAAGCCGGGGCGACCAGTTTTTCTTTGTCAACAACCGGTTCATCCGCTCGGCCTACCTCAACCACGCCGTGCTGACTGCCTACGAAGGACTGCTGCCCAAAGACACGCACCCGTTTTACGTGCTGTTTCTGGACCTCGACCCCAAGGCCATCGACATCAACGTGCACCCCACCAAAACGGAAATCAAGTTCGAGGACGAGAAGACCGTGTATGCCATTGTGCGGGCCGCCGTGAAGCAAAGCCTGGGCCTACACAACATGGCGCCCTCGCTGGACTTTGAAGGCGACGTGAATTTTGCGCCTATCCAGCCATTGCGCATCTCCTCGAATCAGAAAAACCCATTCACCGACGATTTTCGCCCTGATGCGTTGGCCTCGGCAGCTTCGCAGGCCGCTACACCTAGCCCGCGCGACACCCGCCCCAGTGGTGCCCGCTCCGAGGCCTACGAGCGGCAGTTGCCACCCCGGCCTACCGAGCAGGCCAAGCGTGAGCTGGAAGAATTCTACAAATCTCTCAGCAAGGTGAGCGTGCCCGACGTCGAGCACGAGGCCACGGCCGTTGGAGTGCCTGTGCCGTCAGCATCGGCGCTTACGGCGGCCGCGGCGCCATTTCTTGTAACAGCGCCCTCGGCGGCGGTGCCTTCTGCGCCGGAGCTGCCACTGCGCGAATCGAGTGCCAGCTCCGGCAACAAGGTGCTGCAGGTGCACGGGCAGTATCTGCTGGTGGCCGTGAAATCGGGGCTGATGCTGCTGGACCAGGCGGCGGCGCGGGAACGAATTCTGTACGAGCAGTATGCGCACACGCTGGAGCGCGAAACTGGTGCCTCCCAGACGCTGTTGTTTCCGCGTACCGTCACATTTTCACCCCAGGATTTCGCCATTTTGCGCGAAGTGGAAGAAGCATTGCGCAGCCTCGGGTTCCGCTTCACCGACTTTGGCAAGCATACCATTGCGGTAGAAGGCATTCCGGTTGATGTGCCGGCGCGCGATGAAAAGGAATTGCTGGAAGGGCTAATTGAGCAGTTCCGGACCCATGCTGGCCCTATAAAGCTGGACCGGCGCGAGCAGATGGCCCGGGCCCTGGCCCGCCGGGTGGCCGCTGCTGCCGCCGGGGCCCGCCTCTCCGACACTGAAATGACGACCTTGGTTGATAAGCTCTTTGCCTGCCAGGTGCCCGGCTACACCCCCGACGGCCGCCGCACCCTCGTTATGCTGGAGCTCAGCCAGATTCAGGAGTTTTTCCGTAAGGCGTGATATAGCGCAAATCTTCTGCTTCGTATCTCGTTGCATACGTACCGTCTCGGCGGCATACACCAGCTGCGAAACAACCGCTTCGCGCTACTGCCATTCAACCAGTACCCTTCATGTTCCAACTTACGCCAACTGTCCGCACGCTGCTTATTATCAATGTGCTGATATTCTTTCTGCAGAGCCAGTTTGGTCCGCAGGTTACAGTGCTCGGCGCTTTGTTTCCGTTTGGGTCAGTGTACTTTCAGCCCTGGCAATTCGTGACGTATATGTTCATGCACGGTGGTTTTGGGCACTTGTTCTCCAACATGCTGGGGTTGGTGTTCATTGGGGCTTCGCTGGAAAATGTATGGGGCCCGAAACGTTTCCTGACCTACTGGCTGATCTGCGGCATCGGGGCCGGCGTGCTCTATCAGGGCGTGCGCTCCTACGAGCTGCACCAGATGAACAATGCCCGCATAGCGTTTCAGGAAGAGCCATCGGGCGTTGCCTTCGCAGATTTCTACCGCACCTATTTCCCGGAATCTGGGCAGTCAGCCGTGTCGTTGGCCAACATGCTGCAGCGCGACCCTACCAACCCTGAAATGATAGCCAGCGCCAACAACGCCATTCAGAGCGCCTGCGATATGGCGCTGAATAGTCCATCTGCCGGCATGCTGGGGGCTTCAGGGGCGTTGTTTGGCGTCCTGTTTGCCTTTGGGTTCCTGTTTCCGCACGAAAAGCTCATCATCTTTCCGATTCCAATCCCGATTAAAGCCTGGCTGTTTGTGGCGCTGTACACGGCCTACGAGCTTTACAAAGGCATCCATCCGGTGCCTGGCGACAATGTGGCGCACTTCGCACATTTGGGCGGAATGTTGATTGGGTTCATCGTGTTGAAAATCTGGCAGCGTAACGGTACACACTATGGCTAATCGGGGCCGTACGTTGTTGTAGCACCAAACTGCCTCTCCGTTCTGCCGTCTTCTTTGCTTTTCCACCCATGAGTTTTATCGACGACATCCGGGCTGCCTTTAGCCGGCGCGACAACGCGCTGAGCCAGCTGCTGCTAATCAACGTACTGGCCTTTGTGGCCTTGTTACTGGTGCGGGTCGGCTTGTTTCTGACCACTGGCGGCTCCATCACCATTACGCCCATTCTGGAATGGATTGCGGTGCCCAGTGACCCGCTGCGCCTGCTCACGCGCCCCTGGACGCTGCTCACCTACAGCTTTGCGCATCTTGAGTTTCTGCACATCCTGTTCAATCTTCTGAACCTGTATTGGTTCGGGTCCTTGGTGCGCGAGTACCTCGGCGACCGGAAACTGGTGAGCCTATATATTCTGGGTGCTTTGGCCGGTGCGGCGCTGTACCTCCTGGCTTTCAATCTGATACCGGTTTTTCAAGGTCGTCCAGCTATTCTATATGGTGCCTCGGCCAGTGTCACGGCTATTATAGTGGGTGCCGCTACCTTGCTGCCTGACTACACCTTCAACATCATTCTGCTGGGGCCGGTACGCATCAAATACATTGCGGCTGTAGTGGTGCTAGTATCTATTGCGGGCATTGATGGCAACAACCCCGGTGGCGAAATTGCACACCTGGGCGGGGCGCTGCTTGGCTTCCTGTTCGTAAAACAGCTGCAGCGCGGCCGCGACTTGGGCCGCCCCGTGCAGGCCGTTGGCGACTGGGTGGGGGCGTTGCTTTCCGGCCGGCCACGGCTGCGCGTAACGCACCGGGGTGGCTCGGCGGCGGCTCCAGCTGCCTCGGCTGCGCGCAAAGGAAATTTGCCCAAGCCCGAGCAGGAGGACATCGACGCTATTCTCGATAAGATTTCCCGCTCCGGATACGAAAGCCTTTCGAAGGAAGAAAAGCAGAAGCTCTTCAAAGCCAGTCAGAAATAAGTAACCATCCGTAGCAAATAAAAACGCCCGCTGCCATGGCAGCGGGCGTTTTTATTTGCGCATGTGCCACTGCCGCCGGTCGGGCGGGAGCCGCTCGATGGCGTAGCGCAACGCCGTGCGCGGCAGCTGGCCGTGGTGGTCTGTGAGGAATTCCTCTAGCGCCTCCTCGCTGCGTTTGCCTACTTCGCGCAGCATCCAGCCAGTAGCTTTATGAATCAGGTCGTGGGGGTGGGAGAGAAGTAGCTCGGCCAGTGCAAAGGTGTCCTGAAACTGGTTTTTGCGGATGAAGGCCAGCGTCGAAACAAGCGCCATGCGCTGGCTCCAGAGCTGCGGCTCGGCGGCCAACTCGTATAGCGGCGTGCGGTCCTTGTCGAGCAGATAAGTGCCCACGAGTAGCGGACAGGTGATGTCCACGAGGTTCCAGTTGTTGACGAAGCGCCGGTTAGCCAGATATGCCTTATGAATGGCCTGACGGCCCGCCGGTCCGGCTTTCTGAAACTGCAGCGTCCAGATGATGAGGGCGGTTTGGCGGCTCTCGTGCCAGGGGCTGTGCAGCAGCTTCTCGGTTTCAGCCAGCGGCAGCGCCCGAAACGTACGCGCCACCAGCCGCTGCTGCGGCAAATCGAGTCCCAGGAATTTGTCGCCTTCGCCGTACTCGCCCGGCCCGGTTTTAAAGAAGCGCTGCAGCAGTACGGCGCGCGCCGGGTCGGCCAAGGTGTGCAGCGCAGTTTGGACGGTTTGGGCAGTCATATGGCTACTCAGGCAATATCGTATTTGATATCGGATTCGTTGTGGGTGTAGAAATAGGCGTAGTTGGCGCACATTTCCTGCCAGCCGGTTGCGGTAGCATATTTCTGCTGCATTACATCTTCCCAAGCAATGCGCATCTGGCGGGCGCACACCAATGGTCGAACCTGCCCCACACCAGTACCAAGACCCGGTATGGCTACGCTGGTGATTTTTGATTTTACGGACTCGCCGGTTGGCAGTGTGCCGTGCTCCAACAGAAGCAGAACAGCTTTCATGCTTTGATAGACGTTTGGCCCCCGGGTGATGGTCATGGGCGTGCGCATGGTAGGTGCGGCAATTAGAAAGGGAAATAAGGGGCTCCCTGTTTCCACTATTTCTGCCTGACCTACCAGTAATTCGCCATAGTATTTCTCGCGAATGATGCGTTGTAAGTCTTTTTCCAGATGCCAGCCCAGATGCTTAGAAATGGCAAAGTCGATACCTCCATTCATATAGCCAAAGCTATTAGCGGGGCTAACCAGAGCATCGGCTGGGTGGTCGAAAATGGAACCGTGGCGTACGGTGACCTGCGGAACGTCGGCGAATACGCTTGCCCAAGCATCGGTTACTTCGGGATTGGTGTCAATCAGGTGTATATGCATCTATGAAGTTGAGTGCCTGCAAGGTACCGAATATGCCCAGCGCTACAAGCAAAACCGGCCGCCCCACTTGTGTGGAACGGCCGGTTTTTACTGTGCGTCTGGCGAAGCTTAGGCCGTGGCCTTGCTCATGTTGTCCAGCGCATCCATCACTTCTTTCACGTGGCCGCGCGAGGTTTCCAGCAGTGCCTTCTCCTCGTCGTTCAGCTGCAGCTCGATTACCTTTTCGATGCCGTTTTTGCCCAGGATAACCGGAGCGCCCAAGTACACACCGTCGATGCCGTACTCGCCTTCTAGCTTGATGCACACCGGGAACACGCGGCGCTGGTCGCGCACAATGGCTTCTACCATCTGGGCCGCCGCTGCGCCTGGCGCATACCAAGCCGAGGTACCCATCAGCTTCACCAGCTCGCCACCGCCCTGCGCCGTGCGCTGCACGATGGCGTCGAGGGTAGCCTTGTCAATCAGTTCCGTAACGGGGATGCCGCCCACGGTGGTGTAGCGGGGCAGAGGCACCATGGTGTCGCCGTGGCCACCCATGAGCACTGCCTGAATGTCTTTGGGGCTTACGTTGAGGGCTTCGGCCAGGAAGGCGCGGTAGCGGGCCGTATCGAGAATGCCGGCCATGCCGAATACCTTAGTGCGGGGCAGACCCGACGTGAGGTGGGCCTGGTAGGTCATCACGTCGAGCGGATTGCTCACGATGATGATGATGGCGTTGGGCGAGTATTTTACCACCTGCTCCGTCACCGATTTCACGATACTGGCGTTGGTCGAAATCAGGTCGTCGCGGGTCATGCCGGGCTTGCGGGGCAGGCCGGAAGTAATTACCACCACGTCCGAGTCGGCGGTGCGGCTGTAGTCGCCGGTGACGCCCACTGTGCGCGAGTCGTAGCCGATGATGGGGGCTTTTTGCCAGATATCAAGCGCTTTGCCTTCGGCGAAGCCTTCTTTGATGTCAACCAGAACAATTTCGTTGGCAATTTCGCGGGTGGCCAAAACGTCGGCGCAGGTAGCGCCCACGTTGCCAGCCCCAACTACGGTAACTTTCATCGGGTGAGGAATTGGGTGTACGATTTAGGTTCGGCCGTAAAGCTACTCTATAGAAGCGAGAGGTAGGAGGGAGATGCCAGAATTTGGTTGCAACGCGCCAGCCGGTCGTCGAGAATGGCGCGTAGGGCTTTTAATGTGGCACATACGCCTTATTTCTATCTAATTTGACGCCACAGCGGTGAAGCGCAAAGGAAAACGTATCAATACAACAGAATAGCGTGCATGAACCGCTGCCACTTCATTCCACGGTCTAGCTGCACACTGTCTGGCACAGGGTATTCATAATGCAGCTTGCTGCCATACGGAGCATAGACAGCATATCTGACTATGTATCGGTCACCGATGCGTGCTTTATGATCCCACATGTAAGAGCTTTCATACCGCACCCCCTCCACATTATAAGTATAATCTATTAGAGGCTCGAAACGGTTGCCGCGTCGTTTTTCAACAACTCGTCCAATCGTGTAGCTGTGTTTGATCCAAATATTTATCTCTCCATACATTCCCCACAACAGAGCTCCAACAAGGCAGCAGATGACCAGCCAACTGAAACCTAGTTTCAATCTTTCGTAAAACATGTTCCAATTATGATGTTCTTCCATCTATTGTTAAGAGCGTACTAATCGCGCCTTACGCTTGTGAAAAAAGCAGCGTATCTGGAAGATTTTTACATCCGCTTCACCACCAGCACCCGTTCGGTGTCGTCGTTCACGCGGAACCGTTCGTCGGGCCGGAAGCCGATGACCCAGGCAATTTTGCCGTCGCCGGAGCAGAGCACCTGCACGTTGTCTTTGAGGTTGAGGGGTACTTTCTGGTCGATGAGGAAGTCGGAAAGCTTTTTCTTGCCTTTCATACCGATGGGCATAAACCAGTCGCCTTCCTGCCAGGGCCGCACGATGAGCGGAAACTTCAGCGCGTCGGCGTCGAGGGCGGCCACGGCTTTGCCGCGCGGCACCTCAAACGTTTCGGTCACTTCCTGCAACTCCAGGCGCAGGTGCAGGCCATCAATCTTGAGTACTTCCTGCCCGGCCTGTAGCTGATGTGTGCCGAATTTGGTGAGGTTTTTCGGGGTGATGACCAGTTGCTCACGGTCCTTCACCAACCGGTGCGTCGGCGACTCGAAGCGGCGGCCCGACTCAGCCGGGAAAGCCGCCACAATGTCCTTCACCACCGGAAAGGTGAACCCGAACGGTCGCAGCAGCTCGTGTAGCACCAGCGTGGTAGCGGCGGTTTTTTGCAGAAGCCGAATGTCGAGGTAAGTGGCGTCGGCCTCGGTGCGCTGGGCCTCGGCGGCAGTGTCCTGCACGTAGCGGCGCACAATTTCCTCGGCCCCGCCCACCCGCTCAGCCGTGAACTGCAGCGTCTGGTCGAGGTTGGGGTTGATGTCGCGCAGCACGGGCAGCACCTCTTGGCGCAGGCGGTTGCGCTGGTACACGGGACTGTCGTTGGAGGCGTCTTCGCGCCACATCAGCTGGTTTTCCACCAGATACTCGAACAGCTCCGGCTTGCCGATACCTAGCAACGGCCGCACGATAGCGCCGTTTTTGGGCGGAATGCCGTGCAAACCCGCCAGCCCGGTGCCGTGGGTGAGGTTGAGCAGCATGGTTTCGGCGGCGTCGCGCTGGTGGTGGGCGGTGGCTATATAGGTGAGGCCCTGCGTCTGCCGGATTCGCTCAAACCACTCGTAGCGTAGTGCCCGGGCCGCCATCTGGGTCGAAATGCCTTCCTGTTCGGCAAACGCCTTGGTCTGGAAGAACTCGGCGAAATAGGGCACCTCGTACTTCTTGGCCAACTTGCGCACAAACTGCTCGTCGGCATCGGCCTCGTCGCCGCGCAGCCCAAAATGGCAGTGCGCCACAGCAAACTGCGCGCCCAACCGGTGCAGCACGTCGGCCAGCGCCACCGAGTCCTGCCCGCCGCTGACGGCCACCAGCAGCGTATCTGTTTCCAGCGAAAAGAGCTGATGTTCCTGAATAAAGTGGCGAACCTGGTCGAGCATGGGGGAGGGGGCAATGTATCGGAACTGCAAAGATGGACGTTAGCGGCGGGCCTTCCGTACCTTCGCGTCGAAATGTCCCTGTCCAAGTCACTTTTTCTGCTCTGGCTGGCGCTGCTGCCGGCCTTTTCCTTCGCCCAGCAGCGGCCGGCGGCCCGCCCGGCGGCGCAGCCTACGCCGCCCAAAGGCTCCCGTATCGAACTGCTGCCCGGCACGCAGCGGCTCATCGGCGGCACGTTCAACGGCGTGGAAATCCGCAAGCTGATCGGCAACGTGAGCTTCCGGCAGGGCACCACGTTGCTCTACTGCGACTCAGCCTATCAGTATCTGGAGAAAAATGCGCTGGAAGCCTTCAGCAACGTGCGCATCATCCAGAACGACACTATCACCATCACCGGCGACCGGGGCACCTACGACGGCGACACGCGCAAGGCCCGCATCACCGGCAACGTGACCATGCGCGACCCGCGCATGACGCTCACCACGCAGGTGCTCGACTACGACCTGGACCGCAACCTGGCCTATTACAGCACCGGCGGCCACCTCGTCGACCCCGAAAACACGCTCGACAGCCGCTTCGGCTACTATAACACTACCAGCAAAGTCTTCAGCTTCAAGCGCGACGTGAAGCTGGTAACCAAGGACAACACCATCGACACCGACACGCTGCAGTACAATACGGTGTCGAAGGTGGCGTACTTCCTCGGGCCCACGCGCATCAAGGGCCGGCAGGGCACGCTCTACGCCGAAAACGGCACGTACAACACCATCACGCGGGTATCGAACTTCCAGAAAAACGCCAAAATCGAGACGCCCAACTACCTGCTCGGCGGCGACCGGCTGGTGTACGACGAAACCCGGCAGTATGGCGTGGCTACCGGCCACGTCTCGATGACCAGCAAAAAGGACAACCTCGTAATCCGGGGCGACGTGGGGCGCTACTGGCGGGCACTGGGCCGCACCAAAGTGTACGGCGTGCCCGTAATGCGCAACATTTCGGGCAAAGACACGCTGTATCTGGCCGCCGATACGCTCATCAGCCAGGAAGGCCGCCCGCCGCTCAACGAGGCCGGCGTGCTGTACGCCTTTCCGAAAGCCAAGATCTTCCGCACCGACCTGCAGGGTCGCGCCGACTCGCTGACCTATGACCGGCAGGATTCCATCATCTACCTCAACAAAAACCCGATTCTCTGGAACGAGAAAAACCAGCTGACCGCCGACAGCATGGAAATCCGGCAGCGCAATGGCAAAGTGGACCAGATGCGCCTCTATGCTAACTCGTTCATTATCGGGCAGGACACGCTACTGAACTTCAATCAGGTGAAGGGCCGCAACATGGTGGCATACTTCCAGAGCAACTCGATAAAAAAAGTAGACGTGCTTGGCAACGCCGAGAGCCTCTACTATGCTCTTGAAGGCGACACGGCCGTGAGTGGCATGAACAAAGCCGCGTCGGCCACGATGGCGCTGCGCTTTGCCGAGAGCAAGCTCCAGACCATCAGTTTTCTGACCAACCCCGATGCCAGCTTCATTCCGCCCCATGAGCTAAAGCCCGAAGATGAGAAGCTGAAAGATTTCAAGTGGCGCCCCACGGAACGCCCCACCCGCCGCGCCGTGTTAGGCAAGCACTTCGCGCTTCCGGTGAAAGCTAAGGCCAAGTCCAAAGCCAAAACTCCGGCCAAAGCCAGCACGAAAGCCAAACCGAAAGCAACTTCAAAAGCCAAGACGAAAGCCGCTGCTAGAGCGCCTGTCCGCCGGGCGGCTCCCGCAAAACCCGCCCCGAAAGTGCCGGCCAATGCCCCGAAACCCGTGGTACGGCCGGCCGTCAAGTAGCGTTTTTCTTCTATATCAACTGCCCGCGCTGCGCACCTGCCGCGCAGGCCAATAGGTGCCGGGTTTGATTCGGCTCCACAATCCGTTACCTTTGCGCCCTTATGCATACTTTTCGCCCGACCCTTTTTGTTCTGTTGTTGAGCACCTTGCTGCTTGGCGCCTGCACCGGCTACCAGAAACTGCTCAAGAGCAGCGACGTGAACAAGAAGTACGAAGCTGCCATCCAGTACTACGATAAGGGCGACTATTTCAAGGCCGGAACACTGCTCGAAGACCTCGTGCCGCTGCTGAAAGGCCGCCCGGAAGCTGAAAAGGCGCAGTTCTACTTCGCCAACACCAACTTCCGCCAGCGCAACTACACGCTCAGTTCCTACTACTTCAAAAGCTTCGCCGATACGTATCCTAACTCCACGTACGCGGAGGAAGCCACTTTCCTACAGGCCAAATCCCTGTTCCGCGACTCGCCGGAATGGGAGCTGGACCAAACCAACACGTATTCGGCGCTGGAAACCATTCAGGAGTTCCTGAACCGCTACCCGAACAGCACGTTCCGCCCGGAGGCCGAAAATATGTCGCAGGAGTTGCAGAAAAAACTGGAGCTGAAAGCGTATCAGGGGGCCAGGCTGTATTACAACCTGCGCTACTATCAGTCGGCTGTGGTAGCCTTGGGGGGCTTCCAGCAGCAGTTTCCGGCCTCTGCCTTCAATGAAGAGGCCGAATTTCTGAAAGTGAGTGCCCAGTATGATCTGGCCCGCGAAAGTGTACTGGAAAAGCAGCGGGAACGGTATATGGAAGTGGTGGCGTTCTACCAGCACTTCATTGACACCTATCCGCAGAGCCGCCACCTCAAAGATGCCGAGCGGATGTACACCGATGCGCAGGCACAAATAGCCAAGCTCAAACCTTCTGAGCCTACGGCCGCAAACTAACGCTGCTGGTTGGCAGGCCTCGGGATAAGCTGAACGAGTTTCAGCCTTGCCACGGGCCTTTGGACCACCACAGCACATCAGCAACTCAAAAATCAGCACATTAGCATCATGAAAGCTCCTAACCACGTCCCTGCCTCCATCGTGACCCGCAACATGTCGGACTTTACTGCCGAAACGGGCAACGTCTACGAAAGCATTGCCATCATCTCGAAGCGTGCCAACCAGATTTCGGTGAAGCTGAAAGAGGAGCTGAACGGCAAGCTGGCCGAGTTTGCTACCACCGTTGATAACCTGGAAGAGGTGTTCGAAAACCGGGAGCAAATCGAAATCAGCAAGCACTACGAGCGTCTGCCCAAGCCCACCAACTTGGCTGTAGAAGAGTTTTTGGAAGGTAAAGTGCATTTCCGTACTCCGTCGGAGTTCGACGAGAACGGCAACCTGCGCGCTATCGAGGGTCAATAGTCCCGCATGGGAATGCCGCTGCAAGACCGCAAGATTTTATTGGGGGTTTGCGGCAGCATTGCCGCCTATAAAGCCGCGCCGCTGGTGCGGCTGCTAGTGAAGGCCGGAGCCGAGGTGCAAGTCATTCTGACTGCCTCGGCTTCGGCCTTTGTTACGCCCCTTACGCTCGGTACGCTATCCAAGAAACCTGTTCTGCAGGGCTTTTTGAAGGATGAAGCGGCTGGCGAATGGCACAACCACGTGCACCTGGGGCTATGGGCCGATGTGCTGCTGGTGGCGCCGGTTTCGGCCAATACGCTGGCCCATTTCGCGCACGGCCTCTGCGACTCGCTGCTCGATGCTGTATATCTTTCAGCCCGCTGCCCGGTATTGCTGGCCCCCGCCATGGACTTGGATATGTATGCCCACCCGGCTACTACAGCTAATCTGGCGACGTTGCGCTCCTACGGCAATATCGTGCTCGACTCGCCGGCCGGAGAGTTGGCCAGCGGCCTTTCAGGGCCCGGCCGTATGCTGGAGCCCGAGGATATTGTGGCAGAGCTAGAGCGGTTTTTCAATCGTTAAATTCTCCTGTCATCCTGAGCTTGCGAGGGACCTTATCACAGTTGAACGAGGCATCATATCGTAAGCCTAGCGTAACAAGCTCAGGATGACAGTGCTCTTAACTTAAAATATGCGCGTTCTTATCACGGCCGGCCCCACCTACGAACCCCTCGACCCGGTTCGCTTCATCGGCAACCACAGCACTGGCAAGATGGGCTACGCGCTGGCGGAAGCTTTTGCCGCTATCGGGGCCGAGGTGACACTCATTAGTGGCCCCACCAGTCTGCCTAACCCAGCTCATCCAAGCATCCGGACGCAGCGGGTGGAAACCGCCGACCAGATGTATGTTGCCGCTGCTGCTGTAGCATCTGAGGCCGATGTATGGGTTTTTGCGGCGGCGGTGGCCGACTACAAGCCTGCGCAGGTAGCCGCCGAGAAGATCAAAAAATCCGGCGACACACTGACGCTGGAGTTGGTGAAGAACGTAGATATTGCGGCGACACTGGGGAAAACGAAGCGGCCCGAACAATTTTCGGTGGGTTTTGCGTTGGAGACGAACAACGAGCAGGCTCATGCGCTGGACAAGCTGCACCGCAAAAACTTCGACCTCGTGGTGCTAAACTCGCTGCGTGATGCCGGTGCTGGATTTCGCCACGACACCAATAAAGTGACGCTGCTGGACGCGCAGGGCCAAACTCGTATCTTTGAAGTAAAGCCGAAAGCCGAAGTGGCTCAGGATATTGTGGATGCTGTTCTTGCCCGCCTGCCTCGTGAAGTATAAAAAGCTGCTGCCCGCCGTACTGATTGCCTTGATTTCGCTGCTGACCAGCCCGCTGGCGCAGGCCCAGGAAATCCAGGCGGAAGTGCGCATTACCACCGAAAACGTAACCATTTCGGATCGGCAGCTAGTACAGCAGATGCAGAACGATATGCAGTCGTTTCTGAATACCCGTTCCTTCACGAGCCAGACGTACCGGCCGGAGGAACGCATCCGGATGCGGATTTTCGTGGGCATCACGGGCATTCCGCAGAGCGGGCAGTACGTGGCCACGGCCCGGATTGTGTCGTCGCGGCCGGTGTATGGCACCGGCTACGAAACCAACCTGCTGAGCTTCGCCGACCGGAATTTCCTGTTCAACTACTCGCCACAAAACCCGATTGATTTCTCCGAAAACAACTTCGTGGGTAATCTTTCGTCGCTGCTGACCTTTTACGCCTACCTTACTATTGGCCTCGACCAGGACAGCTTCTCTCGCCTCGGCGGCTCACCGTACTACGACCGGGCCCGGATTGTGCTACAGAATGCTTCTTCGCAAACGGTAACCAACGAGCAGGACGAAGCCTGGAAAGATGGGCAAACTCGCAACCGCTACTGGCTGCTCAACAACCTGCAGGATCCGCAGCTGGAAGCCTTCCGTACCGGAATTTATGCTTACTACCGGCAGGGGCTGGATATTTTTATCGAAAAGCCAGATGAAGCCCGTACCAGCATTTTTACGGCGCTTCAGGCTGTGCAGCAGGCTGCTCTACGGCGGCCCGGCACGCTGCTGGCCCGTTCCTTTTTCGATACGAAGGCAGACGAAATTGCCAATATCTTCCGTAGTGCCCCCGACGCCCAGCAAAAGCAAACATTAGCTAATTTGTTGACGGAAGTAGACCCCACAAATTCAGCAAAGTATCAGGCCATCGTGCGCCCGCGGTAATCCTGTTTGGGCTGGCGTAATTCTTTATTGCGAAAATAATTGGCATTTGACTAAGTGAACTAGTAGCTTTGCTAAAGCTACTAGACCCGGTTTGGCATAACAGGTCCGTAGCACAATTTTTTGGCAGCTACGGCCGGTCGTCCGGCTTTTCATTTGGTTGGCTATGCTCATTGACCTCCGCATCCGAAACTACGCCCTGATTGAGCAGCTGCAACTGCAGCCTTCGGCGCTCCTCAACATTATCACCGGCGAAACTGGCGCCGGTAAGTCCATCATGCTGGGGGCTATTGGCTTGCTGCTCGGCAACCGCGCCGACTCGCGCATGCTATTCGACACGGATAAGAAGTGCGTGATTGAGGGCCAGTTCGACATCAGCAGCTATCAGCTACAGGATATTTTCGAGTCCGAAGACCTCGATTACGACGCACAGTGCATTCTGCGGCGCGAAATAAGCCCGGGCGGCAAGAGCCGAGCCTTCGTGAACGATACGCCCGTGACGCTGGAAACTCTGCGCCACATCGGGGCCAATCTGATGGACATTCATTCCCAGCACGATACGCTGCTGCTCGGAGATGCAGTGTTTCAACTGAACCTGCTGGACCTATATGCCGGGCTGGTACCTACTCGGGCCCAGTACAGCAATGCCTACCGCCAGTACCGCAAGCTCGAAACCGACCTGAAAGCTCTGGAAGACCAAGTGGCGCAGGCCAACAAGGAGCTGGACTACCACAGTTTCCTGCTTAACGAGCTGGAGGACGCCCGCCTCGACAACGAGCAGCAGGATGAGCTGGAGCAGGAGGTGAAGGAGCTGGAGCACGCCGAGGAAATTAAATACAAGCTTACTAACGCCCTGCAGGCGCTGAGCGAAGGCGAATACTGCGCGACAGGTGCCCTGAAAGACGCTGCTACGCTGCTGGGCCAGATTTCCCCATACTCAGAAGCAGCCCGCGAACTGAAGCACCGGCTGGATAGCTGCTTGATTGAGCTACATGATATTGCCGACGAAATAGAAGCCGTGGAACGCCGTACCGAAGGCGACCCGGCCCGCATCGACGAGTTGCAGGGCCGCCTGAACGCACTCTACAGCCTGCAGCGCAAGCACCAGGTGCGCGACGTAGTGGCCTTGTTGGCCGTGCGCTCCGATCTGCGCGACAAGGTCAGCTCCGTGCTCAACCTCGATAAGCAGATAAACCGCCTCCGCCGCGACGCGGAAGCTACGCTGGCTACCGTCACCAAGCAGGCCACGCGTCTTTCCGAGGCCCGCCGCAAGGTGTTCCCGAAGTTTGAGAAAGAGTTGGCCGCGCTGCTTTCGGATTTGGGCATGCCGCACTCGCGCATTGTGGTGCAGCATCAGGAAGGTGTTCCGGCTGCCAGCGGCATCGACATTATCAGCATCCTGTTTTCGGCTAACAAAGGCGCCCAGCCCCAGACGTTGAGCAAGTCGGCCTCCGGCGGTGAATTCTCGCGCCTGATGCTGTGCATCAAGTATATGCTGGCCGACAAAACGGCTCTACCGACTATCGTGTTTGATGAGATTGATACGGGTATCAGCGGGGAAATTGCGGTGAAAGTGGGCCGCATGATGCAACAGATGGCCAAAAAGCATCAGCTCATCACCATCTCGCACCTGCCGCAGATGGCGGCCGCCGGCGACACGCACTATTTTGTATACAAGGAAGACCGCGCCGACCGCACCGTGAGCCGCATCCGGCTGCTGAGCCTGGAGGAGCGGATTCAGGAAATTGCTCAGATGATTTCGGGGGCCAAGCCCAGCCAGCACGCCTACCAGAGCGCCCGCGAGCTGCTGGCCATGCGCGGCGAGGAGTTGGTAGGGTAAGGGAAAAGAAAATTAGCAGCGTCATTCCGGACGCAGCCGGGGAATCTCGCTGGAGTGGTAAACTCATTTACTGCACCAATGAGATTCCCCGGCTGTACCCGTGATGACGCTGTTTTTAGCAGGATGTACTGCTCTTGGTATTACATTCTTTATTTTTTTGCCTCTTTTGTACTTCAAACGTCAACATTTCCCCACTCCCTATATGGCTAGTAACCTGCTCGCGGGCAAAGTCGGTATCATTTCCGGCGCGCTGAACGAAGAATCCATTGCTTGGAAAGTAGCGCTTAAGGCCCACGCCGAAGGTGCCCGCATTGTACTTACCAATGCCCCGCTGGCCATGCGCATGGGCGAAATCAACAAGCTCGCCGAGCAGTGCAACGCGCCCATCATTCCGGCCGATGCTACTTCTATGGAGGACCTGGAAAAGCTGTTCAGCGGTGCGCAGGAGCACTTTGGTGGCAAGCTGGACTTCGTGCTGCACAGCATTGGCATGAGCGCCAACATCCGCAAGGGCAAGCACTACGGCGAGTTGAACTACGAGTGGTTCCAGAAGACTCTGGACGTGTCGGCGCTGTCTTTCCATAAGATGCTGGCTGTGGCCGAAAAGCAGGATGCCTTCAACGAATGGGGTTCGGCTGTAGCGCTGTCATACATTGCCGCGCAGCGCGCTTTCCTTGACTACACGGATATGTCGCAGGCTAAAGCGGTGCTCGAAAGCATTGCCCGTAGCTACGGCCAGCGCCTCGGCAAGCTCAAAAAAGTGCGCGTGAACACCATTTCACAGTCGCCGACCAAAACGACGGCCGGTACTGGTATCAGTGGCTTCGATGCTTTCTACGAGTACGCCAACCGCCTCTCGCCGCTAGGCAACGCTCCGGCCGAAGCCTGCGCCGACTACTGCATTTCGCTGTTTTCGGACCTGACCCGCTACGTGACCATGCAGAACCTCATGCACGACGGCGGCTTCAGCACCACCGGCATCTCGGAGGAAATCGTGGAGTTGATGTCGAAAGCCAATTCGTAGGTTTCTGACGCCCGATAAATCAAAAGCCCGGCCGGTTGGACGGGCTTTTTTGTACGGTTTCAGGGCGGAAGACCCTACGCTTTCTATCAGATACCTTTTGTGTGTGGCCTACTGCCAGCACGTGGCAACGTTCCCGGCAACGTTTGCGCGGAAATAGCTCAGAATTGGTGCCGGTAAGCGGTGGGTTTGCAGTATTATGTCTGTTGTAAGCTCCCGCCACCCCACCCGTTTTGCATGAGATGTAGACTCGATAAAGCCCTTTGGGGGCTGTTATTACTCGTGTTGCTGGCTTTTGCGCCGGCACCACCTGCCAAAATCACCGTCTACCTCATCGGCGACTCTACCATGTCCATAAAGGAGCGCCGGTACTACCCGGAAACGGGGTGGGGAATGCCATTTACAGTGTTTTTTGACGAAACGGTAACTGTTGACAACCGGGCCCAAAATGGCCGTAGCACCAAGTCGTTCATAGCCGAAAACCGTTGGCAGCCCGTGGCCGACGCCCTGAAGCCCGGCGACTATGTGCTGATTCAGTTCGGGCGCAACGACGAGGTGCCCACCAAGCGCAGCTACACGCCCGAAGCCGACTACAAGGCAAATCTGGTGCGTTTCATTACTGAAACCCGCGCCAAAAAAGCCACGCCGGTGCTTCTGACGCCGGTGGCGCGGCGCAAATTTGATGCAGCCGGCAAGGTGGAGGGCACGCACACCGTGTATTCGGGCATTGTGCGCACGGTAGCGCAGGAGCAGGGCGTGCCCCTCATTGACCTAGACCAGACTAGCCAGGCGCTGCTACAGGAGTTTGGCGTGGATAACTCGAAGCTGCTCTTCAACCAGCTGGCCCCAGGCGAGCATCCTAACTACCCCGCCGGCCGCGACGACAACACGCACTTTTCGGAGTTGGGCGCCCGCAAGATGGCACAGCTCGTGCTAGCCGATATCCGCCGGCTCAAGCTGGAGCTGGCCGACCGGATTGTGCGGCAGGAAGTGAAGAAAACCGTGGACCCGCAGGCCCGCTAAAGCTGTTGCTAATGAGAAATGTATTGCTTCTGCTGGTCCTGAGCTGGCTCACGCTGGGCCAGGCGTTTGGTGCCGTGCCATCCTATGATTTTGTAGTGGCGCAGGATGGCAGCGGGCAATTCCGGACGGTGCAGGAAGCCTTCAACGCCGTGCCCGATTTCCGGAAGAAAGTCACGACTATCTTCATCAAAAAGGGAGTCTATAAGGAGAAGCTAATTCTGGCAGGCTCCAAGCATTTCGTGAAAATTGTGGGCGAGGACCGGGAGAAAACCATCCTCGCCTACGACGACTACAACCAGAAGAAAAACATCTTCGGCGAAGATAAAGGCACGTCCGGCTCGGCTAGCTGCTACATCTACGGCCCCGACTTCACGGCCGAAAACCTCACGTTCCAGAATTCATCGGGGCCGGTGGGGCAGGCCGTAGCTCTGTGGGTATCCGGCGACAAAGCCCGGTTCAAAAACTGCCGCTTCCTGGGTTTTCAGGATACACTGTATACCTACGGCTACGGCAGTCGCCAATACTATCAGGACTGCTACATCGAAGGCACCGTGGACTTCATCTTTGGCAGCAGCACGGCGTGGTTTGAGGGCTGCACCATTTTCTGCAAAACCAGTGGCTTCGTGACGGCCGCCTCTACGCCCGACAGCACCCGCTACGGTTACGTGTTCAACCGGTGCAGAATCACCGGCGACGCGCCGGCTGGCAGTTTCTACCTTGGCCGGCCCTGGCGGCCTTATGCCAAAACGGTGTTCCTGAGCTGCGAGCTGGGCAAGCAGATCAAACCCGAAGGCTGGGACCATTGGGAGAAGGAAAGCAACAAGCAAACCGCCCGCTACGCTGAGTACCAGAGCCGCGGCCCCGGTGCGGTGCCCGCTAAGCGGGTGGCGTGGGCCAAGCAGCTCACCGAAGCAGAAGCCAAGCAGTACACCCTGCCCAACGTGCTGCGCGGCTGGGACCCGACCAAAGAGTAGCCTCCACTATTCAACGCCAACAAGCAGTTTGCCCCGCTTACCCATGAAATCCACTGTACTCAGCCTGCTGCTTTTCCTGTTCGCCCTCGCCGCGCATGCCCGGCCGGCCGCCGAAATAGTGGTGGCGCAGGACGGGAGCGGGCAGTTTCGGACGGTGCAGGAGGCCATTGATGCCGTGCCCAACCAGTCGCCGAACCGCACCGTGATTCGCATCCGGAAGGGCGTGTATAAGGAAAAGCTGGTGCCGGTGCTGAAAGTGCGTATCTCGCTCATCGGCGACGACCGGGACCAGACCATTCTCACTTTCGACGACCACAGCGGCAAAGGCGCCATCAACACCTACACCTCGCACTCTGTCCTGATTCAGGGCGCCGACTTCACGGCCGAAAATCTGACGTTCCAGAACACGGCCGGCCGCACGGCCGGGCAAGCTGTGGCTTTGCACGTAGAAGCCGACCGGTGCACATTCCGCAACTGCCGCGTCCTCGGCGACCAGGACACGCTGTTTCTGGCTACTGCGCACAGCCGTCAGTACTTTCAGAACTGCCACATCGAAGGCACCACCGACTTCATCTTCGGGGCCAGCACGGCCGTCTTCGACCATTGCACCATCGTCAGCAAGAAGAACTCCCATATCACGGCGGCTTCCACGCCGCAGGAGCAACCCTACGGCTTCGTGTTCCTGGATTGCCGGCTGGAAGCTGATGCCGCGCTGGCCACTAATGTGTCGTTGGGGCGGCCGTGGCGGCCGTATGGCAGCGCGGTGTACGTGCGCACCTACATGGGCCCGCACATCCGGCCCGAAGGCTGGGACAACTGGAAGAACCCCGAAAACGAGAAAACCGCCCGCTACGCCGAGTACCGTTCCACCGGCCCTGGCGCAGCTCCGGATAAGCGGGTGAAATGGGCCCGGCAACTCACCGGCAAAGAAGCAAAACAGTATACGCCCAAGCGCATCTTCGCTAGTCAGCAACCTTGGAACCCGGGCAAATAGCGCCGCTCAACACGGGCTTATTCTGGTTTAGCCAACTCCTGCTCGAAAGCAGCTACCAACGGCCCCAGCGTTGCGCGGTTGGCATCAGCCCGCTGGTCTTTCAGGAGGGCCCGGAACTGCTCGGGTGTGGCATGGGCCGCCAGATATTCCAGCAACGCCCCACCCACGGCGTACAGCTGCGCCTCATCGGCTTCTTCAGGGTGCTCCCAGAGGCGCCACACATCGGCGCGGCCCTGCGCGAACTGCCGGGCGCGTTGCATGCGGTTGGTGCTGGTCTGGTCCAGGTATACCGCAATTCCCTCGTTAATCAGCTTAGCCCGCTGGGCTGGCTGCAGGCTGTGCTGCACCAGCACGTGCGCAAGCTCGTGGCCCCGGGTCTGGCCCTGGCGAGCATTCAGCAGCATGGCTTCCGGCACGGCAAATCCCAACTCCCGCTGCAGCATCGGCTTGGCATCGGCCTTGTTGTTCCAGACGTAGAAGTCGATTTTCTTGGCAAGCGAAGCCGGAAATTTCTGGCTGATGGCCTGATATGCTTGCTCCCGCTCGGCGGCGTACTGCGCCAGGTCCGGCACCTGCTCCGGCGACTGGAAGTGCAGCCGCAGATGCGCCGTTTCCACCACTTTCCAGCCCGCATAAAACGGCAGCAGTTGGTAGCCCTGCAGTCGACGCTGGGCATATTTGGTGGCGTTTTGGGTGTTGTTGAGGGCCACGCACTCTTCCAAGGCCATTTGCGCTTTGCCTGGCTGGTCGGTGAAATAGTAGGAAGTGCCCAAATAGCCCAGGCTCCACACTTTCACGCCATCGGTGCCGGCGGGGGCCTGGCGGCTCTTCTCCAAGTGCGGAATTGCCTCTGAGAAACGGTTCTGGTCGGCGTAGGCCCGGCCCACAAACAGGTGCAGAATAGGCTGCTGGTCGTTTTTGCGCAATGATGCTTCGCCCTGCGCGATAAGCTGGTCCAACTGGCCGCTCATGTAAAGCTTGCCGGCTTCTTCCAGCGTCTGGGCCTGGGCGCTGGCAATACTGCTGACCAACGCTAACATGGTGCTGTATGCCCGAAATCGGGAGATACTATATCGAATAGGCATACTGGTGTAGACAGCTGATCTTAGAATGTATAGAATGATGAAAGTAATTATGAGGACGGTCTATTCTTGGTCCTGCAGCCAGATCTGAGCCGATTCTAAGCTATCAAACATGTGCATGTGAAGCAAGCCACCGATGCGGAGCTGCAGATTCTCGATGGAAAGCTGGCCGAAAATATCGGGGGAAAGCACTTGAGCGAAAGAGCGCAGCCCGGCCCCCATAATGAGCGGAGTCCAGACCTGTTCAATCCAGTCGTTGGCGTCGGTGAAGGTGCCAATCAGGTCACGGTGGTCGTTGAGCAGTTTCGAGCAGGGTTCTTCGCGGAGCATGTCGACATAGGTCAGGCCGCCGTCTATCACAGTGCTCAGCGTCTGGCGACCGTACCAGCGGGCATGAATCCAGCCGGCCGGCCGGTTGCGCTCCACGGTAAGGTACACGCTACCATCGCCGCGCTTTAGTGAGGTGGTCATATAGCTAGGGGAAGGATTTGATGAGTAGACAAGTACACAGCTGCAAATATGGGGAACAGCTATAAAAGCTACGAGGCAAGCCCCCTATAGGCCTGCCTCGTAGCTTTCAATTATTAAAGAAGCAGCCTATGTTAGGCAACTTCTTCTGGTGTTACGTCGGGTTGCGTGGCGGCTTGGTATGTATCCGCATATTTGAAATCATCGAGCCAATAGGCCGAACTGACTGCCTCGAACACAACAGACGTAGCCGTTTTCTGCGAAGGTGTCAGCTGCCAGATGATGTTGGGCGCTTCCGGGAAACTTGTGCCATCGAGCTGCTCGTGAAACAGGCGTTTGAGCAGCGTGTTATCAGGCATGCCCTGGGCCAGCAGCCGCAGGAGTGGCGCTTCCGGAGCGGTATCGAACAGGGCTAGGGCTTCGGAATTTTCAGCTGTGAGCTGCACCTGAAACTGCACAGCTTCAGCCCTAGGGAACTTGCCGTTGTAGGCGGTATAAAGCAGTTGGGTGGCTTTAAAAAAGCCTTCGTGCTGGTCTAGCTCAGGGTTTTCTTCCCACAGTTTTTCGGTCAGCATCTGGTGGGCCAGGTTTTCGATCTGGCCGCTGCTGAGCTGGTCTTCAAACAGGTATTCCAGCACCAGTTGGGCCGCTTCGGTCGGCTCTAGGTCGGTGAGGGCCATCTGGGCCATGGCAGTCAACTCGTCGGCCGCAATTTCGTCGGGGTTGTCGTAGCCAGTTTTGCGCAGAATGGCTTTGTAGTCAGCGGGCTGCCAGGAATTGGGTAGTTCAGTAAGCGTATCGAATGTGAGGCGTTCTACAGTGAAGTTGTGCATGGAAGCAAATGCCGGGTACAGAGTTTCGCCGCGGGGCGAAGCGCGGAAAAAGCCCGCGCCTGTTGTGTTTACGGCTCCCGTTCAGATTCAACTACTACCTTCTGCTCCGCCCGCCACTTTTTCTTGCCGATGGCAACACGAATGTGGTATGCTAGGGCCTGAGAGGAACAGACGGTACTCGGCGTAAGCTTACTTGCGGCCTTTTTTTCGGACGTAAAGTAGGATAGACTGATTGGACGGACCGTATTTGTCGTTGATCAGAAAATATCCTCCACGGTGCGCCGCCAGCCCTTCCCAGTTGTACGTCATGTATTCTCTGGGCAGCTCAAACAGCGGCTTCCAACGCAGTGCGTGGCGTTTGTAGCGTAGGATGATGAGCCGGCAGTAGTTCTGGTAGCTGGAATCCTGCCGAATGAGGCGGGTAGTTGGGTCGGTAAGCGCGGGGCGGTACACACTGTCATCGGGGCCGTTGTAGAAGTAGTTGATGGCAGTGAAGCGGTTTTTGCCCTCCCGTACCAAATCCGTTACGCGGAACGGCACCGGGGGGAGCGGCACGTGGCGCAAAGTAGTAGCAGTGGCTGCCGCACCAGGCAATGCCAGGGCATAGTTGCCTTGCGAGAAGTAGTTGTATTCGAAGAGCAGCAACAGGTTCCGGCCGTGGCTTTCCAGGCCCTCGAAACCGGCATTGTAGATGTGCGTGCCGTTGGGAAGAGTCGGTTTGGCCAGGGGCAGTAGGTACCCGCTATCCAGCGTGATGGTAGCCTGGGCATCGTCTAGGCGTCCTCTCACCAGATAGCAGTACGCCGAAGCAGTAGCTGTTTCGATGGAAAAGTACAGCATACCGTCCAGCATCGTAAGGCCTTCCAGTCCTTCGTAAATAGGGCCCGCGCTGTCGAGCTTGGTTCTCACTGCATCCAGCCCTCGGATGGTGTATTTCTTATAGGCCAGTTCTTTCGAGCGGCCAGCTAGCTGGCGGTCGAGGCTGGCGAGGTCCAAGCCATATACTTTTGGCTCGGCGCGCTCCTGCAGGCGGCTTTCCGACAGCAGGAGCAACTGATGGTGGTGGATATAAAGCCCGGAAAACTGATTGTTACGGTCCGCAATTTCCTGGGGCAGACTAATGGGCTGGAGGGCAAGCGGGACGTTTTGGGCACTAGCCAGGACGGAGTGTAGCGCCAGAACAAGGGGCAGCAGGCAGTTGAAACGCCGAGCCCCCGTAAGTCTTGTAGTACGGAAAGCGAAATGAAGCACGTGGTGCAGTTAATGGGCTGAACAGGTTCAGGAGCCCGGAAAGGTAGCTATCCTTCAGCTAGACTGCCAGATGGGATGATACTCTTTATGCGCTCCAGTACACAAACCAACCACTTGCTGATGATGCCCGGCTTACCAATTCTGGAGGAAAAGAGACTTTCAAGCCCGCCGAAACCAGATAACAGCGCCTATGGTAAGCTGACTCATGCGAAACCAAAAGAACAAGCCGCTAAACTGTGGCTAGCCAAGCGCGGAATCAAGCCAAAACGGCCTCAGCGAGTCGTAGCCAGGCTGCTAAGATTCACTGAGGCCGCTATAATAGGCTGTGTTGGCTTCTCTACGGAATCAGCCGGTCAGTGTGCAACTGCTCAAACAGGTCGAAGAAGGAGTCCTCGGTGGACTGGTAGGCCAGGAAACCGCGCTTACGGCTGTTGGTCATGTCGGTCATTACTTCGATGGGGCGGCCCAGGTCCAGGTCGGTGTGCCACGGCGAGGCAAGGCGACTGAGGTCGGCTTCCTGAAGCTGATGGCGCCCGGCAATTTCGCGCCACACAGCACCGTCATTGGCTAGCTCGGCTTCCAACGGATGCACGGTGCCATCGAAGCCCACGGCCTCTACGCCAAACCACGCGGCCAGCCGCGGCCACAACCAGCTCCAGCGAAATATGTCGCCGTTTACGATGTTGAAGGCCTCATTGCGGGCAGTTTCGGCGGTGGCGGCCCAGCGCAGCTGCTGGGCGATGATGCGGGCGTCCGTTACGTCGGAGAGGCCGTTCCATTGGGCTTCGGAGCCGGGCCAGCGGAACGGGCGGCCGGTTTCCTTGCAAATGCTGGCGTACACGGCCAGCGTGGTACCCAGGTTCATGAGGTTGCCCACGGCCTTCCCAATGATGGTGTGCGGCCGGTGGATGCTCCACGTAAACCCGTCGCGGGCCGCAGCGGCATACACCTCGTCTTCCTGGGCGTAGTAGAAGTTGTCGAGGGGGAGGCGGGGCTGCTCCTCGCGCAAAGGAGTAGGCGGAGCTACGCCGCCGCTTACATAGGCCTCGAACGGCCCCAAATAGTGCTTGAGGCCAGTTACCAGCGCCACGTGCTGCACTGAGTGCTTGGGCGCCAGCGCATCCAGCAGGTTGCGTACCATCAGGCTATTCACGCGGATGTTTTCGGCCTCGGTATCCTGCCGCATCCAGCTGGTGATGAACACGTGGGTAGGCGCGAGGTCAGCCAGCGCAGTTTGCAGGCTGGCGGGGTTCAGCAGGTCGGCAGCTACGGGGTGCAGACCGGGCACATCATCGGGGCGGGGCGTGCGGGCCAGGCCGTAGGTGGTCCAGTTGTGCGCCAGCAGCTCGCGGGCCAGGTTGCTGCCGATGATGCCGCTGGCACCTACCACAAGGGCAATATTGCTCATATGTTGGGGTTCGAAAGTTCAGAAATACCGCTTCTAGTACGGCACAAGCTGTTACAACAGCCGAACCCCCGGATTGTCTTACTCCATGCTTGAGCTTTAGGCCAGCACGATGCGCTTGGGCGCCATTTCCTCCGCGTAATCCTCGATTACCTGCCGCAGAATCTCCATGTCGCGGGGGCAGCAGCGGGCAAATTCCTCCCAGTTCGTCAGCGTCAGCAGCAGTGGCATTTCCACTATAGCTATGATAGAATCCCAGAAGGCGTCCCAACTCGGGCCGTACCACTCTTCAAAGCCCAGCTTTTCCTTGAACAGCTGGTGAATAGCGGCTTTGCTGGTTATGCCGGTGAGGTCGAGGGTCATGTGTTGTAGTTTGAATAGACTATGCAAACGTGGTATTACAAGTTACAGAAAGGCTATTCAAGCATAGTGTTCATTCAGCTGCGAGCATTGCCTCTACACCCAGTTTGACCTTTTCGTTGCTGATGCTATGATTTCGGCCAAGTTAATTCATACCAGTCGTCAGGACCATTCACTGCTAACTCAAAATCGGAATGTAGCTTAAGATTTTTTGCTTGTTCGAAAGCATAATCGCCTACTTCCTGCAGAAGTGGGGTTAGTACGTTCCAGCATTTTCCATCTGACTCATATTCCCAATTGAGTTCTATACCTACATGCTGAGTCTCTACGAAATCAGCAAGCTCAAAACCAGCTGGATTATCGTTTCTGCTTTCCACAGGAGCATACAATTTGGCGTTTTCATAATCTCCTTTTGCTATGTAGCTGTCGTAATGCTTTTTTATCAACTGATTATAATGATTGGCTTGTTGATCTGAATGAGTCTTGCCGTCGAAGTTAATAGAACTGGTACCTGCGTTAGGGTCAGTCCATATGCTCATTGTGTAGACTTCGTAGTCTCTGTATTCAACTCTCATTCGTTGAATTGCTATGGTTATCATAGCTTTCATTTCAGCTATGTAGTGTGACTTATCGAAAGGCATCTGAAACTGCAGTTAGGTGACCAGTAATAATAAGACATAAGCTTATATGGTCACGCCGCCGTGTCGCCCACCTCATCCTCGTCGTCTACCATCACGCGGGCCAGCTTCTCAATGTTGAGGCTGCGGGCGGAGGCGTCGAAAATTTCACGATAAGTGCCACGCAAGTCGTAGAGGTGCTCGTGGGTGCCGCTTTCCACCATGCGGCCCTGTTTCATCACGTAGATACAGTCAGAATCGACGATTTGGGCGAGGCTGTGCGAGATGATGACTACCGTGCGGCCCTGCTTGATGGCGTCGAGCGAGTTCTTGATTTGCTCGGTGGCAATAGCGTCGAGGGAGGCGGTGGGCTCGTCGAGGAAGATGATGGGCGGATTCTTCAGGAACAGCCGCGCAATGGCAATACGCTGCTGCTGCCCGCCGGAGAGCTGTTGGGCGTCGGAATCGTAGCCTTTCGGCAGCTCCAGTATCTGCTCGTGCAGGTAGGCCTGTTTGGCGGCCTGCTTGATCTGGTCAAGGGTGGCGTCCATCACGCCGTAGCGGATATTTTCTTCAATGGTGCCCTTGAAAATGTGGTTTTTCTGCAGCACCAGCCCGATTTGCTGGCGCAACGCGTGGGTGTCGTAGTCGGCCAGGGGTTTGCCGTCAAGGAGCATTTTGCCAGAGTCGGGGGCGTAGAACTTGCAAAGCAGGTTGATGATGGTGCTCTTGCCAGCCCCGCTCAGGCCCACCAGCGCCGTGGTTTTGCCGGCCTCAATGGTCAGGCACACGTCGTGCAGGGCCTGGGTGCCGCTGGGGTAGGTGAAGTCCACGTTGCAGATATCGAAGGTGCCGCGCAGGTGGTCGGGCTGGATGGTTCCGGTGGGCTCCACGGCGTCGTGGGCATCCAGAATATCGAAGAAACCCTCCGAGTAGGTGAGGGCGTCGTTCATCTCATCGTAGATGCGGTGCAGCTGCCGAATAGGCGCCGACACGTTGTTAAAGAGCAGAATATGGAACATGATGGCCCCGATGCTGATTTGCCGGTCGAGCACCAAATAGGCCGTCAGGATGATGATGAGCACCACGCCAATCTGCTCGGTGAAGGTTTTGAGGCCGTCGTAGAGGAAGTTGGTTTTGCGGGTCTGGAGCTGGGCGGCCTGCAGGTTCTGCTGCACCTGCGCCTGCTTCTGCTCCTCGTAGTCTTCGCGCACGAAGCTTTTGATGACCACCGCCGAGTCAATCAGGTTTACGAGGCCCTGGCTGCGGGCTTCACGCAGGCCGCGCAACGCCCGGCGGGTGCCGTTCAGCTTGTCGGCCTGCCGGTAGCTGAGCCAGAAGTACACGGGCAGCACCGCCACGGCCACCAGCCCCACATACACGTTGGCCATGAACATAATCACCAGGGCCACAATGGAGTTGGCGAACAGCGGCAGAATGTCAATGAAGAAGTTCTGCACCAGCTTCATCAGGCTTTCCACGCCCCTATCAATGCGGGTCTGGAGCTTGCCGGTCTGGTTGCCGCTGTCGGAGTAGAAGCCCAGCTCGTAGCTGAGCACCTTGTGCACGGCATCCTGAATCAGGGTGCTGGATACATTGATGCGGATTTTCTCGCCGTAGAACTTCTGCCCGAACTGGATGAGCGTATTGACCACTTCCTTGCCCAGCAGCAGCCCCGTAACCGCCAGCAGCAAATCCATGCCCTGCGCCAAGCCCAGATTCTGGTTGAGCAGGCCCTGCACGGTATCCACGGTGTAGCGCAACACAAACGGATTGACCTGCGCCGCCAATGAGCCCACCAGCGTGAGCAGCAGCGTGGCCAGCACCAGCCCCCGGTAGGGCAGCACGTACGGGTACAGGCGCTTGATAATTTCCCAAAGACTCATGCGTAATCGGCTAAGTGAGCAGTAGCCGGTTAGACGAGTGAGGCAAGGGTGGGGTTATGGGGCGGAGGAAGAGCTAAAAGAAGCTCATGATTTTAGGCTTGTAATAATTGAGGCTGGCGTTGCTGATATCAATTGATTTGGCCCTGCCGCTACTGTCGGTGGCGTAGATAGTGAAAGTGCCATTGAGTTCCTGTTTCTGTTTGCCCAGGCGTATACCGGACTCCGTCGTGCATTGAGCCCGGTAGATTCCGGGCGAATACGAGCGGATACTAAACCGGCCGTTCTTAATAGGCAATGCTCCGGCGTCAATTATTCTGTTATCCGGGCTAGAAATGCTGTAACGTATTGAGTCAAGACTGTTATACACGTTTCTTTCTTCCGTGTGAAAATCAATGTCGAGCAAATAATTGCGTGAGCAATTAACTTCTGTCATGATAATCGGAGTCGGTAACCAGAGGACTTCCTTGAGCAGATTTATCTCAATAAATCCCACGTAAGGAGTTGAGGTGGTATCGGTTTTCAACTTGCGCCACATCCACGATTTTCGTTTGCTGACGGCAACGCAGTTTGTCAGCAACAAACAGAGTGAAATGAACGAGAATAAAGTGAGAATCCGCTTTTTCACGGCTTGCTAAAGATGGTTTCTGGACGCGTTTAAGAATTATCCTGCTGAGCTTGCCGAAGCATATCCACCACTTCTTTGAAGTGGTAATTCAATGAGGCGGTAGAGATGATTCGGCAAGCTCAGTATGACGTTTTCTACCCCACCACCGCATAGTGGTTCATCTCCTGAATACTCGTGTAAAACGGTTTCACCAGTTGGAAAAAGGCTCCAAACTCGGCGCTCTTGCGGAAGCCGTTCAGGTGCCGCTCTACGGACGTCCACTCGATGCGCCAGATGAACAGCTCGGCGTCTTCCTCGCAGTGGCTGAGCTGGTAGCTTAGGCAGTCGGGGGCGGCGGCTAGGAGCTGGTTGGCATGGCGGATGGCGTCGAGGAAAGCCGGCTGCTTCTCGGCGGCAATGCGGTAGCGGATGTATTCAACCGTCATGGCAAAGAGAGAAAGGTGTGAACTGAAGTTACCCTTTCCGCTCCGTTTTCCGCAAAAACTTAATCAGGGCTGGGAAGTAGTGCTGCGGGTCGTCCCACATGGCGTAGTGCGAGCCTTCGGGGCAGATATACTTCTGGCAGTTCGGAATATGCTGTTGCATGTAGTCGATGTCGGCCGGCGGTATGAAGTCGTACTTCGCGCCGATAACCAGCGTAGGTGGCTTGATGGTGGCCAGCCGGTCGGAGAAGTCCCAGGCGAGCATAAAAGGCATGAAAATGCCCGCGTAAGTGCGCGTAATGTGCGCCTGGCTGCGCGTGAATATGGCCGGTTCCTGCGCCAGGCGCATCATGTGCAGGCTGCGGAACTCCTTCGTGACGGCCGGCGTGATATACGGCACCAGACTTGTCAGCCCCATCGTATCGAGGCCGGCAATGACTTTGCCCTCCGTGGCCGCTTGGCGCCTGATAATGGCGGCGTACTGGCTGAAACGGTGCTTGTTGAAGACCGTGGCCTTGTAGCCGATATCAGACGTAATGAGGCCCTTGAGGTGCTGCGGGTACTTGGCAGCGTACTCCAGCGCCAGCATACCGCCCCAGGAGTGGCCCAGCAGATAAAACTGCTCCAACCCCAGGCCTTGGCGCACCTGCTCCACTTCCTCCACGAAGCGCGCAATCGTCCAGACGCTTTTGTCGTCGGTTTTGTCGGAGTGGTAGGAGTTGAGCTGGTCGTAGTAGTTTATTTCTACGCCTTCTTTAGCCAGATACTGCGGGAAATTCTCGAAGTACTCGTGGGTGTTGCCGGGGCCGCCATGCAGCACCAGTAGCTTGATTTTGCCTTCGCCTACCTTCTGGGTCCAGACCTTGTACTTGCCATCAATGGGTATCATTTTCACACCCGGCGCCTGCAGTTTGGCGGTGTAGCTGCTGTCGGGAGCGGGCGTCTGGGCGCTGGCTAGCCCCGGCAGAAATAGGAGTAGCGCTAAAATTTGGATGAGTTTCACGGAGAGAAGCAGAGGATAAAGAATGGGGGAAATAAAGAGTAAGCCACTTTTGGGGCGGAAGATATTCCTCTTCCGCGCAACGCACCTCATTTTCCCGGTACTTTAGTTTTCGAGGCTTCTTTGTCCAACTTAACCTACGCAATGAATACACTTCGATTTCTGGCGCTGGCCGGCTCGTTCGCCGTTATGGCTCCCGCACTGGCCCAGCAAGGCACGAAAGCCGATCCGGCCATGCTGGCCAAAATCAAAGATGAAGGCCTAAACCGCTCCAAGGTGATGGAAACGGCCTTCTATCTCACCGACGTCTGCGGTCCGCGCCTAGCCGGCTCCGAAGGCCTGACTCGCGCCAACGAATGGACCAAGAAGCAGCTTACCGACTGGGGCCTTGTGAAGGCTAATGTGGAGCCCTGGGGCACCTTCGGCCGTGGCTGGGATATCGAGAAGTCGTATGTGGCCATGACGGCGCCTTACTACCACACCATGATTGGTGCGCCTAAGGCCTGGACGCCCAGCACCAACGGCGCGCTCAGAAAGCAGGTGGTAGTGGTGAAAGCTGCTACCGAAGCCGATTTGGCCAAGTATCAGGGCCAGCTGCGCGACAAAATTGTGCTCTTTGAGGTGGCAAATCCGCCTAAACCTTCCTTCGAGCCGGATGCCCGCCGCCACACCGATGAGGAGCTGAAAAAGATGGCGGACTTCAAGCCCGAAGCGCCAACCGCTACTCCGGCAAACACGGATATGGAGGAGCGGATGAAAACCCGCCGCGCGCAAGCTGCGCTTCGCACCAAGCTGGCCGATATGGTACAAGCCGAAGGCGCGGCGGCCATTCTGAGCACCCGAGGCGGCTCCGATGGTACGTTCTTCACGTCCAATGGCGCACCGTACGCCGCCGATGCCAAGCCCGTGCTGCCTGAGCTGGAAATGGCTCCCGAAGACCAGTTGCGCCTTATCCGGCTCACCGAAGCCGGGATTCCCGTCGAAATTGAGCTGGAAACCCGTACCCGCTTCCAGACCCAGGACCTGAAAGGCTACAACGTGGTAGCCGAAATTCCGGGGGCCGACAAGAAGCTGAAAAGCGAAGTGGTGATGCTGGGCGGCCACCTCGACTCGTGGCACGCTGCCACTGGTGCCACTGACAACGCCGCCGGCTGCGCCATCATGATGGAGGCCGTCCGCATCCTGAAAGCCACTGGGGTACAGCCGCGCCGCACCATCCGGATTGCGCTGTGGGGAGAAGAAGAGCAGGGCCTGTTCGGTTCCCGCAACTACGTCAAGAACCACTTCGCCGACCCCGCTACCATGAAGCTGCTGCCGGAGCACGAGAAGCTAGCCGCCTACTTCAACCTGGACAACGGCGCGGGAAAAATCCGCGGAATCTATGCTCAGGGCAATGAAGCCGCCGCGCCTATTTTCCAGGACTGGCTCAAGCCTTTCGCCGACCTGGGCGCTACCACCGTCACGCTACGCAATACCGGCGGCACCGACCACCTCTCGTTTGATGCGGTGGGCCTGCCGGGCTTCCAGTTCATTCAGGACCCACTCGACTACGGCACCCGCACCCACCACACCAACATGGACACCTACGAGCGGCTCCCCGCCGACGACCTGAAGCAGGCCTCCGTGCTGGTAGCCTCGTTTGTGTACCAAGCTGCCATGCGCGACCAGAAGCTACCCCGCAAGCCGTTGCCAGCTGCCAAGCCGGACACCCGGATGTAGGCTCGGTACTTAGTACAAGCCAAAGCGGCCCCGCCAGTTCTGGTGGGGCCGCTTTGGCTTGTATTCTACCTGGAGGAAGATATTCTTAGCTCAGCTTATCCTTGAAGAGCTTCAGGGTACGGCCCCAAGCCAGGTCGGCGGCTTCAGCGTTGTAGCGAGCAGGGGAGGAGTCGTTGTTGAAGGCGTGGTTTACGCCTTCATACACGTACTGCTCGTACTTCACGCTGGCTGCTTTCAGGGCGGCTTCATACGCGTCCTTACCGGCATTCACCCGCTCATCCAGGCTGGCATAATGCAGCATCAGATGCGCCTTGATTTTGGACAGATCTGCGTCTTTGGGCTGAGTGCCGTAGTAGGCGACGGCCGCATTGAGCTTCGGGTCGTTCAGGGCGAGTTGATTGGCCAGTGCACCGCCCCAGCAGAAGCCCACGCACCCGGTTTTGCCGTTGCTTTCCGGATGCTGGCGCAGGTAGGCGAGGGCCGAGAGATAGTTGCGCAGGTTTTGTTGCGCATCAAGCTTACCAATCAGGGCCCGGCCTTCGTCTTCGTTGGCGGGCGTGCCACCCAGCGGCGAAAGTGCATCAACACCCAGCACCAGATACCCGGCTTTGGCCACGCGGCGCGTCACATCCTTGATGTGGGGAGTCAGGCCCCGGTTTTCGTGGATGACCACCACAGCCCCACGTTTCTTTTTTGACTTAGGGTGTGCGAGGTAACCCCTCATTTGCACTCCGTCGGCCCCGTTCCAGGTCACGTCCTCCAGCAGCAAATCGTCGTCTTGGCCGCTTACGGTGGCCGCCTGTGCGTAGCCCGGCTCCAGCACCGCCAGCGCTGACATAGCCAGCGCGGTACCGCCGGCGAGCTTCACCAGCCGCTCAATAAACTCCTTGCGGGTAAGCGGAGCATGGGTGTACTCGTCGAACAGATTGATAATGCGCTGATCCATGGTGGGTTGAGTGATGAACGGAACAAGATAAGCAGGATGCTGAAAGCAGCAACCACGGCATAGCACTACAGGGTATGGGCCGGCACTCTATTCCTCGCGGTGCACAGTATCCATCGAGAAGGCCGGCACGCAGATAGACCAGTATTCGCACTCCTCTTCAAACGGATTGGAGTAGCGCACCCGCGCGCCGCCTTTAATCAGCAACGATTCGCCGGCACGTAGTTCTACCACGTCACCATCTATTTCAAACCGTTTGCGGCCTCGCACCACGATGGTCACTTCGTCGAATTCCGGATTCTGGTGTGGTTCGCTCCACTGTGGCGGAGCTACCATATGCGCTACACTGTACTGTCCGGTACGGGTGCTAGCCAGCCCAATGTGTTCTTCAATTAGCTTGCCATCGGTAGTGGGAACCCGGAAAGGGTTTTGCTGGCGGAAATAGCGTTTTTCAGACATCGGATTTAGCGGGGGGAAGTGGGAGTAGAGCTGCCGGGGCAGGCACCGGGCGTAAAGCTGAGCACGCCAGCGTTGGTGGCTGTGCAAGCGTTGCCATACGTTACGTTGTTGCAGCCGCATACTGGGTCATACTGCATAGTGCACATGGCATCTTTGCGGATTTTGGCCGGGTCGATGCAGGTGGCACTATCAGTGGTGGGCGGTGTCGCCCGGTTGCAGGCAACGGCCAACAGGAGTAGAGGAAGAAGCTTTATCATAGCAGCAGAACTGGAAGGAGGAGGGCGTGAAAGTAGAAGTTCAGGAGCATATACGAGGCTGCTGCCAGGAGTTGCGGCCCCTAGTCCTGCTAGTATAGCGCAGAATGTATCTTTTTTGAGTCGGACCAAAACCCGCGTCGCCGCACCGCGTATTAGGCATCAGAATGGCATAGTACAGTGGGGCTTCGGCCTTACGTTTGCGGCCTGCTACGTTGTAGCGGCCGTTTGCCACCCACCTGAAATTCATTCATCACCTTTCTCTCCCTCTACATCATGTCGTATCACGAAGAAGACAACTCCGGAAAAATTCTCCTCGCTGCTTTGGCTGGCGCTGGCGCTGGCATTATCGCCGGCCTGCTGATGGCTCCGGACAAAGGCAAAGCTACCCGTGACAAGATTGGCAGCGCTGCCACCAAATACAGCGGCCAGCTAGGTGAGCAGCTGTCGAAGTACGGTGAAGAGCTGGACTCTAAGTTCAAAGGCTACGTTGAGAAGCTGGAAGATATGGGCCTGACCGGAACGGGCAGCAGCCTGAAACTGAAAGGCGACTGGAATGCCTCGAAAGGCAAGCTGAAGCAACAATACGCGCAGCTCACTGACGAAGACTTGGACTACACGGAAGGCAAAGGCGATGAGCTGGTTGGCCGTCTGCAGAACAAGCTGGGCAAAGCCAAAAGCGAAGTAGTAAAAATGCTGAACGACCTGTAGGTCATTCGCTCCCTAAAAAAAGCGTCGGTCTTCTCAAGAAGGCCGACGCTTTTTTTTTAACCAATGCGCCGTTCAGACGTTATATCATTCCAAGCCGATATACTGGCGTTACATCTTTTCACTTCCACTATTCATTGCGGTATGCAAGACACGAAAGGCAAAGTAATTCTGTCACTCTTGGCTGGCGCCACTGCTGGCATTGTTGCCGGTCTGCTGCTGGCTCCCGAAACCGGTGATGAAACCCGATCCGGGCTCAAAAAATCAGCCTCTAAGTTCGGCGGCGACTTGAATAAGCTCCTGAAAGACGGTTTAGACCGATTCAGCAGTGCCAAAGCCACCGGCCCCACGGCCGACCGTCAGCAAGCAGACCGCTCTGCAGCCGATAGCCTGCTCAGTTCTATTGGACAGCCGAGTGCTAGCTCCGATGACGCGGACTCAGACTATGATGGCATAGGCAGCGACGGGCGTCATTTCCCCGGCTATACCAGTCATAGTTAATAAAAAAGTAACTCTGCTGAAACCCTAAACCGAATCGGGCGTTAAAGAAGATATAACCGACTTGAAAGAAAATCGGAGAAGTTCTTAGAAGTAAAATTGCCGACGACTGAGCTTCTACTGGAGCTATTCAAATCCTCTGGTAGTAAAATCTAGTACGTCCATCGCAAGTTTCTTCCATCAACCCCGGTTGGAAGGGTAAGTCAGTTATATTAAAAGGAAAGCCTCCCGCGCTATATTTTGCGGGAGGCTTTCTGATTTTTTGTCCAGCCAGTTTATCTCAACAGAAAATTCTTTCGGTCAGCCTGAAACCTCATAGGCAGACTTCCGTTAAAGAATACATAACCGGCTTGCAAAGAGTTGGATATGCATCTGTCGTAAAATTGCCAGCTGTAGAGCTTCTGTCAGAGAATGGTTAACAAGACCTGATAGTAAAATCATACAGGCACTGTGTAAGCTTCTTCAGAACCGCTATTCAACAGAAAACGTAGTCAGTTACCAAAAGAAAGCCTCCCGCTCTTTACTGCGGGAGGCTTTCTGATTTTTAGCAGGTTGTGGTGCTATTGCTTATGCACCAGCTTCAGGCTTCGGCGCATTTTCTGACTTCGTGTTTTCCGGCTTCATCTGCGGGAAAAACAACACATCCTGAATGGAAGCGGAGTTAGTCATAATCATGCTCAGGCGGTCGATGCCGATTCCTAGTCCGGCCGTAGGCGGCATGCCGTACTCCAGAGCCCGCAGGAAATCCTCGTCCAGTACCATAGCTTCCGTGTCGCCGCGCTTGCCCAACTCCAGCTGGTCTTCGAAGCGCTGGCGCTGGTCGATGGGGTCGTTGAGCTCGGAGAAGGCATTGCAGATTTCCTTGCCGTTGCAGATTGCCTCGAACCGCTCTACCAAGCCTGGCTTGCTGCGGTGCTTCTTGGCCAGCGGCGACATTTCCACCGGGTAATCGGTGATGAACGTGGGCTGAATCAGCTTGGGCTCCACATGCTCCCCAAAGATTTCGTCAATGATTTTGGCTTTGCCCATGCTGGGGTCGAGGCCTACTTTCAATTCCTTGGCGGCAGCGCGCAGTTCATCTTCGGTCTTGCCATCGATGTTGAAGCCTGTGAAGTGCTCAATCGATTCGGCCATGGTGAAGCGCTTCCAAGGGCGCTGGAAGTTGATGAGGTTCTCGCCCACCTGCACTTCGGTTTTGCCGTGCAGAGCTAAGGCCACGCGCTCCACCATTTCCTCCACCAGATCCATCATCCAGTAGTAGTCTTTGTAGGCGACATACAGCTCCATCTGCGTGAATTCCGGGTTGTGAAACCGGCTCATGCCCTCGTTGCGGAAGTCCTTGCTGAACTCGTACACCCCATCAAAGCCGCCCACGATGAGGCGCTTGAGGTACAGCTCGTTGGCAATGCGCAGATATAGCGTCATGTCCAGCGTGTTGTGGTGGGTTTTGAACGGCCGGGCCGCCGCACCACCATACAAAGGCTGCAGAATCGGGGTTTCCACCTCCAGATAGCCTTTATCGTTGAGGTAATTGCGCATGGCCTGCACCAGCTGGGTACGCTTGATAAAGGCCTCGCGCACGTGGGGATTCACCACTAGGTCCACGTAACGCTGGCGGTAGCGCTGCTCGGGGTCCGTGAAGGCGTCGTACGTAACTTTCTCGCCGGTGGCTTCGTCGGTGCGCTCTTTCACAACGGGCAGCGGGCGCAGGCTTTTGCTCAGCACCGTGAGGCCGGTTACGTGAATGGAGGTTTCGCCCACCATTGTTTTAAACACATGGCCCTTCACGCCGATAAAGTCGCCGAGGTCGAGCAGCTTCTTGAACACGGTGTTGTATAGCTCTTTGTCTTCGCCAGGACAGATTTCGTCGCGGTTGATGTAGAGCTGAATACGGCCCGAAGCGTCCTGTAGCTCAGCAAATGAGGCTTTGCCCTTCACCCGAATCGACATCAGGCGGCCTGCCAGACTTACATCCTGAAAATTATTCAGCTCAGCATGATAATTATCGTGGATTTCCTGAGCGTAGAAGTTCACATCAAACAGCTCGGACGGATATGGCTCAATGCCGAGCTTCTGAAGCTCTTCTAGCTTCTGGCGGCGTATGATTTCCTGTTCGCTGAGGTGCTGCATGGGGAGAGTCTTAAAAACATGGCCCACACGGGGCCGGAAAAGTCAAGCCACAAAAGTAGTGCGGCCTGGACACTTATTCGCATAAACCCGCAAAGAGTCGGATAGTTGGCGGCGGGTACAAGCAAAAAGAGCCGCCCCAGCAGGGCGGCTCTTACGTGTATATGAAGTAGGATCTAACTGTAATCAGTAACTAAGGGTATTAGGCCGCAATACCCATCTGCGGCATCGGCGCTTCACCGGTGATGGTCGGCTGCACTCGGGTGCGCAGGCGGTCCTCCACGAAGCTATGCTGCAAGTGCTTTGGCAGCTCGGCCACTAGTTGCTGGTAGCGCTCCAAGCCCATAGCCTTGGCTACGTAGGTTTCATGGATGCCATTGAGGTAGCTCACGATATTGAGCAGCGACTGGTGGAAGAGCTTGAAGTCGATTTCAGCCTCAATGAAACGCTCAATCTCCCGGCTGGTCTGCGAAATGCGCAGGCGGCCCAGCAAATCGAAGATGGTGGTGTAGCCGAGGCGCCACGTAATCTGCTGCCAATGTGAAGCCGTCCATTTGTCGAGCACCTTGCCGGTTTTCTGGCTGCGTAGCGCTGTGTTCGGGTTGGCCTGAATCTGCTGGCGGGTAGTCGTGGCTTTTAGCTTGCGCGTAGTGCGCAGGAACTGCCCGATCTGAGCCTGGGCGTCGATTTCTTTGCCCGCAATGTGCAAGCCTGCTTTGTAGCCCGCCAGCGGCAGCCGATGAATGCTAAAGTCGCCGTAGGCGCCAGCGGCATAGAACGCAACCGGGCGTGGGTACGCATTGCGCACTACCAGACGACCCACCTCCCGGCGAACCAGCGAAGGGTTGTTGCCGCGCACGCCGGCCGTGTACAGGAATGCCTGCAACCCGGCCATAATAGTATGATAGGCCTGCGGGAAAGTCCAATGCAACGCGTTGCGCAGGTAATCTTCGTCGCCTAGCTCAGCGGTAGAGCGTAGCGCATACTCTGTGCTCCAGCAAGCATGCAGCAGCTTCGTTACAGCCGTCAGGTCCGTATCAGTCAACTCTGCCTGATGCGCGCGGAAGAAGGGGAGGTGCTGCAGGCCACCGGCTGCGTCGTCACCTTCCTGGATGTGGTAGTTGATGGCAAAGAAGTAGTTGAGAAACACCTGCGCCGGAATAGACTTGCGCCAGGTATCATCAGCTAGCTTCTGCTGCTCGTCCGTAACGAGCGGAATAATCGGGGTTTCCATGTCTTGCATCGTCATATCAGTTCAACGCCCTAAAGTAGTGATTAGTTCTGTATTTGCTAAAAATATTGGTATGATGTTATTGGTTTATAATCACTGATTATAAGATTATTGTGAATGTAAAATCAATAATTTGAGTAGTTGAAAGTATGGTCTATTTGCTAAAGGAAAATAATGTTCGCAGAATGCTAGCAGTGGGCGCAAAAAAAGCGCCTGCAGCATAGGCTGCAGGCGCTTTCATGGTACTCTTTATGGATGGCTTACATCTGGTCTTTTACTACCGACACAGCCTCACGAAGTGTGATATCCTTGTTCAGGGTTTTGGTGAAGCGCGAGGCACGGTTCACTTCTACCGTATCGGTACCCAGTGCCTTCAGGTCGATGCTTAAAGGAGCAATAGCCAAGGGTTGGGCTGATTTCTGCACGGCTTCGTATTTGTCCGACTCGGCTTTGTTCTGTTCCTGCTCGGTACGGTAAGCAGTCAGCTTCAACGATACCTTCGTTTCATCTTTGCGCTTGCGCATACGCTGCGCCAGTTCATTCACGAGACGGAAGCTAGGGCTGGCAGCAACACGAGCTTGGCTAGCAGTGCGCAGCTTATCGAAGGAAGGCGCCTGCGCCCACGAGCGGTAACGAGCCGGGCTGATTTCGTCCCATTTCAGTGCGTACTCCTGCTCTTTCTCGCCCTGGTCGAGGTAGCTGTATGCGTCTGGCAAGATGATGTCCGGAACTACGCCTTTGAACTGGGTCGAACCGCCATTGATACGGTAGAATTTCTGGGTTGTGAGCTTGAGCGAGCCGAACGGTTTGATGCTGTTGAACTCAGCCGGCAGGGCATCGTCGAGGTCAAAAATGCGCTGCACGGTGCCTTTGCCGTACGTGCTGGCAGCACCCATCACCACGCCACGCTTATAGTCCTGGATAGCGGCAGCCAGAATTTCGGAAGCGGAGGCACTGTACTTATTCACAAGCACCACCAGCGGACCGCTGTATTGCACGCGCGGGTCACGGTCGTTGAGGACACTGGCGGCACCCTGGCTACCTTTTACCTGCACTACTGGGCCGCTATCAATGAACAGACCCGCCATTTCTACAGCATCCTGTAGGGAGCCACCACCATTGAAGCGAAGGTCAAGCACTACTCCTTGTACATTCTCCTGCTTGAGTTTCTCCAGCTCTTTCTTCACGTCTTCCGCTGAGCTGCGGCCACCGTTGTCGTTGAAGTCAGCATAGAAAGTAGGCAGCTTGATGTAGCCGATTTTCTTTCCTGCCTCATTGATAGTAGCCGACTGTGCGAAGGTCTCTTTAATCACTACCACGTCGCGGATGATAGGGATGATCTTCGTGCTGTTGTCAGGCTTGCGCACCGTCAGGCGTACTTCCGTGCCCTTTTTGCCACGGATCAAGGTAATGGCTTTGTCCAAGCGCCAGCCCTCTACCGAAACAGGCTCTTCAGCTGCCTGTGCTACACGCAGGATAATGTCGCCGGCTTTCAATCCACCTTGGCGGTAGGAAGCTGAGCCTGGCACAATGTCCGCGACTTTGATATTACCGTCTTTTTCCTGCAGCGTAGCCCCAATGCCTTCGAAGCGGCCCGTCATGGCAATATCGAAGCTCTCTTTGTCACGGGGCGCGAAGTACTCCGTGTGCGGATCGTAAGTATTGGCAATGGTATTGGCATACATGGCCAATCGGTCATTGGCATCGTTCTGCAGCAGATCGTTGAACTGGTCATCGAAGTACTTCAGCACCCGCTTGCGCGCTTCAATTTCCATTTCAGCAGGGGTACGCGTTGGCTCAGAAGTGGTAGTAGCCGAAGGAGTTACGGAAGTCGAAGCCAACGGCTTGTCCTTCTTCTTCGCTTGCGCGTCCATCATTTCTGAAATACGCACCAGAGTCTGATACTTCAGAAATTTGCGCCATTCTTCGCGCTGTGCGGCCTTATCAGCCGCGTACACCATCTTGTCGGGCTCAGTCTCAAACGATTCCTCAGTAGTGAAATCAAATGGTTTGGCCAGAAGGTCGCGGTATAGCACCTGCACATCTTTGATACGCTGGTCGAGCACCACGTTCGTCTGGTCCATGAACTCATGAGTACCGCGTTTCACCTGATCATCAATGTCCGTCTGAAACTTGCGCAACTGAGTAACATCTGAGGCTAGCAGAAACTTCTTGTTCGAGTCTACACGCTTCAGGTATAAGTCGAAAACACGCTTAGAGAATGTATCGTCGAGCTTTTCGGGCTGGTAGTGGGCAGCAGTAAGGCCTTGAAGCATGGCCTGGATCAGTACAGCGTCCTTTTCGGGGGTGCGTGCATCGCCACGGCGGTACAGCTTATAAGATGCCAGCACGAATACGGCCAGCACCACCGCGGCATACAAGCCTATCTTGATTCTGGGGAAAGACATGGAAAGTCGGGTGAAATGGAGGAAAATCAAATGTACACAAAAGCCGTTCTGAACCCGTACGGCTAGGTAGAGGCCCTGGTTCTACTATAAAACCCCGAATGGCATCTATTAAGTGCCATACTGCTGAGCAAGACCTCTGGCAGAAAGGCGCTAATCCGATAGACGGAGTTGCATGGGTTTCTGCTATAATATCCTGCTAAAAACCGGGCCAGATTTGTAGGCATGCCAAGTTTTCCTTTTGAAATTTTTGGCTTGGACCAGTATACAAAAAAAGGCCCTCCCCGATTAGGGAAGGGCCTTTTTACTTAAGCACCTCTAGCTTAGTAGCGGCGTACTTTGTCGCCGTTGTTACGACGGAATTCTTCTTCGAAGTAACGGGCGTCTTCTTCGTTACGAGGACGTACACCCATCACGATACCGCCGTTTTTAACGTCGTTTTCGTACTCAACAGCGTGCTCCTCTGGGATACCCGAACCTACCAGTGCGCCTACTAGACCACCCGTGAGGCCACCGGCACCAGCGCCAGCCAAAGCAGCTGCCAGCGGACCAGCAATTACGAGGCCCAGGCCTGGGAGTGCAACCGAAGTACCGATAGCGGCAATAGCACCAATTACGGCACCTGCTGTGCCACCAATGGCTGAGCCTACACCAGCACCTTCCATGGCCTTATCGCCCAAGTCAGTGTCGACAGTGTTTTCACCGAAATGCTTCTTGCGAGTCTCGTCCGACATCAACAGGTTCACGTCGTCTTTAGAATAACCACGCGACGACAGCGACGTGTAGGCTTTCTCAGCGCTGTCACGGTCACGGAACATGCCGGTCGTGTAGCTGCTGCCCGAACCGTAGGTAGTGTTGCTACCTGTTACAGCGCGAGCTGCATCACCAGCGGCGTTTTGAACGGCATCTACACCGGAACCTACTACTGCACCAGCAGTGCCAGCTACTGCAGCACCTTTCTGAGTGGCGCTGTAGTCATGATGTGCGCTATCATCGTTACCGATGCTTGAGTTGCCAGTGCTAGAATTACCCATATTGCCGCTAGAGGTAGAGCCGCTGCCCGTGCCGTAGCCGGAGCCAGCAGAGCCAGTGCCATAGTTAGCACCTGAGCCAGTACCTGAATTCAGCGGGTTGTTCGAATCGTTAGTGTTCATGAGTGGGAGAGTTAATTTGAAAAAAGAAGGAAAGTAAATCCGGCACAGGAGTAGGTGGAGTTGCGCCTGGATCTGCAGTACTAAACGCGACCTGTTGTGTGGGGTTACACAAAAAATTCGGGCCAGGTCAATATTTCTCTTTCCTTATTTCTTACTGTTCAGCTCTATCCAATCAGTCTACTTTTGCCCAAACTGTTCGAAATTCCGCTCGTCCTGCCAGAACGCGCGGCATTCTCGGCGCATATTTTTCAGGAAGTCTTCCTGCTGTTTGAGGGTACGCCATTCTCCTAAACCGAGACGTTCGCACAGCTTGTAAAAATTGTCGCCCTGTCCTTTGGAGCCTTCTACCTTAACTAGGCAACTGATGATAGGGCGGCCGGCAGCAAATTCTTGTTCAGAAATTTCTGCCAGCAACTCATTGAGCCGGCTTTTTTCGTGGGAGATTTCCAGATTAAGCCCTAGTTCAGCTTCCTGCACTAAGTTTAGGTAGCTGACAGTACCTACCTGGTGGCGGGCAAAGCGGATCAAATGGCTGCGAATTCGGCCGAACATGGTGGTTGGTGTGGAGTACAGGAGCGGAAAATAGGAAAAAAAAGTCCGCTGCTTCACATTTTGTGAAGCAGCGGCCCTTGCTACCCAAAACCGTACCAACTGAATAGAATTATACTAGCGGCTCTGGCGGCGGCGTATCTCTTTCTGAATGAGCAGGAACTCTCGGCTACTCTGGCCGGCAATGGCAGTATTTTCATCGGCCCGCCGTAGCAAATAAGGCATTACTGCATCAACGGGACCGTAGGGTACATACTTGGCTGTGTTGTAGCCCGCATAAGCTAGGTTATAACTCAGGTTGTCGCTCATGCCATACAGCTGCGCAAACCAGATGCGAGGGTCGCCGGGTTGTAGGTCATGCTCCTGCATCAGTTCCGTCAGGAGGCGGGAACTAGCCTCATTGTGAGTGCCGGCACAAATGCTGATGCGTTCTACGTGGGCTACGCAGTAGCGCAAGGCTTCATCGTACAAGTCATCGGTGGCCTGCTTGCTGGGGTTGATTGGATTGGGGTAGCCACGCTGGGCTGCTACGCGCGCCTCTTTCTCCATATATGCACCCCGCACAAGCTTGCCACCCAGGAAATATCCCTCCTTCTTTGCATCGGCGTAGGCCTCCTTAATTGCCTCAAGACGGTCTTGGCGGTAAAGCTGGTAGGTGTTCCAGACAATGGCCGATTCGCGGTTATACTTGCGCATCATTTCGTAGGCCAGATTGTCGATGGTTTCCTGAAACCAGCTTTCTTCAGCATCCACAAACACCCGCACACCATATTGATGAGCGCGCTGGCAAATAGCGTCTACGCGGGCGTGAGCCCGCTCGTAACTGGCCTGCTCAGTAACCGTCAGATGCTTGCCTGCCTGCACTTTCTCCAGCAGCGCACTGTCAGCTAGCCCGGTTACTTTAAATACCGAAAACGGAATGTGGGTAGAGCGGTGAGCCAGATCAATAGTGGCCAGAATTTCGTCGCGGGTGTGGTCGAAGCTTTTGTCGCTGCCCTCACCTTCCACCGAATAATCCAGAATGGTGCCTATCTGGTAACGGCCTAGTTCCCCGATAACAGGAATGCACTCTTGGATGGTCTCGCCTCCGCAAAACTGACTGAAAATTGACTTCTTAATCAGGAATTTGGTGCCGGGTAGCTGCCACTTCAGAGCGGTTTTCATGAGGCCCCCACCAGTTTTTACCAGCACGTTGTTGTTCATGGCAGCAAACAGCGCGTACATCTTCCGCAGTTCGGCATCAGATTTAGAGGCGAAGGCTACGGCTGTATCGTCGAAGGAGATGGGTGGGGCTTGGGTTGTGGGCATCAGATAGTAGCTTTGGGCGGGTGGTTTGGAAAGGCAAATATAACCGTTAAACAACGGTTGAACGGGCCTGGTTACTTCGGCGGCCAGCTACTGCCAACGTAGTTTCGTCAGGTTTCATTCCGCTTTGCCGCCGTTTCAGCCCTTTCGTTTTCTTCTCTACCGCTCCTATGAACGCCCTGCCCGCCACTGATACTTTTTTCACCCGTCGCCTCGCCGCAAAAGGTAATCCACTGTTGATTGCGGGGCCTTGCTCTGCCGAAACAGAAGAGCAGGTGATGACCACCGCGCGGGGGCTACAAGCGCTGGGCAACATAGACCTGTTTCGGGCAGGCATCTGGAAGCCTCGCACCCGCCCTGGCTCTTTTGAGGGAATGGGCAGTGTAGCGTTGCCCTGGCTACAGCGCGTAACAACTGAAACTGGCCTGCCTACGGCCATTGAGGTAGCAACGCCTCGCCACGTTGAGGAAGCATTGGCTCACGGTATTAATGTTCTCTGGATAGGTGCTCGCACAACTGTAAATCCGTTTGCGGTGCAGGAGCTGGCCGATGCGCTAGCCGGTACTGGCGTGCCGGTGATGGTGAAAAACCCCGTAAATCCCGATGTAGCGCTGTGGGCCGGTGCATTGGAGCGGCTGGAGCGAGCAGGTATCACCGATCTGGCGGCTATACACCGTGGCTTTAGCACATTTGCTCCTTCCCGGTACCGCAATGCGCCTACCTGGATGCTGCCCATCGAACTGAAAACGCGCTTCCCGCACATTCCGCTTATCTGCGACCCCAGTCACATCGGGGGGCGTCGCGACCTACTATTACCTATCGCCCAAAAAGCCCTAGATCTGGACTATGATGGGCTGATGATTGAAACACATCCGAACCCCGACCGTGCCCTCTCGGATGCCGAGCAGCAAGTAACACCTCAGCGCTTAGGCGAGATACTAAGCGAGTTGAAATACCGCTACCGGTCGTCTAATAACGCGGAATACCTCAACAAAGCGGAAGAGCTGCGCCACAAGATGGATGTGGCAGACCGCGAAATTATTGAGGCGCTTGCCCGCCGTATGGCCCTAGTAGGGGAGCTGGCCGAGTACAAGAAGGAGAATAATGTGAAGATTCTGCAGCTGGACCGTTGGAACGACATCTTCACGTCGCGGCCCGAATGGGCGAAGCGGGCTGGTGTAAACGAAAAGTTTGTAGCGGAGCTCTACAAGCTGATTCATGTAGAGAGCATTCGGCGGCAAACTGAGATTATGCAACGGCCCGAATAGGACAGCTATTCCTCGTGCCAAGTGTAGGATTCGTAGTAGCCACCATCTACGCAGGCATCTTCCCCAATCAGGGACAGTGTGCGGCCAGCAGGTGTACTCTCCACCGTATAAGATTTTCGCTCGTTATTAGGCACCTGTGGCTCGGGAGTAAACGTGACTAGGGAAAACACCGGCTGTGGAGTGCCACACCGGGGGAAAGTGCCGGTGGATAGCTGATACGAAATCTGGCTTTGAACCTGCCCGTTGTGGCGGATAGTGAGCTGCCCATCGGCCCCGAAAACGAGTTGGCGTGAAAACCCCGTTGTAGTTGGCGAAACAACCGGCCCTTCGGTTACATTTCGCTCCCATTCCCAATAGCCCTGATCTTGCGCCAGCACATCGAAGTTGGCAGGTAGGTTGCCCGGCTCTGTGGGACGGCAGCACAAAGCTGCCATGTTGGTCAGGCAGATTACGGCAAGAAACGTAGCGGAGGTAAAGCGTTTTAGCATGCGAGTAGCCATTTGTAGTTGCTATTAATTTGCCCGCACATAGGAGCTGCTGCAGCCATCGGCGGTTTCCTCTGATAGGGTCAGCGTGTTGTTCTGGATTCTGAACCGAAGCTCCCGATTGTCGAAGCTGATGTAATCCGCCGTTTCCTGACCTAGGGCTGAATAATGGCGGGTAAGTGTGTAAGTGGTATTAGACTGCAGAACCCCGTTCCGGTAGAGTTGCGCCCTTCCTGTGAAGTCCAGCAACAATACTTCGGTGTAACCAGTGGTAGCAGGAGAGCTAGCACCGCTCCAGCCACAAAAGCTGCTCTTCCACTCCCAGCTACCTCGCAGATCTGCTCGGCTAGGAGCCGCTTCTTCTTTTTTACAGCCGCTACTCAGGCAGCAGAGCAATACTAGCGCAGGCAGAAGTCGGGTTGGTTGCATAGGGAAGCATAGATATACAGTAGGAGTTGCATACAATGCAGAAAGTTGCAGACAAAGGCGAAAAACTACAGCGGCCGTGGCATGACAGTAGAAACAGCATTATCGGATGGGAGCCGGGTATAGCTGTGGCGGGCAGCTTTGCCGCGCATTTCCTGCAAATACAAGGTATTGCCAGCTACAGAATAGTACTGGCTGCCTTCATAGCCACGATAAAGAATGACGTGGCGGCCCGACCGACGGAACCCACCCCGGAAGTGCCGTACGGTAAAAGCGGCGGCACTTGTCAGGTTGCCATCCTGGTAGAAGCGCGCCCGACCACGCCGGTCAAATTCTACAATCATTTGATGGCCTGTGTTGGTTGGGGTAAGAACCGCTTCACTACCGCCAGATGTCTGCTGCCACTCCCATCGACCAACTAGCTGTTGCTCCATCGGCGGCATAGCATCCCGGCTACAAGCACTTGAAAACAAGCATACTGCCAGTGCCGCAACCAGCAAAATTCGAGTAGTAGAAAATAGCATAATCTAATAGGTTGTAAGTTTCGTTCTGATGATCAGAATTGCTCCCTTAAAGTTGCATCACAGCAAGCTATTTTTGTACTTTACCTGGGAGGGTAGTTGAAATTAATTTTCTTAAAGCAAGTTTAAGTTGAATAAAACCCTGTCTATTGGAGCAAATGCCTTGCCAGGATTAGGCGAAATGCTGCGTCAGCCTGCCATCAGTCAAGTATTTGTGCTGACCGATGCCAATACCGGCCGACTCTGCTATCCTCTGCTACTGCCTTACCTTCCCAGTGACCATACTGTCATCGAGCTGCCGGCAGGGGAGGAAGCAAAAACGCTGGCGTCCTGCGAAACTGTTTGGAGTGAATTGACGGAGCGCCGGGCCGACCGGCATGCGGTACTGGTAAACCTGGGTGGCGGCGTACTTACCGATTTGGGCGGGTTTTGCGCCGCGCTGTATAAGCGTGGCATCCGCTTTATGCAGGTGCCTACTACTTTGCTGGCACAGGTAGATGCCAGTGTAGGTGGCAAAACCGGTATTGATTTTCTGGGGTTCAAGAACCACTTGGGCGTATTTCAAGAGCCGGCGGGTGTGTTTATCGATCCACGGTTTCTACATACCCTGGATCCACGCCAGCTCAAATCCGGGTATGCCGAAGTCGTGAAGCACAGCCTGATTGCCGATGCCGAAGCTTTCCAGGTGCAGCGCCGCACGGGCATGCTCCTGGAAGACTGGACCAGTACAATTGAAGCGTCGGTGGCTTTGAAAACGGAAATAGTGGCGCAGGATCCACTGGAGGCTGGCCCGCGCAAGCTCCTGAATTTCGGCCATACCGTGGGGCATGCCCTGGAAAGCTACCTGCTTACGCAGTCGGGCCGCGAAATCCTGCACGGCGAAGCTGTGGCGGCCGGGATGATGTGCGAGGCTTGGCTATCGGTGCAGAAAGGCCTGTTAAGCACCGAAGAGCTGGACCAGATTGAAACGTTTCTGTTTTCGGTATTTGATAAGGTGCAGTTTGTCTCATTAGAAACCGAGGCCATTGCGGAATACGCGTGGCAGGACAAGAAGAATGCAGGCTCCATCATCAACTGTACTCTATTACACAGCATCGGGCGTGGTGTGTACGACCAGCCCATCACGATACAGGAGCTAGCGGACTCGCTGCGCTATTACCACCGGCTGTAGGTACGCGTTGATCAGCTTCAGCCGCCAGTACATTGTTTAATAACGGCCAAAACGAATGATTTGGCCCACAGATTCATTGCCATCAACTCTTTCCTCTCGCTCAACTGGGCTAACGGCCCTCTGCGAGGCACGGCTCAACTGCCCGCCTCCAAAAGTGAAAGCAACCGCGCCCTGATTCTACAGGCACTGGCCGGGGGCGGCACGCTCAGCAACCTGTCTGATGCTAACGACACGCAGCTTATGCAGCGCCTATTGTCAGACCCCGCCGCTGCGGAGGTTGACGCCGAGGATGCTGGCACTGTAATGCGCTTCCTGACGGCTTATCTGGCTATAACCAACCGCCATGCCCTGCTCACGGGTACCGCCCGGATGCAGGAGCGGCCCATAGGCATTCTCGTGGACGCCCTTCGCCAGCTCGGCGCTGAAATAGAGTATGCTGGTCAAGATGGGTATCCGCCATTGCGGCTGCGTGGCTGGCACTATACTGAAACCTCTTCCGAAGCAGAAGAAATGGCTGAATTGACCGTACGCGGCGACATCAGCAGCCAGTACATATCCGCGCTGCTGATGATAGGAACCACGCTTCCGCACGGACTGCGCCTGCACCTGACGGGCAAAGTTGGCTCGCGTCCCTATATCCGGATGACGCTGGCCTTAATGCAGCATTTCGGCGGCAACTGCCGCGACCTGGGCACGGTGGTAGAAGCTCGCCCCGGCCAATATCAGCCTACCGACTATACAATTGAATCGGACTGGTCGGCGGCGAGCTATTGGTATACTATGGTGGCGCTGGCGCCTGCTGGCTCTTGGATCCAACTGCCTGGGCTGCGCCGCTATTCCTGGCAAGGAGACCAAGCCATTGTAAGCATAATGGAGAAGCTGGGCGTAACTACTGAGTACCTCACCGACGGCGTGCGCCTCATGCAGACTGCAGTTACCGAGCCGTTCACGCAGGACTTCACTGACTGCCCTGACCTGGCCCAAACTGTGGCCGTAGTAGCCGCTGCCCTGCAGGTGCCCGTGCTGATGACTGGCCTGGAAAGCCTGCGCATCAAGGAAACAGACCGGATTTTTGCCCTCCAGACCGAATTGGCCAATTTCGGCGCGTTCCTGACAGAGGAGAGCGAAGGCCACTTCCGTGTGAGTACCGACAACTTTCATGTGAGCGGCCAGACCGTGGCCACCTACCACGACCACCGCATGGCTATGGCCTTCGCGCCACTCGCACTGCGCGGGCCACTTACCATCGAGGCTCCGCAGGTAGTGCGTAAGTCTTATCCACAATTTTGGGCTGAGCTGGAAAAAGCTGGCTTCAGTGTGGAATAGCCTATACTTAGGCTGGTGAGGAGTTCAACTTCTGAAAGTAGGCCGCTGACAACCGCAGCCTGCTGCCGTACCAACTGAACAGCTCTCCATCCACGATGCGCACTACTGCCGCCGGGCAGAGCGACTGGAATTCGGCCAAGTGTTTTTCCTGAAACGGATAAGGCTCTGAGGAAAGCAGGATTTGGTGAGGGGCAGCCTGTTGCAGCTGTTCAGGCGTTATTTCGGGGTAGCGAGGCAGATTCCCGAATACGTTACGGAAACCGGCAAGCCGGAGCATTTCATCAATAAAAGTGCCTGTGCCGGCTACCATATAAGGCTTGCGCCAGATGAAATACGCGGCCGGCACCAGCGCGGCAAGTTGAGGCAACTGTGCGAATGAAGCTGAAATGTCGGTGGCTAATGCCTCGGCCGCTTCCTTGCCGCCACCAATAAACCCCACGCGCCGAATCATGTCCAGCGCCTCGGGCAGGTTGCTGATGTCGCTCATCCAGACCGGATAGTGCGCCGCCAACTGCTCAATGCCTTGCTGGTAGTTTTCTTCTTTATTGCCGATAATCAGATCGGGTTTCAGCGCCGCTATCTTCTCGAAATCGAAATTCTTGGTGCCGCCCACAATAGTAGCCTGCTGCCGGGCTTCCGCCGGATGAATGCAGAACTTCGTGACGCCTACCACCAGCTTGCCCAGGCCCAACTCATACAGCAGTTCCGTCTGAGACGGTACCAACGACACGATACGGCGCGGCGGAAATGGCACGGCCACACGCCGGCCCATCTGGTCCGTGACGGTGAGCGGTGGAAATAGGGGCGGAGGCTGCATGTTGCTCGGCGTTACACGAGCCGGAAGTTGCGGAATTCGAAGAACCGCCTGCCCGTCAGCTTCTCTACCCAGTACAAAAAGCGGTATTTGGGCTTGTCGAAACGCTTTTTGCGCACATCAATGTCTACCTGCCAATTCTGCCGGGCTACGCGGTCCTGCATTACGGCTGGGTGCGTGCCAGTGAAGCGTTCCAATGAGTCGTAATCGTCGAAGCTGAAGGCAGCACGGGCGGCCAGTGGGTGGTCTTCGGGCCGCTGGTCGCCGTTCCAGAATTGGTCCAGGTGACGCATTTTGGCTATCATCTGCTCTGGGTTTTTCACCCAGCCATAATGGTATACGGCCGCATTGGCAGGTTTCACACGCAGCTTTTCGCCGTTGCTACGTCGAAAGCCCTGCGCGTCCTTATAGGAATGAATATCCGCATCGTTGCGGATGATGCGGACCTCGCGGGAGTACCAGCGCCGGCTGTCCCCGATATAGTCGTAGGTGCCGTAGAAGTGGGTGTAGTTGAATAACAATCCTTCCACACGCTTATCAGAAACGTGCTGCTCGGTCGCCTGCCGGATGGCCGCGTGATATTGCTCGTGCACTACCTCATCGGCCTGGATGTAGAAAGCCCAGTCGGCGTCGGGGCTAATCTGGCGGAAGGCTTTGTCGGTTTCCACAGCCAGTACGGTGCCATTGGTTTTCAGGGCCGGGTCCCATACCGAATGCACAATGCGAATTTTGGGCGAGCCAATGGCCCGGATCAGCCCCTCCGTATCATCCTCACTATCCCCGACACTCACCACCATTTCATCCACGACCGGCAAGATGGAGCGGATAGCTTCCACCACGGGATAGTCGTTGATAACGGCGTTGCGAATAATGGTGAAGCCGGAAATTTTCATGGATCTGCCTTAAAAAAGACTGCCCTCCTGAGCCGTACTCAGGAGGGCAGGTGTAGCGTTAGCTGAAGTAGCGGAAGTCATGCCCGTCCTCGATACGGAGCAGGGTCTCGTAAATAAGTTTGGTCACGCTATCCACATCGTCTTTGTGAACGGTTTCCACGGTGGTGTGCATGTATTTGAGCGGCAGCGAAATCAAAGCCGCTGCCACGCCGGCGCCGGAGTAAGCAAAGGCATCGGTGTCGGTGCCAGTGGCGCGGGTAGCAGCGGCCCGCTGGAACGGAATTTCAGCCTTTTGCGCTGTTTCGATGATCAGGTCGCGTAGGTTGTTCTGCACGGCCGGGCCATAGGTAATCACGGGGCCTTTGCCGCAGAAAATGTCGCCTGAAGTCTTCTTCTCGTACATCGGCGACTGAGTGTCGTGGGTCACGTCCGTGATGATGGCTACGTCCGGATTGATGCGGTGCGCTACCATCTCGGCGCCGCGCAACCCGATTTCCTCCTGCACAGCATTCACGATGTATAAGCCGAAAGGAAGCGTCTTGCCGTTTTCTTTCAGCATCCGAGCCACCTCGGCAATCATGAAACCACCCACGCGGTTGTCGAGGGCGCGGCCTACGTAAAACTTGTCGTTCATCACCATGAACTCGTCTTCGAATGTGACGACGGAGCCCACGTGAATGCCCATCTGCTCTACTTCCTCCTTGCTGGAAGCGCCACAGTCGAGGAAAACAGTTTCGATGGTAGGCGCTTTGTCCTGCTCTACTTTGCGCACATGGATAGCAGGCCAGCCAAACACGGCCTTCACAATGCCCTTGGCTGTGTGAATGTTTACGCGTTTACTGGGCGCCACCAATGGGTCGGAGCCGCCGTTGCGGCGCAGATACAGAAAGCCTGACTCCGTAATGAAGTTGACGAAGTAGCTGATTTCATCAGCGTGGGCCTCAATTACAACTTTGTACTTAGCCTCCGGATTGATAACGCCAACCACCGTGCCGTAGGTATCCACGAAATACTCATCGATGTACGGCCGGATATAGTCTAGCCAGATCTTTTGGCCCTCTTTCTCGAAACCAGTCGGAGAAGGATTGTTGAGGTATTTCTGAAGAAAATCGAATGATTCTGGACGCATACGCGAGGAAAAATTTTAGTAAATCGACTTACTGGCCAACATACGAAGCGCCAACCCAATCAGGATGCCGAGGCTGCCACCCAGCAGGCAATAGCGGCTGGCTTTCTGGGGAGTAGTATTGGCGTCCGGATTATCGAGAGCATGCAGGTCGCCACTCAGCAACGAACCAAGTGTAAGGAGTAGCCACAGCACGCCTAATAGCCACCGCCCCACCCGGAACCGCAACAGCACCCCCACCACCAGGGCCACAATACCCAAGCCGAGTAGAATACTGCCGGTGGTATGCCAATTCATGAACTGAGGCTTATAGCGGAATGTTGCCGTGCTTCTTACGAGGCAGCGTGTCCACTTTGTTTTCGAGCATCTTGAACGCCCGAATCAGCTTCTGGCGCGTCTGCGAGGGCAGAATTACTTCATCCACGAAGCCCCGGTGCGCGGCACGATACGGCGTGGCAAATTTCTGCTGGTACTCGTCTACTTTCTCTTGCAGCTTAGCTTCCGGGTTTTCGGCCTGGGCTATTTCGCGCTTGAAGATGATTTCGGCGGCACCTTTTGCACCCATTACCGCAATTTCGGCAGTAGGCCAAGCGTAGTTCATGTCGGCCCCAATGTGCTTGCTGTTCATCACGTCATACGCCCCGCCGTAAGCTTTGCGTGTGATGACAGTGATGCGCGGCACGGTAGCTTCGCAGAAGGCGTAGAGCAGCTTGGCGCCGTTCGTGATGATGCCGCGCCACTCCTGGTCGGTGCCGGGCAGGAAGCCAGGCACATCTTCCAGCACCAGCAGCGGAATGTTGAATGAGTCGCAGAACCGCACGAACCGGGCCGCTTTGGTAGACGCGTTGATGTCGAGCACGCCCGCCAGCACTGCCGGCTGATTGCCTACGATACCGATGCTGCGGCCACCCAGACGGGCAAATCCGACCACAATATTCTCGGCGAAGTTCTGGTGTACTTCCAGGAAGGAGCCGGCATCAATGATGCCTTCAATCACCTCCCGCATGTCGTAAGGCTGGTTCGGGTTTTCAGGGATGATGGTGTCCAGTACCGCGCGGCTTTCGTCTTGTCCAGCTTCGTAAGGTACTGCCGGGGCAGTTTCCTCACAGTTCTGGGGCATGTAGCTTAGCAGCTGCTTGAGGTGGTTGATGCAGGCTACTTCGTTGGCGCACGAAAAGTGCGTGACGCCGCTCTTGGCCGAGTGCGTACTGGCGCCGCCCAATTCCTCGCTAGTCACGTTTTCGTGGGTCACGGTTTTCACCACGTTCGGTCCAGTCACGAACATATAGCTCGTGTCTTCCACCATCAGGATGAAATCGGTGATGGCCGGCGAATACACCGCGCCGCCTGCGCACGGCCCCATAATGGCCGACAGTTGCGGCACCACGCCAGAGGCCAGCGTATTCTTATAGAAGATATCCGCGTAGCCACCGAGGCTCACGACGCCTTCCTGAATCCGTGCCCCGCCCGAGTCGTTCAGGCCGAGTACGGGTGCACCGTTCTTCATGGCCAAGTCCATGATTTTCACGATTTTCTCGGCGTGCGTTTCGCTCAGCGAGCCGCCAAACACCGTGAAATCCTGCGAAAACGCGTACACCAGCCGGCCGTTTACCGTGCCGTAGCCCGTTACTACTCCGTCGCCGAGATAATACTCTTTGTCCAGACCGAAGTCTTTGGAGCGGTGCATCACAAATTTGCCGATTTCCTCAAATGAGCCTTCATCGAACAGCAAATCAATCCGCTCCCGGGCCGTTAGCTTGCCTTTTTTGTGCTGGGCATCAATGCGGGCCTGGCCGCCGCCGAGCAGGGCCTCCTGGTTTTTGCGGTCGAGAATTTCGAGTTTGCTTAGTTGAGCGTCAGCGTGCGGGTCGGACATGCGGGGTGGGCTTGAGGAAAGTCGATGTAGCTACTTAGATCAGTGCGCCAAAGGTAACGCACGGGTAAAGAAAAGCCGCACCAGAATTGTGGTGCGGCTGGGCATTACTTGGAGGCGTATCTTGGCTAGTAAAATAAGCAGCAATGACATTAGTTGAATTTGAGCGGGAGGTGGTGGCTTATCTGCTTAACTACTCTAAACAGTACGCAATTACTCCTGCTAGCTTAGCTGCCTGTTCAGTTACAGGCTACGAGTACACAGGAAGCGGGTACTTCATTGAGTTTACCAAAAGTGACTTGTTGCTTGAAGACAAGACGTGGCACGAGCCTGTAGTTTTTGGTCGGAATGAGGACGTAGAAGTAGGGTTTCTTCTATACACTTATGATAACTCTATAACGCTGGAGTGTCACAGTTGGGGTGAGGCAGACGTGCCAGTAAATATCCGAGAAATGAGTCTGGATGTAACTCTTCAATAACAAAACCAGCCGGCTCCCTCACAGGAACCGGCCGGTTTCATTTAGTAGTCAGGCAGCTTACTCGCCTTTCTTCTTGGTATCCTTCGGCTCGTCGTCCGTTGGCTCTGGAGCTTCCTCTGGACGCTCGTCGCTGGCAAGGTTCTGTGGCTCGCCGCTCTTGCTCACAGCGAAAGTCAGTTCCTCCGCTTCCGGCGTATAATCGGCCGTGATGACGTCACCTTGGGCAATTTCCGCCTTCAGGATTTCCTCGGCAATCGGGTCTTCGATATACTTCTGGATGGCCCGGTTCAGCGGACGCGCGCCGTATTTGGGGTCGTAGCCTTTCTCGGCTACGAAGTCCTTGGCGGCATCGGTCAGTTCTACGCGGTAGCCCAGCGTCTGGATACGGCCCAGCAGCTTGGCCAAGCTGATGTCGATAATCTTGTGGATATCCGACTTCTCCAGCGAGTTGAACACGATAACATCATCCAAGCGGTTCAGGAACTCAGGCGAGAAGGTCTTGCGCAGGGCATTGGTGATGGTGCCCTTCGTCAGCTCGTCCATGTTCTCCTGGCGGGCCTTAGTGCCGAAACCGATACCGGCGCCGAAATCAGCCAAGTCACGCGCCCCAATGTTCGAGGTCATGATGATGATGGTGTTGCGGAAGTCCACTTTGCGGCCCAGGCCGTCGGTCAGGATACCGTCGTCGAGCACCTGCAGGAGCAGGTTGTACACGTCGGGGTGAGCCTTCTCAATCTCATCGAGCAGGATAACCGAGTACGGTTTGCGGCGGATTTTCTCCGTCAGCTGGCCGCCCTCTTCGTAGCCCACGTAGCCGGGAGGCGCGCCCACGAGGCGCGATACGCTGAACTTCTCCATGTATTCCGACATGTCAATCCGCACGAGCGAATCCTCCTTGTCGAAGAGGTAGGTGGCCAACACCTTAGCCAGCTCCGTCTTACCTACACCAGTTGGGCCGAGGAACACGAATGAGCCGATAGGCTTCTTCGGGTCCTTCAAGCCAACGCGGGTACGCTGGATGGCCTTCACCAGTTGCTTGATAGCCTTGTCCTGCCCGATTACGCGACCCTGCAACTCCTCGCCCATTTTCAGGAGCTTGGCGCTTTCGTTCTGGGCCACGCGCGACACCGGAATGCCGGTCATCATGGCAATAACTTCAGCCACGTTCTCCTCCTTCACGGTGTAGCGCTTCTTCTTGGTCTCCTCTTCCCAGTCCTTCTTGGCCTGCTCGAGTTGATCAATTAGCTTCTTCTCCGTGTCGCGGAGCTTGGCGGCTTCCTCGTACTTCTGGCTTTTCACCACGCGGTTTTTCTCCGTCTTGATATTCTCAATCTGCTCTTCGAGCTTGAGAATATCCTCGGGAACCACAATGTTGTTGATGTGCACGCGGGCACCGGCCTCGTCAAGAATGTCGATGGCCTTGTCCGGTAGGAACCGGTCGGACATGTAGCGGTCCGACAGCTTTACGCAGGCCTCAATGGCCTTATCAGTGTACACTACGTGGTGATGGTCCTGGTACTTGTCCTTGATGTTGTGCAGGATTTCGATGGTTTCCTCAGGCGTGGTGGGGTCCACCATCACCATCTGGAAACGACGGGCAAGGGCACCATCTTTCTCGATGTACTGGCGGTACTCGTCAAGAGTAGTCGCGCCAATGCATTGGATTTCGCCACGGGCCAGAGCCGGCTTGAACATGTTGGAGGCATCCAGCGAGCCAGAAGCACCGCCGGCACCCACAATCGTGTGGAGCTCATCGATGAACAGAATCACGTCGGGCGACTTTTCCAACTCGTTCATTACGGCCTTCATGCGCTCCTCGAACTGGCCGCGGTACTTGGTGCCGGCTACCAACGACGCGAGGTCGAGCGTGACTACCCGTTTGCCGAACAGCACGCGCGACACCTTCTTCTGGATGATGCGCAGGGCAAGGCCTTCGGCAATGGCCGTCTTGCCCACGCCGGGCTCACCGATGAGAATGGGGTTGTTCTTCTTGCGGCGGCTCAGGATTTGGGCTACACGCTCAATTTCCTTTTCGCGGCCCACAATGGGGTCGAGTTTGTCTTCCTCGGCCAGCTTGGTCAGGTCGCGGCCGAAGTTGTCTAGCACTGGGGTGCGGGACTTTTCGGTGCCCTTCTTGGGTGTAGCGCCGGCACCGGCACCGCCGCGGCCTGCACCACCCCCGAAGAGGCGGTCATTGTCGTCGTCGTCGGCTTCGGGGCCGCTGGTAGGGTTGTTCGCCGTGTTACCGTGGTAGTCCAGCGAATCGCGCACAGATTCGTAGTTCACGTTGAATTTGCTGAGAATTTGAGACGAAATGTTGTCTTCATCGCGCAGAATCGAGAGGAGCAGGTGCTCCGTTCCGATAATTTCGCTCTTGAAGATTTTGGCTTCGAGATAGGTAATCTTGAGGACTTTCTCGGTTTGTTTCGTCAGCGGGATGGAGCCAGTAATGCTCGTGCCCTGCGTGGCCGTGTTGCGGGTGGCTTGCTCGAGGGCGTATTTAAGCTCGTCCACGGATACGCCCAATTTCTTGAGCAGACCGATGGCCGTGCCTTCCCCTTCGCGAATCATGCCCAACAACAGGTGTTCGGTGCCGATATAGTCGTGCCCGAGCCGGATGGCCTCTTCCCGGCTCAGGGAGATGACCTCCTTGACTCGATTTGAGAATTTAGCTTCCATGCAGATAAGGTAGTGAAGAAAAACGGTACCCCGCAAACAGGCTGAAGGCCTCAGCAGCGGGTTGGGCCGATATAATCTGAAACAGATTGGGTCGGGCGAAGGTTCGGAGCCGGCACTAGGCACTACGCGAGAAAGTTGCCGGCGGCCGGGCCCTGCATAAAAAGCAGGTCTAAGATGCTGAGCCCCGGTGCAAAATCTTTACCAAACGTCTGCGCATAGGGCAAGGCAGACGTACTGTCAGGTCCGACTGCGTCGGGGGCCTTTGGTGTCAGCCAGTCGCGCCGGTCAAGTAGGTCAGAACCGAGGGTTGGAGTTGGGGAAGGAGCGTGGTACTCGGTGGTGAAATGGATGGGAGTACGCAGACGCAGGCAGCGCATATAGAACTGCAGCAGCGCCAGATTCAGCTCGAACAGAAGCCGAGGTTTCTGTACGTAAATGTCGTGGAGGTAGTCAGCGTAGTATTCAAAGTACGGAGTGCCACCATACGCGGTTTGGATGCTGCGCCAGTGTGTGTGCACCCAGTTCTGGCGGTAGTCGATTTCCAGCTCTGAGGTTTTTACTTTTTCACTGCGGTTGCCATCCACTACAGGCACGGTGAGCGGCTTCACGCCTTGGGCCGTCAGGATCAGGCAGCGGTTGCGGTAGGTTTGCTTGCGGTAGTGCTCCTGCGTTTCCAGCCATAGCGCATCGGCTCCTATCAATTGGCCAAAAAACGCAATGGGTGGGTTGTACTGCGACTCGAAAAGGACGGCGGACATAGACAGGGGAGGAGCAGGACTTAATCGGATGTGACTGCCAACATAACGCACTGACCGCAGAAACCGGCAACAGCAAACAGGAATGGTTACGCAACTCTGCTTTGGAAACAGGCCAGTATGCTGAGCAGATTTGCTTGCTGACCACGCTCGGTTTCCAGAAACGGGAAGCAACTGGTTCAAAATAGGGCGGTTTTGGTAGCGCACCATGTATTACAATGGGAACGGCCAGCCGTTTACGGAGCGTTAGACTTTTTACAGTCTCCATCTACCTTTACCGCCTGATACTTCTGCATGCGTACACTTCCTGTTTTTCTTTTGTTGCTTCTGCTGCACCTTACGGTTGCTGCCGCGCCGCAGCCTACACTGCAGCTTGATGTAGCTCGTTTCCGCAACGAAGATGGAAGTGTAAAGGGCAACGTAGTGGAATTGTATGCCACTGTGTCGGGAAAATGGCTGCGCTATATGCGCCGGGCGCCCAAAATGTACCAGGCCGCTGCCGTGCTGACACTGGAAATTGTGCGTCCCAACGGGCAGGCTGCCTACCAGGAAACGGTTACGCTCAAACCCCCTGTACTCAGCGACACCACGGCTGCCATCAAAAATCCGCTCAGCTTCCAGAAACGCATTATCCTGCCCGATGGAGAATACTCTTTACGCGCGTTGGTGCAGGATCAGTACCGCAAGGGCCAGCAAAGCCTCATAGAAATGCCACTGGTACTGAAATCGACAGAAGCCAAGCCAACCTTGAGCGACTTGGTGCTACTGGCTAAACCGGCTGCACGTGGAGCTGAGGCCAGCAACTTTAGCCGCTCTGGTTTCAGCCTCACCCGCGCTCCAGGTGCCCTCTATGCTCGTGGGCAGGAGAAGATGTTCTTCTATGGGGAACTGTACAATGCTGCCGTAGGGCAGCCGCTACAGGTTTCTTACCGGCTGAAAGAAATCAATCTGCCGAAAGGAATGGGCGCGAAAACAATGGCCACTGGGCAAAGCACTGTAACCGGCGCCGAGGGACGCCCTACTGTACTGACCGGCGAGTTGAACCTGAGCAAAGTACTTACTGGCACCTATATGCTGACTGTGGAAGTGCGAAACGCTAAAAAACAGCTGCTTGCCTCGCAGACAGCAACGCTGCACCGGGATGCGGATGACTACGCTCCGGCCGGAGCGGGTCCAGCCCGTTAACTTTGCGGCATGATTAAGCCGTATCCCTGGTATTACCGTCCGCTCAACTGGCTGCTGCGCGGCTTGGCTCACCTGCCGCTGCCAGTGCTTTATGGGCTGGCTGAAGTCATTTACTTCCTGCTAGCTTATGTGCTACGCTACCGGCAGAAGGTAGTGTTGCAGAACTTGCGCAATTCGTTCCCGGAGAAGCCTGAGGCCGAGATTCTGCGGATTCAGAAGGCGTTCTACAGGCACTTCGCGCAAGTGATGGTGGAGACGCTGAAGCTAGCGGTGATGCCCGCTGAAGAACTGAAGCGCCGCGTGTGGTTCAGCAACCCCGAGGTGATGGAACGTCATTTTGCGCAAGGACGCACAGTGCTGGGCCTGTCGTCGCACGCTGGCAACTGGGAGTGGGTGCTGACTTCCGGGGCCGTGTGGCTGTCGGCGCATGCGGATGGGGTATATAAGCCGTTGAGCAACCCGTTTTTCGAGAGCTTCATGCACCAGCTCCGCACCCGCACCGGCGCTGGCCTGATACCGATGCGCGATACCCTGCGCGACATGCTGCAGCGCCGGGGCGAAATCCGAGTAGTAAGCCTGCTCTCTGACCAGGCCGCAGGCCCCGAAGACCGACCATACTGGACGCAGTTCATGAACCAGGAATCCGGCTTCTATACCAGCGCCGACCGGCTGGCTACTCGGTTCCACTGCCCCGTAGTGTACGTGAGCATCCGCCGGCTGCGCCGCGGCTACTACCAGATTATCCTGACTGAGCTCTACGATGGCGACGCCCCACTGCCTGCCAACGAATTCCCTATTACCGAAGCGTTTGTGCGCCAACTGGAGCACGACATGCACGCCTTCCCTGCCGACTACCTCTGGACCCACCGCCGCTGGAAGCACAAACGGCCGGTCAGTGAGCCAGTCAGCTAACCCAGAGTTAAGAAGTATAAACTACAGCTAGGCGGCCTAGAGAAACCGGCTGACTTCTGCCGTATACAAACTGAAGCGGCTGCTTCCGCATGGTACCCGTGGTGCCATGCGGAAGCAGCCGCTTCAGTTTTCTGTGTAGCCTGTTACAGATATTGCTCAATGTCGCCGGCACCCTGGCGTACCAACTCAAAGTCGTCGTTGGTGCAGTCGATGATGGTGCTGGGAACGTTGTTGCCGAAGCCGCCGTCGATGACGATATCCACCAACGAGCGGTACTTCTCAAAAATCAGGTCTGGGTCCGTTACGTATTCGTCGAGCGTGTTTTCATCCTCGCGCACTGACGTGCTGACGATGGGGTTGCCGAGTTCTTTCACCAGCTGAATAATGATGGGGCTGTCGGGCACTCGGATACCAACCGTTTTGCGCTGACGGCCTCCCTGGCGCGGAGCCTTGGAGCTGGCCTCAAAAATGAAGGTGAATGGACCTGGCAGGGCGCGCTTTATCACCTTGTACGTAGGGGTAGTGATGCCGTGTGCGTAATCAGAAATGTGTGACAGATCGGAGCAGATAAAGCTCAGAAGCGCCTTGTCCGGATTGAGTCCTTTGATTCGACACAGCTTGTCCACCGCTTTAGCGTTGTGAATGTCGCAGCCGATGCCATACACCGTGTCCGTAGGATAAATGATGATACCGCCCCGACGCAACACATCTACAACTTGCTGAATGCGGTTCTGGGGCGGATTATCGGGGTGAATGCGGAGCAGCGTAGCGGCCATAGCAAAACAGGGGGTTAGGTGGAGATACAGCAAACGGCGCTTGAGCAGCGCCGCAGCGGGGCAAGGTAGCCGTTGTAACAGACAACTGCCAGCCACCTGTTCGTTGTTTTTGCCTGCCGGGTTACGTTTCCTCCCCACGGCAACGACTTCCGGCAGGCGGGAAATGGTTTCCAGACCGCGGGAAACGAGTTCCGGGTCGCGGGAAACGCCTCCGGGGCATGGGAATTGACTTCCGGGGCGCGGGGAACGACTCCCAGATCATGGGGAACAACTTCCACAGCATGGGGAACGACTTCTAGGGCGCGGGAAACGAGTTCCGGGGCGCGAGGAAAGCTATTTGGATAACGCAAAAAGAGGCCCCGGCACTGTGCCGGGGCCTCTTTGCAGGCGTGAAGCTGGGTAAGAGCTGACTATTGCTTCACGAAGCGGCGGGTTGCGCTGCCTTCGGCCGTAGTGAGGCGCACGGCATAGACACCGGCTTTAAGCGAGGCCACATTCAGGCTCGTCAGCTCGGTGGTAGCCACGGTGCGGCTTACTACCTGGCCCAAGGCATTCATGATTTCTACCTGGGCACCACGGCCAGCACCATCAACACGGAGGGTGAGCTGGTTGGCTACTGGGTTAGGATAGAGGGCAACCGCCTTGGCGAAAGTTGGCTCAGCAGCGCGCTGTACAAACGACAGGTCGGAGTAGCGGCGCGGGATAATCTGGTAGCCTTCCGTGAAAGGCGTGGTGGCATCGAACTGGCTGCCGATACCGGTGAGCAGAAACGGAGTAGTAGGGGCAGGTTTGCCGGCGAAGTCCGAGTTGGCAGGAATCCGCATCTGGTATACCGTACCGGTAGCCGTCTGCACATCTACGTTGTAGGCAGTAGCAGCGCCGGTCCACTGGGTTGGGGTTACCAGCGTTACGGGCGTGGCAATTGCAATCAGCTCCGATTCGTCATTTTCCGAGAGAGCAGCCACCACAGCGCGGGGCAGGTAGGTGCGGCGGGCCCGGCCCAACGATGTGATGCTGGTCATGGTAATCTGGCTCAGGCCGTTGAACTGGCCCAGCGTGCCGGTCACCAGCACCGAGTCACCTTCTGCCAGAACAGTCGTGCCAATGTTGGCCGAAGCAAACAGGCCGATGCCGCCGGTATTGTCAATCAGGGTGAACTGGTAGCCAGCTGTGCGCTGGTTGGTACCATACACCGTGCCACGTGCCGAAACCGTTTGGGTGTTTTGCGTGGGCACACCGGCTGCGTCATTCACCGTCAGGGCTGCTACCGTCGAAACGGTAGGGCCAGTAGGGGTGTCGTTGTCGGTGATGGTAATGGTATAGGTACCGGCGTCAACTGTGGCCGAACCAGCAGGAAGTGGGTTCTGCAACTTCAGAATGATGGTTTCGCTAGCTTCAGCAACAGCGTCATCCACAATAGTTACGTTCACGTTCTGCGGGGCCGTGGTATTGGCCGGGAACGTTACGGTCTGGGTGGTGTAGGTGTAGTCGGCAGGGGAGGTAGCAGTGCCAGCAGGAGTAGCAATGGCTACCTCTACCGTGACGGCCTGTGCGCTAACGGCGCTCAAGCGCACCGGCACTTGGATGGTGCCTGCGTTTTCATTCACCGTAGCCGAAGCCGCCGCGAATGAAGCCACCGGCGTTGTGGTACCGCCCGTCTGGCTAATCAGGCCGTAGGTCTTCACGTTGTCGACACGCCAGGAGCCCGTTGTGGCTTCCGCGTTGTAGCCATAGATGCGGAATTCTACCGGCGTCAAAAGAGAAGCGAAAATGGCCGGCAGCACAATTTTCTTGTTCGTGCGCGTGTCCGTATCATCCGGAACGTTCACCGTAATCAGGTTGGCCGTGAAGTTGTCGGCGCTGGAGCGTACTACCCAATCCCGGATGCCGGTGCCCGAGCGGCGCTCATCCAGCAAAATGCTGTCGAGGCGCATCTGGAAGCCGGTAGCCGGCTGCACCGAAAACGAAAAATAGTCGGTAGCGTCCGGCGTGGTGCCTGTGGTCCAGTCGATAGCCGAAAAAGTATTGGCTCCGGCAGAAGGCGTAACGCCTGCACCGCGCGACATAGGACCAAACGTGGCATTGATGGGCTGGGCGTCAACGGCCACGGTAGGCTCGCTGCCAGCAGCTCCGGTGAATGAATACGTGGCTAGCTGCGCGTGGGCGGCCGTGCCGAAAAGACCCAGTGTGGCTACCAGAGCCAGCCGCCGCCACCGGGAAGTGTAGGAGTGTTGCATGCGTGAAAGGAGTAAGGGGTAATGAAATTGAAACAGCAATCAGGGTAAGGACGCAAACCGCCGGGAAAGGTTGATGAAAAAGCAGTGGAGCTGCCGCAAAGCGGTGGCGGCACCCGCAAACCCAAAACCTCGGCCTCCGAAATCCTGCCACTGCCGGATTCCGCGTACTTTTGACGGACAAAGCTACTCCAAACGGTTTCGTCCGCCAATTTGCCCGCCGGAACTTCATATTCCGGTAACCTGACCACCTTCTCCTCCGATGGCCAAGACCCGCATCGATTACAAAGCCAAAGCGCTGAAGCGCCGCAACCGTTTCGCCTACATCACTGGCATTTCTGGGCTGCTGCTTATTACGTTCTCCTACTACTTCTACCAGGTATTTTTCACGCCGAACGTGGAAACCAAAGGCAAGCCTACCTACGTGGTAGTGCGCCGCGGTGAAACGGCCAAAGCCGTGCTGGACTCCATTGAGGCCACCGGTGTCATCGTCGATAAGCTTAGTTTGCGCTTTGTAGCTAAGCTGATGAAGTATGACAAGCTGGTGAAACCCGGCCGCTACGAACTGAAAGAGGGCTACACCAACCGCCAGCTCATCAACGACCTGCGCACCGGTAGCAATAAGCTGCCTCTGATGCTCACGTTCCAGAACATACGGCTACGCGAAGACCTGGCCCGCAAACTTGCCACCACCATCGACGCCCGCCCCGGCCAGTTCGACTCACTGCTCAGTAGCCCTGGCTATACCAAAAGCCTGGGCTTCGACACGACGAGCGTGCTGACCATGTTCATCCCGAACACCTACGAGCTGGCCTGGAACACGTCCGCCGACAACCTCATGCAGCGCATGAAGAAGGAATACGAGAAGTTCTGGACCCCGGCCCGCGACGCCAAGCGCAAGCAGCTGAACCTGAGCCGCGCCGAGGTGAGCACGCTGGCCAGCATTGTGGAAGCCGAGCAGCAGCAGCACGCCGATGAGCGGCCGCGCGTGGCGGGCGTGTACCTCAACCGCCTCCGGCGCGGCATGAAGCTCCAGGCCGACCCCACCGTGGTGTATGCCAACAAGGATTTCACCATCAAGCGGGTGCTCAACGTGCACCTCACCAAAGACTCGCCCTACAACACCTACAAGTACAAAGGCCTGCCGCCCGGCCCCATCAACCTGCCCAGCATTGCCAGCATTGATGCCGTGCTGAATCCCGAAAGCCACGACTACCTGTACTTCTGCGCCAAGGAGGATTTCAGCGGCTACCACGCCTTTGCCCGCAACGAGCAGGAGCACCTCGTAAATGCCCGCCGCTACCAAGCCGCATTGAGCCGGGCCGGCATCATGAAATGATTTGACAGTTCTTAATTACGGATTTCGTGGAGACAAATAAGTTAAGTCACGAGCAGTATCAAGCTACATTCCAAGCACCGATGCTTGACGTAACGGCAACGGCTGAGCCAATACTCGATATCTGGCCTTATGTTGAGTCGGTAGCGTCAGATGATTTAGAAGGCTATCAACTCACAGATGGGATAGTGCGGCATGTATATCAAGACCCCAAAGACAGGTTTTTGCATGTGCTAGTTTCGACAGATGACATCAATGTGTTTTTGGTGGTTATAATAAACTTGAAGTCAATAAAGGTGCATGGTCATTATCTACTTGATCTGCCAAAATTGTACGACTTGCAATCAGAACCTGAAGAGTAGCCATGTACCAATCCGATACCAAAATCCGGGTCCGCTACGCCGAAACCGACCAGATGGGCTACGTGTACCACGGCAACTACGCGGCGTACTTTGAAGTGTGCCGCACCGAAGCGTTCCGGCAGTTGGGCATCAGCTATAAAGACCTGGAAGCCGAAGGAGTGGGTATGCCGGTAGGTGAAATCCGAACCCGCTTCCGCCGTCCTGCCCGCTACGACGACCTGCTCACGGTGCGCCTGCTACTCCGGCAGCCCGCCGAAGGCTCGCGGGTACTGTTTGAGTACGAAATCTATAATGAGGCGCAGGAACTGCTCACCGAGGGCCACACGTTAATGGTGTTCGTGAGCATGGCAACTGGCCGGCCTGTGCCCATTCCGGTACACATTCAGGAAAAACTGGCTGGCTACTTCTCCGACGACGAAACCGGCGGCCCGCTTACGCCGCCCAAAACGCCCGTAGATGCGCCGGCGCCGGCCGCATTTCTGAAGAAGTAGTTTGAATGGCTTAATGGCTGCATTGTTGAATGGTTGGTAGTTCTGACTCGTAATCCAGAACCACCAACCGCTTATCCACTACACAATTCACCCATCCGTTGCATGCGCTTTCCCACCCGCCGCTACCATTTGCCCGACGTACGCCGCCGCCGCAGCTACCGCAAGGCCATTGTGTTCCTGAAGCGGCTGCGGTTTGCGCACGGGCAGGCCTCAGTGTATGATGTGGTGGACCGGCTGCTACAGGAAATTCGGCTGGATGGTATTGCGAAGCGCGCCTCCTACATGGCGTTCAACCTCACCATTGCCATCTTTCCCACCATCATCTTCCTGTTCACGCTCATTCCCTATATCCCGATTCCTAACCTGAATCTGGACATTCTACAGTTTCTGTCGGACTTGATTCCGCGGGAAATGTACCTGGCCATTTCGGGCACCATCGAGGATATCGTGAACATTCCGCACGGCGGACTCCTCTCGTTCGGTTTTGCTACCGCTATGGTGCTCAGCTCCAACGGTATCATGGCCCTGCTCGATGCATTTGAGAAGAAATATCCTTCGTTCAAGAAGCGGACTTACGTGCGCAAACGGGTCATTGCCACGCTCCTGACGGTGGTGCTGTCGTCGGTGTTGCTGGTATCGGTAGCGGGCATTTTCTTTGGCACTTACATCATCGATGCGCTGGTCTACCACGAAATCGTACCTGAAACCTTTACTTCGGAACTAATTACCATCATCAAATACGGCTCGGTAGTGGGGCTGTTTCTGCTTACCACCTGCCTCGTGTATTACTACGTGCCGCCAGTGCACGACAAATGGCCGTTTCTGTCGGCAGGGGCGGTGGTGGCCACGCTCCTGATTTTTCTGGTGTCGTTCCTATTCATTCTCTACGTCAAGATCTTCGACTCCTACAACCACTTCTATGGTTCCGTTGGTACGCTGGTGGGCTTTATGGTGTGGCTGGATTTCGTATGCATGACCTTGATTCTGGGCTTTGAAATCAATGTGAGCATTGATGCCGTGACGGGCCGGCTGCGCAATGGTCCTTCGGGCGTGCGGCTGCTCAACCGTTTGCGCAGTCGGGAAGCAAAAATTTAACTGCTGATAATCAGCTCACAGAGAGCTATAAACCGTAAAAGACAGTCGCGCCGGGAAAAATGTAGAAGTAAAAGTTGCGGCAAGTGGCGCGTGCTGCTACTTTTGTCGTCCCAAACCACTCAGTTTGGACCCTAGAGAGGTGGCAGAGTGGTCGAATGCGACGGATTCGAAATCCGTTATACCTGCAAGGGTATCGGGGGTTCGAATCCCCCCCTCTCTGCCACAGTTTCCAAAGCGTGGAAGCTCTTTTGATGATAACCGCATAGCGCCCTTATACACTCAGAGGAGTGGCAGAGTGGTCGATTGCGGCGGTCTTGAAAACCGTTGAGGGTTAAACCTCCGGGGGTTCGAATCCCTCCTCCTCTGCGAGATGAGGTTGTCATCAACTGAAAAGCCCTGCCTATCCGGCGGGGCTTTTTTGTTTCCTGTGTATGCGCTATCAATGGGTGTGCAGTGGAAGCATGTATTTGACAATCAGGGGTATGGATTAGGCCGAAAGCTGTAGGGAAATGACGAGGGAGACTTGTATTGCCGCTGGCTACGCTTATCTTTCCAGCTGGCTGCCACACCAGGCTTCGCCAGTTGCGTGAAGCGCTCAGCCGGAAAGTATTCCTTTTTTCCTCCTCAACCCAATTTCACATGCTTAAACGTTTACAGTTAGCACGTCGCGTCTGGCATACCGCCTTAGCCATTGTGGCCGGAATGAGTTGCGCTGTCAGTACGGCACAGGCGCAGGTAGATACCTACATATTTTCAGCTTCCCAAGGCACGTTCACTCCGCTGCCAGCTACAGCTACGGTAGCAACAGCGGTGCAGGACGACGATGCCATATCGGGCGCTATTCCCATCGGCTTTTCGTTCGCCTTCGATGGTGTGCCCTACACCAACGTGTACGCCAGCTCCAACGGCTTTCTCTCGTTCAACAGTGCCGCCTCCAGCAGCCTGACCAACGACCTGGACGCCGCTGCTGCCGCTATCCGCCCGCTGGTAGCGCCCCTCTGGGACGACCTGGCCGGTGAAGGAACCGGTAGTGCCGCTAAGTACCAGACGACGGGCACGGCCCCGAACCGCGTGTTCACCTTCGAGTGGCTGAACTGGGAATGGAACTACAGTGCCACTGCGCCGGTCGTCTCGTTTCAGGTGAAGCTCTACGAAACCACCAACCGTGTGGAGTTTGTGTATCGTCGGGAGAGTGGCACGCCTAACTCGGCTTCTGCCTCCATTGGCTTGTCGGGAGCAGGCAGCCCTATCTCATTCTTGTCATTGAACAATACCAGCGCTTCACCCACGGCCAGCTCCACGCTAGAAACTACGTCGTTGGCCACGGCTCCGGCTACGGGCCAGGTGTACGCGTTTCAGGCCACCAACTGCACCCGCATCAGTAACCTGATAGTAGACAACGTTACCAGCAGCACAGCTTCTGTCACGTTTACGGGTGTAACAGGCGTGACCAGCTACACGGCTGTTGCCACACCTACCACAGGAACTCCTGTGACTGTAACTGGTGCCGGCTCACCGTTGCAGCTGACCGGCCTGCAAGGCTTGATGCAATACCGGGTGTCTGTGGTAAGCAACTGCAGCGGCGGACAGAGCTCGGCTCCGATATCCGCAACGTTCACGACCCTGTTGCCACCCTCCGTCAATGATGAGCCCTGCAACGCCACTACTCTGACGCTGGGTACCGGTGGCGCTTTCCAAACTACTTCCTCTACTAACCTGGGCGCTTCCGCAACGCTGCCCAACGGTTATTCGAACCCTGGCTGCACAACTGCTGCCAATCCCAAAGATGTTTGGTTCCGGGTGCAAATGCCTGCTAGCGGCTCTACTGCCCTCACTATTGTAGCGGCCGGCGGCCCGGCTGGCCAGGTGCGCCTGTTCTCGGCTGCTACCTGCAACGGGCCTTTCACGCAGGTTACTTGCAAGGGCAGTGCTGGTCCTAACACAGCTGCCGGAACGCTTGTCGTTACCGGACTTACGGCTGGTGCTACCTATTATGTGTCAGTCTCGGGCTTCGGCTCCAGCGATACGCAGGGGCCATTTACGTTGCAGGCAGGCCAAGGCGCGCTGGCAGTGAAAGGCGAATTGCCAACCGGCGACGTGTCGGTGTTCCCGAACCCTAGCTCAACTGGCCAGCTCACGTTGCACATTGCTGGTGCTACTACCTCCACGGCTCATGCCACGCTGCTCAACGGCCTCGGCCAGACGGTGCTAACGCAGCAGGTGAGCCTGCGTGGCGGCACAGTAGAGCAGCCGCTATCGGTTAAGAATCTGGCCAAAGGCATCTACACCCTGCGCGTGCAGGTCGGTGACATCCTGATTGCCCGCAAGGTAGTGCTGGAATAGCCATCTGCTGAGCAGGTTGCAACCACAAAAAAGGGCGGTGAGACTAAGTCTCACCGCCCTTTTTTGTGGTCATTAGGTGGGTCTATTCTTCTTCACTGGAGCCTTTGGTTAGTTCGGCCTGCAGAAAATAGGCGCCATGCTGCACCATTCGTACTGTATCTGGCACGGGTTCTAGGAGCGTGACAGCCACTGTGCCATCTTCGGAAGGACCAGTTTTTACTTTGTAGCGGTGGAAAGCAGGCTGGCCAGCGGTACTGGTCTGGGCAAAAACATAGCTGATGTCGCCGGCCTGAATAATAGCATCTTCGGGCAGGGTACGCTGGCGGGAACCTTCCGTTTGGATGCTGCCGCGCACATACTGGCCAGGAATCAGGTCTTCGCGGTTGGGCTCCAGATGGGCATGTACACTCACGGTGCGCGCCTCGGGGCTAAATGCCCGGCCCACTAGGAATACGCGCGCCACCATTTCCTCGCCGGTCTGGCGGTTGGGGATGGTGAACAGGATGCGCTGGCCCACTTTTACGCGGGCAATATCCCGCTCAAACACTTTCAGCTCCAGATGCAGGTCAGAGCGGTCCAGGATTTCTACCAGTACGTCTTGTGGGGTCACATACTGGCCCGGATTCATGTTTACAGCCGTCACGTAGCCACCCAGTGGGGTTTTCAGGGCTACGGTAGGGGAGATAGTACCCGTATTGAGTTTCGACACTGATAGTCCCAGCATCTGGACTTGCGCCGCCAACGAGCGTTGCGCGGCCTGCTCAGTGGCATAGTCGGCCTGGGCCTGCTGCAGCTTGCGCTTAGCACCTACGTCTTCGGCATCGAGGGTTTGCTGGCGCTCCAGCTCCTGCCGCAGAAATGCCACGCGCGCCCGGCTCTGCAAGTATTCCTGCTGCAGCTTAAGGTAGTCGGGGTGGCGAAGAATGGCCACGGTAGCGCCCTTGGGCACCCGTTGGCCCGGCAGTATCTGCACGGCCTGCACGTAGCCGCCCATCACCGCGCTAATGTCTACCCGGTTCTGAGGTGGTACGTCAATAGTGCCGTTGGCCTGCACGGCGGTGGTCATATTGCGCCACGCAAACCCACCAATGCTGATGCCTGCCGCCCGCACCTGCTCCGTCGAAAGACTGATTTCATCCGCATTGGCTGGCTTAGCTGGTGTAGCGGTGGTTTCAGCCGGCACGTCCGACTGGGGCTGACAGCTAGCCAACAACACCAAACCAGGGAAAAGAAAGCGAAGAATATACATCGTTGAGGGAGAAAATACGAACTAGTTGTCGGTGCCGGCCAATGCTTGCAGCGAAATGACAAGCGCATTGTACTGGGTTATCTGGTCGAGGTAAGCCGTCTGCAGGTCCCAGGCAGGCTGAGTGTTCACCACAAATTCCACGTAGTCGATGTCGCCAGCCCGGAAGCTTTTGTTAGCTGCATCGAGGATGAGCCGGGCCTGCGGCAGTGCCGTCTGCTGGTAGTAGTTCAGAGAAGCGCGGGCCCGGGTCAGTTGCTGACGCAGGCCACTAAACTGGCTATTTAGCTGCAGGTTGGCATAGCTGAGTTGAGCAGTAGCCGCCTGTTCCGCCACTTTTGCCGCCTGAATCCGTCCGCGTTGCGCGCCGCCCAGCAGCGGCAGCGCCACACCGGCCTGCGCCACCTGAAAGCCGCGCTCCTTGTTGATGGTCTGATTAAAATAGCCCACTCGCAGATCGGGAAGGCGGCGCAGTTGCTCTACCCGCGTCTGTTGCTCACTTACTGCCACTTCCTGCTGCAATACACTAAGCGTTGGATTGGTTTCCGGCGAAATACCAGCCGTGTCGGCTGGCGTGAGCGAAGCCAGCAGGCTGGCGGTGGTATCAACATGAACTGAGCCGGAGGTGCCCAGCAGCAGGCCCAGTTGCTGCTGGCGCACCTGCACTTCGGTAAGCACCGTGAGCAAACGGTTGTGCAACTCCTGCGACCGGGCCGCCGCTGAAACCTGTTCCAGCCGATTGGTTTCGCCGGTGCGGTAGCGCACCTCGGCGGCACGCGCAGCGCGGCGGTAGAGGCTGTCTTGGCGGCGGAGCAAGGCGGCGCGCCGCTGTAGCAGTAGCAACTCAAAATAGCTGGTTCGGATAGCACGGGTCAACTCACGGCGCTGTAGCCGTACGCGCTGCTCGGCCGTGGCGGTTTGGCCCTCCAGCAGTTTGCGCTGGGCACCGTAGAGAGTTGGGAAGGCAGTCTGCTGCACTACGTTCAGGCTCTGGTCGGCTAAGGAGCCCGAAATCTGACCGTATTGGTAGTCGACCACCGTACGGGGCAAGTCGTAGCCGGTGCGGCTGAGGGCGCGCTGGCGTTCCACTTCCAGCGTAGCATTCTGCAGAAAGAGGCTTTGTCCGAGGCCGGTCTGGAGGGCCTGCGGGAGGGTGAGCGGTGGAGCAGTAGCGGCGGGAGGCGCTACCGTGCGCAGCGTATTCTGCGCGTAGACGGCTCCACCCGTAAGCAGCCAGAAAAGTAGAAACAGGCGCTGTATCATAGTCTTATCAGAGAAGGGCAGGGGCCGGCACTGCGGCCAGCAGATGAGTAGCAAAGGCACCGGGCCGGGGCGCTACATAACTATTCTGTGGGGCTGGGCTCGCCATCTTTCGTGAAAAAAGTGTAGAGTACGGGTAGTACAACCAGCGTGAGCAGCGTGGCCGAAATCAAGCCGCCGATAACTACTGTGGCCAGCGGCTTCTGCACCTCGGCCCCGGCCGCGCCCGACAGCGCCATGGGCAAAAAGCCCAGTGCCGCTACCGTAGCCGTAAGCAGCACCGGCCGGAACCGCTCGGAAGTGGCCCGCAAGGCCCGTTCCCGGACGCTGGCCACGCCGGACGCGGCCAGTTCATTAAGGCTGGCTACCAGCACAATGCCATTCAGTACGGCCACTCCGAACAGCGCAATGAACCCTACGCCCGCCGAAATACTGAACGGCATACCGCGCAGCGCCAGTGCCAGCACACCGCCAATGGCCGCCAGCGGAATACCGGTAAAAATGAGGGCCGCCTGCTTCACGGAGTGGAAAGAGAGGTAGAGCAGCACAAAAATCAGGAGCAGCGCCACCGGTACTGCCACCGACAGGCGCGCTTTGGCCTGCTGCAGATTCTCGAACTGGCCACCGTACTGAACGAAGTAGCCGGGCGGCAGCTTCAGTTTGCTGTCTAGGTGCTGCCGGATATCCGCCACAAGGCTTTCCACGTCGCGGTTGCGCACGTTCACCCCGATGTTGATGCGGCGGCGGGCATCATCACGCGAAATCTGCATGGGCGCGTTGCGGAAAGCTACGGTAGCCACTTCTTCCAGCGGCACCTTCTGGCCGTTGGGCGTATCCACGTAGAGCTGCCGAATGTCAGAAAGGCCCTGGCGGCGGCTGGAGTCGAGGCGCACCACTAGGTCATAGCGCCGCTCCCCTTCGTACACCTGCCCCGCCACTTCGCCCGCAAAACTGGTTCGCAGCAGCGTATTGAGGTCCTGCACGCGCAGGCCGTATTGGGCCAGCTTGGCGCGGTCGTAGGTCACGCGCATCTGCGGCAAGCCCACCATCTGCTCCACTTTCAGGTCGCCGACGCCCGCCAGGGGCCGGATGAGGGCCGCAGCTTGATTGGCTTTCTCGTAGAGCACATCCAGGTCGTCGCCATAGATTTTGATGGAGACATCCGACTTCACGCCCGAAATCAGCTCGTTGAAGCGCATCTGAATGGGCTGCTGAAACTCCATCGTCACACCCGGTACGGCGGCCAGCGCGGCACTCATCTTGTTGGCCATTTCTTCCCGTGAGTTGGCCGAAGTCCATTCGCTGTGGTCCTTGAGCACCACAATCTGGTCGGAGTCTTCCAATGACATCGGGTCGGTGGGAATTTCGGAAGTTCCAATTTTGCCTACCACCTGCTCTACTTCCGGAAACTGGCTGAGCAGAATCTTCTGCACTTTGGCCGTGGTAGCAATGCTCTGGGCGAGGGAGCTGCCCGGCGAAATGCCTACGTACACGGCGAAGTCGCCCTCATCGAGCTGCGGAATAAACTCGCCGCCCATGCGCGCAAACACCAGTCCGGCCACGGCCAGTAGCGCCACGGCCAGCACCACTACCACGGCCCGGGCCCGGAGTGCGCCCGCAATAATGGGGGCGTAGCCGCGGTGCAGAAACCGCATAATCCGGTCGGCGAGTGTGCCTTCTTCTTTGATGTCTTTGCGCAATGCCCACGCCGCCACAGCCGGCACGTAGGTGAGGCACAGCAGCATGGCTCCGATAATGGCGAAGCTCACGGTAAGCGCCATGGGCCGGAACATCTTGCCCTCGATGCCGGAAAGGGCTAGAATGGGAAGGTACACCACCAAGATGATGAACTGCCCAAACAGCGCCGAGCGCATCATGCGGGTAGCAGCGGCTTCGGCCACCTGGTCCATGGTTTCGTGCTCCGACTGCTGCCGGAAATGCACGAGGTGGAAAATCATGGCTTCCACGATGATTACGGCCCCGTCCACAATCAGCCCGAAGTCCAGCGCGCCTAGGCTCATCAGGTTGGCCGACACGCCAAAAGTGCGCATCATGCCCAGCGCAAACAACATGCACAGCGGAATCATGGCGGCCACTACGAGGCCGGCGCGCAGGTTGCCGAGCAGCAGCAGCAGTACTGCCACCACTATCAGGCCGCCTTCCAGCAGGTTTTTACTGACCGTATGAATGGCTTTATCAATGAGCTTGGTGCGGTCCAGAAAGGGCAGGACTTCCACGCCCGGCGGCAGGCTTTTCTGGATTTCGGCCACCCGCGCCTTCACGCCTTTGATGGTCTGCTCGGAGCTGGCACCTTTCAGCATCAGCACGATACCGCCTACCGTTTCGCCCTGGCCGTTGCGGGTCATGGCGCCGTAGCGCACGGCGTGCCCAAAGCGCACATCGGCTACGTCGCGCACCAGTAGCGGCGCGTCAGTAGCTGCTTGCTTGATGACGATATTGCCGATATCAGCCAAGGAAGTAACGCGGCCTTCGCCCCGGATGAAGTAGGCGTTGGGGCCGCGCTCCAGGTATGAGCCGCCGGTGTTGGCATTGTTGTCCTGCAAAGCGGCGAACAGCTCGGGCATGGTCACGTTGGCGGCGTTGAGACGGTCGGGGTCCACGCTCACCTCGTACTGGCGCACAAACCCACCGAAGCTGCTGACTTCTACCACACCAGGCACGCCGGAAAGCTGGCGCTTCACCAGCCAGTCCTGAATTTCGCGTAGCTCACTCAACGAGTATTTCCGCTCGAAGCCCGGCTTCAGATGCAGCGTGTACTGATAAATCTCGCCGAGGCCAGTGGTGATAGGCGCCATTTCCGGCACACCCAGGCCATCTCCTAGGCTGGTTTCGGCAGTCTTAAGTTTTTCGGCCACTAACTGCCGGGTGCGGTACGTGTCGATGTCGTCGTCAAACACCACCGTAATAACCGACAGCCCAAAACGCGAGGTAGACCGGATTTCGATGACGCCGGGCACTGTGCGCAGGGCCAGTTCCAGCGGCACCGTGAGCAGCTGTTCTACTTCCTGCGCCGCCAGCGCCGGGCTCTGGGTGATGACCTGCACCTGGTTGTTGGTGACATCGGGCACTGCATCAAGGGGCAAGTGCGCGGCCGAGTAGCCGCCCCAGGCCACCAGACCGGCCAGCATCAGGGCCACGAGCAACTTGTTATGGATGCTGAATGCAATTATTCGGGAGAGCATAGAAGCAGAGTTCAGGTGAGCCGAAACAGGGGCCACATCCGGCAACGAACCAGTAGAAAACGGGAAAGCCGAACGAAATACGGGAGCCTGATCAGGCTACAAGGAAATAGATGGGCCCGGTCTGGCGCGGCTTGCCGCTGCTACCAGTGCAGCGCCGCAACCGATGGCACCGAACACAAAAAGCGCGTAGCCAAGCCAATGGCTAAGGCACAGCGTGCGTCCTAGACGTAAGGCAGAAAAAAGACAGGTGACGCGGGCAGACTACGCCCGCTAAGGCCACGGAGCTACACTCGGGGCGGCTGCAGCAGCGAGGTGCTGAAACTGAAGGAATACAGCGGACGCACTGCGGCGCTATATATCGTTGTGGGCCAGCTCATCCGCTGCCCGGCCTGCACCAGCAGCCGCGCTGCGGGCAGTACAAAGGCCGCCAGCACGCAGTCGTGGTGGCAGCGCAAAGGCAGGTCGTGGTGGTCCTGGTCGTGGCGGGCGGAATGCTGGTGCTGGTAGTGCGCGGTGCCGGACCCGTAATGCAGGACCAGAAACTGGCGCAGCGAGAGGCTACCGCCTGCTTCCGAATGATGGAAGCGGTAGTGCTGCAGCAACTGTGGCAGCTTGCCCAGCTCCGCCAGATCGTTCTGCGGAATCAGGCTGCTGGTCAGCATGAGCAAACCCAGAAGAAACGCCAGCGCAGATTTCATCGCGCCAAAGATAAGACAGTCGAGCAGGAGTTGATTAAAAAAAGCCCTGACATCCCGACTTTAGATGCCCGCTTACCCGCAAAAAAGCGACGCCGTCAGGGCCGCAGCTTTACCATACAACCTCGGCCGCAGAGACGCGTAAATGCAACGCTCTTCGGAGCCGGGCCACTCTGTCCGGCTCCCCGCGGCCCTGGTGTTTCTTATGTTCAAATGGTTATTCTGGAGTCTGGCACTGCTGGTGCTGGCTCCCTCTTCCGCATCCGGGTACTCGGTGCTTACCCACCAGGCCAATATCGACTCTACCTGGACGCGCTGCCTGATGCCCATGCTTCAGAAACGCTACCCCGGCGCTACCGAGGAGCAGCTCATCGAGGCCAAAAGCTATGCCTATGGCGGCTCTATCGTGCAGGACATGGGATTCTACCCTTTTGGCTCGGTGTTGTTTACTAACATGACGCACTATGTGCGCAGCGGCGACTTTGTGCGCAACATGCTGGATGAATCTCACAACCGCAACGAGTATGCCTTTGCGCTGGGCGCGCTGGCGCACTACACGGCCGATATTATCGGGCATCCGGAGGGTACTAACCGCGCCATGCCTTCGGTGTATCCGGACCTGAAGCAGAAATTCGGGAATGAAATTACCTACGAAGAAGCGCCCATTCAGCACACGCAACTAGAATTTGCCTTCGATGTAGTGCAGCTGGCCGCCGGCCGCTACCGCACCGCCGATTACCAACGCTACATTGGGTTTCAGGTAAGCAAACCGGTGCTGGAGCGGGCGTTTAAGAAAACTTACGGGCTGGAGCTGGGGCAGGTAGTTTTCAACGTAGATCTGGCTATCAGTTCGTTCCGGTTTGCCGTGCGTAGCCTCATCCCAATAGCCAGCCGGGCCGCCTGGCAGTCGCAGAAAAAGGACATTCGCCGGCTAAGCCCTCGGGCCCGTCGGCGCGAGTATGTATACGACCAGAGTGAGCGGGAATACCGCAAGCAGTATGGCACCGACTACCAGAAGCCCGGCACTGGGGCACGGGTGCTGTCGTATTTTGTGCGGGTGCTGCCCAAAATCGGACCGCTAAAGCCGTTTGCCTTCAAGCTGCCCACGCCCGAGGCGCAGGAGCTGTTCAAGAAAAGCTTCCGGGACGTGATGCGCGAATACTGCCGTAAAGTGGAGGCCGAGCCTACCGACACGACCATGATATCGAGGCAGCTGCTGCCCAACACCGACTTTGATACCGGCCGCCCTACCCGGGTAGGCGAGTATGCCCTGACGGACAAGGCTTACGGCGAGTGGCTGCGCAAGCTGGCCGATAATAAGTTTGAAGGGCTGACGGCCCCGGTTCGCCGGAACATTCTGGCCTTCTTTGGGCCGGCTCCTCAAGCTCCGAAGGAAGAAGACGAAGCTGAGGAAAAGACCCGCGCCAAAACCCTGGAAGCCCTAGCCCAGCTACAGGCGCTGGACGTGAACTAGAGCCGGCTGCCACCGCCCGAAAACAGCAAGAGGAGGTTGCCCGATTGTAGCCGGGTAAGCTCCTCTTGCTGTTGGTACTGAGTTCTGGCCGCTTGGGGCTAGTAGTGGCGGTAGGTTTGGTAGGAGCGGTAAACCGGCCGGTGCAGCTTACCGATTTTGTGCTTGGGCGTGCTGCGCAGGATGGGCAGGCGCAGGAAAGGCGCGGCGGTGGCCTCGAACGAAACCAGCGTACCGGCGGCCAGCAGTACAAGAACTAAGAACAGACGGCAAATAGCAGGGAACATGTGCAATAGGTGCGTAGAAGGCGAGCTTCCGGCCGGGCTGCCAGCGTAGCGTTTCAGCGAGGAAGTGCACAAATGTAGCCACCGCCTCGGCCGCTTCGCCGGGCTTTTCGGTGAGCCCTGACGTCTATACTACGAACCACGCTTTCTGCTCGACGAAGCACCCAGACACCGAAACGCCGGAGCGAATCCGCACCACGGCGGTGCCTGAAACCACCGCGTCGGGGCGGATTCGCTCCCAAGCAGTGCGGATATGCGCCACGCCGGTACCTGAAGCCGCCGCGTTGGTACGAATTTGCACCGTGCCGGTGCCTGAAGCCGCCGCCCTGGTGCGAACAGGCACCGATGCGGTGGGACCGGGCACCGGGCCTGTGCCTATGGCTGCCGGTTTGGCACCGCATAGCACCGCCCCGGCACCTGCGGGCACCGGGGCGGCGGAAAATAGGGTCGGGCAGGTGGCCGGGCGGCTAGCTTTTGGCGGCGGCCGAGGCGCTGCTTTTGCTGCTGGCGAAGTGGCGCTCCATCTCCTCGAAGCGCGCCCGGTAAGCCGCATCTTTTTTGGCGGCCTGCTTGGCGGCGGCATACACTTCGCTGGTTTGCTGGGCGGTTTCGTCGTGGAGCAGGCGCATGGTGTCTTCCAGCTGCTGGGTCAGGGCTTTGGCGGCCAGGTATATGGCCTGGGTGCCGACCAGCAGCCGGCCGTCGCGCAGGTAGGCGTCTTTCTCGAAGGTGCCGGGCAGAATCTGGGGCACCTGCTCCACGGCCTCCACGGCTTTGCGGGTGAGGTCGGCATCGAGCAGGCGCATCTTGCGCAGCTTGTTGGCGTCGCCCTCCTGCATGGTGCGCAGGTAGGGCAGCAGCTTCTGTAGCTCCTGCAGATGCTGGAGGGCGGCAGCCTGGTCGGCGGCTTTCAGCTCCGTGTCAAATAAGTTACGATTAGGCATTGGGGAAAATAAATAAGAGGGTTAAAGAAGGGAAAAAGGTACGCGAAAAAGCAGAAGTATCAAGGAGCCGCCACGGCCAGGCGGCGCGTAGCCAGGGGCCGGCCATCGGCGGCCAGCAGCGTGGCCGCGTACAGGCCCGGCGCCAGCCCGGCCAGCGGCACGGTTACTTCTGCGCCACCACTGCCGCCGCGTAGTGTCAGCCGGCGCGCCAGCCGCCCGGTGGCATCGTAGAGGTGCAGCGCGGCAGCGGTGGTGCCGGCCGGCAGTTGGTAGCGCACGGTGGCCGTGGTGCTGGCCGGGTTGGGGAACAGCTCGAAGGTGAGCGGGGCGGTGGTGGCAGGTTGGGTAGGCTGCGGGGCGCTGAGCACGACGGCGCCGGGCAGGCTTTGCAAATCCACCAGGGCCACGTAGCCGCGCCGGTCAGTCGGGCTCTGGTCGCAGGAGCCGGCGATGAACACGCCGCGCCCGTCGAGGGTGGGCGTCAGGCGGGCGGGGTGTACCTGCGGGCAGGCGCTGACCAGCGGCAGCACGGCCAGCAGCTGGCCGGTGGCCGAGTAGCGGTGCAGGGCAAAGGAGTTGGTGGCCGGGAACACCTGCCAGGCCAGCACCAGCAGCGAGCCGTCGGTCAGCTCGCAAGCATCGGCGTAGCGCAGCTGCTGGCCGGCGGGGGGGCGGCGCAGGGCCGTCCAGCGGGGGTGCAGCAGGCTGTCGAGGCGCACGAGCAGGGGCGGGTCGTTGGTGGTGGTAGCCGAGTCGCGCACGCCCGTCAGCAGCCAGCCCCCATCCCGCAGGGGCAGCAGCTTCTCCCAGCCTTGCTGCGTGCGGACGTTCACGCCAGCCCCCAGCGGAGCGAGGCGGCGGCCCCGAATCGAGTCACCCCGCTCGTTGACCAGCAGCAGCTTGTATTCCTTGTCCGCACCATTAGTCGCCCCCACCGGTTGGATGTTGCCAGCCAGCAGGATGCGGCCCGTGGCGGGGTTGCGCTGAATATGGAGTACATCTTCCGCTAAGCTCCACCCGTACGGCCGCTGCCAGCGCACCTGTCCGGCACTATCGGTTTTGAACAGGATGCATTGCTGCCGCACCAAGCCGGTTATTTGAGTTGCCAATATCACGCCCAACCAGCCGTTGTCGGCGGTTGCTATTGTTCCCACGAAAGCCTCTTGAGCAGGGTGAATGAAGGCTGGCCGGCTCCAATATAGACGGCCCGAAGAGGTGAACTTTTCAAACGATTGTCCACGGCCGGACGGGGTTGTATTGGCAATAGAAGCAGATCCTACGAATTCGCCGCTAGGCAAAGTGCATAAAAAGTTGCGGCCGAGCCCAGGCAGAAGCTTGAAGATAGTCCACAGCGTATCGAGTTGCGGGGCGAGTAATTGGTAGCCCCCCGTCACACTCTGCCCGCTACCCGGGGTGATGCCGTGGTTGAGGGCAATGCATAGGTTGCCCTCGCGTCCCAGCGTGATGCTGGTAACCGTAGTAGAGTATTTGGATGGCGTAGCAAAGATTCGCTCCCTAGTCAGGCGCTGGCCGTGAGCAGGCAAAAACGCTACCCAGAAACTCATGAGAAAAAACAGTCTTGACAGCATATAACGGAAACGGTCCGCTGAGCAGTTGCTCAACGGACCGTTTGTTGATTAGTGTAGAACAGAAACCTTATGCGTAAGCAAAGAAAATTGCCAATTGCAATAGACCTACCGTTTGCCGTCGCTTTAAAAGCGCCTTTAATCAGAGTCCATGAAGCACCTTGGTTGGTGGGCAGTGGTTGAGCGTTTTTTATAACAGGACTATAAGGCAGGAGGCCACTGCTTGGATTATAAATAGTATTATCGGGTAAGACAGAAAGTCCCAGCTCCTTCACGACAAAAGCTGAATTCTCTCCTGCTTTAGCATAGAACTCACCATAATATGATGCGCCCAATTTAATGTCAACCGGTGTAGCAATATATTCTCGCTCCACACCCCTGTCATCAAAGACAATAATGCCCCCATAAGCGTTGCCAACAGAAGTTGGTCCATTATTGCCTAGTGCTGCTGTACCCCCGCTGTACGAACAATTAGTGAGATTAGAGGGGACGTCGAATTGCTGATTCGTGGTGCAAGTATTAAAATAATCTGGGGTACTATAATATGTAGGATTATACCACTCGCAGACTTTTGACAAAATACCATACTGAGGTCTACCAAATTCGCCTTCAATGGTTGGACAGGTCGTAAAGTCCTCAAAGCTGCCATTTCTAATCAGATTGCAGTACTGCACGGCTGGGTAATTAGGGCAGGGTGCCTGAGCTACTGCCAGCCTCTTATTACCTAGCCAACAGCTGACCAGCATAATAAAAGCAGTGGTAAAACGGGTGAGTAGAAGTTTGCGCATAAGCAGTAAAGATGAAGGAGTTAGAAAATGATGCTGGTAGTTAGGAAGATAGTTCAACACCGCAAATTGGAGTTGAAAAAATATAACGGGTATTCCCTGTCCTTCACGCAAAAGCCCCCGCCGCAACATTGGTTGCAACGGGGGCTTCGGTACAGGTTCGGGGTGCGCTACCGGCCGGCCGGACTCTCCTGCACCAGCCCGCTGCTGAGGCGGCGCAGCACTATTTCGGCCTGCTTGGCCTGGTAGCGGATATCGAGCAGGCGCACTTCGGCGTCGAGCTGGGTGCGCTGGGCTTCGCGCAAAGCCAGCGGCGTGAGCAGGCCCAGGCGGTAGCGCTCCAGCGTGATGGCCACATTTTCGCGGGCCAGCAGAATATTGGCTTCCTCCAGCTCCAGCAGCTGCAGGCGGTTCTGGTACTGGGCGTAGGCCTGCTCGGCTTCGGCTTCCAGGCTCAGCTGGGTCTGGCCGAGCTGCAACTGCCTCTGCTCCTCCGTGATGCGGGCGTTTTGCTCCAGTCGGTTGCGGTTGAAGCCATCGAAAATAGGGATGGAGGCCACCACGCCGTAGTTGAGGCCATAAGTGCGGCCGGTGTTCGTGACGAGTTGGCTACCGAAGAAAGCTGCGCCGTTGATGTTGCGGTTGTAGCCGTAGCCGCTGGTAAGCCCGATCTGCGGGAAGCGGGACGCCCGCACCAGCTTCCGGTCGTAGGTGGCTACCTCGGTGCTGAGGCGGGCTTGCTGCAGGCGTGGGTTGTTCTGCTGGATGGCCTGCGCCACAGCCTCGCGGCTCAGATCAGTAGCCACCACAATGGAGTCGGCGGGACGGAAATCGAGGCGCGGGGAGCGGCCTAGCAGGTTGTTGAGGTTGATTTTGGCCGTTTTCAGGGCTTCCTGCTGCTGGATCAGGATGGAACGGTCGGCGTTGTAGTCTACACGGGCCGTTAGCACCTCCACCTTGGCACTCACGCCCACGTCCACGCGGGCCTGGGTCAGGTCGATGCGGGCCTGTCCGATTTTCAGGGCTTCCTCAATCGAGCGGATCTTACCCGATTCGCGCACCACCACATAGTACGCGTCGGTGATACTGGCTACGGTTTCTTCCAGCGTAGCCCGTGTGAGTTGGCGCTGCTGCTGCTCCAGTGCCTGTAGCCGGTCGTAGGCAATGAACATACCCAGTCCGTCGAACACTGTCCAGGTAGCTGCCACGTTGGCATTGAACTGGTTCGACTGTGCTCCGTTGGCAATGCTGGCCTCGGGCCGCGACGACGACTCTTGGCGTACGTTGTTGCGGTTGAACGTGCGGGTGAAGTTGCCATTCACCACGGGCAGCTGGCCGGCATTGCCGCGGGTTACGTTGTTTTCCGCAATCCGCTCGTCCTGCCTGGACACCCGGATATCGTAGTTGTTTTCCAGACCGAGTCGGATGACTTCGGCCAGCGTTAGGGGCGGAGCATTGGGTACGGTTTCCGGCTTCTCCGTCTGTGTTTTCGACTGCGGCTGCGTGGTCGGCTGCCGGGAAGGCAACACGGGCTGCTGAGCGTGGCCAAGCAGCGGGAAAAGCAGCAGCGCAAAAAGAGGGAGTGAGCGGTAGCGGGACATCGAAAATCGGGACTTCTTAAACTGGAATCGGGGAGAAGCAATGGAAAGCTACGCGCTAGGCAGCTACGGCCTTGGCTTTCTTCTCCTGTTTCTGGCTATGCTTTTTTGCGGTGGCGAAGTAAGAGTACATTACGGGCACTACGTAGAGCGTGAGGCCCGTAGCGAAAAACAGCCCACCTACTACCCCGATGCCCATAGCGCGGCGGCTGAGGGCGCCTGCCCCGGTGGCAATGGCAATGGGCAGAATACCCAGAATAGCGCACAAGGACGTCATCAGGATGGGGCGGAAGCGGGCCGTGGCGCCCTCAATCAGGCCAGTCATGTAATCCTTGCCCTGCTCTACCTGCTGGTTGGCAAACTCCACAATCAGAATACCGTTTTTCGTCACCAGCCCAATGAGCATGATGATGCCAATCTGCGAGAACAGGTTGAGGGTTTGATTGAAATACCACAGACTTAGCAGCGCGCCACTCAATGCCAGTGGTACCGTCACCATGATGATGACCGGGTCGCGGAAGCTCTCGAACTGCGCCGCCAGCACCAGATAAATCAGCACCAAAGCCAGCCCGAAGGCAAACACCAACGATGAAGAGCTTTCCTGGAAGTCGCGGGAAGCACCGGAGAGTTCAGTAGAGAATGTTTCGTCGAGTTGCTTGTCGGCAATAGCCTGCATGGCCGCAATACCGTCGCCGAGGGTTTTGCCAGGCGACAGGGAAGCCGAGAAAGTAGCCGAGTTGTAGCGGTTGAAACGGTAGAGTTGGGGCGGCGTGCTGCTTTCCGTAAGCCGAATCACGTTGTCGAGCTGCACGAGCTGGCCGTCTGCGTTTTTCACGGAGAGCAGGCGCACGTCCAGCGGCTGGTTGCGGTCTTCGCGGGCCACCTGCCCGATAATCTGGTACTGCTTGCTGCCCCGGATGAAGTAGCCGTAGCGCTGGCCGCTCAGGCCCGCCTGCAGCGTCTGGCTGATGCTCTGCACACTCACGCCCAGGCTCTGTGCTTTTTCCCGGTCAATATTGATGCGCAGCTCGGGCTTATTGAATTTCAGGTTGACGTCCACGAACTGGAACGTGGGGTCCTGGCGGGCGGCGTCCAGGAATTTCGGTACGGCTGCTCGCAGCTTTTCAAAGTCCTGCGTCTGCACCACAAACTGTACCGGCAGTCCGCCGCCGCCACCACCGCCGCCGCCGATGCTCTGGTCTTGCGACACCGAGGTACGCGCAGCCGTCAGGTTCTTGACTCCTGCCGTGAGAGCCTTCGCTACATCGTCTTGGTTCTTTTCGCGCTTGTCGGCTTCTACCAGCAGCACGCGGGCCGTACCGGAGTTAGAGCCGCCGCCGAAGCCCGGCGACGTCACAGCAAACACACTGCTCAGATTGTCGCCGGTCGAGTCTATGGCCATCTTCGTTATCTGGGCCATGTAGGCATCCATAAACTCAAACGAAGCGCCTTCAGGGCCGGTAGCATTGACGTTGACCCGGCTGCGGTCTTCCACCGGAGCCAGCTCCGAAGGAATTGTCTTCATGAAAAACCAGATGCCTACGCCGGTGCCCAGCACGACCACCCAAGCCAGCCAACGGTTGTTCAGGAAGGTTTTGAGGCTGCTTTGGTAGCCGCCAATCATGCTCACGAAAAATGGCTCAGTTTTGCGGTAAAACCAGTTGTGCTTTTCCTCCCGCTTGAGCAGCACGCTGCACATCATGGGCGTAAGCGTGAGCGAAACGAAGGCCGAAATCAGTACCGAGCCGGCCACCACAATGCCAAACTCGCGGAACAGACGCCCGGTAATACCGGTCAGGAATACCACCGGCAGGAACACCGCCGCCAGTACCACCGTGGTACTGATAACCGCCATCAGGATTTCTTCGGAACCTTTAATAGCGGCCGTCTTAGGGTCTTCGCCTTCCTCGATGCGCGAGTAGATGTTTTCTAGCACCACAATGGCGTCATCTACCACCAGGCCGATGGCCAGCACGATGGCCAGCAACGTCAGCACGTTGATGGAGAAGTCCAGTAGGTACATCACGAAGAAAATACCCACCAGTGACACGGGAATGGCTACTACCGGAATCAGTGTGGAACGCCAGTCGCGCAGGAATAGGAAGATGATAACCACCACCAGCACGAAGGCTTCGATGATGGTGTGCTCTACCTCGTTGATGGACTTGCGGATAAACACCGAGTTGTCGAAGCCCGGCTTCAGCACCAAGTCTTTGGGCAAGTCCTTGCCGTACTGCTCCAGGCGTTTGTTGAACTCGTCGGCAATATCAATCTGGTTGGAGCCCGGCTGCGGAATGACGGCCAGGCCTACCATCGGCACACCATTTACCTTAAAGATGGTTTGGTCGTTTTCAGGATACAGTTCGGCGTAGCCAATGTCGGAGAGGCGCACTAACGAATTGGCGTCCTTACGGATAATGAGGTTGTTGAAGTCTTCGACGGTGGACAGGCGGCCCATGGTGCGCAGCGTAAGCTGGGTGTTTTCGCCCTGCACGGCACCGCTGGGCAGCTCCACGTTTTCGCGGGTCAGGGCGCTTTGCACCTCCACCGGAGCCACGCCCAGCGCCGACAGCTTCACGGGGTCGAGCCACAGGCGCATGGAATATTTCCGCTCGCCATATACCCGCACTTCCGACACGCCCGGAATGGTTTGAATTCGCTCTTTGAGGGTGTTGTTGGCGTAATCAGTCAGCTCGAGCAGATTGCGCTGCGAACTGCTGAGGTAAGTCATCACAATCGGCTGAGAGTCGGCATTGGCCTTGCTCACGATGGGCGGGTCGATGTCGCGCGGAAGGCGACCCTGCGCGCCCGAAACCTTGTCGCGCACGTCGTTGGCCGCGGTTTCCAGGTCGGCGTCGAGGTCAAACTCTACCGTAATCTGGGTGCGGCCGTCGCGCGAGTTCGAGGTTAGATTCTTGATGCCGGCAATGCCGTTCAGCGCTTCTTCGAGCGGCTCAGTTACCTGGCCCTGCATTACATCAGCCGAGGCACCGGTATAGCTCGCCGACACCGTAATGATGGGCGGGTCTACGCTCGGGTATTCCCGGATGCTGAGGTAACGAAACCCAATCACGCCGAAAATCACGATGACGAGGCTCATCACGATGGCGAGGACCGGGCGGTTGATACTGGTGGAGGATAAGCTCATAGGTCTGTTTTCAGGCAGTGTCTCTTACTAGGTGTCGCCTTGGCTTACAATGGGTGAACAGCCACCGCGAAACTTGGCGGTATCTGCATCGAGACACGGCGCGTAGGGCTATTTGGTCACGCGCACGGCATCACCGGGCTTCAGCTGCAGAATACCCGTGCGAATCACAGAGTCGCCGACAACTAGGCCATCCGTTACCTGAATCACCTTGTCCGAGCGAATCCCAATTTTCACTTTCTTCGGCGCCATTTTGCCATTTTTTACCGTGTACACGCTGTAGCCACTGGCTTCCGGAATAACGGCCTCAGTCGGCACCTGCAGCGCGTCCGTCGACTCGCCGAGCTGCAGATTTACTTTCACGAAAGCGCCGGGCCGGAGCTCATCGTTGGTGTTGGCGTAGCGGGCTCGCACCGGCTGGGTGCGGCTCACGGGGTCAATCTGCGGGTCAATGGCGTAGACCTTGGCATCGTACTTTTTGTTGGTCGCCTCGTCCGTTACGCTCACCACGTCACCGACGCGCACATTGTTGGCAAAACGGCCCGGCACAGCAAAGTCAATCTTGACAGGGCGCACGCGGGAAAGGGTCGTAATTTCGGTGCCGGGGCTCACGTAAGTACCCACGGTGGCGGTAGTCAGGCCTAGCACACCATCGAAAGGGGCTTTCACAAACGCACGGTCCAGCGTAGCGCGTAGCGCCTGCAAATCCGACTGGGCCGTGAGCAACTGGTTATTCGCCTGCTCATACTCCTGGGCGCTGATATATTCCTTGTCCAGCAAAGTGCGCTGGCGGCGCTCCTGGTCACGGAAAAGCTTGATGTTGTATTCTTGTTTCCGGATGCCGGCCTGTGCTTCGTCGGCGTTGATGCTGAACAGTAGCTGACCTTTGCGCACCGGCTGGCCTTCCCGGATATTCAGGCTGGTGATTTTGCCCGACAGCTCGCTCTTAATCACCACCGACTCATCTGCCAGTACCGAGCCAGTAGCGGCTACCTCGTCGGAAAGGTTGGTGGGTTTCACCACGTATACCTGTACCGGTAGCTTTTGGGCGCCGCCTTTGCCACCGGCTCCGCCGGGTCCACCTTTGCCGGAGCCTGCCCCTTTGCCGCCACCGCCTTTGCCGTCGGCGTTCGGCGAAGGGAAATACTTCATCTTAACAAAGACCAGCCCGGCCACAACGGCCAGCGTAACCAGAATCCAGAGCAGACGGCGGCTTTTGCCGGCAGGTACTTCGGCTACTTCTATTTCCTCGTGTTCTTGGGTTTGCATAAACAGCATATGGAGCCAACAGAAGTGTTGGACACCGGTAGATAACGGTTGACAACGCTAACTGTTTGCTTTGGGTTTACTCTTGTCCACGATGGGAACAGCCAGCGTGGGAAGACACAAAAAAAGCCCGCAGGTTGCAGGCTTTTTTTGTGCAAAGCAGTGTAGCAGGGGCACAAAACCTTCTTGTTTACTGCATTGCCTTCTGGTTAATATAATTTTTGGCAAGGTCATTCAGCTTGGTGTCCGTCAGCTGCTCTTCATCCAGTGTCTGGCGAAGCAGTTGAGCCGCTTCGGCATAGCCTAGACGGTCGGCGTAGTGAGCCGCTGTGCCATATCCTGATATTTCGTAATGTTCAATTCGTTGCGAAGCTGCAATAATAGCAGCGTCCATTACCTCGTCAGTGGCATTTTCCGACAGGGTTTTCTGGCCTTCTTTCACCAAGCCTTCCATGGCCTTACAGGTTTCGCCGTCTAGGTCAATATCCAGCAACTTGCCAATCTTTTCGAGGCGAGCTACTTGGTTCGTGGTTTCCTTGAGGTGCTTCTCAATACCAGCCCGCAGGCGCCCATCCTTGGCCGCGGCAGCCATTTGGGGCAGCGCCTTTACCAGCTGGTTTTCGGCGCTGTAGAGGTCCTTGAGCTCATGCTGAAATAAGTCTTCGAGAGTCTCGAGTTTTTTTGAGAAAAGTGACATATAGGTAGGGTAGTTTTTGAGGTGAAAAGCGTTGGCTTCCTTTACGCCTGCGTATGCGGCTTGTTATTGACGGGCTTGAGCGGCTACCTCCACCGTAGTAGCAGAATTTCTTGTTAAAACCCTGTTATCTGTATGGACTCCCCTAAAAATCAGTCGGACACTAGTCGTAATTTTTTTCAGGATGTAGAGGAAGTCGTACGCCTGATACCACCGGGCCGCGTAACTACCTATGGAGCAATTGCGCACTACCTGGGAGCTCGGCATGGCGCCCGTATGGTGGGCTATGCTCTCATTGCGGCGGCTCCGGCGTTGGGCCTCGAAAAAGTGCCCGCTCAGCGCGTCGTCAACCGCAACGGGCTGCTCACGGGCCGCCACCATTTTGCCACGCCCACCGCCATGCAGGAAGCGTTGGAAGCGGAAGGGGTACGCGTACAGGACGACCAGGTGGTGGACTTCAAAAAGCTGTTCTGGGACCCAGGCGTGGAACTGGAATAACCTCAACGTCTGGCCATGCGGGTTACCTGCGCCGCGCCTTCCCGCGCCTTCCCGCGCCGGTACCTGGCGGAGTGGAGCTGTTGCGCTTGGCTGGTACTCGATGTAGTTGGGTTCGGTAAAGCTCAGCGTAAACCCGAGGCAGGTTTCGGTAGCGCACTATTGCTGAGCAGGGGGAGTGGTACCAAATAGAAGCCGCAGTACGCAGCATCGGATAAACTCCACGTATCGGGCTTTTAGGCTCCCCATCAATCCCTTACCTTTGCATGGCGCAAACCCCGCGTCTCCTGCTTTTAGGTATGAAACAACCAGTACTAACCTCCCTGCTGACCTGCCTGACCGTGATGACGGCAGCGGCACAGGGCACTTATTCCATCAAGGGCCGCGTGCTCGATAAGCTGACGGGCGAAGAACTGCCTGGCGCTACCGTGCAAGTCACGGGCAACGGTGTGAACACCGGCGCCGGAACCGAGGCCAGCGGCACATACGCTGTACCTAATCTGAAGCCGGGCACTTACGTAGTAAAGGCGTCTTTTATCGGCTACAAACCTAGCCAGCAGACCGTAACCATCGGCAACCAGAACTCGGTGGCCACATTCCGGCTCGATGCTGATAATGCCACCCTCAATGAGGTGCAGGTAGTAGGTACGCTGGGTATTGCCGTAGAACGTGAAACGCCGGTAGCGTATTCGACCGTGAATGAGGTGAAGCTGCGCGAAACGCTTTCCAACCGGGACCTGCCCATGATCCTGAACGAAACGCCAGGTGTGTATGCTACCCAGAGTGGCGGCGGCTCCGGCGACTCCCGCATCAATATCCGGGGATTCGACCAGCGCAACGTGGCTGTGATGGTGAACGGGGTGCCGGTGAACGATATGGAAAACGGCGCCGTGTACTGGTCTAACTGGGACCTAGGCGACGTAACGCAGAGCCTGCAGGTGCAGCGGGGCTTGTCGGCTTCCAAGATTGCCGTGCCGTCTGTGGGAGGTACCATCAATGTGGTTACCAAAGGCTTCGATAGCAAAAAAGCCGTGTTGGCACGTCTGGAAACCGGCTCCAACAACTACCGCAAAGCGTCGTTGATGCTGAGCAGTGGCACCGTGAAAGGCGACTGGACTTTTACGGCCTTCGGCTCCCGCCGCACCTCCGACGGCTGGGTAGACAAAGCGTATGACGATGCCTGGACTTACTTTGGCAACATCAGCAAGCGTATCGGCAACCACCGCCTGTCGCTGACCGGCATGGGTTCACCCCAGAGCCATGGCCAGCGCACGTTCCAGGCACAGGTGGGCCTGTACTCCGATGAAAAAGCCCGCGAACTGGGCGCCCGCCTCGTCAACAACGGCAACCGCGGCTTCAAGTACAATCCGTATTGGGGCTCTCTGACGCGCTATAAATATGACCCCAGCACCGATGCTACCTACGATACTGGGAAAGAGGAAACGCTGAATGAGCGCTCCAACTACTACCATAAACCCCAGATCAACCTCAACGACTATTGGCAGGTAAACGACCGGCTGTTCATCAGCACGGTACTGTACGCTTCCTACGGCCGGGGTGGCGGGGTGAGCGGCCTGACCAGCGGCAACTCCAGCACTATCAGAGCCAACTCGGCTACGGGCCAGACGGATTTCCAGGGCATCTACGATTTCAACGTCCGCAATTACCCCACAGTCGGGGGCGTGCGGAACATCAACGAAGAGCGCCAGTCGACGCAGTTTCTCATCAACAACGTCAATAACCACCGCTGGTATGGCTTCGTGGTGGGCGGCGACTATAAGCTGAAGGAAAACCTCACGCTTTCTGCTGGCGTGGATGGCCGCAGCTACTATGGCCTCCACTACCGTGAGGTGCGCGACCTGCTGGGCGGTGACTACGTCCGGCCAATTGCGGACCGGAATTCTGACCCCAACAGCCGCCTGCGAGTGGGCGACAAGCTCAGCTACAACTACGACGGCAAAACGCGCTGGATCGGGGGCTATAGCCAGGTAGAATACAAAACGCCGGTATTCTCGGCGGTGCTTAGTGGCACCCTCTCCGAAATCCGTTACAAGCGTATCGACTACTTCCAGCCTAAAGTGGTGAATGTGAATGGCCAGACGTACCCTGTTGCTTTCGGGCAGACGCAGGTGATTGACGGGCAGATCTATACCAACGCCGATGGCAGCTACGTGGAGACGGACTGGGTGAAGTTTCGGGGTTATAGTGTAAAGGGCGGTGCCAACTACAACCTCACGGAGCGCAACAACCTGTTCTTCAATGTGGGCTACAACAGCAAAGTGCCGTTCTTCAACTTTGTGTTCAACACCCAGGGCCGCCAATTCGCGGGAGTGAAGCCCGAAGGCATTACCAGCGTTGAGTTGGGGTACGGTATCACGTACCCCAGCCTGAAAGCTACTCTGAACGCCTACTACACACTGTGGGCTAACAAAACGACTACTTCCTTCCAGACGCTGGACGGCGTGCCTACCTACACCAACGTCCGCAACGTAGATGCTCGCCATATGGGCATCGAAATGGCCGTTGCGCAGGATATTAGCCGCCGCCTGCAGCTGAATGCTGCTATTTCTCTCGGCGACTGGCGCTGGGTTGGCAAAGGACTGGTGAACCAGACCAATGAAGCCAATGAAATTATCGGCGAGCCAGATCAGCCAGTTTATCTGGACGGGGTGCACGTCGGCGACGCCGCCCAGAACCAGTTCCAGCTGGGCTTGCGCTACGAGCCGTTCACCAACTTCTACATTCGGCCGTCGTTCCTGCTGTTTTCGAAGTACTTCGCCGACTTCAACCCGGACAACATCCGGAACGAAGAGAGCAGCACCGACTCGTATCGTCTGCCCACCAGCCGCAACCTCGATATCCATTTTGGGTATGAGCTGAAGCCGATTCATGGAGCCCGTGTGAGCTTCCGCGCCTCGGTACTGAATGTGCTGAACGAGTACTATTTCACGGACGTCTCGAATCGCAACAACTCAAACGTGGTAGACCCTAACCTGATCCAAGCCTTCTTCAACCGTGGCCGTACCTTCACGGTGGGCATGGCAGTAGGCCTGTAACCAAGCTACTCTTGTCGAGCATCAACATAAAAGCGCCGGCTCCTAGTGGAGCCGGCGCTTTTATGTTGATGGCATAATGAGCTACCGGGTTGGTAGTGGCTACTTGCCAATGCGCACTAAATCTGGGTAGAAGCCATTGCCGGCTGCGACTCACTATTGTGGGCGGCCAGAATGGCGCCGCGTACTTCTTCGGGGCTGGCGTTTTTGAGTAGGTAACCATGTGCGCCTTCGGCCTTCAAGCTGTCAATCAGTTCCGGCTCATCGTGCATGGAAATGATGATAACCCGAATCCGGGGATACTGCGCGCGCAACAGCCGTACCGTCTGCAAGCCGTCGAGGTTGGGCATCTGCAGATCCATAAGAATTACATCCGGCAACGTGCCCTGGTCGAGGCGCTGAAGCAGTTCTTCCCCGTCGCCCGCTTCAAATAGAACTTCCATTCCAGGGAAGCCACTGATAAGGGCCCGAAGACCTTTGCGAAAGAGAATATGGTCGTCGGTTACAGCTAAACGAATGAGTGCAGGCGAGGGAGTCATAGGGCAGCAGAGAGAACAGGTGCCTGAAGGGCAGTAAGATACGGAATAGGGAAGGAAATCCAAACCTGGCTACCGGCCCCTGGGCCAGACTCATAGCGGAGCGTGCCCTGGAGCACGGCCACGCGACTGCGCAGGTTGGTAAGGCCGTGGCCGGTACGGGAGCCAGGCAGGGGTGCCGCTTCTACCAAAGCAGGGTCGAAGCCCACACCGTTGTCGGTGTAATGCAACGAAAGCGTATCGGTACCGAAGTCCACAATGACGCTGATGACCTCGGCGTGCGCATGGCGCAGGCCGTTGCCAATCAGCTCCTGCACCACGCGGTACACAATAAGCTCATACTTGGGCTCAAGGCGCCGGGGTTGCCCACGCTGTTCGAGTAGGAGCCGGGTGGGGCCGTCGGCGGGCACCGTCCGGGCCAAGGCGTCAAGCGCGAAAGGCAATCCGAACTTCTGTAGCGCGGCCGGCAACAGGTTGCGCGAGATACGGCGTACTTCCGTAATGGCTTGGTCGAGCAGGGAAGTGGCTTCCTGCGTAAGGCCAGGCTGCCCCAGCGTGCTCAGGTGCAGCTTCACGATGGCCAGTGTGGTGCCGACACCATCGTGCAGGTCTGCGGCAATACGGCGGCGTTCCTCTTCCTGAGCCAGCAGAGCAGCTTCAAGTGCTTGCTGCTGAGAAGTCTCGCGTACTTGGCGCAGTTGCTCCTGTTGGCGTAGTAGCCGCCGCTGATAGCGTAGCACAAAGGCCACAATGCCCAAGGCCAGCAGCAGCAGAACCGGCGTTGCCAGCAGCACAGGAACCAGCCAGTTATTCATGAAGTAGCAACGAGGACGGCCGGGAGGCGCGGTAAAAGGCTAAAGCAAACAAACTATACTGTAGCACGGCCACTCCCGATACCAGCAGTGAAACGATGTGCTGGCCCAGCGCATCGGTAGCTGCAACGAGGGGCAATACGAAAACATAGAGTAGTACCGTGCCCGAAAAATACATTACTATACCCGAAGTGACTAAAAAAAACGGGTCGTTTTCTAAACGAATAGCAGGCATGTGGCGGGCCAGCTGGTAGAAGTAGAGTATCCCGAAGCTCAGAAGCAGGGTGCTTTGCAGAGTATGTGTGTAAGCATGTACAGGTTGGTTACGCTCCAGCCAGAACCAATCTAGTAGCGCAAAGACCAGAAAGAAGGCTAGCGCAGCCACTACCGCCAAGCGCTGCCAGCGCAACAGAAAAACGTAATAGTAAACACTGCCCAGAAACAGAGTCTGAACCACGGTGTAGGAGTGCCAGAGTATACTTTCACCGGTTTCTGAGAGTGGGTGCACTGCCAGGACAGCAATGAATAAGGCCATGCAAGCCAGCCCCACAGTAAGGACACGCAGTGGCCGCGGCAGCAACCCCCACCGGACGATGGCTATTATCAGTGGGAACAGCAGTAGCAGCAGCGTGCTTTGCTCCATTCGTTCTGCTGCCCAAATAACCCAGGAAGAAGCTGGCATAAAACTATAGGCCCGCAACTCGCAATAGCCTAGACGGGGCTTGAAGATACTGGTTTGTGCGCGTTCTGGAACAGCGTACAGTTTATTTCGCTACTGAGTGAGCGGTAATTCGGGACGAGGCTGGCGGCTGGGGTGCGAAGCATACCAGAGGGCCGTAGCTAGCATGGTGTTGAAGAAGATTAACAGAATGAACTGAACAATGAACATTATCCAGATGATACCGGGGTCGGCGCCGTCGCGCATATACTCGGCCGCAATGTTAACCAGAACGGTGCCGGCGTAGTAGAGCGTGACGCCTACGCTAACCAAAAACAGCGGGTCCCGCTCGAGTAGAATGGCCAGTAACTCGTGCAGGATCTGGTCGAAGTACAATAGCACGGCCGTTAGGAGCACAATGAACTGGAGCGCGAAGGTGGCTACGTTGGGTGGCCCGTCGGCCCGGTAGCCTCCCTGGATGATGGATTCGTAGACGGCGACTCCCAGAAACAGGCCCAATAGGCCCAGTAGCACGCGGCGCTGCGTATGGTGGCGCAACACCAGTAGATAGGTAGTGCCAAAGCCCAGTGTTTCGGCCACCGTGAGCAGATGCAGGAAGGCAATATTGTAGTGCCAGAAATACCGCCCTATCTCACTTAGCAGACCCAGGCTGGCTTGAGCTACCACCGTCAGGGCAACTATGCGCAATGGCCGCTCCAGCCGGGACCAGTAACGCAGCCCGATTACCAGTGGTACGAGACACGTTGCCAGAGAAAACAGATTCAGCTGCTTGGCTAACGCTACCAGCCACGGAACGGGTTGCAACATGAAGCGAAACTATGAATAGGTTGTAATATACTGATACCTATTAATCAGTCGCTGTCAAACCAGAAATAATAGAAGTAAAAAGCCAGCCCCCGCTACCTGCGAGGGCTGGCTCAGGCCAAATAGAAGCGGAATACTTAGTGTACGAGGATGCTGCCAGGGGCACACTCACTGCTGATGCAGGGCAAGCCTTTGGCAAAAACGCGGTGATACGCCTCGACTTGGTCTTGGTGGTTGCCATCAATTCCTACCAGCACGAAAGTAGACTCGTCATTGTGCATCAAGGCGCGGTAGATGCGAATGCCGGTGGTGGCACCCTGGTGGAGAATTTCTTCAAAAATAGCCGCATCATAGTAGGCGCCGCGTAGCTGGCCGGGGTGGTGATACTGGTAGGTGCCAGTCCAGCGGACCGCCTGTTCCTGAGTAAGTGGTACTGAAACTGGGGCTGTAGCAGCCGAAAAGGCGCTTACATCTCCCGCAAGTGGGCTAACGGCGCACCACACCGGACAACGTGGGGCGGCGTCGAGTAGGCTAGCATAGGTCTGGTCGTGGCCAGCGGCATCAACTCCTACCAATATATAGAGGTCTTCGCCGGCATCGGTGGTGGCATTGTAGATGCGGATACCGATGCAGCCTTCCTGCCTTAGTAGGCTCTGGATGCCCTGAGCACTATAGCCCACGGCGCGCAGGCCGCTCGGATAGTGGCTGCGGTAGTTGTGCGTCCAGGAAATGGCCTGGTCCATGCTGATTTGCTCACCAGCGCCGGCTATGTTCTGAACGACTGACTTATTGGGCGCGGCGGCATTCTGTTGCTCTTGGCAGCCTGGTAAACAGACTAGGAACAGGCCGGCGGCCAGTAAGGAGAGAATAGGTGGTTTCATAATGGGTAAGAGTAGATAAACCGGTAGAAATAGATGACGAGCTGCTGCATAGGTGCAGCCAGCAGCAGCCTGAGTTCAATAATTGAAGAACTAGCGCGTTTTCAGTGCCTTCCGGTTTGGGAAGATACGAAGAAGTAGACGGATTGCCAGCGCGCGCACAGGCCTTCGCTCACCGTAAGCAAGGCGCTTGGCGGCAGTACTAATAAAACTCGTCTAGGAATGAGCTGACTGCGAATGCGCAGCTTTTGGGATGGTCTGAGGTTCATGCCCGGTCAGCCAGAAGGCGTAGGACAGCAACGCATACATCACCAAGTTCAGTGTAGTGAGTAATGGAATCGTGATGGAGTTATATTCCCAATAGCTGGTTAGGCTAGTTCGAACTAGAAATAAGACAAAAGTTCCCGCGTGAAATATCAGCAACGCTACACTTACGATGAATACCGGGTCACGCTCCAGCGCCACATTGCGCAGGTGGCGCAGGCTCTGCTCGAAGTACAGCAGAATCAGACTGACCAGCAGCAGATGCTTCACAACCAGCGTGTAGTTGTTGACGGTCACCAACTCGTTTTTAATGCCGTTCCAGAGGTCGTTGATAATGAACATATCAACCAGGGCAAAGGCTGTGTACAGCACCCCGATTAGCAGGAAATAACGGCGCAGCCGGAAGCGTAGGATATGGTAGTAGACGGCGCCGATAAACCAGACATCCAGAATATCCACCGTCTGCCACACGGCTATGTTGTAGCCAAGTAGCTTGCCGCAGGCTTCCCCCAAAATCGTCATGGCGGTCCACATCAGACAGCAGTAAACCATAGCCCGCAGTCCGGCCGAGAGAGAAGGCCAATACCGGAACCCGAAGTACAGCGGGAGTAGGATAGAACACTGTCCTATGTAATAGAAAATGTGTATCGCAAGCTTCAGCGCGTCAGATTCCGGCATGGTCATGGCCTCGGCTTAATGATTGAGTGGACTGATTACAGGGCAGGGGGGCGTTCCGGTGCCATGGTCATACAGCTCATACTCGCCCACCGTAGTCAGGTCGGCGCTGGCGGTAGCACTCACCAGAATCATGGTGTCAAGCGTTTCGGTAGTAGCTCCCGAATTAGCGAGGTAGATGCGGATGCCTTTCGCACCCGGCTGGTCTATAAGGGCCTGAAACACTTCTGAGGTAAAATATACCGAGCGAAGCTTGTTTGGGTGAGCTGTCTGATAGTTCCCGGTCCAGGTGACAGCGTCGTCGAGAGGAATAGTTGAACCTGATGTGTCTGTGAGAGGGCCGCAGTCCGGATCCATAGAGGAGGCAATAGAGTGTGAGAAGAATGGGACAAAACCGCCAATTGGTTGGGGCATTCAAATATAAGCCAAACCAAATTGAGGGCAAGCAAACTTCTTTACTCACCTGCCCGCTGGGGACATCTTAGTCAGCTCAGAAGAGCAGTCCGCCGCCGGTTTCACGGGGTGCCCGGGGCTGGCGGCGGGCTGCCGGAGCCGGCGTAGGTGCTTCCGGCTCGGGTTCAGGAAGCTCTTCTTCCTGGTCTAGGTTCTCAAAGACCCGGTCAATGGCATCTTCGGCTGTGCGGAGCTTTTGTTTGCAGAGCCGGATGAGGGTAGCAGAGCGCTGCACTCGCGCCGTTAGCTCGTCTACATCCACCGTATCGGTTTCGAGCGCGCGCAGAATGGATTCAAGCTCAGCTATGGCGTCGCGGTAAGTGGTTTCCATGGGATAAGGCAAAGCAGGTAATAGCCCGTAAAGATAGCAGGCTGGTTCAGGGTAAATGCTGCCCTGAAATCAGGTCAATCGGCTGCAGGTTGCGCCGCTGGCGGCATGCGCAGCGTGAGCAGCCGGATTTCAGCACGGTGCAGCAACCGTTCGGTAGCCAGCTGCAGCTGAAACCGGTGGGTGAGCAGCTGCTCGCGCCGCCGCCTATGCAGATAGCGGAAGCGGCGGGCCAGTGTATGGCCCAGCCGCCGCAACTGCCGGTGCTGGCCTTCAGCAGCGTGGTGGGCGGCCCGTTGCAGTGCCTGCCGGTGCTGGCCAAGCTGCTGCTCCTGCTGCCGCAACCGAAGGCGGGCCAACGGAGCCGCTGCCCGCACCCGTTGGCGCAGCGCAGTATAATGTTCCTGCAGGCGGTTTTGAGCCGCCAGATGGGTACGGCGCCCCAGCCGGTCGAAGTGGCTTGCGGATGCTTGCACTACTTCCTGGGCCACCTCCCGAATACGGCCCGCGTAGCCATCAAATACGGCATCCAGCCGGGCCAGCCGCTCAGCCAGAAACGCTGCAACAGCAGTCGGCGTTTTCAGGGCCAGATGGGCCGCTAAGTCCACTACGGCTTCGTCCCGCTCGTGCCCGATACCTGTAAGCACCGGCACCGGAAAGGCCCCGATGGCGGCGGCGAGGCCGTAGTCGTCGAAGGCCAGCAGGTCGATTTTGGAGCCGCCACCCCGAATCAGGACCACCGCATCGAAATACCGGCGCCGGGGCCGAATAGTGTCCAGTGCGGCCCTGATGCTGGCCGGCGCCTCTGTGCCCTGCATGCTGGCCGGAAACAGCGCCAGAGAAAACGCATACGGCGACTCTTCCAGCTGGCGCACAAAATCCTGAAAGCCGGCGGCTGTGGGCGAGGAAATGATGGCCAGCCGCTGGGGTGCCAGTGCCAACGGCAGTGCCCGCTGACGGTCTAGTAACCCTTTCTCCTGCAGCTTGCGCAACGTTTCGAGGCGCTGGCGGGCCAGTTCGCCTACTGTGTAGGTCGGGTCAATGGCCAGCACATCAAGGCTCAGGCCGTACTGCTCGTGAAACTTCACCTGCACGCGCAGCATGATTTTCAGGCCGACCCGAAGCTCCTGCCCCGTGTGCTCTTCAAACGCCGGGGCCACCTGCTGGTAGCGCTGGCTCCAGATGGTGGCGCGAGCCTGGGCCTTCAGCTGAGCGCCGCGGCCGGTCTGGTGCTGGTCGGTGAGGGTGAGGTAGCAGTGGGAGCCGTCGAAGCGCGGCAACGTGAGGTCGGCAATTTCGGCCACCACCCAGTAGGAGTCGGCAAATCGTTCCGTGAGCGTCTGCTTCACTCGCAGCAGCAACTCCGCCAGCGGCAGAGCCACAGGGGGCAGCGCCGAAGCCGGCAAACCTGGTTCAGAACGACGATTGTAGAGGGGCGGCATAGGTAGTAAAGGTAGCAGGTGCGAAGGGATGGTGCCAGTGCAGCCGCAAACCACAGGAAGAAAACAGCAGAGGCTGCCTACCTATTGCGGGCGGCCATTGCACCATCCGGAGCCGGGACCTTCGGTTCGGGGAGAGAGTTGCTGGTTTGCGGCCGGGTTTCACAACATATAGGTTCGTTTCGCGGTATGGCTTCCATATCTTGGCTTAAACTTTCCGGCCTGTTCTGTACCCTATGAGCTACCCAACTGCCACGCCCTATCTGGCTCAGCAAACACTCACGGTCCTTGTGCCGGTTTACGACGAAGAAGAAAGCCTGCCGCAATTTGTGGTAGAGATGGATAAGTTCTTGGCCCAGACTCCCGTTGCTACCACGGTACTGTTTGTGAATGATGGTTCCAAAGACGGGTCGCTGGCGTTGCTGCGCGACATCTGCCACCAGAACCAGCACTACGAGTTTATCAGCCTGAGCGAAAACCGAGGCCTGAGTACGGCCATCAAGGCCGGCATCGACCATTGCCGCAGCACGCTCATCGGCTACATCGATTCCGATATTCAAACCACGCCGCTGGATTTTCTGCAGTTTTTCGAGTTTCTGCCCGAGTACGATATGGTGAACGGTATCCGGGCCAAGCGGCAGGATACGGCGGTAAAAAAACTGTCGTCGAAGATTGCCAATACAGTGCGTCGCACGCTCATCAACGATGGTATTGAGGACACCGGCTGCCCCTTAAAAATCATCAAAATGGAGTATGCGCGCCGCATTCCGCTTTTCCACGGCATGCACCGCTTTCTGGGAGCATTGGTGCAGTTGCAGGGTGGCCGCGTGAAGCAGCTCCCGGTGCGGCACTTCCCCCGTTTTGCGGGCATTGCCAAGTATAACCTCTGGAACCGGGCCTGGAAGCCGCTGGTCGATACATTCGGGTTCCGCTGGATCCGGAGCCGCTGGAAAAACTACGAAATCGGTGAGCAGCACCGCCCCGGAGCCCATGCTTAGCACCGAGCAGATAGCCTTAGGTATTGGCCTGACGTCGCAGCTGCTGTTCAGTAGTCGGATTGTGCTTCAGTGGGTGCAGAGCGAGCGGGCTAAGCGCGTGCTGGTGCCCACGCTGTTCTGGCAAATCAGCCTGGTTTCGTCGTTTCTGATGATACTCTACGGCATGCTGCGCCACGACCCGGTGATTCTGGCGGCCCAGCTCATCAGCTACGGCATCTATATCCGTAACCTGCAGCTGCTGGGCGAGTGGCGCAAGCTGAGCGGCATTTTCCGGGCCAGCGCCTACGTGTTTCCATTGGCCATGCTAGCTTGGTTCGTGGTCGGCAACCAGCATTTCAGCCTGAGAGGGATGCTGAGCCACGGTATTCCGGCCGGCGTGCTGGCATTGGGCACCATTGGGCAGACCATTTTTCTGCTGCGTTTCGTGTATCAGTGGCTGTATTCTGAGCGCAAAGGCGAGTCAGTGCTGCCGCTGGGGTTTTGGGTGGTGAGCTTTGTGGGTTCGGTGCTCATCCTGACTTATGCTGTGCTGCGCCGCCCGGTAGATGTGGTGCTGATTGTGGGGAATGTTTTCGGAACGGTCGTATATGCGCGCAACATCGTGCTGCTACGCCGGGAACTGCGCGCAAAGCCCAGTTCCGCCATGCCAATAGCAGAGCCGGCCGCGGCCGACTAGGGGAGGGGCTCTACTACCGTTACGCGCCAGTAGCCCGCCTCCCGGGTGCGGTCAATATAGAAGCTGTCGATGACCCGCAGGCGCACTTGTTCCCGCCATGCGGCCGGTAGCTGCTCTCGTACGTTGATGCTGGCCAGAACCGCTACTGGTCCGGGCATGCGCACCAATACTGAGTCGGGCGTGCGTGGCCAGGACGGCGTGGCACGCCCAGCCCGCCACACTTCCTTAATATGCAGTTCCTCAAAGGTGTACCAGGGCAACTGGGCGAGTTCCGGATTATGCTGTAATGCTTCGGCACGGCGCAGGTCAGGGTCGCCTTTGCGGTTTACCCAGGCCGCGTGTACCGGCAGCAACACTGCTAGCAGCGCCGACATAGCCGTGATGGAAATGCCCATTAGCATTACCGGGCGTGGTTTTCGCACCAGCAGCCAGATCATCCAGACTGCTAAAGCTCCAAAAATCAATGCAGTGAGAGTAAAAGGCAACGTGCCGGGCCCAAACCCGGGCAGCCGCACAAGAAACAGGGCTACGGGCAGCAGCGCAAAAATAAGGGCCAGTAGTCCGGTCCAGATGCGCAGCAGCAGAGTATCTAAACGTGTTGCCTGGTGCTGGCGGATTGCTGTTTCGAAGTAGCGCAACAGGCCGGCTACCAACAGCGCCAGCGGCGGCATAAGCGGCAGCATGTAGCGCTCCTTCTTCTCCGGAATAATGCTCAGCAGCAGCCACGCCGCCAGTACCCAGGCCAGCACCGCCAGATATGGTACAAAACGGCCGGCGCGGGGCCGGGCATACGGCACTGCCAGCGCCAGCAGTGCTACTGGGGCCCAGATGCCCGCAAATACCGGGAAGTTTAAGTAGTCCCAGAAAGGCCGTGCGTGGCGCTCTACCCAGGATGTAGCCTCCAGCCGTGCAACGGCTAAGGCCGCCGGCGCCACCGTGTCCTGAATGGCCAGATAGGCTGGCCAGGCCAGCCCAACCAGCAACGCAAGCAGCACCAGCAGAAACAAGCCGTTGCGGCGGGCTATCGTAAGCGCGCCTCGGTCCGGATACAGGCGCAGCATGCCGAAAGCCAGCAAAAATGGCAGCAGCATGGCATATAAGGCGACAGGACCTTTGCTCAGAATACTGCCGCCCAGCAGCAGCCCGCTGAGCAAAAACCAGCGCCAGCCGCCAGTTGCCGCCCGCCAGCCCCGCGCTAGTGCCCACAAAGCACCCAGTAGAAAGCTATGCGTGAAAATATCCCAGTGCCCCTCGCGACCTACCGTAATAACCAGCAGACTGCTAGCCAGGACCAGCGTGGCCAGCCAAGCCGTGCGGCCAGGGGCATCTTCTTCGCCCGGTAGAGCCTGGGTAAGTTCCCGGGCCAGTCCCCAAAAAAATAGCACTAGTAGCACCGACATACCTGCCGCCGGCAGCCGTAGCAGTGCCGCAGTATCGGGTTGGCCTGTCAGCTTAATGACGGCCGCTACAGTCCAGGTTGGTAAGGGAGGTTTGGCCAGCCGCAATGCCCCGTTCATGGTAGGAATGAGCCAGGAGCCGCCGGCTGCCATTTCGCGGGCCGCCACAAAGTTGCGCGACTCCATCAGGTTGACTTCAGCCGAGCCCAGATGCACGAAAAACGAAAAAAAGCACACCAACAGCACACTGGCTAGTCGCCAGCTCGGTCCGTGATGTGTAGGGGAGGCTACCCGCATACCTTATTCAGAGACGGTGGCTTCCTGGAGTGACGCAGCCTGGGGGGAGTTGCGCGGCTTTTCATCGAGCCAGGCCACAAACTGACGCAGGCCCTCGGCTAATGGTGTGCGGGGCTCGTAGCCGAGCAGGCGCTTGGCCTTGGTGTTGTCGGCGTAGGTGATATCCACGTCGCCAGGCTGGTCGGGCAGAAACTCTAGCTGCGGCACCACCCCCACGGCGGCGCCCACAGCGGCTACCAGATCCAGCAGAGCCACTGGCTGGCTGTTGCCCAGATTCACGGTTTCGTAGGTGCCGGGATGGTGCAGCAGGTAATTCAGTCCCCGCACAATGCCGTCTACCGTATCGGCCACGAACGTGTAGTCGCGGGAGGTGCTACCGTCGCCGTACACGGGAATAGGCTGCCCGGCCCGCAACAACTGGGCAAATTTATGAATCGCCAGGTCGGGGCGCTGGCGTGGGCCGTACACGGTGAAAAACCGCGCATTGAGCACGCTCATCTGATACAGATGATGATAGGTAAAGGTCAGTTCCTCGCCGGCTAGTTTGCTGGCCGCATAGGGCGAAATACAGCGGGCCAGCAGTGGCTCATCCTCGCGAAATGGGGTGGCCGGCGTATTACCATAGACGGAAGAAGACGAGGCGAACAGCAGCGTTTGGATGGTGTGTCGACGCATCCATTCCAGCAGGTGCGTCGTGCCGAGCAGGTTGTTTTCCAGGTAGGCCGCCGGCTCCCGCAGCGAAGGCCCGACTCCGGCCTTCGCGGCCAGATGTATCACGGCATCATAGGGAAGCGCCGGTAGGGCGGCCGTCAGGGCATCAGGGCCCTGGCGCAGGTCTACTTCGCAGAAAGCGAAACGAGCATGCTGGCGCAGGGGGCGCAGATTTTCTTCTTTCAGTTGCCGGTCGTAAAATGGGTCGAAGTTGTCGAGGCCCACGACGCGGCAGCCATCCGTCAGCAGATATTCACAAAGGTGAGAGCCAATAAAGCCGGCACAGCCAGTAACCAGTATAGTGCGCATACGCGAAAAAGAAGAAAGTCCCTTGAGAGAATAAACTCCAAGGCTACGCTGAAAGCATAACGGCCAGCAAGAGAATTGAGTTGTAAGTGCAGAAAACCCAGCGAAAAGTACCGTTGCTAAGAAAAGGAGTCGCAACGATATCCGCTTTGCTTTAATTTTGTTTTAATGTTTCAACAATCAGGGTCCGATATCAGAAAGGTATTCTCTGCTCACCAGGCACTATGGCTGTTCATATTAGTGCTCGGAGGTGCGTTTCTGGTGGGCATTAACAGTTGGGGGCCGCTGGAAAGCAGCGAAGCACGCTACGCCGAAATAGCCCGCGAAATGCTGGCCGGGCGCGACTGGCTACACCCGAAGCTGCTGGGAATCGAGCATTTTCACAAGCCTCCGCTCACCTACTGGCTCACAGCCGTCGGTCTGACTTTGGGCGGCCCTACAGCGCTGGGGGTGCGGCTACTACCGGTGCTGGCGGTGCTGGCGCAGGTGCTGCTGGTCTACGGCCTCGGCGTGCTGCTTTTCGACGGCAACCGCAACCGTGCCCTCACAGCAGCTATCCTGTACGGCACGCTGCCCGTTGTCCTGATTTCGTCCCTCAACGTAACGACCGACGCTTATTTGGCAACGCTGGAGTTGGCGGCTGCCTATGGCCTGCTGCGCCACTACCACGATGGACGCTGGTGGGGCCTGTATGTGTGCTGGCTGGCCTTGGGGTTGGCCTTCCTGACCAAGGGGCCGGTCGGATTTGTGCTGCCCCTCATGGTCCTGGTCGGATATTATTTCCGGCGCGGCCAGACGCGGCGGCCCTTCACCTGGCACCACTTGCTGGGAGTAGTGCTGTTTGTGCTGGTGGGGCTAAGCTGGTATATGTTTCTGATTGCTGAAAACCCAGCCTTCCTGCGCTATTTTCTGGTAGGGCACACTGTGGAGCGCTTTGCAAATGCGGAGGCATTCGGCCGGGCCAAACCGTGGTGGTTCTACTTAGTGCTGGCGCCTGCCACGGGGCTTCCCTGGTCGGTGCTGCTTATGGTGCAGGCGGTGCGTACAGGTTGGCGCAAGCTGCCGCAGCTATGGCGCAACGTGCTCTTGTTCTGGATACTAACGCCACTAGTGTTTTTCTCTCTTTCGCAGTCGAAGCTGATTCTGTACGTGCTGCCCATTTTTCCGGGCGTAGCGTTGCTTGCTGCCTACTATCTGCACGAAATGCCCGCCGACCAACGCCGCAACTGGTACCGCGGCTGCCTGGGCCTGTGGGTAGTGTTGCTGCTGGCTTTGGTTGGTTTGCCGTGGCTGGCAAAGGAGCTCAACCTCACTCTGGACTCATCGGCCGCGCTGTTGCCAGGTATTGGGTTGGTGGTACTGCTGCTGAGCACTTGGCACACCCGGCGCCGGTTGCCCGATGCGGCTCAGCTGCTACTAGCAGGTACTCTGTTCACCATTACACTACTGCTGGCCGCTAAACCCCTGCTACGCCAGAATGAGTTGGCTTTGAATGGCATTAGGCCGGTAGTGGAGCGGCTACGCGCCGAAGGCATGGACCAGCGGCCGGTGCTGGTCTATAATGAACTGCTGCCCTCCCTGGCTTTTGCGCAAGGGCGAGTGCCAATGTCGTTGTATGCCGGCAACACCTATCTGCTGCGCGAAACACAGTTTGAGCCGACAGCGGCCTGGCATCATACATGGCTCAATACGTTTGCCTTCACGCCTAACACCCTCGACTCGTTGCGGCGGCAGCGGCCGGTGCTGCTGGTGAAAGGGGAGGTAAATGTCGGGCAGGAATGGTTGATAGTGCCGTTTTCGCATCAGCTGGAAGTAGGGCAGTGGCGGCTGTACTACGACTGGTAAGCGCTGGTGCAACGGCCCGGAAAACCCGGCGTCTTTTCCTACCGGGAATAGAAAGAGAATACGCTAGTGCGGCTGCGAGGCTGCTCCGGCTGCCGTCCCGATTTCTCAAATCCGCTTACCTTGCCTGCCCCAACCCTTATTTCCACAAACCCAACTCCTATGAAAAACCGCAACAGCCTGACGCTGGCCGCTGTGGCCGCCACCGGCCTGGCCCTAGCTGGCTGCGCTGCCAGCAGCACCCCTACGGCTTCCACTACGCCCGCCGCAGCCACGCCAGCTGCTCCTACTGAGGAGCCCATTGTGCCCGGCGTTGGGCTGAACGTAGCCAACCGCGACCTGACGGCATCTGCCTGCGACAATTTCGACCAATATGCCTCCGGCAACTGGTACAAGAACAACCCCATTCCGGCCGCTGAAGTACGCTGGGGTTCTTTCAACGAGCTGGCTGACAAGAACAACGCCGTGATGCGGCAAATTCTGGAAGAAGCCGCAGCCAACACGTCGGCTGCCAAAGGCTCAAACGCCCAGAAAGTAGGTGATTTCTACGCTACCGCCATGGATACGGTGGCCATCGAGAAGGCCGGCCTGAAGTATCTGAAGCCCGAACTGGACCGCATTGCCGCCATCAAGGACCTGAAAGGCTTGCAGGCTGAAATCGTACGGCAGCAGCTGGAGGGCACAGGTGCTTTCTTCAGCAGCGGCGTAGGCCAGGATGAGAAGAAGAGCACTGAATATGCCGTTCAGATCTACCAAGGCGGCCTTTCGCTGCCCGACCGGGACTACTACCTCAAGGACGATGCCCGCTCGAAAGGCATCCGCAACGCCTACACGACTTACCTCGTGAATACGTTTAAAATGCTGGGCGACAACGAAGCCACAGCTGCTAAAAATGCGGCCACGGTAATGCGTCTGGAAACGCGCCTCGCCAAAGCCAGCAAGAGCCGTGTAGACCTGCGCGACCCATACGCCAACTACAACAAAATGACGCTGGCGGAGCTGAACAAGCAGTATCCGAACCTGGCGCTGCCCACGGCCCTCAAGGAAATGAAGCTGGGCGCAGCAAAAGAGGTGATTGTAGGTCAGCCGGCCTTCTTCAAGGAAGAAAGCGCCATGCTGAAAAGCGAGCCGCTGGCCGACCTGAAAACCTACCTGCGCTGGCACAAAGTAACATCATTGACTTCGGCGCTGCCGAAAGCCTATGGCGACGAGGCCTTCCGTTTCACGCAGGTCCTGAGCGGTGCCAAGCAGCAGCAGCCCCGCTGGAAGCGCATGAACCGCGCCACTGACGGTGCGCTGGGCGAAGCTTTCGGCCAGCTGTATGTGGATAAGGCCTTCACGCCTGAAACCAAAGCCAAGGCGCTGGCCATGGTAGCCAACATCAAGGAGGCCATGGGCGAGCATATTCAGCAGGTAGACTGGATGAGCGCCGCTACCAAGGCCGAGGCCATGAAAAAGCTGAATGCCTTCACCGTAAAAATCGGCTACCCTGACAAGTGGAAGGATTATTCGGCTCTGAATATCTCGCGTGAGTCGTACCTGAAAAACGTGCTGGCTGCTCGCCGTTGGTCCTCGCTGGACAACATCAACAAGTTCGGCAAGCCGATTGACCGCAATGAGTGGGGTATGACTCCGCCAACGGTGAATGCCTATTACAACCCGCCGATGAACGAAATTGTGTTCCCGGCCGGTATCATGCAGCCTCCGTTCTTTGATCCTAAAGCAGACGACGCTGTAAACTACGGCGGTATGGGGGCCGTTATCGGCCACGAAATTACGCACGGTTTCGACGACCAGGGCCGCCAGTATGATGCTGAAGGCAACCTGCGCGACTGGTGGACCAAGGAGGATGCAGAGAAGTTTGATACCCGCGCCGGGATGGTGGGCAAGCAGTATTCTGCCTTCTCGCCGCTCGACTCGGTGTATGTGAACGGCAAGCTGACCATGGGCGAAAACCTCGCCGACCTCGGCGGCCTCAACATTGCCTATACGGCCCTACACAAGGAGCTGAAAAAGCAATATCCCGACGGCAACTACCCTAAGTACGACGGCCTCACGCCCGACCAGCGCTTCTTCCTGAGCTGGGCGCAAGTATGGCGTACCAATGCCCGCCCGGAGTATCTGCGCCAGCAGGTAATGACGGACCCGCATTCACCAGCCATGTTCCGTACCAATGGCCCGCTGCAGAACATGCCCCAGTTCTACGAGGCTTTCGGCTGCAAGGAGGATGCTAAAATGGTGCGTGTACAGACCGAGCGCGCTAAAATCTGGTAGTCTGACTTCTGTTGGAATGCAGTAAAAAAGGCGGCCCGCATCATGCGGGTCGCCTTTTTTGTTTTGGAAGGAGAATAGTTTCCTGCAATGCCACCCCGGAATGGCGCGTATCTTGCGCCATGCAAAAGACTCTTCGCCGGCTGGCTTTCGTGCCGCTGCTACTGGCTGCTTGCTCCCGTTCCGAATCAGTGCAGGAGCAGATAGCCGACCCGAAAGTGGGGGACGTATACGTGGTGCAGTTTCAGCCCAGGGGCACTACCACAGCGCGCTACTTCTTCTACCACCTCTACCGCGTAGCCCCCGACAGCGTGTACCTGCACCCGGCCCGCACCGACTCGCCCACGCCCGACGCCGACTTGCGTCAGCTCTCATTTGAGCCCACACCCACTACCATTGCTTACACTCGTGCTGAGCTGCGTGAACTGCTTCAGCAGCAGCCCGGTGACGTTACCAAAAGCCAGCTGATTCGGGTGCGGCGCCCGTAGCAGACACAGCTATATTGTCCTTCGACTACGGGAGTATTTCCACCCGGATATCCACGTCGGTTAGGGGCCATTTGTAGGCATCGACGGGCTCATTGGCTATTTTGTCTACCACGTCCATTCCCTCAGTCACTTCGCCGAACACAGTGTACTTGCCATCTAGCGAGGGCACACCACCTACCGTGGCATACACGCGCTGTTGCTCCGGGCTGAGAGGCCGGCCGGCTATAGCCTGGCTTTGGGCGGACGTTAGTTTTTCGCCCTGCACAAAGTAGAAGTCAGTGCTGGAGGAGAGCTGCCCGGGGTTCTGCTCGTCGTCGTAGCGGGCCATGCCCAGAACGCCTCGGCGGTGAAAATGCTCCGTCCGAATTTCGGGCGGTAGGCGGTAGCGGTTCATCCGGATGGTACGGTGGTCGGAGGCGCCACCCTGTACCGCAAATCCTTTCAACACGCGGTTAAAAACTGTTTCGTCGAACACACCGCGCCGGGACAAAAGCAGAAAGTTGGCTTTGTGAATGGGCGTATCGTCGTAGAGCTTCACCTTGATGTCGCCAAGGCGAGTGTGCAATATCACGCCCGAAGCCGGATACTGCTTGCCATAGGGGAGGAGTAATGCTGCCGCGTTGCTGTCGGCTAGCGCCAGCAGGGCCGGACCGGGAGTAGGTTTTTCAGCCGAAACCTGCACGACTGGCGCTTCTTCTACCGGCTGTTGCTGGTTGCAGGCGGCCGCAAGCAGTAGCACGGGTAGTACACCAGAAAGGAAGCGCAACGTAGCAGCCATATGTATCAAAACAGGTGAGAGGGGCAAAACGAAAGAGGTGGCTACCAGTTGGCAGCCACCTCAAACATACTACAGGTTTATTTTTAAGGATGTATTCAGAGGCTATCGAATCCTGACGTCAAGGCTATAATTCGGGCCTGCTACAGCTTAATACCCATCTTTTTGGCCATATCCATGAACATCTGCGGGTCATATTCGTCCTCGCCTGGCGAGTTCAACTGGGGCTCTTCCTCTAGGTCGGGAGCAGGAAAACCTTCCATACTGCCCTGAATGAATTCCAACGGCTGGCCATCTTCGGGATGGAAGCCACCTTCCCAGATCATGCCCGCCTGTTTGTAGTCGTCTTTGCTGAAGGTGTAGAGCTTCAGGTGCATTTTCTCATCCATGAACTTCTTGGCATCCGGAAACTTGTCGTTGCTCAGGTTCGGAATAGGAAGGAGTTTATCTACGGCCACACCAGTCAGCTTCTCAAGGGCGCGGGCGTAGGCTACCACGTGCACCCCACCCCGTACGAGCAGGTACCCGACCATTTTGCGTGCGGTAGGGTCCGTCACCATCTCATACACCCGCATCTTGTTGGCACGAGCTCCGCACTCCAGGAAAAAATTGTGTAGCAAGTCTAGGCGCAGATTGCCGGAACTGAACACGTTCTGGCCGTTCCAGAAATGGCCCATGGAGTCCATGGGCAGAGCGGCCTGGCCGCTGGCGATGTAGTGGTGTGTGTTGCGCAGGTCGGCAGCGGCTTTCAAAGGGGCCTCGGCCGGGTTGTGGCCACGCTTCGTCACGCCGGTTAGCAGCAGGTTGATGGCGTAGCTTACTACCTCAATGTGTCCGTATTCTTCGCCGGCAATGCTGGCAGTCAGGTCGTAGAAAGGCCGCAGCTTGTTACGGCCCCGGAAGTTGAACGACTGGTACGTGTAGTTCATCAAGGTCGACATCTCGCCGAACTTGCCGCCTAGCAGTTCCTGGATGGCGGCCGCGTCGTTAGGCGACGGGTTGGAAGGGGTAGGCAGCTCAATAGGCAGCCGGTCCATGCGTAAAATCATTGCGAATCCAGTAAAAGGGCGAAAAAATAAGACCCTCGATGCGCATCGAGGGTCTTATTGCTAACGCACTTATGGTCAGCTGGAGGCGTGTAAGATTTTAGGTCGAGCTTCTACCAGCCAGAGCTGGCCGGGGCACCCCAGCCATCATCCTTTTTGGCTGCTTTCTTTTTCTTGGGTTGTTCTTTCTCTTTCAGTTTGACACTACCAGCCTCCGTTTTGGCTTTCACCTTCACTTTCTCCACTTCTTTCGTGTTGCCAGCTGGGGCAGCCGGGGCCGGAGCCGGTTCCGTCGGCGAGGCAGTATCGAGCACGGGCGGCGCCATGTCGGTGGCAGCGTTAATCTGGTCGGCCTGCACAACAGCCGCCTGCTTCTGCATGGCCAGCAACAGTTGCTGATCTGCCAGGCCGTTTTTCTTCCAGATTTTGAGTTGGTTGTCGAGCGAGTCTTTTTCGATTTTTCCGGGCTTTTTGGCCATCAGCTCGTTCATGTTGGGGCTACCACCGTCCTTCCAGGCGGTCATCCACAACGACGACACGAAAGTAGGCGCCAGCTTCATCCGGAAAGCTACCATTCCGCCCACTTCCTTGTGGTAGGCATCGGCAAAGGCATCGGAATAGAAGCGCCGGGTCTTGCCGTATTTGTGCGAGAAGTTATACTTGGTTTCGGGCGTAAACTGACGGGTTACTTTCTCTTCCCGGTCAAAGGTTTCGCCCAGGAAGCCATACGATTCCTGCAGGATTTTCCAGATGTCGGTCAATGGATCCTTCACGTACTTGGCCGGTTCCGCGTCCAGCTTGTACTCGGCAATGTGGCGCTCTGGCAGCTTGCTTTCCCATAGGGAGTGCAGGCCGGTTTGGTTCGTGAGCTGGCCGTCGTAGTTCTCAGTGGTATGTAGCGGCACGTAGGCGTCGGCTACGTAGTGGCAGAGGTCGGCGGAAAGGCGGATAATGGCCAGCGTATCCCGCTGCTTGAAGGCTTCCGTGAGGTTGTCCTTCACCTCCATGATGGTCCAAGGCACAGTACCGTACTTGCGTAGCGTGTCGGCAGTATACTTGGCTTCGGCTTTGTCCCAGGCTTTGGGCATGGCCCCAAACGGGTTGTCGCCGAAGTGGTCCATATCAATGAAATGCTTGCTGGCTTCCTTCGGGTCAGCATCGCGCCGCTCGTCGGGAGCTGTGGAGAGGCGCACCAGTTCCTTCATGTGGCGGAAATAGAAGGGCTGGAGGGCAGCTGGCAGCGTATACACAGAAATCTGTGCAATGGTGCGGTGGGCAAAGAAACCCCAGCCCGGCGACGTAACCGGCACCAACAGCACCAGGCACAACAAGAGGAGAAACGGTTTTTTCATAGCAGAAGGGCAAGCCCGGAAGATGGCCTCCGCGAAGTTAGCGGATTGACGCATTGCTGAGACAGCGCCACCCTGGATTCGCTATGAATCTGCGTATAAGCACAGTCTGCCGCCAGAAAACACAATACATTGCACTCAATCTGCTGCCTTCTATGACGCTCATCACCAAGAAGAAGATAACCTACGCTATTCAGCCGCCGCTACGCGCCTATCTGCAGCAGTACGACCGGGAAACAACCCTGCCTGTTACCTACAAAGACCTCACGCACTTTAGCGGCGCCTATCCACTCGCCGACCGTCAGGGCCGGGATACCATGTGGGAAACCGTGTTTTATGAACCTCAGTCTCTGCGGGAACTGAGCGACGGACTGGCGCAGGTATACGCTATTCTGAAAACCGACGGCGACCTGTCGTTTACGGAGCATCTGCTGGCCGACCGGGTAGATTACTGCCGCTTCGGCAACTCCAACCCGTTTCGGGTGCGCATTGTCAATCAGCTCAACGATAACTACGACTATTTCTATGTGAAGAAGGCAGATGCTTCGCGGGTGTATGGCCTGGAGCTGGAGCATCTGCTTTCCCCCAACAGTCTCAACTACCTGGTTTCGGGCGAAACGCTGATTGAAGAGCACATTGTGGGTATTCCCGGCGACGATTTTATCCGGGACCGGCTGCGGGCTCCTCACCTCAACCAAGTGCGTATTGCCAAGGAATTCGTGAAGTTCAACGAGCGGTGCTTTGCCCGCCTGCTCGGCGATATGCGCGCCTACAACTACGTCATTGATGTGACGCCTGATTTCGAGGACGAGCAGTACCGTGTGCGAGCCATCGACTTCGACCAACAGAGCTATGAGGGCAAGAAAACCATGTATTTGCCCCAGTATTTCAAGGACAACCGTGCCGTGGTGCAGCTCTGCAGCAAACTGCTGAAAGACGAAACCATCCGGCAATACCAGACCGAGGAACGCACCCTGATGGCCCGTAGGGCCCGCTCGGAGCGCTACCGCCTCAAAGACCTTATCGACTGCATGCGCCGCGACGAGGTATCGACGCCCGAGAAAGTGGAATTATTGAAGCTTCAACTCGGCCAGCACCACGGCACCGACCAGTTTCGCCGCTGCCGCTCCATGGGCGACGTAGTACGCCTGAATCTGAAGCTGATGCTGACCAAGCCCCGCCCGGACTAGTATCCGCGCAGGCCGCTGCTACTCCGTTTTGGCTGCCACCGCTTCGCCGGCATGCTGCTCGGCATAGGTAGCCAGCAATTCACTTAGGCGCTGAAAAATGAAGTCCACGGCCAAATGACGTACCGTCTTGCAGTCGCCTTCGAACTCCTCCCGCAACTCATGGGCGCGGTTCTGGTGCAGAATAGTGAAGTACATAGTGCCCACCGGCTTCTCCGCCGACTCCGAAGCACCCCCAGCGCATAGTCCCGTCACGGCTACGCACACGTCGGCAGTAGGCAGGAGTTTGTGCAGACCCATCACCATTTCGTTGGTCACTTGCTGGCTCTCGGCTGTGTAGAGGGCTAGCGTGTCTTTTTTTACGCCTAACAGACGGTTTTTGGCAGTAGGGTGGTAGGTCACAACGGAACCGAGCAGCACCTCACTACTTCCTTCGGCCTGCACAAACTCGGAGGCAAGCAGTCCGGCCGTGCAGCTCTCTGCGAAGGCTAGGGTGAGTTTGTATTGCAGGAATTTCTTGACAAGACTATTCAGGTCAGTTGGTTTCATAGCGGCAGGTAGAACAAGAGGCCCTCTTTACGCTGCCAAGTGGGCGAAATGTTATTGCTGAGGTTGCAGAAAAGGTCCATTAAACAGCGTAGGTGCCGGGATTAGGGTGAAAAAAATGCTGCTTGCAGCATAAAATACAGAGTGCTTCCGTACCTTCCGGCTGCCGGCTCTGCCGCTTTCCCATATCTCCGTTTACTCCCAACAACGCCTTTCCTATGGCCACTCCCGAAGAATTTGAAGCCGCCGCTACGCGCAGCAAAGAGCTGCCCAGCAAGCCCTCCAACACGGTACTGCTCCAGCTGTACTCTCTCTACAAACAAGCCAGCGAAGGCGACGTAACCGGTGACCGTCCGGGTGGCTTCGACTTCAAAGCCATTGCCAAGTACGACGCCTGGGCCAGCCTGAGTGGCAAGTCGCAGGAGGAAGCCCGCCAGGAATACGTGGATCTGGTGAATTCCCTGTTCTAGCATACCGCCACCATATACGAAACGTAACACGGCTTCTACCTGAATGAAAACCGTGTTTCAACAACAAGCCCTTGCTACCGTGTGGTAACAAGGGCTTGTTGTTGAAACCTACGTGCGCAGCAACTATGCTTTGGGAGCAGGGAGGTCGAAGGCTTTGGCATCGTGCTCGAAGTGGCCTTTATGCGAACCGTCGCAGAAGGGTTTGTTGGCAGAAAGGCCGCAGCGACAAATGCTGATCCGCTCCCGGCCAGCGAGGCCGTAGGCTTGGCCCTGTGCGTCTACGAGTTCGAAATCGGCGCCTTCTACGCGGAGGGAGCCATTGCTGAGAACGGTGATTTTGGTTGCCATGAGGATGGTAATAAGAAACGACTGCGAAAGAGCAGCCAGATGAGAAAAAAAGCTGAATGAGCTGCAGTCCTACCAGACGCTACTGCAGGTGCTTGCGCATCACGTAGTCGTTCATCCAGTAGGGGCCAATGGGAATATCTTCTTCGCGGTTAAGCTGGAAGCCTTCGTGTTCGTAGAAAGCGAGGGCCGGGTTGTGGCGGTTCACGTTCAGCTCCAGCGTGTGGCCGCCGGCCAGCCGCACCGCTTGCTCCACAGCCCGAAGCAGCAACTGCCCAAAGCCGCGCCCCTGATGTGAAGGCAGCACGTAGATTTTGTTGAGATGGTAGGTGCCGGCTGTTTCCTTAGCCGAGTAGGAGGCAAAGCCGCCCGGCTGGTCTTCATCCAGCAACAACAGAAACTGATGGCCTTGCTCTGCCATCTGGCGCTGTAGCGACGCCGGCGTGTAAATCACGCGGTACATGTAGTCAATCTGCTCCTTCGAAATGATGAAGCGGTAGGTGGGTTCCCAGGTTGCCTCGGCCAGCGCAATAATGGTTGGAATATCGGCCAGGGAGGCCGGCCGGATGGCAGCAGACGCGGGTACAACAGGTGACATAGGCCGCAAAAACGGCATTATTTACCTGAAAACCGAACCTTAACCCCGCGCTTACTCGTTTTTGGGCCAGAAATTGCCTGTTCCGGCATACCGCCGCGCCGCTTGCGGCGTTGCGTATTATCCGCCCCTCTTTCCCAACCTCATGAAATCATTTCCGCTAATACTGGCCACCAGCCTACTCTCCATTTCAGCCGCTGTAGCGCAGCAAAAACCTGCAACTACCACCACCACTACTACGCGCCCGTCGGCGAGCAGTACCGCAACGGCTGTGGAGCGTGACCTACGCATCTTCGCTGACTGGGTGAGTGACAAGGTGAGCCGCACGGCTGACGACATTGCCCGCGAAACGCCGAAAGTGGCCGAGGAATTTGACCGCCAGAGTAGGCGCATTGACAAAGCTGTGGACAGCCTCACCGTGGAAGGTAAGCGCGAATATTCCATTCAGAAAAAACGGTACAGCGCATGGTCGGCCCGGCAGGACAGCCTAGACCGGGCTGCCCGCCAGCCAGAAACGGCTCAACAGTCGCAGGACCGGCTGCTGGGTGAGAAGGTGGTATTGGGCCGCGCCCGCGCCACCGAGCTGCCAGATCTGTACGCCCGCTTTATTGAAACGACCCGTACCCAGCGTCGCAACTGGACTGCCACTGACTGGAGCAATGCCTCTGCCGTGCTCAGCCGCCTAAATGCCCGCTATGACCAGGTGCGTGAGCAGTTACCACTGGAAGAGCGAGTGCGCATCCGGTCTTGGCAAGGAGAGTTCCGGACTCTGGAGAAAGCCCGGGACGTGAAAGGCGTGATGGCAGAGTAAGCCTCGCGGTTCGTTATACATAGTACAGAAGAGAAGCGGTTTCCGGCTGGTAAGCGGGGAGCCGCTTTTTCTGTTGAGCCAGCTGCTTATTGCTTCAACAGCCAAGCGCTGGCTGTATCCACGTCATAGAAAAGCTGAATGGGACGCTGCTGGCCTACGCGGGTGGCAAACTCCAGCGCGGAAGGTTGGTTCAGCATATCCGGCGCGAATACGTAGGCAAACGCACGCATCCCGTACTGGATGGCAAGCGGTAGCCACTCAAATTCCAGCCAGTCCATGGCCTCGCTCCAGTCGCCGGTAGCCGCGCTTTTGTCGTTGAGTAGGAGGGCTGGCCGTAGTTTCTGCTGGGCCTCCAACGCAGCCTGTGCGCCAGCAATAACCGACTCAGGCGTAAGGTTGCCGAACCATTGCGCATACAGCATGCCCTCCGACGGGTAGTAGAGTAGCCGCAATAAGGGCGCACCATGCTCGTCGCGCAACAGTCCTAGCTGCTGCGTGCCCGCCGGCAGCATGTGTTCCGATTCGGGCTCAGGAGAGAGGAAGGAGGCGGGAGCAGGCATGGCGCAGACAGCACGGGGCCAGGGTGAAATATTGCAACGAAGGAATATAAAAAAGGGTGCCGCTTCGCAGCACAGTTTTGGCGGCGGCTTCGGGCGGGTTATGTACTTTTGCCGTTCGGGCCGAACCACGGCGGCAGGCCGCGCTTTTATTCTGACTTATGCACATTGCCATCGTCGGCAACATTGGGGCTGGCAAAACCACGCTGGCCAACAAGCTGGCCCATCATTTCAACTGGGAAGTATTCCTGGAAGACGTAGACCATAATCCGTATCTGAAGGATTTCTACGACGATATGCCCCGCTGGGCGTTTCACCTGCAGGTGTACTTTCTCAATAGCCGCTTCCGGCAAACCCAGCACATCAAAAAGTTGCAGGCGGCCAGCAAAGGAGTTATTCAGGACCGCACCATCTACGAAGACGCGCACATCTTCGCCGCCAACCTGCATCAGTCCAGCCTGATGACGGAGCGCGACTACCAGAACTATCTGGGGCTGTTCGAGTCGATGGTGAGCATGGTGGACCCACCAGACTTGCTGCTGTATCTGCGGGCCGACCTGCCCAAGCTGGTGCAGCAGATAGAGCGCCGCAACCGCGACTACGAGAACAACATCAAGATTGAATACCTGCGGCACCTCAACGACCACTACGAAGAGTGGATTGCGGGCTACAAGCACGGTAAGCTGCTCATCATCGATGTGAACAACCTCGACTATGTCAGCCGGCCAGAAGATTTGAGCGTGGTGATTGAGCGGATTAACAGCACGTTGTTTGGGCTGTTCTAGGGAGTGTGCCGTTGTGGCCTCCGAAACCACCTGACGCGAAAAGCCCTTGACGTAGCACACGTCAAGGGCTTTTGTGTGTTTGAAGCGCATTGAAGCACAAAGAGTATTTCTGCGGCTCTCAGAAATACTAGCACCGCCTTACTTTACAGCTTCGTTCAGGAAGTCTACAAAAGGCTTGGCTGCCCGCCAGGCCGCCAGCACTTGCTTCATAAAATCGGGCTGCAGGACTTCAGCATCGGAGAAGGGCCGCCACACAAAAAAACGCTTCAGGCGAAGCCACTCAATGTCCGGGTCCAGCCGGTCGTAGCCTTTGGGTGCCGTCTTCAATGCGTCGCTACGGTCGAGGCCAGCGGGAAAGTGCCGAACGAAGTCTGGCGCTTCGCGAAGCGCATGGAAGGCGGGCGCATTGTAGTGGATTTCCTGCCGAATGCGCGCCAGCTGCTGCGGTTCCGGTTCCCAGCGTCCGGCCCCCACATATGATTCGCCGCCCGGCTCCAGCACCACGAAGTACCCAGCCCAGGGACTGTGGCGCCCGCCCGGCTTGAGGCCTGCGCTAAGGTGGCGCTTGTAGGTTTCTGGGTCGCGCTGCGAACGGTCGTTTTTGTGTAGCCGGTACATGACGTCGGCTGGATTCAGGCCCCGCGTCGCGGGCTCAATCTCCTGCAACTCATGAAGCAACTGGCGTATCAGGGCAGTAAATTCTCCGCGGGCCTGCTGGTAGTCCGCGCGGTGTTCGTCCATCCAGGCTTTGTGGTTGTTGGCAGCCAGCTGCCGCAGAAACTCCAGTATACAAGCTCGGTCCATGCGAGTGAAAAGCAGTAAGGAAACAGAGTAAATACCGCCTGTTACGCAACAAGGCCCTGCGCAGTCTGTCTTCCGACATTTCTGCACAGGGCCTTGTGGTAGAGCTCAACTCGTAATCCGTGCTATTTTCGCAGGGCCTGAATTTCGGCCTGAGTACGCCGGTCGTTCAGATTCCAGCTGAAAGGCAGATACGAAATGGGCGTGGCGGCAGCCAGCGGTACCCGGGCATACCGATTGAGAAACTCTAGCACCTGCGTCTGCTCGCCGAACTCGGCCGCGTAAAAGCTGAACAGGCCGGAAATGCTGGCTTGCTGGCTGCCCAGCATGTTTCGGGCCGGGTCGTTGATGAAACTGCGGGTCTGCTGTTCCAGCTGCTGCTGCAGGTGGGCGCCGTTGTAGGCCTCATTCAGCAGCCGGGGGCCGGAACTAGCCCCTTGCACCAAGGCAAAATGGATGCGCGGATCGTGAAAACGGGCACTTAGCTTCTCTCGCTCAATCTGGTTGAGGGAGTATTCCTGGCCACCTACGGTTACACCGGCAAATTCCCAGGGCGAATAGCTGCGACCTTTCATCCGGATATCGTTGATGCTGCTGACCGGGTAGTACTGCAGCACCATGTACACCGTGGAGGCATTGTACACATTAATCCAAAACGCCTGAATATCGGCCGGAGTCCAGGTTTGCTCGTTTGGCGCCGTCTTGCGCATGGCCATCAGGTAGTCCAGCAGCTTGTCTTCGTCGTCGAGGAGACCCTGGTAATCCACCATGCCATCTGGAGTGACATACTTGTGCAGCAACTCGTCCCAGGGGGCGTGCAACGCCTGCGGGCTCATAGCGTCAGCGGCCTGCGCCGGACTTGCTAGCCAACTCCCGAGGAGCAATAGCAGGACGGCAAAACGTAGGGAAAACGTTTTGTTCATACAGGAACAATAAAAGTAGAGGCGGTGTGAAGCCAAAAGCAGAGCCGACACACAAGAGTGCCGGGTAGGAAAAGGAGGGCGGTTGGTAAAAGCGCAAACTGCTTTTACCGCAATGCAACGGGATATAAGGGCAGGGGAGCGTAAATATTCCTTGAAAACATAATATTCGGTATTCAAAGAATTTACAAAACTATATAGATGCAGCCGCTAAACAAGGCGGCTTGCCTACTATTTTATGACGCAGCTAGCTGAGCAGTAGCGAATCACGCGGCTACTGTGCCTAAACCCGGTTTTTAAGATTTAACAGCCGTTGAATTTTCCTAGACTTACTTAGCGAGGGGAGCAGCAAGTAAGAATGGGCACTCTACTTCAGGCTCTGTACCTGCACCGGGTCGCCGGTGCGCAGTAGGCCGCGGCTGGGGCCGGTTACGTTCTGGCCAAACATTACCTTACTGCCTTGGCTGCGGTAAGTAGCCAAGGTGCGCAGCGGTTCTCCGGCAGGGTTTTTCTGGGCCGTGCGCTGGTCTACCGTTGTCATGACGCAGCGCCCGCAAGCCCGCACGGCCCGAAACGGCAGCTCGCCGACTTGAAAATGCTCCCAAGTATCTTCCGAAAACGCCTTGCCACCGCTGAACACCAGATTGGGCCGAAACCGGTCCATGAGCACGGGTTCGGCGAGGCGGCTATTGAGCTCATCCAGCGAGCTTTGCCCAATGAGCAGAAAAGGGTAGCCGTCGGCGAAGCTCACTAGGTGGCCTTCGGGGTTGAGCTCGGGCTCCACGTCGCGGCACACCATATCCGACATGTAGACCAGCTTGCTGGAGCGGCCCAGCGCCTCACTGAGCCATTCGTCGGCCTCACGAGCCCCGCGCCAGGCAAATACCATGTCGTCCCAGATAGTCACGAACAGAGTACGCTCTGGAGTAGCGGCAAACGGAATATAAAGCGGCAGCAGATCGGGGCGGCGGGCGTGTGTGAGCAGGAAGCCATTGTGGGCCGGAGCTACCCGCAGCAGGGCCATTTCGGGCATTTGGCGCTGCGTCATAAACCGGTTATGCTCATCTACCAACAACCAGCGCCGGTCGTGGCGCAGGCCGCGCGGCTCCAGTTCGGCCTGTGCCACACGAATGCCGCCCAGCGACTTAACGGGATAGATATAGAGGTCTTGCAGGAAGAGAGGAGCGGCCATGAGGCGAAGGTACGCGGTACAGTGCGGACGAAGAAACCAGTATTGCCACCTGCATAAAAGTCAGTTACTTGCAGTTGTTGCTATATATGTTTTCCCATGTCAGAATCTGCTGCCAGCTGCCTGAATTGCGGGTATTCTTTGCCGGATGGTCCGTTTTGTCCGCAATGCGGGCAGAAGAGGCCACACCGCCTTACACCAGGCCATGTTGCGCACGAAATACTGCACGTTTTCACGCACGCCGATAACACCATCATTGGGTTTGTACCGCAGATTCTGTTGCGCCCCGGCTACGTCGTGTCCGAGTATCTGGCCGGGCGGCGCAAGCACTATTTCAACCCGTTTCAGTTTCTGCTACTGGTAGTGGGGCTGGCCGCTGCCGCCGCGCTGCTGCTGAATTACTATGATGGTACGGGCGCCGAAATGCGGCAGCGCTTCACGGGCCGCATGCCAGCCGAAAATCTTGAGCGAATGGTGGCGTATTTCCACTACGTGGGCAAGTACTACAACATCTGGTGGCTGCTGCTGCTACTGCCAGTATATGCGCTGCTGACGTGGCTGGTATACCGAAACCAGGGCTGGAACTACGCCGAGGCGTTTTTCGTGCATGTCATCATTGGGTCGGTGTTTCATTTGCTGCTGGCCGTGGTGCTGGTGGTGCTGTGGGCATTGCACACGCGGGCCCTGGCCAGCAGCAATATTGCCAGCAGCCTGCAGGTCACCATCATTACCATGTACCTTATTCTGGTGGGGCGGCAGGCGTTGCGGCTTTCCTGGGGTGGTGCGGTCTGGCGGTCCTTGCTGGTAGTGGCTATGGGCGTGGCCGTCAGCGTGGGGCTGAATTACCTGGCCTTTCACTGGTATGTGTTCTGGGCTGCCTAGCGTTTCGGGTAGTTTGGACCCTGATTTGAAGGCATGAAAACTAGTGCAGAGGCCGTTTCTTAATCATGCCGCCTTTGGTGTCTTTCACGCTGTGCATCACCATGAAGGCCTGAATGTCAATCTGCTCAACTTCAGCTTTGAGACGGGCCAACTCCAGACGCGTGATAACCGTGAAGACAATGTCCACGGCGTTGGGCTGGTCGCCGTGGGTGCCGAAACCGCCTTTGCCGTTGTAGACGGTAGCACCACGGCCCAGCTTCTCGGTAATCATGCGCCGGATGGCGTCGGAGCGGCTCGATACGATAGTAACCCCCGTGTATTCTTCGATACCGTCGATGATGAAGTCGATGGTTTTGGCGGCCGAGAGGTAGGCCAGAATGGAATACAGCGCCGTTTCTACAGACAAAATCCAGGCGGCGGCCGCGAAGATGCAGATGTTGAAGAGCAGGATAATGTCGCCGACGGTGAGGCTGGTTTTCTTGCTCAGGAACACAGCCAGAATTTCGGTGCCGTCGAGCACGCCACCGCCACGCATGGCCAGCCCGATGCCGGCTCCCAGGAAAAATCCCCCGAAAACGGAAATCAGCAGCTTATCCTGCGTCAGATTGGGAAACGATACGACCAGCAGCACGAGGGCCAGCATTAAGATGGCGCACAGCGTTTTGAAGGCCAACACCCGGTCCATCTGGAAATACGCCATGATGATGAACGGAATATTGATGACCACAATCAGCACCGACAGCGGCCAGTCGGTGAGCTGACGCACCAGCAGCGAGATGCCCGTAACGCCGCCGTCAATGAAGTCGTTGGGCAGCAAAAAGGCCTTCAGGCCAAACGCAGCGGAGAATACGCCGGCCAGTAGCAGCAGCGCACTGGAAATATTATGGCGCAGCCAGCGGCTTTTAGATTGTGGCTCCGGCGAAGCAGTAAGCGGCCTGTTGGCCGGAAGATGGTCAAGCGGAAAGTCTGACATAAGGATAGGGCTAGGAGGCAAGGTAACACTACTACGGCCCCGGCCGCAGCTGCTACGGCTCAGCTGGCCGGAAACTGGCCCGGATTTTGGAAAACGCCAGTTGCAGCGGATGTCCGCAGGTTGTGCAAGCGTGTTACTCCACAAGAATATGAGACAATTTGCCCTTTTCCAAGGTAGAATGAACCGCCTCGATTTCGGCGTGCGTCTGCTTTTGGTGCTGACTCCTTTGCTAGCGGCGTACTTTCTACCGGCTGCGCCTACTACCTGGTATCAGGCAGCACTGGCCAGCTTGGCGCTGGCCGCCTGCACAGCAGCGGTAGCCATGCTGGCCGTACGCCGCCTCCACGACCTGCACCTGAGTGGCTGGTATACGCTGGCTCTGCTGGTGCCTCTGGTAAATCTGCCTGCTTATCTGCTGTTGCTGGTACTGCCCGGCACTCCGGGTGTCAACCCCTGGGGTCCGGCACCCGGCACTTTCCCCGAACTTATACCCGTCAGAAGCTAACTGTAGCTTTTTCGGTTGTTCCTTTCGAACACGAATACGCCCTTACAGCTCTACAGTCGTAAGGGCGTATTCGTGTTCTGGCGCAGAAAAAAGCTTCTACTTTGTAGTTTCGGCGCTGGCCATCTGCACGGCGCGGTAGAGGTTCACGAGGCCGCCGGTGCTGGAAAGCTCCGTGAAGTCCACCTCCTTCTTGGTGCCGGGTTTCAGCACTTTGGTGTGGCGCACATCTACCGAGGCCAGAATAATGCGCTTCAGGTCAGTGGCCGTGAGAGTGGGAAAGTATGATTTGAGCACCGCTGCCATACCCGCCACTACCGGCGAGGCCATGCTGGTGCCGCTTTTGTTGCCGTACTGCTGGCCGGGCAGCGTGGAATAAATCTGGTGGCCGGGCGCAAACACGTCCACGTTCTTCTTACCGTAGTTCGAGAAGTCGGCAATCAGGTTTTTGTCGTTGGTGCGGGCGGCGGCGCCCACCGTAATCATGTTCGGAATGCGTTGGCCGTTGAGATACACGGGAGCCGGAAACTCCACGTTCACATCAATATCCTGGCTTTCGTTGCCGGCGGAGTGCACCAGCAATACGCCTTTGCTGGCGGCATACTTAACGGCATCTTCCACGGCTTCGCGCTGTGGCGAGTAGTACTTGCCGAAGCTCATGTTGATGATGCTGGCCCCGTTATCGACGGCGTAGCGGATGGCGTTGGCTACGTCCTTGTCCCGCTCGTCGCCGTTGGGCACGGCCCGAATGGCCATTAGGCGTACGTTGTCGGCAATACCTAGAATCCCTAGGTTATTGGTCCGGTCGCCGCCGATGATGCCGGCTACGTGGGTGCCATGTGAAGGGTCGGGGCCGTTGTTGTCCCGGTTGCCATAGCGGCGGTCCTTGGTGTCCTCTGGATTGTCGCCGATAATGCTGGCGCGCGGATTGAAAGCCGGGTTCAGGCTGAAATCAAGCAGGCTTTTGCTCTGGTCGAAACCCTCTTTCATGTCCGCCAGCACCGATTCCATATCGGCGTAGCCGGCCTCACGCAGGTTGCCGTAGAGGCCCAGCGCAGCGCGGTATAGGTTCGGGTCGGTGGGCGATACGCGGCGCAGGCTGGCTGTGTCCAGCCGGGTCAGGTTCAGGGCCTGCTTCAGATTGTCGGCACCCTGTTTGTTGAGCGTGTAGGCTTTGCCCAACGACTCTGCCCGCTCCGAGTTTTCGGCTATTTTTTCGGCCTGGGTTTTCTTCACCTTCTGGTATAGGTCGTACTCGGCGCGCTTGGCCGCCGGCACAGCGGTGCGGGCTTTTCCCTCATACAGCGGCTTGAGCCGGGCCACCAGCCGGGTATCCTCGTAGGTTTCAACGTCCACGTTGCGGCCGTCGGCGCCACCCAGAAAATTCCAGCCGTGCACGTCGTCCACGTAGCCGTTCTGATCATCGTCGAGGCCGTTGCCAGCCACTTCCTTAGGGTTGGTCCAGAGCAGGTGTTTCAGGTCGGCGTGGGCCGTATCGATGCCGGCATCAATGATGGCCACTACTACGGGCGCGGAAGGACGGTTTTTGAGCAGTTCCTCGTAGGTTTTACGGGCGCTGATGCCCATTACACCATCGGCGGCGGGGTCGAGAAGGTACCACTGCTGCTGGGGCACGGCAGGCAGGACGGGTGCAGAATTCTGGGCCGCCCCCAGGGCAGGCAGCAGCAGGGCCAGCGCCGACAGACGCAGCCAGGAAGAAACAGGAAATGCCATCAGATAAGAACAGGCGAGAAATAAAACGGCCTATACGCAGGCGTGGCCCTCATGGCCACCGCGCTGCAAACTCCATTCCCACAGACACGGTTCCATCCGGCAGGACGCATGACAGTGGAAGCAAGGACCTGCTTTATGCGAATGAAAAAGCTGTATGCTTGATTTTGAGAGACGAATCGGGGCAAAAGAACAGGGTTGCCATTGCCGGGTTATCTTCACGCCTTCAAGCTGCTCTTCCGTATGCGTACTCGTCTTTTCTGCGCCGCTTTGTCGGCATTGCTCATTTTTAATTATTCATTACTGCCTAACTCAGCCGCCGCGCAGGCTCCCAAAACCTGGTCGTCGTCGGAGATTCTGCTGGGGCTCAAGAAGCTGAATGTGCTGGGCTCGGCGCTCTACGTGGCCGCCCACCCCGACGACGAAAACACCCGCCTGATTGCCTATATGGCCAACGGCCGCCTGCTGGAAACCGGCTACCTGAGCTGCACCCGCGGTGACGGGGGCCAGAACCTCATCGGGCCGGAGCTGCGTGAGGGGCTGGGCGTGATTCGGACGCAGGAGCTGCTGGCAGCCCGCCGCATCGATGGGGGCCGGCAGTTTTTCACCCGCGCCAACGACTTTGGCTTCTCGAAAACCGCCGCCGAAACCTTCACCATCTGGGACAAGGAGCAGGTGCTTTCCGACATGGTATGGGTGATTCGACAGCGCCGCCCCGACGTCATGATTACCCGTTTTCCGCCCGATGCCCGCGCCGGCCACGGCCACCACACCGCCTCGGCCATCCTGGCCGCCGAAGCCTTCGAGGCCGCCGGCGACCCGAAACGGTTTCCCGAGCAGCTCAAATATGTGCAGGTGTGGCAGCCCAAGCGGCTGTTCTGGAACACCGGCAGCTTTTTTGTGAAGCAAGGCGAAAACATGGACGGCTACCTGAAAGTGGATGCCGGCCAGTACAACCCGCTGCTGGGCCAGAGCTACGGCGAAATAGCGGCCCGCAGCCGCAGCCAGCACAAAAGCCAGGGCTTCGGGAGCAGTGCCCAACGCGGCGAGGCGCTGGAGTATCTGCAGCAGGTAAAAGGCGACAAGGTCAAATCCGACCCCTTCGAGGGCATTGATATGAGCTGGAACCGGGTGCCCGGCGGCGCGGCCGTGGGCAAGCTGATTGACGAGGTAATTCGGAAGTATGACGCCGCCAACCCCAGCGCCAGTGTGGCGGGGCTGCTGAAGGTGCGGGAGGCGCTGCAGAAGCTACCTAAAGAGGCCGGTTTCTGGAATGACGAGAAGCGGGAGGAAATTGATGAACTGGTATATGGCTGCCTGGGGCTGAGCTTGTCTGCTGTTTCTCAAGAAACTACTGCAACACCTGATGGGAAGCTTGATATAGCCATTGAAGCCTTAAATCGTTCATCGGTACCAGTGAAGCTGAAGTGGCTGGAGGTTCCGGCTATTGATTTCGGCTTTCAATCGGTAGGGAATATGGCGAAGCAGGAGGTCAATGAGCAATTGACCAGCGGCAAGCCGTTTCTGAAAAAAGCATCCATCACCATCCCGGCCAAGCAATCAGTGTCACAGCCGTACTGGCTGCGCGAAGCAGGAACGGCAGGCATGTACAAAGTGCCGGATGTGGTTGAAGACTTTGCCTGGCCGGAGCATCCGCATAAAGGACAGCGAATAGAAAAGCGGGAGGTGCTTGGCCGGCCCGAAAATATGCCGATTAATGAAGTACTATTTACCGTAGAAGTTGCCGGCGTGCCACTCTATTATACTAGGAAACTTCAATACAAAAGCACCGACCCGGTAGAAGGGGAGAGGTACCGCCCGCTGGCGGTGGTGCCGCCGGTCGCCGTCAACGTCGGCGGGCACGCCTACGTGTTTGCCGATAACTCGCCCAAAACCATTCCTGTGACGCTGCGCGCCGGCAAAGCGGGCGTGAAGGGCGCGGTGGCCCTTACGCTGCCCGCCGGCTGGAAAGCCGAGCCCGCCAGCATCCCTTTCGAGCTGGCCGCCAAAGACGCCGAGCAGACCGTGCAGTTTCGGGTGCAGCCTAGCGCGGGCGCGGCCGAGGGCAAAACCGAGCTGCGGGCCGTGGCTACCGTGGAGGGGCAGGCGTATTCGCGCGGCTACCAGCCCATAGCCTACAACCACATTCCGACCCAGGTGCTGTTTCCCGAAGCCGTGGCCCCACTCGTGAAGCTGGACCTCAAGCGCAAAGGCCAAGAAATCGGCTACCTGATGGGTGCCGGCGATGAAGTGCCCGACGCCCTGCGCCAGATTGGCTACACCGTCACGCTGCTCAAGCCCGAAGACCTCACCGAGCAGAACCTGCGCCGCTTCGATGCCGTGGTGCTGGGCGTGCGGGCCTACAACACCATAGACCGCCTCAAAACCCTGCAACCCACGCTACTGAAGTACGTGGAAAACGGTGGCAACCTGGTGGTGCAATATGTGGTGAGCCGGGGCACGGTGCTGCCGCAAATCGGGCCGTACCCCCTGACACTCTCCAACGACCGGGTGACGGTAGAAAACGCCGCCGTGACCTTTCTAAACCCCAGCCAGCCGCTGCTCAACACGCCCAACAAAATCACGAGCAAAGATTTTGAGGGCTGGGTGCAGGAGCAGGGCCTCTACTACCCCAGCCAGTGGGATGCCAAGTACCAGACCGTGCTCAGCAGCGCCGACCCCGGCGAAAAAGCCAAGGAAAGTGCCATTCTAGTAGCTGACCACGGCAAGGGCCACTATATCTACACCGGCCTTTCGCTGTTCCGGGAGCTGCCCGCCGGCGTGCCGGGTGCCTACCGGATTCTGACCAACATGGTGTCGTTGGGTAAGAAGTAGTGTCGGCGGCGTTTTATAGCCGGCGTTCCTGAGGTTTACTTTACCTTCGTTTTCTATGTCTACTATCCCCGAATCTGAAAAGCCGCCGCTGTTGCCTTCGTGGCGGGCGTGGTACTGGCTGGTGCTGGCTGCGCTGGCCGCGGAAGTAGCCTTCTTCACGTACCTGACCCGCACCTTCGCTGCATGAGTACCTTCGACTGGTTGGTGCTCAGCAGCACGCTTATCTTCATTATTGGGTACGGGGCGTGGCGTACCCGCGGGGCTGGCGCCACGCTCGATTCGTATCTGCTCGGCGACCGTGACGCTTCCTGGTGGGGCGTGGGGCTGAGCATTATTGCCACCCAGGCCTCGGCCATCACCTTCCTCAGCACGCCCGGCCAGGCCTACGACGACGGCATGCGCTTCATTCAGTTCTACTTTGGCCTGCCGCTGGCCATGGTACTGATTGCGCTGTTTGCGGTGCCCATCTACCACCGCCTCAAAGTATTTACGGCCTACGAGTACCTGGAAGGCCGCTTCGATAGGCGCACCCGCACGCTGGCGGCGCTGCTGTTTCTGGTGCAGCGTGGTCTGAGTAATGGCCTTTCGCTGTACGCGCCTGCGCTGGTATTGTCGGCCATTCTGGGCTGGAACATCAACCTGACCGTGTGGCTGCTGGGCGGTATCATGATTGCCTACACTGTGGCGGGCGGTACTCGCGCCGTAATGGTGACGCAGCAGGGGCAGGTGGCTGTAATCTTCACCGGCATGGTGGTGGCAGGCTATCTGCTGGTGCACTACCTGCCGCCCGAAGTTGGCTTCACAGAAGCTCTGCAGGTAGCCGGGCATCAGGGCAAGCTCAATCTGGTAGACTTCCACTTCGACCCCACCGACCGGTACAACTTCTGGTCGGGCATGACGGGCGGCTTGTTTCTAGCGTTGTCCTACTTCGGCACCGACCAGAGCCAAGTGCAGCGTTACCTGGCGGGCCGCAGTATCACGCAGAGCCGCTTAGGGCTGCTCATGAACGGCCTCGTGAAAGTGCCTATGCAGTTCGGAATTCTACTGATTGGGGTGCTGCTGTTTGTGTTTTATCAGTTCAGTCCGCCGCCGCTCACCTTCAACCGGCCCGTGCACGACCGGGTAGCCCGCTCTGCTGAGTACGGTCCGCAACTACGCACCCTGGAAGACGCGCACGAAACCCTGTTTCTGGCCCGCCGCCAGGCCACTACCCAACTCGTGGAAGCCCTGCACTCCGACGACCCAGCCCAACTGGCCGCCGCCCAGACGCATTTGCAGGCGACCAACGCGGCCACCCGCGGCCTGCGCCAACAGGCCCAGGTGCTGCTTAAGAAAGCCGTGCCTTCCGCCGAAGCCAAAGACACCGACTACGTGTTCCTGACGTTTGTGCTGAACTATATGCCGCAGGGCTTGGTGGGCCTGCTGATTGCTGTAGTGCTGTCGGCGGCCATGGGCTCCGCGGCGGCTGGCCTCAATGCGCTGGCCTCTACTACCGTCATCGACCTGTACCGCCCCAGCCGCCCCCACGCCGATGAGGCGCACAATGTGCAGGCTTCGCGCTGGGCGGCTATTGGCTGGGGCGTGCTCGGCATCGGCTTTGCCACCTTCGCCGCCCGCCTCGAAAACCTGATTCAGGCCGTGAATATTCTCGGCTCGCTGTTCTATGGCACCATTCTCGGTATTTTCATGGTCGCCTTTTTCCTGAAGCGCGTGGGTGGCAAAGCTGTGTTCTGGTCGGCGGTGGTGGCCCAGGCGGTAGTGCTGCTGCTGTTCTGGCGCACCGATATCGGCTACCTCTGGTTCAATATCATTGGGAGCGGCATTGTAGTAGGGTTGAGCCTGCTGCTGGCTGCAGTGCTGCCCGCTGAGCCAGCTATACAGGACCTAACAGCAGAAGAGCCGCCTGGGCTGTAGTTGGCTTAGCCAGAAAGCTGGGGAAACAGTAGACACTAAAAAGGCCTTCCACTAATTAGTGGAAGGCCTTTTTAGTGCTTGAAAACTAGTTGCTTACTTGGCGCCGTTCTTTTTGGCGGCAGCAATAATTTCGTCGTTCATTTTTACGTAGTCGGTGTTTTTGGCGGTCTGGGCCAGTGTGCGCGACTGTTCGGCGGCCGTGAGGGCTCCTTTGTAGTCCTTCATCTTCATCCGGATTTTAGCCTCGGTGTGCACGTTCCAGAATTTGGGGTCTTTCTCGTTGGCCTTCTGCATCCAGGTCAGAGCCTGCTTCAGGTCCTTGTCGTTGTCGTAGTAGTAGACGGCGGCAGCGGCCAGGTCGTTGGTGCTAGGCGAGGCGTTTTTGGTCACCTTTTCGTCAATCTGTGCCACCACTTTGGGGTCTACGTCGGCCACCACTTTGAACTTGGCGCCGGTCGTTTCCCATAGCATGTCCACGTTGGCCGTGGCGGGCGTCAGGTCAGAGAAGTTGATGGTGAAGGTTTCGGCCTTTACGGTTGTTTTGTAGGGCTTCACCGAGAAGCTGGCCACGTTGTCGGCGTCCTTGTAGTTGGCCACGTTGCCACCCTGCTTGGTGTCCTTACTGAGCACCACCGTCCAGGTAGTTTTGCCGGGTACCGTGTACAGAGCGTATTCGCCGGCCGCCACTTTCTTGCCTTCCACCGTCACATCGTCTGAGAACTTGATGGTGGTGGAGTTGTTGGCGCCCGTGCGCCAGCGTTTGGCATATGGTACAATGGCCTTCGAGGTAGAATCACCGAAGATAACCCGGCCCTTGGCGCTGGGGCGCGAATACGTGATGGTGATGTCGGTGAGGCCTACACGCTGCTGGATTGTGCTTTTGGGGCTAGGCTGCGGTGTGCTGATCTGGGCCTGAGTGGTAAGTGGCGCAACCGCCAGCAGGGCCATTCCGGCAGAGAAAGAAAGTAGAGCTTTCATGAAAAGAAAAAGGTGAGAATGAGTAGCGGCTCAAAAGTAGCAAAACCCGCGTTGGAGCGCGGGTTTATAACTGTCGGCCGAAAGACACAGCCTCCGACGGAAGTTGCATTAGCTACGTTGCTACAACTCCACTACCGCAACCTGCTGCTCCCGTAGCAGCGCCAGCACGTCGGCAGGTGTGGCCGGCGCCTGCAGGCGGCGCAGGTCCAGGTAGTAGCAGGCTGCATCGTTGGGGTAGAGCAGCAGCCAGTCGTCGCCGACGCGAATAGCACGCTGCAACTGGTTCCAGCGCACCGCAAAGGTGCTGGCGCTACTGCTGCCGCGCAGTCGGTCGGTGTCAAAAGCAAAGTCAATGGGCTGCTGATTCGCAGGGTTCTTCGTGAAGCCACGCCGCAGTTGGTAGCGCACCAACACCATCCGCAACAGGCCATAGAGCAGCCCTACAGCCAGCATTGCCAGTGTGCTCAGGTTTGTAATGTGTCCATTCTGTACCACATCAACTGCTACACTTACGGCCAGCAACAGCAGCGCCAAGCCCAGCAGCCAGTGGTTGAAACGGGTGCGGCGCTGCCGCCGCCACAGGCGGAAGTTCACGGCCACGAAGTCGTCGGACGTCATCAACACACCGGGGGCAAGCAGGGGATAAACAGGCAAGAGCTAGTGCGTGAGAAGTTTGTGTTTGGTCAGCCTGTTCAGCACCTCAGACGAAGTAGCAGGCGGTTGCACGTTGCGCAAATCCAGGTAGTAGCAATACTCCTGGTTAGGATAAAGCAGGAGCCACGATTCGATGTGCCGGATACGATAGAACTCCTGCCACAGAAAGGTAGTAAACCGGCCTTCGTGTTCGATGATTATACCAGTTTCCAACACCTCAAACTTCGTGTGGAGGCCCGCTGTGGGACTTTGCCGGAATGCCTTTCGGTATTCATAGCGCTGATACAACAGCCCGATGGTTGTAACCAGGGAGGCAAATAGCGCCAGCCGCAGATAGCGCTGCCAAAGCTCAGGGGCCAACCAGATGCCGGCAAGCAGCAGCAAAAGCCACCCTACGGCCCACCAATAGTTCCAGCCGGCCGGCGAAGCCAGTGGCGCTATTTGGCGCTGCCGTACCGCGTCCGGGTAGCGGCGCTGCTCCTGAATCTGGTGAATCCGGGTAAACTCAAGGGCGCTAAGCTGCGTCTCGGAAACAGTAATGCTAGCTGACATCTACTTACGCTTGCTCTGCCAGATAATGCCGCTCGTCCTTCATGGCGTTGGCTACGGTCCAGGGAATTTCGCGGGTGAAGGCATGTTGGCGCACAGGACAATCGGCCATGTGGCAGTGCGAGCAGGCGGCAAACGAACAGGGGTCGGCGTGCACAAACATTTCTACTTCCACCTCAAACCGGCTGCGAATAAAATCCTCGATGCGGTGCACTTCGGTATGCACTTCTTCCAGGCTGAAATAGTAGGGCATGCTCACGTGGCAGTCGATGTGCAGATTGGCCCCGTAGCGCAGCACGCGCAGGTTGTGCACATCTATCCAAGCGGGCTGGCGCAGCGTCTGTAGCTCCCCGATTACCTGTGCCACGGTAGCCACATCCGACTCGTCCATGAGGCCACCCACCGAGCGGCGCACCATGCGGTAACCATTTACGACGATAAACACGCCCAGCAACACCGAAGCAGCAGAGTCAAAAACTACGTCGCCGGTAACCAGCACCATCAGCAGCGCCGCACAGGATACCAGCGTGCTGAGCGAATCGATATAGAGATGTTGCCCATCCCCGACCAATGTCGGCGAGTGGTGCTGGCGGCCGGCCCGCACCAGCACAAAGCCCACCAGCAGATTTACGATGGCCGTAGCGGCCAGTAGCACCATCCCCCAGCCCGGCTGCTCCAATGTGTGCGGATACAGCATTGACTTGACGGCCGAATAGAAAATAAAGCCGCCCGCCATCAGAATCAAGCCGCCCTCAAACCCTACCGACAGATGCTCAATCTTACCGTGGCCGTACGGGTGGTTTTCGTCCTTGGGCAGACTGGCCAGATACACGCTGTAGAGGGCAAACCCACTAGCCACCACATTGATAATGGACTCCAGGGCGTCGGTCAAAACGGCCTGTGAGCGGGTCAGGAAATAGGCGTAGAACTTCACCAGCACCAGGGCCAAGCTCACCACGAGCGAAAGCAAAGCCAGACGTTGTTTGAGTCGGGTGACGGACATAAGGGGCGGTGGTCAGGTACTGTTCTGCTAAGCAGGCAGGGAAAGGACAGTACAAAAATAGGCCGCTCCGGATTCCGAAGCGGCGCAGAAATACAAAGCTAGCGGGAATATATTTGTGCTAGCTCAGCTCAAACTGCAGCTTGAGCAGGTTGGCGTAGAGGCCGTTGTCGTTGTGGGCTAATTCTTCATGCGTGCCCTGCTCCACGATGCGGCCGCCGTCAATCACGAGGATCTTGTCGGCTTTGCGGATGGTGCTGAGGCGGTGGGCAATGATGATGCTGGTCCGGTTCTGCATCAGTTCGTCCATGGCCTGCTGCACTAGTTTCTCGCTTTCCGAGTCGAGAGAAGAGGTAGCCTCATCAAGAATCAGGATGGCTGGGTTTTTCAGGATGGCGCGGGCAATGGCTACCCGCTGGCGCTGGCCGCCGCTGAGCTTGATGCCCCGCTCGCCCACCAGCGTGTCCAGCCCTTCCGGAAACGACTCAATAAACTGCCAGGCATTGGCCTTGCGTGCCGCCAACACAATTTCCTCATCGGTCGCGTCGGTTTTGCCATAGGCAATATTCTCGCGGATACTACCCCCAAACAGGATGGTTTCCTGCGGCACGATGCCGATGTGCCCGCGCAACTCCGTAAGGTCGTATTGGCTGGTGGGGCGGCCATCTATCAGAATCTTGCCGCCGCTTAGCTCGTAAAATTGCATCAGCAGCTGCACAATCGTGGATTTGCCGGCCCCCGACGGGCCTACCAGCGCAACTTTCTCGCCGGCCTGAATATCAAAGCTGATGTCTTTGAGTACTGCCATGTCGGGGCGGGTAGGGTAGCGAAAGGCAACGTTCTGGTAGTCGATGTCGCCGCGGATTTGCAATGGTGCCCGGCCGGCTACGCGCGGCTGGTGGGTGGGTTCGGTGGGCTCGTCGAGGATTTCCAGAATCCGCTCCGACGCGCCCAGCGTGCTTTGCACCTTGCCGTACAGCTCGCCAAGGCCGCCTACGGAAGCACCCACAAAGCCGGTATAAATGATGAACGACACCAGTTGGCCAATTTCGAGGTGGTCGGGCCCGGTTGAACTGACAAGAGTAGCCCCACGCCAGAGCACCAGAATAATGCCTCCCAACAGCCCGATAATCACGAAGGAGACAAAAGCGCCCCGGTACATATTGCCGCGCAGGGCTGCTTTCACGGCCCGGTTCAGCGAGAAGTTATAACGGTCTACTTCAAACCCCTCGTTGGTGAAAGCCTTCACCGTGTTGATGGCCTGCAGCGTTTCGGCCACAATGATGTTGGTTTTAGCCAGCTCATCCTGCGTCGTGCGTGCCAGGGCGCGGATGTTGCGCCCGAACAGAAATACCAGCCCTACAATCAGTGGAAAAGTGGCCAGCATAAACAAGGACAGCTTGATGCTGACCATCATAATGGCCCCGATGCTGAAGAGCAGCGTCACAACCTGCCGGAACAGCTCGGCCAGAGTCAGCGAAAAAGCATCCTGAATCTGTGCTACATCGGTGGTGATGCGGGAGTTGATTTCGCCTACGCGGTGCGTCTCGAAGTACGGGATGGGCAGGTGCATGAACTTCTGGTACAGTCCCCGCCGAATGTCGCGCACGGTAAACTCGCTTACCTGCGTAAAAAACCAGATCCGGCCAAAAGAAAACAGCCCCTGCAGCACAATGATGCAGAACAGCAGCAGCGCAATCCGGTCGATGTCGAGCACGAGGCCGCCGGGCAGCGACACGGGCTTGTGGTTGGCGGCATCTACCAGTTTGCCAGCTACCCACGGAAACGCCAGAAACGTGCTGGTGCTGAACGCCAGCAGCAGCAGCCCAATAATGAACTTGCCCCGGTAGGGCAGCGTGAAGCGGAAAATCCGCAGCCCGCGCTGAAAACTTTCTTTGCTGAGTTTCTTTTTCTCGGGCACCGGCGCAAGGTCGATGCCGCTGGTATTCATTCCGCTTCGGGCCATTCCAATCTAAAAGGAAGAAACAAGAAGTGAGAAACAGAACAGAGCCTGCTTCTCACTCCTCATTGCTTATGTCTGGTATTGCTATTCAAATTTCGTTTTTCCCTGCTCCACCTTCAGAATGCTGCCGTTGGCGAAAGGCACCGGCAGTCTGACCTGTACCGGTACCGGCTCGCCCTTGCGGGTGGCGGGTTTCCAGGCCGGCATGAGGGCCAGTACCCGCAGCGCCTCAGCATCACACTCCGGCGACAGGGACTTGGCCACTACCGGGTTGCTCAGGCGGCCATCTGCGCCGACCGTGGCCGTGACTTCCACGTTGCCGGTAAGGCTTTTGACGCGCGCGGCTTCCGGATACTTTATGTTCTCCTGAAAAAAGGCGCCCATTGCCTGCGCGCCACCCACGTACTGCGGGGCCACATCGGGGCGGTTGGCGGCGGGGCGGGCCTGCGCCTGCATGCGGCCGGCCTTCAACTCGATGGGCTGCTTAGTCGGTGGAGCAGGCTGCTGAGCCAGTGCCATACCGCCCGAAGCTACGAGCAGCAAGATGAAGAACAGATGTTTCATAGGAGCGGGTAGCCCCCGGGCGGGGCGATAGAAGCGGGCGCAAAGGTACGCCGACTTCCCCTAAACACGCCTTATAGAGCAGGGTTCAATTCGGCTGCTACTTCGCGGGGGCGCGAAACAGCCAACAGCCCCAGGAATGTAATCAGGCCGTTGAGCATCAGAATTTCGAAGCCAAACTCGTAGCCCCACCACGCCTTGGAGTTGGCATTGATGAACCACGTAATCAGGGGCGCGGCCACGCACACAAAAGGCACCAGCCGGTCGTGCACGCCGCGGCCCGTGAAGAGCCCGAAGGAGTAAAGGCCCAGCAGCGGTCCGTAGGTATAACCAGCCGCCTTAAACACGGCCGTGATGACGCTCTGGTCGTTGATGGCCCGGAAAATCAGGATAATCACAATCAGCACAAGCGAAAAGCCGAAGTGCGTGAGGTGGCGCAGGCGCTTCTGCTTAGCCTCGTCGTGCTGCTTGATGTCGAGCATATCCACGCAGAACGAGGTGGTGAGGGCCGTCAGAGCCGAGTCGGCGGAAGCATAGGTAACGGCAATGATGCCCAGAATAAACACGATGCCCGCAAACAGCGAGAAGTGGTTGGTGGCCAGCAGCGGAAACACGTTGTCGCCGATGACTTTGCCGGTAACAGCATCAGTGGGTAGCGCAATGCCTTTGGCGGCGGCAAACTGGTAGAGCAGCACGCCCAGCGACAGGAAGAACACGTTTACGATTACAATAGCCAGCGTGAACCAGAACATGTTTTTCTGGGCGTCGGGCAGGCTGCGGCAGCTCAGGTTTTTCTGCATCATGTCCTGGTCGAGGCCGGTCATGACGATGGTGATGAAGGCGCCCGAGGCGAACTGCTTCCAGAAAAACTTGTCGTCTTTGGGGTCGGAGAAGTAGATCTGCGACATGGCGCTTTCCTTCACCGTTTTCACCAACCCGGCAAAGCCCAGGTTCAGTTCATCGGCCATCAGATAGATGCTCACGCCCACACAGAGCAGCATGGCCATCGTCTGGAAAGTATCGGTCCAGAGGATGGTTTTGAGGCCGCCGCGGAAGGTGTAGAGGTAAATCAGCAGGATGCTGATGGTAACCGTGACGGCAAACGGCACGCCCAACCCATCGAACACGGCCAGCTGCAGCACACCCGCCACCAGAAACAACCGGAATGCCGCACCTACTGCCCGGGAAAGCAGGAAGAAAAACGCGCCGGTCTTGTAGCTCCAGAACCCGAACCGCTGCTCCAGATATGTGTAGATGCTCACGAGCCGCAGCCGGTAGTAGAGCGGCATGAGCACGGTGCCAATAACCAGATAGCCCACAATGTAGCCCAGCACCACGGCCATGTAGCTCCAGCTTTGCGTAGCTACCATGCCCGGAATGGAGATGAACGTGACCCCGGAAAGGGAGGTGCCAATCATGGCAAACGCCACCATGTACCACGGAGCGTTGCGGTTAGCTATAAAGAACGATTCGCTGGTCGCCTTGCGCGAAGTGAGAATCGAAATGATGATGAGAACAACGAAGTAGCCCGCAATCAGGCTCAGGATGAGGGTGGGGGACATAGAAGGCCGGGAAAATAGAGGGCAAAGATACAGTGCCTGCCACAACTATCCGGACCCTAGTAAGCAGCCGTAGAAGTATCGCCTGGTCCGGTAGCTGCCGGTACTTACGTTCGGAGGGTAAGTGTATTGGCTGGCTCTTTCGCTATTCCCACTCCTGCCAGCGCAGCACTTCACCCACAGCTGGCGCATGCAACTCGCCGCGCAGCATGCCACCGTGCGCTACCTGCTGCAATTCGTGCAGCGGCTCGGAGGCCGGTTCGTCGCTGAGGTCGAAGGTGCCGTAGTGCATGGGCACCACGTGGCCGGCGCGCAGCAGGTTGGCCGCTTTGGCGGCCTCGTGCGGATTTACGTGGCTGAGCTGCATCATGTAGGCGGGCTTGTAGGCTCCAATCGGCATGATGACGGTATCCAGCGGGCCAAACTGCTTCTCAATTTCCTCGAAATGGCCCGCCATAGAAGTGTCGCCAGCAAAATAGACGGTGCGGCCGTCAGGCAGGCGCAGCAGGAAGGAGCCCCATAGCACTTGGTTCAGGTCGGTGAGGCCGCGGCGGTGCCAGTGCGAGGCGGGCAGGTAGAACAGCTCGAAAGGGGCCTGCTCGCCCAGGTTGTACTGCTGCCACCAGCCAGCTTCCTGCACCTGCAACCCGGGTGCCATGCCGCGCAAAAGCGGCGTCATGCTCAGCGACGTCAATATCTGCATGCCGGGGTTCTGGCGGGCCAGCAGCCGTACAGATTTATCGTCCAGATGGTCGCGGTGGCCGTGGCTGAGCAGCAGGTAGTCGATGCCCAGCAGGTCTTCGGGATGGCAGGGCAGCGCGTGGCGGCGTCGCAGACCGAGGGACGAAAACAGCAGTGGGTCGAAAGCCAATAGCTTGCCGCCCACGCGCAGCAGAAAGGAGGCGTGCCCCAACCAGACCAATCCATCCTCGGTGCCCTGCAGAAACGCTGTGCAGTCCACCACGTCCGGCACCCAGGTGTCGGCTTTCTTCTCCTGCTTCTGTGGGTTCTCGCTCAGCTGCCACTTCAGCACCCTGCCGAAAGTCGGTTCATACAGCTCCTCGGCATTGCAGTATTCCCGGCCTATCATTTTGTTGCCGGGATAGTTGGGTTTGATAATGCGCAGCTGCGGATTGCTGACGTAGCGTGGGGCTGAGGCCATAAAGCGGAATGAAGCAGTAGGAATAGCAAAGAAACAGCAAAGCCCCGGAAGGTTCCGGGGCTTTGCTGATAGCAGAAGTGCGCAAAAGGCCTACCAGAAGCCGCCCGACAGGCCCGGCGTATACCCTGGAAATGCCGGGCCTTGGCCGTTGCTCATGCGCAGCCCACCCGAAACCGAGAAGTTCTCTGTAATTAAATAGTCGGCCCGCAGGCTCATGCCCGAGCCCATGCTGCCAAAGCCGGCGTACGGATTGATGCGGGGCTGACCGTTTGGAATTTCTTTCCAAGCCGTGCCAGTAAGCGCCAGCCGTGGCGACACCGCATATTGCGCACCAGCCTGCAGCAGAAACTGGTTATAGCCAGCCCAGGGGCGCAACTGGTTATCGGCGGACGCGCTGGGATAATAAGCCGGGCCGGGTGTCACGCGTAGGTAGGTGAGGCCCCCGAATACCGTGAGGCGCTGCGCGAGGCGGTAGCTGGCAACCGGGCTCAGATAAGCCGCAGTGCCCAGCCGGCCGGCCGTCATCATGCCCGCGCTGAGCTGAATATTCTGGCGCGGCCCGCGCAAACCCGGCAGCAGTGGCGCCCCGAGCCCGGCCGTAGCGGCCGGCGTGAAGTCGGTTTGGGCGAAGGCGCTGCCGGTAAGCAGCAGAAAGGCGGCGAGAGTGGAAAGACGAAGCATAGCGCGGCGAAAATAGAACGGCAGATACGTAATAGACGCAAAACTGCCCGGAAAAGTGGCACCGAAGCAGGTTTGCTCCTGAAAAGGTACGGCTTGCCAGGCAAAAGACACACGGTTGTAGTCGGCGCATTGCTCACGGCTGGCTTTATGCTGTGGGCTTTTGCACGGCTGGCATTCGCCATGCGGCCAAACCGGCCACAGCAGCCAGACACAGCGCAAACCACGCCCACGGCAGCCGCAGGTCCAGCACCGAAAGTCCCCCGAATATCAGCGTCGTTACGAAGCTGGCCAGCCCCTGAAATGCCTGGTTCAGCCCGAATATCTCACCCCGGTCGGCATCGGTGGTGCGCTGGGCCAGCAGGCCTTCCAGCAGGCCCTGAATCAAGGACAGCGTCAGGCAGTCGATGATGACAAGCACATAAAGCGCCACCACCGATGTGCCTACCAGCCCATAGGCTGCCAGCACGGGCACGCCCAGCGCCGCCAGCCACACAATGGCCCGGCGCTGGTTGATCCGGTCGGCGAAGTAGGTGTAGAACACGTAGTTGAGCACAATGCTGAGCGCCCCAAAGCACATGAAGAAGTAGGAGATAGAGCGGGCATCCATCTGCAGCTCGCCCATGCTCATGAAGGGTACCATGTAGAAATAATAGCCCGTACTGAGCGTAAGAGCCACCTGCGTCAGCACAATGCGGCGCACGCCGGGCGTGGCAGCATCCTTTTCGCGCAGCCGTGCCCAGAGCGTGAGCGGATTGAGGGCTAGCGCCAACTCACTGCGCAACTCCGCGCCCCGCACGCCGTTGCGCTGGGTGTGGGTTTCGCCTAAAAATAAGCTCAGCAGCACGTTCAGGGCCGCCAGCACCAGTCCAAGCCGCACCACATACGTTGCCTCCTGGCCCGTTGGCACCTCCAACACCGTCAGCAGCGCCCCCGACACCATGGGGCCCAGCACAAAGCCCAGCGAGATGATGGCGCCCTCGACCCCCAGGTTTTTGAACAACTTGTCCGGGTCTGAAATGTCGGTGATGGCCGAGCGCACGGTGGCGTACATGCCGTTGGTGAGGCCATCGGAAGCCCGGTTCACGAAAAACAACCCTGCCCGCACCGGCAGCAGCAGCGCATTCGCCAGCAGCGTACCCACCGCCGACAAAATGAAGATGGGCCGCCGCCCGTATCCATCGGAAAGCCGCCCCAGCACCGGCGCCGAAAACAGCTGCACTCCCAGAAACAGCCCCGTGCCGACCGAAAGCCACAGTTGTGGCTCCGGCAGCCCGCGTACAAACTCCGGCATCACTGGCCCGATAGCCGCCCCCACAATCACGTCGATGAGGATGATAAGGTAGATATGGGACAGGCGGCGGTCCGGAGTGGGCATGCGGCAAAGGTAGCGCAACCGGCCCCGTAGCCGGTATAGTTTCGTGCGGTGCAAACGCTTAATTTGCCTCGTCTTTATCTCTCACTCCCAATTCTATTTTTCATGGAAGATTTTACTTCTGAAGATTATCAGGAGCCGCAACCCCAGTTAACTCTCTCGCCGGAAGAGGCCTCGCAGGTGATGTCGCGCTTCATGACGCAGGTATACGGCTGGATGGCCGGGGCCCTGGCCGTGAGCGGAGCCGTGGCTATGGCGGTGGCGTCTCTGCCAGTGTTGCAGGAACTGGTGTTCGGCAACCGGTTTGTATTCCTGGGCTTGTTGCTGGCCAAAATTGCGGTAGTAGGCTTCCTGTCGCGCAAGGCTTTCGACTGGTCGGCGGGTACCACTACGGCGGCATTTATCGGCTATTCAGTCCTCAATGGGCTTACAATGGGCATCATCTTCATGGTGTATACTATGGAGTCGATTTCCTCGACTTTCTTCATTACCGCTGGCACTTTTGGCGTGATGAGCCTGTACGGCTACTTCACCCGTACCGACCTGTCACGCTGGGGCAATTTGCTGTTCATGGGGCTTATCGGCCTTATCATTGCCTCGGTAGTAAACCTGTTTCTCAATAGCTCGACTCTGTACTGGATTTCCAGCTTTGTAGGCGTGCTGCTCTTCACGGCCCTCACCGCCTACGACACCCAGAAAGTGAAAATGCTGGCTTTCCTCGGCTATGAAGACGAAGCTACCGACCGCAAAGCCGCTGTGCTGGGTGCCCTCACGCTATATCTGGATTTCGTAAACCTGTTCCTGTTCCTGCTGCGCATCTTCGGGCGTCGCCGGTAATGGACCAGTTTCTGCCCAACAAAAAGGCCCCTGTTCCGCGGAACAGGGGCCTTTTTGTTAAAAGCAGCTTGCGCAGCCTATTTCACCTTGCTAGCTAGCCAAGCCTTGCGAAACGCCAATTGCTTGCGGGTGGCGTTGGGCAGCAGTACTACTTCCAGCGTCAGGTCTTCCTGCAGCGTGACGGGCATAGTGCGCACTCCGGTGCGGGTGCGCACTTCCAGCGGAACCGTGTCGCCGGGTTTGTGCGCGGCCAGTAGTTTCTGGAGTGCTTGGCTGGTGGGCAGGCGCTGGCCATCTACTTTCAGCAGCACATCTTCCCGGTCGAGGCCGGCTTGATACAGGGCGCTGCCAAGGAGCGTGGTACCGAGCGTGGCCGAGCTGTCGGCGGGGTTGAAAGTGGTGCGGCCTCCCAGGCTGGCCAGGCCGGCGCGGGCGCGGCGCACCTGCAAGCCCGCCGGAGCTAGCAACTCATCAAATTTGGGTAGCTCGTGACCGTAGATGTGGCGCCGGAAGAAATTGCCGGCAAAAGCCGTGTCCTTAGATACTTCCCCCAGAATGCGCTGTAGGTCTAGCAGCGTATAGGGCCGGGCCGGAGCGAAGTCGCGCTGAGCTTTGCCGTGTTGCTCCCATACGGCCCGCATGTAGGTGTCCAGGTCGGTTTTGTGGTTCTGGCGCAGCAGCAGGTCAAGGGCCAGCGCATTGGCTCCCCCAATGTAGTAGTAGCTCAGGTACGTATTTGCGCGGTTGTTCGGGTCGATGGCGGCAGCGGCATCCACAAACGGGGCCTGCTGGCTCATGTACACCGGCGAGTAGCGGGCCGCCCCCGGCGAATTGAGCATGGCATTTACCAGCGGCCCCACGGCTTCCTGCAAGTATTCGGCATCGGTGTAGGCCCCCGAGCGGCGCAGCAGCAGTTCGCCATAATACTGCGTGAAGCCTTCCGCAAACCAGAGCCCACTGCTCATGTTGGCTTGCTCAAAATTGAACGGTTCGAGGTCCTGCGGCCGAATACGCTCCACGTTCCAGCTATGGAAAAACTCGTGCGACACGGTTCCTAGATTGTCCAGGGCGCCGGGGCCGCTCAGGGGGCGGTTGCTGGTGAGCGAAGTAGAGTTTCGGTGCTCCATACCGTCGCCGCTGGTCTGGGGCAGGTAGTTGGCAATGAAGGTGTAGCGCCCGAAATCATAGTCGGGCAGGCCGCCGAAAATGGCAGCGGCCTCGCGTACTACCTTCTTGGTTTGTTCGGCATAGGCGTCCAGCTCAGCATCAGTGCCCTTGTGCAGCACCTGCAGCTCTATGGTTTTGCCGCGTTCCTGCCAGCTGCGCACCTTCTGCGGACCCAGCGACGTAGGCGAATCCATAAGATACTGCAGGTTGGGCGCGAAATAGGTGCCTTTGGCCGCATCAGGCCGTAGCTGCGTAGCGGCAGTCCAGCCCTGGGACATGTCGAACTTCACTTCCGCCGGGCGCTGCTCCAGCCCGCGCGCGAAAGCCAGTGTGGCGGGCATGTTCAGGTGCGCGTGGTAGCTGTCAATGCCAGCATAGGTACCATCGGTCCGGTCACCGAACAGGGTGTAAGTGAAGACGACCGTGCCATCGTGGCCGCTTACGTCCCAGCCGTATGGGTCAGGCTTCTGCACAACTAGGGTTTTGCCTTTAGAATCCGTGGCCGATACCTCATAGACGTTTTTGGCGAATTCATGCAGCGCGTAGCGGCCCGGCGAGGAGCGGGCCATCCGCACCTGCAGCGGTCCGGCCGGTACTCCTGCAAACGTCACACTGATGCGCGCCTCGTGGTGTACGGCGTTTGGGAAAGCCACATTGTATTGAACCGGGGCCTGGGCAGCTGCGGGCTGGCCGAAAGCCAACGGCAGTACCAGGAAAAGCAAAGCGGCTGATTTCCGCATAGTGCAAAAGAGAAAAGGAGGAATGAGGGACGGCTGTAAATGTAAGATGAAGCCACACTTCACCACACAAGCCGAGTGGCGCTCATCCTGGGCCAAGGGTTGCACTACTATGCTGCCATACTTCTGCCTCCACCATGCCGCCGAAGGACACCACGCGGTACTCTAGTGCCAGCCCCACACGCGTCAGCTCCGCCTGAATAGGAGGGCGGGCATGCCCGCTGATGCCGGTAGTAAGCCGGAAAAAACCGTACATAGCCGTTAGCAGCCCGCGTTGCCACCAGCGTTGCGGCGCCGCAAAATCGGCCAGCAGCCACGGAGCCAGAGGTTGCCGGACTTCACTCAGGCACTCCACAATGCGGCGCAGACGTTGCGGCTCGAACAGGTCTAGAAAGAAAAAGGTGATGATGCCATCAAACGCATCGGCAGGAGTGAGAGCCGCTTCCGTGCCGAGCCGGAACTCCACCTGCGCGGCGGCACCCGGCAACTCCCGCGCCAGCAGCGCCTGTGAGCGAGCCAGCATCTGTGGCGACGCCTCCAGGTACAGCACATGCGCCTGCGGACGGCGGCATAGTACTTCCGGCAGTATCCAGCCCGTGCCACCCCCGATAATGAGCAGACGCGGCGCCCCGGCCGGTAGCCCGGCGTCCAAGGCCGCCTGCTGTGCGACCTGCAGACTACGCCCGTACACCAGGCGCGCCAATGGGTCGTAGAAGGCCGCTACCCGGTCGAAGCCGGAATCAGGCAGGGAAAAACGCATGCAAAGTTGGTAGGTGCGTTGTGGGCGGCGGAAGGGCTGCCCGACCTCTTACCCGGTTTGTTCGTACGTGAAGATGCTCCTCACTTGCCGCAAGCCGTTGGCCGGGCGCAAGCTACCGCTTACGCTACTTTTCATTCTATGACCAATCACCTGCGCCGCTTACTGGCCGGACTCACCCTGTTCCTCACCGAATTTACCATCACCCTGCTGCTCGGCATTATCGGCGTGGTGGGTTTTCTGGCGCTGGGCCGGGAGGTATTCGACCAAGATGCGGCCACCTTCGATGCTGCTGCATTTCAGTGGGCCCGACGGCTGCTGGGTCCAAAGCAGCAATGGGTGGAAGCTGTTACGTTTTTCGCCTCCCGCAATTTCATTACCGTTGCCGGCTGCCTGCTCATCGGCTGGTTTCTGGTATTGCGGCGGCACCGTTGGTATTCGCTGCTGATACCGGTAGTGGCGTTGGGCAGCATCACGCTCAATCTGGTGCTGAAAAACTTCTACAACCGGCCCCGGCCCCTGCTGCCGCTGGTATCTGCTTCGGGGCTGAGCTTTCCGAGTGGGCACGCTATGATTTCGGCCTCCTTCTATGGCTTGCTTGTGTACTTGGTGCAGACCCACGTGGAGCAGCGGTGGCTGCGGTGGCTACTGACCAGCATCCTAGTCCTGCTGATTCTGCTCATTGGCCTGACCCGAGTTTACCTGCGTGTGCACTACGCTACTGATGTGCTGGCAGGCTTCACGGCCGGGCTAGTGTGGCTGGTAGTGGCTATTCCGGTACTAAAACGGATAGAAACCCGCGTGAAAATGCAATTCAAAAATAATCCGCAATTAGCTGAAAAACAGCCTGAATAGCTCGTAAAGCTAATTTATTGCAGGAAAATTATCGGCTTTTTTTCGGCGGAGCTTGTCTGGTGCCGCAACTTGTCTCTATCTTTGCAGCATCAAACAACACCCCGCAAGGGAAATGGAGCTTGATACACGTGCTGCGCTTGTGGCGAAATTGGTAGACGCGCTGTCTTCAGGCGGCAGTTCCGAAAGGTGTGAGAGTTCGAGTCTCTCCGAGCGCACAAAAGCCGGTCCAGAAATGGGCCGGCTTTTTTATTTGCCCCGCATCGGGGCTGAACCTGAAACGGGTGAATGGTATGGGGGGGGCAGCCGTAGGAATGGCCCGACGCAACGTAAGCTTGTTTTGATTGGCAACTAATCAGAATGCTGTGCTTACTTGGTGAGGAAAGTGGCCCTGGTGTATTGTCGGCAGCGACTACAAAATCCGTACATATCCGTGTAACGCTGTGGTTCATGAAGAAGCTCACCGCTCGTCTGCTCACTCTGTTCAGTTTCCTGACCGTGGAAATTCTGCTGGTAGGAGGGGTGTTTCTGGCGTCGTTGGGGGTGTTTTTCTACCTCACGCGCGTGGTGTTTGTGGCTCATTCCCTCACCTTCGACAACTGGGCTATCGGACACGCCAATGCGCTACGTGCCGCCTGGCCTGCCCTGACTAGTGGGGTGCATGTCGTGACCTTCTTTGCTTCGCTGCCTTTTCTGGTGGGAGCCGGGGTGCTTGTTCCGGCCGGCCTGCGCTGGTGGGGGCATAAGCGAGAAGCATTGGAAGTGTTTCTGGCCGTTGCCGGAGCTACTTTTTTCAACCAGTTGCTCAAAACGCATTTCCAACGGCCGCGCCCGGCTACTGCGCTGCTTTCCCAACTGGGGCTGAGCTTTCCCAGCGGCCACGCCATGATTGGAATGGCGCTGTATGGTTGCCTGGCCTGGCTACTCTGGCGGCACGGCCGGCACCCGGCCTGGGCTGTTCTGCTGTTACTGTGGGCAGTGCTTATTGGCCTAACGCGGGTATATCTGCAAGTACACTACGCCACCGATGTGCTGGCAGGCTTTGCGGCTGGTCTGCTCTGGCTGATTCTGTTGCGCACTGCACTGCGGCTGTTTTGGCGGGAAGAGCAGCAGGTTTGAGGGGCATCAACGGGGCGCCGGGGCCAGTGCAGTGGCTACTTCGTAGGCAGTTATCTGGTGGGGATAGTTGGAGTAGTACAGGTTGTCCTCATTCATGGTGTAGCCCTTGCGCAGTACCTGCTGGGCTAGTTCCAGATGAAGCCTGGCCAGCGGCTCATTGCCGCGGGCGCGGCTCACCAGAGCCAGGTAGTAGTTAGCGTCGGGATGCTGAGAGTAAGTGCTGAGACAGCGGCCCAGATAGGTAGCGGCAGCTTCGTACTGTTTCATTTCATAGTAGAGCACGCCTACATAGAACAGCGTGTTGAAATGGATGTCACGCTGGCCGTCGGGGCCACGCTGCTGCTGCATATCCTGCTTGAAGCTGGCTTCGGCCTGGGCATAGCGACCTAGCTCCAGGTTGCAAAGGCCCTCAAAGAAGGGATAGGTGTGGTCCATTTCCAGACCGTTGGGCGTGAGCCGGGCGGCCGCCTGGAAATCGAGAATGGCACCTTCGTAGTCCTTAGCAAAAATGCATTTCAGGAAGCCCCGATATGCCAGCCACTGTTTGGGATTCAGTGCCACCGCCTTGTCTTCCAGCGCAAAGGCTTCCTCAAACTTACCGTCTTTGATGAGCGGAATGGCCTTTTCCCGGTACGCTACCGCAATGTTGGGACAGACAGCAATCAGACTGTCGCAATATTGCGTCCAGCGTGGGTCGAGGTAGCTAAACCGTTGGGCTCCGTGCTCAATGTACCTGCTAACCAAGCTGTCCTGGTACTGGCGGCTACTGCACTTGTCGGGCAGCGCCTGTGCGGCAGGTGGCTGCCCAGAGGTGGTGGGTTGGCAGGAACTCAGATGGGCGCTCAGCAGCCCCAGCAACAGACTAGGGGCACACCGCCACAACTTTCCCATGATTGATTTTGAAGGCTATGTAGGCAATGTAATTCGCAGTTTCCTGGCCGTTGGGGCTGCGGGCTATGCGCCAGTCGTTGAGCGTGTTTAGGTAGGCGTATAATTTCTCCACCAGTTCCGGCTGAAAACGGTATTGCTGGTAGCGGGCATCCGTTTGTAGCACTTGAGTGCGGGGCAGCCGTTTACCGCTGCAGTCTACTACAAACCGGAACGTGATGTAGCCGCTCCCTGTGTACGTGTGGCCGCCACGCTGCAAAAACGCCTGTGCTTGCTCGCGCAGCGTATCGGAGCTGCGCGGGTACTTGCCATTCACGCTGTAGTAGCGGGCCGTAGGCTTCAGTTGGCATCCCGCCTGTCGGCTGACGGTCGTATCCATGTACTCGCCATCGGGAAGCACGAACCGTTGGCTCCAGCCAGGCAACCAAAACAACAGCAGACAAGCCGTAAGCAATACGCGCATAGCAGATTCTTCAACCCAATACTAAGCAGTTGTAACGCTTTCTGTAGTATGGGGGCAGAAAAAAGCCGCTCAATATTTCTCCAGGAGAAGTATTGAGCGGCTGGTCTGTTGTATATGCTAAACTTTCACCTTCACCCGCAAGGCCAGCAGGCCTTTCACGCCCTGCAGCTCTTCTAGCTCCAGTTCTTCTATCTCGGGCTCCAACAAGCCCCGGTCCTGCAAATAGTCGAGGTATTCGAGGTACTCGTCGGCTTCGCGCTGCTGCGAGTAGACCAGCGCAATGTGGCCGGGCTGCGTAAGCCGCTCGCCAGTGCCTTGCACCGTCGCCTTGTCGATGCGCTTTTTGATGATTTCGTAGCGGATGTTGTAGGCCCCGTCTACGTCAAACTGGCGCTCATCCTGCCGGAACCGGATGGCCAGCGGCTGGCTATGAATCAGAATCAACTGGGTGGTTTCCAGCGGTACGGGCAGCTGCGGCTTGAGAGCCACCGTGCGGCGCGTAATTTCAATCATGGTCAGCAGCTGCCACAAACGCAGGTTTTTCAGGAAAACCAGGTCGAAGGGCTTGTGCTCTACCAGCGAAGCTCCCACGTAGATGTTATACTCCACGCCGTCGGTTTTGAAGCGCTGGAAGTAATGCGGAAACATCTGCTGCGCCTTTTCCTCCTCTTCGTCCAGGTAGTCGCTCACCGTATCGTTGAGCAGCGTGGTACTTTCCTCGAAGGCTTTGCGGCGCTTATAGAGGATACCCAACTCCGCATCAATATTTGACCAGTATTGCGTGATAACCGGCTGCAGTTCGGGCGTATTCTGCCCCAGGTATTCAAACAGCGGCTCCACTTCCGTCTTCAGCGACTCGAAGATGCTTACTTCGTCCCCGGAAATCAGGGTCTGGCGTAGCCGCCGCAGATTCTTATTGACATAAAATTTCAGCTCATCCAGAATGGGCAGCGCCTGAAATTCGGAGGCCTTCTTGAGAACTTTATTGGCCAGGGTAAGATGCTCAATCAGGTCACCCTGGATGGCCTCGTTGCGGGCCGTACTGGAGCCCCGAATGTCGCAGGAACCATGCAGCGGGTATACATCATGGAAAATGATGGCCTCCATTTCGGCGTTGCGGTTACCATCTTCCTGCTTCTGCAGCAGGTTTTCGGCTGCGTTGGTGAAGCGCCATTCCATGCTCGGATGAATGGCCGTAAACTTTTCCTTGATGATGGACTGAACGCGGGTCTGGATTTCCTCGGCGTTTCGTTTCACCGCGACGGCAAACAGCGGCACAAATTGCGCTACTGTCTCAATATCGAACTCGTCTAGGTCGCCGATATTCGGAGAGCCCAACTCCAGCAGACCCACCGTATCGTCGCCGTAGGGGAGCAGCGCCAGAATGGCCGACCGGATGCCGATGCTGAGAATCTGCTGGCGCAGGTCCTCGGGAATGGCGGCCGTTTCTACGTCTTCCAGCACCAGCGGCTGGCGGTTCTGCCACAGCTCCGAATAGATCTGGCGGAAGCCAGAGCCGGCATCCTGGCTGTGCAGCTGCTTGGTCAGGAAGCTGTGGTTGATTTTGCGGCCAAAATCCACAAAAGCCCGCTTTTTCTCGTCGTACGCCGCAATGCCAAGCTGCAGAAACGGCCGCTTAAACAGTACCCGTAGCTTCTCCTGGATTTGCTCCAGCCGGTCGGAGGCCTGCAGCACGTCGCGCTCCAGCAGGTCGTATTTCAGCTCCGACAGAATTTCTTGGTCTGTTACGTCAACTAGGTGCAGGATATTGAAGCCTTCCAACTCAAACAAGTCGGGCGGCAACAGCTGCTGCCACAAGTCCACCCGGTGCGGGTTTCGAGTTAGTAGCTCAATCTGTTCCGAAGTCAGTTCGGGGCGTGTGCCTACCACGCGCACATCCAGGAACGTAGAGTCGAACTCTACGCCATAGTGCCGATAAAGGCCGATACTGTAGTCGGGTACGGTGAAGATAATGGACCCATGATGCGGCATCTGTACGCCATATACCTTGTCCAGAATGAGCTGGTAGGCCATGCGCGCCGTGTGCACATCCAGCGTACGCGCGTCGATATTGAGCGGCTGCTTGATGTTTTTGGCGGCCTTCAGAAGCACCTCGGCGAAGCGCGGCGTATGGTAGAAGCTGTAGCGCTGAAATGGCGCAATGGCCCCGCTGATATCGAAGCGGAACGAGGCGGGCGGAAACATGGCCAGCATCAGCGTGTCTACCAGGTCGCAGTTGCATTCAAGCACGCTCATGTCGGTGATGGGGCCACGGCACCACGTTTCCGTGGCAACCCTTTCCCCAATGGAGCGGGCCAGCAACGACACACCCGGGTTCGGGTCGTCCTCACGCGACTTCCAATACGCAATGATTGGCTCTAAGCTGAGCGTGGATTTGAACGGAAAAACGGACTGGGCCGGGCGGGCAACGGTAGTTTCGGGTAGCATAGGTACAGCAACAACACCGAAGATAGCCAAATCATTGCGGCTGGGCTTCTGTGTGCCTCTACTATACGTGTGTGCCCCGGCATTGGTCGTGCCAGAAGAGCTTGAGTGGCCTTTTCTTGCTGCTAGCGGTTGAGGGTTACTGGTACGGCCTGATCCTGGCCACTGGGGTCGGAGGCATCAATGGGGGTGGGGGTACCTCGGAGGAAGACCAGTTTTTTTACGTTGCTGTTGCAAGTGCAGCAGCCGTCGCCTTTCAGTTGGTCTTCGAGCTGAATACTGTCGATAACAAAGCTTGCCGTGGGAGCCCTGCGCTTGCCCAGATACAGCTTGTATGAATACTGATTGAGTTTGCGGGTGCCGCGCTGCCCGAACGGCTGGGCGTTGTTCAGTACCACACTAGTGCCCCGCTCGCGCCCAACCCGGAGCAGCTGAATGGTGTCAATGGCCGGCTGGCCCGTGGTAACGGTGTCGCGGTAGGGCAGCAGCTGCCGCACGAAGAAAACGGTATCTACTGCCGCCGAATCGAGGCGGTTGGGGGCTGTTGAGCTCAGGTTGAAGTTGAAATACACCGCATCGTCGAGCGAGTCTTGACAGTCGCAGGCCACGGAGCCACAACAGGCAGCCAGCGCCGTGGAAACAATCAAGAACAGGAGCCAAGTAAGCGGATTGCGAAGCATAGGGTGTAAAGATACTAGCGGACGGCGGAGCGCGAGAAGCCAGCCTCTGGTTTCTGTCAACGAAAAAAGCCAGCCTGGGAGCAGGCTGGCTTTCAACGAAGAATGGAAGCAGGTTATTCTTTCACGAAGCGGCGGGTTTCGGAGCCCGACTTCGTAGTGATTTTGTAGAAATAAGTGCCAACTGGCAGGTCTGAAATATTTACCTGCACTGTGTGCTGGCCTTTTTCCTGCTTGGTTTCATTCGCTACCGTACGCAGCGCATTGCCACGGCTATCGAGCAGCTCCACTGTAACAGGACCAGCCTTTTTTACTTCGTATTCCAGCTGGCTGCTCGCTACGGCCGGGTTAGGATACACCATCGTATTGCCCAACTCACGCTCCGGGCTGCTTGGTGCGCTGGGGTCCATTAGCAGAAACATAGCAGGCTTGAAGAATCGGTTAGCACCACCGCGGTGGTGCATGCGGCTAGCCATCTGCCCCAGTTTCTCCTGCTGCTCCGGTGTCATGTTTTTTATTGCCAACTCCTTCAGGTCAGCCGCCCATTTTTCTTTTTGCGGCTGCAATTCCTGCGAAAGACGGGCAATGTCGCCAGCATATTTCTGGCCCAACTGGCCGACACTCTGCATCAGGACTTTGTGGTCGGAGTGTAACTTCTGAAACTGCTGCTTCTGGGCTTCTGTCATTTCGGGGCGGGTGCCGGGCGCCTGCGTGCCGGCCGGTTTGATGCTCTGGCGAAGTGCCTGGCTCTGCTGGCGTAGCTCCTGTAGCTGGGTGCGGTAAATGGCCAATTGTGCCCGGTCGGAGGTGCTGAGCTGAGGCTCTAGTTTCTGGCGCTGCTGCCGCACTGCGGGCAGCACGTTTTGCGCCATGTAGGCTTTGATTTCGGGGTTAGCCGGCCCACCGTGGCCGCGCCGATGGTCCCTGGCTTCGCTGGCAGAGGCGGCGGTGAAGAGCACTAATAGCAGGAGCAGCAGGCGAGGGAAGGAAGTTGCTTTCATCTGGCTGGGAAGAAATGAGTTATCAAAATATACTGCATAGATGGGCCAGCAGGCAACAGGTTTAACCCGAAAAAAAAACCGACCCGGAAAATTTCCGGGTCGGTTTTTAACAATTCATTAGGCCGTGCAGCCAGCTTACTTAAATGTGTCTTTCGTATCCACAATTTTTACGTCCGTCACGTTCAGCTTGTAGTCGGCTACGGCTTTGTCCTCCGCTACCACATCGGCGGGCAGGCCGGCTTTCACTACGTTGGCATAGCTCATTGGCGAAGGCGTGTTGTTCTTGAGTACATCGGCCAGGGGCTGAGCTTCGCTGTCGTCCGTCACGATGGTCACGAACATGTTCTGCACCTGCCAGTGCTTGCGGATGGCACGGTTTACATCGTCTACCGTGAGCTTGGCCAGTTGGCCATCTACTTCCTTCAGCCAGTCTTTGCGGCCGTAGAATTTCGAGTCGAGCAGGAAGCCGAGCTGCTTGGCGGGCGTGGTGCCGTAGAGCTTCACGTAGGAGCGCAGGAAGGTGCGGGTCAGCTCAAAATCATCTTTGCTGAGGCCGTTTTTTACTACGTTGTCCATTTCGCGCACGGCCAGGCGCAGTGCAAACGGTGCGTGGCCAACTTTCAGGTCGCCCAGCTCCGCGGGGTATTGCTTGCGCAGGCCTTCGGCAATCTGGACCGGGCGCAGCCACAAGCTGGCATAGTTGGCGTGGCGCGGCACTCCGGGCACCGGCAGCATGTTCTGGCCGCCGCCCTCGTACCACTCCACGTAGCTATAGTCGCCGTAGTTCATGGAGCGGGTCGTCCGGATCTTGTCGTAGAGCTTGCCGTAGCTTTTGCGGTGCTCACCCAGCCAGGAGTTGGCCACCATCAGGGCCGCGAAGTCGTCGTTGGCACGGGTGGTTTGGATAGGAAAGCCCGCATATATAGCCGAGCCCAGCGCATCAGGCTTGCTGATGATTTCGACACGAATGCCTTTGGGCATGGCTACAGTCGGCACGGCAGGCTTCACCGAGCTTTTGGGCAATTTTTTTAGGTCGGCCTCCAACTGCTTGGCAAACGAAGCCGGATAGTTGCCGGCCAGCCCGATGGTCAGGTTGTCCTGCCCGAAAGCGGCGGCGTATTGCTTTTTCACGTCGGCCAGCGTCAGGTTCTTCACGCCGGCGGCGGTGCCGCGCGTCATGTGCTGAAACCGCGTGCCCCGGAACAGCTGGTCTTCCAGCGCAAACTTGCTGTAATCCTCATCCGAAGACGCCCGAATCACTTGCTCCACGTAGTTATGCAGGTTGGACTGGAGCCGGTCGAAGTCTTCCTGCGTGAAGCTGGGCGTGAGCATAAGCCCGCGCAGCACCGGGTAAAACTTGTCGATAAAGTCCTTGTGAAACTCGAAAGTGAAAGTAGTGACTTCCTTGTCCGTGACGGCATAGTAGCGCGTAGACATCGGATAGAGAAAGTCCTTCAGTTGGGCCGAGGTCATGTCCTTGGTCCCGCCTTCTGTCACAAGCTGAGAGGTCAGGAACGTGAGGCCTTCTTTGCCGACCGGGTCGGCGGACGAGCCGTTGCGGAACTGCAGCTTCACGACCACCTTGGCGGCATTGGGCTGGCGCAACTCCACTATTTCGGCAGCTTGGGCAGTATGTGCTCCGGCCGGACCGAACAGGGCGGCCGCCAGCAGCAAGCGGGAAAATGTATGTTTCATTAGAAGAGAAATCAGAAGAGAGGGATTACTGCACGCCGCCCGTAGCGCCCGGCCCGATGGTGCCCACCGTGAGGCCTTCGGGCACGAAATACTTTTTGGCCACAGCCTGGATGTCGGCGGGCGTCACTTGGTCATACAGCGCGTAGTAGCGGTTCAGGCTTTCCGGGTTGCCGGTCAGCCAGATAAACTCCGCCAGCGAATTGGCAATCTGGTCGGGAGCGTCGAGGCTCATCAGGAAGCCGTATTTCAGCGCCGATTTAGTGTCGGCGAGGCGCTTGGCGTCAATCGGCTTGGATTTGAGGTCTTCCAGCGCCTTCGTAATCTGCTCCTTCACGTAGGGCATGTCCTCGGCTTTCACTACTGAGGCCCGGATGCTGGTCAGGTAAGGGTCACGCGTCATGTTGGGTGAGCCACCCACGAAGCGCACTTTCTGCTCCTTCACTACCAGCTGCTGATAAAGCGGCGAGTTTTCGGCAAAGAGCATGGTTGTCAGCACGTCCAGCGCAGGCAGGTCTTTGCTCTGGTCGGAGAAAGCCGGGCCCTTGTAGCTCAGGCTCACCATCGGCGGGAAGTTGGCGTTCTGAATGTGCACATAGCGCGGGGCCGTCTGGGCGGGCTCCGGCTGAATGGCCGGTTTGTAGCTGCCACGCTTCCAGGAAGCAAAGTATTTGTCGGCCAGCTTGTTCACTTCTTCCGCTTTCACGTCACCTACTACCAACAGCGTGGTGTACTCGGGGCGGTAGAATCGGTCGAAGAACGTGAGCGAGTATTGGTATTGGTTAGGCATATCCACGACGTCCTTGAAGAAGCCCATCGTGGTGTGCTCGTAGGTATGCTTGTCGAAGGCGGCGTCGGCTACTTTCTCGTTGAGCTGGGTGTAGAGCGAGGCCGAGTTTTTGGTGTATTCGCCCTTCACGGCACCTGCTTCGGCCTTAAACTCGTGCTCCGGATATTTCAGGTACTGAAATCGGTCGGCTTCCACCTCAAACATTTTCTCCAGCATGGTCGCGTTGCCGGTCATGTGGTACACGGTGCGGTCCAGGGACGTATTGGCGTTGGCCGAGGCCCCGATGCTTTTGAGCACGTCGTTGTACTTCTCTTTCGAGTACTTATCGGTGCCCCGAAACATCACGTGCTCAAAGAAGTGAGCAAAACCAGTGTGGCCGGGCTCCACTTCGTCGCGCGAGCCGGCGCGCACTACCAGAAAGAACGAAGCCAAGCCCGGCGAGTCGAAGGGTACGGTCACCACGTTCAGGCCGTTGGCAAGCTGCTTTTGCTGAATGGGGTAGGGGAAGGCTGGGGCCGGAGCCACTGGCCGAGCCGCCGGAGCTTCCGGCGCAGAAGGGCCAGCGGGATTCTGTGCCTGCGCCAGCGGAGGCGCCAGCAGGCAAGTGGCCAGCAACAGGCGCTGCAAGGAGTGTTTCATGGGAAAGCAAAATGAGTGACATGGCAAAGTAGCAACAACTGCCGCAAAGGTTGCGCAGCCCACAACCCGAAAACCTACTGAAACAAAAAGCTCCTTTCCGGTGCATTGGAAAGGAGCTTTGTATGAGAACATAGATGCAGGGCGCTACTGCCCGCTGCCTGTGCCGGCGGCAGTGGCTTCCATGGGGCCAGCTGCCAGTAGCTGCTGGCGCAGTGTGTCTGCATTTGCTTCTAGCTGGGGCCGAATCTGGTCGAGGGCTAGGCGCAGGGCCTGCACGTCGGCGAGGCGGGGCGCATTGGCCTGCGAATAGCCGTGGTACATAGCCACGCGCACTTTGGAGTTACCGGTGCCTACATAGCTGCCAATTACCTCGCTGCGGGCGTTAAGAATCTGCACTTCTGCTTTCAGATTGGTGCGGTAGTACTCAACCGGGAGGCCCAGCAGGCTAGGCACCATCATCGTCAGCATCTGCAGGCCTTGGAAAAACTTGCCAGTGCGCTTCACTTCGGCCTGCGTCACCAGCAGTTTGGCATAGCCGAAACGAGCACTGTCGGTCGGCTCAATCAGGTTCTGGCTCACTTCCTGCCGAAACACGCGCAACGGGTCTTCCGGTAAGGCACCTTCCGTCTGTGCCAGCGCACCATTGTCTACCTCGATTTCCAGGGGCGGCAACTGGCTGCTCAACCGCTGACTGGGCGTCTGGAACATGATACGGTCAGCGGATTTGCACCCTGCTAATAAAGCAAAGGACAACAAGAACAGGACTGAGAAGCGGAACATCTTGTGCATTAGGCTGGCTGCTTACGGGACTGTGTGCTAGGAACCCCGAATGTAGAGGATGTAGTTCAATGAAAATTGCACTGCTAATATAAATAATATCTGAAAATATATGATATAATGAATGTATTTATTGCCAGAAGCAAAAAGCCTCTCTCCGGTGAGGGAGAGAGGCTTGCTAGATGTACTGTTTTGCTGCTGAGGAACTAGTGCGTGTGCTGTGCCAGCGTACTGTCGGCTTCTGCCAGTTCTTGCACCGGGTCGGGGGCCACGTAGTTGTCGATGAACTCGCCTTCCCAACGGGCCACCACCGCCGTAGCCAGGCAGTTGCCGATAACGTTGACGGCGGTACGGGCCATGTCCATCAGCGCATCAATGCCGAGGATGATGAATACCGGCCAAGCCGGCAGATTGAACGAAGCCACCGTAGCCAGCAGAATCACGAGCGAAGCGCGCGGCACGCCGGCCACGCCTTTCGACGTCAGCATCAGGGTAAACACCATAATCAGCTGCTGCCCCAATGACAAGTCGATGCCCGCGGCTTGCGCTACAAATACGGCGGCTAGTGACAGGTAGAGCGTGGTGCCATCGAGGTTGAAGGAGTAGCCCGTCGGCATCACGAAGGCCACCACCCGGCGCGGCACCCCAATGCTTTCCATAGCTTCCATGGCCCGGGGCAGCGCGGCTTCCGAAGAAGTAGTGGCGAAGGCAATGCTCACCGGCTCCGCAATGGCCTGAATGAAGCGCTTAACCGGAATGCGGGCAATAAAGGCAATAGGCAGCAGCACTACCAGCAGGAACACGAGTAGTGCTGCATAGAGTGTCAGCAGCAATTGGAATGCGTTCAAGAGCGGTGCAAAGCCCATTTTGCCGACCGTATAGGCCAAGGCGCCGCCCACGCCCAGCGGCGCGAAGAACATCACCACGTTGGTGAACTTGAACATCACCTCCGACAAACTTTCGGCCCACTCCAGCATCGGGCGGCGATGCTTCTGATGCACCATGGCCAAACCAATAGCGAAAATGATGGCAAATACCACTACCTGCAGCACTTGCCCTTCGGCAATGGATTTGGCAATGTTTTCGGGGAAGATGTGCAGGATGATGTCGGAAGTGCTTTGCTCCACGGCCTGCAGCTTCTCGGCATTAGCATCCACACCTTTCTGGCTGATGCCCACACCGGCTTTAGTCAGGTTGATGGCCGCCAGCCCGATAAACAGGGCAAACGTGGTGACAATTTCGAAGTAGACTAAGGCCTTCAGGCCCATCTTACCGACCTGCTTAAGGTTGGCGTGGCCGGCAATGCCCACCACCAGCGTCCCGAAGACGAGCGGCGCAATAATGGTCTTCACGAGGCGCAGGAAGGCGTCGCTGAGAACTTTGAGGTTGATGGCAAAGGCTGGATAATCGTTGCCGATTTCAGCTCCGACGAACATGCTCACCACAATCCAGAAGGTAAGGGAGCGGCGCTGAACGGCGTAGGCCACGAAAGCAGCCAGGAAAACCCAGCGGGCAGCCTGCGCTACAGCGGGGCTGATACCGCCAACACCATAGGCAGCCAGAACGGTAAGCAGCACAGCCACTACGGCCAGCAACAAAACAACAGGAACGAGTCGCGAAAACTTCATGCGCGGCAGCAAGGGGGAAAAGAAATGGGGGAATACCAGCAAAGATAGGTTTTTGGGTTTCGTTGTCCGTTTTTTGGCTTGCCACCCGTTTTTGTGCCTCTCATGCCCACCTGGACCCTATCTACGCTCGAACTCCCGCTCCGCTTCACCTGGAAAATCTCCCGCAACGCCTCCACTGCCAAAACCAACCTGCTAGTGCAGGTCCGCGGCGACAAGGCCGGCGCGGTAGGCTTTGGCGAGGCCGCACCCAACGTCCGCTACGGCGAAAGCCCACAAGCCCTGCAGGCGGAGTTTGAGACGTTGCAACAGGCCGGACTGAATTATATTCGGACAGAAGCCGAACTGCAGGAGTTTCTGGAAGCCCAGCAGCCCGCCCATGCATTGCGGTTTGCGCTGGAGTCGGCGTGGGTGCATTACGAGGCGGCGCAAGCCAGGCAGCCGGTGTGGCAATGGCTGGGCGCGCCGGAGCCGGCCACTAAGGTGCCCACCGCCTTCACGCTGCCCATTATGCCACCCGGAGAGGTAGCAGCGTTTCTGCGCGAGCAGGACATGGCGCGCTTCGCCCTGCTTAAAATAAAGGTGAACAAAGAAGCCGGCTACGACCTGCTGCGCGAAGTCACGAAAATGTTGCCCGGCCGGCCACTCATCATTGACGGCAACGAGGCGTGGCAGGATCCGGATGAACTCTTGCAGTTTGTGGAGCGCACGGTTGCACTACCCGGCCTGCAGGTGCGCCTGCTGGAGCAGCCGCTGCCTGCCGCCCACACCGAAGCTTACCGCTACCTGCACTCCCGCACACCATGGCTGCTTTTCGCCGATGAATCGGTGACGGACCAGGCTGATTTCGGCGACATTGCTCAGCAGTTTCACGGCGTGAATATGAAACTGATGAAAGCCGGCGGCTACCGCAACGGTCTGCGCATTTTGCGCGAAACCCAAGCCCATGGCCTGCAAACCATGATAGGCTGCATGGTCGAAACGTCACTGGGCATCTGGTCGGCGCTGCAGGTGAGCGGGCTGGCCCAGATCTGCGACTTGGACGGGCTGCTGATTGTGCGCGACGAGCCGTTTGGGCTGGTGCACGAAAAAGCCGGCGAGCTGTATGCTGCGCCGGCTCCCGTACTAGAACTCTTGGGCTAGCGGTTTATCTGCGCATCCAGGCTCTGGATTTGCTGGTTCAGGTTGTCGATGGCGGCTTGGTTGGCGGGGTTAGGCGTCATCAGGTTGATTTTTTCGTTCAGGAGCTGAATCTTGCGGCTCAGCAGCGTGGTCAGGTCATTGGGCTGCGAGCTGATGACAGTGGTTGTGGTGGAAGTAGGAGTTGTTCCCCGGTCCACATACTGATCAAACTTGGCATCGGCCGGTACAGAGTTGTCGCCGCGGGCGGCGGCGGCACTGCCGGGCGTGGCAAACACCACGTCGCCCCCAATAGTTACATAGTCGCCTTCGCGCAGAGTCGTTTTCTTGCCAGTCGGAAATTCAACTATTCCGCTTTTATAGTTAACCTTTGTCCCGTTGGAAAGCACCACGTTCTTGGAGAGTGGTACCATACGGCCGTTCTGACGCAACACCACTTCGCCTTTTTGCATGACATACTGGTCGGTGGCATTGGCGGCTACTCGTCCGGTAGGGTTCGGCGCGGTTTTGGTCTGGGCAGATGCACTGAGTGGAGCTGCTGCAGCCAACAGCAAAGGGAACAGTACTATAGGTAGGGTTTTCATAGGAAACAGCAGAAAAGAGTGAGAGGCTCATCTTACGGACATCGGAGATAAATGGCTGTCACGCAGCTTTTGGTAAAAGAGAAAAAATAAATTTGCGGAACTGTGTTGCGACATTAAATGTATGTACATATATTTGCAGCACATTACCGCAGTAGCTCATGCAGGTTATGAAAATTGAGGACGAAATCAAGCAGCCTACTTTCCGCGACGTTTACCAGAAAGCCTACATCAATATGCTGTACACGGCTGGCTGGCTGGAACAGCGGCAGGCGGCGGCATTCAAACCCTTTGGTGTTACGTTGCCGCAATTCAACATCCTGCGCATTCTACGTGGCCAGCACCCCAAGCCGGCTACCGTGAACCTGCTTATTGAGCGGATGCTGGACAAAACCAGCAATGCTTCCCGCATCGTGGATAAGCTGGAGAGCAAGGCACTGGTGACGCGCAAAGTGTGCCCCAGCAACCGCCGCGCCGTGGACATCCGCATTACGGAGGCCGGTCTAACTCTGCTGAGCCAGATGGATATAGCCATGGAGCAGAACCCGACTGGCCTGCAACACCTGACTGAAGAAGAAGCGGCGCAACTCAGCGTCCTGCTCGATAAAATCCGCGGCTGACGGTTTTCAGCTTTTCACCTGCACACTCATTTCACTTCTTACATACCCATGAAAAAGATCCTTGTTCCCGCTCTGCTGGCTGTTTCGCTGCTCGCTGCTCCTGTTTACGCCGGCAATCCTGCTGCTGCCAAAGCTGCCAGCTCGCTGAAAGCCGCCGACAAAACCTATAAGGTGCAGCCGCAACTGAGCACCCTGGGCTGGGTTGGGAAAAAAGTAACCGGCCAGCACGACGGCAACGTCCAGTTCAAAGACGGCAGCGTATTGGTGCGCGGCAATCAGATCGTAGGCGGCACGTTCGTGGTAGACATGAACACGCTGAAAGTAACCGACATCAAGGATGCTGACACCAACGGCAAACTGGTAGGCCACCTGCGTTCCGAAGACTTCTTCAGCATCGACAAAAACCCGACTGCAACCTTCAAAATCACGAAAGTTGCCACGCTGAAAAAGGCTGATGCTGCTGGCAACAACGCCAACATCACCGGCGACCTGACCATCAAAGGCATCACGCAGTCTATCACGTTCCCGGCCAAAACGGGTGTGAAAGGCGGTCTGGCCTCGGCCAGCGGTACTGCTACCATCGACCGTACCAAGTTCGACATCAAGTACGGCTCCAAGTCGTTCTTCGAAAGCATCGGCGACAAAGCCATCATGGATGAATTCACGCTGAGCTTCAACGTAGTAGCCAAGCAGTAATTCAGCCTGCCGCTGAATGGTGAATGGATGAATCTCATTCAGCAAAAAGCCCCGCCGGAACATTCCGGCGGGGCTTTTTTTGTGTGTTTGAGGTTAGTTGTGGCGTTTGCTTTGGCGCAGCAGCATCTGCTGGTGCAGCGCATTGGCCAGTGCCGGAGCCGGCTGGCGCACGGGTGCCGCCGCAAGGTTGGCCAAGTCGAAGCGGAGCCAGTAGGTACCATCGGCGTGCGTGAATTTGCCGTCCCGATTGACATCGGGGCGTACCTCGGCCAGCAGCAGGCTAGTTTTGGGTAGCAGCAAACGACTTTCCAGGCGCGTGCCATCAGGGGTGAGCTGCCGAAGCTGCCGGCCGCTGCGCTCAGACACGAACAAGGCGCTGGCATCTTCCCCATCCTGGTCGCCATCGGCGTTGGTATCAGCCTTGACGATGGTGTAGAACAGGTAAGGCCAGCGGACATCGGGCTTTTTCTCGGCATCAACTTCCGTGATGACAAAGCGCCCGTGCGGTAACAACGCCTGCTCCTGGCGCGTCGATTTCTGGAAGAATAACACGTTGTAGCAGGTACCTTCTATGCCTGTGTTGCCCTCGTAGTCGCTGCCATAAGAACTGCTGGATAGAATTCGGCTGCGGCTGGATTCATCCTGTGTCACTACCGAAATCGGCTGATAGTAGAAGTCGGTGCTGTCTAGGGCAACGGGCGTATTGTAGTGTACCCGATACTCCTGCGCTACTTTGCGCACGGCGGCGGTATCGGGCTGAGCCGTTTCGGAAGCAGAAGCCGGACGACGGGCCGGACCTTCGGAGCAGGCTGCGGCGCCGTAAAGCACCAGTGCCGCCGTAGCTAAACGCGGTAAATACATAGAGGAGATATTTCCCGCAAGAAACTATTAATCTGGCAGCACCAGCTCGCGGGGTAGCTCAAATTTCAGGCTGCGACTTTTGCTGCGGCCGTGCAGTTGCGTTAGAAAGTCGTCGAGCTCCGGCTTGTACTCCAGCCACAGGTCTTCGTGCAGGGACGTGAGCACCAGCTGCGTGGTGCGCGCTGCAAGGCGAGCAGTGCTAGTAAAGAAGCCCGCGTATGGCGAGTCGAACTGGCCGGTGTAGTTATCGAAGATCAGGCGCAGCGCGTACAGGTTCAGGTCGATTTCCAGGCGCTTGTCTTTGGTGATGCGGCGGGCGCGGGCGGTTTCCTTCACCGCTTTGCCCAGCGCCTTGTTGAGGCTGCGGTTGAGCAGGCGCCCCGTCACGGCCACATTGAACAGCTCATGAATCCGGTCGGCGGCCTGCTCATACACTTGCTCGGTTGTCACATCCGGGAGCAGCTCAAACACGAAGGTTTCGTACAGCTCCGCGTCGCGACGTACGGCCCGCAGTAGCAGTTTCTCCTTTTCGGCATCGGGCAGGCGTTTGAGGGCTTTTTTGAATTCGGCGGACGGAACGGGCATGGGAAGCGCGGAGCTACGGATGAGAAGCTAAAAGTAGAGGTACAAACGCAGCCCCCAGAATTTGGATGAGCAGCGCAGGCCGTTTTTCTGGTTCAGCAAACTATGAGTGAAGGCAAAGTGGCGTCGGGGCCCAGGGCAAGAAAAAAGCCGCTAACGAGGAAGTCAGCGGCTTTTTCTGGTAAAATTCAAGCGCTACAACTTCTCGTCGAAGTACTGCGTGATTTTGTTGTAGAGGTGCACCCGGTCTTTGCCGCTCACGTTGTGTGGGTGGCCGGGATACACGAAGTAGTCGAGCTGCACGCCCTTATCAACAGCCGTTTTGAGGTAGTCGAGGCTGTGCTGCCACACCACCACATCGTCGACGGTGCCGTGAATGAGCAAGAGCTTGCCCTGCAGCTTATCCACGTAGTTGAGCAGATTGGCCTTTTGGTAGCCTTCGGGGTTTTCCTGGGGCGTGTCCATGTAGCGCTCCGTATACATGATTTCATACATGCGCCAGTCAATCACCGGGCCGCCGCCCACGCCTACTTTGAACGTGCCGGGGCTGCGCGTCATCATGGTCGTGGTCATGAAGCCGCCGAAGCTCCAGCCGTGGATGCCCATGCGGGCTTGGTCTACATAGGGCAGGGTTTTGAGGTAGTCGACGCCCTTAAGCTGGTCGGCCATTTCTACGGTGCCAAGCTGGCGGAACGTGGCGCGCTCAAACACCGAGCCCCGGTTGCCGCTGCCCCGCGAATCGACAGTAAACACTACGTAGCCTTTCTGCGCCATCAGCTGCATCCAAAGGTTGCCGCCGCCCAGCCACGAATCCGTGACGAGCTGCACGTGCGGGCCGCCGTAGAGGTACACCACCGTGGGGTACTTTTTGGCCGGGTCGAAATTGGGCGGCGTGGTCAGGCGACCGTAGAGGTCGGTGGTGCCATCGGCGGCCTTGATGGTGACGAGCTTAGTTTCGCCGAGCTGATATTCCGTCAGCGGATTGGGGGCCGTAAGCAGCGTCTGCTGGGTTTTGCCATCGGCCACGTTCACCGTGCGGACAATGCGCGGGGTAGTGGTGTTGCTGAACACGTCGAGCAGCTGCTTGCCGCCGGGGCTGAGGGTGGCGGTGTGCGTGCCGGCTTCGCGCGTGATTTCGCGCACTTTGCCGCCGCTTAGTTTCACGGCGTAGATGCGGCGCTGCATGGGGCTGGCGGCCGTGCTCTGGAACACTACTTCGCGGTTGTTATCGGCAAAGCCCAGCACGTCGGTTACCTGCCAGCTGCCTTTCGTGAGCTGGCGCAGCAGCTTGCCGCTGGTGCTGTAGAGGTAGATATGCTCGTAGCCGTCGCGCTGGCTGCGCCACAGAAACTGGTCGGGGCGGCCGGACACAAACTCCAGCTCGTGCAGCGGCTCCACAAAGTCCTTGTCGGATTTCTCCTCAAACAGCGTCTTCACAAAGGCGCCGCTGCCCGCATCGTACTGGTTCAGCTTCATCTGGCTCTGGCCCCGGTTGAGCACCGCTATATAAATGCTTTTCTCGTCGGGGCTCCAGCTGATGTTGGTCAGGTACTGCTCCTTTGGCTCACCAGTCTGCAGAAACACGGTTTTGCGCGAAACAAGGTCATACACGCCCAGCGTCACCTCGTGGCTTTTGTCGCCGGCCATGGGGTATTTGATGGCTTTCTGCTGCGCCGGTGTCGAGGACACGTCTACCAGCGGATAGTCCGTCACCATGGTCTGGTCCATGCGGTAGTAGGCCAGCTTGCTTCCGGTGGGGCTCCAGAACGTGCCTTTCGTGATGCCGAATTCCGAGCGGTGCGCGGCCTGCCCGTTCACGATGGCCGGATTGGTTTCCTGCGTTACGGCCTCGTTTTCGCGGCCCGCCGCCGAGATGTACAGGTTCTGGTCTTTGGTATAGGCCACGCGCGTTTTGGTAGGGTCCATTTCCACGTTTTCGGCGGCGGCATCATAACCAAATACTGCGCTGGCCTGCTTGGTGACTGCATCTATGCGGTACACCTTGTTGATGCGCGTAACAAGCAGGCTTTGCGGATTAACCCACGTAACAGCCGGAAACGCCGAGGCCTTCACGGCGGGGGCACCAGCCGCCTGCAGCGCCTGGCCTAGCTCGCCCAACGAAATGACGGCCGTAGCCTGGCCGCCCGCCGTGCCGCGCACCACTTCTTCCTGGCCACCCACCGTGCGCAGGTAGCTGTATTCGTCTTTGGAACCCGGAATCCAGGTGAGCTGACGTAGATTTTCGGGTTGCAGGCTGCGGTTGAGGAAGGCATCTTCCATGGTCAGGCGTTTCTGCTGGGCCAGGGCCGGCAGTTGCGCCAAAAGGAGCACCAGCAGCGGAAGCAGCGGCCGGCGAGAAGAGGAGTGAAGCATGAAACGGAAAAAGGTGGAGGAAACGAATGCCGAAATTACGGCAGATTTCGGGAGCAGGAGGCTGGTTCTGCTGCCAACGACGGACGAGCAGCCGCGCAGTTGCAGCCCGCTGTTTTTTCCTGGCACTGCCCGAAACGATTCAGCCTTTCAGGGGGTTATAGTAGGCCGGCCGGGCCAGGAAAACCCGGCTTTCTGCTCGCTTTTCCGTATTTTTGTGCCATGAACAGCAAACCGCAAATCGAGTACGACGAGGACGTTCTGCTCCTGGAAGAAACCACCGACGTGCGCGACCTAATCGTGTACAATGATGACGTCAATACGTTCGACCACGTCATCAAAACCCTGATTGATGTGTGCGGCCACGAGCCGGAACAGGCGGAACAGTGTACGCTGCTTATTCATTATAAAGGCCAGTGCACCGTAAAGCATGGCACGTTCGATGAGTTGGCCGGCATGTGCACCGCCATCCACGACCGAGGCATCTCGGCCGACGTACTCTAATGGTTGCTGCAGGTTGATTGTTGCCGTTCAGGCGTCAGCGTACCCAGTAGGCAACCATCCTTACTCACTACCAACTAGATGGAATTCCCCTCCAAACTGATAGAAAATGCCGTTGGCGAACTGTCAAAGCTGCCGGGTGTAGGCAAGAAAACGGCCCTGCGTCTGGCGCTGCACCTGCTGAAGGCCGAAGCCGATACGACGGCTACGCTGGCAGAGGCCTTGGCCAAGATGCGCTTCGAGATTCGCTACTGCGATACCTGCCACAATATTTCCGATACGCCGGAGTGTACTATCTGCGCCAACAAGCTCCGCGACCATAGTACGGTGTGCGTGGTGTCGGACATCCGCGACGTCATTGCCATCGAAAATACGGGCCAGTACAAAGGCACGTACCACGTGCTAGGGGGCGTCATTTCACCCATTGAAGGCGTGGGCCCCAGCGACCTGCAAATCGATTCGCTGGTAGCCCGCATGGGCGCGCCCGAGTCGGAAGTGAAAGAGGTTATTCTGGCTATCAGCCCCACGATGGAAGGCGACACCACCGCCTTTTTTCTCTCGCGCAAGCTCCGCGACTTCGAAGGCGTGCACATCAGCACCATTGCCCGCGGCATACCGATGGGCGGCGAGCTGGAATACGCCGACGAAATTACGCTGGGCCGCTCCATTGTAGAGCGCCAGCGCCAGGCGCGGTAACTACTCTGGAAAAGCTAAAAAAAGCCTCCCCGTCGCGTAATTGCGTGACGGGGAGGCTTTTTTTTGCATCTATGCGAAGGGTTTTTCCTCCCGACCTACCTCCAGCCGCCGCCGAGGGCGCGGTACACGTTTACGGAGGCGTTGAGCTGCTGCATCCGGGTTTCGATGAGGTCGAATTTGGATTCCAGGGCGTCGCGCTGGGTGAAGAGGACTTCGGTGTAGTCGGCGCGGGCGGAGCGGAACAGGCTGTTGGAAATGCTGGTGGACTGGTTGAGGGCCAGTACGGCCTTCGCCTTTTCGTTGTAGCTCTGCTGCAGGTTGTTGATGCTGGCCAGCTGGTTGGCTACTTCCACGTAGGCGTTCAGGATGGTCCGCTCGTAGTTGTAGGCGGCCTGAATCTGCACGGCGTTGGCGTTGCCGTACAGGGCCTTGATGCCGTTGCGGTTCACCAGCGGCGCCACCAAATCACCAGCCAACGAGTACAGCATACTCTCGGGCGTGGTGAACAGCAGGCCGGGCTTGAAGGCCCCGAAACCGGCCCCGCCCGTGATGCGCAGCGCTGGGTAGAAGTTGGCCCGCGCAATCTGGATATCCAGCTTGGCGGCGGCTAGCTGCTGCTCGGCCTGTCTGATATCGGGGCGGTTTTGCAGCAGCTGGGCCGGCACGCCGGCCTGCACCGGGGCGGGCAGCAGCTCGTTGAAGGCGGCGGCGTTGCGCGTAATGGGCTGAGGGTAGCGGCCGGCCAGGAAGTTGAGGCGGTTCTCGGTTTCGGTGATGCGCTGCTGGATGCCGTACTGCAGGCTGCGCGTGTTGTGCAGCTGGGCCTCGAAGCGCTGTACGGCCAGCTCGGTGGTGCGCGCCGACTCCTTCTGCAGCTTCACCAGCTCCAGGGCGTTGGTTTGCAGCTCGATGTTCTGGCGCACGATGGCCAGTTGGTTGTCCAGGGCCAGCAGCTCGTAGTAGGAGGCGGCAATTTCGCCAATCAGGTTCGTGACGGTGAAGTTGCGGCCTTCCACCGTGGCCAGGTAGCGCAGCGCGGCCGACTTGCGAGCGTTGCGCAGCTTGTGCCAGATGTCCACTTCCCAGCTGGCAAACGCCCCAATCTGGTAGTTCTGCAGTGGGTCGGGGTTGCGGTGGTCGGATTGGATGCGGATAGCTTCCTCGGTGGCGCCCTGCAAGGTGTTGCGGCTGGGGCGCTCGGCTTCGGCCTTAACGCCCAGGCCCACAAAAGGCAGGTACTCACCTTTGCGGATCTGGACCTCGTTGCGGGCAATCTGAATTTCCTGCAGCGAAATATTCAACTCTTGGTTGCGCTGCAGGGCCGTATCGATGAGGCCGATGAGGTTGGAGTCGGTGAAGAACTGCCGCCACTGGTTGCGGGCGGTGTTCGTGCTGTCTGTGGTGTTGGTGGCGTAACTGATGGGCACCGGCCGGCCGGCGGCCTTGGTGGCCAGCTCGGGCGTTTTGCACGCGCCCACCGCCAGCGTCAGCAGGGCTGCGCTCAGGCCTTGATAGATGCGTTTCTTAAGCATGAGCGTGACTTGGAACTTCTTCTTCAACAATAACATGGGGCTCGAACTCCGACAGTGGGTTCTCATTCTCGTCCTGAATCAGCTTGCGGCCAGCGGCCAGGGTGCCGAAGATGTAGTACAGGCCGGGCACAATGAGCACCCCGAACACGGTGCCGAACAGCATGCCGCCCAGCGCCGCCGTGCCGATGGTGCGGTTGCCGATGGCGCCCGCGCCGTGGGCTAGTACCAGCGGAATCAGGCCGGCAATGAAGGCGAAACTCGTCATCAGGATGGGCCGAAAACGCACTTTTGCGCCCTCAATGGCCGCCTCGCGCACTGTCATGCCTTCCTCGTGCTTCTGCACCGCAAACTCCACAATCAGCACGGCGTTTTTGCCCAACAGGCCCACCAGCATCACGAGGCCCACCTGGGCGTAGATGTTGTTGGCCAGGCCCATGGTTTTGATGAGCAGGAAGGAGCCGAAAATGCCGGCCGGCAAGCTCAGAATCACCGACAGCGGCAGCAGGAAGCTCTCATACTGCGCGGCCAGCACCAGGTACACGAACACAATCACGACCAGGAAGATGTAGATGGCCTCGTTGCCGCGGCCCACTTCGTCTTTTGAGAGGCCGCCCCAGTCGATGTCGTAGCCGCGGGGCAGGGTTTTGGCGGCCACTTCCTGCACCGCCTTAATGGCCTCGCCGGAGCTGTAACCCTGGGCCGCGTCGCCGCGGATGGAGGCCGTGGGATACATATTATAGCGGTTGATTTCGTTGGCGCCCTGGCCCTTCACAATCTTCATGAAGGCCGACATCGGCACCATTTCGCCCTTGTCGTTCTTCACCCACATGTCCAGAATGTCTTTGGGTAGGCGGCGGTACTCGGGCGAAGCCTGCACAAACACCTTGAAGAAGCGCTGGTACTTGATGAAGCCCAGCTCGTAGGTCGAGCCCACCATGATGCTCAGCGTGTTCATGGCGTTGCCGATGCTCACGCCTTTCTGCATGGCCAGCTGGTTGTCAATCTGCAGCTCGTACTGCGGATAGTTGGCCGAGAAGAAGGTAAACAGGCCGCTCAGCTCCTTGCGCTTTTTCAGCTCGCCCATGAACTCCTCGTTCACTTTTTCCAGGGCCTTGTAGTCGCCGGTGGCGGTTTTATCGAGCAGCTGCAGCTGGAAGCCGCCGGCCGCGCCATAGCCCGGTACTGCCGGCGGCTCGAAGAACTCGATGGTCGCGCCGGGAATTTCCTTGGCCTTTTCTTCTAAGGACATGATAACGTCGTGCACCGATTCCTTGCGCTCGTTCCAGGGCTTGAGGCTGATGATGCAGGTACCGGCGTTGGAGCCGCGGCCTTCGGTCAGAATCTCGTAGCCGGCCAGCGTGGAAATGCTTTCGATGCCGGGCACTTTCTCGGCCAGCTTTTGGAGGCGTTGCGACAGGTCGTTGGTGCGTTCCAGGGTGGAGCCGGGCGGCGTCTGGAGCACGGCGTAAATCATGCCCTGGTCTTCGGCCGGAATGAAGCCCGAGGGCAGGGTAGTGGAGATGCCGAAGATGCCCAGCCCGAAGGCAATCAGTACCAGGAAGGTGAGCACGCGGCGGTCCACCACCTTTTCCAAGATGTTGGTGTAGCGGCCGGTCAGGCGCTCGAAGCCACGGTTAAACCAGTCGATAAACCGATTGATGGGCGTTTTCTTCTTCGGGTGGCTGGGGTCGTGCTTCTTCAGAATCATGGCGCACAGCACCGGCGTCAGCGTCAGGGCCACGATGCCGGAAATGACGATGCTGGCGGCCATGGTAATCGAGAACTGGCGGTAGAAAATGCCCACCGGCCCGCTCATGAACGCCACCGGCACAAACACGGCCGTCATCAGGATGGTAATGGCAATGATGGCCCCGCTGATTTCGCCGATTACCTCGCGCACCGCGCCGTAGGGCGAGAGGTGCTTTTCCTCCATCTTGGCGTGCACGGCTTCCACCACCACAATGGCATCATCCACCACAATCCCGATGGCCAGCACCAGCGCAAACAGCGTTATCATGTTGATGGTGAGCCCGAACGCCTGCATGGCCATGAACGCGCCCACCAACGACACCGGCACGGCAATAATCGGAATCAGCGTGGAGCGCCAGTCGCCCAGGAACAGGAACACCACCAGGGCCACCAGAATAAAGGCGTCGCGCAGGGTGTGAATTACGTTTTCGGTGGAGGCGTCGAGGAAGTTCGACACGTCGTAGCTGATCTTGTAGTCCATGCCGGGAGGCATGGTTTTCTTCAACTCCTCCAGCTTGGTTTTTACGCTCTTGATGACGTCGAGGGCGTTGGAACCGTAGGTCTGCTTGAGCATGATGGCCGCCGAAGGGTAGCCGTCGAGGTTGGAGTAGATGTCGTAGAACTCCGAGCCCAGCTCCACGTTGGCCACGTCCTTGAGGCGCAGCGTTTCGCCGTTGGCGTTGGCCTTGATGATGACGTTCTTGTACTCCTCCACGTCGTTGAAGCGGCCCTTGTAGGTCAGCACATACTCCAGCGCCGAGGCCTCCTTGCCATCCGAGCGGCCGATGCGGCCCGGCGAGCCAATCACGCTCTGGTCGTTGAGGGCTTCCATCACGTCGTCCACCGACAGGTTGTAGGCCCGCATGCGGTCCGGCTTCAGCCACACGCGCATGGCGTATTGGCGGCTGCCCAAGATGCTGGCCCGGCCCACGCCATCAATGCGCTGGATTTCGGGCAGCATGTTCACCCCGGCAAAGTTGAAGAGATACCGCATATCGGTATTCTTGTCTTTGCTGTAGAGGTTGACATACATGAGCATGTTGGGCACCACGCGGTTCACCACCACGCCCTCGCGCTGCACCAGCACCGGCAGGCGGTTGAGCACCTGCGCAATGCGGGTGTTCACGTTCACCACGGCCTGCTCGGGGTCGGTGCCCAGGTTGAACACAATCTGAATGTTGGCCTCGCCGGCCGATACGGCGTCGGAGGTCATGTACTTCATGCCCGGCACGCCATTAATGGCCTGCTCCAGCGGAATGAGCACCGATTCGGTGAGCACCTTGGCGCTGGCGCCCGGATACGCCGTGCTCACCATCACCATCGGCGGCGAAATCTCGGGGAACTGCGACGTGGGCAGCGTCTTGATAGCCAGAATGCCCAGGAACATGATGACCACCGATATGACGATGGCAAACACGGGTCGGCGGATGAATTTACTGAACATGGGTTGTGCTTAATGGGCCAAAAGGCCGTCATGCTGAGCTTGTCGAAGCATCTCTACCGCTTCGTTGCACGGTTCACCAGCCCAGGGTTTAAACCCTGGGCTATGGAGCGGAAATCGTACGATAAGAAGGAGTTAGTTTGGCGGTAGAGATGCTTCGACAAGCTCAGCATGACGGTCTGCTTGTGCGGCAGAATCCTACTCGCTGTACACTTTCAAATGCGAAATCACCGACTTCGGCTCCGCGTAGGTGAAGCGGATTTTGTCGCCTTCCTTCACTTTGCGGATGCCTTCGAGCATGATTTTGTCGGTGGCTTTCAGGCCGGCCGAGATGATGTAGAGGTCGGGCATTTCGGAGGCCACGGTTACCTCGGTCTGGTGGACCTTGTGCTTGGCATCCACCACGTACACGAACTTCTTTTCGAGCACCTCGAAAGTGGCTTTCTGCGGGATGATGAGGGCGTTTTTCAGCGGCACGGTCATCAGTACCGAGCCGGTTTCGCCGTTGCGCAGCAGGCCCTCGGGGTTGGGGAAGGTGGCCCGGAAGGCGATGTTGCCGGTTTCGTTGTTGAAGTCGGCCTCGATGGTCTGCACCACGCCGGGGTGCTTGAACTCCTCGTTGTCGGCCATGCGCAGCTTCACCTTGGTTTCGGCTTCGGTGCGGGCGTGGGCCTTGTAGGCCAGATACTCGGCCTCGGGCACGTTGAAGTACACCCACATTTTGCTGTTGTCAGAAAGCGTAGTCAGCAGGTCGCCTTCGTCCACCAGGCTGCCCAGCCGGGCCTGGAAATGGTCCATCATGCCGCTGAACGGGGCCCGGATAGTGGTGAAATCAAGGTGGGTTTTGGCCAGCCCCACTTCGGCGTTGGCCTTGTCCAGCTTGGCCTGGGCCAGCGCCAGTTCGTTTTTTGATACCACGTTCTTGTCGGCCAGCAGCTTGGTGTTCTGGTACTCGATGCCCACGTAGCTGGCCTCGGCCTTCGACTTCTGCAGCTCGGCCTTGTACACCATCGGCATGATCTGGAACATCAGCTGCCCTTCACGCACCGACTGGCCCTCATCCACATAAATCTTCTGGAGGTAGCCCTTTTCCAGCGCCCGCACCTCAATGTGCTGGTAGGCATGAATCTGCGACACGTACTCCTTGGTAATAGTCGTGTCTTTCTGGAGCGGGCTGGTGACGAGAAACTTGATTTTCTCCTCTTTTTCGTGGTGTTTCTCAGAGCAGCTAGTGCTGCCGTACAATGCACTCATGCCTAGTAGCGTGAGCAGGAACCCTCTTTTCATATGCGTATTGCGTGCCATCCTGATTGAATAGCACAAAGCAACCGCCGCCTTCATGAAGCCGGTATGAAGCGCTACAAAATCTGCTAACTCGCTCGGCGAGGGCGAAGCCGGAGCCGCCCGTTCTACAATGCCGGTCACACTCCGTAACTTTCGCCGTTCTATCCGCCCGCTCCGCTATTGCTCCCTGTGAAGCTTTCCGTCGTTATCGTCAACTACAACGTCTGCTACTTTCTGGAGCAGGCGCTACTGTCGGTGCGGCGGGCGGTGGAGAAGCTGGCCCAGCCGGTTGAGGTGTTTGTGGTCGATAACAACTCCGTGGATGGCTCCGTGGCCATGGTGAAGGCCCGGTTTCCGGAGGTTATTCTTATCGAAAACAAGGACAACCCCGGCTTCTCGAAGGCCAATAACCAAGCCCTACGCATTGCTAAAGGAGAATACCAACTGCTGCTCAACCCCGACACGGTAGTAGAAGAAGATACCTTCCGCATCTGCTGCGAGTTCATGGACGAACATCCCAACGCTGGCGGTCTGGGTGTGAAGATGCTGGACGGGCAGGGCAAGTTTTTGCCGGAGAGCAAGCGCGGCCTGCCCACACCTTGGGTGGCGTTCTACAAGATTTTTGGGCTGGCGAAGGTGTTTCCGAAGTCGCGCAAATTCGGGCGCTACCACCTTGGCTTTCTCGACAAAGACCAGCCCCACGAAATAGAGGTGCTCAGCGGCGCGTTCATGCTCATGCGCAAGGCGACCCTCGACCAAGTGGGTTTGCTTGATGAGGACTACTTCATGTACGGCGAGGACATTGACCTCTCGTACCGCATCACGCAGGGCGGCTGGAAAAACCACTACCTGCCTGCCACCCGCATCATTCACTACAAGGGCGAAAGCACCAAGCGCACGAGCGTGAACTATGTGTTCGTGTTTTACCGGGCCATGGTGATTTTTGCGCAGAAGCACTTTGCGCCAGGCCGGGCCGGTACTTTTTCGTTGCTGATAAATGCGGCCATCTGGCTGCGGGCCGGCGCGGCCGTGGCCGAGCGGCTGCTCACGCAAGCTGCCCCCGTGCTGCTCGATGCCGCCCTGATCTACGGCGGCATGTACTTCCTAAAAACATATTGGGAGCAGAACCACAAATATGTGCCCACGGCCTATCCGCCGCAGTTTATGCTGGTAGCGGTGCCGGCGTATATACTGGTGTGGCTAGCTACCGCCTACCTCAGCGGCGCCTACGACAAGCCCACCAAAACGGCCCGCATTGCCCGGGGCATCTTCCTGGGTACAGTCCTGATTTCGGCTATCAGCAACTTTTTTGATGCTTACCGCTTTTCCAAGGCCCTTATTATTCTAGGCGGCGTGTGGGCCGTAATGGCGCTGGTAGGGCGGCGGCTTGCCGGGCATTTCCTGCGCTACCACGACCTGCGCTTCTCGGAGCGCCGGCAGAAAAGCGTGGCTATTGTCGGTTCTGCCACCGAAAGTCTACGAGTACGCCATCTGCTGGAACAAGCCGCCGTGCAGGCCCGCATTATCGGCTATATCACACCGCAGGAACAGGAAGTTGCAGCACCTGCCAGAGCCAGCGCAACTGCTACCAGAAGGGTAGCTGGCAATGGCACGGCTGCTGCTGTGCTAGCCGAGCCGGAGCCACTGGCCATAGCCCCCCCCGATGATTTGCTGGGCGAGGTACGTCAGCTCGATGAGATAATCCGCATCTATGCCTTAGACGAGTTGATTTTCTGCGGCCGGGACTTGTCGGCCAGCCAGATCATCAGCCTTATGGTGAGCCTGCCACAGCAGCCGCCTATTGCTTTCAAAATTCTTCCCCAAGACAGTGAATACATCATCGGGAGCTCCAGCAAAGATGCTCCCGGCGACTACTACACGCTCGATATTACCCTGAACCTGTTCCGGCCGGAGCAGGTGCGCAACAAGCGGCTGCTTGATATTCTGACCAGCCTCGCGCTGCTGCTGGGCTCGCCGCTGCTGATCTGGCTGCAGCAGCAAAAAGGTGGATTTCTGCGCAATTGCCTGCGTGTGCTAGGTGGCTCCCGAACCTGGGTGGGCCTGCGCTACGCCGCCGCGCCACAGCGTCTGGCTCGTGCTATCCTATCGCCGGCCGATGTGGCCCAGGCCGCTGCGCCCCTCACCGAGGCCACGCGCCGCCGCCTAGAACTGCTGTACGCCAAAGACTACGAGCCCAGCACCGACCTGCAGATTCTGCTGCGCCGTTTTCGGTGGCTGGGTACCGAGGACAAATAGCCCGGACTCGATTCTGCGGCTACTCCCGTACTTTTACTTTCGTCCCCTCTACCTCCCAAATTTCCATGTCCGACGCTACCACGCTCACGCCTTCTATCCTGTCCGACCGAATCAATGCCATGCAGGAGTCGCAGACTATTGCCATGGCTAAAAAAGCCCGCGAACTGGCCGCGCAGGGCGTGGATGTGATTAGTCTGAGCTTTGGCGAACCTGATTTTCAGACGCCGCAATACATCAAAGACGCCGCCAAAAAAGCCCTCGACGACGGTTACACGTTCTACACGCCTGTGCCCGGCTATCCCGACCTGCGGCAGGCCATCTGCGACAAGCTGCAGCGCGACAATCAGCTCGACTACAAGCCCGAAAATATTGTGGTGAGTACCGGTGCCAAGCAGGCGCTGGCCAACGCCGTGCTCAGCCTGGTAAATCCCGGCGACGAGGTGATTGTGTTTGCGCCCTATTGGGTAAGCTACGAGGAGATGGTAAAGCTAGCCGAGGGCACCACCATCACGCTGATGGGCGCGCTGGAAAACGACTTCAAAGTGACGGCACAAGAGCTGGAAGCGGCCATTACGCCCCGCACCAAGCTGATTATGTACTCCTCGCCCTGCAACCCCACCGGCTCGGTATTCTCGCGGGAAGAGCTGGCGGCCATTGCTGAAGTGGTAGCCCGCCATCCGCAGGTGCACGTGCTGGCCGATGAGATTTACGAGTACATCAATTTTGTGGGCGAGCATGTGAGCATGGCACAGTTCGCCGATATCAAAGACCGGGTCATCACCGTGAACGGCTTCTCGAAAGGCTATGCCATGACGGGCTGGCGGATTGGCTACCTGGCGGCCCGAAAGGAAATAGCTAGCGCCTGCGAGAAAATGCAGAGCCAGATTACATCTGGTACCTGCTCCATCACGCAGCGAGCGGCGCTGGCGGCGCTGCAGGGCGGCCGCAGCTCCGCCGATGAAATGGTGGCAGCTTACCGCCGCCGCCGCGACCTGGTGCTGACGCTGTGCCAGGATATTCCAGGCTTCCGGACGCCTACGCCCAGCGGGGCGTTTTACGTTTTTCCGGACGTGACGGGCTATTTCGGCAAAACCACGCCCAGCGGTGATGTCATCCACAATGCGTCGGACCTTGCTCTGTTCATGCTCAACGATGGCCACGTGGCTGCCGTGGATGGCGGCGCCTTCGGGGCGCCGAACTGCATCCGGTTCAGCACCGCCGCCGCCGATGAAAAACTGCGTGAAGCCTTCATTCGCATCAAAAACAGTCTGGCGAAGCTGCAGTAAGGCCAGCGAACCAGCAAGAAGCGCCAGTCGGAGAATGTGTCCGGCTGGCGCTTCTTTTTTGCTGGCTAGTTCCGGGTAGCAGCGGCAACCGGCATCATTGCGGTCTGCGGTTTACCTTTGCAGCTTCTCCCTCTGACCCCGCCGTAATGCCCGCTGCTGCTATACCGCCCACTTCACTTCCCGAACTGTTTGCCGCTTTCAACCATCTGACCGTGCTGATTGTGGGCGACGTGATGATGGACGCGTACGTGTGGGGTAAGGCCGCGCGTCTTTCTCCGGAAGCGCCGGTGCCAGTAGTAAACGTGAGCCGCACGGAGCAGCGACTTGGCGGAGCGGCCAACGTGGCTCTAAACGTGCAGGCGCTAGGTGCCACGCCGTTGCTGTGCGCCGTGATAGGAGAGGACCAGGGCGGTGACCAGTTGCTGGAACTACTACAAAGTAACCAGCTCTCCGCTGAAGGCATCGTGCGTTCCGGGCATCGTCCCACCACCGTCAAGCAGCGCATTCTGGCGCACGGCCAACAGTTGCTGCGGATTGATTCGGAAGTAGAAACCGACCTGAACGCAGCGGAGAATACTGATCTGACGGCACGTTTCGAGCAGCTGCTGAGCCGTGCTGATGTCGTGATTTTTGAGGACTACGATAAGGGTGTCCTGCATGAAGCTAGCATTCGGCATTTCATTCAGCTGGCACGGCAGCGCGGTATTCCTACCGTCGTCGACCCCAAAAAGAAGAACTTCCTGGCTTACCGCAACTGCACGCTGTTCAAGCCCAACCTGAAAGAGCTGCGCGAAGGACTGAAGCTGGAATTTGGGGATACGGATGCCGACCGGCCGCACTTTGAAGCCGCTGTAGCGCGGTTGCGCGAGGTACTTACACCCGAAATTGTGCTGGTGACCCTCTCGGAGCGCGGGGTATTTGTGGAAAACGGCGAACTGACGCGCACCTACATTCCGGCGCACCTGCGTAGCATCTCCGACGTATCCGGTGCCGGCGACACAGTTATCAGCATTGCGGCTCTGTGTGTAGCGCTGGGTTTGCCAGCTCCCGTTACGGCGGCGCTGGCCAATCTGGGCGGCGGCCTGGTGTGTGAGCAGGTAGGCGTAGTCCCGATTGAAAAAAGCCTGCTGCTGGCCGAAGCACAGGAGAAGCGGGTGCTCTAGGCCGGCATGGTGCTTAGCGTGGCACCGCCAGCCGCACCGAATCGACGCCGAACCAGGTAGCCAGCCGCGTATTCACGCCAAAACCGCACATCGGAGAGAGGTCGTCGGGGGGAATAAATAGCATGCGGTTCGTGAGCGGCGGAAGCGGCGGAAGCTGAAGTGTGCTGTGCGGTGTGTGGCTGCCGGCTTGGCGGAGCTTCTCGAACCGATATTGCCACTGTCGGGCAAACTCGGGCGCCTCATGCCGCAAGTCGAGGGCAGCGCGAGCAGCGGGTTGCAACATGATGAGGCCCAGTACCATACTCAGCAGAATCCGGACAGCCGGCGAAGCTACGCGCACCTGCTGCGGGTCGGCTGGTAAGCTGGCCCACGCCGCTACTATCCAGCCCAGTAGCCACCACCAAACCATAATATTTGTGGCCCGCGGAATGAGCGGCACCCGCGCCCACATCAGTGCATAGGGCACCGTGCCCAGCACCACGCCGCCTACCAAAACGGCCGCACTTAGCAGCAACGGCAAGCGCAGGCCTGGCGGCCGGGCCGGCAAAACTCGCACGGCCAGCGGCCCTAAAACCAGCACTAGCACGGGAAGTACCAGCATGGCGGGCTCCACGAACAGATAGCGCAGCAGCACAGCCAGTCGTGAGGCTGCCTCCCCAAAAGAAGCAGCCGGCACCAACGCACCATCCAGTTCCTGCCGGGCCGAGTTGCCGGGAGCCAGCACCGACAGGGTTCCAAAAAACAGAAGCAGAAGACCCAAGCCCACCCAAACACGCAGGCTAAACCATTGCCGCCGTTGCAGGCTAAGGCCTGTGCCTACCAGCAGTACCAACCCTAGCAACACAATTGTCAGCTCATTGGCACCGGCCGCTGCTACAGTGCCAAGCACGGCCGCCAGCCCCCAGGCTTTGCGGGAAAAGGGGCTCTGCGCCCGGTGCAGCCGCTCAACTGCCAGCGGCACTAGTACCAGCAGCCACGCAGCCACATGGTACACCACTATTTCGGTGAAGTAATACAGCGCCGAGAACTTGTACGGCGCCAGTGCCACGTAAAGCAGCGCTAAGCCTGCCGCCAGCAACGCCGCTTCTCTGCGGCGCAGTTGTTGCCGGGCCAGTACACGAACGGCCACATACAGCACCGCTATCCGCAGCAGCTGGCTCAGCAAGGCCGTCAGCTGTACGCCTTCCAGCCAGCCATAGCTCAGCGGGTTGGCCACGAATAGCAGCAAATTGGTGAAGTAGCGCCCCGACCAGTTCAGAAACAAATACGGCTGCGCACCCCACAGGCCGTGGTTGGCTACATCCGTTGAAACTGAGAAGTCGCACAGAAACGGCTGGTTGTAGAAGCACAGCGCCAGCAGCGGTAGCCACGCCAGCGCTACTCCGGCCGCCAGCAGCGCTAGGCGGTGCGTTTTGGCCCAGAGGAAAAGGCGCTTGAGTGGCATGAGTATCTGTACGGCTGCGTTGCCGGTTTCCTATTAGCCGCGCAGCTTCGGGCTGTACTCCTTCACCGTCTCAATAAACACCTTCACGTTATCGGGATTGGTGTCGGGGTATACGCCGTGGCCCAGGTTGGCAATGTGGCGGTGCGGGCCAAACTGGTCGAGCATAGCCGTGGTGGCGGCGCGCACCTGCGCAGGCGTACCATAGAGGGCACAGGGGTCGAGGTTGCCCTGCAGCGTTTTGTCGCCCACGAGCGGACGGACGGCCCGCGGGTCCTGATTCCAGTCGAGGCCGATGGTGCGGCAGGGGAACTGTGCAAATTCTTCCACGGCCCAGAAAGCACCTTTAGCAAACACCGTAACGGGCACCGAGGGAATAGCCGCGCAGATTTCAGCAATGTAGCGGCTGCTGAACTCCTGGTAATGAGCAGGCGGCAGAATGCCGGCCCACGAGTCGAATACCTGCACAATATTGGCTCCGGCCTCTACCTGAGCTTTCAGATACGCAATGGTCGTAGCCGTGATTTTGCGCAGCAGCGCGTGCGCCAGTTCCGGCTCCTGGTAGAGCATGCGGCGGGCTTTGCTGAAGGTTTTGGAGCCGTGGCCCTCCACCATGTACGCCAGAATGGTCCAGGGCGCACCTGCGAAACCGATAAGCGGAACCCGGCCATTCAAGGCGCGCTTCGTGACCCGGATGGCTTCCAGCACGTAGCCAAGGTGCTCCTCGGGGTCGGCGATGCGCATGCGTTCCACGTCATGCGCGTTTTTGATGGTTTCCGGAAACAGCGGCCCGCGGGCTTCTACCATTTCGTAGGTCAGGCCCATGGCTTCGGGCACCACCAGAATGTCGGAGAAGATGATAGCAGCATCCACATCCAGCGCGTCCACGGGCTGAATGGTTACTTCAGCGGCCAGTTCAGGAGTTTCTACCAATTCTTTGAAACCGCTGAGGCGGGCGCGCAGTGCACGGTATTCGGGCAGAATGCGGCCGGCCTGGCGCATCAGCCATACAGGAGTGCGCTCAGTTTCTTCGCCACAGGCGGCACGGAGGAGGAGGTCGTTCTTCAGCATAGGAGCGGCAAAGATACGCCTACCTCGTGTGTTGTACGCCGCCACGCTACTCAAATACTGAATTGGTACATAACAAGTGACTTTTCGCCATTCACCAAACCGATGAGTGCCCCTGCTGGGGGAGAGTCTACTTGCTCAGCCCCGGAAACAGCGCCACGATGGCCGTGGCCAGAAAATTCACCCCGATGGCCAGCGTCAGGAAGCCCATGATGCGGGCCAGGGCAGCCATGCCGGGGCGGCCCAGAAACCGGGTAAGTCTAAGGGACGACATGAGGATTATATAAGCCGCCAACGCCACCAGGCAAAAACCAACCACAATCAGGCCCATATCAGGCACGCTCAGCTTGCCGGTGAACAGGCCAATACAAACGGCCATGGAGCCGGGGCCGGAAAGCATGGGCATGGCTAGCGGCGTGAAGCTGATATCATCCTTGTGCATACTTTCCTCCAGCGTGGCATCCGATACTTTGGCGCGGTTGCCGCCGGGGGTCAGCAAATCGAAGGCAGAGCGCATGAGGAGGATGCCGCCCGCAATGCGCAGGTGATGAATGTTGATACCGAAAAAGTTGAGCACATACTGGCCCGCGAAAAACGAAACCGTCAGCACGCCCACCATATAGAAGCACGCCCGCAGTGCCACACCCGCCCGGTGCGTGGGCGTATCATCTTCAGTGAGAGTGAGAAACACCGGCATGGCCCCAAAAGGGTTTACGACCGAAAACAAGGTGGTGAAAGTGGCGAGCAGAATTTCCATAGGGGCGCGCAGAGGGAGTGAGTAAAGGTACGAGCCTTTGAAAATCAGCAAGCACGGAAAATGCTATGTTTATGGCTCAACCGCCGTGGCAACGGCCCGTAGAAGCCATTTCCCGACAGGTGCGTCCTGTTTTCTTTCTCCGACATGAGTAGTACGATCCTTCCTGCACCCTCAGCGGCCGAAACGCCTGCTCCCTCTGATACGCCTTTGGTAGGCATTATCATGGGTTCCCAATCAGACCTGAAGATCATGGCGGCGGCCGCCGAATTGCTCCGGCAGTTCGGCGTGACGTATGAAATTACGCTGGTTTCGGCCCATCGTACGCCCCACCGCCTGGTAGAATACGCCGAAACGGCCCGTAAGCGGGGGTTGCGCGTGATTATTGCCGGTGGAGGCGGGGCTGCTCACTTGCCCGGCATGGTAGCTTCCTTCACCACGCTGCCTGTAATCGGAGTGCCCATCAATTCGGCCACTTCCATTCACGGGCTGGATTCCATTCTGTCGATGCTACAGATGCCAGCCGGCGTGCCTGTGGCCACGGTGGCCCTGGACGGAGCCACTAATGCAGCCGTACTGGCCACCCAGATGCTGGCTCTGAACAATGCGCGCCTCGCCGATGTGTTGGAGAAATACCGCACTTCCCTCAAGGATAAAGTAATGCGTACTATTGAAGAGCTGCGCAAAGGCGGTTTCAGCGACGACTAAACACGCCTGAGCCCCACGCCCGACCCGCATCCACTACCTACCTCTCTGCCACACCACTCGTGCCCGACTTCGACACTCTTCCGCTTTGGCTTACTATACTGCACGGGTTAGTGCTACTGCTCACGGTGAGTACGCTGGTAGCCACCCTGCTGCCACTACTGCGAGAAACTGCCTGGTGGATTCGGATTTTTGACTTTCCGCGTCTGCAGATTGTGGCCATAGCGCTGGTCACCATTGGGGCCGCGCTGATGCTGGGCTGGCACCAGTTGCCTGGCTATTGGGGCTGGGCCGCTTTGGGCTCGTTGGTAGCGGCGGTGCTCTATCAGTGGTTTCGAATTATGCCCTACACGCGGCTGGTTGGCAAGCAAGTCGGCGATAGTACGCTGAAAGACGGCAAGCGGCACCTGAGTCTGGCCATGATGAACGTGCTGCAGTTCAATAAGCAGAGCGACAAAGCCCTAGCCGTGTTGCAGGACATCGACCCCGATATTATCATGACGGTGGAGACGGACCAATGGTGGTATGAGCAGCTGAAGCCACTGGAGCAGACTCACCCCTACACCTGTCACGAGCCACTCGACAACACGTACGGGCTGTTGTTTTTCTCCCGGTTGCCGCTGGAAAACTGCGAGATAAAATACCTGCTCGACGACGATGTGCCCTCCTTGCACACTCGGGTTCAGCTGCCTGATGGCCGCACCTGGGTACGGCTTTATGGTTTGCACCCGAAGCCGCCAGCACCAGCCGAATCAAAAACCAGTACCAAGCGCGACGCCGAATTGCTGCTGGTCGGCAAAGCCATAGATAACAAAGAAGAGCCTACCATCGTGTTCGGCGACATGAACGATGTGGCTTGGTCCCACACTTCCGAACTCTTTCGCCGGATCAGCGGGCTGCTGGACCCACGTGTGGGGCGCGGCCTGCTACCCACATTTCACGCCGATTACTCGCTGTTGCGCTGGCCTCTAGACCACGTTTTTGTGTCGGCTGATTTCAAGGTAGACGACATGGAGCGCCTGCCCTACGTCGGCTCCGACCACTTCCCCATCTTCATCAAACTCAGCTACGAGCCACATGATAAGGCTGAGCAGGAGGAAAACTGCGAAGAAGCCGATGCCGACGACCATGCCGAAGCAGTAGAGAAAATTAAAGAGGGTTTTGAGGAAGAAGACGAAGAAGAGGCTCATGAAGCCGCTAATCCGGATCAGCCCAAAAAGGAACTGACGACATAGTGCTGCTTTTCTTGTAGCATGCTGTGCCACAGGGGCCCGGCCGCACTATGCGGCTGGGCCTCCGCGCTTATAGCTATAGTACTACCCGCATGGCCTGATTATGTGCTACACCTCTTCGTACAGCCACGCCATCTGGCTGCGGCTTATGGCCGCAGGCAAAAGCCGCATAGCGGTGTTGCGCAGTGTGGTAAGCAGCCGGCCTTCGAGCTGCCCCACTCGGCCCAGCTGCCAGGAAGTGCGCACGATGCGAGTAGTACGGGGCAACCGACGTTGCTCAAAGCGGCGAAAGGCGGCTTCAATATCAGTTGTTTGGGCAAGGCACTGGCTGAGTACGGCCGCATCCTCAATGGCCATGCCAGCGCCCTGGCCCAGGTTGGGCGTAGTGGCATGGCCGGCGTCGCCGAGAAGGAGTACCCGGCCATATGCCAAGTGGGAGAGAGGCTTCAGGTCCTGAATGTCATTCCAGAGGAGTTGTTCGTCGCGGGTGAGGGTCAGAAGGGCCGGGATGGGAGCATGAAAGCCGGCAAACTCCCGCTGCAAATCGGCGACTCGATACGACCGAAACACCGGGTTCTGCGGCGCAGGGCTGTTCAGGCAGGCAAACCAGTATACACGGCCGCCGCCCACCGGAACATACCCAAACCGCCGGCCCTGCGCACCCCACGTTTCGCCCGATTGGCCTTCCGGCAGTGCTAGCTGTGAGCCGTCCACAACGGCCCGCCAGCAGGTGTAGCCGGCGTAGCGAAGAGTCGCTTTAGGTAGTAGCTGGTGCCGCACACGTGAGCGGAGACCATCTGCCCCAATCAGGAAATCGGCGGAGGTAGAAGTGCCATCAGCAAAATGAGCCTCAATGCCTGTTGCCGTTTCCTCAAAACGCTCAAACAGCTTACCCAGAACTACCGTATCGGTAGGCAATCCACGCAGCAATTCCTGCTGCAATACTGCCCGATGGATGCCCACATTATCAAACCTCAGCTTGCGCGTGAAGGCCGCGGTATCCGCCGCCTGGAGCAGTCGGCCGTTTTGGTCAAGCAAATGGAGGTGTGTAACGGCCGTGCCCTGCGGACGCACCAGTTCGTGAAGACCTAGCTGGTGCAGGGCGCGCATAGCATTAGCACCGAGCACTACTCCCGCGCCCACTTCCCGCAACTCCGGCGCAGCCTCATACACCCGCACCGTGTGTCCGTGGGCGAGTAATGCATGCGCGGCACTCAAGCCACCAATGCCTCCGCCAATAATGAGAAAATGCGCCATCTGATACTTATAAAACACCAACCCAGGAAATACAGCGGCCTGTATGGAGAGGCAGCCCGGCTGAGGTCTGGGAAAGCACAACAGTACAGCAAGTTGGGTTGAAATTCGCTGAATACAGCGCGTTGTTACTTCGCGCCGCCTGGTATATTTGCCTTCTTCCTCCTTGTGCAGCCGCTTAGAATAGCGGCAGGTTTGTTCCTTCTATGTCCCTACCGTCTACTCAGAAATCGTTGCGTTTGTATTTCGAAAACCCTGTCGGACAGCTTTGGGAGGACTCTAATGGCTATGCAATTGTGCAGTACCATGCCGGCAAGCGCAAGTTGGAGGAGCTGCAGGCATTTCTGAATCATGCGGCCCGGCTGCTGCACAGCAGAGGCTGGCATAAGCTACTCGGCGACCAGCGCGTCATGTCGGCTTTTACAGAGGAGGAGCGGGTCTGGATTACGGACAATTGGCTCAATACCGCTGCTTCCGAAGGCAAGTCGTTTTACGGCGCGGTGCTTATTGCGCACGATGTCTTTGCCCGGCTCTCGATGAATCTGGTCATGACCGAGGCCCGCGAATCGGCGCTTACCTATCGGCTGTTTGAGAGTGAAACCGAAGCCCACGCCTGGCTGCGGCAGCTGAAGTAGCACGCGGCCGGAAACTAACCTGAAAGAGCCCGAACAAAAAGAGGCCCGAAGCGCATTGCCTCGGGCCTCTTTTTATGTCGCTTGATCAACCTGATTGTAACTCAGGGATAGATCAGGCCTACTTCTGGCCGTCTACTTCTTCGTAGTCGACGTCCGTCACGTTGTCGTGCGGCTGGCCTTGCTGGCCGTTGCCACCGGGCTGGCCGGCACCACCGAAGGGGTTGCCACCGTCAGCACCAGGCTGGCCGCCTTCGGCACCGCCCTGGGTAGCGGCATACATTTCCTGCGAAGCCGCCTGCCAAGCCGTGTTGATGGCTTCCATGGCCGTATCAATCTGGCTGATGTCTTTGCTCTCGTGGGCCTTTTTCAGGTCAGCAAGGGCATTATCAACGGCCGTCTTGTTGCCGGCGCTCAGCTTGTCGCCATACTCTTTCAGTTGCTTTTCCGTCTGGAAAATCATCGAGTCAGCAGCGTTGATCTTGCCGATACGCTCGGTTTCGGCTTTGTCAGCGTCAGCATTGGCCGCCGCCTCGTTGCGCATCCGCTCGATGTCAGCATCGGTGAGGCCCGACGAGGCTTCGATGCGGATCTTCTGCTCTTTGCCTGTGCCTTTGTCCTTGGCCGATACGTGCAGAATTCCGTTGGCATCAATGTCGAAGGTTACTTCGATTTGCGGAACACCGCGGGGTGCTGGCGGAATCGAATCGAGGTGGAAGCGGCCGATGGTGCGATTCTGCGAAGCCAACGGACGCTCGCCCTGCAGCACGTGAATCTCAACCGAAGGCTGGTTGTCGGAAGCCGTGGAGAACGTCTCCGACTTCTTGGTAGGAATCGTGGTGTTCGACTCGATGAGCTTGGTCATCACGCCGCCCATTGTCTCGATACCGAGCGACAGAGGGGTTACGTCGAGCAGAAGCACGTCTTTCACCTCGCCAGTCAATACACCACCCTGGATGGCAGCGCCCACGGCCACTACTTCGTCGGGGTTAACACCCTTGGAAGGCTTCTTGCCGAAGAACTTCTCTACCTCCTCCTGAATGCGCGGAATGCGGGTCGAGCCACCTACCAAGATTACTTCGTCGATATCGGAAGTGCTCAGGCCGGCGTCTTGCAGCGCCTTCTTGCAAGGCTCCATCGAGCGACGCACGAGGTTATCGGCAAGCTGCTCGAACTTGGCGCGGCTCAGCTTCACTACCAAGTGTTTCGGGCCCGAAGCGGTAGCCGTTACATAGGGCAGGTTGATTTCAGTTTCCGTCGACGACGACAGCTCTACTTTGGCTTTCTCAGCAGCTTCTTTCAGGCGCTGGAGGGCCATAGCGTCTTTGCGCAGGTCGAGGCCTTCATTTTCACTGGCGAAAGTCTCGGCCAGGAAGTTGATGATAACTTGGTCGAAGTCGTCGCCGCCGAGGTGGGTGTCACCGTTGGTGCTCAGTACTTCGAATACGCCATCACCCAGTTCGAGGATGGAGATGTCGAACGTACCACCACCAAGGTCATACACGGCAATCTTCTGGTCTTTGTGCTTCTTATCGAGGCCGTAAGCCAGGGCGGCGGCAGTCGGCTCGTTGATGATGCGCTTCACATCGAGGCCGGCAATGGCGCCAGCTTCTTTGGTAGCCTGACGCTGGGCGTCGTTGAAGTAAGCAGGCACCGTAATAACAGCTTCCGTTACAGGCTGGCCCAGGTAATCTTCGGCGGTCTGCTTCATTTTCTGCAGTACCATGGCCGAAATTTCCTGCGGCGTGTACTGCCGGTCGCCGATTTGCACGGCCACCGTGTTGTTGGCGCCTCTTACCAATTGGTAGGACACGTTTTTCGCTTCTTCGGTCACTTCACCGAAGCCGCGGCCCATGAAGCGCTTAATCGACTGGAGCGTGTTGGTGGGGTTGGTAATGGCTTGACGCTTAGCGGGGTCACCTACTTTACGTTCGCCTTTACCGTTATCGAGGAACGCCACGATTGAGGGAGTCGTGCGGCGGCCTTCGCTGTTCGGAATTACCACCGGCTCGTTGCCTTCCATTACGGCCACGCACGAGTTGGTGGTGCCGAGGTCAATACCGATTATTTTGCCCATTTGACTGGTTATTGTTAGGAGTTGGAGTGTCAGATACTAGGTGCGAATGACTCGCATCGGGGGAATTACAAGACGCGTACCAGCCCCTGAAAAAGCCTTTTTTCGTGACAGATTGTCACTTTGCGAGAATGCCAGGGAAAAATCTGCGACGGACTGGCTTTTACGGAAATTCGGCAAGCGGGATATGCTGACAGCAGGGCAGGCTACTGCTGGCCTAGGTAATCCTGAATCGTTTGTTCCCACAGCGCCTTATGCTTCCACCAGTATGGCTCGTGGCCGGAGCGCGGGAAGTCCTGCCGCTGCTTAGGGCCGCGCAGGGCAGCATAAATGGCATCGGTTTCGGAGCGGGTTACACGCGGGTCGGCTTTGCCCCACAGGAGCAGGGTGGGAGTAGAGGTGCGCGCAGAGTAGGCAGTGGCGTCGAGGTCGAAGGCCCAGAAGTTGTTTTCCAGGCCGCCCCAGAACACCAGCAGGTTGGCCATCGGGAAGGACGGGACGTGCATGGAGCGGAAGCGGCTCTGGGCAGTCTGCAGCATGGAGCCATAGGGGCATTCTAGCACGTTGGCAGTGGGCCGCACGCCCAGCTCCGCTTCTGCTCGCAACGTGGCCACGGCGCCCATAGAATTGGCATAGATATATACCGCGCCGGGTCGCCGCTGCAGCCAACGCATAACGGCGGCTACGTCTTCCGCCTCATGGTAGCCCACGGTGCAGATGTTGCCCGCCGAGCCGCCATTACCGGCAAAATCGGTGAGTAGTACGTTGTAGCCGAGGCGGCGAAAGGTGGCGGCTTCGGTCAGAAGCTTGCTTTTGGAGCTGATGTAGCCATGAAACAGCGCCACGGTGCCCCGCGGCTCCGGCACGGCGCTATACCACGATTCCAGCCGTCCGTTGGGACTGGACAGGTACAACGTAACGTACGGAAAGTCGGGGCGGGCCTGATTGGCAGGCTTAGGGTTTTTGATGCCGGTCAGCAGCACCCACAGTTTCTGCGGTGCCGTCAGCTGCTCGGGGTTGTCGGTGTGGGGGCCGGCTTCCACCACGAAGTGCGTAAAGCGCCACGCGTGGAAAGCCGCCACTACGTTCATTGCCAGAAACACTATGCCCAGGAGCAGTATTGCCTGCCGCCAGCGCGGCATCCGGCCTGCCACTAGCCGCGCCCGCCGGAACGTCCGCCGCCTGCCGGGCCCGGCTTGCGGCCCGCGCCACGCCCCGCCGACTTAGGGCCAGGCTTGCTGCCGGTTTTGCCCGGAATGGAGTTGCCAGATGACTTGCCGCCTGCGGGTTTTGCGTTAAACGTGCCGCTGCGGCCCGCGTCGCGGCCGCCGGTACTGCCCGCGTTTTTGGCGCTGCCCTGGCCGCCAAAGCCGCCCCGGTTGTAGCCGCCAGCGCTATTCTGGCCGCTTTTGGCGGATGCTGGCCGGACGCCTCCGGGCCAGTATTCGGTGCCTTTGTTGGGCGTTTTGAAGGTGCCGGCCGCGGCCGTCTGGGCGGCCATGTCTTCGCGCAGGGCCTGCACTTCGTCGGTGGTCAGCTCGCGCCATTTGCCGGGTTGCAGCGCCCCTACTTCCATGTCGGCAATGCTAGCACGCACGAGGCGCAAGGTAGGGTAGCCCACGGCGGCCGTCATCTTGCGCACCTGCCGGTTCATGCCCTGCGAAATGCGAATCTGGACCCAGCTGGTAGGAATGTTGGCCCGGAACCGGACTGGTTTGCTTCGTTCCCAGAGCTGAGGGGCATCGGAGAGCAGCGCCACCTCTGCAGGCGTGGTGTAGCCGGTTTTCAGGTCTACGCCGCGGCGCAGGTTCTCCAGCGCTTCTTCAGTCGGAATGCCTTCTACCTGCACCCAATACGTTTTCGGCACCTTAAAGCGTGGCTCCGAGAGGCGGTGCTGCAGCTGCTTGTCGTCAGTGAGCAGCACGAGGCCTTCGGAGTCATAGTCGAGGCGGCCAACCGGGTAGATGTTGGGTACGGCCACGAAATCCTTGAGCGTTTGCCGGCCGGCTTCGTCGGTAAACTGGGTGAGAACTTCGTAGGGCTTGTTGAGCAGAATGTAGCGCATGGCGCAAAGGTACCAAGAAGCCGGCCCGATGTAGCATCAACTTTTAGCCGGCGCGGAAAGCCGCATCTAGGCTACACGCTGCCCGAATACTTACGCGTCGCCCATTCGCCCGTAACCAGGGTCAGAATCAGGAAGAACAGCCACTTCAGATTGATGAGGTCTTTCAGGTCTTCCTGCGCGTAGATTATTGGCTTGTAGTCGGCCTTCAGGATGTCGTCGGTCAGCTGCTGAAACTGCTGCGGATAGTAGAGCCGTGAGCCGCTGCGCCGAGCCAGCTGGTAGAGCAGGTTGTGGTCGGCGCGGCTTTGCAGGGCTTCTAGCTGCTGCTCCTGCACCAGCACTTCGCCGCGGTCCTGCTGTGCCTGCCCCGAAAGCGTGGCGCGGGCCGCGTAGCGGTAGAGTCCGCCCGGCAACGAGCCCAGGTGCAGCGGCGCGCCATCCTCAGCATTGGTGTAAGTGAAGGTGCGGGTCTTCTGCTGCTCGTCGGTGAGCGTAAGTGTGATTTGCTGGCCGTAGATCCGCTCGAAAATGGCGTTGTAGGTTTCGGCCGCGAAGGTCACGTCGTCCTGGCTGCTGAAGGCATCCTGCGTAGGGTACACGTCGAGGCGCTTCTTGTTGGCATTCTGCGTCAGAAGCTGCAGGGTGCGGTTCACCATCCGGTCGTAGGCCTGGGGCTGGTCGTTGTGCTCCACGGCTTCCTGCAGGCGCCACTGCCAGCTGCCATCCGTGAGCAGCGTAGCCTGGCGCTGCTGCGGCGAGCCGCCAAATATCAGCAGCGGCTTCTGGGTTTTGAGGCGGCCTACCTGCTGAAACAGCGCCGCCTCGGCCCCGCCACCCAGCCGGTAGTCGCCAAATGGCACTGGCGCGGGCGGATAGGATGCAAAGCGCCGTTGCGCGTCTTCTTCAAACGAAAACCGCGAAAAACTCGGGTTAAGTACAGGCGTCACGTCGTCGGTCTGGCTACCGCGCGGCTGCACCGTAAGGCCGGTTCCAAGGGCATTGTAGGCGTTGAAATCAGACTGTGCGCCCAGCACGTAAAGCGCCGGAATTCGGCGGCTGCGCACCTGAGCCAGCACTTCAGCGCCTTCGCCGGTGCGGGCCGGTAGCTGGTGCAAAATGGCCACATCGTAGTCCTGGCCGGCTTTCAGTGGGCTGATGCCGGGCAGATACGTAATCAGGTCGAAATTGTCGTTTTGCTGGATGGCCGCGCGCAGGGCTTTCAGGTCGGGGTGTGGGGCGGCGCCGGCCAGCAGCACGCGCAGCTTGCCTTTCACTATTTCGATGTAGGCAAACTTGCTGTTATTGAGTGCCGTGAATTCGCCAGCCTGCTGCTCAATTACCACTTCGTAGCGGCGCTTGCCGGGCGCTGGCGCGACTACCGTGAACGTGGCTTTGGTGCGCCGCCGGCCTGCCGGCAACGCTACTCGCTGCGTCTGGAGCACGCGGCCGTTTTCGCGCAGCTGCACCACAGCCGTGCCGCCCGCAAAACCGTCGTAGCTGATATCGGCTTCGATAGGGAACCGGTTGCCGCTAAACGCGACACGGTTATAGTTTAGAGCAGGCAGGCTCAGATCCTTCTTTGGTATCGTGTCGCCGACGGCTACGCTGTAAATCGGGAAGCTGAACTCGGAGTAAGTCGGCGACTGGCCCTGGTTCACGATGCCGTCGGAGAGCAGTACCACGCCGGCTAGATTGCGCCCGTCGTAGGTTTCGCGCACGCTGTTGAGCAGGCCGTTGAGGTCAGTGGCCGGAGCCGTGAAGCGCAGCGAGTCGGGGCGGGCAACAGGGCCGCCCAGCGGGCGAGTCTCCACCTCGAAGCCTTTGGCCCGCAGCGCGGTTTCTAGCTGTTGCAGCCCAGTGGTAGCTTGCTGCAGCACCGACGCCGGCGTAAACAGCCCCACCGACTGCGAGTTGTCGACGGCCAGCACGATGGTGGGCTTTTCGGTGGTATTGCTGGTGGTTTTGATGAACGGGGAGAGGAGCAGGAAGCAGAGCAAGCTCACGACCACAAAACGCAACGCGGCCAATCCGTAGTTCAGGCCCCGGCTCCAAGGCGCCTTCGCCGAGTACAGCAGGGCCGCATAGCCTGCACCCACCAGCAGGCACAGCAGAATCAACCAGGGAGAAGCAGCGACAGAAATCAAAGACGAGAATAGTATCAGTGGGAACCCAAGAACTCCTAACCAAGGTGGGAAGTTGCTTGCTTTGGGCCATGCATCCCGAATAACGGGTTATGCGGCGAAGTTAGGGACTTATGGCCGGGGCCGGAAGCTCCCGACATCAGCAGACCGATAGGTTCTGCTGCATTCCGGATATCTTGGGCACTGGTTGAGCCCCGTCTTGCTTGCTCTATGCTTCAATGCTTCTCGAATGAAAAAGATATATTTCTTGCTGTCAGTGGGTTTTGTTTTGCTTCAGGCCTGCCAGAGCGAAGCACCTAAGGAAACAGTGGTAGAAGCCAGCCCGCAGGAAGTGCAGCCCGGCCCGGTAGTGAGCGACTCCCTCACCCGCCAGCAGTTAGAAAAGATAGATTATCTGGTTACTTCCTTTCGGGAGGTGGACCCCAGTAGCCGGGAACAGTGGATAGCAGATTTTCAGAAGGACCAGAACCCGGACAAGGAAATCGACATTCTGACCACCGTTGCGAATGCCTACAATGCGTACTGCACCGGCAAAAACCTGGACCTAGAAACCAAGAAGGAAGTATTTGGTGTGCTCATCATGCGTTCCTCCGCACCCGAGGACGTAGTACTGCAGCAACTGCCTCTAAAGCATCTGACCCCAGAGCAGGCAAAGCAGGTGATGCAGGCGTATGGCTTGCCTACTACCCCCATTCGGGTGACGGAGAAGTAGTTGTTAGTCTACCGTATCTCTACCAACTCCGGACTTTCAAACATCCGCACCGGCGAAATCACCAGTTCATCAAGTGGAAGCTGGCGGCCGTACCGCTCGCGCAGTTTGGCCTGCACAGCAGGGTGGGAGAGGTCAAACTCACGTAGCCGTTGCAGCTGGCCAATCTGTCGGCCGGTCACCTCCTGGTAGACTTTCCACACCAACTCGGAGCAGTATAGCCGCTCGTCGGACCACCCGAAATACAGGTCATAGGGCTTGCCCCAGTAGCGCCGGCCGGCATCTCGGAGGCGGCGCACGACGGTAGGCGTGAGCACCTGGTCGGCGTCGCGCAGGCGCTTCACCACAAAGTGTTGATTTTTGCCGCGCGCAATCCACTGCTCCATGGGCGTGATGCTCACCGGTTGCACGGCTTCCAGCACCTGCCACTCGCCGCCCTGCCGCAACAGCATGCCGCAGTGGCTGTAAGGGGAGTGAGTGGCCAGCTGGATGGCCTGGCTCTGCGCCGACTGCGAGGTCTGAAAAATCAGGTCGCCTTCGTGCAGCTTCAACGACAGTCTCAGCGTAGTAAGCTCCGCCTGCATTCGTCCGGCGGGGCGCTGTATTAGGCGCTTTATGTGCGGGTACATTCCATACGCCACTACCAGTAGCAGGACCACAACCAACAGGCTACGCTTACGATTCATGGCAGAACAGAAAAAAGCACTTCATGCTGCGTTTATCGAAATGGCTCCACCGCTTCAGTGAGCTGATTGAGTAGCTCACAGTGTGTATTTCGATAAGCGCAGCATGAAGTGCTGTCGTCAATAAAAGCGACTGATTTACGTCAGCATGCCGCCATCCACCTGCAGTACTTGCCCGGTGATGTAGCTGCTGTCGTCGGAGGCGAGGAAGGCGGTGGCTTTGGCCACGTCTTCGGGCGTGCCGCCGCGCTTCAGCGGAATGGCCTTGCGCCACTCGTCCACCTGCTTGGGGTCGAGGGCATCGGTCATTTCAGTTTCGATGAAGCCGGGCGCCACCGCATTGCAGCGGATATTGCGCGAACCCAACTCCAGCGCCACCGACTTCGTGAAGCCGATTATGCCCGATTTGGACGCCGCATAATTGCTCTGGCCCGCGTTGCCTTTGATACCTACGACCGAGCTCATGTTGATGATGCTGCCAGCTTTGGCGCGCATCATGGGCTTGGTGGCGGCTTTGGTCAGGTTGAACACCGATTTCAGGTTCACGGCCAGCACTTGGTCCCACTGCTGCTCGCTCATGCGCATCAGCAGGCCATCCTGCGTGATACCGGCGTTATTCACCAGAATATCCAGCTTGCCAAACTCCGCCACCACATCTTCTACCAGCTTCTCAGCTTCGGCATACACCGAAGCGTCGGAGCGGAAGCCCTTTACCTTGGAGCCGTGCGCGGCGAGTTCTTCTTCGAGCTGCTGGCCTTTCTCTACGCTTGAGAGATACGTGAAAGCTACCTGAGCGCCCTGTTGGGCAAAATATACCGCTATTGCGCGGCCGATTCCTTTGGAAGCGCCCGTAATGAGGGCCACTTTTCCGTCGAGCAGTTTAGTCATGCGGCGAAGATAGGTTTTTGGATTTGGGTTGGTAGTATTCGGGATGAATAGACGAGCTGAACACGCAGGAGTGCAGGCAAGTTGCCATCTTCGTGGCTGAATTCCGGTTTTTGCAGACAAAAAGCCGAGAATCAGCTCTTAAAAATCAACTCGTGCTCGAAACCGACATCTGCATTCTGGGGGCCGGCCCTGGTGGCGCCACTGCCGCGCTGCACCTCGCCAACGCCGGCCAGCCCTGCCTGCTTCTGGACCGCGCCACTTTTCCGCGCGACAAAGTGTGCGGCGACGCCCTCAGCGGTAAGGTGCTGGTCGAGCTAAAACGGATTGATGCCACGCTGCCCGCCCGCCTGGAAACGCTGGCCACGCAAATACCCAGCTGGGGCATCGACTTCTACGCGCCCAACGGCCGCAAGCTCACGGTGCCATTCAAGTACAACTACAATCCGGCCACCGACCCGGCCGCCGGCCACATCAGCAAGCGGATTGACTTCGATAATTTCCTGATTGAAGAAGTACGCCAGCGTCCGGAAATTGACTTTCGGGAAGGGGTGGAGGTAGTGCAGCCCGAGCAGCAACCTGATGGCCGTTGGCTTCTAAAAGCCGCCGATGGCACTCCTGTAGCCCTGGCGCGTCTGCTGCTCGTGGCCAACGGGGCACAGTCGGGGTTTGCGCGCCAGATTGCCGGACACGCGCTGGAACCGGCCCACCATTGCGCTGGGCTGCGCGCTTACTACCGTGGCGTGCGCGGCCTGCACCCCGACAACTTCATTGAGCTGCACTTCATCAAAGACTTCCTCCCCGGTTATCTGTGGGTGTTTCCGCTGCCCAACGGCGAGGCTAACGTGGGTGTGGGTATGCTTACGGAAGCCGTATCAAAGAAAAAAGTGAATCTGCGGGAGCGGCTCTCGGAAATCCTGGCCACGCACCCGGCCTTGAAAGACCGATTTGCTGAGGCTGAGCGGCTGGGACCAGTGCGCGGCTTTGGGCTGCCGCTGGGCTCCAAACGACGCGTCCTGTCGGGCCCAAGCTACCTGCTGCTCGGCGATGCTGCGTCGCTCATCGACCCGTTTACCGGCGAAGGTATCAGCCACGCCATGGTGTCGGGAAGGCACGCCGCCGACTGGGCCGGGCGGGCACTAGCAGCCCAGAATTTCGCGCCGGCTTTCCTGCGCGGCTATGATACTGCCGTGTATAACCGCCTGGGGCAGGAGCTACGCTTGAGCCGCGCCATGCAGAAGCTGCTCGACTATCCGTGGCTGTTCAACTTTGTGGCCAACCGCGCCGCCCGCAACCCCACGCTGGCTGAAACCCTCTCCATGATGTTCCTGGACCTGGATATGCGCGCCCGGGTGCGTCAGCCAAGTTTCTACCTGAAGCTGCTGTTTGGGGGAAAGTGATGAGGTGATGGAGTGAATAGTGAAAGGTTGATGGGGCGGAAGGATGAAAGCAGAACGTCATTCCGAGCTTGCCGAGGAATCTCGCTAGCGTAGTAATCATTAGGTTTACCACACTAGCGAGATTCCTCGACAAGCTCGGAATGACGTTTTTTTACCCCATCACTATTTCCCGGCGTAGCGGCGCAGACTTTTCACAGCGGCAGGGTTGAGTTGAGTCGCTTTTTCGAGGTCAGCTTTGGCCTCGTTAGGCTTGTTAATAGACGAGAAGCTGATGCCGCGGTACTCGTAGGCGTCGGCGTAGGTGGGGTCCAGCTCAATAGCCTTGGTGAAGTCCGGAATGGCGGTTTTGAATTGGAACATCTGCATGCGCGCCGCGCCCCGGCCAAAGAAGGCTTCCTTGTCAGCAGGGTTGTAGCGGGTGGCTTTGCTGAAGTCGGAAATGGCCGCCGTGTATTGCTTCAGCTTGAGGCGGTTCAGGCCTCGGTTGTAGTACACTTCGGCGTTCTTGGGCTGCAGGCGAGCGGCAAAGTTGTAGTCGGCAATGGCGTCGTTGTAGTCCTTGAGGTGGCTTTTGGCCTTGGCGCGAGTCAGCACAGCATCAAAGTCGCGGGGTTTGCTGGCCAGCGTGGCATCGGCTACCTTAATAGCCTTGCGGTAGTCGGCGCTGGTTTTGGGAGCAGCCGCTTCCACCGAAGAAGGTGCTTCGGGTAGCGTTACGGTAGAAGCCGAAAGAGCAGTGCCGGTGCTGTCGGCGGCGCGTGGGGTAGCTACTTCTTGGCGCATGGCACGCTGGGCAGTAGCAGTAGGCTTATCGGTTTCGACGGTGGTAGCACACTGCGAAAAGAAAAGCAGGCTGCCGGCAATGGAGAGGAGAGATGCGTAACGGTGAGTCATGGCAAGAGAGCGAAAAAGAATGCAATAGGCCGTAAAAAGCCAGTCGGGCCTTCTACGGCAGCGCTACCAGAACGGATATACGGTGGCAAGAATTTATGCCTGTTGCACCCGGCGGCGCACACAAAAGCAGGCAGGTTGGCGAGTTGCGCCGCCTGCCTATCTTTGCCGAGCCCCACCAATGGGGTCCGTGCCCGGCGCGGGTTTCCCTATCTCACCCTCAAGTACAACAACATGGCATTGCAATACGACCTGGTCGTTGTCGGCAGCGGCCCCGGTGGCTACGTGGCTGCTATCCGGGCTTCGCAGCTTGGTCTGAAAGTCGGCGTTATCGAGCGGGAGTCGCTCGGCGGCATCTGCCTCAACTGGGGCTGCATTCCTACCAAAGCTCTGCTCAAAAGCGCCCAGGTGTTTGAATACCTCAACCACGCCGCCGATTATGGCCTCAAAGCCGAAGGCGTGGGCTACGATTTTGACGCTGTTATCAAGCGCAGCCGCGGTGTGGCTGATGGCATGAGCAAGGGTATCAACTTCCTGTTCAAAAAGAATAAAATCGACGCCCTGATGGGCACCGGCAAGCTGCTGGCCCCCGGCAAAGTGGAACTCACCAAAGCCGACGGCACCAAGGAAACCGTGGAGGCCAAGAGCATCATTCTGGCCACCGGCGCCCGCTCGCGCGAGTTGCCCACCATGCCCGTCGACAACAAGAAAATCATCGGCTACCGCCAAGCCATGGTGATGCCCGAGCTGCCCAAGCGCCTCGTGGTAGTGGGTTCCGGCGCCATCGGCGTGGAGTTTGCCTACTTCTACCGCACCATGGGTTCGGAGGTGACGGTGGTGGAATACCTGCCCCGCATCGTGCCCGTGGAAGACGAGGAAGTGAGCCGGCAGATGGAAAAGTCGTTCAAGAAAATCGGCGTGAACGTGCTGACCTCGGCCGAAGTGACCAAGGTGGACACCAGCGGTGCCGGCTGCACCGTGACCGTGAAAACGGCCAAAGGCGACCAGCAGATTGAGTGCGACGTGGTGCTGAGCGCCGTGGGCGTGCAAACCAACCTCGAAAACATCGGTATCGAAGAGCTGGGCATCAAGGTGGAGAAAGGCCGTGTTATCGTCGACGACTTCTACCAGACCAACGTGCCCGGCATCTACGCCATCGGCGACATCGTGCCTGGCCCCGCGCTGGCCCACGTTGCCTCAGCCGAAGGCATCATCTGCGTCGAGAAAATTGCCGGCCACCATCCTGAGCCGCTCAACTACCAGAACATTCCCGGCTGCACCTACGCCTCGCCAGAAATTGCCTCAGTAGGCCTCACCGAAGCCGAAGCCAAAAAGCAGGGCTATGACATTCTGGTGGGCAAATTTCCGTTCTCGGCTTCCGGCAAAGCCTCGGCCGCCGGCGTGAAAGACGGCTTCGTGAAAGTCATCTTCGACAAGAAGTACGGCGAGTGGCTGGGCGCCCACATGATTGGCGCCAACGTAACCGAAATGATTGCCGAAGTGGTAGTTGCCCGTAAGCTGGAAACCACCGGCCACGAAATCATCAAGGCGGTGCACCCGCACCCCACTATGAGCGAAGCCATTATGGAAGCCGCCGCCGCCGCTTACGGCGAGGTGATTCACCTGTAGTAGAGCTTCCCCTCTAGTGGAAATACACAGAGCCCTGACTCCTAAACTGGTCGGGGCTTTGTGTGATGTATCTGGCTGATTTTATGTCATACAACCTTAATGCCTTACTGTCACCTACTACGTCACTGCCTCCTACTGTTGCTGCTCACACTGCTTGGCTTGGGCACAGCGGCGGCCCAAATTCCAGTCTTGGAAAAACGGGAGCTCCTAGATGGCCGCATAACGCTGCTGGTGCCCGCGGGCTTCAAGCCGATGAACAAGGACATGCTGGCTCTGAAATACCCCGGCAACAAGCCCCCGCAGGAAGTGCTGACCGATGAGCGGGGCGCTACCAACGTGGCTTTTAACTGGACGCCGGTGCAAGCTACGCAGACTGATTTGTCCGCTATTGAAGGAGCTTTTTATGCCTCAAGGCTGCGGCAGGACGACATCGTGTGGTATAGCCATGGGGTCAAAACCATCAACGGCCGCCAAGTGGGCTACCTGGAAATGCTGACTCCCGCCCCAGATACTGAAGTATATAACTTGCTGTTTTTTACGGATCTGGAAGGTCGACTTTTGCTGGTGACATTCAACTGCGTAAAAAAGGATATGGAAGCCTGGAAAGCCAATGCCCATCTTATCTTGAACTCGCTGCAGGTGATACCTAAGCCTTAGCCTGTCATGTCGATTCGGCCTCACAAAAAGTCCCGCTCCGGTAAGGAGCGGGACTTTTTGTGAGGCCAGAGGCCGCTATTATGCGGTTTGACGGGCAGGCTATACCTTGGGCCGACTTGCCAGTACCCGCTCCCGGCCCGCTTACCTTGCTTCTCTATGAAACTTACGTATCGTCTGCTGATTATGCTGCTGCTGCTCGGTATGGTTCTCGTGCTGCTGGCCGCCTTCTTCCGCAGTCAGCGCTACCCCGGCGGCGACGGTTTGCTGTTAACGGGCCTAGCGCTACAATTGCTGGCTGCTGTCTTAGTATTCTGGAAATTTGCAGGTCGGCTGCGCAAGCGGCAATAGCGGCAGGTCAGGGCCGATCATATGCCAGTCTGATGCTACATCAATCGACTTCCCACCCGGAACCGCGCCACCTTCGACCGGATTTCTTCTAGGCCTAGGTTATGCACGCTGCCCAAGTGGGTAGTCTGGAATTCCTTGTGGGGCACGTAGGAGCCGTCCTCCACGGCCAGGCCCACCTGCTTGTAGGCCGTGCGGAAGGGCGTACCGGTCTGGATAAGCTGGTTGATGTTTTCGACGGTAAACACCGCGTCATACTTGGGCTGGTTAAGCAAATCAGGCTTGATGCGCAGCTGGGGCAGCGCGAACAGCACGATGTCGAGGATGTCCAGAAACTGCGTCATTGGCTCGAAAAGGATTTCCTTGAGAATCTGGAAGTCCCGGTGGTAGCCGCTGGGCAGGTTGCTGGTGGCTAGTATGAGCGTGTTGGGCAAGGCTTGCAGGGCGTTGCAGCGGGCCCGGATTAGCTCGAACACGTCGGGGTTTTTCTTGTGGGGCATGATACTGCTGCCGGTGGTAAACTCCTTGGGCAGCTCCACGAAGGCCATGTCCTGCCCGTTGTAGAGCACTAGGTCGTAGCTCATTTTGGCCAGGGTAGCGGCCATGCCGGCCAGCGCAAATGCCACGGTTTTCTCGGTTTTGCCGCGCAGCATCTGGGCTCCCACGCTGCTCACGGCTAAGTTGCCAAAGCCCATTTCCTGCGTCGTCTGCAACCGGTCGATAGGGAAGGAGGAGCCGAAACCTGCGCCCGAGCCCAGGGGATTCTGGTCGGCCACGGTGTGGGCCGCCTCGAACAGAGCTAGGTCCAGCAGCAGGTGCTCGGCGTAGGCCGAAAACCACAGCCCGAACGAGCTGGGCATGGCCGCCTGGAAGTGCGTGTAGCCCGGCATCAGGTCGGTTTTGTGGGCCTCTGCTTTCTGCAGCAGCACCTCCACCAGTTCCAGCGTTTTGGCCGCCGCGCGCTGGGTGTAGTCTTTCAGGAACAGCTGAATGGCGGTCAGCACCTGGTCGTTGCGGGAGCGGGCGGTGTGAATTTTCTTGCCCGCGTCGCCGTAGTGCTCGGTCAGGTAGGACTCGATTTTGGAGTGCACGTCCTCGAAGTCCTCGCCGATGGTGAACGTGCCGGCTTCCAGTTGGGCGGCCAGTTCCTGCAAGCCCTGCTGCAGTTGCTGGTTTTCCGCGGCAGAAATCAGGCCCGCGGCGGCCAGCATGTTGGTCTGGGCCCGCGACGCCTGCACGTCAAACTGCGCCAAGTACATATCCAGCTCCCGGTCGCGCCCGACAGTGAACTGTTCGATTTTCTTGTCAACGGCAATGCCTTTATCCCAGATTTTCATGTTCAGTTGCTGCTAAAAGCTAGTTCCCCTCCTTGGAAAATTCCGCGCATCAAGCGGAGAGGGCTAGGGGTGGTTGATGAACGTTGGAACGTCATGCTGAACTTGTCGAAGCATCTCTACCGCTTCGTTGCAATGCTAACTCAACAAAGCGGTAGAGATGCTTCGACTCCGCTCCGCTGCGCTCAGCATGACGGTCTTTTATCTACAATATTCTCACAGCTCCAGCCCGTCCAGCAGCTCCACGTACCCCTGCACGCCGGCGCGGATTTCGCTGAGCAGGATGTACTCGTCGGGCGTATGGGAGCGGGCGGAGTCGCCGGGGCCGATTTTGACGGTGGTGAAGGGCATCATCGACTGGTCAGAGAGGGTGACGGAGCCGAAGGTACGGCGGCCCAGCGCCACGCCGTGCTGCACCAGCGGGTGCGTGAGCGGGATGCGCGAGGAGTTGAGGTGGGTGGAGCGCGGCGTCACCTCGGCCCCGATGAGGCCGCGCACGAGTTCCACCACTTCCTGGTTGGTGTACAGCTCGTTGGTACGCACGTCGGCCACGAAGGTGCAGCGGTCAGGCACCACGTTGTGCTGGGTGCCGGCCTGCAGCTGCGTTACCGTCAGCTTCACCGGGCCCAGCAGCTCCGAAACCCGCTCGAACCGGTAGTCGCGCAGGCGCTGCACGTCGTCGAGGGCTTTGTAGAGGGCGTTTTCGCCTTCCTCACGGGCGGCGTGTCCGGTGCGGCCGTGGGCCACGCAGTCGAGCACCACGAGGCCCTTCTCGGCCACAGCCAGGTCCATCTGCGTCGGTTCGCCCACGATGCCCAGGTCAATCTTGGGCAGCAGCGGCAGCAGCCGCCGAATTCCGTTCGCGCCCGATACTTCCTCCTCGGCCGTAATGGCACAGATGAGGTTGTAGGGCAGATTCTCCTGCTCGTGGAAGTAGAGGAACGTGGCCAGCAGACTCACCGCCGAAGCCCCCGCGTCGTTGCTGCCCAGGCCGGTCAGCCGGTCGCCTGCCACCGTGGCCCCGAACGGGTCGGCGGTCCAGGATGCGCCGGGCTTCACCGTATCGTGGTGGGAGTTGAGCAGGATGGTGGGCCGGGCCGGGTCGAAGTGTTTTGAAACGGCCCATACGTTGTTGGCATCGCGCTGGGGGCGGGCCCCCCGGAACGCCAGAAACCGAAAAATCAGCTCGGCCGTCTGGTCTTCTTCCCGCGAGAAGGAGGGCGTCTGCACCAGCTGGGTCAGCAGCTCAATGGCGTCGTTGGTGAGGGCGGTTAGCTCCGGCATAGCACGGTTTTTACGGGCTCGTTGATGCGCAGGGCGTGCTCGATAACCACCCGCTCCACGCCGGCTTCCAGGGCGGCAAAGGCGTTATCCAGCTTGGGCACCATGCCGGCCGCAATGACGCCCGCGGCCTTCAGCTGCTGATACTCGGCGGCGGTAATCTGCGGAATCACAGAGGCGTCATCATCCACGTCGCGTAGCACGCCGTCCTTCTCGAAACAGTAGTGCAGTTCCACGGCGTAGTGCGGAGCCAGGGCGCAGGCCAGCACGCTGGCAATGGTGTCGGCGTTGGTGTTGAGCAGTTGGCCTGCGCCGTCGTGGGTGATGGCGCAGAATACGGGCAGCAGGCCGGTTTCCAGCAACTGGCGCAGTAGGGGCACGTTCACGGCATCGGCCGGCAGGTCGCCCACAAAGCCGTAGTCGATGTCCTTCACCGGCCGCCGCACGGCCCGGATGGCGTTGCCGTCGGCTCCCGACAAACCCAGCGCATTCACGCCCGCGGCCTGCAGGCTGGCCACCACCTGCTTGTTGGTTTTGCCGGCGTAGAACATGGTCACGATGTCGAGGGTGGCCGCGTCGGTGATGCGGCGGCCCTGCACCATCTGGGGTTCCTGGCCCAGGTCGCGCAGCATCTGGCTGGCGCCTTTGCCGCCGCCGTGCACCAGTATTTTGCGGCCCGGCACTTGCGCCAGCTCCCGCAGAAACCGCTGCAGCTGGGCGTCATCATCAATAATACCGCCCCCGATTTTAAAAATTTTCAGGCCTTCGCTCATAGGATGCAAGTAGGGAGAAATGCGGCATTGCGCGCCGTACGCTGCCAAAATGAGGCTCATCGGGCCCCGGCCGCAACCGAGCGGCCGCACTGTTAAGAAATTTATTTTGCTCCCGGAGCGGCAAAGTTTCCGAAAAAAATCCTCTAGTTTTGCAACGATTTAGCGGTTTAAACGATTTAAACCGTGAAAACACTCCCTCGCCGCCCCGCGGCACCCGTCATGATTCAACTCTCTTCTATTGCGCTTCTGCGACGACCTAGACTGGTCGTGCGAATCATGCCAGCTTAACCGCTGGCTGCAATAGTACGTCCGGGTTCCGCCTCTACCGCGAACCGACGCCGGGTCCTCCCTCCGGAGCCCACCCCAAGAGACGCTTCACGAATCAACCGACCTTAGTCCGAGTGTAACTTCCAGTGTGACTTATTCCGGCCCCCCGCCGGAACGCCCCGCTCCCCGGCCAGATCGGCCCACTTCACCTTCGGGTTTTTGACGCTTCCGTCCCTCGCCGCTGGAGCCCGCGCAGCCTCGCCTGCTCCCTCCCTTTTTTTGTCTTTCCGAGTGTGCGGCCGCCTGAACCCGGCCGCTAACCGAGTCCTGATCATGATTCTACGAGTCGCCAATGCTGCCGATGCGCAGTATGTGGAAACCCTTTGCCAGTGGTATGCCGAATCCGCCAAAACCCGCGGCGTCGGCATTGCCAAGCGTGATCCTAACTATCTGATTAAGAAGATGGAAAAGGGTGATGCCATCATTGCCTTCATCGATGACCAGCTGGCGGGTTTCTGCTACATCGAAACTTTCGAGGACGCGAAATTCGTGGTGAACTCGGGGCTGATTGTGAACACCGAGCTGCGCAAGGAAGGCCTGGGCCGCGCCATCAAGCACCGCGTGTTTGAGCTGTCGCGCACCAAGTACCCGGCGGCTAAGATCTTCGGTATCACCACCTCCGCGGCCGTGATGAAGATCAACAACGAGCTGGGCTACCGCCCCGTGACCTTCCCCGAGCTCACGCAGTCAGACGACTTCTGGAAGGGCTGCTCCAGCTGCAAAAACTACGGCATCCTGATGGAAAACCAGCGCAAAATGTGCCTCTGCACCGGCATGGTGTACGATAATCTGGACGATAGTTTCACGCAGCAATCCATTGAAATTCTGAGCCAAGAAGGCCAAAAAGCATAACTGACAGTCATGCTGAGCGAAGCCGAAGCATCGCTACCGTTTCGTTATCACAACTGAGTTAGCCAGAGGTAGAGATGCTTCGGTTTCGCTCAGCATGACGTTCTCATAATTTTCAGCACTCCATGAAAAAAGTAGTTCTCGCCTACAGCGGCGGCTTGGATACGTCTTATTGCGTGGTTCACCTGACCCGGGAGCTGGGTTTAGAAGTCCACACGGTGATTGTCAACTCGGGCGGATTCTCGCAGGAGGAACTGGCCGGCATCGAGCAGCGCGCCTACGAAATGGGCTCCACGCGCCACGAGGTGATTGACGTAACGGACCGGTTCTACCAGCAGTGCCTGCGCTACCTGCTGGCCGGCAACGTGCTCAAAAACGACACGTACCCGCTGAGCGTGAGTGCCGAGCGTATGTTCCAGAGCCTGGCACTGGCCGAGTACGCCCGCGAAAACAAGGCCGACTACATTGCCCACGGCAGCACCGGCGCCGGCAACGACCAAGTGCGCTTCGACGTGGCCTTCTCGGTGATTTCCCCCGACACCGAAATCATCACGCCCATCCGCGACCTGGGCCTTTCGCGCCAGCAGGAAATCGAATATCTGCAGCAGAATGGGGTGGAGATGAGCTGGGAAAAAGCCAAATACTCCATCAACAAAGGTATCTGGGGCACCAGCGTGGGTGGTGTGGAAACCCTGACCTCGCGCCAGGGCCTGCCCGAGTCGGCCTGGCCGACGCAGCTGAGCAAGCACGAGCCGCAGGAAATCAGCATCACCTTCGAGAAAGGTGAGCCGGTGGCCCTGAATGGCGAAACCATGAAGCCGGTAGACCTGATTGTGGCCCTCAACGAGCTGGCCGGCCAGTACGCCATTGGCCGCGACACCCACGTGGGCGACACGATTCTGGGCATCAAGGGCCGCGTAGGCTTTGAGGCGCCCGCGCCGCTGATTCTCATCAAGGGCCACCATTTGCTGGAAAAGCACACGTCCAGCCGCTGGCAGCTGCTGCACAAAGACTATATCGCCAACTGGTACGGCACGCTGCTGCACGAGGCCCAGTACCTCGACCCGGTGATGCGCGACATGGAGGCATTTCTGGAGTCGTCGCAGGAGCGGGTGTCGGGCACGGTATACGTGACGCTAAAGCCCTACCAGTTTGAGCTGCTGGGCGTGGAGTCGCCGTTTGATATGATGCAGTCGAAGGTGGCTACCTACGGCGAGGAGAACAACGCCTGGGACTCGCGCGACGCGAAAGGCTTCATCAAAATTTTCAGCAACCAGTTGCGGATTCACGGTTCTTTTAACGATGAAAATTAAGGCTGGTATCGTCGGCGGGGCCGGCTACACGGCGGGGGAGCTGTTGCGGATTCTGCTGCACCACGAGTTTGTGGAGCTGGGCGGCATCGTAAGCTCTTCCAACGCCGACAACCCCATCTACCAAGTGCACGACGACCTGGTGGGCGACACGGAGCTGCGCTTCGCGGCCGCGCTGCAGGGCGACGAGGACGTGGTGTTCCTGTGCCTGGGCCACGGCAATTCCAAGGCCTGGCTGACCCAGAACCCGCTACCCGAAACCACCCACGTCATCGACCTGAGCAACGACTTCCGCCTGGAAGCCGACGCCGAGTTTGAAGGTCGGGAGTTTGTGTACGGACTGCCGGAGTTGAACAAGAGCCGCATCCAGCAGGCCCAGAACATTGCCAACCCCGGCTGCTTCGCCACGGCCATTCAGCTGGCGCTGCTGCCGCTGGCCCAGGCCGGCAAGCTCCAGGACGACGTGCACGTTTCGGCCATTACGGGCAGCACGGGCGCGGGGCAGAGCCTCTCGGAGACGGTGCATTTCTCGTGGCGCACCAACAACGTGTCCATCTACAAGCCTTTCACGCACCAGCATTTGAGCGAGATAGGGGAGAGCCTGGCGCGGCTGCTGCAGCACGAGCTGGACGTGGACATCCACTTCATCCCGTACCGCGGCAACTTCACCCGGGGCATCTTCGCCAGCGTCTACACGCCGTCGGATTTGACTCAGGACGAGGCCCGCGCGCTGTACCATCAGTTCTACCAGGACGCCCCGTTCACCACGGTGTCGGACAAGGAAGTGCACCTCAAGCAGGTAGTCAACACCAATAAGTGCCTGCTGCACGTGCAGAAACTCGGCAAGCAGCTGCTCATCACCTCGGTAATCGACAACCTGGTAAAAGGCGCTTCCGGCCAGGCCGTGCAGAACATGAACCTCATCTTCGGCCTGCCCGAAACGACGGGCTTGGGGCTGAAGGCCGGGCTGTTTTAACTGATGCTAGTGGCGCGGATGTCCCAGGGCTGAAGCCCTGGGCTACGTAGCGTCCGGCTGCTTCTTCTATTTCGTTTTTTCGCTGACTAGCCCAGGGTTTCAACCCTGGGAACACTGGAATTACCGCAACAACCATGGAGCTTTTCAACGTGTATCCGCTCGTCAACATCACGCCCGTGAAGGCGCTGGGGGCGAAACTCTGGGACGACAAAGGCCAGGAGTACCTGGATTTTTACGGCGGGCACGCTGTTATCAGCATCGGCCACAGCCACCCGCACTACGTGCAGCGCCTGACCGAGCAACTCGGCAACATCGGCTTCTACTCCAACTCGGTGCAGATTCCGATTCAGCGGGAACTGGCCGAGAAGCTGGGCCGGGTGTCGGGCTACGAGTACTACACGCTGTTTCTGTGCAACTCCGGGGCCGAGGCCAACGAGAATGCACTGAAGCTGGCTTCCTTCCACACCGGCAAAAAGCGTGTCATAGCATTCCGGGGCGCGTTTCACGGCCGCACCTCGGGCGCAGTAGCCGCCACCGATAACGCCAAAATCGTGGCGCCTTTCAACGCCGGGCACCATATCAGTTTTCTCGAATACGATTTGGCGGCGGTAGAAACGGCCCTAAAGGCGGGCGACGTCTGCGCCGTTATCATCGAGCCGATTCAGGGCGTGGGCGGCATCATAATGCCGTCCGACGAGTTCCTGCAGGGGCTGGCCGCGCTGACCAAACAATACGGCGCGCTGCTGCTAGCTGATGAGGTGCAGAGCGGTTACGGCCGCAGCGGCAAGTTCTTCGCCCACCAGCACGCCGGCATCCGGCCCGATGTTATTTCTGTAGCGAAAGGCATGGGCAACGGCTTCCCCATCGGCGGCATCCTGATTGCCCCCGAGCTGAAGGCCTCCTATGGCTTGCTGGGCACCACGTTCGGCGGCAACCACCTGGCCTGCGCCGCCGCGCTGGCCGTGCTGGAAGTCATTGAGCAGGAAAACCTGGTGCAGCACGCTGCCGAGCTGGGCGACTACCTGCGCACGGAACTGGAAGCCCACGCCGGGGCCGAGGAAATCCGGGGCCGGGGCCTGATGGTAGGCATCAAGTACGACTTCCCCATCAAGGACCTGCGCGACCAGCTGCTGGCGGAGCACCACATTTTCGTGGGCAACGCCTCCGACCCCACGGTGCTGCGCCTGCTGCCCCCGCTGAATATCACCAAGGCCGAGGTAGACCGGTTTTTACAGGCGCTATACGCATTAATTCCGGTCGAAGTGAAAAAGTAAACGACCTGTGGCCTAACTTGCAGCCCCAATGAGTAGCACCCTGAAGTTACCGAGCCACGCTCCCCTTCTGACAAGCTGCCCGCTGCCATTGGTGACTCCTGCGCAGCAACCGGCCGGTTCTTTCCCTGAAAGAACAGCCTCCCCCTTTTCCTTCCAGCAGTTGTGCCCGCCCGACTTTCCGATGCCTGACATTTGGAAGTGGCAGGGTGCGGGACCGATTGATCTAGTTTCTTTCTCTCCCGTTTGGCTTAAGTCATTGTTCGGCTGGAATAGACCCCCGGTATTCGGTTCTGTTCCAGCCGAAATTGTATCCGGACGGTTGCAAATCCTGCCCGCAGCTCTGTTGCGCCCCGCTACACGCCCGGCCCCATGTCTCGCCGATAATCCGTTTCCGACCCGCGTTGCGCGGGCGACCAGGCGCAGCTGCCGCCTCCGGAAACGGGCCTGGCAGCTGCATGCTCGGCTTACCGCAGAAAATCAATCATCAGAGTAAACCCTTTTTCGCATAACAGAGTGGAAAACGCTAAATCGGTAAAACTCATCCTCGAAGACGGTACTGAAATCCAGGGCCAGTCGTTCGGCGCCTTCACCTCCGCCGCGGGCGAGGTGGTATTCAGCACGGCCATGACCGGCTACCCCGAAAACCTCACCGACCCGTCCTTCGCCGGGCAGATTCTGGTGCTGACCTACCCCATGGTGGGTAACTACGGAGTGCCGGGCGAGGAGCTGTACGAGTCGATTTCGAAGATCTTCGAGTCGGACAAGATTCACATTGCCGGTTTGGTGGTGAACTACTACTCCGAGGAGCACAGCCACTGGAACGCTGCCAAGAGCCTGGGCGACTGGCTGGCGGAGTACAACATCCCCGGCATCTTCGGGGTAGATACCCGCATGCTCACCAAGAAGCTGCGCGAGAAGGGCGCTATGCTCGGCAAGATTGTGGCTGAGCAGGACGTACCGCTGCACGACCCCAACCTGGAAAACCTGGTGGCCCAGGTGAGCCCCCAGGGCGTGCAGCACTACGGCACGGGCCAGCACAAAATCGTGCTGGTAGACTGCGGCACCAAAACCAACATCATCCGCTGCTTCCTGGAGCGCGACGTGGAGCTGATCCGGGTGCCCTGGGACTACGACTTCACGACTCTCGATTACGACGGCCTGTTCCTGAGCAACGGCCCCGGCGACCCGAAAATGTGCACCGCCACCATCGGCCACCTGCAAACCGCGCTAAGCCAGGACAAACCCATCTTCGGCATCTGCTTGGGCTCCCAGCTCATGGGCCTGGCCGCGGGCGGCGACACCTTCAAGCTGAAATACGGCCACCGCAGCCATAACCAGCCCGTGAAACTCACCGGCACCCAGCAATGCTATATCACCAGCCAAAACCACGGCTTCGCAGTTGATACCGATACCCTGCCCGCCGAGTGGACCATGCTATTCGAAAACCTCAACGACGGCACCTGCGAAGGCATCAAGCACAAAACCAAGCCGTTCTTCTCCACCCAGTTCCACCCCGAAGCCGCCGGCGGCCCCCAGGATACGGAGTATCTGTTCGACGACTTCCTGAAAGCCGTGGCCGAGCACAAAGCAGCGAAGTAGGCTGGCTTAGCACGCCTCAGCTTCCGCCCGTCATGCTGAGCTTGCCGAAGCATCTCTACCGCTTTGTTGGGTTGTCTTAGCACAGAATCTATTGGTTTGTAAACATGAGTAGTACGAATAAAAAACAACTTATTGCATTAGCTATTCTAGCCGTACTAAATCTGTTGATGAGCAATTTTGCAGTTGGTGACGGCCGTACGTTGGAAGGTAGAGTAGTTGCAGGTAACAGCACTGAAATGCAGGGTGCCACCATTAGAGCACTGCTTTTTGGCATTCAATTTATAAGCTTTACTATCGGGGCTATCATAGCCTTGGTTCCATACAAGGGCATAGGTTTCAAGGAGAAGTGGCTTAATATTTCTTTAAGTATGGCTGTGCTCATCCAGTCTGCTTTTCTGATAATGAGTGCCGTGAAAATATTTTCGAGCTAGATACCTGATATCAATCTGTAAGCTTGATTTAGTTGCTAAAATCTACTAGCTCAACGAATCGGTAGAGATACTTCGGCTCCACTCAGCATAACGTTCAGTTATTCATCACTTCCCAACGCACTGCTCTTATGCAAGAAAAACGTAGAGGCTTTCCGAACTGGGGATATGTGCTGTTGGGTGCTTTGGCTTTCGCGGGGTTCTACTTCGTCAGGAACATGGGCCAGAAGACGATTTTGAAAGCCGTACTGGGTGAGCCAGCCAATTTGATTAACAAGGCCATGAGTTCGGCTCGGGTTTCACCTCGGATTATAGGTAGGACAGGACACATAACCTCCAAAAACTTTAAGGTGGAGAAGCTCGGCGCCACAAAAGATTCGCTCTCCTTCCGATTTTTCTTGGATGGTGAGCGGGCCGATGCCACCGTCAGGCTTTGGATGGCCAGGCGCCCGTCGGGTGAGTGGCAAATAGTGAAAAGTGACACTGTCTTTACCGAATAAAAACTTCTCTCACCTACAACAACCGGCTGTGGCCGACTTAGCACGACTGCCTTTTAACATGACCGCACCAGCGGCCTGTTACCTCAACCCTTAGAATGAAAAAACCACAGAAAGTTCTCATCCTCGGTTCCGGCGCGCTAAAAATTGGCGAGGCCGGTGAGTTCGATTACTCCGGCTCCCAGGCTCTCAAGGCCCTGAAAGAGGAAGGCATCCGCACCATCCTCATCAACCCCAACATTGCCACCGTGCAGACGTCGGACGACATTGCCGACGACGTGTACTTCCTGCCCGTGACGCCCTACTTTGTGGAGGAAGTCATCAAGAAGGAGCAGCCCGATGGCATTTTGGTGGCGTTTGGGGGCCAAACGGCCCTGAACTGCGCCGTGGCGCTGTACCGCGCCGGAGTGTTTGAGAAGTACAACGTGCAGGTGCTGGGTACGCCCGTGCAAGCCATCATCGACACCGAGGACCGGGATATTTTCAAGGAGAAGCTCGACCAGATTGGCGTACTCTCGGCCCGCAGCGTGGCCGTGACCAACATGGACGACGCGCTGGCCGCGGCCGAGAAAATCGGCTTCCCCATCATCGTGCGGGCGGCGTTTGCGCTGGGTGGCCTCGGTAGCGGTTTCGCCAACAACATGGACGAGCTACGCACCCTGGCCCAAAAATCCTTCACCACCTCCGACCAAATTCTGGTGGAAGAGTCGTTGAAAGGTTGGAAGGAAGTGGAGTACGAAGTGGTGCGGGATGCCTACGACAACTGCATCACCGTCTGCAACATGGAGAACTTCGACCCCATCGGGATTCACACCGGGGAGAGCATCGTGGTGGCCCCGTCGCAGACCTTGAGCAACCGGGAGTACCACAAGCTGCGCAGCATCGGCATCAAAACCATCCGCCACCTCGGCATTGTGGGCGAGTGCAACATTCAGTACGCTCTCGACCCCGTTTCGGAAGATTACCGCGTGATTGAGGTGAATGCCCGGTTGTCGCGCTCCTCGGCGCTGGCTTCCAAGGCTACGGGCTACCCGCTGGCGTTTGTGGCGGCTAAGCTGAGCTTGGGCTACTCTTTGTCGGAGCTGAAGAATAGTGTGACGCAGACGACTTCGGCCTTCTTCGAGCCGGCCCTGGACTACGTCGTGGTGAAGCTGCCCCGCTGGGATTTGGGCAAGTTTGAGGGCGTGAACCGGCAGATTGGCTCGGCCATGAAGAGCGTGGGCGAAGTAATGGCCATCGGCAAATCCTTCGAGGAAGCCATTCAGAAGGGCCTGCGCATGCTGGATACTGGCAAGCGCGGCTTCGTGGCCAACAAGCCCGAGCAGGTGGATAATGCCACGATTGACAAGCTACTGAGCGAGCCGAACGAGGAGCGCATCTTTGCCATCAATCTGGCCTTCGAGGCGGGCTATACCATCAAGCAGGTGCATGACCTGACCAAGATTGACCTGTGGTTTTTGCAGCGCCTGCTTACCATTTTTGAGCTGGGCAACCAACTCGCCGCCAAGCGGGGCAACGGCTTGGATGCACTGGAAACCAAGCTGCTGCGCGACGTGAAAAAAGCCGGTTTCTCGGACCAGCAGATTGCGGTGAAGGTGCTGGGCGAAGGCGACGTGAAAGCCGACGAGCTGTTGGTACGGGCCCGACGCAAGGCCCTGGGTGTGCTGCCGGTCATCAAGCAGATTGACACGCTGGCCGCTGAATTTCCGGCCAAAACCAACTACCTCTACAGCACCTATCACGGCACCGAAAACGACCTCGCGCCGGAAACCGACAAGTCCATCGTGGTGCTGGGCTCGGGCGTGTACCGCATCGGCAGCTCCGTGGAGTTCGACTGGTGCGGCGTAAATGCCGTGCAAACGGCCGCCGAAGAGGGCTACAAAACCATCATCATCAACTACAACCCTGAAACCGTAAGCACTGACTACGACGTTTCGGACCGGTTGTACTTCGAGGAGCTGAGCTTCGAGCGGGTGATGGATATTCTGGAGTTCGAGCAGCCCAACGGCGTCATTCTGAGCACCGGCGGCCAGATTCCGAACAACTTGGCTACTCGTTTGGCCGATGCCAATGCGCCTATTTTGGGTACTGCCCCAGCCCGCATTGATGAAGCCGAGAACCGCCACAAGTTCAGCAGCATCATGGATGAACTGGGCATTGGGCAGCCCCGGTGGAAGGAGCTGACTTCCCTGGAGGCAATGTTCGAGTTTGTGGGCGAGGTCGGCTACCCCGTGCTGATTCGTCCGAGCTACGTGCTGTCGGGAGCGGCGATGAACGTGGTTTCCAACGCGTTTGAGATGGAGTCGTTCTTGAAAGCGGCTACCGAAGTAAGCGCCGAGTACCCGGTGGTGGTGTCGGAGTTTATCCAGGAAGCCAAGGAAATTGAGCTGGACGCGGTGGCCGACAAGGGCGAAATCGTGAGCTACGCCATTTCCGAGCACGTGGAGTTTGCCGGCGTGCATTCCGGCGACGCCACCATGTACTACCCGCCCCAGCGCGTGTACGTGGGCACCGTGCGCAAACTCAAAATCATTGCCGAGAAGATTGCCAAGCGCTACGAAATCAGCGGGCCGTTCAACATCCAGTTCCTGGAGAAAAACCGCGAAATCCGGGTGATTGAGTGCAACATCCGCGCCTCACGCTCCTTCCCGTTCGTGTCGAAAGTATCGGGCAACAACCTAATCAAGAAAGCCACCCAGGTGCTGCTGGGCAAGAAAGTGGAGCGTGACGCGAGCGAGCTGGTCTACGACCTGCCCTTCGTGGGCGTGAAGGCACCCCAGTTCTCGTTTACCCGTCTGCCCGGCGCCGACCCCGTACTGCGTGTGGACATGGTGAGCACCGGCGAGGTAGGCTGCCTGGGCGACACGGCCGAGGAAGCCCTGCTGAAATCGATGCTGAGCGTGGGCTATAAAATTCCGCAGAAATCGGTGCTGATTTCCAGCGGTCCCATCATCTCCAAGATTGCGCTGCTGGAATCAGCGCGGCTGCTGGTGCAAAGTGGCTACAGCATCTACGCCACGCAGGGTACGCACCGCTTCTTTGCCGAACACAACGTGCCCAGCTCCCTCGTCTTCTGGCCCGACGACCACCAGGAGCCCAACGTGCTGACCTACCTCAAGGAGAAGAAAATCGACCTGGTAATCAACATCCCCAAGAACCTCTCGAAGGGCGAGCTGGACAACGACTACAAGATCCGCCGTACTGCCGTGGACTTCGGAGTTGGCTTGCTGACCAATGCCCGCTTGGCCAAAGCATTCATCCAAGCCTTCTGCACGCTGGAGATGAAGGATCTGAAAATCAAGAGTTGGAACGAGTATAAGGCCATGTAATCAGCGACGGTCAAAAAGAAAATGAGAACGTCATGCTGGGCTTGCCGGAGCATGACGTTCTCATTTTCTTTTATGTCTAGCCTACTCACTACCCCACATGAAAAACTTCACCTCTTTCGCCGACGCGGGCGACTATAAAGCGCTGTTGCAACAAGCGCTGGAAATCAAGGCGAATCCGTTTGGCTACCAGCACATCGGGCGCAACAAAACCGTTGGGCTGATTTTCTTCAATCCCAGCCTACGCACTCGGCTGAGCTCGGTGAAGGCGGCCTACAACTTGGGCGCGCAAGCCTGGGTGCTCAACGCTGGCGCTGACTCCTGGACGCTAGAAATGGCTGATGGCGCGGTGATGAACGGCGGTACGCAAGAGCACATCAAGGACGCCATTGCGGTGATGAGCCAGTACTGCGACGTGCTGGGCGTGCGCACCTTCCCCACGCTCAAGGACAAAGCCGAGGACTACAGCGAAGTCGTATTCAACAAGATTCGGCAATATGCTACTGTGCCCGTCATCAGCCTGGAAAGCGCCACGTTGCACCCGCTGCAAAGCTTCGCCGACCTGATTACGGTAGCTGAAACCAAGCAGAAGGAGCGCGTGAAAGTGGTGCTCACTTGGGCCCCGCACGTGCGCGCCCTGCCCCAGTGCGTGCCCAATTCCTTCTGCGACTGGTTCTCGGAAATCGACTGGGTGGATTTCGTCATCACCCACCCCGAAGGCTACGAGCTGGACCCGAAGTTCACCAAAGGTGCCCGCATCGAATACGACCAGAAAAAGGCGCTGGAAGGAGCCGACTACGTGCAAGCTAAAAACTGGAGCAGCTACCTCGACTACGGCCAAGTGCTGGGCAACGACCCCGCCTGGATGCTCACCCCCGAACACATGGCCCTGACCGACGGTGCTAAGTTCCTGCACTGCTTGCCCGTGCGCCGCAACGTGGAAGTATCCGACGCTGTGCTCGACGCGCCCGGCTCGCTCATCATCCAGGAAGCCGGCAACCGCACTATTTCTATGCAAACCGTGCTGCATGAAATGCTGAAATAGTCAGAAAAATGATACGGTAAACAAACGGCCACTCCCGGAGAGTGGCCGTTTGTGTGTTCATGTGGCAGCGGAAAGCAGGGTGGAGGGGGCAATATCCAGCCGCAGGATCTTCTCTCGGTACTCGTTGGGGAGTAGGCTGGCTCGTGCCCACTGGCTCAAGGACAAGTGCTGCGCGTAGCGGTACACGCTCAGAACAGGTAGCAGCCAGGGAATGCGGCCAAGGCGCAACAGCTGGCTCACCTGTGTCGGCGCTACAACTCGTTGGGCCTGCAACAGGAGGCGGTAGCGTACCGGACCCAGGTGCCGTGCGTATTGCTGGTACAGGTCAGCGGTGAAAGCGCTGTGCTCCAGGTGTTCTGCCAAGTGGTGCCGCCGCGCCTGAAGCCACGCCGCGTGGGAAGCCGGTAATTCAGGAATACCCATGCGTTGGCCTACACGGGTAAAGACCTCAAAAACTTCCTGTTTTTCTGCTGGGTTCAATGGCCTCTCCAGCGCTTCGAAGGCACGGATTGAGTAGTCGATGAGCATGAATAGCACGTCGCGGTAGGCCCAGGCCGGAATGACCATGCCGCGTTTGGCTTCCACGGCCGCATGAATAGCCGTGATAGTGTCAATGGCTCGCTCCGCATCGGCCCGTTCGGCAAATACAATCTGGCGGGCGTATTCCACGGTGGAGAACAGGCGGGCCAGCGGATCGGCGGGTAGGCGGCCCGTGAAGTAGAGCCAGTCAACGGCCTTGTTCAGCGCAAACTCGGCGGCGGCACCCGCAAAAATGAACAAGACCGTATCGGCTTTGCCCCAAATGGTGCGCACCACAGAATCAGGTGCCACAAAAAACTGCGAGTATTGTGACATGGTAGAGGCTTAAAGAAACAGACTGTTTAGCCTAAGAACCAGCGAAGGGAGTTCTGGTGAAATAGAGACTATTAATGCAAATATACCAAAGAACTTTGTGATTCAAAGTATTAGGAATTCTTCATTTATTAAACATTGAAGTGGGAGCAGTAGCTCAGTAGACGGTCAGAAAGCAATGTGGACAGTAGGCTAGCTAGCGTAGAGTAACTACTGGCGGTACGGCATACGCCTACTTGTCGCTTGGCCACGCGAAAAGAGGCGTCCACATCGTCTATAAGCGCTGATTTGCTATCTATTCAGGAAGCAAAGAACTACTGGTTTTGGCTGTAGCGGCTCAGTAGACACTATTGAAGCAAGGTGAAAAATTCGGGCAAATCGAACCTGAAAGCGCAAAGTCCCGTTGAAGGCTGACTGAAAGACACTCTCCCTGCTCTTTCGGATTAGTTCACCTAACCCCATGCTCATGAAAAAGCTACTTGTCCTCGCCGCTGTGCTCGTGACAGGTGTGTCGGCTGCTAACGCACAGACCACCAACACCACGACCACGACTACCACGCAGCCCGAACAGAGCACCACCATCCAGACGCAGCCTGCGCCTGGTGTAATCAACTCTACCACTACCACGCAGCCGGCTTCTACCACCACCACGGTAGAAACTCAGTCAAGCACCAGCGTGGCTCCGGCTACCACGCTGCCGGCCGATGGTAAAATCAAAGACAAAAAGAAGAAGCGTAAAATCAAGACTGACGCTGACTAGTAGCGGCGTTTTGCCTTATGCTGAAAGCCTGGCCGCACAAGTTGCGGCCAGGCTTTTATTTTTTCTTGGCGAATCAGAATGCGCGGTGCAACTTCGTCTGAACAGGCTGTAGTGGCACTGAGAGTAGTGCCGATGCCGGCAGTACGGCCGAATATCATTATATGAACGACCCGGAAATTCGTGCCCTGCTCTACCCGCTGCTGCCAGGCGGCGTGTATATAGATGAGCTACCCACCGGTACTACCCGTGCCGATGTGGTGCACATCACAGAGCACTTTCTGCACGGCTATGAGGTAAAAGGCGACTCCGATACGCTGCAGCGGGTGCCCAACCAGCTACGCTGCTACGGCGAGGTATATGACTTCGTGACGTTTGTGGTGACGGAAAAGCACCTGCCCAAGCTGCTGCCGCTGCTGCCCGAGTGGGTAGGCGTGCTGACCGTAGTGGAAGGGGAGCTGCGCCCGCACCGGGCTGCGGCCTACAATGCTACCGTGGAGCCTGCGCCACTGGCTAGCCTGCTACTGCTGGAAGAAGTGAAGCAGTTTCTGATGGCCCGCGGCCTGCGTGGCGTGAGTGAGTTGCGACGTGCTGAGGTGCTGCATTTTCTGCGTACCACGAATCTGGTGCCACTTTCCAGCCTGGCCCAGTACGTGCGCGAGCGGCTGATGGCCCGCCTCCCGGAGCGGCTGCAAGCCCGGGCAGAGCGTAAGTTAGAGCGCCAGCGGCTATCCGGCCTCCGGCAGCGTCGCAAAGCCCGGCGTACGGCCCGCAAGAAACCCCAAAAGCCAGCCACCAAGGCCAAAACAAAGGCCAAAGTCAGAAAGACACCTACTCCACCGCCGGCCGGCTAGAAGCCTAGTGTCAGCTGCTTGCCCACCGAATCCTCTGTGGTTTCGAGGTTGGAGAGTGAGGCGCCTACCAGCCGCACGCCCTTGGGTAAGGGTAGGCAGCCAGCCACCAGTTCCCGGCTGAGTTGCTCCAAAGCGGCCAGGCTAGCCAGCGGTGCCAACATGGTGCGGCTGCGGGTAATCTGCTGGAAGTCGGCGTACTTGATTTTGAGCGTGAGCGTGCGCCCCAGCAGCCCCGCCCGCCCGCAATACGCCCACACCGAGTCTAGGCAGGGCTGCAGACCGGCCAGCAGTTGCGCTTCTTCCGTCAGGTCTTCCGCAAAGGTGGTTTCTGAGCCTACCGATTTGCGCACCCGGTCCGGCACCACGGGCCGGTCGTCGATGGCGCGGGCAATGTGGTAGTAGTAGGAGCCGGCCTTGCCGAAATGCTGGCGCAGAAACGTTTCGGTTTGCTGCCGCAGCTCCAGCCCCGTGAATATGCCCAGCTGGTTCAGGCGCGCCGCCGTGGCCGGCCCGATGCCGTGAAACTCGCCCATGCGCAGCTGCTCCACGAAGGCCAGGCCCTGTTCGGGCCTGATGACGAACTGCCCGTTGGGCTTGCGGTAGTCGGAGGCCAGCTTCGCCAGAAACTTGTTGTAGCTGATGCCCGCCGAGGCCGTGAGCTGGGTTTTCTCCAGAATTTCAGCCCTGATTTCGCGCGCTACCTGCGTGGCCAGCGGTAGGCCCTTCAGGTTCTCCGTCACGTCGAGGTAGGCTTCATCCAGAGAAAGTGGCTCGATGAGGGGCGTGTACTCGGCGAAAATAGCCCGAATCTGCCGCGACACTTCCTTGTACACTTCAAACCGCGGCTTCACGAACACCAGCTCCGGGCACTTGCGCAGCGCCGTGACGGAGGGCATAGCCGAGCGTACCCCGAAGGCTCGTGCCTCGTAGGAAGCCGCCGCCACCACGCCCCGCTGCCGCGAGCCACCAACCGCTACGGGCCGCCCGCGCAGCGCCGGGTTGTCGCGCTGCTCCACCGAGGCATAGAAAGCATCCATGTCGAGGTGAATGATTTTGCGGGTGTGCGGCGTGTCCACGGCGGAAAAGCAGGGCGGCTACTGGGGCAGACTGACAACGGCCCCTTCATACAGGGCTTTGGTTTCAGCGGAAAAATGGGCGTCCAGTTGCGCTTTCTCGTTGAGGAAGCGCGGCGCATCAGGCTGCGAGAAGTCCCACTTTCCCGCATAATGCATCTGCCCGGGCTGCAGCGTGAAGCAGTAGCGAGTATCCGTGAGGCGGCCCTGGCCCGCTTTGCGCAGCGCATCAAGGCCATACGAGTACTCATACCACTGCAGGGCATAGCGGCCGGGCGGCAGCGCCACGCAAAAGCCGTTTTCGCTGCGGCTGCGCATGGCGGGCTTCACCAGAATCCGATAAAACTTGCCCGTCGTCAGGTTGAGCACGCGCACGTACTGGGGCAGCCCGCCGCTGCTGAACCCCAGGCGCTGAATGCAGTTGCCGTACAGCACGCCTTTGTCGGCGGGTATGGTTTTCTCGGCGGCCGTCCATAGCCGCGACGGTAGTACGATGGCCGGGCCGGGGTTGGCATCCAGCGAATCAGCCGCCAGCGTTAACGGGCCTTTCGTGAGGCTGAAGGTGAGCGGCACGGTGTAGACCACCGAAACCGGCCGCTGGTTCTGGGTGCCGGGCTGCCAGCGCACGGTTTTCAGCCGCTGCGCCATCCGCAGGGCTTCCTCGTCCAGGTCGGCCCGCACGCCCTGCTTCACCTTGATATCGGCCACGTCGCCGGTAGGTTCCACTACAAACGAGAGGTACACCTTGCCCTGCACTCCGTCGCGCAGCGCCTTGGGCGGGTACTGCAGGCCCTCTGCCAACAGCTTGAAAAGCGCCTCCTGGCCGCCCGGAAATACGGGCATGGTTTCCTGGTACGTGTAGTGCTGGCGGGTAGTATCTGCCGGCGCTGGCTGGTTCTGGGCCAGGCTGGTGCAGGGGATAAGCAGGCCAAGCAGGCCGGAATAGAAGAGAAAATTGCGCATATCAACCCGCAAGTTACCTCAGTCCTGCACCGGTTCCAAGGGCACTACAGCTGGCGCGGGCTGCCGGGGCTTGCGGCTCACCAGAAACACACCCCCGAAAATCAGCAGCGCCTGCAAGCCCTTGGTGAGCGTGAGGGTGTCTTTGCCTACTGCCACGGCAATACCCACGGCCAGCGCCGGCTGCAGGTAGATATAAGCGCCAAGTAGGGAAGGGGAGGCGTATTTCAGAGCCCAGTTGTTGAGCAGATAGGCCATGATAGTGAGGCAGATGACCATGTAGGCAATGGCGGCCCAGATGCTGGGCGGAAAGCTGGCGTAGTCGGGCTGCTGCACCTGTTGCCAGCCGGCGGGCACCGCCAGTACCGCACCCACCAGAAAGATGCGTGCCAGCACCGTAAACGGATGATACTTGCGCATCAGCGGCATCACCAGCACGAGGTAGATGCCGAAAGCCGTGGCGTTGAGCAGAATCAGCAGATTACCCAGCAGACCATCCTGCCCGCCGGCCGCCACCGGCCCCCGGCTCAGAATGATACTGGCCGCGCCCACGCCCGCCAGCGCAATACCCAGCAGGCGCGGCACCGTCAGCCGCTCGCCTAGCAGCACCACCGAGGCCAGCACGGTCACGACGGGCGCAATAGTCTGGATGAGCGAGGCATTGATGGGGGAGGTGAGGTTGAGCCCCGAGAAAAACAGCAGCTGATTCAGCCCGATGCCCAGCACTCCGCACGCCACGGCCCGCCACTGGTCGGCACGGCCTACGATACGGTCCTGCGGGGCCACCAGCCGGCTCAGCACCCCGAAAAACAGCGCCGCACCCACAATCCGCAGCAGCACCAGCCCAAACGGACCCATGTAGCGCGGCATCACGTCTTTGGAAATACTGTAGTTGGCGGCGTAGATAAGGGCTACCACGAATAAGGCCGCGTGGACCCGGGCTGCATTTTTCATTAAGAACGAAGGTAGAGGCGAATGTGCGGATAACGCATAACCCGGCGGGGCGGCACACTACCTTTGTAGCTCGCGCTTCGCTTCGAACGTTAAACACGCTGCCGCAACCCCGCGGCCCTACCCGAACCAGCCCGCTCCCGTAAGGTTCGCGCTTCCCCACCTATGTCTACCGGCTCTCTCTTCGATACTGACCCCCAGCCCCAGTCCAATGCCCCGCGTCCCGGCGCCCCCCTGGCCGAGCGGATGCGCCCTCGCACCCTCGACGAATACGCCGGGCAGCGCCACCTCATCGGGCCCGAAGGCGTGCTGCGCCGCTACCTGAATGCCGGCCGGCTGCCCTCGCTCATTCTGTGGGGCCCGCCCGGCGTGGGCAAAACCACGCTGGCCAATTTGCTGGCTGCCGAACTGGGCAAGCCTTTTGCCTCGCTCAGCGCCGTGAATGCCGGCGTGAAAGACGTGCGCGAAGTCATTGAGCGGGCCAAAAAGCAACGCGGTACCGTGCTGTTTATTGATGAAATTCACCGCTTCAGCAAAAGCCAGCAGGACGCGCTGCTGGGGGCCGTGGAGCAGGGCATCGTGACGCTGATTGGCGCCACTACCGAAAATCCGTCGTTTGAGGTGATTCCGGCCGTGCTGAGCCGGGCGCAGGTGTACGTGCTGGAGCCGCTGGACAAGGAAGTGCTGACCGGCCTCGTAGACAATGCCCTGGCCCAAGATGAGGTGCTGAAGCAGTACAAAGTACGGGTGCAGGATTACGGCGCGCTGCTCACCATTTCGGGCGGCGACGCGCGCAAACTCCTGAACCTGCTGGAAATAGTAGTGGAAGCAAGCCGCCCCGACCCGAAAACCGGCGAAGTCATCATCACCGATGAGGGCGTGCAGCAGCTGGCCCAGCAGCACCTCGCCCGCTACGACAAAGGCGGCGAGATGCACTACGACGTCATTTCGGCCTTCATCAAAAGCATCCGCGGCTCCGACCCCAACGCCGCGCTCTACTACCTGGCCGTGATGCTGGAAGGCGGCGAGGACCCCAAGTTTATTGCGCGCCGTCTGCTCATCTTGGCTTCTGAAGACGTGGGCATGGCCAACCCCAATGCTCTGATGCTGGCCCAGAGCTGCTTCCAGGCCGTCACGGTAATTGGCATGCCCGAAGGCGACATTATTCTGGGCCAGACGGTAGTGTACTTGGCTACGTCGCCCAAGAGCAATGCCAGCTACAAGGCCATCCGGGAGGCGCGGGCACTGGTGCGGCAGCAGGGCGTGCAGTCGGTACCCATTCCGCTGCGCAATGCGCCCACCAAGCTCATGAAAGACCTCGGCTACGGCGGCCAGTACCAATACTCGCACGACTACCCTGGCAGCTTTGCTTACCAGGAGTTCATGCCCGAGGCGCTCAGCGGCACCGTGTTCTACCACCCCGGCCAGAACCCGGCCGAAGCCAAAGTGCAGGAGCGCCTGCGCCAACTCTGGGGCGAGAAGTATGGCTATTAAATAAGGAGTTGCATGGGAAGAGGACTACGCATTGGGCTGACCGTGTTTTTGCTCCTGTTAGCGTTGCTGGCGGTTGTATGGAGCCAAATCCCCGATGTTGACAGCAGTGCTGATATTGATGCGACTTTGGGCCGGGACTAGCGTTGGGCAAAATGCAAAACCAGCGGCCCCGCCTGGATATCCAGGCGGGGCCGCTGTATGACGAATGAGCAGTACGGTTACTTGCTAAGTACGTACTCCCAGTGAAAGGTTAGCGTGTTGATGACGTCTCCCTTATACGTGCCCGAAATGCTTACTAGTTTGGCATTCAGCGCATCATCAATACCGGCCTCGAAGTAAGAATGGCTGCCGAGCTGCCCGCCTTCAACCAGCTGGCCGTGGTTGGTTTCCAGAACCAGTCCTTCCAGCTGGTCCCATTCGTAGCCGCGTACGTTGGTGATATACTCGCCTGCCTGCAGGTTGATGCTGTTCTGCCGCCCGCCCATGACACCGTACAGGGCAGTGGTACCACTGCCGGCAAACGTCAGGTTCAGGCCGCACATATTGCGGTGGCTGGCATCCGAGCAGATGCTGATTTTCATCAGGCTGTCTACGGGCACATTGAACGGCGTGCCGTTAGGCCGGCCTCCGAAGGTGCCCACTGCTACCTGAACCCGTTGGTTGGTGGGCTGTGCGGTTTTGGTAGGGTCCAGATACGGCCAGAGGTAGGCCTGGGCCAGAATGGCGTCCAATTCGGCCCCAAACTTAGCCCGCACCTGGGCCTCGCGGACTTGCTTGGCGTAGGAAATGTTGGCGTGGCTGGCCGGGTCGCCGGGGTTGGAGTTGTGCTGGCGGTATTCGCGGTACATCTGCCAGCCGTCGTACTCATCGGTAACGGAATCCTTATTCCATGCGGTCTTGATAAACTGCTTGGGGCTAATGTCAATGATTTCCCAATCTTCAATATGCTTCTGCTTGATTTTGCCGAGCCGCCACGCCATAGCGGCCTCACGGCTGCGCTGCACGGCGTCACTATAGCGGGTAATGGCCGATTGCAGAAACGTCAGCTCATCCGCCTTCCCGGCCCGTTTCTCATCTGCCGTTTCATTTGGGTGCAGCGTGTCGTATTCCTTCACCATTTCGGCGCGTAGCGTGAGTACCAACGTGCCCCAGGCCGCCAGCATAGGCAATACCCCAACTCCCTCCTGGTCGCGCAGGAAGGTGTCTTCGCGCTGAGTAGCCGACGAAATAGCACTGATGAGCTTGCCCAGCTTATTGGTCAGGCTGGATGTTTTGCCGTATTCGTCGGCATTCTGGCGGGCGCCCTGCAAGTCGCTGGCCAGGTTCGCAAGGTGCTCAGCCCGGAGCAACTCCCGCACGCGCTGCTCTACATACAGCGTTGTTTGGTTCCAGAAATCTTTGTCGTGCCCATCGGGCCAGAGCACACCCAGCACGCCCTTAACAGCCCCGCCCACCTTCGGAATGGCGCCTATCACACCCAGAATAGCCTCGCGCACCAAGTCGCTGTACTGCCGGAAGGTGTGCGCTTCGTTGGCGACGTAAAACGGCGAAGCGGGCACTACGCGGAAGAGCTGATGGTCGCGGCTGGTGGCAGCGGCCAGCTTGCCCAGTTTCAGGGTATCCTGCCCGCGGCCGCCGCCGGGCACTTCCAGCACGAGGCCCCCGGCGTGCACCGGCCGCAGATAATAATAGCCGTTGCCGGCGTACAGGAAGCGGAAACGCTGGTTGGTGGTATTCTGATCCAGCCACTGAATCAGGGCCGCGCCTTCGCCACTCGACGGACCGCCGGCCGTGGCCCAGAATAGATTACTGTAGGGCAGATACACGAGGTGTTCACCGGAGCCGTTTTTTCTCAGCTGAAACTGCTGGGCCGGATTGTTTTTATAGGCTTCCTGCTGCTGAATAGCGGTGCCCTGCTCCTTCCGGTGGTGCGTGGGCGCAAGCGGCAAGTTGCTGTGCTTGGGGATAATGACGAATGGACGGTCATTAGGAACGATAAGAGTCATGCGGATATGGGGTAAGTGAAAAGTGCCGCATGTTAGCTAATAATATAGGAACGGAGAAACACAAAAGAAACAGGCTGGTACAGACACAAGCTCAAGCATATTCTTCCTTAAAAATGAGGCAACTCCGGCCAGGTTTTTTGCTTCTTTAAGATGCCGAAACCCCTCTACCTTTGCTGGTGGGGCAACCGTTGGCCCAGCCTCTGTTCTACTCAGCCGTATCCGCACCAAATCAGCGTAAATCAGTGACTCATGAGACAATTTTTTAAATATGTGCTAGCCACGCTCACCGGCCTGTTTGTGTTCGGTTTGGTGGGCCTGCTGCTGGTGGTAGGCTTCATAGCCGCGCTGGCCTCTTCCGACAAGGAAGTAACCGTCGCCAACGACTCAGTACTGGAGCTAAAGCTCGACAAGCCTATTGGGGAACGGGAAAGCCGCACCTCATTCGGCTCCATTGTTAGCTCCCAAGCCGACAACATTGGTCTCGACAACCTGAAAGCCACCATCCGCCGCGCCAAAACCGACTCCGACATCAAGGGAATTTTCCTGAACGTGGAGCTGGTGCAGGCCGGCATGGCCTCGCTGGAAGAAATCCGCGACGCGCTGCTGGACTTCAAGAAGTCGGGCAAGTTTGTGGTGGCCTACGCCGATGCGCAGTCGGAAAAGAGCTACTACCTCACCTCCATTGCCGACCGCATCTACCTCAATCCGCAGGGCACACTGGAGTTCAACGGCCTCAGCTCCGAGACGATGTACTACAAAAACCTGTTCGAGAAGGTCGGGATTCAGCCCCAGATCTTCCGAGTAGGCTCGTTCAAGAGCGCCGTAGAGCCGTTTTTCCGGGAAAACATGTCGGATTCAGCTCGTCTGCAGACGTCGTCCTTCCTGAACTCGCTCAACGACTTTATGCTGGGCCACATTGCCACGGCCCGCAAAATCACCCCGGAGCGCATCAAAACTATCAGCGACTCGATGCTGGTGCACAACGCCGACGACGCTAAGCGTCTCGGCCTCGTCACCAACCTCGGCTACTACGACCAAGCCCTCGACTACATGAAAGGCAAGCTGGGTGTGGAGAAAGACGAAAAGCTGAGCTTGGTGGACCTGAACGACTACGGCAAGGCCGACGAAGAGGAGGGAAGCGGCAGCAGCCGAATTGCCGTCATCTACGCCGAAGGCGACATCGTGACGGGCAAAGGTGGTAGCAACAGCATCGGCAGCACCCGCTTTGCCGAGGCCATTCGCAAAGCCCGCCTCGACGACAAAGTAAAAGCAGTGGTGCTACGCGTGAATTCGCCCGGTGGCTCGTCGCTGGCCTCCGATATCATCTACCGTGAGGTGATGTTGACGAAGAAGGTGAAACCTATCGTGTGCTCCATGTCCGACGTGGCGGCTTCGGGCGGCTACTTCATTGCCATGGGCTGCGACACTATTGTTGCCCATCCGAACACCATTACGGGCAGCATTGGGGTATTTGGCGTGCTGCCCAACATTCAGCCGCTGCTCCGCGACAAGCTGGGTATTACCACGGACCGTGTCACGACGGGTAAGTTCTCGGACTTCCCAACCATCACCCGTCCTCTGAGTCAGTTCGAGCAGGCGCAGTTTCAGCAGGAAATCAACCGTATTTACGCTGACTTCACTACCAAAGCTGCCGCTGGTCGCCATATGCCCGTAGAGCGGCTGCGCGGGTTTGCCTCAGGCCGTGTGTGGTCGGGCTCCGAAGCCAAAGCCCGCGGCCTGGTAGACGTGCTGGGCTCGTTTGACGATGCCCTGCGTATTGCGGCCCGCCGCGCCAACCTCAAGGAAGGCGACTACAAGCTGCAGGCGCTGCCACGCCAGCGGACGTTCATGGAAAACATCTTCAGCGGCATTAGCGAGGAAGTGCGGCTGCGCATGGTACGCGAAGAAATGGGCCCGCTGTTCCCGGTGTATGAGCAGTACAAGAAGCTCTCGGAGATGAAAGGTGCTCAGGCCCGCATGCCATTCGAGCTGAACATTCAGTAAATAGTATAACAGGCCACAACACAACGAGCCGGCTGCTGACAGTCGGCGCGTTGTGTTGTGGCCTGTTTCATTGCTATAACTTCTTGCACCTATATGCTACATTGGTGCCACCACCTATACCACCACTATGGTAATTCACGATAATACTATCGGTGGCGGAGTAGAAACGAGCAATACCACAAGTTGAGCCAGCGCAACCAGAGGAACGATAATACAGATAGTCCGGTGTATTGCTAACGGGTTCTGGAATATACCGGACGCTCTTGAACTCGAATCCATTAGAGCCATAAACTCCAAGAACTATATTCTCGTCCGGCAGACGGACCCGTGGGGCAACATAGCCTCCATTCCAGTCCTGCGAAGTCACCTTGCAGTTACAGGAGTAGCCTGCTGGTGGAACTGCAGTGATATTAATATTCAGGTCAGCAACCGAAATAACGCTACTGCTCGTACTGCTGGCGCGCAACGTGACTCTGAACGCTCCTGCTTGCTGATATTTATGTGCCGGCGATTTTGCAGTTGAAGTACTGCCATCACCGAACTCCCAGAAATAAGTATCCGCATACAACGAGGTGTTGACGAACCGGGTGGAGTCACCGGTGGTAAAAGGACCCGCACAAGTGAATGCTGCAACAGGAGCTGTTATTTCTGGTTGTGAGTCGGGGTCTGACTCGGGTTCTGATTTTTGGCAAGCGCTTGCCAACAAAAGGCTGACACTGAAAATCAGTATTTGGTATAGGTTTCTCATGAAGGCATAGAGTTAACAGCGAGAAGATAGACAGTATTAATGATGGGAATTTATGAATAATTTTCAGACCCCAGACTTGTCCCTCAATCGTCTGAGCGTTTCTAACAGTTTAATTAATCCAATGCAACATCTCCACGAAGCCACCACCTACATTCGCCCGCTGCTACAGGGTTTCGAGCCTGAATTTGGTATCATCCTCGGTACCGGCTTGGGGGCGTTGGTGAAGGACCTGACCATTCACCACACCATTCCGTACGCTAGCATCCCCAATTTCCCGGTTTCGACGGTGGAAAGCCACTCCGGCAACCTGCTGGCTGCCGAACTAGGTGGCCGGAAAGTGCTGGTAATGCAGGGCCGGTTTCATTACTACGAGGGCTACACTATGGAGCAGGTGGTGCTGCCCGTGCGTGTGATGAAGCTGCTGGGCATCCGCAAACTGTTCGTGAGCAACGCCGCCGGTGGCCTTCACCCCGATATGGAATATTCCGACCTGATGCTCATTGAGGACCATATTAATCTGCAGCCCACCAATCCGCTCATTGGCCGCAACCTGGATGAGCTGGGGCCGCGCTTTCCCGATATGCTGGAACCCTACGATGCCACGCTGCTGCGCCAGGCGCAGGAAGCCGCCCGCAGCCTCGGCTTCGCCGATAAGGTGCGGCGCGGCGTGTACGTGAGCGTGCCTGGCCCTATGCTCGAAACGCCAGCCGAATACCGCTACCTGCGCACCATTGGGGCCGATGCAGTGGGCATGAGCACCGTTCCGGAGGTTATTGCCGCCGTGCATATGGGCTTGCCAGTGCTGGCCATCAGCGTCATCACCGACCTGTGCGCCCCCGATAAGCTGAAACGTGTAGCCATAGCCGATATCCTGCGCACCGCTGCCGCCGCTGAGCCCCGCCTGACAGCGCTGCTGCGGGCAGTTATTGAGCAGCAGTAGTCCTGCTGATTTCCAACAAAAAAGCCCGTTGCATTACGCAGCGGGCTTTTTTGTTGGCAGCGTTAGGGCAGTTACGGCTGCGCCGAGAAGACGAATTCTTCCAGGATGTTGTCCTTGTTGGTGTAGTTGTAGCGCAGCTCAGTAGCGGTGAGGCTGCGGAGCGCATATTGATGGTCGTCGCCTTTGTGGTCGGTGAAGTGCAGAACAGTATTGTTGTTCATCAGCATCCAGGTGCCGTCGTAGGTGTCGCCATTCACGAACTGGTCTTCGGTATAGGTGCCGTCGGCGCGGAACGTGAGGGTAAACCGGTCTTTAATTGCAGTGCCGCTGCTGGTCGTCTGGCCGTTGTCCTGAATAGCATCGAGGCGCCAGGTGCCGGTGGCTAGCAACTGGGCTGGGGTGGTTTCCGGCTTTGGGTCATCTTTTTTGCAGCTGCTGAGGGTAAGGCCCATCAAGGCAACCAGCCATATCAACATGGAGAAACGCAATAAACGCATACTAAAAAGGAATGAAAGTGAATGAATAACTAGCAGAGCAGCCCACGCCGCAAAGCGTTGCAAGCTGCTTGGTTTAGTTGAGAAAATCGGTGATTAGCGCAGAATAATTTGCTTCCGGTCGTAGCTCAGCACCGTGAACACCCCAACACCGCCCTGCACCGTGCTCCTGATGGCGGAAGGCTGCGCAAACGGGTTGCCGTTGGCGTCGCGCGCATCGCGCACCGACTGTCGGAACAGGTAATAAGGCTGGTCGATGTGGTAGAGCGTCACAAGCAGCGTATCGCCGGCCCGGAACTGGTAGCTGGTACCCACCGTGAAGGACTTGCCGTTGTTGAGTCGGTCGTCCAGTTCAAAGTCCCGCTCCCGGTCGGTAGAAATACTGTCCTTGTGGATTTGCAGCCGGTAGAAGTCAGCGGTGGCGGCGGGGTCCGTGAACGAAGTCAGCAGGTAGGCTTTTCGCTCTTCTGTCGGCTTATCGTTGAATTTGTATCGGAGCGAATCAATCGGGATACGGTCCGGCATGGTGGCCGTGCCCGTCACGCGGCGGCCTTTGGTATCATACACCTCCAGGCTAAATGTGTCGCCGGGACGGGCTACCAATGGGCGGCTGCCGATGTGGGTGTACCCTTTCAGAATAGTGGAGTCGATGCCCGGCCGGAAGCGGAGCGTGTCGTGGCGGCCGGAAGGCAACGTCAGTACCACGGTTACATCGGTCGGGAGCACCGGCACCGGGCTGGCCAGATACGGGGTGGTTTCAGTAACGGTGAGTCGCGGAATCTGGCCGTCTTCGAGGTAGCATTCCGTCACGAGCTGGGCGGGCAGGGCCGGTAGCTCCACATCAATGTCCTTCTGCAGGTCGCAGCCAGACAGAAGCATGGCAACCGGTAGCAATAGCAGCAGGGAGCGTATGGCAGGCGAAAAGTAGTTCACGGAAGTAGAAACGTCAGATACTGAAAACAGGTGCAGGCAGCGGGCGGGCTTGAGGAAAGCACGGCGCTTCGGCATCAAAACTTGAAATTGTAGGTAACGGCCGGAATGGTAGGAAACAGCGAAACCTGGCGGGCGCGGTAGTTGAGCACCTGGCCGGTGGCTTCGTTTTTCACTTGGTCGAAATACACGAAGTAGGGGTTGCGGCGGTTGTAGGCATTGTACACGCTGAATGTCAGGTCTGACTCCGGAAACCAGCGATTGGGCTTCAGCTTCCACACCAGGCCCAGGTCGAGGCGGTTGTAGGGCGCCAACCGGAAGGAGTTCCGGTCGGGGTAGATGGGAGCCACCGATAGGTCACCGCCAAACACGTCCTGCACATTGAAGCGGCCGGATGGGAGCGTGGTAGCATTGCCGGTGGTGTACACAAACGAACCAGTCAGGTTGAGGCGCTCCGTCAGCTGGTGCAGCAGCACTACTGTAATATTGTGGCGCCGGTCGTAGTTGGGGTAAAACACGCGGCCCTCGTTGATGCCGGTGGTGCCACGTTGCGGCAAGAACTGCCGCTTGCTCCAGCTGAGCGTGTAGCCTACCCAGCCCGTCGTCCGGCCCGATTTTTTCTCCAGATACAGTTCGTTGCCGTAGGCCCAGCCCTTGCCAAACAAGAATTCCTGGTCTAGGTCCGGATTCACAAATAGCTGGGCGCCATCCTTGAAATCAACCTGATTCTGGCTCCATTTGTAGTACACCTCGTTGGTGAGCAGGTATTTGCCGTCGCCCAGCAGAAAGCTCACACCGGCCGCGGCCTGCTGGGAGCGTTGCGGCTTCACCGACAGCCGGGAGGGGTACCAAATATCGGTAGGGAGCGTGGCGCCGGAGTTCGTGACAAGGTGCACGTACTGGTACATCAGCGCATAGCTGCCTTTGATGGACGTTTTGGGCGTGAGAGAATAGCGGGCCGAAGCGCGGGGCTCAATGCCGCCATACGCGTCGGAGCCACTGCGGAAACCCGTCAGGCGCAGGCCGTAGTCGAGCTGCAGCTTGTCGGTTGCCTTGAAGTTGTCGGAGGCGTAGAGGCCACCTTCCTGGCCGGTATAGCCAACATCGGAGCCCAGGTTGAGGCTGCCGTCGCCGGAGCCAGCCTGTAGGCGCCCGACCCCAAAATCGTGGCTGATGAGCTGCGCTCCGAATTTGAAGGCGTGCCGGTCGTTGGGCGTATAGTCGAGGTCGGTGCGCAGCGCCAGATCCTGAATATCCGACGACAGATTGAAGCTGAACTGGTCCAGCGCGTTGGTGATGCCGTACTGGTAGCGCGTGTACGAGGCGGTAGTATTCAGGTAGAGGCGCTTGTTGAACACGTGGTTCCAGCGGGCCGCGCCCACCGTATTGCCCCAGCTGAAGTTGAAATTGAAACCGCCCTGCGAGTTGAACCCGAAAATGTCGCGCCCATAGTAGCCGCTCAGAAACACTTGGTCCTTCTCTCCGAGCTTGTAATTGCCCTTCGCGTTGAAGTCGTAGAAATAATAGTCGGGAATGGGGTTGTAGTCGACGTTGCCTTCGTTTAGCTTGTTGATCTGGCGCGTGAATACATCGAAATACGTGCGCCGCCCCGACAGAATGAACGAGCCTTTATCCTTCACAATCGGGCCTTCCACCGTCAGGCGCGACGAAATCAGGCCGATGCCGCCGCTGGTCACGAATTTCTGGTTGTTGCCTTCGCGCAGCTTCACATCTATCACCGACGAAAGCCGGCCCCCGTATTGCGCCGGAAATCCGCCTTTGTAGAGGTCCACGCTTTGCACTGCATCGGGGTTGAACACCGAAAACAGCCCGAACAAGTGGTTGGGGTTATAGACCACTGCATCGTCCACGAGCACCAGATTCTGGTCGGAGGAGCCACCGCGCACAAATAGGCCGGAGGTGCCTTCGCCGCCATTCTGCACGCCGGGTTTCAGCTGTAGGGTCTTGAGCAAGTCCACTTCGCCAAACAGGGCCGGCAGCAGTTTTGCCTCTTTGGAAGTCAGGCGCTCCACACTCATCTGGGTGGTCTGCAGCTTCTGCTCCAGCGTGCCCGAGGCCTCTACCACCACTTCGCCCAGCGTGTTGCTGGACTCTGGTAGCGTAAACGACAGCCGCTGATTGTGCGTCAGGGTCAGGTCTCGGGTCTGGGTTTCGTAGCCGATAAAGGAAATAACCACCTGGTGCCGGCCGGCTGGCAGCCTGAGCGAGTAAAAACCGGTAGAGTCGGCGGTGGCACCAGCTACCAGGCTGGGCACGGCCACCGAGGCGCCGGGCAGCCGCTCACGGCTGGCGCCGCCGCGTACGTAGCCACTCAACGTGTAGCGCTCCTGCGCCTGGGCCACAGCTACGCCGGCTATGCTCCATACTGAGACAAAAGCAAATAGAAGAGTCGAAAAACGCATCAGCACAGATAAGGACAAGCACGACAAAGGTACGCCCCTGTGTGTTGCCCAACGCTGGCCTGCACCGGATAGTTTGTCTAGGCGAAGCAGGCCAGTGCTTACGGGGATGCGCTTAGCTTAGAAAGGGTTGCACGGCCTGTGTCAGCTGGGCGGCGGGCACTGCCCCGGCCTGTCGCCATACTGGCTGGCCCTTATGAAACAGAATGAGCGTAGGAATGCTCTGCACCCGAAACTGCTGAGCTGCCGCCGGGTTACGGTCTACGTCTACCTTGATGATTTTGAGCTTTCCCTGGTGCTGCGCCGCTACCTGTTCCAGAATCGGAGCCATGGTTTTGCAGGGGCCGCACCAGTCGGCAAAAAAATCGACCAGCACGGGCATGCCTGGGCTGTTTATGAGTTCTGCAAACGACTTCTTAGCCATAATAGTCAGCTGTAGTTCAACCAAATCAGACCCGCCACGGGCCTTTCCGCTTGATACGCAATTTGCCGGTGTGTAGAGAAGCAATGAGTACAAAAAAGGCCCAATGCAACGCATTGGGCCTTCGGGAACCAATAGGTGAGAGAAGCTATTTTTTCTTCTCTTGCTTTTCCAGAACGGTAATATCGTTGGCAGTTTCCGGCAGCGTGAAGCGGCCACCTACTACCTTTTTGCCGCTTACCTGGCACTCCCAGGTGTAGCGGCCGGGCTGCGACTTGGCGGCCTCACCCGTTTCGGTTTTGAAATAGTCCGGCTCCGATGGTTCCGACGGGAAAATCACATCAACGCCGTTCTGGCCCGCGCCTACTTCCTTCACCAGAATGTAGGCTTTGCCGCTGGTTTGGTCTGTTACCACAAACTTGGCTGAGTACGTGCCAAGCTGCCCGAACTTATCCATCACCCCCATTTTTATGTAGGCATCAGTCGAAACCATCCATGTTTGTGCCTGCGCACACAGCGGCGCCAGCAGCAGCAGAGCCAATGCCAGCCCTGCGGCCCGCAGAGTAGAAGTAAGGCGGTGGAACGTAGAAGGAGTAGAAACGCGCATGGGCAAAGAAGTTAAGAGTGTCGAAGTCAAAAAAAGAACCGAAAAGTGTAAAAAAACCAGATCCTAGGGTGTTGTACAGCGTGGGCCCAACCAAATATAGAAGTATTTCTACTTGGCCTGTATAGCAGGATTTTATTTTTTTACTCTGCTGCTTCCTCGTGTCGTCCCGAACTCGTTTTACATATCTTACCATTCTCAGCAACTCATGCGGCGCCGCAGTGCTAAACAAAACATAGCTCTACCCTCAGTTTCGGCTGGTGCGCCGGCTGAGAATCGATGTGCTTTGTGCGAGCGGCAAGTGCAGCATACCTCGCGCCACCATCTGGTGCCCCGCGAAGAGGGTGGCCGCCACGGCCCCACCGCCGACCTATGCCAGCCCTGCCACAGCACCATTCATGTGCTACTGGACAACAAAGAACTGGCCCGCCGCTACCACACCATTGAAGCACTGCAAACGGCCGAGGAGCTGCAGAAATATCTGCATTGGGTGCGTCGCAGCCGGGTTGAGCGGATTTCCAACCGGCGTGGAAAAAGGTAGGATGCTGCTACCGGAATGCCACGCCGGCTCCCGACTTTTGCCGCGTGCCCCAGCACGCACACCGGCTGTTATTGAGGCAGTCATCGTACCGTAAAACTGCCTGCCACTTCCTTGAAAAAGCACTTCGTTCCGTTTCAGCAGCTCCGCCAGCAGCCCACTATTGTAGTTGACAGTACTGGGCTGGGGGCGGCCCTGACGCTGGCGCACTGGCGTGGAGCCTCCACGCCCGCGGCCCTGCGCGACGACACCAGCGCCGGCTCCGTACTCCGGGCGCTACACCAGCCCGAAACCCCCGGACTGGAAGCCGCCGCCGTTACGGCCAACCACTTCGATATCGATGGGTTTGTGGGCGTATGGGCACTGCTGAATCCCGAATTGGCGCTGCATCATGAGTCCCTGCTGCGGCTGGTGGCGACGCTCGGCGACTTTCGCGAAATTGATTGGCATGACCCGTCGGCCGACCATGCGTTGCAGTTGGTGTGCTGGCTGAATGCGGAGGAAAAAGCTCGGTTCTATGAGCCGTTCGGGGCTCCGGCTCGCCGCAGGCGCGAGGATGAAGCCTCGGCGGAGAAGTTTAACTGGTTTCTGCCGCGTTTCGCGGAGATACTGGCAAATCCGGAAGCCAGCCGTGCCACCTGGGAGCCGGAATACAAGCGGGTGAAACAGGCCGTGGCAATACTACAGAGCGCCGTAACGACTGTGCGCCGCTACCCCGAAATTGGGCTGACGGTGGTGCGTACGCCGGAGACGTTGCCGTACTACGCGCTGTTCAGCCCAAGCATCGGCACCGATATGGTTCTGAGCCTTTATGATGACCAGCGCTACGAATTCGAGTACAAATACACGACTTGGATAGACCTCGAAAGCCGCCCCACATTACCGCGGCTGCCGCTCGATGCGCTGGCCATCCGCCTCAACGAGCTGGAGCAGACGCCGCACCGCTGGACTTTCGACGGCATTACCGACACCGGCCCGTTGCTGCGCCTAAGCGGCAAAAGCCTCACGAAGCCCCAGCGCTACGACGACCCCGACCAACGCCCGCTGTATTCGTCCTCTATTGTGCCGAAGCAATTGGAGGCGGAAATAATGGCCTTCTTCCAGACCGGTTACGCAGGCATTGCGCCGAAACGCTACTGGACCTGGGCTGAAATCCGTGCCACCGGTCAGTAGAACGTAATGACGCCGTAGATACTTACAGTGTGAGTCTTTATGCTCGCAAGGCACTCAGCAGGCGAGACGCAAGATATTGAAGGCTTCTGCACGATGTGGCGCAGACGCTATAGCTCCTCGCCGAAGCCTAGCACCTGCAGCGAGCTGACGCCACCGGCGCCTTTGCGCACGTTGATCTGGGTATGCACCCGCTCTTTCAGCGCCTCCACGTGCGAAATGATGCCAATGGTTTTGCCCGTTCCCTGCAGCATTTCCAGCGCCGAAAGGGCCACGTCCAGCGTGTCGGGGTCGAGGGTGCCGAAACCCTCATCAATGAAGAGTGTGTCGATTTGAGTTTTGCGGCCAGCCAGCTCCGAGAGGCCCAGCGCCAGCGCCAGACTCACCAGAAAACTCTCGCCACCCGACAGTGAGTTCATGGAGCGCACCGCCGCTGCTTGATACTCGTCCTGAATGAGCAGGTCGAGGTGCTGCTCGGGGTTGCGCAGGATACGGTACCTGTCGGTGAATCGGTGCAGGTGGCGGTTGGCCAGATCCACGAGGCGCGCTAGGGTAAGGCCTTGGGCAAATTCGCTAAACTTTTTGCCATCAGCAGAGCCGATGAGCTCGGCCAGTTCGCGCCAGCGGCGCGCTTCCTGCTGCTGCTTGTCTAGCTCAGCAGCCAGTGTTGCGTGGCGTTCCTGCCCGGCCCGGTGGCTGCCCAGCCGCTCCTGCCGCTGCCCCAGTTGCTGGTTGAGTGAGGCCAACTGCTGGCTATAGGCGTTCAGCTGCTGATCAATGGCTTCCGGCGGCTCTGGGGTGAGGGCGCGGGTTTCTTCGGTTTGCAGCAGCTCGGTGGTTTCCTGCAGGGTTTCGGCGGCCAAGGCTACTTCCTGCTCGTGGCGGCGCAACTGGCTCTGCAGGGTGTTGAGTTCCGGGTCGGGGAGGAGCAGGGCGGGCAAGGCAGCGGGGTTAGGGGCGAGGCCGGCGGCGGTGAGACCGGCTACCAAGGCCGTGTGCTGCTGGTGCTGGGCCAGTTGCTGCTGCTGGGCATCCTGCTCGCGCTGGCGCAATGTGTTGGCTGCTACCGTATGGGCGGTTTCGTGCTGCAAAAGCTGCTGCTCGGTGCGCTGGCGCTGCTGCTCGGCAGTGCGCACGGCTTCTTCTAGTTGCTGCCGAACCTGGGCAATATTGGGTTCAGGAAGCAACTCGTGGCGCTGCTGCTGCTGAAGCTGGATGGCTTCATTTTCCTTCTTTAGCTCGTCGAAACGCTGTGTAAGCCACTGCTGCAGTTCGGCGCGGCGCGTTTCGGCCGCTGCGGCGCGCTCCTGTGTTACTTCAAGCAAACGTTCCAGCTTTTCGGCTTCCTGCTGTTTCTGCCGGAACTCGGTGCCCGCGTTTTCCAGGCTGCGTACCAGAGCCGGACCATTCTCCCCCGAAAACTCCAGCCCAAATGACTTCAGCAGGCTGGTAATGATTTCCTTGATTTTCGGAGCCTGCTCCCGCGAATCCTCTAGCCGCCTTGTCAACTGGTCCAGCTCCCGGCGCAGCTGCTGCTGCTGAGTTTGGGCGTTGCCGAGGTCAGCCTCGGCTTTGGCTTGCGTAAGTTGGGCCTGTTGCTGCTGCTGGTCGAGGGTACGCAGCTCCTGCACCAGAGCCCGTACGGTGGCAGGCACGGTGGCTTCTTCAGCTTCGGAAAGCCAGCGGAGTACCGGCGTTTCAGGGGTGGATAGCTGAGAGTCGGTTTCCAGCAGCCCGCTGATGCTAGCCAGCCGGTTGATGCGGCCTTTCAGGGCTACCACCTGCTGCGTAAGTTCCTGCTCCCGTTCCCGGTCACGCTGTACGGAGTCTTCACTCACGCCCAGCACACCGGCGGCATACGGATGCTCCAGCGCGCCACATAGCGGGCAGGGCTCCCCGGCCACTAGGTGTCGGCGGGCATCCTCATGGGTCAGAATCAGCTGGTGGGCCTGGGTAAGGCGGCGCAAATCCTGCAAACCTGCTTCCAGTGTGGCTTCCTCGCGGTGCAGGCGGGCTATATGGTGCGTAAGCTGGTGATGCCAGTCGTGGCGGGCCGTAGCCGCGGTAGTGTAGTGCGTGGCGGTGGCGGCCAGCTGGGCGCGGGCTTCCTGCAGCAGTTGGGTGCTACTGGTTTCGGTGGCGGTGGCTGCCATGAGCTGCTGCTGCCGCACTTTGCTGATTTGCTCCAGCTCGGCTATTTCGGCCTGAATGTGCTGCCAGTCCTGCAGGTAGCCGCTGAGCGGAGCCAGGGCATCGGCAGCCCCGCTCAGCACAGCCCGGCGCGTCAGCCAATCGCGCAAATCGTGCGCCTGTTGCTGCTGTAGCTTGGTTTGCTCGGCGGCCTGCGCGGCTTCGCGGTTTTGCTCTTTCCACAGCGTGTTGCGCTCCTGGTATTCGTGCTTGCCTTTGTCGAGCCGCTGGCGGGCTTCGGCCATCAGCAAGTCCAGCTGCTCAGCCTCGCGCAGTTTCGGTTCCTGGGCTTTGAGGGTGATGGTGGCGGCTTCGTGGGCTTGCTGGGCGGTGTTGCGGGCGGTTTCAGCGGCGGCGCGGCGTTCCTGTAGCTGCGGTAGCTGGGTGCGGAGCTGCTCCACTTCCTGCTGCACCCGCGCCAGCTGCTGCTCGGTCTGGCGCAGCAGGGCGTAGTCGGTAGCAAAAGGAGCAGCCTGCTGATGCAGCGCCAGCCGTTGGCGGTGCGGAGCCAGGGTTTCAGTCTGGATGGTGAGATGCTGCTGACGCTGCTGGGTGGCGGTCAGCTTCTGGCGTAGCTCCTGCAGCCGTAGGTGCCACTGCCGCGCCTCGCGCAGCTGCTCCTGAGCGGCGGTGGCGGCCGTGAGCTGCCGGGTCAGGTCCTGCGCTTCACCTTCCAGAAACGTCACTTCCTCACTGGAAAGCAGCGTAACACCCGCCAGCCCGGCCCGTAGCTGTTCGGTCTGTTGGGTTTCGTGCTTGGCTCGCTCAAAGGCCGCCCGCGAGATGTCGGAGTATTTGCGGGTGTCGGTAATTTTTTCCAGCAGCTGGGCCCGCTCGCCGGCCGGCGCTTTCAGGAAGCGCGTGAAGTCGCCCTGGGCCAGTAGCACCGAGCGCAGGAACTGCTTGTATTCCAGCCCGCTCAATTCGGCCACCCGCAGCGGCACCTTCGACTTGTAGGTTTCCAGAAACGGCCAGGTTTCGTCGCCGTCGGCTGCCACTTTCCGCTCGCTCAGTTCCATGCTAGGCGGCTGCAAGTTGCCCTCGGGGCGCTTGCGGGCACGGTATTGGCCCCACTTGGAGCGGTAGTGCTGGCCGTTGACTTCAAACTCCACTTCGGACCAGCTCTCGCCGGTGCCGTGGCTCATTACCTGCTCAGGGCCCGTGGTTTCGTGGCGTGGTACTTGGCCGTAAAGGGCCAGCGTAATGGCGTCGAGGATGGTGGTTTTACCCGCTCCCGTGGCACCCGTTATGGCAAACAGCCCCGAATCGGCCAAAGGGCTCAAACTGAAATCCACGGTGTGCTCCCCGCGCAGGGAGTTGAGGTTGAAGAATCGGACGCGGAGAATTTTCATGTGGGCAGGTCGGCGGAAGAAACGGGACAACAAAGGTAGAACGCCTAGCGCGAGCTGCTACCAGAAGTTTGCTCGCCTTTCGTTTAAATCCGTGCACTTGGAGACGGAGACAAGGGCCTTTGCCATAACGAAGTCAGCTCCAGAAAACTTCCACGTCTCTGAGTGCTGCACTAACCCTAATGAGCAGCTGAATTTTCGCTTTACTTGCAGCTACACCCGCACCCAGCCACCGTATGCCCAAACTGCTTTTCGCCCTCCTGACGTTGCTGTCCTTCACCGCCTCTGCCCAGGCTCCGCGCAACCTGGCGGCGCTGGTAAACCCGCTGATGGGCACCGATTCCAAGCCCAGCCTTTCCAATGGCAACACGTACCCGGCCATTGCGCGGCCTTGGGGCATGAACTTCTGGCTGCCACAGACCGGCAAAATGGGCAGCGGCTGGGCCTACCAGTATTCGGCCGACAAGCTCAAGGGCTTCAAGCAAACCCACCAGCCTTCGCCGTGGATGAACGACTACGGGCAGTTCAGCATCATGCCCATCACCGGAAAGTTGCGCTTCGAGGAAGAGGAGCGGGCCAGCTGGTTTTCGCACAAGGCTGAGGAAGCCACGCCCTATTACTACCGCGTTTACCTCGCCGACCATAACATCACCACCGAGCTAACGCCCACCGAGCGCGCCGCCCGTTTCCGCTTCACGTTCCCGCAAACCGATAGCGCCTATGTGGTCCTCGATGCCCTCGACAAAGGCTCTCATGTGCAGGTGCTGCCGAAGCAGCGGCGCATCATCGGGTATACCACCCGCAACAGCGGTGGCGTGCCGCAGAACTTCAAGAACTACTTCGTCCTAGAATTCGACCATGATTTTCTGAGTACCACCATCTACCAGGATAAGGTGCTGGACAGCAAGCTGCTCGAAGCCACTGCCAACCATACGGGCGCTGTGGTAGGCTTTAAAACCCGTAAGGGCGAGCAGGTGCAGGTGCGGGTGGCCTCGTCATTCATCAGTGCCGAGCAGGCCGAGCGGAACCTGGGTGAAATTGGGCAGGACAATTTCAATACGGTGAAAGAGAAGGGCCGCGCTGCCTGGAACGAGCAGCTGGGCCGGGTACAGGTGGAGGGCGGCACCGACGCCCAGCAGCGCACGTTTTACTCCTGCCTGTACCGCTCGTTGCTGTTTCCGCGCAAGTTTTACGAGCTGGATGCGCAGGGCCAGCCGGTGCACTACTCGCCTTACAACGGGCAGGTGCTGCCAGGCTTCATGTACACCGATACCGGCTTCTGGGACACGTTCCGCTGCTTGTTTCCCTTCCTGAATCTGCTCTACCCCGATGTGAACAGCCAGATGCAGGCGGGCCTCGTGAACACCTACAAGGAAGGCGGCTGGCTGCCGGAATGGGCCAGCCCCGGCTACCGCGACGTGATGGTGGGCAACAACTCGGCCTCGGTGGTGGCCGATGCCTACTTGAAGGGGGTGCGCGGCTACGACATCAACCTGCTATATGAGGCCATGCTAAAAGGCGCCAACGCGCAGGGCCCTCTGGAGGCCGTGGGCCGGGCCGGCGCCAGCTACTACAACAAGCTCGGCTACGTGCCCTACGACGTGAAGCTCAACGAAAATGCCGCCCGCACCCTTGAATACGCCTACGACGACTTCGCCATTGCCCAACTCGGACAGGCGCTGGGCCGGCCCAAAAAGGAAGTGGCGCTCTACTACAAGCGCAGCCAGAACTACCGCAACCTCTTCGACAAGCAAACCAACCTGATGCGCGGCCGCAACCAAAACGGCACCTTCCAGTCGCCTTTCAATCCCTTCAAGTGGGGCGACGCCTTCACCGAAGGCAACAGCTGGCACTACACTTGGTCGGTGTTTCATGATGTGCACGGGCTGATGACGCTTATGGGCGGCCCCAAACCCTTCGTGGCGGCCCTGGATACGGTGTTTACCTTGGCTCCGGTATTTGATGCGTCGTACTACGGCTCGGTGATTCACGAAATCCGGGAGATGCAAATTGCCGACATGGGCAACTACGCTCACGGCAACCAGCCCATTCAGCACATGGTGTACCTTTACGCCTATGCCGGGCAGCCCTGGAAAACGCAATATTGGGTGCGCGAAGTGCTCAACCGCCTCTATCTGCCCACCCCCGACGGCTACTGCGGCGACGAAGACAACGGCCAAACCTCGGCCTGGTACGTCTTCTCGGCCCTGGGTTTCTACCCCGTCTGTCCCGCCACCGACCAGTACGTGCTAGGCGCGCCGCTCTTCCCCAAAACCACGCTGCGCCTGCCCAACGGCAAAACCATCATCCTCAACGCCCCCGCCAACAGCGCCGCCAACCGCTACGTGCAAACCGTACGCCTCAACGGCCAGCCCTACACCCGCAACTACCTCAGCCACGCCGCCCTGCAGCAAGGCGCTACCGTAGATTTTGAAATGGCCGACAAGCCGAACACAAGCCGTGGTATTGGCGCTGACGATGCGCCGTATTCGTTTTCGCGGGGGAAGTAGGACATCTTGTTCAACTTACTTGAACGTCATGCTGAGCGGAGCCGAAGCATCTTGGTAGTATGGTAACCCAAAGCGGTAGAGATGCTTCGACAAGCTCAGCATGACGCAAAAAGAACTGAGGTATGAAAAATTGGTATGTGCTTTTGAGTGGTGTGGCCATGCTGGGAGCCTGCGCCACAGTGAAAACCACCATGCCGGCTGCAGCAGGGGAATACAAGCCCGTCGATACGCAGTTGTACCGCACTATAGCCCAACAGGACAGCCTGATGTTCGTGGCCTTCAATCAGCACGATGTAGCCAAGCTCCAAAGCTTCTTCGCCGAAGACCTGGAGTTCTACCACGACAAAGGCGGTTTGGCCAACTTCCAGCAAACCATGCAGGGCTTCCGGAGTCTGTTCGACCAGAACAAAACCACTGGCCTCCACCGCCAACTCGTGCCCGGCACCCTGGAAGTGTACCCCATCAACAACTACGGCGCCGTAGAAACCTACCAGCACCGCTTCTGCCACGTGGAAAATGGCCGCGACGACTGCGGCACCTTCAAGAACATGATGGTGTGGCGCCTACGCGACGGGCGGTGGCAGGTGACGCGGGTGGTGAGTTACGGGCACTGATATATTAGCTTTACTGCTGATACTATGAGGAGTTACATACCGAAACGAGATGATAATTCACTCGACAAGTTGATTACAAGTAGACACTTGATTCCAACAATGAGCAATTCCAAATGGGTGAAGCTCCTAACTGTTCTTGTTGAAAATCATAGAATGGTGCCTGAATGTGGAGTAAAACTAATTTGGGAAGATGAAGGAGTTAAGCGTCAACTGGTTATTGACGAGCATACCAGCTATAATTTTGACTACTACGACACAGCTATGGAGGCTATGATTTCCGGCAGTCCTGTGCTTAATGGCTGGTGTGCATACAAGGAAATCGAATGGCTGGATTTCCCTCGGTTTATTGGGAATATCGAATCTGAAAAACAGGGTATCACCTACATCCAGCAGAAAATAGAGGAAATAGGTCAATTTCGGTTGGAGTTATCTGATGACAGATTGCGTCTGTACGCTTATATATCTGCGTCTGCAACCAGCTAGAGTTATTCCTACCTTGCCAGCTTCCACGCCACCCAGATTGAAGCTGATGAAACTACTGCCGCTTGCCGCGCTGCTTTTCGCTACCGTACCAACCCTCGCCCAGAAAGCCAAGCCCACCGAAAACCTGGTGCAGTACGCCAAGCCGCTGGTGGGCACGGCCCGGATGGGGCACATGTATCCAGGGGCCACGGTGCCGTTTGGCATGGTGCAGCTCTCACCCGATACCGATACCATCGGCTACGAGCTGAACGGCAAGTACAACCCACGCGTGTACGAGTACTGCGCCGGCTACCAGTACGCCGATAAAACCATCGTCGGTTTCTCGCACACCCACTTCAGCGGCACTGGCCACTCCGACTTGGGCGACTTTCTGGTGATGCCTACCACCGGCCCGCTCCAACTCAACCCCGGCACCGCCGACCAGCCGGAGCGTGGCTTCCGCTCCCGGTTTTCGCACCAGAACGAGGTAGCCGAACCCGCCTACTACCGCGTCCGGCTCGACGACCACAACATTGTGGCCGAGCTGACCGCCTCCAACCGGGTGGGGATGCACCAGTACACCTTCCCGCAGACGGAGCAGGCGCACATTATTCTCGACCTCACGGCTGGCATCTACAACTACCCCGATAAGAACGTCTGGACCTTTGTGCGGGTGGAAAACGACTCGCTCGTGACCGGCTACCGCCAAACCCACGGCTGGGCGCGCACCCGCACCGAGTACTTCGCCATGAGCTTCTCGAAGCCGTTCGTGAGCTACGGCAGCCGCAACCTGTCCAAAAAGCAAGTGTACCGCGGCTTCTGGGGCCGTTTCGACCAAACCAAGAACTTCCCCGAGCTGGCCGGCGAGCAGCTACGATTGTTCTTCGATTTCAAGACCACGGCCGGGGAGAAGGTGAAGGTGAAAATGGCCTTGTCGGGCGTGAGCACCGAGGGGGCGCTGCGCAACATGCGCGCCGAGGTACCGGGCTGGGACTTCGAGGCGGTGAAGCGGGCCGGGCAGGCACTGTGGCAGCAGGAGCTGGGCAAAGTGGTTGTTGAGTCGCCGAAGCGAACGGACAAGGAGAACTTCTACACGGCTATGTACCACGCCGCCCTCAGCCCCACCACCTACATGGACGTGGACGGGCAGTACCGCGGCCTCGACCAGAACATTCATAAGGCCGAAGGCTTCACCAACTACACGTCGTTTTCGCTCTGGGACACGTACCGCGCCCTGCACCCGCTCTATAACCTGCTGCAACCCAAGCGCAACGCCGACATGGTGCAATCCATGCTGGCCCACTTCGACCAGAGCACGATGCATATGCTGCCCATCTGGAGCCACTACGCCAACGAAAACTGGTGCATGATTGGCTACCACTCGGTGCCCGTGATAGTGGATGCCGTGCTGAAAGGCGTAGTGCCCGCCGACCAGGCCCAGCGCGCCCTCGACGCCTGCGTAACCACCGCCCACCAGCAGCGCTACGACGGTATCGGCCTTTACGAGCAGCTCGGCTACGTGCCCGAAGACAAAAGCGGCTCATCGGTTTCCAAAACGCTGGAATACGCCTATGACGACTGGTGCATTGCGCAACTGGCCAAGAAGCTGGGCAAGGCGGACATCGAAGCGGAGTTCAGCAAGCGCGCCCAAAACTGGCAGAACGTGTACGACCAGCGCATCAACTTCATGCGCCCCCGCCTCGCCGACGGCAGCTTCCGCCCGCGCTTCGACGTGCTGAGCACCAACGACCAGGGCTTCATTGAGGGCAACGCCTGGAACTACAGCCTCTACGTGCCCCAGGACCCGGCGGCGCTCATCGCCAAAATGGGCGGCGAAAAGAAGTTTCTGCCCCACCTCGATTCGTTGTTCACCATGCACCTGCCGGATAAGTTCTTCGCCGAAACCGAGGACATCACCCGCGACGGTATCATCGGCAACTACGTGCACGGCAACGAGCCCGCCCACCACGTGGCCTACCTCTACAACTGGACCAGCCAGCCCTACAAAACCCAGGCCCGCGTCCGCATGATTCTGCCCAAAATGTACCGCCCCACCCCCGACGGCCTCGGCGGCAACGACGACTGCGGGCAGATGTCGGCTTGGTATATCTTCTCGTCGTTGGGCTTCTACCCCGTGGCCCCCGGCTCGCCGGAGTACGCCCTGGGCAGCCCTGCCGTGCACGGTGCCACCATCAACCTAGAGAACGGCAATACCTTCCGCATCACCGTCAAAAATCAGAGCGACAAAAACATCTACGTGAAGGAAGCACGCCTCAACGGCCAGAAACTCACGCGGCCGTTTTTACAGTATGCCGATGTGGTGAAAGGAGGGGAGTTGGTTTTTACGATGGCAGGAAAGCCCTAAAAATTTAAAAGCAGATGGATATTATTGTATTTCTTGTATTCGCAACGCTGGTACTAAGTGTGTTTTCATTTTTCGCTTGGCGCTGGTTAATAAGTAAGATAGCTAGTAAGGGTGTCCACAAAAATGCATTTTCCGTTTTTATGGTCATCTGTACTGCTCCTGTAACCTTTTTCTTTGTTATGTATTTATACCTTCTTTCTTCTGTTTTTTATGGTAAATATGATTTCGATAGTAATGAATGGTTAAAAAATCCAGAAAAAAGATATGAGATGACGACGAATATGATAGAGAGTAAAGTATTAATAGGAAAGTCGAAGGAAGAAGTTAGTAGGTTATTGGGCAATGAACGAAGACTTGAATGGACTAAAGACGGTTTAGATTGTTGGCAATACTATATTGGCGATAAACCGACGTTTGGTATGGATTTAGACCCTGATGCCATAGATGTGTATTTCAAAAACGGGAAGGCCGTGCGGGTATATGAGCATGAAACTTAATTTCTCCTTTGCCTCTGACTAGCGTAATCTTGTAATATAGAGCAAAATCAAAAGTTAGGAAATGAACGAGCCGCAAAACGAAACCCCGAATCAACCATCCACTACCACACCCAAGGTGACTGGCATCGGCGGGATTTTCTTTTTCTCCGACAATCCGCAGGAAACGAGAGAGTGGTACGCCAAAAACTTGGGGTTGGAAGTCAACGACTGGGGCTCGACGTTTGAATCCAGGAACGTGGAGCGGCCGGATGAGGTGAACTCCCTGCAATGGAGCCCTTTCAAAACGGGCAGCGACTATTTCGCGCCTTCCACAAAAGGCTTTATGATTAACTATCGGGTGCAGAACATAGAGAGGTTAGTGGAACAGCTCAAAGCCAACGGCGTCATGGTTCTGGACAAAATAGCGAGCTACGACTACGGCAAGTTCGTGCACATCATGGACGCGGACGGCAACAAACTGGAACTATGGGAGCCTGTTTAGCAGTAGCATCCAGCCCGGCAGCCAGATAGCAAAACGCCCCGCTTCACGTCTTAACTGGCGTGGAGCGGGGCGTTTTGAGTTGCTTCGGTAGCTACTCTATTTGTTGCCGGTGAAGCTGGGCGTGCTGGCGTTTCTGTTCTTGTTGCGGCTGTAGAGGTAAGCAGCACCCGCCGCTAGCAGCGCACCGCCTAGCAGCTTACGGCTTCCGCCGGAGCGAGCAGGCGTGTCATACGTTCCGGTAGTAGGGTTAACGGCAGTGCGTCCCCCAAACAGGCCCGAAATCAGGCCACCAAGTGTACCGCTCGGGCGGTCAGAACCAAATATGCTCATGATTGACAAGGGAAAAATGGTGTAAAGGCTCTAACGCAACTCAGGCGTGAGGGGTTGAGGAAAATTGCGGCCTCCCACATTAGTGTAGGGGCGGGGACAAGTCCCGCTTCCTGCAGTGTCAGGCCAGCAACTCCAGCAATTCCTGCGGCGTGAGCGACTTTAGTAACGACGCGTCGGTTTTGATAAGGTCGTGGGCCAGTTCCTGCTTGGTTTCCTGCAGCTTTCTGATTTTGTCCTCAATCGTATCGGGGCAGATGAGGCGCACGGCTACCACCTTGCGGGTCTGGCCGAGACGGTGGGCGCGGTCAATGGCCTGGTTTTCAACGGCCGGATTCCACCACGGGTCCACGAGGTACACGTAGTCGGCGGCGGTGAGGTTGAGGCCCACGCCGCCTGCTTTCAGCGAAATCAGGAACACGCGCACCGAATCGTCTTCCTGAAACGCCCGCACGGCAGCGGCCCGGTTGCGCGTCTGGCCCGTGAGCTGCTGGTAGCCGATGCCGCGCCGTTCCAGCTCCGGCCGAATCAAATCGAGCATCCCGACGAATTGCGAGAAAACCAGGAGCTTGTGCTGCGGCGCTTTGCTCTCGATTTCCTCCAGCAGCACCTCCAGCTTGGCCGATTCTGACCCGTACGATTCGGCATCGGCAAGTAGGGCGGGAGCATTGCAGATCTGGCGCAGGCGGGTGAGGCCCTGCAGAATATGCGCGCTGTTTTTGCGGGGCGAGTCGGGATGCTGGCCCAGCAGTTTGGCCCGAAATTCCTGGCGGCAGGCCTCGTAGATGCGGCGCTGGGCGGCGCCCATCTCGCAGTACAGCACCATTTCGGTTTTGGCAGGTAGTTCGGACGCTACCTGGGCCTTGGTGCGGCGCAACACAAACGGACTGATTTTGCGCTGTAGCGCCCGCGCATGTCGGCCATCCTTAAACTTGTCGATGGGAGCCGCAAATTGGTCCTGGAAGTGCTGGCGGCTGCCCAGCAAACCGGGGCAGGCAAACGAAAGCTGCCCGTATAGGTCATAAGTGCTGTTTTCGACCGGTGTGCCCGTCAGCACCAGGCGGTTGCGGGCCTGCAGCAGGCAGGCGGCGCGGTAGCGCTGCGAATCGGGGTTTTTGATGGCCTGCGCCTCGTCCAGCACTACGTAGTTGAAGCGGTACTCGCGCAGCCACCGGATGTCTGATACCATGGTGTTATAGGTAATCAGGACGATGTCATAAGTGTCGAAATCCGGCGCCTTCTGGCCGCGCCCCGCACCCTGCAGCGCATGTATCCGCAACGAAGGCGCAAATTTCTCTGCCTCCGCCTGCCAGTTGAATATCAGCGACGCCGGCACCACCACCAAATTGGCCGCCGTGTGTCCCTTTTCACGCAGATGCAGCAGGAAGGCCAGCACCTGCACTGTTTTGCCCAGGCCCATGTCATCGGCCAAGCAGCCCCCGAAATTGAAGGTGTCGAGGAAGTTGAGCCAGTTGAGGCCCTGCCGCTGATATTCGCGCAACGTGGCCTGCAGCCCAGCTGGCACCATTACCGGCGCAATGCCGGTGAAATCGGCCGCCGCGGCGTGGTAGCGGGCCAGCTGAGTTGTAGCAGAGGGTGCCAGGGTTTCCGGGTCGTATAGCTCGGCAAGAGTGGCGAAGCTGATGCTGGGCGTGCGAATCCGGTCATTCTCGATGTGGCCAGCGGCAAACCAGGCCGCAAATTTCTCCATCCACTCCTGGGGCAGAATGCCGCGCGTACCATCGTCGAGCTGTACGTAGCGGCGCTTGTTACGTACGGCTTGCTGCAGGTGCTGCAGCGTCACCTGCTGCCGGCCAAACCGCACGCCCACGGCCGTATCAAACCAGTTGGTCTCGCCAGTTACGCGTACCGTAATGCGGGCTTTATGCGGGTTGAGGATGTTCTTTTTCAGCTGATTGAACCCCAGGATGGTAATGCCCGCCCGGCGCCAGTCCTCAAAAGCTTCCAGAAACCATTCTTCCCGCAAGAACTGCGTTTTGGGCACGTGCAATGCCTCCTGCTGCAGCTGCTCCCGAAACTCGGGGTAATGCTTTAGTAAGGCCGCCACAAACCGGTCTTCGGCGGCGGCATCCCGCGCTAATACAAACGGCCGGCCCAACTCATCCACTGCATGCAGCTGCCGCCGCGAGAGTATGGATACTTCCTTCGGGCCGTAGCGCATCACTGGCAGCAGCTCCACGCTCGGGCCGGCGTCGGAAAGGTAAAGCAGCAGTTCCGGAGGCGTATCAAAGCCGCTGGCTGCCCGTTGCTCGGGCGTGGCCGGACGCAGATGGCCGTAGCTAATGTGCAGGCGGTCCTCCAGATTGGCCAGCACGTCCCGCTGAAACTCCGGGAACTTGCTCCGGTGAATCAGGAGGGTGTTGTTGCGCTTCTGAAAAAACTCCACCACCCGCCACACCGCCACATCCTCGAGCAAGTACAGCGCTTCCGGTGTCGCCACAAAATACTCGTAGCGGATGGTAAGGGCCTGAAGGTCGTAGGGCTGGTCGTGGAGCAGCAGTTTGCCACTCACGTCGTAATAGTCGCCTTGCTGGGTCACGGTCAGCCGCAGCTCGGTGCGGGCGGTTCGGAGCTGCACGGGACTGATAGACTGGGCCGTGATATTGTCAGAAATAGTAGCGTTGTGTGTGTAGAAAGCTACCCCGGCCGGATTCTGCACCACGACCCGCAATGCGTTGAGAGTTGCCACCGAGCGGGTGTCCTCGAAGTTGCGCTGGAAATGCGCTACGGCCGTGTAAAACTTGATTTCCTCGGCGCTCTGCAGCTGCCAGATGCCTTCCAGCGGATGAAGGGAGCTGATGGGGTTTTTGACCTTGCCTGTAGCCGTAAGCGCCGCCTCGGCCAGTTGTAGCGTCAGGTGCCCGTAGTACTTATGGCGGCCTAGTACCAGCAGTTGCCGGCTACCCGCCGGTGCAATAAGCGGCGCAGACTTCGGCGGTAGCAACTGAGCTATCAACTCTTGATTTGCCACCGCCGTGACGGGATACAACGCTGCCTGCCGGGGCGCTACCGTCACGGACGCCGGGCGGACATATGTCAGCTCGAAATGCGCATCCAGATCAGCGGCCTGCTCTAGGCCATAGTCGCGGGCGGCGGCGCGCAAGTGCTGGTAACGGGCCTGCTGATCGAAGAACAGCCGCAGCTCTTTGCGGTGCAGAATGCTCAGCAGCACCGCTGCCTGATGCTCGCACAGGGTAGTTTTGGGCGTAGTACAGGCGCAGGAAACCAGCAGATTTCCATCCAGCTGCTGCACTTCCACAGTAGGAAAATGTAGAGTGCCGGCTGCTTGGCTGGTGCTGCTAAAGATACCGTGGTTCAGCTCCAGCGTTTCGGGCTGAATGGCAGCCAGCGTGCGGGAATCAGCCTCGGGCAGCGAAGCGCAATGCAGCCAGACAACGGCGCTGGTCAGCTCCGCCACAGTCAGGTTGGGCAGAAGATACTGGTGCGGATGAGGCGACGAGGAAATCGGCATGCAGAAGGCGGCGGCAAGCTTCCGCACGTCAGGTAAAGATACGCGCCGCCCGGCCGTCTGGCTCCCGCGTAGCGGTAGTTGTTACAGCCTGTTGCGCATCTACATTCGCTCCAGCAGCTCGTCGAAGGTGCGCAGCAGTTCGGCGCGGCTGGCTTCGGGTTCGGCTTCGAGGCGCTGCTCAAATACTTCGCGCTCCGTGAAATCGTGGAGGCTGCGCGTGAGTGGGGCGTCGGCTTCTTCCTCCCCCTGCCCGAGGGCCCGGAGCTTCACGAGGCGGAAGTGGCGGCGCGCTAGCACTTCAAGCTGCTGGCGGTCCAGGGCCTGAATGACGGCAAGCAACGCGTCGGCGACTTCCAGCTGCGTCAGCTCCGAATGAATCTGCACATCGGCCCAGGCGGGCAGCAGATAGCCGGTGTTGTCGTAGGTGGTCAGGCCTGTCGTTACCTCATCAAGCGTGCCGTGGAAGCGCAGCAGCCGCCGCGCCCCTGGCACCGGCAGGCTCTGCAGCGCCGCCAGTTTGCCGCTCTCGAAGTCGAGTAGCAGCACTTCCTTGGGGTGGTCTATTTCGGAGAAGGAAAGCGGGATGGGAGAGCCGGAGTAGCGGATATGCTCCCGGCCGTCTACCCGCTGCGGGCGGTGCAGGTGGCCCAGTGCCACGTAGTCGAACACCACCGGGAAATGGTCGGCCGTAACCTGGCCCAGATTGCCGACATGAATCGTGCGCTCGGAGTCCGATGGAGCGGCGCCGGCAGCATAGAGGTGGCCAGTAGCCAATACGGACAGGCCCAAATCTTTCAGCTGCCACACCTGCTCTATTTCCGAAAGGCGCAGGTAGTGGTCGGCAATACCTTGCTTGATACGGGCTTCGCGCTCCTCGGCTGTTTCGCCGGGCACGGAAAGGCGTACGTCCCGGTCGCGCAGGAAAGGCACCGCGCATACTACCAGACCGGGTTTGCCGGCGGCATCGTCCAGCACCAGCACCTGTTCCTCAAAGCACTCGGGCACACAACCTACCACATGCACGCGCAGATGGCGCAGCAGCCGGGCTGGGGCGTTGAGCGTGGCCGGCGAGTCGTGGTTGCCGCCTACCACGACTATGTCGCGGCAGCCGGTGTTCTGCATGCTCAGCAGAAAGCTGTAATACAGCTCCAGTGCCTGATTGGAGGGCGAGCCGGTATCGAAAATGTCGCCGGCTACTACCAGCACTTCCACGTACTGCTCGCGCACCGTCTGCACCAGCCACTCCAGAAAATGACGGTGCTCGTCGGTTCGTTCGTGGCCACTGATGAAGCGCTGGCCCAAATGCCAGTCGGCGGTGTGTAGTACGCGCATTACAAGTAAATGAACTGCAAAGGTAACGGCTAAGCGTAGCTTCCAATTCCATCAAAAGCACAATGGTCCGCGAAGAAAGCCTCCGCGAACCATTGTGGTTAAGTCCTAAGTAGGGCCTGGCCCGTGCCGGTTAGTGAACTGCCTGGGTCTGAAAGGTGGAAATGGCTTCGCCCAAATCATAGACGGTAGTACCGGGCAGCGCGGCCTGCACAATGCTGGCTCCGGCCGCAGAGCGGTAGCCGCCGGCGCAGTGAATAAGCACGGGTTTGCCGGTGGGCACTTCGTGGGCCCGCTCACGCAACTCGGGCAGCGGAATCAACAACGCATTGTCGAACACGGGCTGCTGAGCTTCTGTGCGGTTGCGGATGTCCACAATAGTAAAGTCGTGGGGCTGCTGCCGCACATGCTCCACATCTACCGCCGGGCTGGTGACAGGTAATTCGCGAGGAGTAAGCAGCGCGCCTTTGATGTTGCCCTCATACCCTATTTTAGCGGTTTTGCGGATGACCGTGTCCAGCGCAATCTGCGAATCGGCGACGAGGTAGAACGGTTCCTGAGGGCCTACTACCGAGCCCAACCAGGTTTCGAACTTGCCACCGTCCATCAGGTTGATGGCGCCGGGCAGGTGGCCTTCCCGGAACTGCGCCGCCGGGCGCGTGTCAATGATGATGTTGCCAGCTTCCAGTTCGGCGTCAGGCATCAGGCGTGGTACCGCCCGGATGCTGTCTTCGAAAGGCAAGGCTCCCAGCTTGTTCATCACCACGTCGTGCCCGAAATACTTGGGCATGAAGGGCTGGTCTTCCAGCAGCACTTTAATAAACTCCTCCTGCGACATAGGCTGCAGGGCGTAATTGGTTTTTACCTCTTTGCCTATGGTGCTGTCGAGGTCGGTGCTGGTGGTTTTGCCGCAGAGCGAGCCGGGGCCGTGCGCCGGATATACTTTGGTGGTGGCGGGCAGTGTCATGAGCTTCTGGCGGGTGCTCTGGTAGAGCTGGGCCGCCAGGTCTTCGCGGCTGTGGCCGCCCACGTTGTCGTCTTCGCGCAGGTCAGGGCGGCCTACGTCGCCCACAAACAGCGTGTCGCCGGTGAATACGGCGCGGGTCTGAGCCATTTCGTCCATTAGCAGTACACTAATGGAGTCGGGGGAGTGGCCGGGAGTGTTGATGGCGTGCAGCTCGATGGTACCCAGGCTGATCCGCTGGCCATCATCGAAGGGCTGATGCGGATAGCTGGCACGCACCAGCTTGCTGACATAAATGGTGGCGCCGGTTTCCTGAGCAATTTCCAGGTGGCTGCTCACGAAGTCGGCGTGAGGATGGGTTTCAATGACGGCGACAATCTTGGCGTCGTGCTCGTCGGCGAAATCGTAGTAGGGTTGGGGGTCGCGGGCCGGGTCGATGATGGCTACCTGGCGGCCGCTGCGGATGGCGTAGCTCGCGTGGGCTAGGCCTTTGTCGTAAAACTGCTGGATCTGTACCGACGCGGTACTACTGGGCAGAGGACTCATGGGGTGGTGGATGTGGTGGAGTGCCACCACAAAGGGTGGACTTCTTCAAATGTATTGCCTGAAGATAACTGTAGCAAGCTAAACACTACTGGTTGTGCAAAAAGCAGCTGCCGCTGCCAAAGGTTTCAGGACAGCGGCGTCTCATTTGATAAAGCGGACGACAGTAGTCACAAAAAAGCCCCAGCCAAGCACGGCCGGGGCTTTTTTGTGAAGATGTGCAGCAAGGCTTAGCTCTTCTGCTTCATCTTGCCTTCTTTCATCTTCTCTTTACGCTTGTCCATCCGCTCTTCGCGCATTTGCAGGTATTTGGTGTACTGCTCGGCCGAAAAGACGCTCTTGAGCTGGGCATCGTATTTCTCCTGAATGGCTTTCATCTCCTGACCCGCGCCTTTGCGGCTGTCAGCAGAAGCGAATTTTCCGCGCAGGGCTTGTAGCTCCTGGTTTTCAGCCAGCGCCAGTTCCCGGACCTTGGCGCTCTGGTCGGCGCTGAGGCTCAGTTGCTGGGTGAGGCGCTTGGTTTGCATATCAGCGCGCTGCTCTGGGGTGCGGGCTGCGTCCTGGGTGCGGCCCTGGCCCATGCGGCCAGGCTGCGTGGTGGTTTGGGCAGAGGCTGCACTCATCACTGTGAGGGCAAAAGCAGCGAGTACTACAAGCATCTTTTTCATATCGGGAAAGTCTATGTGAGTGGTTACGGCAGATTAGAACGCTGGCAGAAGCCGGAGTTTAATCTGCGCGCTCCAATTTGCCCTGCCATCATATTTGCAGTTCCCGAAGCACAGAAACGCCTATATTCGGGGCCTCGCAACGGCTTGCAGGCCGTTGCACCTTTTTTGTTTCTACCACTTACTTCTCTTTTTTTCTCTCACCAAACCTGTATGGCAAATATTTTCGCCAAAAAACCACTGGCCCAGTTGCTGGGCGAGGCTAATTCCACCGGGCACGGTACGCTGAAGCGGACGCTGGGCGCTGGCAACCTCGTTGCGCTGGGCGTGGGCGCTATTATCGGGGCTGGTCTGTTTGTGCGGACGGCCGCTGCCGCCGCGCAGGCCTCCGGACCGGGCGTTACGCTGGCTTTCATTGTGGCCGCCATTGGCTGCGTATTTGCGGGCCTCTGCTACGCCGAGTTTGCCGCCATGATTCCGATTGCCGGCTCGGCCTACACCTACGCCTACACCACCATGGGCGAGTTTGTGGCCTGGATTATCGGCTGGGCCCTGATTATGGAATACGCGCTGGGCGCGGCCACTGTGAGTATTGCCTGGAGCGAATACCTGAACAAACTCTTAGAGGCATTCCATATGCCGCCCATATCGTATGAGCTCAGCCACTCGCCCTTCGAAAGCGCGGCCATTGATGGCGTGATGCACAGCGGCCTCATCAACCTGCCAGCCCTGCTGGTGATTGTGGCACTGTCGCTGTTGCTTATCAAAGGCACGCAGGAATCGGCCATGTTTAACGCCATAGTAGTGTTCCTGAAAGTAGCCATTGTGCTGGTTTTCATTGCCGTAGGCTGGCAGTTTATCAACCCAGCCAACCATACGCCCTACCTGATTCCGGAAAATGCTGAGCCCGTGAAAAATGCGGCCGGTACCGTGGTGCGCGAGTACACGGAGTGGAACAAGCATGGCTGGGGTGGTGTGCTGGGCGGTGCGGCCATAGTATTCTTCGCCTTCATTGGGTTTGATGCCGTGAGCACCGCCGCACAGGAAGCCAAGAACCCCAAGCGCGACATGCCCATCGGTATTCTCGGCTCGCTGGCTGTGTGCACCGTGCTGTATATCCTGTTTGGCCACGTGCTGACGGGTGTAGCCAACTGGCGCGAATTCGCTGACCCGGCGCTGGGCGGCGAAGCTTCCGTGACGTATGCCATTAAGGCGCACATGCCTGGCTTCGAGTGGCTGGGTACGGCCGTTACCATGGCCATTCTGCTGGGCTTCTCCTCGGTAATTCTGGTGATGCTCATGGGCCAAAGCCGCGTATTCTTCTCCATGGCCAAAGATGGGCTCATGCCCAAGGCTTTCTCGGAGCTGCACCCCAAATTCAACACGCCTTACAAATCCAACTTGGCGCTGCTCGTATTTGTGGGTGGTTTTGCAGCTTTCGTGCCCGGCTCCCTGGCCGGCGACCTAACCTCGTTTGGTACGCTGCTGGCTTTCGTGCTGGTGTCGGCTGGCGTCTGGATCATGCGCCGCTCCGACCCCGCGCAGCCCCGGCCGTTCCGCGCGCCGCTTTCCTCGCCATCATTCCCGTTTGTACCCGTCATGGGCATTCTGGTGTGCACGAGCATGATTCTGGCCCTGGATGGCTTCACGCTGAAAGTCGCCATGGGCTGGATGATTCTGGGTTTCATCGTGTATTTCCTCTACGGCAAGCGCAACTCCATGCTGCAGCGCGGCATTGTGGTAGTGCCCACCGAAATGGAAGAGCAAGCCTTTATCGAGCCCGACCAGCACAACCGCTAAGCCAGTTGTGCCAGTAACAGAAAGCCCCGCCGGATGCATCCGGCGGGGCTTTCTCTATCTATTCGGAGTGGTTGAAATGCTATTTTCGGGCTTTGGCGGCAGCTGCTTTCACCTCGCTTTGTAGCTTAAGTACCCGGTCACCGTTTTCCTGCACAATCAGATAGGCCGGATTTTCGGGAGTGCCATGGCGGGTTATTTCGGCGCCCTGCAGTTTGCGAGTAACGGACTCCTTGTGGGTTTCCTCGATTTTGCCGGTAGCTGTGCCGGTGCCGTATTTCCAGGTGACAGTCGTGCCTTTGCGCATAGAATAGAGGAGTAAAAGGGATGATGAGCCACCGCAAAGTGGCCCGATGCTTTTTCTGTTTCCTGTTTACTGTAGCTTCTCGAAATACGTTGCCAAAGTGCAGTGGTGCTTTCTAGGGAATATAGCTGCCATCTGGCTGCCGAAACCAGTGCTGCTATTTCCTGTTCGGCCTGCGTACTATTGCTTATGGTCTACTATTTCCTCGTACTTGGCTTGCTCTCCGGGTTGGGCTACCTGCTTTGGGTGCGGCACCAGCTTCTACAGCAGCTTAAACTACTGCAACAGCAGCAGCAACTGAGGCAGTTGCGGGCAGAAGAGGTACTAGTGGTAGATGAGATGGAGCGCCGCCAGTTAGGAACCGCTTTGCACAACGGACTGGGCCAGCTGCTTTCTGCAGTCAAGATGAACCTGTCGGTGCTGGAGCAGCGGCAACTCCTGCTACCCGCAGGAGGCCAGCAGGAGTTGCTGACCAGTACCATAAGCGTGGTAGATGACTCGGTGCGGGAGGTACGCCGCCTGTCGCAGGATCTGCTGCCCAATGCCTTCGTCAGGCACGGTCTGGTAGGTGGCGTGCGTGATCTGGCCAGCCGAATGAGGGCGGCTGGACACTCGCTGGAACTACAGGTAGAGGTAGTGGGCCTCGACCATGAGCGGCTAGCTATGCCAACTGAAATCCTGCTCTTCCGCATGATTCAGGAACTGGTCCAGAATGTCGCGAAGCATGCTCAAGCCACCGAAATGACACTCCAGATTATCCGCCATGAGGACGAGTTAGTTGTGGTGGCCGAAGACAACGGCGTCGGTTTCGATCCAGCTACGCAAAGCACTGGCAGTGGAATGCGGACCATTGAGACGCGCATGGCATACTTAGGCGGCCGTGCCGATTTCGATGCGGCACCGGGGCGAGGAACTACGGTAACACTAGAAATGCCTTTGCATCACACGGACGAGGATTACTAGGCGCTTTGTAAAATGCAAATAACGCTATATTGTGAAGCATAGTCGCAATTCTCGTAACTTCCTTGTCTAGTTGTTGAAGAAGTAAGATGCTGCTACTCAGTAGCCCGTCTTGCGCACTGTGCTGACCTGAGTCCACCGCCTTACCATGAATGAACCAATAGCGAGTCCCCGCCATATCCATGTGCTGCTGGCCGATGATCATCAGATGGTGATTGAGGGCATCAAAACGCTGCTGCAGCAGGAAGCCGATATCCGGGTGGTAGCGCAAGCCTACTCGGGGCAGGAAGCATTACACTGCCTGCAAGACCACCCAGAGGTGAACGTAGCCATTGTGGACCTGAATATGCCGCAGATGACCGGCGTGGAGTTGACGCGTACCATCCAAACCATCCGCCCAGATGTGCGCGTGTTGGCTTTAAGCATGTTCCACGACCACACTTCTGTAACGGAAGTACTGGAAGCAGGAGGGGCCGGGTATCTGCTGAAGAACACCAATAAAGATGAACTGAGTGAGGCAATACGCGCTGTAGCGGCCGGTCGGACCTTTTTTAGCCGGGAAGTAGGTGCCATGCTGCTCCAGAACATGCAGATACCGGCCAATGGCCGCCGCAAATCTTCCGATGGACACCTCATTGAGCTAACAGCCCGCGAGAAGCAGGTGCTGCAACTCATAGCCCGCGAGTATTCCAACTATCATATTGCGGAGCAGCTGTTTATCAGTGAACGTACCGTAGAAACACACCGGAAAAATATTCTCGCCAAGACAAATTCCAAGTCGGTAATTGGGCTGATTCAGTACGCCTTGCGCCACAAACTCATCACCTGATTCAGCAGTTCAGAAGTACCAGCATCAAGCGGGCCGGCTCCTCCATTCGTCAGGATGGGAGCCGGCCCGTCTGTGTTTCAGGCAGAATATCAGCGCCCCTGTTACTACCCGCCTGCTAGTGTTGCTGATACAAGAATGGTTGTCCATGGCGCCCTGAGGCTGATAATTGTATGGCCATCCGTGCCAGTACGGAGCAGATATTCCGTACTGGCACGGATAAATAATTCCGCGGTAGCACGTATTTACATTTATTAAAGAAAAAATATACCTTAGCATCGTTCAATCAAATGATAATATGTTTACATTTGATGTAGTTGACCAGCGCACATTTTAACTATCAACTGCTTTTTGTCTTCGCTCTGCTGCACCTCTGCCTCACACTCCAACACTTGCAACGAAATACATCATGGCTTCAAAAATCCTCTCCTTCATTTGCCACGTTCCCGGCATGATGCCCGGTTCATACCCTTCCGTTCCTATGGCAGCTACCACTAAACCAGACCGTAAACCCGAGCAGAAAGCTCAGAATGGTGGTCATTTCACCGCCATCTACGAAAACGACCGATTTGTCCGCTTTAAGTATATCAGCAACGGACTGTAGCAGCACCTACGCTTTGGCTGTGTTATGCAGGCGCCACGTTCCTTTGCTGGGGCGTGGCGCTTGGCATTCTACGGCCGCCGGGTTTGGGCTAACTTGCAGCCCGTATCCACCGTTTAGCTGCCCATGATTCAATCCCCGTTCCGTTCTCTGCTGTTTGCCTTTCTTCTTACCTGTCTGATAGCAGGGCCACTGCGGGCCCAATTTACCCTTGCTGCCCCCGAAGAAAACGCGTGGTATGGCATTGTAGCCCGTAGTAGTGGCCGCTCACTCGACGTAAGTAAAGGTTCGCAGGAGGCTGGAGCCGCTGCCGTGCAGTGGGAGTTTCACCATCCGAATAGCCAGCAGTGGCGCTTTGTGCGCATCACCCCCGGTGGCGAGTACTACCGCATCGAAGCCCGCCACAGTGGCAAATGCCTGACTGTGGACAAACCCGATGAAAACGCGCCTGTAGTGCAACGACCTTGGTCAGGGAGTTTTTATCAGCAGTGGAAGCTGGTGCCTGGTGGGCCTGCTGGCAGCGTGCAGTTGGTAGTGCGTGGCAATGAGAAATGCGCCGCTATTGCCAATTCTGACAAGTTCAACGGGACAGCCATTGTGATGCAGCGGCCTCAGAACCGGGCCACACAACAATGGCGTCTGTTCCAGCTGCGCCTGAACGTAGACCCTGCCCAGCCAGGGTTTGGTACGCCGGAACCCCTGACTGCCGTCAACACAAACGGCAATGAGCTACACCCTGTGCTGGCTCCCGATGGCAACACACTCTATCTGTCGCGCACGCGTTTCGCCGGCAACACCGAAGGCAATACAGAATCTGGCGACGTGTGGGTTAGCAACTCTGCCGACCAGGGCCGCACCTGGGGACCACCCACGCGCCTTGATGCCCTGAATACGCCGCAGCACAACGGGGTGATGACCGTGGTAGGACCACAAGGCAGCCAGCTACTGGTGCGTGGCACCTACGAGCGGGACGGCAGCTTTCGGGACGAAGGTGTATCACTAGTGGCGCGTTCTGTAGCGAAAGGAGTACGGCCTGCGCCCCTGGAAATAGAGAATTATTACTCATCTGGCCCCGCCACCACCTTCTTCATGACCACCGATGAGAAGGTGCTGCTCCTGTCATTAGAACGTAGCGACACACAAGGCGGCAACGATTTGTATATCAGTCAAAAAGCCTCTGATGGTATTTGGAGCGAGCCACGAAGCCTCGGCAACAACATCAATTCGCCGGGATTTGAGTTTGCGCCCTGGCTGGCTCCCGATGGCAAAACACTCTACTTCAGCTCTTATGGGCACGCGGGGTACGGCAGCTCCGATATTTTTGTCAGCACCCGTCTTGACGATTCCTGGGCCCGGTGGAGTACGCCGCGCAATCTGGGAGCACCCATCAACAGCGCCGGGTTTGAGGCCTATTTTACTCTGTCGCCGGATGGTAAACAGGCGTACTATGCTGCGGCACGTACCGCCAACAGTCCTGCCGACCTGTACCGCACGGCTGCCGGCGTACCGCCAGCCACTGTGCCGGCCGATTCTGTAGCACCAGTAGTAGCGGCTGCAGAACCGTCTGTAGCTGCCCGCACGCTACTCACCGGCCTCGTACGGAACGCCAAAACCCGGGAATTGCTGGCGGCAGAAATCCGCATCATCCGGCTCGGTAATGATATAGCGTTTAATGCTACTGCACGGAGTGTGGCGGGTAGTGGTGCCTTTCAGGCCACGTTGCCAGCTGGCCGCTACCGTCTGGCGGCTACCAGCCCCGGCTTTCTCACCGCTTCCGACACCGTCAGTATGACGGGTTCCCGAACTGTGGAGTTGCTGCTTGTGCCTGCCGCCGTGGGGTCGAGCCTGGAATTGCCCACGTTGATTTTCGCGCAGGGTAAGTACACGTTGCTGCCCGCTTCCTACGCCGAACTGAACCGCCTGGCCCGTACTCTGTCCGACAATCCGACCGTGAACATTCGCCTCGAAGGCCACACAGATAACCAAGGCAAGGCAGACCTCAATCAGAAACTTTCGGAAGACCGGGTGGCGGAAGTGCGGCGCTACCTTATTACACGGGGTGTACCGGAGCAACGTATTACCGTGATTGGCTACGGCGGCACACGTCCACGGGCCAGCAACGACAAAGAAGAAACGCGCCGGCTCAACCGCCGCGTCGAGTTTACGATTGTGAAATAAGAGCCAGTAGAAATGCGCGCCACTATCATCCGGCAGCTTGAACTGCCGAATCTGCCGTCGGCTTCGGGGGTAGAAATTCTGGGCGAAACGGTATACATCATCGGCGACGACTCGCCGTATCTGTACCGTTTCGGGGCGGCAGAACTCCAGCCAGGCCAGACAATCACGCTGTTTGATACGGCCCACTTTAGCGCCGGCCGTATTCCCAAGACCCTCAAACCCGACCTAGAATGCCTGACGGCCCTCACAGATGCCCGCACCGGCGAAACGGGGCTGCTGGTATTTGGCTCGGGAGCTACTGCGGCGCGGGAAGGCGGCTTTTGGGTGCCAGTAGGAGGGAAGCCAGCTGGCGCTACGGTATACCCGGTGGCGCTGGGGCCACTATATACGCGGCTGCGCGAGTTACTTCCGGCTGGTATCACACTAAATCTGGAGGCTATTGCAGCCAGCCCTACGGAGCTACTACTGTTTCAGCGGACAGTGGGCGCAGCGGCGGGCAACTTTATTTTCCGTCTACCGCTGCCTGCCACGCTGGACCATCTGCATCACCGAGTGCCACAGCTGCCGCCGGTACAGGCACAGCACTTCAGCCTGCCTCAGATTGAGGGCAAACCCGCTGGTTTCTCGGGCGCGTCCTTCTACGAAGGAAAATTGTTCGTGACAGCCTCTGTGGAAGATACCATTGATGCCGTGCTTGATGGTGCTGTACTGGGCAGCTTCGTAGGGGTGCTGAATCCGCAGAATCCGGCTGCGTCATTGGCGTCGTTTGCGCTGCTACAGTTGCCCGATGGCAAGCCCTACCGGGGCAAAGTGGAAAGTGTGGCTGTGCGCCGAACCCTTGGGACCGGCCATTACGAACTGCTCCTGGTAACAGACGACGACCAGGGTGGATCAACTGCCGTGCTGGTAGAAGTGCAACTGTAGCCGGGAAGCAAATCCAAGGCGTCGGATTCTTGAAGAGCAGCAGGAATAGTGAGTTGCTAGGGAATTAACTGCTGCAGAAAAGCGTTGAAAGGTACGTGTCTTACCGCTTTTTAGCCTTTGTATGATTCTCTTCAACACTCGTTTTTTGTATCCGGTTAGTGCTGTAAAGATGCAGGAGCAGCAGGGGTTGTTACCGGCCGAGTTTCTGCAGTCAGTCCAATTGCTGCAGCCTTTTTTGGAAAAGGAAAAAGCGTACGGTGAAGTATGCTCTACGCATGTTACATCTCCTCGTGGCCGCCAGTTGGTAGTGCAGTATCGCAAAACATACTCTCCCCAGGATGGGTTCGTGGTAGAAATTCTAGATGCTGAAGTAGTGCGTCCGCTCGCTAACGCGGCGTAGAGCCAGGTTCTTCAGACTAAGTAATGCCCTTGGCTTGCGGTAGTGTACCAGTTGTCCTGGCACTGCTCCAGGTCAAGGGCGTTGTGGTTTTATCAGGGTGTAAGATTATGGGATTCGGTACGTGCTACCAGATGCAGCCATCCAATACATAGTATACGGCGGCAGTATCTGTAGCACTGCTCGGTTTATTCCGAAACTGCTGGCAGCCGAACTCCCAGTGGTACGGATGGGCGGGCAGGTTTCGACCTGAGCCGCTACCTTTCGGCTCCCAACCCATTTTCCTGACCTGTTTCCGATGCAAACTACCCGACTTGAACACGATTTTCTCGGCGAACGAGCTATTCCTGAAGAAGCGTATTATGGTATCCAGACGCTGCGGGCGATGGAAAACTTCAATATCACGGGCATTCCATTAAAGTCGGAGCCGCTGTTTGTACAGGCGCTGGCTTACGTGAAAAAGGCTGCCGCTCTCACGAATCGGGAGCTTGGTGTGCTGGATCCTACTATTGCCGACTACATCGTGCGGGCTTGCGACAAAGTGGCTTCAGGCGAGCTGAATGATCATTTTCTGACCGATATGATCCAAGGTGGTGCGGGCACGTCAGTGAATATGAATGCCAACGAAGTCATTGCCAATGTGGCCCTGGAGTTGATGGGGAAACCCAAAGGGCAATATGAATTTTGCCATCCCAACAACCATGTCAACTGTTCTCAGTCCACCAATGATGCGTATCCTACTGCTTTCCGCATTGCTCTTAGCAATAAGCTGGTCGGCTATAGTGCCACTTTAGGACAACTGGCCGATGCCTTTGCGACCAAAGGCGAGGAGTTCCGCAATGTGCTGAAAATGGGCCGTACGCAGCTGCAGGATGCTGTGCCCATGAGTATGGGCGACGAGTTTAAGGCGTTTGCCACCAACCTGCGGGAAGAACTGTTGCGCATAGAAGACAGCCGCCGCTTGATCAGCGAAATCAACATGGGAGCCACGGCCATTGGTACCCGCGTGAATGCCCCTGATGGGTACGCTGAGTTGGTAACACAGCATCTGCGGGCCATTACTGGCCTCGACCTGAGTCTGGCTGGCGACCTGATAGAAGCCACCTACGACACTGGCGCCTACGTGCAGCTTTCTGGGGTGCTAAAACGGACGGCTGTGAAGCTGTCCAAAATCTGCAACGACCTGCGCCTGCTGTCCTCGGGGCCGCGCACCGGCCTGTTCGAAATCAACCTGCCGCCACTGCAGCCTGGTTCTAGTATTATGCCCGGTAAAGTAAATCCGGTGGTGCCGGAAGTGGTCAACCAAACAGCTTTCTACGTCATCGGTGCCGACCTGACGGTGACAATGGCCGCCGAAGGCGGGCAGCTTCAACTGAACGTGATGGAGCCGGTTATCAGCTTCGCGCTGTTCACCAGCATCAGCTATATGACAAATGCCTGCCACACTTTGCGGGAGAAATGCGTGCTGGGTATTACCGCCAATGCTCAGCACACCGAGAATATGGTGCGCAATAGCATCGGCATCGTGACCCAACTAAATCCGGTGCTGGGCTACGAAGCATCCGCCGAAATTGCGAAAGAGGCATTGAAAACCGGTAAGTCGGTGCACGATATTGCCGTAACGGAGCGCCAACTGCTGACACAAGCCAAATGGGATGAGATTTTCACGTTTGAAAACCTAATACGGCCAGGCTTTATTCAGTAAACACCATTACAACAAAAAAAAGGCCCCTGCTTAGTGAAGCAGGGGCCTTTTTGTACCCAGAGCCGGGGTCGAACCGGCACATCTTTCGATATCGGTGTTTGAGACCGACGCGTCTACCGATTCCGCCATCTGGGCATATTAACAACCGGGCCTGTCGGTATCAGGAACGGGCTGCAAACTTAGCTAGACTTTCTCGAATGCGCAACAAATACCGTTTTTTGAGATAATAGGTACGTATCTGCTGCAATGCTGGCGTGCGTGCATCTTCTTCAAGATATTCATAGCCAGATAGTACTGGCTCGATACCCTTTTCCAGCTCTGCTGTGAGAATATTCACTTCGTTTTCTACACGCGCGGCAACAGCCGGGTCAGGATCAAACTCCAGTTCCATTAGTTGCTCGTTCAATTCCATGACTTCCATGAGGAAATCAGCGGGTATTTCCTGTTTGCCTTCTTCCAGCAAGCCATGACGGCTGAGAATATAGGCCATGCGTAAGTCAGGGTCGGAGAGAGTGCGGTAGGCGTTAGTGTTTAGTGTGGCCAGATGCAGGGTTTCCTGCTGTTGCTCGGCGGAAGCGGTAGCGTGAAAATCAGGATGGTGTTGGCGGCTTAGAGCGTAATAAGCGCGTTTCAGAGCTGCTTCTTCGGGGCGGAAGGTTTCCGGCAGTTGATAAAACGCGAAATAATCGGGCACCATAAGCAGAAGTGAAAACGAGGCTGAAGAAAGAAGGTACAACCGACCCGCTCAGTGAATAGTTGTAGCGCTGCTGATTTCGGCGCTGGTAGCGGGGTGTACGGAGAAAGCCAGTGGAGGGGCCGCAAACAGGCGCTTGGTAGCGGGCCATACCTGCCCAAACAGAGCTGAACGGCGGTATGTATTTAGCGCCTCCACCGATTCCCAGTGACTGTGGGTACAGTAGATGTGAGGCTGGTCTGCATCCTGCCACAGTTCCAGAAAGCGGCAGCCCGGCATCTTCCGGATCTGGTCCTCCGAGTCGTGAAACAGCTGGAGAAAAGCGCCAACATTTTCCGGCGCAAACGTCATGCGCACAATTCGAATCAACATGTCAGCGAAGAAGAGAAGAGGTAGTAAATGGATCTATCAATACAGAATAAATTACTTAACATAATAAATAAACAGAATATAAAAAGCCTCATTCAGGGCAGTGTAAGTGGGTTTGTAGCTATGCAGGGAATCGGATATCGACCTGAGAATCGAAGTGTAGACCGAGCAGTTCTGCCGCATTACCTTGGTTGATACCGATGCACAACTGGTCCTGACTATTGAATATGCACACTATTTCACCCGGATCAGCAGCCTGAAAATGGGCCATAACGCTGCGCACTGTTTCGCGGGCAAAATGGATAGTGTAAGGCCTGTTGCGCCCGATAACCTCCAGCGCCGGGCGGGTGATGTTGGTGATGAGGTTGCCGTAGTGGTCGACGTGAATGATATGGCCAGTGATACGGTTGTCCTGTAAGCGCACCTGGCGGTTGAGCAACGAGTATAGCTCCGTAGTAGTGGGCCCAAGGTCTGGAAGCAGGCCGCCCTGGGCCAAGTGCACGGCCGCCGGGGCCAGCAGGTCACGAGTAGGAGAGGATGTAGCAGGGGTGGCCGTGCCGAGGGCTACCAACTCTTCCGGCTGCCCATCGCAGAGTAGAGCCAGGAGGCCATTGTCGGCCGCCACAAAGTAGTGCCCCTGAAAGCTGGCTGCATGCCAGGCCGCGCGCGGACCGCCCAAATCGTTTACACCAATCAGGTGCACTGTGCCTTCCGGGAAGTCGCGAAATACGGCTTGGAGAACGTGTAGGGCGTGGGCGATGTTAAAGGGTTCGACGGCATGGGTGATATCTATAACCGGCACGGTAGGTGCCAGCTGTAGAATCCGCGCCTTCACCGCTGCCACATAATGGTCGCGGTAGCCGAAGTCTGACAGAAACGTAATCAACCCCATTGCCGGAAATCCTGAGTTCTTCGTACTATTGTTTGGGTGCCCCAAGGGCGGCAAAAGTAGGCTATTTAGCCGAACCACTGCCTGTAAATGAGGTGCCTTTTTCCTAACTCCCTAGCTACAAAACCCCCACGATTTGGTCGAGAAAGTCATCACGCTCGAAAACGTGTCCCTGATAGATTTCCTGGGGCCCGACAACCAGAATATCCGCCAACTGGCGGCGGCTTTTCCGGGTAGTAAAATTATTTCACGCGGCAACGAGATTAAAATTCAGGGCCAGACGCCTGTTATCAGCCGCATCAACGATATCCTGTCGGCGCTGCTGGAGCACTACCACCAGTACGGGCAGATTACCGACAAAACTGTTGCTCAGTACTTATCCTCAGCCGATGAGGACCAGCAGGACCGCATGTTGGCGGCCTCGCCCGACGTGATTCTGTTTGGGTCCAAAGGCGGCGTTATTAAGGCCAAAACGGCCAACCAGCAGCGTCTGGTGGACACGGTACTGAAAAATGACCTTGTGTTTGCACTAGGGCCGGCCGGTACCGGCAAAACCTACATTTCGGTGGCGCTGGCGGTACGGGCGCTGAAAAACAAGGAAGTCAAGAAAATCATCATTTCGCGCCCCGTGGTAGAAGCTGGTGAAAGCCTCGGCTTTCTGCCCGGCGACATGAAAGAGAAGGTAGACCCCTACTTGCGCCCGATTTATGACGCGCTGGAAGACATGCTCCCACCTGAGAAGTTCAAGTTCTATCTCGAAAACAAAACCATCGAAATAGCACCGCTGGCCTACATGCGCGGCCGCACGCTCAACAATGCGTTTGTACTTCTGGATGAAGCCCAGAACACTACTCCTTCGCAGCTGAAGATGTTTCTGACCCGGATGGGCCCTTCGGCGAAGGTGATGGTGAACGGTGACCGGAGCCAGATTGACCTGCCCACCAAGCAGAAGTCCGGCCTGATTCAGGCGCTGGATATTCTGCGCGACGTGCCGGGCATCGGGTTCGTGGAAATGACGGCTGAAGACGTGGTGCGTCACCGTCTGGTGAAGCAGATTGTGCAGGCCTACGACAAGTTTGACGTGGAAATGCAGCATGAGCAGGCCAACCAAGCTAACCGCCCTATCCGCGAGTACCAGCCCTACCGCCGGCCTAACAATCCCGGCAATGCAGGCTCCGACCCCGGCAAGCACCCCGATGCCCGCCGCGAAGACGACGGTACTAGAGAACTGCCCGTCAACCACGAGCAAATCTAGCCTATTGCTTAAGCGGCTGCCTTCAGGCCTTACAGAAGCTGCTGCCGAAACACCAGAGCCGTTGCCCGTCGGGTGGCGGCTCTGGTGTTTTTAGAGCCTTTTGCTACCGCACAGGGCTATTCCATAGAGGCCGCTTTAAACTGATCAGAAAACACTACACGCTATGAAAGTCCATCGAATAACCAGCGAATCTGACCTGAAAGCAGCACTTGCTATCAGGCGCACAGTGTTTGTGCTGGGCCAGAGCGTGCCCGCCGAGCTGGAGCAGGACGCCCACGACCACACCGATGCCACACATTATCTGGCCCTGGCCGATGACGATACGCCTTGCGGCGCGGCGCGCTGGCGCGTCACGGAAAGCGGCGTGAAGCTGGAACGCTTTGCCGTGCTGGCCGACTACCGCAACCAGCAAACCGGCGCCGCGCTGCTCCGTCAGGTGCTGCAGGACGTAGCGGCAGCACACCCGCACGCTACCGTATACCTAAATGCCCAGCTACCGGCCGTACGCTTCTACGAACGACACGGATTTGAGAAAGTAGGGCAGATGTTTGAGGAAGGCGGCCTGCAGCACTACAAAATGGTGTGGCAGCCCTCCTGATACAATGTTTGAAGCGCAGAAAAGCCCTTTCGATGGAGAAATCGAAGGGGCTTTTTCGTGGGTCTTGCGTGCCAGTGTATATATTGAGAAGCAATACTATATCACTCGTGTACTTATGATTCACTGGGCTTCCTACGCCTTTGTGCGCCTTACGCTGGCGCTGGTTGCCGGCATCTTGACCTTTCTCTATTTCGGCGAAGTGCTGCCGGATTTGCGGTGGCCGCTGGCCGGACTTGTCATTCTTTTTTTTGCCGTTCAGGCAGCCGTGCGGCGCAGCCCCAACCCAGCTTCGGCCGATGACGCCGGCCTAATAGCAGTGCTGGCCGTGTACATGACAGGCGCGGCCCTTACGCAGCAGGCCACTGAGTCGCGGGACGCGGCGCACCTCTACCGGTTTGGCAGCCGCATCGAGTACTACCGAGCCGTGGTGGACGACTATACAGTGGTTCGGCCTGCTACCTATGCTACCACCGTGCGCGTTTCGGCGGTGCGGGTGGGCGGGGAGTGGCGCCCGGCCGTGGGCGGCATCCGGATATCCATCCCGCGCGACTCCGGCGTGGTAGCTCCACAATACGGCGACGTGTGGCTGGTGCGGGGCACGCCGGCACCCAGCAAAGCACCGCTCAACCCTGGGGAGTTTGACTACCGCCGCTACCTGGAATACCATCAGGTGTATCACCAGCAGTTTATTCACCCCGACCAGTACCAAACCGTTGCTACTGAGCCGCCCAGCTACCTGAAGGCGGCCGCCATGCGCGCGGCCCGCGTGCTGGATGGCGTATTCCGGCAGTATGTGCAGGCCAAACGGGAGTATGCGTTGGCCTCGGCGCTGGTGCTGGGCATCAAAGACGACATCGACCAGCAGACCAAGCAGGCCTACGCCAACACGGGTACCACGCACATTATGGCCGTGTCAGGGTTGCAGGTGGGGCTGTTGTTCGGGGCCGTGACGTGGCTGCTGGGGCTGCTGCCAGGGCGGCGCGGGCCACTGTTTCGGTTCGTGACGGCCGCACTAGGGCTGGCCGTTATCTGGAGCTACGCCTTCCTGACAGGCCTGTCGGCTTCGGTGCTACGGGCGGCCGTGATGTTCACGTTCATCATTGTGGCGCGAGCCACGCAACGGCAAACCAACATGTTCAATACGCTGGCCGTGGCGGCTTTCTGCCTGCTCTGCTACGACCCGTATCTGCTCTGCGACGTTGGGTTTCAATTGTCTTTCCTGGCCGTTATCAGCATCGTGTACCTGCAGCCGCGCATTGTGGCATGGTTCGATGTGAAGGACTATTTTCTGCAAAAGCAGCGGCCGTGGCAAACCAAAGCGGTGCAGAAATTCTGGAAATGGAGTGGCAAGTTTCTTGACGGCGTCTGGCAGGCCACGGCGCTGTCGTTGGCGGCGCAAGTTGCCACGTTTCCGCTGGGCTTGTTCTATTTCCACCAGTTTCCGCTTAGCTTCCTTTTCTCGAACCTGGTGGCAGTACCGATTTCCAGCGGAGCCGTGTACGTGGGGCTGGGCCTGCTGGTATTGAAAGGATTTGTTGCACTTGTAGGGCTGGCTTCGGCGAGTGTCGCTCAAGTGCTGGACATTCTGCCCCAGCTTGTTGCTAGGGTATTTGAATGGATGATTTGGCTGTTTAACGAATACATTTTCTGGATTGGCCGTGCCATGCCCGGTGCTCTAATTTCGGGCATTCACGTTACGGCGCCACAAGCCTGGCTGATATGTGGCGTCATTCTGGCGCTGCTGACGTTTTTCCGGCTCAAGAATCTGGCGTGGCTGGGGCTGGCGTGTGCGCTGCTGGGTGTGTTTGCCGGCAGCCGCGTGTGGGCCGCACACAAGCTGGCCCCCGATGAGCGGCTTGTGATTTACAGCATCCCGCGCCGTTCAGTGGTAGGGTTCTGGCAGGGGGCGGCCGCCCACATTGTCAGCGCCGACTCGCTGCCACTCAACGAAACGGAGCGTACCTACCGCATCGTGCCCGGCATCATTCAGCGGGATGCCCGCCGGGTAGCTTATTATGCGGGCTGGCGCGGTGGGCCGGTGCCGGCTACGGCCGATACGGCTGCCCGCACCAACTTGGTACTGGCCGTGTGGCGGGGCGTGCGAGTGGCTTTTGTAGCCGGCCGGCTGACCGGAGCGCGGAAGGCAGTGCCGGTGGATGTGGTGGTGCTGCGCCGCAATGCCCGCGTATGGCCCGAAGATCTGGATGCTACATTCGGTAAAGCCCCGGCCATCGTTTTCGATTCTTCGTGCAAATCCTGGTACGTGGCCTCCATGCAGGAAAAGCTACAGCAGGCAGGCTGGCAGACGCATGATGTAACGTTGCAAGGCGCTTTTGTGCGGCCAATACAACCACTGGGGAAGTAAAACTCGGGCCTAGCCGAAACTCCAGGCAGGCTTGCCGCGCTATATAGTTTACTTAGCACTGCATTTTTGTTAGGTTTGGATAGTGCCGACCTGATTCTGCTGATTTAGTGCCGCCCGGCCGTTCTGCTGCGCAGAACCAGTCCCGCGTTGCTGCTCACCGTTGCAATTCTGTATTCTATGGACAACATGCCCACGCAAGAGTTGGAAGCCCTGCGCTTCATCCGCTATGAGGCTGCCGATGCCATTGGCTATATCACCCTCAATCGTCCTGAAAAACGCAATGCCCTCAGTGCCGACATGGTGTCGGAGCTGAAAATGGCATTTGAGTTTGCTGAGGAGGATACCGCCTGCAAGGTCATTGTGCTGCGCGCCGAAGGAACCGCCTTCTGCGCCGGTGCCGACTTGGCCTACATTCAGGAGCTGCAAAGCTTTGGCTACACCGATAATCTGGCCGATTCTACGCACCTGATGCAGTTGTTTCACCAGATATACACGCTCAAAAAAGTGGTTATTGCACAGGTGCAGGGCCATGCGCTGGCGGGCGGCTGTGGGCTGGCCACTGTTTGCGACTTTGCCTTCACGGTGCCCGAAGCCAGATTCGGCTACACCGAGGTGAAGATTGGTTTCCTGCCGGCCATCGTCAGTGTGTTTTTGCTGCGCAAAGTAGGAGAGGCCCGCACCAAAGAATTACTGCTTACCGGCGATGTGCTTACCGCGCAGCGGGCCTTAGAACTGGGTCTTGTAAACGGGGTCGTAGCTGCTGCAGAACTGGTGAGACACGTGCACGGTTTTGCCCGTCGCCTCTGCATCGAAAATTCGGCTCAAAGCATGGAGGCTACCAAAGAAATGCTGGCCCGCATCCCAGAAATGCCTCTGGAGGACAGCCTGCGCTATGCCGCCCACATCAACGCCGAAGCCCGCGGCTCTCTCGACTGCCGCCGCGGTATTGCCGCTTTTCTGGCGAAAGAGAAAATTACCTGGGAAAACTGACTAGCCTTCTCACAGCAAGGCAGCGCGCCATCATACAATCCGATACTGTGTGGTGGCGCGCTGTTGAGTTTGGCCAAGTGGAATTTGTACCTTTCAACGCCTGTACTTCCAAACTTCTACGCTTCTTTCGTGGTTAGCTCCGCATGACAACGCCTGCAGCCATTGCCACCACGGCGGCTACATTTCTGGGAATGGAGTTTGTTGCATGGTTCATGCACCGCTTTGTGCTGCACGGGCCGCTGTGGTTTCTGCACCGGTCGCACCATGTGCGGCACCCGCACCGCTTCGAGCGCAACGACTTCTTTTTTCTGTTCTACGGCTCCCTGTCGGCGCTCCTTATTGTGTATGGCTCGCCGACCAAGGACTGGCGCTTCTGGGTAGGCGTTGGCATTGCGGTTTACGGCACGCTGTATTTTTTTGTACACGATGTCTTGATTCATGGTCGGTTGCGGTTCTGGCGTAAGTCGCGCAACCCCTATTTGCGGGCCCTGAACATGGCGCATAAGATGCATCACAAAGCCACTACCCGCCACGGCTCCGAAGAATTCGGGCTGCTGTGGGTATCGCCGAAATACTTTACACTGGCGCTACGGCAGCCTGCCCCGACCCGGACTCTGCGGCCCCGGACGGTATCATCGCAAGAAAAGGAGGGAGGCCAATAATCGTGGGACATTACGCAATCAGCGACCTGGAAAAGCTCTCAGGTATCAAGGCACATACCATCCGGATATGGGAACAGCGCTATGGCCTGTTGCGGCCGGTGCGCACTGCCACCAACATCCGCACCTATTGCGACGATGACCTGCGCCGCCTGCTGAATGTGGCCACCCTGTGCGGGCGTGGCTACCGGATTTCCAAAATCGCACAGCTTAGCGAGAAGGAAATAGCTCAAGCCGTTATTTCCTGCAACGATGATGTAAATGACTATTGCCAGCAGGTCCATTCGCTGCTGGCAGCCATGCTGGCCATGGATGAAGTGCAGCTCAACTGCCTCCTGAACCGCGCAATTCGTCGGCTGGGGTTTGAGGCCGCCATCATTCACGTGGTGTACCCCTTTCTGCAGCGGATAGGTGTGATGTGGCAGGCGGGCAGCGTTAATCCGGCGCATGAGCATCTCGTGACGCACCTGCTGCGCCAGAAGATGATGGCCGCCACCGATGCTCTGTCGCCGGTGCCACCTGCTTCGGCCAAGCGGTGGGTGCTGTTTCTGCCCGAAGGCGAGATGCATGAGCTAGCATTGCTGTTCATGAACTACGCCTTGCGGGCCCGGGGGCACCATGTACTGTATCTAGGGCAAAATCTGCCAATTGCGGGCCTCTATAGTGTGTGCAAGAGCTACCAGCCGTATGCAGTGTGTACGGTACTGACAGCCGTGCCGGAACGGGAACGGCTTCAGGGCTTCGTGGAGGAGCTGCGGACGCTGTGCCCCGATGCACTAGTCGTCTTATCAGGCCCGCTGGTCCAAAGCGAAGCCTTGCAACTACCGCCTCATACGGTACGGCTGCGTCTGATTACCGAATTCTTGGCCTTGGCCGACGAGATGAACGTGCAGGTGGCAGAGCCCGCGTAAAGAAAAAATAACCCAGCGGTGCCACTATTTCTGAAAAAGTGTGTCTATACATACAAGTGCCTGTTTAACGGGCGTATACCCTGTTTTTTGCCTCCGAAAAGGGGAAGAATATTCAGTGTAAAGAGGGGGTGTGCCGAATCTTGTACGAATTAATAAATCCTGATTATCAGGCGGTTCGTATCTTGTTTCTAGTGCTGGTGCTCTATTTAGCCTAGCAAGAAAAAATAGTTGTAGCGCAGGTAGACGACTTTCAGATTCCCTCGTATATTTGTTTAACTTTTTGCCACGAAAAGCTAAACAGCATGACCTCTTTGGAATTCACAAATCAAGTACAGAAGATTTCCTACTCGCTGAAGCCAGTGGCGATGAACCTGACCCGCGACGCCGACGATGCTAAGGATCTGGTACAGGAAACCCTGCTCAAGGCACTACTCAATAAGGACAAGTTCAAAGCCGGTACCAACCTGAAGGCATGGTTGTACACCATCATGCGCAACACGTTTATCAACAACTACAATAAGATAACGAAGCGCAACAGTAACATTGATAGTACCGAGTACTTCCAGTACTTCAATACCGACGAAAACTACATTACGCACAACGGTGCAACCTCCGACTTCGTAGTAACGGACATCAACCAGGCTATTGCCAGCCTGTCGGCCGACTACCGGACGCCGTTCATGATGTACTATATCGGCTACAAGTACCTGGAAATTGCGGAGAAGCTGCAAATCCCGATTGGAACCGTTAAGAACCGCATTCATATTGCCCGCAAGGAGCTGAAGGATGCGCTTAAGGTATACGCCCCCGGCGTGTAGGGAATAGGGAGAGAGTATACCCCGCCCCGGGCGTATCACGGGCCGCGAGCAGTGCCATTTTCGGCGTAGCTCGCGGCCCGTTTGTGTTAATAAAACCTTGGTTGAACGTTGGGATACTTTTCTACAGATGCAGTAGCGCATTACGGGCTGCTTCTTGGGAGTCGAAGCCGGCAATAAGGCCACCGGGCACCATTTCTAGGGCTAGCTCGGTAGAGCGCCGGCCAAAGAAGTCCAACGAAAACACGACTGTATGAGCGTGAAGGCCCGCCTGTTGGGCACGAGGATACCAGTCAGTTGCAAACCAGCTTACGAGCCCTGCCCAATTCTCCTGGATCAGCAGATGGTTGTCGAGCAGGCGGTGGCAGAAATTCTGCTGCAGCGCCTCCAAAATCTGCTCATAGCCTACACGCATCGAATCCTCTGACTGCTGCGCTGTCCATTGGGCATGAACGTAGTCATCTACCATATCATATTCCAGCAGGAGCTCTGGGGACTGAAACAGGACGCGGTGCCGCATATGAGCTGGATTAGAGAAAAGAAGGCGGCTTTTATACGGCACAAGCTTGTCTGCGTTGGCAGCCTCTGAAGCTTCCTGCAACGCCTCACCGGCTAGCGAGCCAGCATAGCCGGAGTGCGCAAACACACACCTGCGCAAACAAAACCATCTGCCTGTCGGATTGTAGCTTGCACCCAACCTTGAATTCCTACCCAATTTGGCTTCTACTGCATCTTCCAAACACGTCCTTGTAATCGGCTCCGGCTTTGCAGGCCTCTCAGCCGCTACGTCGCTGGCCCAGCGTGGCTACCGCGTCACGATTCTGGAGAAGAACGAAGGGCCGGGCGGCCGGGCGCGCGTATTCAGGGCCGAAGGCTACACCTTTGATATGGGGCCAAGCTGGTACTGGATGCCCGATATTTTTGAGCAATATTTCGCCCGCTTCGGCAAAAAGGTAAGCGACTACTACGATTTAGTACGGCTCGACCCCTCGTATCAGGTGATTTTTAAGGGGCCGGAGGCCGTAGATATCCCGGCAGCCATGAGTGAGCTGCGGGAGCTGTTTGAGCGGTACGAGCCTGGTAGCGCCGCCCGCCTCGATGAGTTTCTGCGGCAGGCGGCCTATAAGTATGAGGTCGGCATCGGGAAGTTTGTGCACATGCCCGGCCGCTCCTTACTGGAGTTTGCCGATCCGCGCCTACTCGTGGATGCCGTCCGGCTGGATTTGCTCCAGAGTATGCACAAGCACGTGCGCAAGTTCTTCACAGACTCGCGCCTGCTGGAGCTGGTAGAATTCCCGATTCTTTTTCTGGGTGCTACGTCGCAGAACACACCGGCCCTATACTCCCTCATGAACTATGCTGACCTAGCCCTGGGCACCTGGTACCCGATGGGTGGCATGCACAAGATTGTGGAAGGCATGGTGGCACTGGCGCAGGAACGAGGTGTAACGCTGGAATACAACCAGGAAGTGCAACAGATAGTAGTAGAAAAGGGCCGCGCTACAGGCGTACAAACTGCTACCGGCTTTCGGCCTGCCGATGTGGTAGTGGCCGGCGCCGACTACCACCACGCCGAGCAGCACCTGCTGGCCCCCGAGTGGCGGCACTACGACGAAGCCTACTGGAACTCCCGTACGATGGCCCCGTCGTCGTTGCTGTTTTATGTCGGCGTAAACCGGCGCGTGGATAAGCTGCGGCACCATAATCTGTTCTTCGATGAGGATTTTGCACTCCACGCCGAAGAAATCTACGAGCAGCCCAAGTGGCCCAGCCGGCCGCTGTTTTACGTATCGGCTCCCAGCACAACCGACCCCAGTGTAGCGCCTGAAGGCTGCGAAAATCTGTTTCTGCTGATTCCAGTAGCGCCTGACCTGCCTGACCCGGAAGAAACGCGCGAGCATTACTACCACCTGATTATGGAGCGGCTGGAGCGCCATTGCGGCCACAGCATCCGCGACGCGGTGGTGTACAAGCGCAGCTACGCCCACCAGGATTTTCAGCAGGACTACCATAGCTATAAAGGCAACGCGTACGGCCTGGCCAATACGCTCCGCCAGACAGCTATTCTGAAACCCTCGCTCAAAAGCAAAAAGGTCAGTAATCTGTATTTTACGGGGCAGCTTACCGTGCCAGGGCCCGGCGTGCCGCCTTCGCTTATTTCGGGGCAGGTGGTGGCGCAGGAGGTAGAAAAGGAGAATTCTTAAGTCGAAGAAGATGGATCATATTGCCCTTTTCACCGAAACCAGCCGGGCGTGCAGCAAGCTGATTACGCAGCGCTACAGCACGTCATTCACGCTCGGCATCCGCACGCTCGACACGCGTTTTCACCTGCCGGTGTATGCCGTGTATGGCTTCGTGCGCTGGGCCGATGAAATTGTGGACACGTTTCACGGCCACAACAAGGCTGCGTTGTTTCAGGACTTCAAGCGCCAGACCTACGAGGCTCTGGAAATCCGGCTGAGTTTGAATCCGGTGCTGCATGCTTTTCAGGATGTGGTGCACCAGTACGGCATCGACCGGGAATTTATCGATGCCTTCCTGTATAGCATGGAAATGGACCTTGATGACCATGCCTACAACCAGTCGCTCTACGAGAAGTACATCTACGGCTCGGCGGAAGTGGTGGGCCTGATGTGCCTGCGTATCTTCTGCGAAGGCGACACGGCTATGTTTGACAGGCTACGGGAGCCCGCCCGCCGGCTGGGCTCGGCCTTTCAGAAAGTTAATTTCCTGCGCGACATTCGGTCAGATTACGAGGAGCGGGGCCGCGTGTACTTCCCCGGGGTGCAGTACGAACGGTTTTCTGACCACGTAAAGCAGGAAATCGAAGCGGACATCCGGGCCGACTTTGATGCGGCATACGCCGGTATCGTGCAGCTGCCGCGGGCGGCGCGCCTGGGGGTGTACCTGGCCTATGTGTACTATCTCAAGCTGTTCCACAAAATCCGGCAGCTACCAGCGGCCCGCATCCTTGGCGAGCGGGTGCGCGTACCAGACAATACCAAGCTGCTTTTGCTGATGGGGTCGTACTTTCGCTACCGCCTTCGAGCTATCTAGTCACGAATCTGCTACCGCGTGAAGCTGTTTTTGTCTGTTCTTTTTTCTCTCCTTCTGATTCTGTCTCCGTTCGTGTCCGACGCCACCCCGTACTCCCTGCCCAATCTGCGCCGCCAATACCAGCAGGCCGCTTCCAGCAAAGAAGCCGGTGAAAAATTTCATAAGCTGATGGCCGCCTACGACCAGCGCAATGCCGTGGTACTGGCCTACAAAGCCGCCGCCGAAGCCATCCGGGCCCGCGACGCGTCTATGTTCAACAAGCTGACCTACGTGCAAAACGCCAACAAGCAGTTTGAGGAAGCTGTGAAACTGGACGGCGACAATGCCGAAATCCGGTTTCTGCGCCTGAGCGTGGAAAGCAACCTGCCCTCGTTCCTAGGCCTGAGCGGCCACGTCGATGAAGACCGGCAGTTTCTGGTTGAAACCTTGCTGCAGCATCCCAAATCCGGCCTCGATGCCGAGTCGTTCGGGTTGGTGCGCGACTTTTTGGTGGAGCGCGGCCACGTTTCCGGCCCCGAAGCTGAGAAGCTGGGCCGCATTGAAGGGTAGCACGGAAACAACCACTAATATTTCAGTCCCGCTCTAAAAAGCGAAGCAGGGCCAACTCTGCTTCGCTTTTTTGTGTCTGTGTAATACTGATTCTGTAAACAACATTGAATGCTACTGCCTGTCCGGTTCACTGTGTTGCTCGCATTGTTACTGCTATCCAGCACAGCATCGGCCCAGCGAATAGTACTGCTGGGCCAGGTAGTGGATGAGCAGCAGCGCCCAGTGCCCTACGCCACTGTAGGACTAGCAGATGGCTCAAACGGCACGGCTACCAACGAAGTAGGCGAGTTCAGCCTACGAGTGTCGGTGCTTCCCCAGCGGCTGGTGGTGCTCAGCATGGGCTATAGCCGCTCTGAAACGGAAGTGCAGAAGGCTGGTACAGCGCTACAGATAGTGCTGCAGGCCAGCGCCGTAGGTTTGCCCGGCGTGACGGTCCGCAGCCCAGAGAAAATAGCCGAAGAACTGGTGCAGCGGGCCAGCGCAAAGCTGTGGCGCCATGCCCGCGACCTGCAGTACGGCAAGGCCTTTTACCGCCAGAAAACCCGGCACAACGGCGAATACCGCGAGTTTTTCGATGCATTTTATGATGTGAAGTTCTCTAACCGCGTGATTGAGGGGTGGGACTTGGGTGAGTCGCGCTATGCCTTCACACCGGGTGGCTTCACGTTCACCAATTTCTCCTCCCTTATCCGGCAGGTGCCGGTGTTCAGCCGCCACCCGCTGCGCGAAAAGCTACTGGTTCCGCTCGGGCCCCAGGCCACCCAGTATTTTTACTTCACGCTGCGCAGCTTCTTCACCGAAAATGGCCGCGAAACGGCAGTTATTGATTTTGAGCCCCGGCCCGAGGTGCAAAAGCCCGCTACGACAGGCACACTCTTCATTGACGTAGAAACAGCCGCATTACGCCGGCAGGAACTGTCGCTGCCCCTGAGCAGCATGCTTCGCTTTCAGATGGAGCCCGGGTATGAGCGTGCCGGCGACGATTTTAAACTGGTTGCTGATTTCATTCCCTACGCTGATTCCCTGACGCGTCTGAGCGCCACGCGGGCCGAAGGGACCATCGTACTGCGCCGCCCCAATGCCCGGCCCGATAGCACGCAGGTAGCAGCGCAATTGGTCTTCTACCAATACACCGGCCGCTTGCCAGGGCATGCCTATAAAGATGTAGGGCGGCACTCCCGCGACTTGGAGCAGGTAATGAAAAAGGCCTACAACCCCGAGTTCTGGCAAACAAACGAAGTATTGCGCGCCAGCCCCGTGGAGCAGGAGGTGATTAAGAGCTTCGAGGGCCGAAAAGTGTTTGGCCGCTACTAAAAAGCACAATTCGATGGGCAACAGTAATCTATTGTAGCGTTGAGTTACGTAACTTTTACAGCCTATTCCGCGGCTTTATAACTTTCCGCCTGTCACTGCGGTTACCTCATCAGCTATGCCGCACCATCTGAGCGTCCGAATCGACCCCAACTCCGGCTTCTGCTTTGGCGTTATCTATGCCATTCAAATGGCCGAGGATCTGCTGGAAGAGCAGGGGTATCTTTATTGCCTTGGCGACATCGTGCACAACGACGAAGAAGTCCAACGGCTCGAGAAGCGCGGCCTGCGCATCATCGACTATGAGCAGTTTGCGCGGCTGCGCGGCGAAGCCGTCCTGATCCGGGCCCACGGTGAGCCGCCCAGTACCTACCAAACTGCACTCGAAAACAATCTGACGCTCGTAGATGCCTCGTGCCCGGTGGTGCTGAAGCTGCAAAACCGCATCAAAACTTCCTACGATAAGCAGGACCGCATCTTCATATATGGCAAGCACGGCCATGCGGAGGTGCGCGGGTTGCTGGGCCAGACCAGCGGCAATGCTGTAGTGTTTGAAAGCCTCGATGAGCTGCTGCGCCACGAACTGCCCGACAACATCACGCTCTACAGCCAGACCACGAAAAGCACCGATTCCTTCTACCGCATCAAAGCTGAGCTGGAAGGCCGGGGCTACCAGGTGAATGCCAACGACACCATTTGTCGCCAAGTAAGCAACCGCGACAAGGACCTGCGCAAATTCGCGGCCCAGTTCGACCAGATTGTGTTCGTTTCGGGCACGAAAAGCTCTAATGGCAAGGTGCTATACCAGGTCTGCAAAGACACAAACCCGCAAACCCACTTTATTTCCAGCACGGATGAGCTACGCGCTGAGTGGTTTCAGCCCGGTCAGTCGGTAGGAATCTGTGGGGCCACCAGCACGCCCATGTGGCTGATGGAGCAGGTGCGGGACGCATTGCTGATGCTGTAGCGAATGTAGATCCTGGGCAGTGGCACGTATTCAGCCGGCCGTTTGTTCCTTTGCATCCTCGTTATGCTCCAAGCCATTTCCTCATCCGTTTCTCTGCCTGGCAGCGCCACGAAGCGCGTGCGTCCTGCTCCGTTGGGCCGCAAGGGCGTAGTTGTGGCATTAGGAGTAATAGGGCTTTGGGCGGCGTTGCTCACATTTCTGCTGGCGTTCTACCAACCCGACTGGACCACGCCGTGGCCTTATCTGCTGGTGTTGCTCCAAACTCACCTCTATACTGGCCTGTTCATCACCGCTCATGATGCCATGCACGGTGTGGTGAGTTCCAACCAGCGCCTGAACAACGCGCTAGGCACACTGGCGGCCGGCCTGTTTGCCTACAACTGGTTTCCGCGCATGTTGCCCAAGCATCATGCCCACCACCGCCATGTAGCCACCGAGGAGGACCCCGATTTTCATGACGGGCAGCACGCCGGGTTCTTGCCGTGGTTTGCCCGCTTCGCCTGGAACTATGTAACGTGGTGGCAGATAGTGCTGATGGCAGCTACCTACAACGTGCTCAAGCTATATTTTCCGCAAGCCAATGTTATTGCCTTCTGGATGATTCCGGCCGTGCTGGCGACGTTGCAGCTCTTCTTTTTCGGAACCTACCTGCCACACCGGGGTAGCCATGCGCCTGATAACGCTCATAAGTCCCGCAGCCAGTTCCGGCACCACGCCTGGGCCTTTGTGAGCTGCTACTTTTTCGGGTATCATTACGAACACCACGACCAGCCGTATTTGCCTTGGTGGCGGCTATGGCGTGCCAAGGAAACGGCCTGACGTGCCAGTATGCCTCGTATACAAATAGCCTGCACTACAACGTTCTGAAAAGAAGCGCGTTTTAATAGAAGCGCGAGCAACAGTGCAGTAATGAGGAGGTTAGGCAAGGCCGCGTGGGTAAACAGCTAACCAGCCAGGTAGCAAGAGCCAGCTAGAAGTACACATGCTACAGTGCCGACTGCTATGCCTGCAATTGCCTGCTACATGCGACGTGAATTAGCCTATAGTTACTTATCTTCCTCGGAATTGCAGCCCGAGCTCATTTCGTGCGCGGAGTACTTCTGCTATTTTTTTATCCCGATGCAGCCTTGGTTCGTACGTGCGCTACCTGTTCGGCTCTTGCAGTTACTGCTGGGGATAGTACTGTGGCTGCTGCCGGATAGCAGCACGGCCCAACGCGCCGATGGCACTAATTCGGTGTCTCGGTATCTACAACGGAGCGAACAGCTGTTGCCGCTCAATCCGGCGGCAGCGCAGCTACAGGCGGAACAGGCGTTACATCTGGCGGCCGTGAGTGGCCCAACCAGCGAGGTTGCTGCCGCTTACCTGGCTATTGGCGAAGCGCAACAGGAGCAGCAGCAGTACGAACAGGCTCTGCGCTACTTTCGGCGGGCCCTGCGCCTATATCAGCAACTGCATAGCGCTCCAGGCCGGGCCCAGTCGATGCGGCTGCTGGCCAAAGCCCAGTATTTGCAAGGCGACACCGGCCAGGCACACGATACGTATTTGCAGGCACTTCGCCTGACCGAAAGCCTGCGTGACCCGGCCGGACTAGCGCAGATATACACCCAACTCGGCGACCTGTATGGTACGCAGGGACAGTGGTTGCGGGCGCTAAGTAATTATGAGCGTGCGTATTATGAGTGGCAACAAGCCGATAGTCGCACGGGCCAGACGGCTGCCCTGAATGCCATTGGGCTGGCTCACCACCAGCTTCGCAACTACAGCCGCGCGCTCTACTATCTGCGGCGCTCCCTGAACGATGCCCGCCAACTCGGCGACAGTGCCCGCACCGGTGAAGCACTAGCCAGTACGGGCCGTGTCTACGAGGATGTCGGCAACTACGAAGTAGCTATGGGGTTTTATACCCAAGCCCTGAGCCAATTGCCACACACCACACCACCGGCACGCCGCGCTGCCGGATTCCAGGCATTGGCCGTAGTGCAGGACTCGTTGACGAATCGTCCAGCCGCAATCCGGGCGCTGCGGCAGGCGCTGCCTCTAGCCCGGCGCGGTGGCTCGGTTGTGCAAACCAGCAATATTTATCAGACGCTCACCAGCCTCTATCGGCGCGAGGAAAATTTTGAGCAGGCTCTACGAACTCAGACCCGGTATGCCGCCCTGCAGGACAGCGTGTTTGCCGAACGTCGCTCTGCACAGATTGCCGAACTGCAAACCCGCTACGAAACCGAAAAAAAGGAGCGTGAAATTCAGCTGCTAACCAAAGACCGGCAGATTCAGACGGCTAACCTGCGCCGCCAGATGCTGCTGCGCAATGGGCTGGCCATTGGGGCGTTGCTGCTGCTGCTGGCGGTAGCGGCGCTGTACCGAGGCCGGCAGGAGCAGGCGCGTATCAACCGGTTGCTGCAGCGAAAGAACCGGGCTATCAGCCGGCAGAAGGAAGAACTCGGGCGGCTCAACCGCACCAAAGACACCCTCTTCTCCATCATTTCTCACGATCTACGCAGCCCGCTCAGCTCGCTGTACTCTATGTTTTCGCTTATGACGATGGGCACCTTGTCGCCGGAGCGCATGGCAATGCACACGGAACGTCTTGGCCGCACCCTCGATGTAACGCTGCGCCTGCTGGATAACCTGCTCAACTGGTCGGCATCACAGATGCAGAACGACAAGATTCAGCCGGAGAAGATTTATCTGCAAGGTGTGACCGAAGAGGCGCTGGCATTGCTGCTCAGCGATGCAGAGCGCAAAAGCATTCTGTTTCTCACGGACCTGCCCGACTCCTGCGTTGTGCGGGCCGACCTGAACATGGTGCGCCTAGTGCTGCGCAACCTGATTGGCAACGCTATTAAGTTCACGCCGCAGAATGGCAGCATCACTATATCAGCCCGGCAGCTTCAGAATGCGCAATGGGAAATTTCCGTAGCGGATACTGGTGTTGGAATTAGCCCCCAGGATGCTGCGAAAATATTTGGAGCTCAGGGGCACCATACTACGCTGGGTACGGCACACGAAAAAGGCACCGGACTGGGTCTGCGCCTCTGCAAGGAGTTTGTGGAACGCAATGGTGGTCATATTTCCTTCGAAAGCACCCCGGGCAAAGGCTCTACTTTCCGCTTTTCGCTGCCTGCGGCGGCTCCCGAAATGCTGCCTCTGTTACCGCCCAGCCATTCGGCTACGGTTGCTGCCGTCGGATAAGGGTGCGGTTGACAATTCGTTCCGTAACCCGCTCCCGATAGGTCTGGCCTAAGGGCAGAGCATGCCCTCCAACCCGTACTTCAAGGTTACTGATAGACTCAATTCGGGAAGCATTGACGAGGTAGGAGCGGTGCGTGCGCACGAATAAGCCAGGTGGTAGCTGCTCCTCCAGGTTTTTAAGATTCACCAGCGTCAAGTGAGTGCGTCCGTCGGCGGTATTGATTTTGGTGAAATCTTTCAGCGCCTCGATATATAGTACGTCGCGGTAGTGAAGGCGCACAAACTGCGCATCGGTGCGGATAAAAAACGACCCCCAGCCCGAAAGCAGATCCTGCTTGGGGTCAGTTTCAGCAGAATTAGCGCGCAAAATACCCGCTACTTTGTTTACGGCTTTCAGAAATCGGTCCAGCGAAATAGGCTTCAACAGAAAGTCGATAACATCCAAGTTGAAGCCCTCCATGGCGTACTGCGGATGAGCTGTCATCAGGACAACCAGCGGTGGCTGGTGCAGCGAGCGTACCAGATCTAAGCCGCTGAGGTGAGGCATGGTAACATCTGAGAACAGCACTTGTACGTCGTTGTGCAACAGGTAGCGGTGCGCCTCTAAAGGGTCTGTGAACGTGGCTTTTATATCCAGTACATCAGTCATGGCCACATACGCCTGCAGCAGGTCCAGCACCAGCGGATCATCATCGAGTAGCAGGCAGGTAATCTTCATAGAAGAGACAAGAATGGCAGGCGTTCGGGTGAATATAAATAGAATTGGAAATTATATATCATTTTTTTATCGGAAGAAATCAATCTTAACGGCAAATATTACCATCTACGTATACTTTTATCGAGCTTTGCTATACTTTAAGCGAGAACCATGACTGACTTTCAATAGCTTATAGCTATATCTGCCCTGCGCAATATGGCGTTGTTGGTCAGGTATTTTTCTTTCTGTCGCTTCTCCACCGTTGACTTTTCCTGCTGCTTTTCGCATGTTCCCGACATGACTGCCCCCGCTCGCACACCTCCTTTTGGCTATGAACTTACTTCCAGTTCCAGTTGCTGCACTGCCCCCCGTTGTGCTGGGCGTAGAGCTCACCATCGACCTGAATGAAGGCCTGCGCAGGTCATTGCGCACGGCTTTCGGCATGAAAACCAGGGCTATCAATCTGCGGATTGACCCTAGTATGGACCTTATCTTTCTCTGCGAAAAAACATTGCCCGGCACATTGCCCTGCTTGGCTGCCCTCACCAGGCCGGGGGTGATAGCCGTAACGCTACGCGAGGCACATTTAGCATGGCAGCCCGACCCAGAGCATCCTATTGGGCGAGGAACTTCCACCTTGGCCGCGCTGGAAAGTGGCAGTTGCTTCCTGACGGCGAATAGCCGCAAAATTGCCATTGCCTCTTTCTCGGAGCGCAACATACATCCCACGCATGTAACCATGGAAATGCTGGGCCGGCCCAACTTATTGGAATACCTGCGCTCCGACTGGTTTACGCTGGAAATATCTGGTACCAATCGGCGGCGCCTCACTCGGCCTCTGGCGTTCAGTGCCGTTCTGGAATTCGACCTACAGTTGAATCCGGAAGCTGCCGAGGCCTGACTTGAATTGCAATCCGCTAAAACGCCCTTCCGTACATGTGAAAGGGCGTTTTGCGATACTATCATCTGCCTTAGTGAACCGCGTTGGTCTTCTTGCAGCAGTCAGGAAGACGGTCGTAGGCGCGGGCCTCAGCAGGCTCGGAGTCGGCATCGTAGCCGGTTTTCTGTACGGCGGTGCGCAGGGCTGCCGGCGTAGTTTTATCGGAGCGGTACGTCACAGTGAGTACCTGAGTAGGCACATCAAGCACAGCGGCCTGCACGCCTTTTTCGTAGGCCATGGCCTTCTCGAGGCGGGTTTTGCACATGTCGCAGACGGCCGAGGTCTTGAGTTGCACCTGTTCGGTGGCCGGGCCTTTGGCCTTCGCAGTAGTCTGGGCAGTGGTGGTATGCGCAAGCAGAGCGAATACGGCGAGGAAAAGAAGCTTGAACGATTTCATAAGAGAAGGTAAGTGGAGTGAGCCCGCTGGAAAGCGGATACAGTGAATACAAAAAAGCGGCCAAAAAATGCTGGTTAGCTGACGCAGCTATTCCAGCCGGAAGCGCAGGCCGGCATACGTGAGACGACCGTACGTAGGCCCCCACACCATAGCCGCATCAAAAGCCTGCTCAAACGGGGCGGCGGCGCTCTGGATGGGATTGGGCTGGCGGTAGTTGGTCAGGTTCTCAACCCCGGCATATACTTCGAAGCGTTTGAAGGCGCGAGTCACCTGGGTGTTGAGTAGCGCGAAGCGCGGCGCATAAGGGAGTTCCATTTCGCCGGAACCATGTTGGTGGCCCATGGAAGCCGGATTGTGCGCCAGCGGCCGCTGCCCGAAACCCTGCACCGTGAAGTCGGCGCGCCATTTATCAAATGCTGTGGCGTAGCCCACGTTAAAAAATAGCCGGTGCGGGGCCGTCAGGGGTTTCGGCAACAGCTGCCCGTCGTAGGTAGTCCGCACGTCGAGGTACTTGTAGGCGGCTTTGGCCGTGAGCCCCTTCACGGGTTCTACCTGCAACTCGGTCTGAAAGCTCCGCGAGAAGGAACGGCCATCAGCTGACAGATTGCTGATTTCCAGAACGGTTGGCGACGTATACATGTCGGCCACCACCTGATTCTGGAACGCAGTATGGTAATAGTCGGCGATGAGCGTGGCCGGCCGGCCGGCAAGCGTGAAATACTGCGTGACGCTGCCGCCCACGTTCCAAGCTTTTTCAGGCCGCAGATCAGGCGCAATAACAAACTCACGGGAGCTAAGCAGCACGCCGCTGTTGTCGGCAATAGGGTTGGCTACCCGGAAGCCCGTACCGGCTGCCAGCCGGAGCACGGTGTTTTTGGCCGCGTCGTACTTCACATTAAGCCGGGGGGTAAACTGCCAGCCGTATAAGTTGTGGCGGTCGAGGCGCAGGCCGCCTACCAGCGTCAGGTTGCGGGAGTTCTGATAGGTGTATTCTGCGAAGGCACCCGGCACGTTTTCGAGGCGGTTGCGGTGCTGACGGGCATAGCGTTGCTCCGCAGTTTCTGTGGGGTAGATGATGCCGGAACCGAAAAACTCCCGGTAGTCATCGTGCAGGTAGCTTAGGCCCAGGCGGTAGGTATGCGCTGTAGTGCCCAATACGCTCTGGAAGAGCAGCGTGGCCAATCCCGTCTGCTGGGTGCCATCGTAGGCGCGGGTGGTGCGCAAGGTGCTGCCGCTCAGAAACTGCCCGTAGGAATAGGTAGAGTTGAAGCTGTGGTGTGTGCCGCTGAGCAGCAGCCCCAGGCTCTGGTACGGCCGGCCGGGCCAAGTGTAGGATGTTTTGGCAAAGCCAGTATAGCGGTTGGTACGGCCCGTGAAGCCGTAGTTGCGCTCAAACGCGTTAGCCTCGTCTGCCCGAAAATCTACCTGGCCACCTTCCCGGGTTTCGCGCAGTGCACCCACCCCAATTTCGCTGATGAGGCCTTTGTCAGACTTGTATTTCCACTTGTTGAATACGTTGTATTGCGTAGCCAGCGGCAGATCCATAAATCCATCCTTGTTCCGGTCGACGCGGCGGCCCAGGTGGTCGGAGTGGAGTAGGAAAACGGTACTGACCTTCTTGCTGACCGGCGCTGCCAGATTCAGGTTGAGGTCAAATTTGCCTAAGTCATTGCCGTACGCATTGAACAGCAGACGTTCCGACTTATCGGGCTCCTTCAGGCGCACGTTCACCTGCCCCGACATGCTTTCGTAGCCATTCACTACGGAGCCCATGCCCTTGATAATATCGATGCTCTCAATCCAGGTTCCGGAAAGGTAGCCCAAGCGGTAGGGGGTGGCCAGCCCGCGCAAAGCAGGCAGGTTGTCCACGGTCAGCAGCGAGTAGGCCCCATCAAGGCCAAGCAGCTGAATCTGTTTGGCCCCCGACACAGCATCCGTTGTGGAAACCTCAACGGCAGCATTCGTCTCGAAGCTTTCCGCCAAGTTGCAGCACGCCGATTTTGTCAGGTCGCGGGCCGTAATAACCTGTGTGTTGGTCGGCGTCAGCGAGGAGTAGGAGGGGGCGCGGGCTTCCACTTTCACTTCGCCTAGCTCAGTGCCCGGCTTCAGGGATACACGCACATAGGGCGAGCCGGAAGTAGCCACAGCTACCGTATCGGCACGGTAGCCAAGGGCATTGATAACCAGTTTGCTGGCTTCAGCACGGGCCGGGCGAGGTAAGGCGAACTGGCCCGCATTGTTGGTGGTAGTGGTGGTGGTAGTGCTGCCTAGCCAGCGGACCACAGCACCCGGTACGGGAGCGGCAGCGGCGTCAGTTACCTGCCCCCGGACTGGGGCCAGTACATCAGCTGCCGATTGGGCGGTAGCGGTGGCGGTGCTGCTCAGCAGGAGGCCAAGCGCAAACGGCAACCGGTTTCCGGAGAAAAAATCCATGTCAGTAGTGAGTTAGCATTCATTCTGGAGAAAATGCCAGCGCTGAAGCGCGCTGTATTCCATAGCGGCCCAAAGAGGCACGCCAGATGAAGGCTAGACTACTAGCACACTGATAAAGGTGAGAAGCACGCGGCCAGCCCGGGGCGGCGGTGAACTATCGGCCGCATGCCATGCGGCTGCCTGTGCTACCAACGGAGCCGAAGCTAGAGTAGGCCAGCTAGTGGCCGGAAGCCAAGCGGGCGCCAGCAACGGCGAGGGCAGCAGCTTGGCCCAGGTCAGTTCCGGTGAAGGTACCTCCAGCTTGTGCAGGTGGGCACTAAAGTCGCAGCAGGCCCCTTTAATCTGGCTGCTGTGGGCATGCTCTGCTACCGGCTTAGACGCGGGGCATCCGTGTTTGGGAGTACTGAAAATAACATCCGCCGATGTATGCCCGCTTTCCCGGCACGTATGGCGCAGCACCGTCAGGCCCACCGAGGAGGCGAGGACGAGCAGGGCCAGTAGCAAGCTGAATAGCCGGTGAGAGACAGGACGCGGGGATGCCATAAGCACAAAAGTAGCACATCCTTAGCAAAGGTAGCTGTACAGCTAACCGGCCCAGCAGGTACAAGATTCCTGCCGGGCCGGTTTGTTTACTCCAGCATCATGTTTTGAGTAAGCTGGCGTCCGTCACGGAGTTGCACCCGGAGCAGGTAGAGGCCAGGGCTAAGGCTGTGCACATCAACTTCAGTTTCGCCATGGGCCGGCAACCGGCTTAGGGGATGCGCCTGCACCTGCCGACCCAACGCGTCGAGCAATACCAGCTGGACGGCGTTTCGAGCCAGTTCCGGGGCTAGGCGTAGCGTGAAGAAACCATGCGCAGGGTTGGGGTAGCCCTCTAGCTCGGCTGAGGGTGCGGAAGCAGCAGTGGCCTTCAGCACAGTGCCACCGTTCAGGTAGATGCCGGCGCTGTTGTTACCCGTTACAGCCGTCACCAGATCCAAGTCGCCGTCCCGGTCCAGGTCGCCAATTGCTAGGGCGCGGGCGTCGCCGCTTAACGTTATGGTGCTGCCCCGAGTGAAAGTAGCGGAGCCATTGTTCAGCGAAACATCAATCTTGTAGGTGGAAGAATTGATGCTGAGCAAATCCAGGTCGCCGTCAGCATCCACATCGGCCAGCGCGGCATCGTGGCTTGAGTAGTTCAGGGTGAGTTGCTGGGCTGGCGCAAAAGTGCCGTTGCCGTTATTGAGCAACTGAACAACCTGAGAAATTGACCCCGGACCCGTTGAAACGATAAAGTCTAGGTCACCGTCGCGGTCCAGGTCGCCCATGCGCACTTTGCCTTGCCACAAAGTATTGTTGTTGCCCAGGGCATAAAAGCCAGACCGCGTAAAGTTGCCTTCGCCATCGTTGAAATAGGTGACGGCTGTGGGCGTAGAGCCTATGATGGCTACCAAATCCAGGTCACCATCATTATCCAAGTCGCCAGCATTTACGCCGTAGCATTCTACAGTTGCCGGCAGGTCGGTCGTGCCGCTGAAGCGGCCTTGCCCGTCGTTGAAGCGCAGACTTAGCCAGCCCATGGCACTGCTGGCTACTAAGTCTAGGCTGCCGTCACTGTTGATGTCGGCCAGCACCAGGCTGTATACACTGCCGGCCACGGGCACGGCGTAGGTCTGCGCAAACTGCCCGCTGCCGTTATTAATGTACATGGCTACTGTATTGGCGGTGTTGAAGCTGCCCACGGCAAAGTCCAGGTCACCGTCGCCATCTACGTCGCCTACGGCTACCGACCGAATTACGCCCGTGGCCGCCACTTCGGTTGTGCCACTGAAGTTACCGCCACCCCAGCCGAAGCGCAGGCTCAGCGTGGAGCTGTTGGTATTGACGGTAAGCAAATCCAGGTGGTCGTCGTTGTTGAAATCAGCCACAGCTACTTCCAGTGGGGCAGCACCGGTGGCTACCACGGGGCGGCTTACAAACTGGCCACGCCCGGTGCCACTGGCTGCTATGGTAAACTGCAGCACTTGCGGTACCGTGCTGCCGCCCAGCGGCCCCAGCAGGCTGCTGGGAATGCTGACGCTCACCTGTTCGCCAGCGGCAAAATTTTGAGTAGGACGGAAAGTGAGGGTGGAAGTGCCGGCACCTGTGAGCGTGCCGGGGCGTTGCCCGCGCAGCTGCGAGCCAAATACCCGCAGGTTAGTTGCCGTGGCTGCGGTAATGTTCTGCGAGAAACTCACCACCACAGGTGCCGTGCGCGGAATGCCTGGGGCGTTGCGTGTCGGGCTGTAGCTCGTTACCACTGGTGGTGTGGGCACCAGCACCGTGAAAACGGCCGTGCTGGTAATGGAGCCGCCCCCAGTTACTACTCGGATAGGACCGGTGCGGGCGCCCGTGGGGACTACCGCCGTTAGCTGCGTTGGCGAATCGACAACATATGTGGCGCGCAACCCATTGAATTCCACCTGTGAGACATTGATAAAATTAGTGCCGGTCACGATTACGCTTGTGCCTACTGGGCCGGTGCTGGGCGTAAAGCTCAGGGTGGTAGGAGCCGGGGCCTGGTTCAGGAAAACGTCGAGCGTCTGGCCATTGGCCGTAACGTTGACCAAGTCCAAGTCAGAATCCCCATCTACATCACCCAGCGTAAGCCCGTAGGCAACCCAGCCACCTTGCAGTGTAGACAAGGAGGCAAAGGTTCCGGCCCCATCGTTGCGGTAAATGCCCAAGGAATTAGATCCGACGCCGCATATTGCCAGGTCAAGGTCGCCATCCGCGTCCACGTCACCAGTGACCAAGCTGGGCGAGTAATTGTTGCCCATGGGTATCACCTGCCCGGCACTGAATACCGCCTGCCCATTGTTCAGGTAGATTCGTACAGCATTGGAATTCCCCGAGTACGAGTTAAACAGGCTTACAATAATATCCAGGTCCTGGTCGCCGTCGATGTCGGCTATCTGCAGCGCCTCAGTATAGGCACCCGTCATGATTTCAGTGGGGCTACCAAAATTGCCTAGCCCATCGTTCAGGCGAATACGCAGGGACGATATGGCGTTCTGGCCTGCTACAAGGTCCAAGTCGCCGTCGTTGTCCAGGTCGCCCAGGGCCAGGTAGCTGGCTTCGCTCGATGCATAGCCGGTGGCTAGTGCCCGCAACGTAAAGTTGCCGTTGCCATCATTGATGCCCGTAAAAATCTCCGTGGTGCTTCCCACACTCGCTGACACCACGAAGTCCAGGTCGCCGTCGCCATCTACGTCGCCCACGGCCGGCCCCTCCGAGCTGCCCGTAGTCAGTGTCTGGCGCCGGGTGAAGGTGCCGCTGCCATTGTTAACCCAAGTGGTTGTTACCTTGCCTTGCGAGGGTGTTTGAAACGTTGCAAGCAGGTCTAGGTCGCCGTCGGCGTCGAAGTCAACGGGACTGATGCCATTGGGGTCTAGAAAGTTTGAGAACTGCACCAGGGTGTCAGCGGCGCCAAAGCGGCCATTGCCCAATCCCACTTGCACCGTCATTTCATACGCCAGCATTGTGAGCAGGTCCAGGGTGCCGTCGCCGGTCACATCCGCCAAAACCACCTGAATAGGGTTGTAGCCGACAGGAGCACTAGGCAGGGCCGTAAAATTGGCCTGCCCGGTTCCGCCCGCCGCGGCCGTAAATTGCAGTACCTGTTTCTGCGCCTGCAGACCACCGATACTTTGCACGGTGCCGGGCACCGTTACGCTCACTACCTCGCCCGGCGCAAAGTCCTGCGTCGGATCGAAGGTGAAGGTGGCGCCGCTCGTTGTGGCTGTGCCTGCCTTGCGCCCGCCCAGCCGCGAGCCAAACACCCGCACGCCCGTACTCGTGGCGGGGGCCAGGGACTGTCCAAAGGTGAGGGTTGGGTTAGCGTCGCGGCTTACATTCAAGGCATTGCGCGCGGGCAGGGCGCTGATAATGCCTAGTGTAAGCTGGAAGGGCGTAGTAGAAGTTGCCACACCCAGCGGTGTCGTAACCGTCAGCAGGCCGCTGGTAGCTCCGGCTGGAACCGTTACCGTGAGCTTGCTGGCCGATAGTACGGTGAACGATGTAGCCGGAACCCCATTAAACGTCACGGCGCTGGCGCTAGTAAAATCCGTGCCGGTAAGCGTAACAAGGCTGCCCATCGGGGCGCTTCCGGGCGCAAAAGACAGAATGCGCGGGGGCGCAGGTGCTTGCCCGTTGCGGCCCAGTACTACCGTGGAGGTACCACCATCTACGGTCACCACATCCAGATCCAAGTCGCCGTCTACGTCGCCGAGCGTTACGCCAGAGGATTGCAGGCCGGCTACCACCAAGGGTGTGTTCTGCACCGTAAAAGTGGCTGTGCCGTTGTTTTTGAAGGTTGAAACCGCGCCGCCTGTGCCCTGTGCTACCACAAAGTCCAGGTCGCTGTCGGCGTCCACATCCCCGATAGACAGCGCCGAGGGCGTGCTACCTGCGCTCAGGGCCAACTCGGTAGTACCTCCAAATATGCCGCCTCCGCTGTTGAGCCGCAAACTCACAGTGCCGCTGCTGGCATTGGTCACCAGCAGATCTAGGTCGCCGTCGGCATCGAGGTCCGCTAGGGCTAGGTCGCTGGGAGCGGTGCCAACCGCCACACTGCCGGAGCCGCTGAATACGCCCAGGCCGTTGTTGAGCCGGAGGCTTACCGTGTTGCTGGTGCCGTTGGTGGTTAATAGGTCCAGGTCTCCGTCATCGTCCACGTCGGCCAGCGTCACGGTGTTGGGGTTTTGGCCGACAGCTACTGTGGTAACGGCGCTAAAAACGCCGCTGCCGTTGTTGAAACTGATGCTGGCCGAGTTGCCGGACTCATTGGCCGTTACAAAATCAAGGTCGCCATCGGCATCAATATCACCGGTTGCCACGCTAACTGGCCGTTGCCCTACGGGCACGTTTTGCGCCCCGAAAACCGACCCAATGAACTCTCCGCTGCCATTATTCAGGCAGATAGCGGTGGTGGCATTCTGGGCATCTGTGGCCAACAGGTCCAGGTCACCATCGTTGTCTACATCAGCTAGCGCCAAGCCTGCCGGGTCGCCGGCTACTACCACGCTAGAACCAGCTCCGAACTGCCCAGTGCCGTTGTTGAGGCGGATGCGGGCGGAAAACAAGCCCGCATTGCTGACCATATCCAGGTCACCGTCGCCATCTACGTCGCCTAGTAGCACGTTGCGGGTGCCCGCCTGGCCGATGGTGGTTGAGTCGGTGAAGTAGCCGCGGCCAGTGCCTCCGGTAGCAGCCCGAAACTGGTACACCTGCCGTGTTACGGGCGTGCCACCGCTGGCAGTCAGCAGGGTAGGAGGCACACTAACGCTCAGTAACTCGCCCGGCAGCAGCGTGTAGCTCGGGCTAAAGGAAAGGGTACGGCTGCCGCCGCCGCTTACCGAACCAGTCCGGCGTCCCTGGCGCTGGCTGCTAAACACGCGTGGGTTGCCGGCCGAAGCCGAGGCAATAGCCTGGGAAAAAGTAGCACTGACCGGCGCCGTCCGGACGGCGGCTGTGGCGTTGCGCGCCGGAGCACGGCTAACAACCGTGTTCTGCCCATGACCTGCCTGCCCAAGTAATAAAAAAGCCGTCAGGCCGCCCCATCTAGCACTGCGAACAACGCGGGAAACTGGGTTGGAAATTCGACGGGCAAAGACGAAAGTAGAGGCTATAATCAAGCAGACGGAATAAGGAAACCATGTAATAGGACTTATGCAGTAATAACTGAACTTTGCAATTACTACAGCAGGCAAATTACCGAACAAATTGGTGAATTACAGTGGCATGGAATCCCGTGCGTGGTAAGATGATTGTTGGGGCTGTCATTTTGGCAAAGTCGCTCCGGATTCAGATTTATAGCCGGCAAAATTCAGGGTGTTGAGATGAAAAACTGGGTTTGTAGCTTAAAAACGCAGTATTCAGGAAGTGGTAGAAAATGGTAAATAGTGGTTGCCTTTTCTGAGGCATTCCGTACTTTTGCTATCATCCCTCTCCCGTGCCCTCTCCACATCCATGAACCTGCTCTCCGGCGAATACGACTGCAAGCTGGACCCGAAAGGGCGGCTGGTGCTGCCGGCCAAGGTCAAGGGCAGTCTGCCACAAGCCTCGGCCGGGCAGCTCGTGCTGGTGCGTGGGTTCGAGCCTTGCCTGGTGCTGTATCCGCTGGAGGCATGGCGCGTAATTCATGACAAGGTGATGGCGCTGGATGAGTTCAACGAGGAATACCGCCAGTTTCAGCGCAATTTCTTCCGGGGTATGACGGAGGTGGAACTGGACAGCATTGGGCGGTTTATGCTGCCCGGCTCCATGCGGCGCTACGCCGGCCTGGAGAAGGAGGCCATTATTGTGGGACTTGGTAACCGCTGCGAAATCTGGGATACCGCCCGCTACGATGAATACCTCATCAAAGACCAGCAGAGCTTCTCAAAGCTGGCCCAGAAATTCCTGACTAACGAAACCGGGCCTGGCGGCTCTCTTGCCGCATGAGCACGACCCCAAATAACGAGTACCAGAACGACACGGCCTACCACCGGCCCGTGATGCTGCGCGAGTGCCTGGAGGCCCTGGACTTACAGGCCGGCGGCCGCTACGTGGATGTGACGTTTGGCGGCGGTGGCCACTCGGCTCGTATTCTGGAGCATCTGAGCGGCGAAGGCCACCTCTATAGCTTCGACCAGGATGCTGATGCCGAGCGCGAGGCCGAAAAGCTTGCCCGGCCCCAGTTTACCTTCATCCGCGCCAACTTCCGCGACTTATACACCGAATTGCAGCAGTATGGCGCGCTGCCCGTAGATAGCCTGCTGGCTGACCTGGGCGTATCTTCGCATCAGTTTGATACGCCGGAGCGTGGCTTCAGTACCCGTTTCGATGGACCGCTGGACATGCGCATGAACGCCGAGGACGGGCCCACCGCTGCTGATATTATCAACGAGTATCCGGAAGCCGACCTGCACCGCATCTTCGGCATGTATGGCGAGGTAACCAATGCCCGCACGCTGGCCCAGACGGTGGCTGCTGCCCGGCGCGGGCAAACCATCAGCACCATTGCCGGCCTGAAAAAAGCTATTGCCAGCTGCACGCCGCGCGGCAAAGAAAATAAGTACCTAGCCCAAGTGTTTCAGGCCCTGCGCATCGAGGCCAACGACGAAATGAAGGCGCTGCAGGAAATGCTGGAGCAAACGGCACAGGTGCTGCGCCCCGGTGGCCGGCTGGTAGTGATGAGCTACCACTCGCTGGAAGACCGGCTGGTGAAGAACTTCATGGCGAAAGGCAAATTCTTTGGCGAAGCTGAAAAAGACCTGTTCGGCCACACCAACACACCTTTCGAGGTGTTGACCCGCAAGCCGGTGGAAGCCTCCGCCGACGAAATAGCCCTGAACAGCCGCGCCCGAAGTGCAAAGCTGCGCATTGCCATAAGACGGCCGGAGTAATCCGCGTTTGTCTCCTGAAAACTCCCGAAGAACTCCACGCCTGTGGCTATCAATACAATAAAACCCGTCGCCAGCCAGCCTCGCTCCAACGTGCCCCGCGCCGTGGAGCCGGAGCCTATGGTGTTGCCGGAACCCGAAGTGGCCCCAGAGCCTGCGCCCCGGCCACCTAAGCCTCCGAAAGCAGCGCGCCCGGAACGCCTCGCCGCGCCACGCAACTCCTGGAGCGTGTTTTCGCTGCTGGAGCGCCTTACGCGCATGGATGGCCTGTTTCGGGAAGGGCTGCCCGTGCGCTACCTGCCGCACGTGCTGTTTGTGATGTTCCTGATTCTGGTTTACATCGGCAACACGCACTATGCCACCCGCATGAACCGCGGCATCCAGAAGCTGAAGCTGGAAACCGAAGACCTGCGCGCCGACTATACTACACTGAAGTCGGACTATATGGAAGCCAGCAAGCAAAGCGAAGTAGCCCGTAAAGTGGCGGCCTATGGCCTCGTAGAAAGCTCCTCGCCGCCCTTCCGGATTGAGGTGCCAGCTGGCCGTATTGATGAGGCGGCTCTGGATCTGGTGCCCGTGCTGACCGCCGACTCGCTGGCGGCCCGCGCCCTGCGCGACTCCCTGCGCCGCGCCGGTCCTGTCGGGCCGCTCGACTCTACTACTATTGAGGTAGGCGCTCCGCCTGTACCCATCGGGACGGACGCTACCGGCGCTCCGGCCGAACCGGCGCCTCAGCCCGCTGCCACCCGTCGCCGTCGTTAAGTGAAGATGAAAGGAAGCGTAAAAAAATCCATCGTTACCCGCGTACGGCTGGCGTTTTTGGGCGTCTGCCTATTTTCGTGCGCCGTGGTCTGGAAGATTTCCAACATCCAGTTCAAGGAAGGGGAGCGGTGGCGCGCCCTGGAGCAAGAACGGCGGGTAGTATACCAGCCGGTGTTTGCCACGCGCGGCACTATTCTCGCCGACGACGGCAAAAGCATTATGGCTACGTCGTTGCCCTTCTTCCGGGTGGCCTGGGACCCCAGCGTAGTGGATTCGGAAACCTTCCACAAAGACGTCGATTCGCTGGCTATTCAACTGGCCCATTTCTTCGGCGACCGAAGCGTATCGGAGTACAAGCGCAAGCTGAAGAATGCCAAACTGGCCAAGCCTTCCGTGCGCTATATCCGCCTGAATTCCCGGCAGATCAACTACCAGGAAAAAAAGGAACTGGCACAATGGCCCATTTTCCGGGAAGGCAAAAACAAGGGCGGTGTAATCTTCGAGAAAGTGGATAAACGCTTCCGGCCATTTGGCGGGCTGGCGCAGCGCACTATTGGCTTCGTAAACGAGGACAAAAACGGCGCGGGTCTGGAATTCACCTTCAACCGCCACCTAGCCGGCAAAGACGGCGAGGCGCTGTTTGAACGGCTGCCTGGCGGCAACAAGCCCATCTACGACGGCACTGAAGTGAAGCCGATTCCCGGCTACGACGTGCAGACCACGCTTGACATCAACCTGCAGGATGTGGCCGAAAATGCGCTGTACAAGTCATTGGTAGATAATAATGCTCAATACGGCTGCGTGATTCTAATGGAAGTGCAGACTGGCGCCATCAAGGCCGTGGCAAACCTGGGCAAGGTGGCCGACGGCGTATACCGCGAAGACTACAACTACGCCATTGCCGACCAGGGCCGTACCGAGCCGGGTTCCACGTTCAAGCTGGCCTCGATGATGGCCTTGTTCGAGGAAAACCCGGAAATCACGCTCGATGATATGGTGGACACCGGTAACGGCCGCATGTACATCGGGGGAGCCGTGAAAACGGACTCACATGGCTACGGTAAAATCACAGTGAAGCAGGTATTTGAGAAGTCGTCGAACATTGGCGTGGCCGTACTGGTCGACCGGCAGTTCAGCAAGAACCCGACGCGCTACACCGACCACCTGAAGCGGTTTGGGCTACATAAGCCGCTGGGCTTTCAGATGGCCGGCGAGGCGCGCCCTTATGTGAAAGATCCGCAGGATCGGTCTTGGAGCCGCACTTCGCTTACTACCATGAGTATCGGGTATGAGCTGAAGCTGGCTCCGCTGCAGACGCTGGCCTTCTACAACGCTGTGGCCAATGGTGGGGTGCAGGTGCAACCCATGATTGTACGCGAAATCAAGCAGGCCGACAAAGTGCTGGAGCGGTTCGAGCCGGTGGTGCTCAACCCCAAAATCTGCTCCGACGAAACGCTGGAGAAGGTGAAGGCTATGATGGAAGGCGTCGTCACCCAAGGCACGGCCCGCAGCATTCGGTCCGAGGATTTCAGCATTGCCGGCAAAACGGGTACTGCCTGGAAATTCAAGAACGGGGCGTATACCAAAGTGTATTCTACCAGCTTCTGCGGCTATTTCCCCGCTGATAAGCCCAAGTACAGCTGCATTGTCGTGGTTGATTCGCCCAAGAAAGGCCGTATCTACGGCGCCGATGTGGCGGCTCCGGTGTTCCGGGAGGTAGCCGACAAGGCTATGGCTCGCGACGCGGCCAGCCAACGCCCGCTGCTGGCGCGCGCCGCCTCATTGCAGAAAGCCAAAGTGCCGTTTGTGGAAGCAGGCATGCAGGATGAGCTACGGCTGGTATGCGAGCAGATCGGGGTGAAAAACGAAGCTGCTACGCCTGACGAGGACTGGGTCCGCATTGCAACCAGAAAGGATAGCGGGGCCGAAGCCCTGACGCTGCAGCCGCTGCCCGTGCGGCCCGGCCGCGTGCCCAACGTCACGGGCCTCACGCTCCGCGACGCACTGTTTCTACTTGAAAACCGGGGCCTGCGCGTACGCACCCAAGGCACCGGCCGCGTAAAAGCGCAGTCGTTGGCGGCGGGAGCAGCCGTGCGGCGCGGTACCGTGGTGACGCTGGCGCTGGCGCCTATCGGGCAACGCTCCGGCGGCCCGGCAGCGCCGGTGGTTGCACCAGCATCCAGCCAGTTGGAAGAAAACAAGCTACTGACGCCCGTTGATACCGACCTGGATGCCAAAGCCCGGGCGCTGGCCGCCAAAGCCAAGGCCCGCCTGGCTGCTGCCAATACTACACCTGCTACGAGCCAGCCGAAAAAGAAGCCTGAACCCAAACCCAGCGCCAAACCGGCGAAACCTGCCAAACAGGTGACCCAGCAAGCCACTGCTGCCAAGCCCAAAAAGGCCTGATAGTATTCCGTTCACCTCCGCGCAACTTACCAAAGGATTCTGCGAGAAAACGAACCCAACACATTGCCTGATTCCACTGAAATAACGCCTCCGCTTTTTTCTCTGCTTGCCGATGTGAGCGTAACGGCGCAGCATGGCCCCGCCGATGTGCCCGTACATGCCCTCACCCTCGACTCGCGGCAGGCCGCGCTTGGCTTCGTGTTCTTCGCGCTACGCGGCGCCGCCACCGACGGCCACCAGTTCATTGCAAAAGCCGTGGAGCAGGGTGCCGCCGTTATTGTGTGTGAAGACCTGCCCGCCGCCCTCAATCCGGCCACGGCCTACGTGCAGGTACCCGATTCGGCGGAGGCTATGGCCCATATGGCAGCGGCGTTCTACGGGCATCCGTCGCGGAGTCTGCAGCTGATTGGCGTGACGGGCACCAACGGCAAAACCACCTGCGCTACGCTGCTGCACAAGCTGCTGCGCGAGCTGGGCTACCATACCGGCCTGCTCAGCACGGTGCAAAACCAGATTGACGAGCAGGTAATTCCGGCCACGCATACCACGCCCGACTCCATCCGGCTGAACGAGTTGCTGGCCCGCATGGTGGAAGCCGGCTGCACACATGCCTGCATGGAGGTGAGCAGCCACGCCGTCGTGCAGCACCGCACCACCGCGCTGCGGTTCGCGGGTGGCATCTTCACCAATCTCACCCACGACCACCTCGACTACCACGGCACGTTCGATAACTACCTGAAAGCCAAGAAAGGCTTCTTCGACCAGCTACCGAAAACGGCTTTTGCCCTCTCCAACGCTGATGACAAGCGCGGCATGGTGATGCTGCAGAATACGGCCGCCCGCCGCGAAACGTACTCGCTCCGCAGTGCTGCCACATTCCGGGCCAAGTTGATTGAAAATGCCGTGCATGGCCTGCACCTGGAAGTAGACGGCCACGACACCCAGTTCCGACTCATCGGGGTGTTCAATGCCTACAATCTGCTGGCTGTGTATGGCGCGGCGGTATTACTGGGCGAGGAGCCGCTGGAAGTGCTAACGGTGCTGTCGGGGCTGCTGTCGGCGCCGGGGCGGTTTGAGCCGGTGGTATCGGAGAAAACCCGCGTGACGGGCATCGTGGACTACGCACACACCCCCGACGCGCTGGAAAACGTGCTGCAAACCATTGCTGATATCCGCCAGCCCAGCCAGCAGGTAATTACGGTGGTGGGCTGTGGCGGCAACCGCGACGGGGCCAAACGCCCCATTATGGCCGGCCTCGCCTGCCAAGGCTCCGATCGGGTCGTGCTGACTTCTGACAATCCGCGCTTCGAAGACCCCAACGATATTCTGCAGCAGATGCAGGCCGGCGTGAAGGTGCAGGACTTGGCCAAAGTCCTGACCATTCCGGACCGGCGCGAAGCCATCAAAACCGCCGTGGCCCTAGCCGGCCCCGGCGACATTGTGCTGGTGGCGGGCAAAGGCCATGAAACCTACCAAGAAATAAAAGGCGTGAAAACCGACTTTGACGATAAGAAAGTGCTGACCGACATGTTTGATCTGCTGGGTAAGTAGGTCTGTAGCGCATTGTGCGGCTCCGTTCTACACCAAAATCTGCACAAACGCAACGCTTGCCGAACCCTGAAAAACCCGAACCTTTGCAGCTTGCCGAAATTCTGACCGCAATCTGCTGAACCCGCGCCCATGCTGTACTATCTCTTCAATTACTTGTATAAAGTGCACCACGTGCCCGGCACGGGCGTGATGCAGTACAGCTCGTTCCGTGCGGCCCTGGCCATTGTCACCTCGCTTATTATCGCGCAGTTTTTTGGCGCACCCCTGATCCGGATTCTGCAGCGCCAGCAAATCGGCGAAACCATCCGGGACCTGGGTTTGCAGGGCCAGATGGAGAAGAAAGGAACACCTACTATGGGTGGCCTCATTATCCTGCTGGCCATTCTGGTGCCGGTACTACTCTTTGCCAAGCTCGACAATATCTACATAGTACTCATGATTCTGAGCACCGTGTGGCTGGGCCTGATTGGCTTCGTCGACGACTATATCAAGGTAGTAAAGAAGGACAAGGAAGGCTTGGCCGGCCGCTTCAAGATTATGGGCCAGGTGGGCCTGGGCCTCACGGTGGGTTGGGTGCTGTTCTTCTCCAACGACGTGACCGTGCGCCAGTATCTGCTGGCTAATGGGCAGTCGTCGGCGGTGGATGCCAGCACCATCTACCAAGATGTGAAGCTGATGATTACGACCATTCCCTTCGCCAAAAACAACGAGCTGAACTACGGCGACCTGTTTGCCACGGCCGGCGACTTTTTCAACGAGTACTACGCCTTCTTCTACATTCCCATCGTGATTCTTATCATCACGGCGGTGAGCAACGGTGCCAACATTACCGACGGCCTCGACGGCTTGGCAGCGGGCACTTCGGCCATCATCGGTACCACGCTGGCCATTTTTGCTTTCGTGAGCGGCAATGCCTTGCTGGCTGACTACCTGGATATTATGTTCATTCCGAACTCCGGGGAACTGGTCATTTTCTGTGCTGCCTTCGTGGGGGCGTGCGTGGGCTTTCTGTGGTACAATAGCTACCCGGCGCAGGTGTTCATGGGCGACACTGGCTCGTTGGCCATCGGTGGCATTATTGCGGTGCTGGCCATCATCGTGCGCAAAGAGCTGTTGATTCCGGTGCTCTGCGGGATTTTCCTGATCGAAAACCTGTCGGTGATGGTGCAGGTGAGCTACTTCAAATACACCCGTCGCAAATACGGCGAAGGCCGCCGCCTGCTGCGCATGTCGCCGCTCCACCACCACTACCAGAAGCTCGGCTATCACGAGTCCAAAATCGTGTCGCGCTTCTGGATTGTGGGCATTATGCTGGCCGTCCTGACCTTGGTTACTCTGAAACTTCGCTAATAACTCAAACTATGCACTACGTCATCCTCGGAGCCGCAGAAAGTGGGGTAGGGGCCGCGCTACTGGCGCAGGCTAAAGGCCATACGGTGTTCGTATCGGACCAAAGCCCCATTCAGCCTGTTTACAAGGAAAAGCTGACGCAGGCGGGTATTCGGTTTGAGGAAGGCACGCATACCGTAGCCGAAGTGCTGCGCGCCGACGAAGTAGTGAAAAGTCCCGGTATTCCGGAAAAAGCGCCCATAATCCAGGCACTGCGCGAACAGGACATTCCCATCATTTCGGAAATTGAGCTGGCGGGCCGCTACACCAAAGCCAAGTGCATCTGCATCACGGGCACTAACGGCAAAACAACCGCCACGCTGCTTACCTACCACCTGCTGAAAGAAGCAGGCTATAGCGTAGGCCTTGCTGGCAACGTGGGGTACTCGCTGGCCGAGCAGGTGATTGAGGACAAATTTGAGTACTACGTGGTGGAGCTGAGCAGCTTTCAGCTGGATGACACTTACGAGTTTCAGCCCTGGATTTCGGTGCTGCTCAATATCACGCCCGACCACCTGGACCGCTATGGCTATTCGCTGCAACTCTATGCCTTGGCCAAGCTGCGTATCATGCGCAATCAGGACAGTTCCGGCTGGTTCATCTACAACGCCGACGACGAGAATATTCAGCGCTACTTTCAGGCGGCACTGCGGCCCGTCAATCAGCTGCCTTTCAGCCTGCACCACCGCCCCGACTACCACTTAGCGGCTTACTACACGCAGGAAGACCATTTGTGTTCTAATCTGAATCCGGGGTTAAGCCTGGACGGAGAAGAAATAAGCATCAGCGCCTCGCCACTTATTGGGCAGCACAACCGCCAGAACATGCTAGCCGCCGTACTCTGCGCGCGGGTAGCTGGCCTGAGTACCGAGCAGATTGAAGCCTCGCTGGGCACCTTCCGCAACGCCGACCACCGCCTGCAACCGGTGGGGAGCATCAACGGCGCGCGTTTCATCAACGACTCTAAGGCGACTAACGTGGAGGCCGCGTGGTACGCGTTGGATGGCATCCGGCAGCCCATCATATGGATTGCGGGCGGCACCGACAAAGGCAATGACTACTCCACGCTGGTGCCACTGGCCAAATCCCGCGTGAAGGCGCTTATCTGCCTAGGAGTGGACAATGAAAAGCTGAAAGCCAGTTTTGGCGGCGTAGTACCGTTGTTGGAGGAAACGCAAAGCGTGGAAACCGCCGTTCGGCGCGCCGCCGAACTGGCCGAAAACGGTGACGTGGTGTTGCTCTCGCCCGCCTGCGCCAGCTTCGACCTGTTCAGGAACTATGAAGACCGCGGCCGGCAGTTTGCCCAGGCGGTGGCCCGATTTGCCGACGACGAAACCAACGAGAAATCCGGCGAATAAGGTAGCAGAGCGACAAAAAACAGCCCAATAAGCGAAAATACGTGCCTTATGGACATCATTAAAAACTGGCTACGGCAGAACCTGAAGGGTGACCCGGTACTCTGGGGCATCGTGATTCTGTTTTCGCTCATCAGCATGGCCGTGGTGTACTCGGCTACGGGCACACTCGCCTACAAAAACGAGCTGCGCGGCCGGTCCGGCACCACCGAAATGATTCTGTTCAAGCACACCAGCCTCATTTTTGTGGGGCTGGCGCTGATGTGGCTGGCCCACCGCATCGACTACCGCTACTACTCGCGCCTCTCGCTGTACGCGCTGCTGCTGTCAGTGCCGCTGCTGCTGTTCACGTTTTTCATGGGCGGAACTACCCTCAACGATGCTTCGCGCTGGCTCACCATTCCGGTCATCAACCAAACCTTTCAGCCCTCCGACTTAGCCAAGCTGGCCCTGATTTCGCATCTGGCTTCCATGCTCAGTCGCCGCCAGCAGCACGTCAATGACTTCAAAGCCACGCTGTTGCCAGTGATGCTGTGGGTAGGGTTGATTTGTGGTATCATCATCATGAGTAATGCCTCCACGGCGCTACTGCTGTTTGCTACCTGCTTGCTACTCATGTTCATCGGGCGCGTGCCGCTCAAGCAGATGGCCGTGATGGTTGCTATTGGGATAGTAGTTGGGGGCGTGGGTCTGGCCTCCGGTCAGCGCTACAAAACGGTGCTTTCGCGCATCGAAAGCTTCACTGATAAAAGCAAACCGGTGCCGTTCCAGCTGGAACACTCCTATATAGCAATTGCCACGGGCGGTATCACGGGTAAAGGACCCGGCAACAGCACCGAGCGTAATATTCTGCCGCACCCATACTCCGACTTCATCTACGCCGTCATTATCGAAGAATACGGTATGGTGGGCGGCGTGACGGTGCTGTTCCTCTATCTGGCTTTCCTGTATCGAGGACTGCTAACGGTAGTAAACAGCCACGGAGCCTTCGGGGGGCTGCTGGCGGCCGGCCTTACCTTCAGTCTGGTACTGCAGGCCATGGTGAATATGGGTGTGGCCGTAGGGCTAGGCCCAATTACGGGTCTGCCGCTGCCGCTGCTGAGTATGGGTGGTACCTCGCTCATCTTCACCGGTATCAGTGTGGGCATTATTCTGGCGGTGAGTCGGGGTGAGCGGGAAATAAGACCCATGGTGGGCGAACCGGCTGATACCGCCCGGATTCCCAAGAAAACGGCCTACGCGTAACCCAATGGCTGTTTCGGCGCCTACTAGAAACCGAATCCCTGCAGTCCCCAATCAGTACCTGACAATCAACCAATCATAATGCGTGTAATCATCAGCGGAGGCGGTACGGGCGGGCACATCTTCCCGGCGGTGGCAATTGCCAACGAACTGCGCCGCCGCCTGCCCGATGCCGAAATCCTGTTTGTGGGCGCCAACGGCCGCATGGAGATGACACGCGTGCCCGAAGCCGGCTATCAAATCGTGGGCCTCGACATCAGCGGGCTGCAACGCCGCCTTACCCCACAGAATCTGTTATTTCCGATTCGGGTGATGCGGGCGGTGCGCAAAGCCGGCAAGCTCATTGAGGGCTTCCGGCCCGATGCGGTGGTGGGTGTGGGCGGCTATGCCTCGGCGCCGGTGCTGCTGGCTGCCACGTCGCGGGGTATTCCGTCACTCATTCAGGAGCAGAATTCCTATGCAGGCCTTGTAAATAAGCTACTAGCTCGCCGCGTAGATAAAATCTGCGTGGCCTACGAAGGCATGGGCAAGTTTTTCCCGACGGAAAAGCTGGTGCTGACCGGCAACCCCGTGCGCACTGAAATAGCAACCGGCGACCGGGCCGCGGCACTGGCCTTTTTCGGCCTTGATGCCACGCGGCCGGTGCTACTCGTTATTGGCGGTAGCTTGGGCGCCCGCACACTCAACCAAGCCACGGCCGCCGCGCTGCCGCGCCTGCAGGCAGCCGGAGTGCAGCTACTCTGGCAAACCGGCAAACTCTACTACCCCACGGCGCAGGAGCAAGCCGCTCCTTTCGCGGCCGCTAACCTGCACGCGCTGGAATTTGTGCAGCGCATGGACCTAGCCTACGCCGCCGCCGATGTGGTGATTAGCCGCGCCGGAGCTTTGTCGGTGTCGGAGCTGTGCCTCACGGGCAAGCCCAGCATTCTGGTGCCCTCGCCCAACGTGGCCGAAGACCACCAAACCAAAAACGCCATGGCCTTGGTGAAACACGATGCCGCGCTGCTGGTGAAGGACACAGAGGCCGCCACGCGCCTCTACGATGAGGCGTTGGCGCTGCTCCAGAACCCGGCCCGGCAGCAGCAGCTCAGCGCCAATGTGCGCAAGCTAGCTCATCCGGAGGCCACGGCCACCATCGTAAATGAGCTGCTGACTCTCATCGGAAAAGCTCCTTGAAAACACCGCTTGCGCCACGTCTACAGAAATTGATATGCCTCCGGCCTGCCACTTTCTCCTTTTTACTCTGTAATTCCTCCTTCCTTTGAACCCAGTCGCCGCCTTTCCTTACGTCTACTTCCTCGGTATTGGAGGCATCGGTATGTCGGCGCTGGCGCGCTGGTTTCAAGCCAATGGCCACCAGGTTTCGGGCTACGACAAAACCCGCACGCCCCTAACCGACGCGCTGGTTGCGGAAGGTATTGTGGTGCATTTTGACGATGCCGTAGAAAGCATTCCGGCCGCAGTGCGCCACAACCGCGCCCAGACGCTGGTAGTCCTGACGCCCGCCATTCCCAAAAACCATCTGGAGTGGGCCTGGCTGCGCGAAAACGACTACGATATCCGCAAGCGCAGCCAGGTGCTGGGTGTACTCACGGCCGGGCACCGCACTATTGCCGTGGCCGGCACGCACGGCAAAACCACTACCAGCAGCATGGTAGCGCACCTGCTGCACTATGCCGGCGTGCCCTGCGCGGCTTTCCTGGGCGGCCTCTCCGTAAATCTGGGCTCCAACCTGCTTTTGCCACCGGCCGGCGAAGCCAACGTGCCCATTGTGGTGGAGGCCGATGAGTACGACCGGAGCTTTCTGACCCTGCACCCCGAAATTGCCATCGTCACGAGCACCGACGCTGACCACCTCGACATCTACGGCGACAAAGACGCGCTGGTAGAGTCGTTCCGGCAGTTTGTAGGCCAGATTCAGCCTGGCGGTACGCTCATCCTCAACCACACCGCTGATGACAGCGTGGCAACGGCGGTACCGGCCGGCGTACGGGTTATCCGTTACGGTCTTTCGCCCGAACAAGGGCCTGAGTTGTACGCCGACAACATCACCGCCCAGGGCCACGAATTCCGGTTCGACCTGCACGGGCCACAGGGAACGGTAGCAGCACTCACGCTGGCAGTTCCCGGCTACCACAACGTGGAAAACATGCTGGCCGCCGCCTGTGTGGCTCAGTTGGAGGGAGTCAGCGCGGAAAAGTTACAAACAGCTGTAGCTGCTTACCGAGGCGTAAAGCGCCGCTTTGAATTCATTCTGACTGCCGAAGCAGAGGACGGGCAGAAAGTTTATGTAGATGATTATGCCCATCATCCACGCGAAATCGAGGCCTTTCTTCGTTCCCTGCGAGCCCTGTATCCGGGCCGCAGGCTGCGGGTGGTTTTCCAGCCGCATCTGTTCACCCGCACCCGCGACTTTGCACCCGGATTTGCTGAGAGTCTGAGCCTTGCCGATGAAGTGGTGCTAATGGACATCTATCCAGCACGCGAACTGCCACTACCCGGTGTGACGTCCGAATTGATTTTGTCCCAAATAACTGCTCCCCGTAAATCAGTGCAAAGCCGGGAGGAAATTCTCGCTAATGCCGAAACCCAATCGGATTTCGACGTATTAGCCACTGTCGGCGCCGGCGATATTGACCAGTTGGTTCCGCGTTTAAAGAATATTTTACATCTTCGGTGGAATGGAACTCAAGCGTAAGGTAAATAATGTGCTGTTTGCCACCGGCTGCCTCGTGCTGCTGGGCGGGCTGGCCGTGTTTGCCGGCGTGAAACAGGCTAATCGGCCCGTTGGGCAGGTTATTGTCACCATCGGCAATGAGTTCAACAACTACTTCATCAGCGAGCGAGAGGTAACGAACCTGCTCACCCGCAACGGCGAGCAACGCCTGGAAGGTACCACACCCCAAGAACTCAACCTGCCAGCTCTGGAAGCCCGCCTGAAAGCGCACAGCTTTGTAAAGGACGCACAGATCTACCGCGACCTGGCCGGCAATCTGCATGCCGACGTGCGCCAGAATCGCCCCATCGCACGCCTCGTGCACGCCGACACCCGCCAGGACTTCTACCTTGATGCGGATGGACACAAACTGCCGCTGTCTTCCCTGTTCACGGCGCGGGTTGTGCCGGTGTCGCGGCCCGGTGGGCAACCACTAGCCGCTGCTTTTTTTCAGGATTCCACCGGTCTGCGGTATCTGGAACTACTGCGCTACATCGACGAGCATTCCTTTTGGCGTGCTCAGGTAGCGGAGGTCTTTATAGGAGCCAACGGCAAGGTTTCGTTCACGCAGCAAATAGGAGATCAGCAGGTAGAATTTGGCTTTCCTGAGAATATTTCGGAGAAATTTGCGAAACTGATGGTATTTTACCGTCAAATACCTCCGGCCTTGGGCTGGGATACGTACCACCGCGTCAACGTTGAGTTTAAAGACCAGATAATTTGTGAGTGAGATTTTCTCGCTCTATTGGCTTGAAAAGCCTATTTTTGCCCCTAACACACCGCCTCACACTGCCCTTGCCCGCCAGCTTAACCCGACAACCTCCCCATGCAACACGATAAGATTGTAGTCGGCCTCGACATTGGAACCACCAAAATCTGCGCCCTTGTGGGCCGCAAAAACGAATTTGGTAAGCTAGAAATTCTGGGCATGGGCAAAGCCGTGTCCGAAGGTGTGGTGCGAGGCATTGTATCGAATATCGATAAAACCGTTGACGCCATTAAGCGGGCTATTCGGCAGGCAGAAGAGCAATCGGGCATCAATATCGGCGTGGTGAACGTGGGTATTGCTGGCCAGCACATCAAGAGCCTGCAACACAACGGCAGCATCACGCGGGCTTCTGCGGATAGCGAAATCACGCAGGAAGATGTGGAGCGCCTCACCGGTGATATGTACCGTCTCGTGACGCCTCCCGGCTCCCAGATCATTCACGTAATGCCCCAAGACTACAAGGTGGATTACGAGGAGGGTATCATGGACCCAGTAGGCATGTCGGGCGTGCGTCTGGAAGGCAACTTCCACATCATCACGGCTCAGAGCACAGCCATCAACAACATCAACAAGTGCGTCAACAAAGCTGGTCTTGAAATTGATAACCTGATTCTGGAGCCGCTGGCTTCCAGCATGTCGGTGCTGTCGGATGAAGAGAAAGAGGCGGGCGTTGCGCTGATTGATATTGGCGGCGGCACTACCGACTTGGCTATTTTCAAGGATGGCATTATCCGCCACGCGGCAGTACTGCCGTTTGGTGGCAACATCGTCACCTCCGACATCAAGCAGGGCTGCCAGGTAATGCAAAACCAGGCGGAGCAGCTAAAGGTGAAATTCGGCAAAGCCATTGCGGAAGAAGCTTCCGATTACGAAATCGTAAGCATTCCCGGCCTGCGCGACCGTGCTCCTAAAGAAATTTCTCTCAAGAATCTGGCCTATATCATTGAGGCCCGCATGGAGGAAATAATTGAGTTGGTGTACGCCGAAATTCAGCGGACGGGCCACGCCGATAAGCTGGCAGCCGGTATCGTGCTGACGGGCGGCGGCGCACAGCTGCAGAATCTGGTGCAACTCACAGAGTACGTTACAGGCCTCGACACCCGGATCGGTTATCCGAATGAGCACTTGGGCAAAAGCAAAATCGAAGCGGTGAAGTCGCCGATGTATGCTACCACGGTGGGTCTCGTTCTGGCCGGTTACCGCTCATTGGATGAGCGCCTGAACCGCAATAACTACGAGCAGGAGGAGCAGCAGCAGAAGCCTGCCGTTGCCTACCAGCAACAGGTTGCTGCACCCGCTCCATTGCACATACCTGCCTCCGCTCCAAAACCAGAAGCGCAGAAGCCGGCTGAACCCAAAAAGCCTTCCGGTGCCAGCAAATTCCTGAGCGACATCATCAGCCGTACCAAAGGGTTGCTGATCGACGATTTTGATGATAAGCAGTACTAGTTGATTGGAGTCTTGGGGACTCAGGAGCTTGGTCTAACAGTTCTGCATGGCGGAACTTTATTGACTGGAAACTCCTGTAGCAGAAACCAAGACCCACAGTCCCCAAGTCCCAAGACCCCAACCAATGAATTATAAATTCGACATCCCGGCGCAGTCCAAGTCCATCATCAAGGTGATTGGCGTGGGTGGGGGCGGCTCTAATGCCGTAAACCACATGTTTAGCCAGGGCATTAAGGACGTGGAATTCGTCATTTGCAACACCGATAAGCAGGCGCTGGCTTCTTCCACGGTGCCTAACCGCCTGCAGATCGGACTCGACCTGACCGAAGGACTTGGCGCCGGAGCTAATCCAGAACGGGGCAAGCAAGCAGCTATTGAAAGCCGCGAGCAGATTCGGGAGTTGCTGAGCAATGGTACCAAAATGGTGTTTATCACGGCCGGTATGGGCGGTGGCACCGGTACCGGGGCAGCGCCAGTCATTGCCAAGGTTGCCAAGGAACTAGGCATCCTCACGGTGGGAATAGTGACGGCGCCGTTCATGTTCGAGGGCAAGAAGAAGCGTCAGCAGGCAGAGCACGGCATCAAAGAGTTGAGCGAAAACTGCGACACCGTACTCGTGATTCTTAACGATAAGCTGCGCGAGATTTACGGTAACCTGCCTATCCGCTCCGCTTTCGCCAAAGCCGATAATGTGCTCAGCACCGCTGCCAAGTCCATTGCTGAAATCATTACGGTGACAGCCGATGTGAACGTGGACTTTGAAGACGTGAAAACGGTGATGAAGGACAGTGGCGCGGCCGTAATGGGCTCCAGCATCACGGAGGGCGAAAACCGCGCCCGTCGTGCTGCGGAAGAGGCCCTGGCTTCGCCGTTGCTCAACAACACCGACATTCACGGTGCCCAGCGCATCCTGCTTAGCATCATGTCCGGCGACCAAGCCGAACTGGAGATGGACGAACTGACGGAAATTACCGAGTGCATTCAGGATAAAGCAGGCCAGAATGCTGAGGTTATTTTCGGCCATGGCATCGACGCTACGCTGGGCCAGAGCATCCGCGTGACGGTCATTGCAACCGGCTTTGCGCGTGAAGCACACACTATCACGGCTGTTCCCCCTCGTGAAGAAGAAGCGCCAGTTGCCCAGCCGGAAGCACAGCTCAACGTTTTTAACAAAGAGCCTCTGGACGTAACTACTGCTCCGGTGGTACCGTCCTTCACGAGTGCACCTGTTTCGCAGCCGGCTGCCATGCCCGAGCCGCAGCCGGTAAAGTTCGATCTGGAGACGTCGCCTTACACAGGACAGGTACCGCCTGTAGCGGCTCCGTCTGCGCCAGCCCCCGAGCCAGTGGTATACCATGCAACGCAGCCGGCCGCCCCACTACCCGGCCGTCCGGCGCTTGATGCCCGTGCGGAGGAGCGCCGCCGCCGCCTGCAGGAGTTGAGCAACGGCCTCACCAACGATGCCATTAAGGACCAATTGGAAACACCAGCCTATCTACGTCGGCAGGTGAAGCTGGAAAACGTGACGCCTTCCTCAGAGCGTAACATCAGCCGCTTCAATCTCTCTGATGACAATGAGCTGCTGGGCGACAACCGGTTCTTGCACGATAACGTGGACTAAAATCCACGGTAGACTTATACTAAAAAGGCCGCCGCAGAATCTGCGGCGGCCTTTTTAGTATAAGTCTACCGATGCGGCTCTTGCACTGGCATTGGCTTTGCCGCAGTATCCGCCGGCAAAATATAGCGCGGAGAACCTGTTTCGCGGTCAGGACTAAGCTGACGAGTAGAGGAGAAAGAGGAGCAAGCTGCTGAGAGCAAGCCAACCAGCACTAAAATCAGCCGAGAAACTGCCTGCTGCATGAGGATGAGAGAAGCAGGTGGAAAGACTGCCTTCGGTTAGAAAGGGTTGGAAAAACGCGGGTCCTGGATGAATGTGGAGTCAGTCAGCGTTTTCAGGAAAGCCACAAGCTGCCGCTTTTCGTTGGCCGTTAGGTTCAGGGTGGTGCTGTTACTACCGGCCGGAGCTGGATTAGACAAAAGCAGAATAGGATTGACGTTGGGACTGTTCCGCTCGATGTGCTCGTTGTAGTGGTCCACTACTTCTTCCAGGGTCTGAAAGCGGCCATCGTGCATGTAGGGGGCAGTCAGAGCAATATTGCGCAGTGTAGGTACCCGGAACAAGCCTTTGTCGCCGTTGCGGCCCGTCACATTGAAGCGCCCAGGATCCGCGAATGTCATGTCCAGCCCGTTGTTGACGAATTCGGCTGTGCCACCAGCCGTAGCGAAGGTGGCATTCGTGAAAGTGAAGTTGTTGCCGTTATGGCAATGGTCGCAGGAGCCACCCCGGGCGCTGGAATTACCACCCTCACCAGGATGGTTGAAGTAGAGTAGCTTGCCAGCACGCTCATCATCATTCAGGCGGGTTTGCCCCAAAAGTGACTTTTCGTAGCGTGAATTTCCCGAAATAAGGGTTCGTTCGAATTGGGCTAATGCTTTGAGCACGTTGGCCTCCGTGATGGTGCTCGAACCGAAGGCCTTGGCAAACAGCGGCGGATAGAGCGGAGTTTGCTGCAGCTTGCTTACGCCTGTGGCCAGCGACTGGTGCAACTCAACTGGGTTTTCGATGGGCTTGCGGGCCTGCGTTTCCAGAGTAGTAGCTGCCCCGTCCCAGTTCAGAGTGGGCTCCCATAGCAAATTCACCAGCGACATCGAGTTACGCTGGTGCGCAATGCCGTCAACACCAACGGCCAGCCGGCGGCCATCCGTGAAGGCTTTGCTTTGCTGGTGACAACTCCCACACGACATGGTGTTGTTGCTGGAAAGGCGGGTTTCGTAGAACAGCTTGCGCCCCAGGTCTATGCCTTCCACGGTCAGTGGATTGTCAGCAGGAATGAGTACGTTTTGAGGCAGTTGCGTAGGCAGTACCAGCGTGTAGGGCGTAGGCGCATCTGGTTTCGGGTCGGCAGGCTGCGGTTCTTCTCTATGGCATGCTGCCGCAGAAAGCAATACAGCTGCTGAAAGTAGCAGGCAGGAACGCAAACGGGTACTACTTAACGGCATACGCTGGATTAAAGTGAAGAAAGCTCAAGATACTATTTCCTGTGGCAACACAGAACACAGCAAGTTCAGTTTCACTTACTGACAGCCAATGAGCTACCCGCTGTCTGGTTGCTTCTGGGCTACTTAAACAAGTACTTAGTTTGGTTGAAGCTATAGCCTACTGCTACTACTATCCGGCCGGCACTCGCGGGGTGGTCGGTAGCAGCGGTGTATACCGGAAGTTGCACACTAGTGTTCAGCGACAAATTTTTGTAGTACACATCCAGGCCTGGTCCTAACAAGGCATTGTTCATGGCGTGCTCCCCCGTAAGCCGGCCCTCAAAAAACTCGCCTTTGGTCTTTTCATAGAACAGTTGCGCCGACGGATAAACTTGCCAGTCCTGGCCTAACGCCACCCGGTAAAACAGATTCGCAAATGCCGTTACACCGGGTGCCAACCCTTCCTCGAAACGGTTAGCTGCGCCTCGGCGGTAGCTTGTGTTTAGGCTAAGTCCCACGTTGCGGTAGCTGCCGATGTAGTTAGCGTACAAAAAGCCGTCGGTGGTGCCGGTGCCCGGCTGGGTGAGGGTAGGGTAGCGGCTGCCGTCGGCTTTTTGGCGTGTGAAGCTGCCCGTCGGCAATTTGACGCCACCTCCTACAATCACGCGGTTCTGCACGCCGGCCGTTTCGATGTTGCGGATGAGGTGGTAACCGGCAAACATGGTCACGTCGCCCAGCCCGCTAAGATTAATCTGCCGGCCATTGATCTGTGACGTGTTCATGGCAACCGGCACAAAGGCATTTAGCTCCAGACGCTGGGCCAGAAAATATTTGCCCCGTAGTTCTATCACCCGGAATGCCTCGAAATCGGTAGGGTCGCCCTTGTGGGAATGGGTATAGCCGGCATCTGTGCCATTCAGCGGCTGCGGCACCACAGGGTGAGCACCGGTCGGAAAGAACTGCGGGTTCTGGCCAAGATGTTGATAGCCGTTGAAAATCCGGTAGCGGTGCATCAGTGAAAAACTGCTCTGATTATCATAGGGCGTGATGCCCATAAAGCAGCCGCAAATGTCGCAGGCCAAACCGGCCTGCACTGGCAGCAGTGCCAGCAGCAGGAGTAATATTTTTTTAGAAAACATAAGCAACAGCGCAGTACAGCGCTGGTTTTAAGGGTTCGGTCTGAGCGACGCAACAGGACAGCTATTGCTCAGACAGCTGCGGATCACGCAGAAACTCTTCATCCGTAAGCGTCGACAGGAACGCCAGCAGATCTTGGCGGTCCTGGGCCGAGAGAGGAATACCAAGTCTGGCTCCCTGCTGCCGAAATTGTGGGTCCAGCGTCTTGGAGTCCACCATGCCGTGGTCGTAGTGGTCCAGCACTTCGGTCAGGGTCTGAAAGCGGCCATCGTGCATGTAAGGCCCCGTCAGCGCCACGTTGCGCAGGCTAGGCACCTTGAAACGGCCTACATCAATGCTGCGCTGCGTAATATGTGCCCGGCCTGAGTCCAGTGGGAAACTGCGGTCCAGCCCATTGTTGCGGAACGACTCGTCCGTGAACAGCTCTCCGGTATGGCAAGAGCCACATTTCTGACGCAGCACGCTCAGGCCCCGCAACTCGGCATCACTCAGCGTGCCACCGGCTTCGTGGCGGGCGTAGTGGTCGTAGCGCGAGTTGGCAGAAGTCAGTGCGGCCGTAAACTGCGCCAGCGCCCGAAGAAACTGGTAGGAATCAATGGGACCTGAGCCGCCGAATACTGCCGCAAAACGCCGCTTATATTCGGCGTCGGCATTGAGCTTGCGCACCAGATTGTCGAGCGTTTCGTCCATTTCTACTGGGTTGGTGATGGGTGCGAGAGGCATCGTTTCGATGTTGCTCGGCCCACCATCCCAGAAGAAATTGGGCTTCCAGCGCAGGTTCTGTAGTGCGGGAGCGTTACGCGTACCCAGCCGATTATCCACGCCGTGGCTGAGTTGGTGGCCGGCATGCGCAAACGCTACGAATTGCTGATGGCAGCTGCCACACGATATATCACCGGTTCGTGACAGACGTGGGTCATAGAAGAGCGTGCGCCCTAGCTCAAAGGCGGCGCGAGTAGGTGGGTTTTTGTCGGTCCCATATACTGGCACTGGGAAGTTGCCCGGCACAGCGGTGCCGGGCACTTCCTCATTCGGGCGTACGTCCGCATCAGGCCGGCAACTGCCAGCCACGAGTAGCGCCACTAGCAGCCAGCTGCGGGCGAAAGTGCATATGCCTCTCATGCGGGCCAAGGGCAGTTACCGCTAGTTGCCGTGGATATGGTCGACGGTAAACATGCCGGCGGCCTGATTTTTGGCGACCAACACGGCATTCGGACCGCCCATTACATTGTTGACGGTGGCGAGGCGAATGGTGCTGACACCGGTAAACATCTTCAGTATATCGGCCTTCAGATGCACTTGTGGCGTCCGGCCTTCCCGAATCTGGATGACTTTGTTAGTCATTGCCGGCGACACGGTCTGGATGGTGTTGTTCGGTGACTTGAAGCCTCCAATATGCAATACAAGCGGCCCATTCGTTTTAGAAGGACTGTAGCGGCCTTCCAGCTTTGTGTAGATGTAGCCGGTGTTCCAGTTCCAGAACATGTCGGAAGGGGCCAGCGCGCCAGTCTGGGCCCCAGCTACGTTGCGGGCGCTGTCTACCCCAATCGTAAACGTCAGGCCAGTGTAGTCGCCGGCCGGGGCGTTGGGAATAGTAAACGTTTTGGTCGCGGGCAGTGCCTCATCAAGTAGATAGTAGCTTTCCGGCTGCACAAACTCAGTGCCGTCGGCTTTCTTCAGCTTGATGTTGGAAATGTAGTAGCGTAGCGTAGAAACCGAAAAGGTGTCGCCGGCAGCCGTTTTGTACGTGGTACTGCCCAACTGCACCGGCACAGAACCGGCCACATTCTCAAATTCTATGCTGACGTTGCCCTGCTGCACATCCTTGTCTTCGTCGCAGGAGGTGAGGGAGAAAGGGGCAGATAAAGCCAGAAACAGGGCCGCGTATTTCAATATTTTCATCTTTCGGAAGGCGTATGAAGGAAATGCAGACAATGGTGCTGTGTGCAGAGGCAAAAGGCCAACAGGTGAGCACAGCAGCAAATACCACGCCCTGAATAGGCGTGGGAAGTCGGACATCAGGCCTTCAGGGCTGGCGGATGAAACACGCTTTGTGCTGGCGCAAAAGCGTAGTGTACCGAGGCCGCTGGCGCAAAGCGCAGCGGCAACGGGTAGGCGTATGTGGGCGCCACTACCCAGAAAACAAAGGGCAACACCACATCATACTTTACTTTGGCGAAGCCGGAAGCGGGTGTTTTGCTCTCTGAGTCGGAGGCTTTGCGCAGTTGCTTGGCCAAATGGCACTTGCCATTGCAGCGCAGTTGCGGCTTGTCTTTGTTCACGCAGAAGAGCTGTGTAATACGCTCTTTGTGCATTTGGTAATCCACCACCAACAGCTCCCGACTGAATGTCTGGAGTAGCATCAGAGCAGCCAAAAAAAGAGCTAGCACGCGTGCCATGGTAGTGAAAAAGACGAAGGAAGCAGGGCAAATATAGGCTGCTAGCTCAGCAATACTGTCGCAGCGGGCGTTTCTTTCTTAAAATGCAAGCAGTTGTGCTGCCTGCTCCTCCAGTAGTTGCTGATAAAACGGGTTGGTCAGCTTCCCGTCTTTCGTCAGGTGCTGGTCGATGAACGGTAAGCGGACACGGGTAGGCAGCACGGCAGTGCCCAGGTACATCAGCACATCGGTCAGATGGCTCAGCGCCAGCAAACCGCCTTGCGCACCGGTTCCTAGTCCGATCAATGCGGCCTTTTTGCCTCGGATGCCGCCAGGGTAGGGTAGCCCATCGATGAAAGTTTTGAGCACTCCGGGATAGGAGCAATTGTACTCCGGCACTACCAGCACCAGCTTATCGGCAGCGGCAGCCATATCCGCCAATCGGTTGAAGTCGTCGTGGCGGCCGGTATTGTCGTACAGCGCCGAAACGCTCACATCGGCTGGCAGCTCTACCAGGTCCAGCAGTTGGTACGTCACCTGCTGCTCACGCAGAAGCGTTGCGTAGATGTCAGCAATGCGCCGAGCTCGGGAATCAGGACGATTAGTGCCTGCAATGATGGTTATCATCTATGATAGATAGGAAATTAAGAACGTGAGGCTGCTGAACCTGTTCGGCAACAAGAAAGAGGGTGTTGGTTCTGCTTACGACCTGTTCCGCCATGTGTCAACAAAAAAAGCGAAACGGCAGGCCGCTTCGCTTTTTGTACCTTATTAGTATAACCGTGTTACCTACACGAGGTTATTCGAAGTAGCTTTGGCCGCCAGGAATTCACGGTTCAGGATGGCAATATTTTCGAGCGAGATGCCAACCGGGCATTCTGCCGCGCAAGAGCCGATGTTGGTGCAGGCACCAAATCCTTCCTTGTCCATCTGAGCCACCATGTTCTCGACACGAGTTTTGCGCTCTACGTGGCCCTGTGGCAACAGCGCCAGCTGGCTAACCTTCGCCGAAACGAAAAGCATAGCGGAGGCATTTTTGCAGGATGCCACGCAGGCGCCGCACCCAATGCAGGTAGCCGCTTCGAAGGCACGGTCCGCAATTTCTTTCGGAATTGGAATTTCGTTGCCATCAGGAGTGCCGCCTGTGTTTACGCTTACGTAGCCGCCCGCCTGAATAATCCGGTCGAAGGCTGAGCGGTCCACGCTCAGATCCTTATTCACGGGGAAGGCATTTGCACGCCAGGGCTCGATGACAATAGTATCGCCGTCGGAGAACTTGCGCATGTGCAGCTGGCAGGTAGTTGTGCCGGACTCCGGGCCGTGGGCACGGCCGTTGATGAACAGGTTGCACGAGCCACAGATGCCTTCGCGGCAGTCGTGGTCAAAAGCTACCGGCTCGTCGCCTTGGCGCAACAGATTCTCATTGAGCACGTCCAGCATTTCCAGGAAAGACATTTCGGGCGAAATATCCTTTACCTGGTAGTCTACGATCTTGCCTTCCGTGTTGCGGTTTTTCTGCCGCCACACTTTCAGCGTAAGATTCATTGGTTTGGCGTTGGGGTTACTTCCGGCCATGTTTTTATAAGATTCAAGCTCTTCGCCGCAGGCGGTAAGCTTTCGTTTTAAATGAGGTGAAAGCCAGCCACCGCGAAGTGCGGCAGCTGGTTGCAGTCAGCTTACTTATAGCTTCGCTGCGTGAGCTTCACGTTTTCGAATGTCAGCTGCTCCTTGTTCAGGATTTCGGGCTGATTGTCGGCCACATACTGCCAGGCAGCCACGTAGGCATAGTCATCGTCGTTACGCTTGGCTTCGCCGTCCTCCGTAGCATATTCCTCACGGAAGTGGCCACCGCAGCTTTCGTTGCGGTCCAGAGCATCGTCCACCATCAATTCACCCAGTTCCAGGAAGTCGGCAACACGGCCGGCTTTTTCTAGGGCTTGGTTCAATTCTCCTTCTGTGCCGGACAGCTTTAGGTCGCTCCAGAACTCCTGGCGCAACTTCTGAATCTCTGCTTTGGCGTGCTTGAGCCCTTCGGCGTTACGCGCCATGCCGCAGTATTCCCACATCAGGTGGCCCAGATGTTTGTGGAAGTCGTCGGGCGTGCGGGTTCCGTTGATGCTCATCAGCTTGCTGATGCGGCCCCGCACATCGGCCTCGGCCTGTTTGAAGGCTGGGTGTTCGGTCGTAACGGGTTTGGGCGGCGTAGAGGCCAGGTAGTCCCCAATGGTGTAGGGAATCACGAAGTAGCCGTCAGCCAGGCCCTGCATCAGAGCCGAAGCCCCGAGGCGGTTAGCGCCGTGGTCTGAGAAATTGCACTCGCCGGTAGCGTACAGACCAGGAACGGTGGTTTGCAGGTTATAGTCAACCCACAGGCCCCCCATGGTGTAGTGTACCGCCGGATAGATGCGCATCGGCTGTTTGTAGGGGTCCTCGTCGGTGATTTTCTCGTACATGGCAAACAGGTTGCCGTACTTCTGGCTCACTGCTTCGGCACCCGTCCGCTTGATGATATCGGCGAAATCGAGGTAGACAGCCAGGCCAGTTGACCCGACGCCACGACCCTCGTCGCACATCTGCTTGGCGTTGCGCGAGGCTACGTCGCGTGGTACTAGGTTGCCGAATGCAGGGTATTTGCGCTCCAGGAAATAGTCACGGTCATCCTCGGCAATGTCTTGAGGCTTGATTTCGCCTTTGCGTACCCGCTCTGCCATTTCCACCGTCTTGGGTACCCACACGCGGCCGTCGTTCCGCAGCGACTCCGACATCAGTGTCAGCTTCGACTGGTAGTCGCCGGATACGGGAATACAAGTGGGGTGAATCTGGGTGAAGCAAGGGTTGGCGAAGTAAGCGCCTCGCTTGTGGGCCCGCCACGCAGCAGTGGCGTTGCAGTACATAGCATTAGTGCTCAGGTAGAATACGTTGCCGTAACCGCCGGTAGCCAATACCACGGCGTGGGCCGCGTGCTGCTCAATCTCGCCCGTAATGAGGTTGCGGGTGATAATGCCGCGGGCCTGCCCGTCAACGACTACCACATCCAGCATTTCGGACCGTGTGTACATCTTCACTTTGCCATAGGCAATCTGGCGCGAGAGGGCCGAATAGGCACCCAGCAGCAGCTGCTGTCCGGTCTGGCCGCGGGCGTAGAACGTCCGGCTCACCTGCGCACCGCCGAAAGAGCGGTTAGCCAGCAAGCCGCCGTACTCGCGGGCGAAAGGAACGCCCTGCGCTACGCATTGGTCGATGATGTTGACCGATACCTGCGCGAGGCGGTACACGTTGGCTTCGCGGGCCCGGTAGTCACCACCTTTGATGGTGTCATAAAACAGCCGGAACACGGAGTCGCCGTCGTTCTGGTAGTTTTTGGCTGCGTTGATGCCGCCCTGCGCCGCAATGGAGTGGGCGCGGCGTGGTGAGTCGTGGAAGGTAAAAGCCTTTACGTTGTAGCCCAGTTCGGCCAGTGAGGCGGCCGCTGCGCCACCGGCCAGGCCGGTGCCGACTACAATGACATCGTACTTCCGCTTGTTGGCGGGGTTTACGAGCTTGACATTGAACTTGTGCTTGTCCCACTTCTCGGCCAGTGGGCCTTCGGGAATTTTAGACTCCGGAAACATTGGCAGTAGAGCTTAATATCTATTTAAAGAAGTAGAAGTAGATGGGCATGGCCGCAAAGCCGGCGCAGACTACAACGGAGAAGACTACACCCACCAGTTTGATGAGGGGAGTGTATTTGCGGTGGTTGAGGCCCAGCGTCTGGAAGGCACTCTGGAAACCATGCAACAAGTGGTAGAGCAGGGCAAACTGCGCCAGCACGTAGAGCGCCACGTAGAAAATGTTGTGGAAAGCATCAACAACCAGTGCATACGCGTTTTCATTGCCTTGCGCGTCCTTCAGCGGCTCCCCAAAACGCAGCGTGCCGAAGAAATTGTAGAGATGCACAATCAGGAAAAACAGCACTAAGCTTCCCAGTACTGCCATATTGCGCGAGTGCCAGGGGCTATTCTGCTCAATGTGGTTGGAAACGTAGCTGCTGCCGCGAGCGGCTTTGTTTTTGGATGCCAGCAGCAACCCTTCGAAAATGTGAAGCCCGAAGCCGGCAACCAGCCCGATTTCCAGAATCCGGACAATGGTGTTGTGGCTCATGAACTCGGAGTAGGCGTTAAACGCCAGGCCGCCGTCGTTCTTAAATAATTGGAGGTTGCCAACTAAGTGGACTACCAGAAAAGAACACAAAAAGAGGCCGGTGGCGGCCATAACGATTTTGCGGCCAATGCTGCTGGAAAACGTGTTGCTAATCCAACTCATAGGAGCGAATGAAAGGTTTTGGTGGGTTCGGTGAATCAGCCAAAGGTAAGGGCGGACCTACTAGGAAACAATCCAAATAAACTATAGGAGTTGAGCGTTGTCATCCGTGAATCAATCCGCAGTCAATCCCGTTACAACCCCTATAGGCTGAACCTCCTTAGTAACCTCTCAGGTATAATTTTTGTTAGGTTGCTTTATGGTTCTTTTGGCTGCTGGGCCGGAGTTGTTGTTGTCCCTTTACGTACGTTTCTCTATGGTTCTTTCCTTACTATCCCGGTTGGCACGGCGTGGCCCGTTGCTGCTACTCCTTGCCCTATTGCTGAGCTGGGCTACCCAGGTGCAGGCAACCCACCTGCGCGCCGGCGACATACAGGCCAAAATTGATACTACTGTAGGGCCCGGCAACAACCCGCGACGGGTATTTTTCAAGATGGTGCTCTACCAGAAAACGCCCACTGGGGGTATTCCGGATGAGTCCAGCGTGACCATCTTTTTCGGCGACTGTGGTCCGCCGCAGATTATTCCGCGGGCCTCTGCGGTGGCCGTAAATAGTGAGACGCAGCGCAACGTCTACTTTTTCGAGCATACATATAGTGCGCCTAGCACTTACACAGTACATTATATAGGGGAAAACCGCAATGGCGGCGTTCTGAATATGAGTGCCTCCAGCGCGCAGTCGTTCTACATTTCCACCACCTTCACCATTGACCCAGGGCTGGGGCAGAACCGCTCACCCATTCTGACCAAGCCCTCTATCGATAATGCGGCTGTGGGCCAGGTGTTTCTGCACAACCCATCGGCGTACGACCCGGACGGTGACTCGCTGGTGTTTAAACTGCGGCCCAGCATGCAGGTAGTAGGCGGCATCACCGGCCCTCAGCCGCCGTGCTTCGTTGTTGACTCGACCCGCGTTACGGGCTATGTACTGCCCAACCGACTGGGGGGGGGATCCAACAATGGCGTGCAGGTTGCCTATACCGACCCTTCCGGCGACAGTCCGAATGGCATTCCGGGCAATGCCTCTATCTTCCAGCAGAACCGGCGTACGGGTACTATTATCTGGAACTCACCGGGTACGGTGGGCGAATACAACGTGGCATTTGTGGTGCAGGAATGGCGGCGTACATCCTTTGGACGCCGTCTGATTGGGGAAGTGATTCGCGACATGCAGATCAACGTGAAGCCGACCAATAACCAGCGCCCCATCCTGACCATTCCGCCTGATATCTGCGTGGTAGCCGGTACGCTCATCACGGGCACCGTAACGGCCACAGATGCTGATGGCAACCCTATCCGGCTGACGGCGAACAGCGGTATTCTGCCTCCGGCCACTTTCGTGCAGAACGCCTCCGGCCCGCCCACGGCTACCGGTACCTTCCGCTGGACGCCTGACTGCTCCAATATTGCCAACCAGCCTGTTCGGGTCAGCTTTACAGCTGAAGACCAGCCTGGTGGGACCAACCCCACGCCCCTGATTGACCAGCGCGTGTGGAACATCACCGTTATTGGGCCGGCTCCGCAGAACCTGCGGGTAGCGCCCGGCAACACAGGCGTCCGAAGCGCGGTACTCACTTGGAACAGCTACCTGTGCCGCAAGCCCGGGGCCCGCATCCTGATTTTCCGCAAGGAAGGGGCATCCACGTTGAATCCAGGTCCTTGCGATACGGGTATCCCGGCTGGGTCGGGCTTCACTCAAATCGGCACTTTAACCTATCCTTCGCCTTTGGGTACTACAGACCTGTTATCGTTCGTCGATAACGGCGGCGGAACCGGGCTAGAGCGGGGTAAGACTTATTGCTATCGGATATATGTGGAGTTTCCGCTGCCCGCCGGTGGCAAAAGCCAAGTGTCGCAGGAAGCCTGCATCGACTTTGCTGGCCGCCCCCTGTTGATGCGCAACGTCACGGTAGACCGGACGGCTCCTACCAATGGCCAGATTACGGTGCGCTGGACCAAGCCGGTCAGCACGCCGCCTTTTGCTGATCCGCAGCAATACCGGGTGTCCCGGGCAGTAGGGCAGACCACAACCGGCCCGTTCACGACCATTGCCACCATCAGCAACGTCAGCGACACCACTTACGTGGATGCTGACCCTTCGCTGGACACACAAAACCGCTCGTACAGCTACCGGGTAGAGTTGCTCAGCCAGAATCTGGTGGCCGAAACGGCTACGGCAGCTTCTAGTGTACGGATAGACGGCACAGCCGTGCCGGCCGTCAGTGCCACTGCTCTAAACGGCATTTCGCTCCGCTGGACTTACAATGTGCCGTGGAACAATGCCCTGCGCCCTACCACTGTGTACCGCAAAGGACCCGCTGCCAACGACCCCTTCGTGGCTATTGCTACCGTAACCGGCACCGCTACCGGAGGCTCTTATCTGGATGAAGGCACGGCCGCACAGCGGCTCGTGAAAGGCCAGACATATTGCTACTACGTCTCGACGAATGGAGCATACGATGGCAATCGACTGCCCAGTGACCTGATTAATCTAAGCCAGCAGCAGTGCATTGCGTTGCGTAACGTGCCTTGCGCGCCGGTGCTTTCTCTCAAGCGCACCAACTGCGACAGTCTGGCCAGCCGCCTGTTCGATTTGCCTGCCACGCCTATAAGCGGAGCGGTGTACACGAACAATCTGAGTTGGACGCTGGGCAATACGCCGCCTGACTGCAGCCGCGCCATTGCTTCGTACAACATCTACTATGCGCCCAACAGCCAGGATTCATTGCGCTTCCTGACCTCGGTGCCGGCCACGCAAACCACGTATCAGCACCTGAACCTCACTTCTGAAGCTGGTTGCTATGCGGTGCAGTCTGTCGATTCCAGCGGAACCCGGAGTGTGCGCAGCAACATAGCGTGCAAGGATGATTGCCAGCTGTTCCTGCTGCCTAACATCTTCACTCCCAACGGCGACGGTAAGAACGACACGTTCCGGCCCAAGGTCTTCACCCCGATTCGTAGCACCAAGTTCACAGTATTCAACCGCTGGGGCGTGAAAATCTACGAGAGCAGCGCCGACCCGCTCATCAACTGGAGCGGCGGCGGTAGTCGTGCAGAAGGTGGAGCTGCGCCATCGGTGGTGGAAGGAATGTACTTCTACCAGGCTGAGGTGGAATTCGGTAATCTAGACCGCACCAAGCGTACCTACAAAGGATGGGTGCAAATAACCCGCTAGCCGGTCACGCTTTCCTTGCCTGGCTGTCACGAAAAAGCCCGCTGCCCTTCGGTAGCGGGCTTTTTTATTTCGGCTATCTTGCCGCCCCATCCTTCGCCACTCTCAATTATTCTCTCATGAAAGCAGTTGTTTTTCCTGGCCAGGGCAGCCAGTTTAGCGGCATGGGCCGCGACCTGTACGAGCAGCATCCGGCTGCCAAGCACCTGATGGACCAGGCCAATGAGTTGCTGGGCTTCTCGCTCACTGATATCATGTTTTCCGGCTCTGAGGAAGACTTGCGCCGCACCGACGTGACGCAGCCGGCAATTTTCTTGCACTCAGTAGCGCTGGCTGCTGTGCTGCCCGAGCTGCAGCCGGCTATGGTGGCAGGCCACTCGCTAGGCGAGTTTTCGGCGCTGGTGGCGGCCAAAGTGCTGCGCTTTGAAGATGCGCTGCTGCTGGTAGCCAAACGCGCCCAGGCCATGCAGGCCGCCTGCCAGGAGCAGCCTGGTACCATGGCCGCCATTCTCGGCCTCGACGACGATACTACGGCCCGTATTTGCCAGGAAATCAGTGAAGCCGGCAATGTGGTGGTAGCGGCCAATTATAACTGCCCTGGCCAACTGGTGGTGTCTGGCTCCCAGCGCGGCATTGAGCTGGCCTGCGAGCAGCTGAAAGCAGCCGGCGCCAAGCGGGCTCTGCCGCTGCCCGTAGGTGGCGCTTTCCACTCGCCCCTGATGCAGTCGGCAGAGGCGGCGCTGGCCGAAGCCATTGCGCGCACGACTTTCTCAGCTGGTATCTGCCCTGTGTACCAGAACGTAGACGCCGCCCCACACACCGACCCCGACGAAATCCGGGAAAACTTGGTGCGCCAGCTCACGGCTCCTGTCCGCTGGACCCAAAGCGTGCAGCGCATGGTGCAGGACGGTGCTACGGAGTTTGTGGAGTGCGGACCGGGCAAGGTGCTGCAGGGCCTCGTGAAGAAGATTGCGCCGGAAGTGGCAGTAAGCTCAGCAGCTGTATAACAGGCAAGCTACCTGAAACGAGAAGCGCCCTGCCGGAATTCCGGCAGGGCGCTTCTCCTTTCATCCTGAGCAGGTGCAGGCTATTTCTCGCCACTCACCACCACAGTTCCGTAGTCCAGAGCTGTATTTTTGCCAGGTAGCTTTTGGTCTACTAAGGCAAAAACCTCCTGCTTAATCTTGTCTCTGGTGGCTTCATCGGCTTTGCTCAGCGCAAAAACTACCGGGGCAGCTACTTCATTCATGAAGTTCCAATAGTTGTCATTCGTGCCGCAATTGAGCGTGCCAGTTACTTCCTTTTCGGTCACGTTTTTCAGCCCGGCCTTTCGGAACAAATCGGCCAGAAAGCCGGGGCTGCCACAGCGAAACATGCCGGGCGCACCGGGTGGCGGGGCCGGTAGCTGCATATTCCGGTTGATGGTACTCATGATGGCCGTAATCCAGAAGTTCTTTTCGGGCATACCCCACACCGCTGCCGCCAATTTCCCGCCGGGCTTCAGTACACGGACCATTTCCCGGGCTGCCATCAGCATATCGGGAAAAAACATGAAGCCGAAACGGCAGCTCACGGCATCAAACGTGGCGTCCTCGAACGGCAATTCCGACACGTCGCAGGCTACGGTTTCGTAATTGGTAATGCCTTTTTTAGCGGCGTTGTCGCGGGCTACGGCAAGCATCTTTTCCGCGAGGTCCGTAATTACCACCTTTCCATCCTGCACAATGGTGGCGATGGTAAGGCCCGGCTCGCCGGTGCCGGCTGCCACATCCAGTACTATATCGGTGGCCTGCAGATCCAAAGAGTTGATTATTTCTTCTCCCATCGGCCGCAGCCAGTCCATTGTGAACTCATCCCACTTTCGCCACCCGGCCGAAAACCTGTTCCAGGTTTCTTTTTGCTGCTCCCGAATCTGCTCCAGTTGTGCTTCCATAGTTGTAGCCTGTAGGTGACAAAGTTCGATGAATACAGAAGCAAGGCGCAGAAGCTCGTTTTCCGGCCTTGCTTTAGCGGCGCACCTGGCAGATACCATTGTGCATTCTCTCAGGATACGGCCAACCAACACACGTCTGGGAGGGCCAAATTTGGCCAAGCAGAATACGTATTCTGAATATTCTAATATACCTATTTTAAGCGGGTAACTGCAAGCTCATCCTGACACGAAGCCAGCAACTCCGTCACTGTTCGCTTTAGAACTGGGTGCGTAACGGCGGCGGCAATATCGGCCAGCGGTACCAGCGCAAAGCGGCGTTCCGGCAGCCGCGGATGCGGCACCGTCAGGCGTGGCGTATGCAGCACCTTATCCTCATAGAGCAGGATATCCACATCCAAGGTGCGGGCGCCCCAGCGCACCAGACGTTGCCGACCCGCTTGCTGCTCCGTGGCTAAGCAGGCATCGAGTAGCTTCTCCGGCAACAGAGACGTGCGCAACTGCACAGCTTGGTTGAGAAAAGGTGGCTGGTCTTCGAGGCCCCAGGCGGCGGTTTCATACAACCCGGAAACTGCCTCCACTGTGCCGGCTACTTCCTGCAGGTGCTGTAGGGCTTCGCGCAGAATAGTAGCCCGGTCGCCGAGGTTAGAGCCAAGCAGGAGGTAGGCAACAGGCATGGTTTAAGGGGTGTCAGGCAAGGGAGTATGAAAGCGTTGGTACAGTAGCCATGTCACTATCCAGAGCCCTGCCAGCACCAGAAACAGGGCGGAAACAGCCGCGCCAGCGGTGCCGGGCGTGTACGACATTACTGCCGACAACATTAATCCGCCGACAAACATGGCAGTAGTCGAAAACTTAGGCTGCGAGAAAAAACCGAGGCCACGATAGAAGCAGAAATACAGTAGAGCTAGCGTGGCTACCTGCGGAAGACGGTAGGTCTGTTCTTCACTCAAGCCATCCAAGAAATTACTGGGTAAAGCGAGAGTCAGGAGTAACAAAATGAACAGTGGAATGCGCGTCAGTGCGAAACCGGACTGTTGCAGCAATAGGTTTGACTTGTCGTGATTACTGAGAGCTATTTCCCCAGGACTGAGAAAAGAGAAGGACCGTCGTCGTAGCTGATAGCCAGTACAAAGGAGAAAAGAAGCTATTGGAATGCAGAATGCAACAATCGGATGTAGTGAGCCCTGATCTATAGTGTATACTGCGGCGGCCAAGCCAAGACAAGCGGAGAGAAAGTAAAAATTAACGCTGAATGCGAAAAGGTGTGTAAACAGCTTTTTCACCAGAATATCAGCTTATACTACCCGCCGCAAAAACTCCACCGTTGCCTCAGCAGCTTGCTGCGCTTCGTTTGGCAGCTCTGCCTGCTGCCACGGGTGTCCGCCGCCGAAATTATGGGTGACAGCGGGCAGAAGAACCAGCTCTGCTTCCGGTTTCCACCCTTTCAACTCGTGGGCACGCTCCACCGGCACAGTTTCGTCTTGGTCGCCGTGCACGATGAGCAGTGGCTGGCGAAGCTTGCGGCGCAGGTTGTGCGCAATATCGAGGCGCAGCCGGTTTTGGTGGTAGTCTTCCACAATCTGGTAGTAGAGCGGCAACTGCTGTTTGGTGCGGGTATTCTCTACGTGATACACGCCCTGCTGCTGCCAATGCTGCATCAACTCGTCGGTCCAGCCGGGGTTTACATTGCTGATGGCAGCCCAGGTTACAACGGCTTTCACGCGCGCATCTTCGGCTGCTTTCAGCAGCACCAGCCCGCCACCGCGGCTATGCCCAATGAGTGCCAACCGTGAAAAGTCGGCTTCAGTGGCCGGTAACACGGCAGTATGTTGCTCCAGATGGTCTAGCAGCGTACCAATATCGTCTAGTTCCAGGCTGAAATTGTTGCGGCCGAAAGCTTCCAGGTCCTCCAGGTCGCCGGTGCCGCCCACCACGAGACCATTGTGCGAAAGGTTGAGTTTCACGAACACAAATCCCTGCTGCGCAAACCAGTCTGCCAGCACATTAAAATGCCCCCAGTCCTTGAAACCCTTAAACCCATGCACAAACACCACCACTGGTTTGGGCCGGCCATCGGGCAGGTAGCGGGCATCGGCCGTGAACGGCCGGGTGTGCCGGGCGCTAGTGAGTTGGAAATCGAGACGAACAGGAGACGCAGACATGATGGAACGGCAACCGCAGGAACCCTGTAGCTGCCAGTAAATAATCTGAAACAATGGCAGCTGAAAAACTGCTGCTGTAGCTGCGGCCGGGCAGCAGTGCCAGCCGCACTACCATAAGCTGCATGAGAAGCAAGGTAGCGACAAAGTAGAGCCGCTGCCACGTAGGCGTGTTAAAAATACCAGAGGCCACTTCAGATTGCCAGCAAGTATCTACTGGCAGCCAGTAGCTATACCAGATGGCCCGGCTTGGTAACAGCGGCAGGTGACTGTAGGCAAAGCCCGCGGGCCACGCTGCTTGTGCTGGCTCAGGCCTGCCCGTTAGGAAACCCCCGCGCGGCCCCGTATCATTGCACCGCCCAAAATACCTGCATGACCGTTACGCTGGACCAGATACAGGCGCCTATTGCCGCCGAAATGGAGGAGTTCGAGAAGAAATTCCGGGCGTCCATGCAAACGCGGCAGTTACTGCTGGATAAGATTATGGGCTATATCGTGAAGCGCAAGGGCAAGCAGATCCGGCCCATGTTTGTGTTTTTCACGGCCAAAATCAGCGGTGGCGACCCGCTGCCCGAAGCCACGTTCCGCGGCGCGGCCCTTATTGAACTGCTGCATACGGCCACTCTCGTCCACGACGATGTGGTGGACGAAAGCAACTACCGGCGCGGCTTTTTCAGCATCAATGCCCTCTGGAAAAACAAGATTGCCGTGCTCGTCGGCGACTACCTGCTCAGCAAAGGCCTGCTGCTGAGCCTCGAAAACGACGATTACGATCTGCTCAAAATTGTGAGCAATGCGGTGAAGGAACTGAGCGAGGGCGAACTGCTGCAAATTGAAAAAGCCCGCCGCCTCGATATCACCGAGGACGTGTACTTCGATATTATTCGCCAGAAAACAGCCTCGCTTATTGCTTCCTGCTGCGCTGTGGGTGCTGCTTCGGCTGGCGCCGACAAGGACACTATTGAGCGGGCCCGTCTTTTCGGCGAAAAAGTAGGCATGGCTTTCCAGATCAAAGACGACCTGTTTGATTTTGGCACCACCGAAATCGGCAAGCCGGTGGGCATCGACATCAAGGAAAAAAAGATGACGCTGCCGCTCATTTATGCGCTGCAGCAAGCCGACTGGCTCACGAAGCGCCGCATCATCTACAACGTGAAAAACAACGACGGCCGCAAAGACCGGGTACAGGCTGTCATCGAGTTTGTGAAGCAGTCCGGAGGGCTAGATTACGCTATCCGGATCATGGAGCGCTACCGCGACGAGGCACTGAACATACTGCGCACCTTTCCCGAGTCGGCGTCGCGCACTTCACTGGAGCAGCTCATTAACTATACCATCGAGCGGAACCACTAATAGCACTGGCTTTAACCTCCTCTGAGGTGTTGTGTGAACCGGTGTCAAACTAAGAGGAGGCTGGCCATTCGGCCAGCCTCCTCTTAGTTTGACACCGGTTCAATAGAGTGATACGCGTCGGTGAAATCTTCTGAAACTGTAGCTTAATGGTTCACCTGGTAGCTTACGCTACCGGGTGCCACTTCCGAAACGTCGAATTTTACGCCATCGAAGGTGCTCTTCACGGTTATTTCGTGGGTCATGTTGCAACCTGGGCACTTGATTTCCTCCTTTTCAAACTGGCCGTCATCCTCCATGGAGTTGGCCAGATGGTCGGGGGCAGGCACGCCGATAGAGTCGGTGAATACTTCGGTGTGGCACTTGTTGCATTCGAATTTTAAGCCCACAGTATGGCCTTGCAACTCATCGACGGGGGCAAGCGCATTGGGTTTTTGCTGAATCCACATAGGAAGGAGGGTTGGGTTTGGAGAAAGGATGGCGGGCCGCACGCGGCCATTAAACCCTCTACGCGCAGAAGTAGGGCCTAGGTTGTGCCGGGCTACAGAGCCATGCAGGTGGATGGCTTGCAGCAGATCATGCTGGTGGGGTAATAGCAGGCAAGGAATAGAAAGTGTACAAGCCCGCTTCACTCGCCTAACGAACCAGCATCCGTATCTTCCCAGCTCTACTTGCTATCCTGCTACGATGTCTATTTCCACTTTGCCCAGCGCCCCTGAACTAACTACGTTGCCCAAGGTGCCACGGTGGCGCACCTTGCTTGGTTCCCTGGCTATGGCCCGCGAGCCTATCCGCAACCTCGACCGAGCCCTTTCGCACCACGGCGACACGGTGGGTTTGCACCTGGGCGGCGTGCGGCCTTGTATTGTAACGCGTGACCCGGCGCTGGCTCAGCATATTCTGCAGAAAAACCACCGCCGTTACCTCAAATCCGACCTGACGCATGGCCTCATTCGGTACCTAGGGCGCGGGTTGCTCACCAACGAAGGCGCCGACTGGCTCCGGCAGCGCCGCCTGATCCAGCCGGGCTTTCATAAGCAGCGTCTCACGGCCCTGACCCGCCTGATGCAGGCCGCTGCCGAGGAGTGGAGCGCCGACCTGCGCGCCCGCCTGCAGGCCGCGCCCCAGAGCACGCTCACGGTAGATATTCATGCTGAAATGACCCGGGTAGCCTTCCACATTATTGCGCAAGCCACCTTTGGTACCAGTATGGCCGATGCGGAGCGTAACCGGCTGTCGGACATTCTCACGCGCATTCAGGCCTTTTATGTGCGCACCATCCGGCAACCCTATCTACGGCCGTGGTTTATGGCGCGGGGCGCGTACAAAAAGCACGAGGCGCTCAGCCAAGAGTTGCGCGAGTTAGTGCGGGGATACATTCGGCGGCGCCAGAGCACCGTTTCAGAAAGTCCTGCGCCCGACGACCTGCTGCAGATGCTGCTGGATGCGCGCTATGAAGACACTGGCGAAGGCATGAGTGAGGCACAGTTGCTGGATGAGGCCAATATTCTGCTGCTGGCCGGCCACGAAACCAGCGCCAACGCTTTGAGTTGGCTATTCTATCTGCTGGCCCAGCATCCACAGGCGGCCCAACGGGTGCGGCAGGAGCGGGTCGCGGCAGGGCTGGCCCAGCGTCCGCCGGAATTTGCCGAACTCCCGCAGCTAACCTATGCCCAGCAGGTGGTGCAGGAAACTATGCGCCTCTACCCGCCGGCCTGGATTCTGGACCGGGTGGCGCTGGAAGACGACGAGTTTCGGGGGCTGCCTATTCCGAAAGGCACGCTGTTTTCCATCTACATCTACGGCATTCACCGCCACCCTGGCCTGTGGCCGGACCCTGATGCATTCCGACCTGAGCGGTTTGCGTCCGGCCAGGAACCACCAATTCCAGCCTATGCTTATCTGCCTTTTGGGGGTGGGCCACGCCTGTGCGTCGGCAACCACTTTGCTCTTACCGAAATTCAGCTGGTATTGCTGGAGGCGCTACACCACTTCGATTTTCAGCCTACTGCCCCCGATGCTCCTGGCACCGACCCGCTGGTGACACTACGCCCGAAAGGCCCACTGTGGCTGCGGGTAACCAACGCCTCAGCCACACGAGTAGCTTAGGGAGAAGCGGCTACTGCTAGTCGCTGCTGCTGGACTACATCATTTCGTTATACTTGCCCGCATGACAACTCCTCTGAGCCTGCTGACGACTCCACATGCGCTGGTTCCTCAGCTCGAAACTCCCGATTTGCTGCTGCGTGCTCCACAGGTATCCGACCTGCCGGAGTTCAATGTCCTGGCCAACGACCCTGCTTTTTACCGCTACCTGGGCAATAAGCCCATGACGGAAGAAGAAATATGGCGCCGGATGCTGGGGCAGCTAGGCCATTGGGCACTGCTCGGCTATGGGGCATGGTCAATAGAAGAAAAAGCAACCGGTAAATATATCGGCACCGTAGGCTTCTTCGACTACCAACGTGACCTGACGCCTTCCCTCAAAGGAACGCTGGAAGCGGGCTGGACGATAGCCCCGCGGGTGCACGGCCGTGGTTTTGCCACACAGGCTCTGCAGGTGGCCCTTGCCTGGATAGAACCCCGTTTCCCCTCGGCGCGCCTCACCTGCATCATCGACCCCGAAAACGTGCCTTCGCTGGCTGTGGCGCGCAAATTCGGGTTCCGGGAATTCGCCCGATCCTCCTATCACAACGAACCTATTGTGCTTCTAGAACGCACCCGTTAGCCGGCTCACCTGCTTCGTTACGTCCCTTGGGCTAGTGCCGTGGTAGAGATAATTCGGCAAGCTCAGTAGGACATTGTTTTTTAATTGAAAAGGCCCGTTTTCATCGTGAAAACGGGCCTTTTTAGACTTATGCGGTTGGATTTATTCCGCTAGCAGCTGGTCAATCGTTTTGTTGAATTCAGCTACTTCCTGCTCGTAATATTTGCCGGTACCGGGGCCTGAGTAGCCGGTGTGAATCTTGCGCACCTCGCCTTTCTTATCCAGGAAAATGGTGGTGGGGAAGGCAATGACCTTTTGCAGCTGCGGCAGCGACTTGCTGGCCTCCGCCGACGAGGCCTGCCCAGCCACGGCCAGGTCGTAGCCGATGTTCATGCGCTCCTTCATCTTCAGCAGCTTCTGCGAGGCCACCTTCTGGTCGGTGGTGCGCTCGTAGCCCAGCCCGATGATTTCGACGCCGCGCTGCTTGTTCTTCTCGTACCAGGGCGCCAGGAAGTTAGTTTCGTCCATGCAGTTGGGGCACCACGAGCCGAGGATCTGGAGCACCACCACTTTGCCCTTGTACTTGGGGTCGGAAGGGGAGATGCTGCCGCCTTCGTAGATACTCGGAAACTTGAAATCCAGCTTTTTTTGGCCGGGCTTCATGCCAGTGAGTGCATTAGCATCGGGCAGCTTTGCATTGGGGTCGAGCGTGGCAGTCCAGGTTTCGTGGCCCGATTTGCCGCTGTAGAAGTCGCCGCTGATGCTGTTGATGTTGCCAGGCTTGTCCAACTTGCCATCAAATAGAAAGCCGTGGCTGCCGTCGAAAGTAGATAGCAGGATATGCTCGCCGTCGGCCTTCGTCACTAGGTTGCCGGCCAGGTAGCGGTAGTCGCCGGTGGTAGTCAGGAACGTGCCGGTGAGCTGGGTGGGATTTAGGGAATCCTGGGTGATAATGCCCACGGCCGGCGTGGTTTCGCCGTCGCTGCCCTTGAACGTTGTGCGGAACGTTCCGCCTTTCTTCAGGTCACCGAAAACTGACGTGTTTTTGGCCGTGCCCGTAAATAAGGCTGCATCAGCACTAGCTTTCTGAGCAGCAAACGCCACCCGATACGGCTCCTTGCCGTCGTATTTTACCCAAGTTCCCTTGAGCTTATCAGCACCATCAGCGCGCACGACCAGCGCGGCATCGAATACGCCCAGCCGTATGGTAGTAGAGTCGCCAGCTGAACTGATTTCGTCGAGCTTGAGGCGTTCCTCACCGTTGCGGAGCGTCACGGTGGGCTTGCCGCCGTCGGTGGCTACGTCAAATAGAAACGGTATTTCCTGGCCCTGGGCCGAAAGCACGCCGCGCCAGGTGCCAGCCGAAAGCGCTGTAGCGGCGGCGGTGCCGGCAGCTTCGGTAGCGGCCTGGTTTTCAGAAGTAGAGGAATTGGGCTGGCAGGCCACGGCGGCCAGCGCGAGTCCGGCCCCGAGTACTGCCTTGCGAATGTCAATGGCAACGGGCATACAAAGAAGGTTAAGTTGATTCGGGGCTAAACTACGGTACCCCCGGATTAGTTTAGTACTCAAGGGCCGTGAATGTAGCGCAACTTCTGGTACACCCCAGTTGGAATCATTCTAAATGCGGGTGGATGCTGGTTTCCAGCCACCGAAAAGTTGGGCTGCACAACGACCGGTACCTATATTTGCGTACTTGTCTTTAATAGGCACGTTCTCTCCACTTTTTCCCTTTTGAATTATGGCGTTTGACTTAGAGATGATCAAGGCTGTGTACGCTGGCATGGGCTCCCGCATTGAGGCCGCCCGTACCGCCGTTGGCCGCCCGCTTACCCTGACCGAAAAAATCCTGTACGCTCACCTGTACGGCGGCACTGTTTCGCAGGCGTTTGAGCGGGGCGTTTCCTACGTCGATTTCGCCCCCGACCGGGTAGCTATGCAGGATGCTACCGCCCAGATGGCGCTGCTCCAGTTCATGCAGGCCGGCAAGCCTCAGGCCGCCGTGCCCAGCACCGTGCACTGCGACCACCTGATTCAGGCTAAAGAAGGCGCTACCGAAGATTTGGCCATTGCCAACTCCGAAAACAAAGAGGTGTACGACTTCCTGGCTTCGGTTTCCAATAAATACGGCATCGGCTTCTGGAAGCCCGGCGCTGGTATTATTCACCAAGTGGTGCTCGAAAACTATGCCTTCCCCGGCGGCATGATGATCGGCACCGACTCACATACGCCCAACGCGGGTGGCCTCGGCATGATTGCCATTGGCGTAGGCGGCGCCGACGCCGTGGACGTAATGGCCGGTATGGCCTGGGAGCTGAAGTTCCCGAAAGTAATCGGCGTGAAGCTGACCGGCAAAATGAACGGCTGGACTTCGGCCAAAGACGTTATCCTGAAAGTAGCCGGCATCCTGACCGTAAAAGGTGGTACCGGCGCTATTGTGGAGTACTTCGGCGAAGGCGCTAACAGCCTCTCCGCCACCGGCAAAGGCACCATCTGCAACATGGGCGCGGAAATCGGAGCCACCACTTCGGTGTTCAGCTACGACGAGAAGATGGGCGACTACCTGCGCTCCACCGAGCGGGCCGACATTGCTGACCTCGCCGCCGGCGTGGCCCAGCACCTGCGCGCCGACGACGAGGTGTACGCCAACCCCGAAGCTTTCTACGACCGTCTTATCGAAATTAACCTCGACGAGTTGGAGCCCTACGTGAACGGCCCGTTCACGCCGGACGCTGCTTGGCCAATTTCGCAATTCGCGGCAGCCGTAAAAGAGCACGGCTGGCCCGAGAAGCTGGAAGTTGGCCTGATTGGCTCGTGCACCAACTCCAGCTACGAGGACATCACGCGCGCCGCCAGCATTGCCGGCCAGGCTGTAAGCAAAGGCCTCACGGTCAACGCTGAATTTACCGTGACGCCTGGCTCGGAGCTGGTGCGCTACACCGTGGAGCGTGACGGTTTGCTGGACACCTTCGCCCAGATGGGCGGCGTGGTGCTGGCCAACGCCTGCGGTCCGTGCATCGGTCAGTGGGCCCGCCACACCGACGACCCGAAGCGCCGTAACTCCATCATCACGAGCTTCAACCGCAACTTTGCCAAGCGCAACGACGGCAACCCGAACACCCACGCCTTCGTGGCTTCGCCCGAAATCGTGACGGCCTTCGCCATTGCCGGCGACCTGACTTTCAACCCTCTCACCGACACGCTGACGACCAAAGACGGCCAGCAGGTGAAGTTCGACGAGCCGCAGGGCATTGAGCTGCCACCCGCTGGTTTTGCCGTAGAAGATGCCGGTTTCCAGGCCCCCGCTGCCGATGGCTCGGGCGTGCAGGTACTAGTAGCGCCTACTTCCGACCGTCTGCAACTGCTCGACCCGTTCAAGCCGTGGGAAGGCACCGACCTGAAAGGGTTGCGCCTGCTCATCAAGGCCCAGGGCAAGTGCACCACCGACCACATTTCGATGGCCGGCCCGTGGCTGAAATACCGCGGCCACTTGGACAATATCTCCAATAACATGCTCATCGGGGCCATCAACGCCTTCAACGGCGAAGCCAACTCGGTGAAAGATGGCCTGACCCAAGGCACGCCATACTCACCAGTACCGGCGGTGGCGCGTAACTACAAAGCTCAAGGCATCGGGTCAATTGTAGTAGGCGACGAGAACTACGGTGAAGGTAGCTCGCGCGAGCACGCTGCCATGGAGCCCCGCCACTTGGGCGTGCGTGCTATCCTGGTGAAGAGCTTCGCCCGGATTCACGAAACCAACCTCAAGAAGCAGGGCATGCTGGGCCTCACCTTCGCCAACAAGGCCGATTACGACCTGATTGAGGAGGACGACACGTTCGACATCATTGGCCTGACGGAGTTTGCCCCCGGCAAGCCCCTGCAGATCCGTCTGCACCACGCCGACGGTGACACCGACCTCATCACGGTGAACCACACCTACAATGAAGGCCAGATTGAGTGGTTCAAAGCTGGCTCGGCCCTGAACCTGATTCGTCTGAAAGAGTCGGGCGAAGCACAACTGTCGCAGAAGTAATTCTGAATCTAGCTTTTTATAAAAAAGGCCGCTTTCCTGCTTGGGAGGCGGCCTTTTTTGTGGCAACAGTTCAGAGCTGAGTATGTAGTAGGCAGTGACTCTCAAGCTACACTGTTTCACTGCCAGCAGTGTGGATTTAGTAAAACAGGCGAATAGCTAGGTAGTTGAGGGTGAGTGGCAGAAGAATCACCACGGCAGGAAGCACCACATACACTGCACCGGATGGTACAGCTGAATACCGGGAGCTGAATAGAAGCGAGTATACCAACAGACTGCTAAGGCCGCCTACAGCCAGAATATGGCACCTGAAATGGAGCATAAGCGGCATATTCCGTTTGGCCTGCGTGCGCGCCTGCAGGAAAACCAACAGGAATGAAATGCTGGCCGGCAGCAGATACAGGATGTACATAGTGAGAAGGCTGCCGGGTTCTACAACGTAGCTACTTGCTCCGCCCGGTGCTCCCGCGGCTTCTGCACGAGGTAGTAGTAGAGCAGAATGACGAGCCCCGTGAAAAAGGGAATGAGCGCCAGATGCTTGCCGGTAATTTCGCCCCACACTCGCGCCGTATCAAAACCAATGAATTCGCTGATCATCCAGTAGGAGTTGGCCGAAATCCAGAATACGATGGCCAAATTATGCGCCAACTCGGCCTTCATGCTGCGGGTGCGCCACGTGATAATAAGCGCAATTGTCAGGGTGGGCACAATCATGCTCAGGCCCAGTGGCTTCCATAGCATGCACCACCCGATGTCCTTGAGTAGCCAGAACACAATGTGCATGTTTTCCATGCGGCGGTATGGGGCCGGAATGCTGTAAATCTGGTCTTCGGATTGGGGCATGGCAAAAGTGAATTCCTCAAATATAGAACGCAGGCGGCTTTTTTCGTGAGCTTGCGTATGAGAGCTTGACCCCAACCGTAGCTACGCTCATTCATGCCCAGTACACTCAGAAAAATAGCCAAAGGAGCCGCTTACGCGGGGGGGAGTATTGTGGGGGCGCTGGTGCTGTATGGGGTAGCTGCCGTGGGGCTTTCGGCCGTGCCGGTAGGCAAGCGTGGCCATTCTGCCCCCGATGCTATTGAGGCGTATGTGCTGTCTAATGGCGTGCATACCGATATTGTGGTGCCCGTCCGGAACGCGCAAATGGACTGGACACAGCTAGTGCGCTACACCGATACGCCCGCCGCCGATTCCAGCATGCGCTACGTCGGCTTTGGCTGGGGCGACAAGGGGTTTTATCTCGACACGCCGACCTGGGCCGAGCTAAAGCCCAGTACGGCCTTTAAAGCTATGTTCTGGCTGGGCGAGTCGGCCATGCATACCACGTTCCACAATCAGCCTGTCGAAGGGTCCGACTGCGTGAAAATTTATTTGTCGCCGGCCCAGTACAGCCAGTTGATTGAGTTTATCCGCAACAGCTTCGATTATGATGTGCAGGGCCGTGTAGAGCACATACAGGGCCATAGCTACGGCCAGCACGATGCATTTTATGAGGCCAAGCGCACCTACAACTTGTTTTATACCTGCAACAGCTGGGCCAATGAGGCGCTAAAGGCGGCCGGCCAGCGGGCTGCCTTCTGGACTCCTTTCGACGCGGGCATCTTCTGGCACTATCGTGACGGTGGAAAGTAGCAGGCTGGATAGAAATTTGGTGAGCAGCGCATCGTCTGATAGCAAAAATCGTATGTTACTTCTATGATAACGTACGACGAAATCTTCGAGAACAACCGCCAGTGGGTAGCTTCAAACACAGCTACCAACGCCGATTTCCTCCAACACCTCGCTGCCGACCAGAAGCCGGACTATCTGTATATCGGCTGCTCCGATTCGCGCGTGACAGCAGAGGAGTTGATGGGTGTGGCGCCAGGTGAGGTATTTGTGCACCGTAACGTGGCCAACCTGGTCATCAACATCGACCTGAACGCCACATCGGTCATTGAATATGCCGTGGCTCATTTGGGCGTGAAACACATTGTGGTGTGTGGGCACTACGGCTGCGGGGGCGTAAAGGCAGCTATGCAGCCCAAGGATCTGGGAATTATGAATCCCTGGCTGCGTAACATCCGCGACGTGTACCGGCTACACCACACGACGCTGGACGCCATTGAGGACACCACGGAGCGCTACGACCGACTTGTTGAACTGAATGTGCAGGAGCAGTGCGTCAACGTTATTAAGATGGCGGTGGTGCAGCAGGCGTACCTAAAAAACGGCTATCCTACAGTGCACGGCTGGGTATTCGACCTGAAAACCGGTCTGCTCAAAGATCTGAATCTAGACTTCGAGCATATCCTGCACGATATTCAGGAAATCTATAATCTCGGCGACCAAGTGCTGTTTGGAGAAGCGAAGGACACGCCGGCTATCGAAATAGGGAAAGAAGCTAAAACCGAAGCACAGCGGTAGTTGTCTAGGCTGTTCTAATACCATCTGTGGCTCATAGCCACTTACCAAAAAGAAGCCCGGCTTCCCAGCTACGTGTAGCAGGGAGGTCGGGCTTTGCGTTGAAAAAGCAGATAGACTAATTGAGCCAGAGCTGCACCACAGTTTCAAACCGGTGCTGAGCAAAGGCACCGTACGGGCGCTCGGCATAGAAGCCAAGCACGTGTACCTGCGGCAGACCGGTACGGGCGTTGCGACGCAACTGAATAGGATACACGCGGCCGGCTTCCGGCCAGTCACCTACATGGTCGGCGGGGCGGCGCGAGGCGTCTATGCAGCGGGCGTATTGCTGCATGGGAGGCGGAACGGGAAGCTTTACTTTCGACATATCCAAAGATAAACATATTTCCTCTTTTCCAAAAAAATTAGTTGTGCAATTTTTGGACAAATAGTGCCATGAAATGGGTTTTAATAGAATTTTAATACCTATATACGATGTTCAGTTGCTTGCCGGATTTACTGAGCGAAGATGGGTAGATGACTGTATTTGCTAAAATTATTAGTAAATAGCGGTGCCGGGTTTTCTTTCCCCGGTGCTTACCGCTATGAGCAACGCCATCCTGTATTGCATTCCTGCGCATCAGCTGCTGCCCGCCGAGCTGCCACTGTACGCCTGCCCCATACCCGCCGGCTTTCCGTCGCCCGCCGATGACCAGCTAGATGCACCTTTAGACCTGACCCAGCATCTGTTCCGCAATCCGGCCTCTACCTTCCTGGCTCGTATCGTTGGTGACTCCATGACCGGGGCTGGCATCCACCCCGGCGACCTGATAGCCGTAGACCGTGCCCTAACTGCCTGCGACGGTAGTATCGTGGTGGCAGTAGTAGAGGGTGAACATACTGTAAAGCGGCTACGACTACGAAACGGCCGCGCTTGGCTGGAAGCCGAAAACGACCGGTATGATTCTCTGGAGCTCCTGGCTGATGCCCGTCTGGAAGTTTGGGGCGTTGTGACACACGTAATACATGCGCTGGAAGGCCGCCCGGCTGCTACACCACTGCGGCAGTGGCACCGCAAGCAAGCCTAGCCCGCCCTATGTATGCCCTGATAGATTGCAACAACTTTTATGTTTCGTGCGAGCGTGTATTCCGGCCGGCGCTGGCAGACCAGCCTGTGGTGGTGCTCAGCAACAACGATGGCTGCCTTATTTCGCGGTCCGATGAGGCGAAGGCGCTGGGGTTGAAGATGGGTGAGCCGTACCATTTGGTGCGCCCTACGCTGGAGCAGCATGGAGTAGCGGTATTTTCTTCTAACTACGGCCTCTACGGCGACATGAGCCGGCGTGTAATGCAGGTGCTCACGGGTTTTTCGGCACAGGTAGAAGTATACTCCATCGATGAGGCCTTTCTGAATCTGGCAGGTCTGCGCTACACCGCACCCGATGTGCGGGCCTATGCGCTGCTGATTCGGGATACTGTACAGCGCCACGTAGGTATCCCGACTTGCGTGGGTGTGGCCCCTACCAAAACGTTGGCTAAACTCGCTAACCGTCTGGCCCGTAAGCAGCCGCTCACGGAGCGGGCTGTAGTGCTGACAACCGCGTCTGAATGCGCTGCAGCACTCTCCCAGACACCTATACAGGACGTGTGGGGCATTGGACGGCGCTACGCGGCCAAACTGCGGGAGTATGGTATCGAAACGGCTGCTGATCTGGCTGCGCAACCCGAAAGCTGGGTCCGCCGGCAATTAGGAGGAATTACTGGAGTGCGGCTGTGGCACGAATTGCACGGGCATCCCTGCCTGGATTTTGATCCGCATGCGCTGGACGAAGATGGCTGCCTGTTGCCTGCTGGTGGCCGCCAGCGCCGGAGCGTCGTATGCACCCGTTCGTTTGGGCGGCCCCAGCACGCCGCTGAAGTGCTGCAAGAGGCCGTAGCCACATTTGCCTGCCGTGCCGCCGAAAAGCTACGCCAGCAGCATTTGGCCGCCCATCTTGTCACGGTGCTGCTTGGTACTGACCGGTACAAAGCCCGGTCTGGCCCAGCCACGGTCAGCACCACACTCACATTGCCCATAGCAACCAACGATACCGGAGAGCTGCTGAAGGCTGCACATAGTGCGCTTCTGCGGCTTTGGCGGCCCGGAACTGTCTACACCCGTGCTGGCGTAATGTTCTGTGGCTTGGAAGCAGCCGGTCAGGTACAAACGAATCTATTTGTTACTGCATCTGACCAGCGGAACCGGCCCCAACTCATGGCAGCAGTAGATACTCTCAACCAGCGGTTCGGACGAGGGCGGGTGAGCTATGCGGCAGCCGGCGTCGCCTCACGAAGCGCTGTCTGGAAAGGGCGCAGCGCCATGCGGTCCAGCTTGTACACAACAAGCTGGGAAGAGCTTTGGCAGATATAATAAGTGTAGCGTCTATCGTTTCCGGCGAAGTGCATTCGCCTACAGCAACAGTCTGTGCAATAGTTGTTACTACTGCGGCTGTACCAGCAGACGCCGAACCAGTGTCCCGGCTGCGCCTTGCACTCGCACCATATACAGCCCAGCCGGCAGCCCACTCACATTCAGCGAAGCACCAGCGCCAGCAATAGCAACCCGCCGAACCACTTGTCCCAGCGGATTCAGCAACTGCATTTCCTGGGCTCCGAATCGGGCCGGTATTTCAAGGCGCACATGTCCGGAAGCGGGATTTGGATATAGCTGCCACTCACCAGCCGTTAGGGCCGGGCGGGTAGGCAGTACCTGATTGTAGCGTGTCTGAGCAGCATCGGCGGCGGCTTGCAACTGGGCCAGACTGGGAGCGGCCAGCACGGCAAACGCTACCACGGCTGAGTCGGTGGGGGCGAGGCGGGGCAGCGCGGCGCCAAGCACATGCGCAATATCGGTGCCGTTGGGCAGGCCGGTGGTGCTCTGGCGGGTACCGTTGCTGAGGGTCAGGTACTTTTCGCTACGGCTGAAGCCGTTGGAAAGCTGCACGGGGCTGCCGGCTGGCGCATTTACATTGATGGCATAGCAAGTAGCAGTGCCACCGTTCAGCCACTTCAGGCCCACATAGGTAGTAGGGCTACCGGCATCGTAAGCATAGCTCAGACGGCGCACCGAGTCCCAGGCCACCACATTGCGGCCGTATTCGGGCACCACGTCCCAGTCCATGAACAGACCTGCATACAGCGGTTTCAGCGTGTCGGGCGTGACGTTTTTTAGTTGATATTCCAGAATCACGTAGTCGCGGTGTGGGGCTTGCGCCCAAGCAAAGCCGCGCTGCCGCACCTGCACGCCCACCGTACGGTTGCGTGTAGCACTCGGCAACGAGTCCTGTAGTAGGCCGCTGGCTTCTTGGTCGGCGCGCAGCGGCTGGCGGCGCAGGGCAGTTTGGGTCAGGCTGAAGAAATCAGTATCGGCGGTGTTTCGGTCGTTGCGCAGGCGGCTGGATACGCGGGTAGCGCCAGTGACCAGCAGCAAGCCGCCTTCATACAGCAGCGGTGCGCCGCCCCGGTAGCTGACACTTTCGCCCAGGTCGGAGCCCAGCCCGTCGTAGCCAATATTGCCGCGGCTGGTGAGCGTAAGGGCCAGGTCGCCGGCATTCAGCACCACATAATCGGGGTTGAGCAGGATGGTGGCGTACTGGTCTTCCTCATAGCCGGTGGCCGCATCCGCGAAATGATAGCGCAGCACGGCCCGCGTGTTCAGCGGCACGATGCTCGCTACCGCCAGCCGAAACGGAGCCGCCGAGTTGGAAGCCCGCGCCAGCGTAGCCAGCGCGCCTGCCGCAAACGAGCCCTGCCGCACCGTGAGGTACGGCGTCAGCGACGTGACGGTGAGCGTCAGGTTCTGCACTGGCAGCAACAGGTTTTCTACTTCCACCGTCAGCCGGATGGTGTCGGCGGGCTGGTAGGCGCCTTTGGCGGGCGCAAAGATGCGCTGCGTGATGCGGGCGGCCCGCTGGTCGTTGGCTTGCACGGCGCGGTATGCGTTCAGGCGGCCCGTTCCGAGCTTGCCCTGATAGGCCGCATTTCCGGGCAGTAGGTCAATATTATCGGTGGTGCGGCGCAATTGGGCGCGTACCTGTGCGGCATTCAACTGCGGAAAGCGCGCCCGTACTAGTCCAGCCGCTCCCGCCACCAGTGGTGCCGAAAACGACGAACCCGTAGCCCGGATATAGTCCGAGTCGTTGTCGCCCCACGTGGTCAGCACTCCGTCGCCGGGCGCTACCAAATCAAGGCGCCGGCTGAAGGTGGCAAAGCCGGATTTGACGTCGGTAGCGCTGCTGGAGCCCACCGACAGCACATGGTCGTAGGAGGCAGGGTAGAAGTCCAATTCGGCGTTGGTGTTGCCGGCCGAGGCCACCACTACGGCGTCGCGGTTTACGGCGGCGTAGGTAATGGCATCCTGCTCGAACTGCGAGCGGCCACCCGCCGCTCCCCAGCTTAGATTGATGATTTTGCAGCCGTGGTCGGCGGCGTACACAATGGCTTCAAAGCCGGAAAAGCTGCCGCCGGGTGTGCTGGGGTATATTTTCAGGGGCAGAAAGCGGCAGTTGAAGCCCACGCCCGCCAGGCCCCGCGCGTTGTCGGGGCGGGCCGAGGAGCAGCCGCTGGTGTGCACACCGTGCCGGGGCTGCTGATAGGAATCGGAGGACGGGTTGTTGTCGTCGTCGGCGAAGTCCCAGCCGCGGAAGTTGTCCACGAATCCGTCATTGTCGTTGTCGATGCCATCGGGTGGATCCTGGCGGTTGCGCTGCCACTGTCCGTCAAGGTCCTCGTGTGAAAGCCGAAAGCCGGTATCCGTAATGCCAATAACCACCGTTGTGTCGCCTTTGGCTACGTCCCAGGCCTGGTAAGCCCGGATGTTTTTCAGGTGGAGCTGGCCGTTGACGTTGGTGGAGTCGGCCAGCGGGTCGTTGGGCATGTACAGCGGCGCGCGGTTGTAGAGTGGCTCCACGTAGGCCAGCACCCCGGTTTGCTGCAGAGCCAAGCGGGCTTTCGGCAGCACAGTTTCTGAGCCGAACCACACCTGATAGATTAGGCGCAGGTCCACGGCCTCGGGGCTCTTGGGGTCAGGCGGCAGAGCTTTCGGAAACTTCTGGCGCAGGCGTGTGGCCCCCAAGCGGCGCAGGGTAGCTTCCAGCCGGGGCAGCGCAATCTGCGTGAGGCTGGCCTGGGCCAGGTATTCGGGCCGCAGTTTAAATACCAGCGTGCCGGGCTGGGTAGTGGGCGCGGCGTTTTCCGCGGTGAGCGGGCCATAGGTAGCCTGCGCGTGGCTTGAAGTCGAGCCCAGGGCCAGCAAACAGCCTAGCAAAACAGTAATTGACAGTGCGCGTAGCCGTGGAAACATATCGATAGGGAAAAAGCGGATCCGATTCAGGATAAACGAATTGCTGCAGCCGATGGATGCCGCAAAATCAGGGCAAACGTAGCGGGGCTGATTCCGTAAATTTAACCACTTCGCCAGCCGTTCCCGCTAAGCACGTTTCCGGTTTTCGATCAACTCCGCGAAATCCGCCTTCAATTTCCCGCCGCTACTTCACCCCCCAATGACCGAAGCTACCCGTAAGCACCAGCCCGCCCTCGACGCCGCCATCCAGGCCCTGCACGGCCGCACGTTTTTCGCTGCTTTTCCCGAAAATCCTTCCCCCGAAATTTATGGCGCTGATGCCGATGCCAACGGCCGCGCCGCTTTCGAGGCCCGTCGCCACCAGCGCTACACCGAGCTGCGGCAGGGCGAGCCGGCCGGCTGGGTAGGGCAGGAAGAGTCGCCGTATGAGCAGGAGGCGCTGGGCATCGAGTACCCGTATTATGAGCCGGCCACGCTGGTTCGTAACGCCGAAGCCGCCTTTGGGCCGTGGCGCAAGCTGAAGCCGGCCCAGCGGGCCGCGCTGCTTGCAGAAAGCCTGGAAGGCATCCGGCAGCGGTTTTTTGAAATTGCCTATGCCACCATGCACACCACCGGGCAGTCGTTCATGATGTCGTTTCAGGCCAGTGGGCCGCACGCCGCCGACCGGGCACTGGAGGCCATTGCGGCCGGCTACGAGGAGCAGACCCGCTTCCCGGAAGAAACGCGCTGGGAAAAGCCTATGGGCAAATACAACCTCACGCTGCACAAAACTTGGCGCGCCGTGCCCAAAGGCGTGGGGCTGGTCATTGGCTGCTCCACGTTCCCGACGTGGAACTCGGTGCCGGGCATGTACGCCTCGCTCGTCACTGGCAATCCGGTGCTTATCAAGCCGCACCCGAAAGCCGTGCTGCCCATTGCCATTGTGGTAGCCGAAGTGCAGAAGGTGCTGGCCGACTACGGCCTGGACCCGCGCATTTGCCAGCTGGCCGTGGATGCCGCCGACCACCTCATTGGGAAGGACTTGGCCGAAAATCCGGCCGTGAAGCTCATCGACTACACGGGAGGCGCGCAGTTTGGCGAGTACCTTGAAGGACTGAAGGGCAAAACGGTCTTCACCGAAAAAACCGGCGTCAACAGCGTCATCCTCGACTCCTGCGACGACCTGGATAAGGTGGCGCAGAACCTGGCTTTCTCCGTGAGCCTATACTCGGGGCAGATGTGCACGGCGCCGCAGAACTTCTTCATTCCGGCCGGCGGCATGCGGGTTGGGGAGCAGCAGGTGCCCTACGAGGAAGTGGTGCAGAAGCTGGCCGCCGCCGTTACGGGGCTGGCCCAAAACCCCAAGGCCGGGCCGCACGTGCTGGGCGCTATTCAGAACCGGGATACCCACGAGCGGGTGCAGAAGCTGGCCCTCGATGGTGGCCGTAGCGTGCTGGCCCACGGCTCCGTGGAGCACCCCACATTCAAGAATGCGCGCACCTGCTCGCCCTGCATCCACGAAATCAGCGCCGACCGGATAGAGCAGTACAGCCAGGAGTTATTTGGGCCTATTATGTTGGTCATCAGGACCCGAGACACGCAGGAAAGCATTCGGCTGGCGGCGCAGCTGGCGCGCGAATACGGCGCTATTTCGTGCGGCGCCTACACCACCAACAGCGCCGTGAAAGAGCAGATTATGGATGAAATGAGTTTAGCCGGCACGCCCGTCAGCTTCAACCTGACCGGCAACATTTACGTGAACCAGGCCGCCGGCTTCTCTGACTTTCACGTGACAGGTGGTAATCCGGCCGGCAACGCCTCGTTCACCAACCCTGAATTCGTGATTAAGCGTTTCACCTGGGTTGGCTTCCGGGAGCCGGCAGAATAGCAAATGACAGCATACAAAAAGGGCTGCCGGAGTACATCCGGCAGCCCTTTTTTATGGGTAGAATACTACCAGCCGACTTTGCTGTACTTGTATTTCTTGGGCGCTTTCACGGTTTCGTACTGGGTGGGCTTGCGCGGCGACAGGTCAATTCCTAGGTCGATGGGGTTGCGCTCCTTGTAGAAGCGGGCCTTGTTGTTCTTGCGTTTTTCCGGCTTGACTTTCACGGTGCCGTAGCCGCGAGGGTTGGCGCTTTGTGTCACCCGGTCCTGGGCGCAGGAACCGAGGCTAACGAGGGCGGCGAGGGAAAGTATGGATAGCAGATTTTTCATGGCTGCGCGTGGTAAAGGTGAGGTAATGCCCTGTGTACTACGGTTGCATGAAAAAAGATACACTATCCCAACATTATCCTACAGGCTCATAAGCTCCCGAAACCGTACCGACTGCTGGCGCGAAACTTCCACTTCCGGCCCACCGCGCAGCCGGATTTTGAGCGTGTTGCTGAACCAGGGCTCAATGCTCTCAATCCATTTCAGGTTGATAATCTGCTGGCGGTTGGCCCGGAAAAACACCTTATGGTCGAGGCGTTGCTCTAGGTGCTGCAGGGTGCGCGGAATAAGCGGGCGGTGCTGCTCGAAGTAAATCTGGGTGTAGCTACCGTTGATTTCAAAGAGCCGGATGTCGGAAAGCCGCACAAACCAGCACCGTTCACCATCCTTCACAAACACCTGGTCGTGCTCGGTGAGCAGAGTAGGAGGGGGCTCGTCGGGAACGGACTGCGCGGGTGCGGCTACAGCTTCAACCACAGCCGGAGCCAGCAGCTTGGCGCGGGCTTTTTCCAGAGCGGCTGCCAGCCGGTTTTCTTGCACTGGCTTGAGCAGGTAGTCCAGCGCATTCACCTCAAAAGCGCGCAGGGCGTACTCGTCGTAGGCAGTGGTGAAGATGACGTGTGGGGCAGCTTCCAGCGACGCCAGCAGCTCAAATCCCGTTTCGCCGGGCATATGAATATCGAGCAGCAGCAGGTCGGGGCGCAGGTCCTGCAGGCGGGCGCGAGCTTCGGCAGCGTGCCGGGCTTCGCCCACCACCGTTACATCGGGAAAAGCTTGCAGCAGGTGGCGCAGCTCGGTTCGGGCCAGGCGGGAGTCATCAACGAGCAGAACGTTCACGGGAAAATGGGATAGAGTAACAGAAAATACGGCTAAGCAGCGACTGTGGCGGTAGCGGCACGTACGGGCAGGCGCAGCTGGGCTACTACCGTGTCAGATTCGGTGGGGTCGTTACCGATGTGCAGATGCGCTTCGGTCCCGAACAGTAGCGCCAGCCGCTCGCGGGCGTTGCGCACGCCCACGCCGTCGTGCTCTGGCTGCGGCTGATAGCGCCCAGTGTTGCGCACAGCTATATGCAGCTGGCCGGCCCCATCCAATTGAGCCGTGAGCCGGATAAAGCCGCCTTCGGGCCGGGGTGCGAGGCCGTGTTTGATGGCGTTTTCCACGAGCAGCTGCAGCGTCATGGGCGGAATGAGCACGGGCAGCGCGGCCTGGTCCACGTCGATGGAGTAATCCAGCCGTTCTTCCAGCTGCAGGGCTTCTAACTGCAGATAGTGCTCTACTATTTCCAGCTCGCGGCCCAGCGGCACCTGCTCGGCTGAGTTCAGTTGAATAGAATAGCGCAGCAAATCCGAGAGGTGCGTCATCATGTCGCGGGCACGGGCCGGGTTTTCCGTCACCAAAGCCCGGATGTTATTGAGGCCGTTGAAGAGGAAATGCGGATTGATCTGGGCTTTAAGGGTGCGCATTTCGGCTTCGCGTACGGCAGCGGCCAGCTTCCACTTGTCCACTTCGGCCTGCTTGTAGCGGTGGAAGAAGTGCCAGCCGAAATAGAAGCCGGACCACAGCCAGAGTACAAAATTGACGTTGAGCGAATAGCCAATGAACTGCGCCCATCCGTGCGGCTTGCCATCCGGACTAGGGCGCACTACCCAAATCAGCAGCGCCCAGATAATGACTTGGCTCAGCACCGACAGCAACGCATTCGTGACCAGCAGGCGCCCCACCAGCGGTACTGGTGCCAGCCGCTCCCAGCCATTGGCCAGGATGTGGTAGCGCAACCAGTGCGAGAGGCCTATCATCGGCAGCACAATGGCCGTTACATTCAGCAGCAGCTCCGTCGTAAAGCGCCCGAAAGCAGAAAAAATGGCTAGGTTGAAGCAGAAATATAGCGTCCAGCCACTGAGCTGCGCGCGCCAGTAGAGGCGGCTGGGGGCGGGCACTGAGGCGTAGAAGAACATAAGCAGGCCAGTTGCGGCAGGAATAAAACGCTGCATTCGGGCCCGGCCCCGATAGTGCCGGCCGAGCCCGAATAACAGCGGGAGCAAGATAAGTGGGCAGTTACCGATTTACTTCTTCGTCACGTAATGCTGCTTCAGAAAACCATCTGTCTGCTGGAAAAACCAGGCTGTATCGTCATACATCAGAAAGTGGCGGCCTGCCTCCGACATTTCGATGCGGTGCTGGGGCAGTTTGGCGTACTGCTGCTCGAAAATGGCACGGGTGCTTTCCTTGGTTGAACCATACTGCTTGTAGGCTGCCCAGGCGCCTAGCACCAGCACCGGCTGCTGCACGCGGGCAATATCCTGGCGCAAATCAGTTGTGAACAGGTCGTACATAGCCTGGGCTACGGCGGCGGGGCTGGAGGCCACGCTCCAGCGGGCCAGTTGCGTCATGCGGGCCGTGTCCGTTACCATGCCGGCGCTCATCTGGCGGGCCTGGGGCATGGTCATCTTGCCGGCGGCCATCTGCTGGCGCATGCCTTCGGCCATGGGCTTGGCACCTTCCACCGTCTGGGCCGGATTCTGAACGGCCGCCAGGAACGGCAGCGAATCGACGATAACCAGCTGGCCAATGGCATCGGGCTGCGTGGTGCTCAACCACAGGCCCATGAACCCGCCCAAGCTATGGCCCACCACCACCGGCTTATTCAATTTCTGCGCTTTGATATAGGTCAGTAGCTGGTCGCGCACGTTTTGCAGCAACTGGTCCGTGGAAGCCGGGGCGGCATTGCCCCCGAAACCAGCCAGGCTGATGATGTGGCACTGATACTGACTCTGGTAGCGGGCCACCGTTTCGTCCCACACCGCGCCGGGGCAGGTCAGGCCCGGAATCAGCAGCATGGGCTTGCCCTTGCCCACTACCCGCACCGTGAAGTTGGGGTGCGCGGCCGGAGTGTCGGCGGCGGTGCTGGCAGTGGTGGTTGGGGCCGCGGCCAGGGCTGGCGAAGAGGCGGCAACGGAGGCAACGGAGAAAAGCAGGGCGGCAAAAATCGGGCGGAGGGTAGCGGTCAGGTTCATGGCGGAAGAAGGAGAAAGGTTGATTGATGATGTAAACCTAGCCGGTCCTCAGCCCAACCGAAACTGCTTTTGAGCGAACGGTAAATCCGGCGGCCGAACGGCACAAAATCCCTTCTGACCCGTTGGGCCTTCTGCCCGGCACCCAGCCGAATGATATTCCTACACAACAAAAAACGGCACCTCCCACGAGGTGCCGCTATGATACGCAGAGCAGCGTAAAAGCAGGAACTGCCCTAAATGATGTTACGCAGATCTTCGCGCAGGTTTTCGATGCCGCGCCAGATTTCGTCCCAGGTATTGCGCTCCGAGTCGTTGGCAGGTGAGGCCGCGTTTTGCTCGGAAGCGGGGCCCAGGCGCTCCTGCAGCTTGTGGCGCTTGGCTTCCAAGCTGGCAATGTGCTCGTGGTAGGTGTGCGTGGCGCCTGCCGTGGTGGCATGCGCACGGTTTTGTAACGTCCGGATTTTGCTGTCCAACTCGTCCAGCGCTTGGCGCAGGGAGGCATCGGACAGGTTTTGGGGTGGGCGCACGTTATCAGGAGACGGCAGGGTTGACATAGCAGTAAGAGTAGAGTGAGCGAAGTGGTCTGTAGTTAAGATACAGCTTTTGGCTGCCAAAGGATACGGTTTCTGCACCCAACAGAAGCACAACGCAAGCATAACGCTGGCGTTACAGTCGCGCTTAGCGGTGGAAGTAGCTTTGTCGGCCAACTTGTTACGCCCCGTTCCTATGTTCCGTATTCTTGTTCTGCTGCCTTGGTGTGTGCTGCTTGCTGGCCCGCTACTAGCCCAAACCGCCAGCACTACTGCCCTTACGCAACCCGAAGCTGGCGCAGCCGGAGCCGCAGCAGTACCGATGGTGTACAACATTGCCGAACAAATGCCCGCCTTCCCCGGCGGCGCTCCGGCGTTTCAGAGGTTTCTGCGCGACAAAATCCGCTACCCCGAAGAGGCGCTGCGCAAAGGCCTGGAAGGCAAAGTCCACATCAGTTTCATCATCGATGAAGAAGGCCGGATCCAGGATGCGAAGGTGGTAAAAGGCCTCGGCGCCGGCCTCGACGAAGAAGCGCTACGCCTTGTCCGCATCATGCCCTGGTGGATGCCCGGCCGCGTGCAGGGCCAGCCTGTGCGCGTCGCCTACACGCTGCCTATCCAGTTTCGGGCTCTAAAATAAGAGGTAAAAAGCAGTGTAATCTGGCCTGACATAAGGTGCGTTTCTAATTCTCAATTCTCAATTCTCAATTCTCACGGGCACGCCCAATTCCCGGGCCAGCGGCGCGGCCGCCGACGCATATAGCAGCGTCAGCAGCTCATTGAGGGCAGGCTCCAGCTCTACTAAATAGTCGGGATGAAGCTTGGCAACCTGCTTGAGCACATCGGCAGTGCGGCGGGCCATGTGCTGCAGCAGCGGCTGGGTGGGGCCGTGCAGGCGCGCCACGGCCTCAGGTTGGTGCCGGAAAATATTGGTAAGCAGGCGCAGCGTCAGCTCGATTTCACCCTGCGTGTCGCCCGTGATTTTGGCGTGGTACGCAAGCCGCGCCTGCAGCTGCCGCACAATATGGAGCAGGTCGTTGGGCGTCTGGTGGTAGCCGCGTACGGGGTCGTCTACCTGCGTTTGCAGGCGTTGGCGCCGGTTTTCCAGCGCGTCGTCGCCTTCAAGCAGCCGGTAGGCCAGTTGCTCTGTCAGCACGGCATCCTGCGCCACCAGGCGCGCCAGCAGCTGGTCTTTTTCTTTCTCGGGTAGGGCGAGCAGGGCTTTGCGCAGGTCGGGGGAAAGGGCAGGCATAGAATAGAGCAGGGCAAAACGGAAAGGCAACGGATAGGCAAGTCAGCAGGGCTTCGGCCCGCCGAAACTACGCAGCAATGGCTACGGCCGTATACATTGCGCCTTTCTGCCTACCATCATGACAAAGAAAAGAAAATCGAGCCCTGGAAAACGCTGAAATCGGAGCTGGTGTTTGAGCATCCGTGGTATACGCTGCGCCGCGACCATGTGCAGTTGCCCAGCGGCCAGCAGCTCGATGACTATTTCGTGAGCGTACGGCCCCACGTGGTGCTGGTGTTTCCGCTCACCCCCGACCGGCAGGTGATTTTCGTGCGGCAGTACAAGCACGCCGCCGGTCAGATTCTGTTGGAGCTGCCCGGCGGCGTGGTAGACGAAGGCGAAACCTGCGTGCTGGAAGCCGCCCGGCGTGAGCTGCTGGAAGAAACCGGCTACGCCTCCGACACCGTGGAGCCGCTGCTGGAAGTGTTCGACAACCCCACCAAAGACACCAACTCCCTCTCGTTTTTCCTGGCCCGCGACGTGCGCCAGATAGCCGAGCAGCACCTAGACGAAACCGAAAACATCGAAGTAGTGCAGGTGCCCCTGCACGAGGTAGAAGGCCTGGTGCTGCGCGGCGAAATCCGGGTTTCCGGCTCTGTCGCGCTGTGCCTGCTGGCTCTGCGGAGGCTGGGGTTGTAGCGGAGTGGTGGAGTACTACCCCACCGTATCCGACTCGGGTAGTATCAGCCCGGCCAGTGCGGCGCGGTTTTTCTCCTCGTCAAACGCGTTTTCGCTCTTGGCAATGACCACCGTGGCCACCGCGTTGCCGATGATGTTGGTGATGGCACGGGCCTCCGACATAAACCGGTCGACGCCCAGCAGCAGGGCCATGCCCTCAACGGGAATGACTTTGGTAGCGGCCAGCGTGGAGGCCAGCACCACAAACCCCGAACCCGTAACACCGGCCGCTCCCTTGCTGGTGAGCATCAGAATTCCGATGATGGTGAGCTGCTGCGCCAGCGTGAGCGGCACGTTGAAGGCCTGCGCCAGGAAAATACTGGCCATCGAGAGGTATATCGTCGTGCCATCGAGGTTGAAGGAGTAGCCGGTGGGCACTACCAGCCCCACCACCGGCCGCGCGCAGCCGTAGGCTTCCAGCTTGTCCATCAGCCGCGGCAGTGCCGATTCCGACGACGACGTGCCCAGCACAATCAGCAACTCTTCCTTGATGAAACCCAGCAGCCGCCACAAACTGAACTTGTAGTAGCGCGCAATGCCGCCCAACACCCCGAAAATGAACAGGGCCATGGTCAGGTACACTGTGCCCATCAGCTTGGCCAGCGGCAGCAGCGTATCGAGGCCATAGGTGCCGATGGTGTAGGCCATGCCGCCAAACGCCCCGATGGGCGCCAGCTTCATCACCATGCCCAGCACCCCGAAAAATACGTGGCTCAGTCGCTCAAACGTAGCAATCAGCGGCGCACTCACCGCCGGGCCCACCTTCGTGAGAGCCAGCCCGAATAGCACCGCCACCAGCAGCACCTGTAGCACGTCGCCGTTGGCAAACGCCCCCACGAAGCTCTCCGGCACGATATGCGTGAAGAAACTCACCCAGTCCATGTGGGCGGCCTGGTCGGCATATTTCTGGGTTTCGGCGGCTTTGGCGGCCACGCCGCTTGTGTCGATGCCCGCGCCGGGCTTGGCCAGGTTGGCTGCCGCCACCCCAATCAGCAGCGCCAGCGACGTCACGATTTCGAAGTATAGCAGCGCCTTACCGCCCACGCGCCCCACCTTCTTCAGGTCGCCGATACTACCGATGCCCAGCACTACCGTCAGGAAAATGACGGGCCCGATGAGCATCTTAATCAGGTTGATAAATACCTTGCCTAGCGGCTCAAGTGCCGTGCCTACCCCGGGAAAGAACGTGCCCACCAGCACCCCCAGCGCAATAGCTGTGAGCACCTGGAAGGTCAGATTACGCGAAAGTTTCTTCATGCCGCGGCAAGATACGGGAGAAGGGAAGGAGAGCCCACAGGCAGGTGGCCACTGTACATAAAATAGGCTGTCATCCTGAGCAGTGCGAAGGACCTTATCCTGCCGGAACATTACGTTCAACGGGATAAGGTCCTTCGCGCTGCTCAGGATGACAGCTACATCAGATGAAACATACACCAAGCAAGCCGGTGAATCAGCCCCGTTTCTTCTCCTTCTTCACGGCCTTCCCGCCACCCGTATACGCCACGCGGTAAATCACACCATTGTCATCATCCGACACCAGCAGCGACCCATCAGCGGCCTGCACAATGGCGCACGGCCGCCCAAACTCCGACTTGTCGTTCTCCACCAGCCAGCCCGTCACGAAATCCTCGAACTGCTGGGGCTGGCCCTGCTCGTTGAAGCGCACCCGCACAATCTTGTAGCCCGACGGCTGCGCCCGGTTCCAGGAGCCGTGCATCGTCACGAAGGCCGTGTTCTGGTACTCGGCCGGCAGTTGCTGGCTGCGGTTGAACACCAGCCCCAGCGGCGCCGAATGCGCCTTGTACAGCAGCAACGGCCGCACGGCTTTGGCATCAAACTGGGCGTAGGTTTCGCCGCTTTTGGGCTTGTTGGCCGGGTAAGGCTTGCCGTTGGCAATGATGGACGGCCAGCCGTAGTTGCCGCCCGGTTTCAGCTGGTTCAGCTCTTCCTGCTGGTCCTCATCCCCGAGCCAGTCGATGCCGTGGTCCATGCCAAACAGCGCCTTGGTGGTGGGGTGCCAGTCGAAGCCGATGGTGTTGCGCAGGCCCGTGGCATACACCGTGCGGCCCGAGCCGTCGGTGTTTACCTGGAGCAGCGTGGCGTTTTCGGGGTTGTCCTCGTCGCAGGCATTGCAGGTACTGCCCACTGAGAGGTAGAGCTTGCCATCGGGCCCGAACTGCAGCGTGCGGTTGGCGTGCTGGCCCGCGTCGGGCAGGTCCTTGTACAGCGTTTTCAGCTCGCCCAGCGTACCATCGGCTTTCACGTCGGCCACGTACAGCTCCCGCACCGCCGCCATATACAGCTTACCATCCTTCAGCGCCAGGCCGTGCAGATGCGGCTTCTGCGCCACCTGCTTCGTCAGCTCCACCTTGCCGTCCTTGTTGGCGTCGCGCAGCAAGGTCACGGTGCCTTTCACGCGGTTCGATACGTACAGGTCGCCGTTGGGTGCCAGCGCCAGCATGCGCGGCATGTCCAGCCCCTCGGCGTAGGCACTCACCGTGAAGCCGGCCGGCGCTTTCAGGCTGGCCACCCGCTCGGGCGTGGCCGGTAGCTTCCTGGGTAGATAGATGTTGCCCTGCATCTGAAACGGCGTTGCCTCAGGCGGTACGTTCTGTGCAGTAACGGTATTGAGGCCAGCAAACAGGGCCGTAGCAAGCAGGAGTGGGGCTTTGGTCATAGAAGTCGAACGAAGTATCGGTTCCGTTCAACTCCCATTCACGGGCTGGGGTTGCGTCCCGGCGTTCATCCCGCCCGCCACCGCAGCCGCACTACGGACAGCAGCGCCATGAGCAGCAACAGCAGCGTGGAGTTGCGCCAGTCGGGCTCATGTAAGAGAGCCAAAGACTTAGCCAGTCGCTCCCAGACAGTTGGGGTAGGAACAGAATGACTTTGCTCAGCTGATACACCACAAGTAAAAGCCGGAACATCCTCATAGCTAACTCCCGAAGGCTTGGTGGTAAAAGTATATAGCGTGGTTGGCGAATGCCGGATATCCAGCCAATACCGTTTGACATTTTCCACCTCAAACAGATCAAACAGCTTCACCAAGGAACTGTAGGTTGCCTGTGGCTCAAACTGTATGCGTAAACCCCGGTCATGGTCCGGGTTGGCCCGCAATTGTTGAACAGTCGTCTGAGCTTGTTGAAAGCTGAAATAGTCGTTCCACAGATTACCTGTGAAGCGTACCTCTTGCCAGGGGCGAAAAGCCGCCAATTCGAGCGACGAAAAGTAAGGCTCTTTCCCAATGAGGTTGGTCCCTAACACACCATAATAGGGTATTTGAAGGGGAGCCAAGGTCAGTTGCATAACTCTTTCTCGCCCCATGCCCCGCATCTGCGGCAGCGCCACGCAGCCCAGCCACAGCAGCCACGCCAGCGCCAGCAAACCCGGCGGGAACAGTAGTGGCCGGCGGTGGCGGCGGGGTAGGTGCAGCGGTAGCAGCATAGGGCAGGAAGTATAGCGTTGAAAGATAGCAAAGAAGCCGCAAGCCCTGCTGTTGGTCGCCTGCTGTTTGTCGCCTGTCATCCTGAGCTTGCGAAGGACCTTATTACTACCTGCACACCCCACAAACCGCCCCCAAAGAACTCCAGGAAACTCCAGCGCTGCATCCGGAAGCTTCTCAGGTTCTCCCGCACCTTGCCACCTGTCTCCCGCAACCCGCCACTCATCCCCCGCACCTTGCCAGACATCCCCCCGCAGCCTGACAGTCATTCCCCGCAACCTGCCACTTATCTCCCGCAAGCTGACAGTCATCCCCCGCAGCCTGACACCTGTTACCTCATCACCCCAACCCTGATGCCGGTTTTCAGGTTAGCCACATTGACACTTATCATTCCCCAATGCCCCTCCGCTACGCCGCGCCGCTCCTGCTGCTGCCCGCTTCCCTCTTTGCCCAAACCTCCCCCGATACCACCCGCACCGTGGCCCTGCCCGAAGCCACCGTCACCGGCTACGGGCAGCAGCTGCCGTTGCGCCGCACCGCCGCCGCCGTGGGCGTGGTAGACGCCGCTACCTTCGAGCGGTTTCCCCAAAATGCCCTCACCCAGGCCGTCAACACCCTGCCCGGCGTGCGCCTCGAAGAGCGTGCCACCGCCAGCTACCGCCTCAGCGTGCGTGGCAGCACGCTCCGCTCGCCCTTCGGCGTGCGCAACGTCAAAGTCTACTACGAAGGCATTCCGTTCACAGAAGCCAGCGGCAGCACCCCCCTCAACCTCCTCGACCCCGCCCAGCTTGGCGCCCTCGAAGTCGTGAAAGGTCCCGCCGCCAGCGTCTACGGGGCCGGCACGGGCGGTGCGGTACTGCTCCGCAACCGCCGCCCCGTAGTCGGCCAGGCGCGGGCGCAGGTCGGCTTTTCGGCCGGCAGCTTCGGTTTGCGCCGCTATACCGTAGCCGCCGAAACCGGCAGCGCCACCGGCTACTTCCGCGCCCAGTACGCCCGCCAGACCCTCGACGGCTACCGCCAGAACAGCGCCCTCCGCCGCGACGTGCTGGCTCTCGACGGTGAGCTGCAGGCTTCCGAAAAAGGTACCCTCAGCCTCCACGCCCTCTATTCCGACCTCGACTACCAACTGCCCGGCAGCCTCACCCGTGCCCAGTTCGAGCAGGACGCGCGCCAGGCCCGCCCCAGCACCCCCACCGCCGCCGGCACCGTGGCCCAGCGCGCCGCCTACGCCTCGCGCACCGTGCTGCTGGGCGGCACCTACGAGCACCGCTTCTCCGAGCGTTTCAGCAGCCGCACCACCCTCTACGGCACCACCAGCGCCATCAAAACTCCTTTTCTGATTGATTTTGAGCGCAACACCCAACTCGGCACCGGCGGGCGCACCACGCTCAACTACCGCACCGCACTAGCCGGCCGCACGCTACGCCTGCAGGGTGGGGGGGAGCTGCAAACCAGCTTCGAAAACTCCCGCAACTACCAGAACCGCGCCGGCACCCCCGGCCCCCTACGCTACGACGACGAAATTCGCACCCTTACCGGCTTCGCCTTCGCCCAGGCCGACTACGAGCTACCCGCCGGGCTGCTGCTCACAGCCGGCGCCAGCTACAACCGCCTGCGCTACCACATCCACCGCCTCACCGAAGCCGTAACGCCCCCCTTTGCCGCCTACCAGGTCACGCGTGATTTCCGCCCCCAGGTGTCGCCGCGGGTGGCGCTGCTGAAAGAAGTAACTCCTCGGATTTCTGTCTACGCCAGCGCGAGCAGCGGCTTTTCGCCACCCACCGAAGAGGAAATCCGGCCTTCGGATGGCTCCCTGAATACCGCCCTACAGGCCGAGCGAGGCACCAGCTACGAACTAGGTACCCGCGGCACGCTCCTGAACGAGCGAATCACGTTCGATATAGCGGCCTACGATTTCCGCCTGCGCCAAACCATCGTCACGCGCACCGACGACCAGGGCACGCAGCTGTTCGCCAACTCCGGCAACACCCGCCAGCGCGGCCTGGAAGCGGCCTTCAGCGGCTGGCTGTGGCGCATGGCCAGCGTTGAAAACGTGGAAGTCCCGACCCCGGCCGGTCCCGCGTATGAGATGCGGAAAGTACCCGGCAACGTAGGCCTGCGGGCCTTCGCCAGCTACACCTACAACCACTACCGTTTCGGCCGCTACGAAAGCAACGGCAACGACTACAGCGGCAACCGCCTCACCGGTACCGCCCCTCACACCCTTACAGCCGGCCTCGATTTCAGCGAATCGCACGGCTTCTACCTTAGCCCCACTGTCAATCACCAAGCCCGCATCTTCGTGAACGATGCCAACACCGAAGCCGCGCCCGGCTACTGGACCTTCGGGGCGCGCGGCGGCTGGCGGCGCACCTTCCGCAAGCTGCAACTCGACCTCTATGCCGGCCTCGAAAATGCCACCGACCGTCGCTACAGCCTCGGCAACGACCTAAATGCCTTTGGCAACCGCTACTTCCAGCCCGCTCCCGGCCGCAACCATTATGGCGGCGTGCAGGCCGGGTGGCTCTGGTAAAAACTGTCGGCACGGCGGGCTACAAGCAGGATGGTATCTGAATATCCGCGGCTCAGGATTTCCTTTTTATCTTCGCCGCTGCTGCTTTCTCGGTCTTCTAACTGCCTTTCTAATGCCCGCTTCCAGTATCCAGACGTCCGTTTTCAGTATGCTTGCGCCGTTGCAGGCGGCCCACTATCCGGCCGTAGCCGCTATCTACGTCGAAGGTATTGCCACCGGCCATGCCACTTTGGCTACCGAAGTGCCAGCCTGGGAGGCCTGGGATACGGCGCACCTGGCGCACAGCCGCCTAGTAGCGCTGGACGCTGCCGGTACCGTGCTGGGCTGGGCCGCCCTGACGCCGGTTTCGGGACGGTGTGTGTACAGTGGCGTGGCCGAAGTAAGCGTGTACATAGCAGCGGCTGCCCGGGGCCAGGGCGTGGGGTTGCGGCTGCTGCAGGAACTGGTGCAGGAGTCAGAGCAGCACGGCATCTGGACGCTGCAGGCAGGTATCATCCGGGAAAACGTGGGCAGCCTAGCGCTGCATCATCGGGCTGGCTTCCGCACGGTCGGAATCCGCGAAAAGCTGGGCCAACTGCACGGCCAGTGGCGCGACGTGTGCCTGCTGGAGCGCCGTAGCACGCTGGTAGGCCTCTAGAGCCCAAAGCTATTCGCTGGCTGGCAGCAGCAGCACCGGCAGCTCACTGTGCAGAATCACCTGCGCCGATACGCTGCGGTTGAACAGCTGCCCTAGGAAGCTGCGCCGTCTTGCTACTAGCACCAACAGGTCAGCGCGGGTTTCATGGCCGGCCTGCAGAATCCCCCGCGACGGAGTGCGGTGGCGTACACCGTATGTTTTGATGGTGGGCAAATCGGTGCCAAGGCCGCTGTGCAGCACAGTGGCCAGGGCCACACTGGAATCGTCGTTGTCTTCGGGCTCTGCTACGTGAGTTACGGTCAGTTCGGGCCGCAGGCGCTGCAGCAGCTTCTGAACCGATACGATGACCGGTTCGGCTAACCGGAATGCCTGCCCGTCGGCAGCCAGGGTGATGCACATCGGAGGCATTGCTGCGGTTGTACCAACCGGTACTACCAGCAGCGGCACCTGCGTGGCTCGCAGCAGTTTAAGCGACGTACTGGCCACTAACTCATCGGGCGTGTCTTCGGTGTCGGGCTTGCCCAGGATTACCAGTGCTGAGTGGTGCCGGGCTACGGCCTCTTTTACTCCTACCGATATGCCCTCCACTGTACTTTCCACCACGATGGGCACCTGCACGGTAGCTGCCCGCTGCGCCAGCGCCGCGGCTACTTCGCCTTCGCTCATGTGCTGGATTTTGCCCGTGAAGGCATCGGGGTCCAGTAAAGACTCGCGGCGGATATGCAGCAACACAAGCGAAGCGCCCATAGGTGCGGCCAACGCATCGGCATATTCCAGCGCCCGGTCAGCATCAGGCGTGAAGTCAGTCAGGACGAGGAAGTGAGCAGGCATAGCGAGGTGGGTTTAGGAGGAGAAGTATAAGGATTATTCCTATGCGCCACTAATGCGCAAAAGGTTGCGTGTGCCCTGGTGGAGAGGGTGCAGAAGGCTTCCGGGCTGCTGTGCACCTGACTTGGCATGTATCTGGGTGTTCAGTACAGGGCACGGGAGGCATGAAAAAAAGCCCCCCACAAAATGCAGAGGGCTTTTTGGGCCGCAGACCGACGGAGGCCTAGCGGTTATTATCGTCGATGGGATTGTTGAAATCCGGATTGTTCAACTCATCTACCTGGCTACCCGTGTCCGGGTCAGGGCCGGTAGTAGAGCTTCCGGAAGGAATACCTACCGTCTCGTCTTCGAGCCGGGCTGAGGTATCCAAGGTGCCTTCTTCGTCGCGCTTGTAGCCATATACCTCCTCGCGGTGCTTCCGCTGCTCGTCGGTCAGGTTTGCGCCCGCGCCGGGGTTGAGGGCATCGGCAGGATTTTGGTTGGCAGAATCTTGATTTTTAGAAGCCATGGGAGCTATGAAATCTGTGAAGGGATGCCGGAAGATTACTTGCCGGGAATGCCACGGCCGTTGTCGGGGCGCAGGGAGCTGAACTCGTCCGGGTTGTCGTTGCTGCCGTCGTTGCTGGCTTTTCGTCCGCTGTCGTCGGCCGGCGCGGTGGTGGGGTTGGCTGGTTCCTCGGTTTCCCAGTTGCGGGTGCCGCTACCGTAGCGCGGATCATCCTTGGCCCAGCCTGCCCGCTGTTCGTCGTATTCGGCATCCTCTACTTTCCGCACTGTGTCCGGGGCAAGATTTTGCGGTACGCTACCACGCTGGTCGGGCTCGGTGTAGGAAGGAGCCGCCACACCACCGGGATTGGTGCCGGCAGGCCGTGACTCAATTTTGTCGGATGCGGCAACTGGCGTCTCGGCGTGGCCAAATTCGCCGTACTGTGGGGTGCTGCTGGCACCGGCCACGCCAGATGCGGCCGGCGCAGAATTGGCGCGCTGCGTGCCTTGTTGGATATTTTCGGGGGTGTTGCCCTGTTCAAACTCGTTGTCAGCGCGGCTCTCGTCGGTGCCGCCGTTGGGAGGGGTAGTCTGCATAAGTACGAATGTAGGTGGGAAGTGAAACGAATGAGGAGAGGCCCTAGAGTTCGTTGGGTTTCATACGCAGACAACCCCTTGCATGGACAACAGCGCACCAAAAAAATCCCCGGCTCGTATCAGATACCGCGCCTGATTTCAGGTTTGCACCCTCTTGATTTTTTTCAAACGTTCCTTTCAACATGCCAGTCACTATTCAGCATCAGCCCCAGGACCAAGAGTTTACCGCTGCCCTAGATGGGCATTCCGGAGAGTTGGCGTACAGTCTTCCCACCGAAGGTGTTATAGACTTCACCCATACTTTCGTTGACAAAGCCTTGCGCGGCAAAGGGGTGGGAGAAGCACTGGCGAAAGAAGCATTAGCCTATGCGCAGCAGCAACACCTGAGGATCAGGACCAGCTGTGAGTTTATGAAGAGCTACGTGGCACAGCATCCGGAATATCAGCCCTTGCTGGACAAGCAGCAGTAGTGAGCCACCCGGCACAGTGTAGCCTGTACCGGTAGCTGACAGGATGAATTGCTTATTGCATTAATAGGATATTTAATGTTAGCTTAATTCAGAAAGCCTGGGAAGCATGTATATTATCTACTCGATAACCTTGCCCGTATAAAGCGCAGGTTTGGTTTCTTATGCTGACTTTCTACGTCCTTACTGACTTCTCCATAGCGGCTACTAATGCCCTGCACCATGCATTGGTGCTAGCGCAGCAGGCAGAGGCGCATATCCGGCTGCTCCACGTGGTGCCCGCTGCCCTTTCAGCAGTTGCAGCGTGTTTCGACTGCGCCAAACCCAGCGAAGACAGCAATAGCCAGCGTCAGCTTCAGGAGCAAGTGGAGTGGGCGAATCACTACGTGCCTACTTCCGGTAAGGTGCTTACCGGTGAGCCAAGGCAGGAATTAGCCAAGGAAATGACAGCCAAAGGCGTGATTGTGGTAGGCAACAGCAACCCAGCCAAAGCAATGCACAGCGCACAATGTAGTACCGCTCTGTACTTGGTTCAGAACCTGCCGCTGCCCTTACTTGTAGTGCCTGCTACCTATCGGGCGGGGCAGCCTCCGCATCGTATCGTATTCGACATGGACCGTAAGCCACTGCGGCTACCCCGAGCGGCAGACGTGGTATCCGAGTTGTTCTCCTACCTCACTGCGTCAAGCATTCCGCTGCAGCTCTCCGGTGGCGCGGGTGCCGTGGACGAGTTGTTAAGCCATATCATTCCGAGGGTAGTGGGAATCCATGTGTATGCATCCGAGTCGGGTCCGGAAGTCAGCGACATTGCCAATCGTATTCATCAAACCGGGCTACTGGCAGGAATAGCGCACACAATTGCTACTTCCCGCTATCCGGCCATAGAAGAAGGAATCCGGCATACTGCTGCCCGCCACCGCGCCGACCTGCTTGGGTTTGTGGTTCGGCAGCATATGTACCCAGGCCCGGAGTTTTTGCAAAGCGTCACGGCCGGCCTGATTGCGCACAGTCGGATTCCGGTGCTGGCTATTCCGGAAAAGTAACTGCCCTACTACCGAAAAAGCCGTGATTCCCGATTGGGAACCACGGCTTTTTCGCTGTGAAGTCTGACCTGAGTCAGCAGTACAGGGGGTTACAGCTTCACGGCCACGCGGCTGGTATACCGCACGCCATCCACAACTACTCGCACGGAGTAGAGGCCGGCGGGCAATGCGTGTACATCAAGCGTAGCAGCATCGGCGCCCGTGAGCAGGTGCTCCTGGCGCAGCACCTGCTGGCCCAACGCATTATACAATTGAATATCGGCACCGTGGCGGCCCTGCAAACCGGGTACTTGCACCCGAACAGCCGTTGCGGCCGGGTTGGGATACACTGCCAGTCCAGTATTCAAGGGAGCATTTTTCACCGTCGAATTCACGATGCAGGCACTGCTGGTATGGCTGCCTACGTTGGTGTATACATCGGTGCCCAACGCCAGCCAGGTAGAAGCACCTACGCTCCAGTCGGTTTCGCCGCGGGCCACGGTGGGCTTGCGGATCAGGGTGTTGTCGGTGGTAGAGCCGCCGCCCGGAATGGTCCAGGTAGTGCCGGGGTCTACGCCAATCACGCCGATAATATCGAGTGTATCCGTGCCGTCAATCAGGGCAATGGCGTCGTCGCCGTTGAAGAAGCCCACGGCAGACTGCAGGTCGGTTTGAGCTACTACTACCGGAGATACCACGCCGGTGTTAGCCACCACATACACGTCGCCGGGAGCAATGGTGCCGGTCAGAGCCTGAGTAGAAGTAGGGGTTGTAGCACCGTTGGCGAACAACTCAATCCGGATGCCAGCCAGGTTTACCGGCGCGGAAGTCGGGTTGAAAATCTCCAGCACTTTGGTGTTGCTAGAAGCGCCTTCCACATACTCTGAGAAGTATAGGTCGGTGCAGGGCGAGCCAGCCGGCGCTTGGTCATCGTTGAGGATGGTGAGCGTGTGCGTAGTAGGCGCAATAACCAGTACGGCCGCGTTGGACGGAGTGCCCAGGCGCAGGCGTACTGTTTCGTTCGGCTCGGGCGTCACGTCGCCGGTTACGGTGATGGTAACGGCCTGCGAAGTCTGGCCAGCGGCGAACGTCAGGGTGCTGATATTGAGCAGGTAGTCGGTAGCGTCGGCGGTAGTGCCGGCGGCATCCACCGTAACCGGCACCGTGAAGCCACCGGTCGGCACGCTGGCGGCCGTTACGTTCAGGGTATACGTTACCGTACCGCTGTTGCCTTCGGTGATGGAGCCGGTTGCCGCCGCAAAACGGACCGAAGGAGGCGTGCCATCATCGTTGGTGATGGTCAGCTCCTGCGAAGAGGGGCCACCAATTGCGCCATCGTTGCTGGTAGGGCCTACGTTCTGCAGGCTCAGCACAACCGTTTCGTCGGCTTCGGGAGTGGTGTCACCGTTTACCGTTACGGTTACCGTCCGTGAGGTCTGGCCGGCCGCAAACGTCAGCGTCTGGGGCGAAGTAAAGGTGAAGTCGGTGCCGCTGGTAGCCGTTGAGTTAGCTGCATCCAGCACCACCTGTACCGTCAGGGCGGTGGTAGGAGCAGGAGTTACGTTTACCGTGGCAGTGTAAGTAGCAGTTCCGCTGTTGCCTTCCGCAATGGTGGCAGTAGCGGTAGCAAACGAGAAAGTAGGCACCACCTGGAAGCCCCAGGCGCGGGCTACGAGGTCGGGATAGGCAATAAAGGGGTTGAAGTTGCCTTGGCTTTTGGCGGCGCGGCGGTTCCGCTCCCGTTCCCGGGCATCTACCGGGTCAGCAAGGTGCCACTGATACAGCGTGTTGATATCGGCCAAGGCAGCAATGGTGCCTTTGCCCGGATCAAACGTCTGATTCTGGTGCATGGTGTAGAAATAGAACGCCGCCCGGGCCAAGTTGCCCTTGTGGTCTTCGCGAGGCTCAAAGAAGGCGCTGTTGTCTTCGCTGTATTCCTCGATGTTAGACGTCGGGATAGTGCTCTGGCCCACCGTGCCACGCATCCAGAGGTTGGTCTGGGCGTCCGGAATTTCGGCAAACGGGTCAGAACCGCGGTTGGAGTTCCAGGTGTCGTAGGTCGGGTACAGGTGGTGGATATCGGAGCGCATCCGCACTACCTCGTTAAACCACGACTGCGGAATACTATGCTCGCAGTTGATGCGGTTCACTACACCCGTGCCGGTTGCCGACGAGTCGAGGCGCACGGTTTCCTGGTAGCCGGAGTACACGCACGTCACGCGGCCCTGGAAGTTGTCGACGTAGTTGTACATCTTGCCCCGGGCCGTGTTGTAGCTCAGCTCCACGCGCTTGCCATCGTACCAATTCTGGCGCAGCCAGTCTTTCAGAGCCTGGCCCTGCAGGCTGGTAGGTGGAGCCGCCGGCATGATCTGCGCTGAAGCAGCCAGGCTGCCCAACGACAGCGCCGCTGCCAGTACCCGAGCGAAAAAGTGTTTCATTCTGGAAAAAAGAAGATTGAGGGGAAAACGCCCGCAAAGGTCGGGATTTTGGCCAGAATCAGCGAGTTGCCAAATAGTTAAATTGTGGCAAAGGCCAGAAATTGCCGTGGCGCCCTTATAATTTACACAAAAACAGCCACCCTCTTGCGAAGGCGGCTGTCTGCTACTTGCCTGACCACAGCTGTATGCCAGCTATAGCAGTAAGGGAAATTACTTGGTCGGCATCAGAACCGTATCGATTACGTGCGTTACGCCATTGCTCGAAACTACATTGGGAATCGTGACGTTGGCCATGCCGCCTTTTGCGTCATGCAGCATCACCATGTCGCCTTTGCGGTGTACGGTCAGCATTTCGCCTTCCACGGTGGTCAGCGTCTGGCCATCCTTCAGGTCAGCAGCCATCAGGCGGCCGGGCACTACGTGGTAGGTCAGGATAGTGGTCAGCTTCTGCTTGTTTTCGGGCATTACCAGCGTGTTGACCGTGCCGGCCGGCAGCTTTTCAAATGCCGCGTTAGTAGGCGCAAACACAGTGAAGGGACCAGCGCCTTTAAGCGTTTCCACCAGGCCACCCGCCTTCACGGCGGCTACCAGCGTTGTGTGCTCCGAGGAGCCTACGGCATTGTCCACAATGTCTTTGTCCGGCGTCATCATGGCGCCGCCCACCATCACGCCTGCACCAGCAGCCGGGGCCGCCTCGCTCATCTGCATGTTTTTCATGTCAGCGCCTTTGCGGGGCTTGGTGGTGGCTTTCATCTTCGAGCCGTCGGCGGCTTCGCCCTTCACCTTCATTTTGCCATCGTCGGCCACCTTGGTCTTGGTGGTCATCTCGGCATCCTTGGTTTTGGTTTTCTCGTCGTCCGACTTGGTTTTGGTTTGGGCCTGCGTGGTAGTAGCGGTGCCGACGCTAAGTACCAAAGCCAGTGCCGTCAGGGAAAAAAGTTGCTTCAACATGTGAAAGAGGAGTTGAGTGGATGTAGTAATGGGCCGCTATACGAAGCTTTGCCCGCAATGGATACCTCGACAATGATGGATAGTTTCTTAAATAATAATAAAATTATATATATACTCTTTGTATGCGAGGTAGAAGCTTTTTTGTCAATAGTATAAATCATTCTTGGTGGCGGCTCTGAGGCAGAGTATTTCTGCGCAGAAAGCAACCCGCTTTTTACCGCTGCAACTCCAGCACCACAGCAGTTTTGGCAGGAAGTTGAATAGTGCTGAGGCTGCTTAGCGCTTCATTGCTCAGCACGTTGCGGGCTTTCGAGAAGCCACTCATCCGCTCTGAAAAACGGGCGGTAGGCAGCGCGGCGGCTTTGTCGGTAGAGTTGGTGGCCACCATGACGGTGCCGCTGGCATCGTAGCGGAAATATACGTAGAGGCCGTCCTGCGGCAGATACTGCATCAGCTTGCCGGAGTGCAGCGCCGGGTGCGTACGGCGGTAGGTGGCCAGGGTGCGCACAAAGCTGAAGGCATCGTTTTCGGGTGCGGTGCGGCCGGCCGCCGTAAACTTGTTCTGCGCGTCGCCGGGCCAACCGCCAGGAAAGTCGCGGCGTACTTCGGCATCGGAAGGGTCTTTGAAATTCTTCATCAGAATTTCGGTGCCATAATACATGCTGGGAATCCCGCGGGTGGTCAGCAGCCAAGTCAGGCCCATCTTGTACTTGCTGATATCTTCCCCTACTTCCGATAAGTAGCGGTTGTGGTCGTGGTTATCAATAAAGGTCACGAGTTTGCCGGGGTCTTGATACACAGCATCCTGCGCCAGCGCCTGGTAAACGCGCTGCACGCCGTTGTCCCAGCCGGTAGCGGAGGTGCCACCTACTTCTTTCAGGCCGGCCAGCATAGCATTTTCCAGCACGAAATCGAGCCCACCGGGCTGATTCGACTTAAACGGAAAGTCAATCTTGTTGCGCACGTAATACGCTTGGTCTACCACATTGCTCACCGACGACTCGCCGAAGATGTGGATGCGCGGATATTCGGCCAGCAGTGCCGCATTGCAACGGTTCATGAACGGCTGGTCGTTGTACATGTAGGTATCAATGCGCCACGCGTCTACCCCAAACATCTCCACCGACCACAGGGCATGCTGAATCAGGAAATTGGCAACGTAGGGGTTCTGCTGGTTCAGGTCGGGTAGGAAGGGCACAAACCAGCCGTCGAGCGTTACGCGGCGGTCAATCTGGGCTGCGTGCGGGTCCGTAATGGGCTGCTGACGGTAAGAGGTGTTGGTGTACGTGGGCCATTGATGGAGCCAAGTCTTCATCGGCAGATCCTTGATAAACCAATGGTTGTTGCCGACATGGTTGTACACAGCATCTTGCACTACTTTCAGGCCGGCGGCATGGGCCTGCTGCACATACGTCTTGTAGGCAGCGTTGCCTCCCAGGCGGCGGTCCACGTTGTAGTGGTCGGTGAAGCCGTAGCCGTGGTACGCCGAGCGTTTGGCGCCGCCTTCATCCGTTAGGCTCTGGTCGTTTTCGATAACTGGCGTAAACCACACGGCTGTTACGCCCAGGTCTTTGAGGTAGCCGATGTGCTGCGCCGCGCCCTGCAGGTCGCCGCCGTGGCGCAGGAACGGGTTGGCGCGGTCAGAACTGGGGTCAGCCATGTCGGCAAACTTGTCGTTGGTTGGGTCGCCATTGGCAAACCGGTCGGGCATAGCCAGATAGATGAAATCGGCCTGCGTAACGCCCTGGGCCTTTGGGCTGTTGTCGCGCGCCTTCAATTCCCAGTTCTGAGTTACAGTCTGGGTCCCTTTTTTGCCTACCAGCCGCACAATGCCGGGCTTGGCTGTAGGCGCAATGCTCAGGTCGAGAAAGGCGTAGTTCGGATTCTCAACGGTGTTGGTTTTCGTGAGCTTGACGCCGGGGTAGGTGATAGAGTAGGTGAGAGTGCCGGCCTGTGGGCCATACACAAGCAGCTGCACGTTGGCGTACTTCATGCCTACCCACCAGTTGGTTGGGTTGAGGCGGGTAATGGCCGGCGTCTGAGACACAGCCAGCAGTGGCAGCAGGAGCGCAAGCAGGAGCAGGTAGGGCTTTTTCATGGGGCAGAACGGGGAACGGAATAGAGTAGTACAGCCATAGGAACGGCTGCGGAAGCCAGTCGTTGTAGGAAGATATACTTTGTCCGCAATGGTCCCACACTCGATTGAGAGTGCCTTTATCAGGGGCTGGGCCCAACGCTAGTACATTTGGTTGGCGCCGGCTACGGTGTACAGTGGGTCTTCCAGAACGTTAACTTCGATAATGGAATCGGCGTTGGCCAATAGACGGCGGCAGTCGGGGCTGAGGTGGCGCAAGTGCACCGTTTTGCCCAGGCGGTGGTAGCGTTCCGTGAGTTTGTGCAGGGCCTCAATGGCCGACATATCGGCCACGCGGCTTTCCTGAAAATCAATAACAATCTGCTGCGGGTCACCGGCCGTGTCGAACTTCTCGCTGAACGCCTGCACCGAGCCGAAAAACAACGGGCCGTAGATTTCATAGTGGCGCACGCCGGCTTCATCCAGATACTTACGTGCCCGAATGCGCTTGGCGTTTTCCCAGGCAAATACCAGGGCAGAAATAACGACGCCCAGCAGCACCGCCAGCGCCAGATTCTGCGAAATGGCCGTCACGAGCGTCACCACAAGCATCACCAGCACATCGGCCCGGGGCATCCGGCGCAAAATGCGTAGGCTGGCCCATTCAAACGTGCCAATTACCACCATAAACATCACACCCACCAGCGCGGCCAGCGGCAGCCGCTCAATCAGGGATGAGCCCACCACTACGAACAATGCCAGCGCCACCGCCGCTACCAATCCAGACAGCCGCCCACGCCCCCTCGATTCCAGATTGACCATGGTTTGCCCGATCATGGCACAACCGCCCATACCGCCGAAAAAACCCGAGGTGATGTTGGCAAGGCCTTGCGCTACACAGTCTTGGTTGCCCCGGCCGCGGGTATCGGTCATTTCATCCACTACGGTCAGTGTCAGCAGGCTTTCGGTGAGGCCCACCAGCGCCATGATGAGGGCGTAGGGAAACACGATAACCAATGTGTGCCAGGCCAGCGGTACCTGTGGCACATGAAACGTAGGCAGCCCGCCCGCAATAGAAGCAATGTCGCCCACTGATTTGGTATCGAGCCCGCCCAAAATCACCAGCGCCGACACCACTATAATGGCCACCAGCGAGGCCGGAACAGCCTTCGTGAGCTTGGGCAGAAAGTACACAATGGCCATGGTGAGGGCCACCAGTCCCAGCATCAGCAGCAGAGGCTCGCCCGTAAGCCACTGCTCTGTGCCAGCAGCATCGCGCACCTTAAACTGCTCCAGCTGCGCCATAAAGATGATGACTGCCAATCCATTGACGAAGCCATAGACCACCGGCTGCGGCACCAGCCGGATAAATTTGCCCAGCCGCAGCAGCCCAATAGCCACTTGCAGCAAGCCCATCAGCACCACGGCAGCGAATAGATAGTCGGGGCCGTGCTGCACCACCAGACTCACAATCACCACCGCCACCGAGCCGGCCGCCCCGGAAATCATGCCGGGTCGGCCCCCGAAAACGCTGGTGATAAGACAAATAATAAATGCCGAGCCGATACCCACCAGCGGACTGATGTGGGCGAGTAGGGCAAACGCGACTACTTCCGGCACCAGCGCCAGCGCCGTCGTTAGGCCCGCTAGAATTTCGTTTTTAACGTTGAGTTTATACTGCGCGAGGTAGGGCAGAAGCTGAGGCATGCGAGCTGGAACAAGGCAAAAGAAAAGCCGCACGCTTTCAGTGGAAAGCGGCGGCACAAAGCAGGCAAACCAGTCTTCAGAGCGGAGTAAGCTTGAATATGGGCGAAGTGACGTCGTGCATTTGCGTTGGCAAAAGTACGTTTCCTGGCCACGGTTGCCAAGCACCGTATCTAAAGCCCGCTATGATGAAAGGGGGCTGCAGTTGCCTACGCGCTATACTCTCAGGGACGTGGGGCAGGGGAATACAGAAAGCTACGAACCGTGTCATGGACCAACACTGAGAACCGGACAGCACAGGACGGCGCAGGATACAACACCTGTTATTTTGGACTTGCCAGGTGAGGCTTTTGCGTGGCACCTGCCGGGCGCATAATGGCCTGAAAGCGACTAGCAGTACGAAGCTTACAGTCGCGCAAGGCGAGAATCCCAATCCGTTTTTCCAGATCCTGCCGGTAAAGGCTCCAATAGTAGCAGTCAAAGCCACGCCTGACAAGCCACAGGTAGCGCCATCGTTCGTGTATGAGCTTTCTACCGTGGCAAGTACCACCTATATATTACGGACGCATTAGCACCATAACCTCAGGCTCTGTGGTAGGGGAATAAAGAAGCCCTATTTCATCTAATCTGACTCCTGATAAGATAAAAAGCCCCTCAGAAATATCTGAAGGGCTTTTTTGTGGTCGCGCTAGGAATCGAACCTAGATCTAGAGCTTCGGAGGCTCCCATACTATCCGTTGTACTACGCAACCCGGTAAGGAGGCGCAAAACTAGAGAGAAAATGCCGCCGCACAAAACAACGTAGGCCATTTTATGCAAAATCATGTTCGGGCTGGCTACAACCTTCCGGCCGGTAAAGCAGTTAGCCTTAGCACACAACCCGAACATTTTCTACTTATGGCTTCCACTGAAAAAAAGAACCTGTATACCGCCGACGCTACGGCTGTAGGCGGCCGTAGCGGCCACGTCCGCTCCGCCACCGGCATCATTGATATGGATATGTCGGTGCCGGAAGGACTTGGCGGCAAGAAGAACGCCACCAACCCCGAAGAACTGTTTGCTGCCGGCTACTCGTCGTGCTTTCAACAGGCTCTGCTCGTTATTGCCCAGCGCGCCGGCGACAAGCTCGACCCACAAACCGAGGTGAAATGCTCGGTAACACTGTTTCAGGAAGGCGAGGGCTACGGCCTGTCGGCTGTGCTCGACGTCGACCTGAAATCGTTCGATCAGCAGAAAACCGTGGAAATGGTGCGCCAGGCCCACAAAATCTGCCCGTACTCGGTAGGCACCCGCGGCAACATGGAAGTGGAACTGCGCGTGAAAGGCGAGGCCCTGCCCGTAGAAGCCGATGAAAACGCCGGTGTAGCTGCCAAAGGCTAACCGTAGATTCCATCAGCCCAACAAGAAAAGGCCCGTCCAGATATCCGGACGGGCTTTTTCTGTGCAAATGAGTGTGTCAGACGAACCTAGATGCCTTGGGCAGCCAGTACTTCTTTCACACGCTCAGCAGCATCTTTCAGCAATACAGCCGAGTACACTTTCAGGCCGCTTTCGTCGATGATGCGGGCGCCTTCTTCGGCGTTGGTGCCCTGCAGACGCACGATGATGGGCACTTTGATGTCGCCGATGTTCTTGTAGGCTTCTACCACGCCATTCGCCACCCGGTCGCAGCGCACGATGCCGCCGAAGATGTTGATGAGGATGGCTTTCACGTTCGGATCCTTCAGGATGATGCGGAAACCCGCTTCCACCGTCTGGGCGTTGGCTCCACCCCCTACGTCGAGGAAGTTGGCCGGCTCGCCGCCGCTCAGCTTGATGATGTCCATGGTGGCCATGGCCAGGCCAGCGCCGTTCACCATGCAGCCCACGTTGCCGTCGAGCTTCACATAGTTCAGGTTGGAAAGCGAAGCTTCCACTTCCAACGGGTCTTCCTCGTTGGTGTCGCGCAGCTCCACGAAGTCCTTGTGGCGGTACAGGGCGTTTTCGTCGAGAGTTACTTTGGCGTCAACGGCCAGAATCTTGTCGTCCGACGTCTTCAGAACGGGGTTGATTTCGAACATAGCCGAGTCCGTCTCGTCGTAGGCCTTGTACAGGGCCTGTACGAACTTTACCATTTCCTTCTGGGCTGGGCCAGTCAGGCCCAGGTTGAAGGCAATTTTAGCAGCCTGGAACGGACGCAGACCTACGCGGGGGTCTACATGTTCGCGGTGGATTTTCTCGGGGTGTGCCTCGGCAACTTCCTCGATGTCCATGCCACCCTCAGTGGTGTAGATGATGACGTTTTTGCCGGTCGCACGGTCCAGCAGCACGCTCATGTAGTATTCCTTGGTTTCCGAAGCGCCGGGGTAGTATACGTCCTGCGCAATCAGCACCTTGTGCACCTTGCGGCCTTCGGCGCCGGTTTGCTTAGTTACGAGCTGCATGCCGATGATCTGGCCGGCAATTTCTTTCACCTGCTCCAGGTTTTTGGCGAGTTTCACTCCACCGCCTTTGCCCCGGCCGCCCGCATGAATCTGGGCTTTGATAACGTACCAGCTCGTGCCGGTTTCTTCAGTCAGCTTCTTGGCCGCTTCCACCGCCTGCTCGGCAGTGTCGGCCGTGATGCCTTCCTGCACGCGCACGCCGTAGCGTTTCAAGATTTCTTTGCCCTGATACTCGTGAATGTTCATAAAGGTCGGTTAAAGAGATGTTCGGGGTGGGTTACTAAGCGCGAAAGTAGGCAAAAGGGGGGAGTAAGTGAAGAGATGATGCAGGGATGAGGTGAAAAGGGTCTGTCATCCTGAGCCTGCGAAGAACTTCATCACAGCAGAACGAGATGTTGATATGCCAGCTGTTCTATATTGATAAGGCCCTGCGCAAGCTCAGGATGACACATTCACCTATCTACTCCATCACCTCATCACTTTCCATACCACTGCGCCATCACCTGCTCGGCGGGTTTGTGCTGGGGCGTGAAGTCGAGGTGGCGTCGGGCAGAGCCACTGGGTTGCAGGCCGGGGTACCATTTCCAGATGAAGATGCCCTGAAACCACGGCTGCGGCCAGAACGTCTCGAACATCGCCTCGTAGCAGACGCGTTGTGTGGTTTCGTCGGGGGTGGTGGGCAGGGCGTTGCGGTCGGGCCATACCCAGGGCTGAATGGCGGCATCGGGCGTGGTTTTGTAGCCGGCTTCTGTGAACAGCACAGGCTTGCCATAGCGTTTCTGCACGGCGGCCATGCGGGCCAGCGGCGTGCGCCAGGCTTTCAGCAGTGCCGCTTTGGTGGGCCGCTCGGTGGTGCTGAGCGGGAAGTAGGCTTGCACCCCAATGTAGTCCAGCGCGTCCCAGAACTTCACCTGCTCGAACTCCCCGCTCCAGTTGGCGGCGTACGTGAGCGGGCCGTGATACACTTGGCGCACCCGCTCGATGAGGGCGCGCCACTCCGCCTCGTGGCTTACTGTTTTCTCCAGCTCCGTCCCGATGCACAGCGCCTCCATACCGTTGGTCTCGGCCAGCGCAGCATAGTGCACAATGAAGGTGGTGTACGCCGCAAACCACTGCTGCCAGTCGGCTTCGGAACGCATACTCACGTCGCCGGGCCAGGTGCCGCCGCTGCGCAGCCACAGATGCGGCTTGAGCATTGTCCGGATGCCACGCTGCCGCGCCAACAATGCCGTGCGGATGAGGCCCCGGTCACTTTCGCCCCAGTAGTTGCGGCTGCCCGCACCGGTATGCAGGCGCACTTGCGGTTGAGCCGCGTCGGGCTGCCAGCCAAAAGGTGTTTGGGCAATCCAGGTCACGTGGGCGCGCACCAGCGGCTCCATATCCTGGCTCGACGCAGAGTCGGCCGCCACCCAATTCACGCCCAGCAAACGACCCGCTACGCGGCGGGTAGCCGCAGAAGTTTCACCAGCATCAGCCGGCACTGATACGCGTGGAGCAGTATGCTGCTGCAGGGCAGCAACCGCTACCATGGCTAATACCAGTACTCCAGCCAGCAACCAAGCAACACGGTGGGCGACAGGAAACGGAGTAGCCATCATAAAATCGGTGTAGCATAAAAGACAAGACCCAAATTGTGCAAAACCGCCCGTATCTCCACTGCGTTAGCATCGGCACCGCACTGCTTAGCTGCCGTAAGGCGGATGAAATAGGGCTGGGCTGCGTAATCTGCGCGGCAAGCTGTAGATTTGTTTCCCGTATTCCGGCTCACTTCACCTGGTTCCGTTTTGCTGCAAGCCATAAACGTTCGTAAAAGCTACAACACGCTGGAAGTCCTAAAGGGCATCGATCTGACCATTGAAAAGGCGGAAATCGTGTCTATCGTAGGTTCCTCAGGAGCAGGCAAGAGCACGCTGCTGCACATTCTGGGTACGCTCGACAATCCGGATTCCGGCGAAATCCTGTTCGATGGAGAATCGGTCAGCTCACTGAAACGGTCAGAGCTGGCGCGCTTCCGCAACCGGCATATTGGGTTCATCTTCCAGTTTCATAACCTGCTGCCCGAATTCACGGCACTGGAAAACGTGTGTCTGCCAGCCTATCTAGCAGGCCGCTCAGAAAAAGAAACCCGCGTGCGGGCTCGCGAATTGCTTGGGATGCTGAACCTGGAGCGCCGCGCCGACCACAAGCCTTCCGAAATGAGTGGCGGCGAGCAGCAGCGTACGGCCGTGGCCCGTGCCCTTATCAACTCTCCTGAAATCATCTTTGCTGACGAGCCCAGTGGCAACCTCGACTCGCAGAACGCCCAGGAATTGCACCAGATATTCTTTCTGCTGCGCAAAGAGCTGGGCCAGACTTTTGTCATCGTAACGCACAACGACCAGTTGGCTGAAATGGCCGACCGCAAGATTACGATGAAGGATGGCTACATCTGGGAAGGCTAAATCCATTCCGGCAGCACAACTCAAAAGTATACCGCTGGCGCAAGTCAGCGGTATTTTTTGTGCCTAGTAGCAACCCGCTACGCTATGCCGGAAAATGGATCCAATTAGCAGCGAGGAACCCGGGCGCGTTGCTAGGCGTTTAGAACCCAACATTCCCACTCTCTCCGAGAGTGTATTACAGTCGATTAGGTAACGCGTCCGTTATTGCCCCGGACCGTTCTGTAGAAACCCCTTGCTCCGTTACCGGAACGGAGCAAGGGGTTATTTTTTGTGTAAAACTGGGTAGAATCTGTGCCGAGTATCTGGTCGGTTTTTGATGAAATGGCGCTGATGAAAGCCAAAAAGGTTAGTTGACTAACTGTTTTGGAAATAATGTTTGTAAGTGTCTGTTATTCAGTGATAAAAATTGATAAAAAATAGTCTGTTTTTTGCACCTTTGTAGGGGCTGAGGCGTTACATACTCAGAACACACAACGGTATTACAGGACATAAAAGGAAAGACGCCATGAGCGAAGCAACTAAGAACATCAAAGAGCCGGTTCGCAAGACCAAAATCGAGAGCTACGACATCTCGCGCTCCGACGAGACGCTGCATCTGGCGACGGACCTTGCTAAGTTTATCAAGGAAAACAAGCTTACCACTACGGTGCAAGGTAAGGAGTTTGTGAACGTGGAAGGCTGGCAGTATGCCGGTTCGCGCCTAGGCATTGTGCCTATCGTCGACCACGTCATCAACGTCTCGAACGACCAGGAAATTAAGTACCAGGCCAAGGTCACGCTGTTTGACATGCGCAGTGGCCATACGGTAGGGGCTGGCTTTGCAATCTGCTCGAGCAAAGAGCAGGGCAAGAAGTTCTACCAGGAGTTTGCCATCATGAGCATGGCCCAGACTCGGGCCATTGGCAAAGCGTACCGTAATATCTTGGCTTGGATTATTCGGGCGGCGGGTTACGAGCCGACGCCAGCTGAGGAAATGGAGTACGGCGGCAATACGCCCGCTGTAACCAGCCAGCCTGCTATGGCGGTTGTGCCTGCTGCACCGGTTGCTGAGGTTGCTGCCGCAGTTGAGGCCCCAGCCGCTATGAAGGCAGTAGCTGCTGAGCCAGCTGCGCCGGCCGTAGCCTATGCATCGGCTGCGCAGAAGGAAGAAATCATTCGCCTGCTGAACCATCCGGTTATTACTCGTCCGGAAAAGACGAAGATGTTGCTCAACATCAATCGTCTGGATGATGAGCGGGCTACTCAGGCTATTGCCAAACTGAAGAAGGCAATTGAAGATCGTGAAAATGGTCAAGCCGTTGCTGCCTAAGCTGCCACCAGAGTTATTGAAAGCCCGGCCCCGAATGGAGCCGGGCTTTTTGTTTGTGGGGTGACAATCGGCACCGGTAGGCGCGGGGCTTGTCCCGCCCGTCTTTGCACGGCTCGAGCGTCCGTAGTCCAACGACGGCGGAGAGCAAGCGCCGCCCCCTACGCGAAATGCTCTGCGCTTTCGATTCCAGCCGAGTGGCGCTACCTTCGTAGTCCGCCATATTCCTCAAATCAGTTGCTGCCCGAAACCGACGATATTCTACACGTGCTGCGCCAGACTTGGGGGCACACCCGGTTTCGGCCGCTGCAGGAAGATATTATCCGGGCGGTGCTGGCAGGGCAGGATACGCTGGCGCTGCTGCCGACGGGTGGCGGTAAAAGCATTTGCTTTCAGGTGCCTGCCCTGGCCCGGCCGGGGCTGTGTCTGGTGGTGTCGCCGCTGATTGCGCTGATGAAGGACCAGGTGGAAAACCTGCGTAAGCGTGGCATCAAAGCCGAAGCTGTGTATGCGGGCATGAGCCACCAGGAAATTGACCAGACCCTCGACAACTGCGTGTATGGGCCGATGAAATTCCTGTATGTGAGCCCCGAGCGGCTGCTGACGGACATGTTTCGGGCGCGGGTGGGCAAGATGAAGGTGAGCCTGCTGGCCATTGATGAGGCGCATTGTCTTTCACAATGGGGCTACGACTTCCGGCCGCCCTACCTACGGATTCAGGAGCTGCGCGAGTTGCTGCCGGGCGTGCCGTGCATTGCTCTCACGGCTACTGCCACCGAGAAAGTGCGGCAGGATATCATAGATAATCTGCGGTTTGGGGCCTCGCACCGGGTATTTCAGCAGAGCTTTGCCCGGCCCAATCTGTCGTATTCGGTGCTGAGCACGGAGGACAAGCTCAAGCGCATGCTGGAAGTGGTGCGCGGGGTAGGAACCGACAAAACCAGCATCGTGTATGCCCGCACGCGCCGCCAAACCGAGGAGGCGGCCAACTACCTGCACCAGCAGAACGTGGCCGCGGCGCCTTACCACGCCGGCCTGCCCAGCGAGCAGCGTACCCGCACTCAGCAGGACTGGATGCAGAACAAAACTCGTTGCATCGTGGCTACCAATGCTTTCGGCATGGGTATCGATAAGCCCGATGTGCGACTGGTAGTGCACCTCGACGCGCCCGACAATCTGGAGGCCTACTACCAGGAAGCGGGCCGCGCCGGCCGCGACGAGAAATACGCCTTTGCCGTGCTGCTGCAGGGCCCCAACGATGCCGACGAGCTGCGCCGCCGCACTCAGCAGGCCTACCCGCCGCTGGATACGGTGCGCCGCGTGTATCAGGCGTTGGCCAATTTCTCGCGCACGGCCGTGGGTGGCGGCGAGTTAGTGGCCTTCGACTTCGACATTCAGCAGTTTGCGGAAACCTACCGCATCAAGGCTCTGGATGCGCACAATAGCCTGCGCACGCTGGAGCGCGAGGGATTTGTGCAACTGAATGAAGCCGTCAACAACCCGGCCCGCGTCCACATTCCCATCGACCACACCGACCTGTACCGGTTTCAGGTGGCCAACCAGCAGCACGACCAGTTGATTAAGAGTCTGCTGCGCTTTAATGGAGGAGAGCTGTTCGCAGGCTTCCAGCGGATTTCGGAGAATAGTTTAGCCCAGCATTTGCGCCTGAGCGTGGTGGATGTGCGTAAGATGCTCGTGTTTCTGCACCGCTCCGGCATCATTCAGTACCAGCCCAAGCACGAGTCGCCGCAGGCCCTGTTTACTACCCCGCGCTTCGATGCCGACAAGCTGCCGCTGGACCAGAAACGCCTGAACCAAGCCCGCGAACTGGCCCGCCACAAAACCGAATCTGTGATTCGCTACGCCGGCGGTGGACGCTGCCGCCAGCAGCTGTTGCTGGAGTACTTCAGCGAGTTGGACGCGTCCGCCTGCCAGGTCTGCGACTTTTGCCTGGCCCGGAAGAAAGCACGCCAGGAAACAGCGCCGGCTCCTGAGTTGCGGGAGCAACTGGTGGCTTTGGTGAAAGCCAGCCCGCAGACGCCACGCGAAATTCTGACCCAGTTTGCGCCCGGCCAGGCTACTGCCGTCACGCAGCTGCTACGGGAGCTGGTGGAGCTTGGGGAACTGCGCTACGCGCCGGATGGGCGGCTGGGGTAGGAATTTAGATCCTTAGCCAGAAAGAGTTATGATAGATGAATTCGATGTCCAAGCTCAATTCACCCGGTTGCTGTCCGGTAAACTATGGCCGGAATTCAAGAAGCGCGGCTACAAGAGATACCGCGGCAACTTCCGGTACTACGATGCTGCTGGCTGGGGAAAGATCGTAAACGTGCAGAAAAGCGCGTTTTCTACCAAGGACAATATCAGCTTCACGATAAACATGGGTTTGTATCTGCGAGAAGCCGAAAGATACCTAATGGGCCGGGCCAGCGAAGACAAGTTTCTGGAGCCGGACTGCTTGGTACGAAAACGAATAGACAGCCTAGCTGGCAACGACTTAGATCTGTGGTACAACCTAGATGGCCAGACAGTCTGGTCTGACGTCGACGCAGTAGTTACTCAGGATGTCTATCGGGTTGTGCTTCCGTACCTAGACGGTATTAGGTCAGTAGAAGATATTCTGCATCAGCTGGTTCAAGAGCGAGGCCCTGATGTATTCGCCGGTATCAGGGCGCTATTCATATATGGCCGAAAAGCCGAAGCACGGCAATGGTTGGCGGACGAGCGGAATAGCACAGTGTACACCTACCGCAAGAAACAGCTTCAAGAACTAAGCAGAGAGCTGAATGCAATGGAATAAGCTCCATCAAAAAAAGCCGCCCCGGCGGCGCCTGAAACAGGTGCAACCAGGGCGGCTTAGATTGGAATCTGCTCGAAACTACTTCTTCAGCAGTTTCAGTAATTCCTCAGCGGCGGGCTCCGAGGAGGCGGGGTTCTGGCCGGTAATGAGGTTGCCGGCTTTCACGACGTACGAGGCCCAGTCGGCTCCTTTAGAGTAGTCGCCGCCGTTTTGCTTCAGCATGTCTTCCACTAGAAACGGCACCACGTTGGTTAGCTGTACAGCTTCTTCCTCGGTGTTGGTGAAGCCCGCTACTTGTTTGCCTTTTACCAGCGGCTCGCCATTGGCAGCTTTCACGTGGCGTAGCACGCCGGGCGCGTGGCACACGGCCGCTACCGGTTTGCCGGCGGCATAGAAGTTCTCAATTAGCTCGATGGACTTCTTGTCTTCGGCCAAATCCCAGAGCGGGCCGTGGCCGCCGGGGTAGAATACGGCGTCGTATTCAGCCGCCGAAACCGAGCCGAGCTTTACGGTGCTGGCCAGGGCTTGCTGCGCATCGGTGTCCTGCTTGAACCGCTTGGTTGCATCCGTCTGAGCGTCTGGGTCGTCGCTTTTGGGGTCGAGGGGCGGCTGGCCACCGGCTGGGGAAGCTAGTGTGAGCGTAGCGCCAGCATCTTTGAACACGTAGTAAGGCGCGGCAAATTCTTCGAGCCAGAAACCAGTTTTCTTGCCTGTGTCGCCGAGCTGGTCGTGCGAGGTCAGAACCATCAATATATTCATGGGAGTAGGGGAAATGGTGAAATTAGAACCAAGGCGCTAGGCCACTTTTACAAGGGCCTTACCGGTATTCTCGCCTTTAAATAGGCCCAAAAAAGCGGCCGGAATCTGGTCAAATCCTTCCGTCACGGTTTCTTCGGTCTGTAGCTTGCCTTCCTGGTACCACTGAGTCAGCTGTTTCACGCCTTCGGGCCACTGCGGTAGGTAGTCGCTCACAATGAAGCCCTGCAGCTTGGCACTGGTCTTGAGCAGCTTGCCCTCCGGACGCGGGCCAACAGGTGCTTCAGCGTCGTTGTAGCTGGAAATCTGGCCGCAAAGCGCAATACGGGCGTGCTTGTTGAGCAGGTCGTACACGGCATCCGTGATGGCGCCGCCCACATTGTCGAAGTAGCAGTCTACGCCGTTTGGGGCGGCAGCGGCCAGAGCAGCCGGAATGTTGGCGGTTTTGTAGTTGATGGCCTCATCGAAGCCTACTTCTTTGAGGTAGGCTACTTTCTCATCGGAACCAGCCGTACCAATCACGCGGGCTCCTTTTATTTTGGCTAGCTGACCCACAATCATGCCCACGGCCCCGGCCGCGCCAGACACCACTACGGTTTCGCCGGGCTTCGGCTGGCAGATATCCAAAAGCCCGAAATAGGCCGTGAGACCCGGCATTCCCAGCAGCCCCAGAAAATAGCTCACCGGCGCTGGCCCTGTCGGGATGCGCTGCAGGCCTTTGCCATCGGATAGGCTGTACCGCTGCCAGGGCAGGTTACCAACTACCACGCTACCTACCGGGAACTGCTCCAGATGACTTTCCACTACCTCTGCCACCACCCCACCCACAATGGGCTGGTCTACCTCGAAGGGCGCCACATACGACTTGCCAGCGTTCATGCGGCCCCGCATGTAGGGGTCCACAGAGACGTAAAGAGTCTTCAATAGCACTTGGCCCGCTGCCGCAGCTGGCACCGCGCTGGTCTCGAAGCGGAAGTTGTCGGCAGTAGGAGTGCCGCTTGGGCGGCTGGCGAGCAGAATAGTTTGGTTTTGCATAATGGGGAAGAACTGAAAAAAGAAAACTGCCATCCTAAGCCGCCAAACAGTTCAGCGCGTCCGGCGGGTAGAAGTACCAGCCAAGCGGAGAATAGCTAACGTGCGGCTCAGGATGGCAGCCTTTAAAAAGCTACTAGTAGCCTAAGCGGCTTCCGTAGTCGTCGTGAGGTTTACTTCGATGTTGCCACGGGTAGCACGCGAGTAGGGGCAGATGCCGTGAGCTGCCTGCACCAGTTCTTCGGCCTTCTGCTGCTCGAAACCAGGGATGTTGATGTGCAGGTCGGCCGAAATGCCGTAGCCACCGTCTTCGGCCTGCCCGAAACCAATCAGGGCTTCCACTGTCACACCATTCAGCTTCACCTGAGCCTGGCGGGCTGCTACGCCTAGCGCGCCTTCAAAGCAGGAGGCGTAGGCGGCCGCAAACAACTGTTCGGGGTTAGTGGAGTTCGGTTTGCCAGGGCCGCCCATTTCGCGCGGCGTGCTCAAGGGGAGGTTGAGCACTTCGTCTTTGGACGTAATCTGGCCGTCGCGGCCACCTTTGGCTTTCGCCTGTGCAGTGAAGATTTTTTCGATTTTCATCGGAAGTAGGAAAAGAAAAAGTAAAAAGGCCTAAGCCAAGTGAGTTAATAGATGACGCAGTTGTTGGCGCAATGCCTCAAACTCCGTCGGTGACATATTGAGCTGAGCAAAAACCTGCTCCGGCACCTTGCAGGCCTTTTCCTGCAATGCCCGGCCGGCTGGCAATAGCCCAATAATGACGGACCGCTCGTCGCGCGGGTCGCGCCGCCGACTGATCCAGTGCTTCTGTTCCAGGCGCTTGAGCAACGGCGTAAGCGTGCCGGAATCCAGCAGCAGCTTGTCGCCCAACTCCTTTACTGTCAATTCCTGATGCTCCCACAGCAGTAAGAACACGAGGTATTGCGGGTAAGTCAGGTCCAACTCCTGCAAAAGCGGCTGATAGGCCTTTGTGACCATGCGGGAAAGGGCATACAGTGGGAAGCACAGTTGGTTATCCAGCTGTTGCAGGGGATTGGGGTCGGTATGGGGCGTAGTATTGCTCATGTTGTTCGGGATATAAACGGATATGGTTGTGTAATGTTTAATTGTGTGCAACTAATTTTCACTGATGTTTGCATATCGGCCTGTGCACAAGGCATAAAAAAGGCTGCCTTCCGGATAGAAGGCAGCCTTTCGGGAGGCAAAAATAGCTGGCTAGCTCTGCTGATAAGCCTGAAAGCCACCCACCAAATTGCGTACGTGCGTAAAGCCTTGCTGGCTCAGGAATGCCTTCGCGGTGGCAGAGCGCCCTCCGCCTTTGCAATGCACGATTATCTCCTGGTCTTTTAAGTCCTCCAACTCTTCGAGCTTCTGGGGAAGCGTGCCGAGTGGGATGTTCTGGCTACCCTCAATGCGGCCTTCCTCATTTTCCCAAGGTTCGCGCACATCGATGATGGTTGGTGTCTGGCCAGCGGCCTGGCGTTGCTTTAGCTCGGCAGGGGTGATGTCGGGCATAAAATGAGAAAAAGGGTGGTGAAAAGATGTGGAAGGAATGGCAAAGGTGAGAAAAACTGCGCAGATGTGCCGCTGATCTGCGTGGTTCTAGGTCGTTATTTGGTCAGTATCAGGCGCTTCGTAACCGTCAACCCATCTGGCAAAGTAAGCTGAACCATATACAGCCCGGCTGGTAGCTCCCGCAGATCCAGCGCGGGCTGGCCCTGCTGTGCGGCCGGCTGCTGCCAAGCTACCCTACCCAGCGCATCCAGCACCAGCGCCCGGCTATAGCGACCCTGCACCTGTACTTGTCCATCCGAACTGGGGTTTGGATAGAGAGTATACCCTGCCGCTACGGCCGCCGGGGCTACGGCCAGCACGTTGTTGGTCATCACGGGCCGCAACATGAGGGCATAGCCGTCATAAAGAGGCGGAGTGGCGGGCGAAACAGTCGATTTAGGCTCCCAGAAACCCCGGGTAAACTGCCACATGGCATCGGCCGGTGGCACAGTATTCATGTCAACATTGATATTGAGCGCCGTACTGATAACCCCATGGCCATACCCGGCATAAAACACGCCACTCACCGCCACCGGACTAGGGAGAGCCACTTCCAGAAAAGTCTGCCCGGCCGGCAAAGAGTCAGGCAACTGAATGCTCTGCGTGGACTTGGGTAAGCGGGTCGGCGCATTACTATTCGCCGGATCCGCGTCCCAGACATTCACGGTTATCGTGCGGTTGGCCGCACTCGGGAACGAGGGCGAAATACGGATGCTGCGTACCTGGTCGGGCTTGTTCAACTCGAAGCGCAAGGCGTAGTAGTTGGTGGCCGAGCCCGGCTGCGGCACACTCACAGTAGCTTCGGCCGTGCCATCGTCGAAAGCATAATAGTCACTTAGCTCCGTCAGCCGAATAATATTGTCGTTGGGCAGCGTAAGCGGGTTGACACCGCCTTCACCGGTGTTTAGCTGGATGCGGTGCCGAATCGTTTTGGGGTCGGCCGTAACCGGGATAGGGCTGGTGCGCACGTCGCCTTCTATGCGCGCCTGGTATTGCGGGCTGCTCAGCGTGAAAGGCGGGGTGGTGGTGAATGCCGCCGCCGGCCCACTTGGCAGCACTTCCAATGTGCCTATCCACTGGCCGGGAACCGGAATATTGGTGGTCGAGAGGTTGTTGATGGTGGTGTACGTGGCTGGATTGAGCATGCTGGCCGGATTGGCTGCCGCGTTGTACTGCCACACCGGCATGGCCGAGCCCCGGGCCAGCAGGCTGCTCAGCGGCTTGCTGGTCGCCACATCCTGATATACCGAATCGGCCGTGGTCTGCACCGGAGCCAGCTTCACATAGTCGACGCTCCAGGAGTCATCGTTGCTGGCCAGACTACCTTTGGTGCGAAACCGAAACTGAAAATTGGCGTGCAGAAAGCGTGTCTGGTCAATGGCCACAAACTTGCGCCGGAATGCTTCGCGGGTGCCGTTGCTGAGCCGGGTCCAGACGGGCACCCAGTTGCCGGTGGCATCTCGGAATTCCAACTGTAACGACCGGGTGCGGGAACTGCTGCTCTGCTCCGGGGCCCGCAACACGTTGCCGGCCTGCCAGTAAAATCCGAGGTACAGCTTGCTGGCGACCGTGCTGGCGCTCAGGTCGATGGGCTGCGAGGTGAGCGTATCAATGTCGCTGTAGCCGCTGCCATACGGGCGGCCATCTTCCTTCAGCCCATCGAAGGTGGCCGTGCCGCGGGTGGGCGGTGCTACCGCAAACCGGTTGCTGACCAGTACGCCGCCCCTGTCCTGCCACAATTGGGCATTGGGCCGCCCGTCCAGGGGTGTCGTGAAGTCATCAAAAAAGGGCAAGGCCAGCGCCTGGCCGCGCTGGGCCGTGGCCTGCGGGCGGAATGTGCCCGGCGAAGTGCGGCCGGGGTCGGAGGTAAGAGGCCCCAGCTGCGCCAGGCCAGCCAACGGCAACAGACTCAGAAACGATAAAACAGAGAGGCGTAAAGGTTTCGGACACATCATCGGGACTAAGTTAGGATACCTGCATCAAACGTGCCTGCAACAGAGAAAATTTCAGGCGTTGCAGGAAAAAGCTCCATCCAGTAAACTGCCTTTCAGCCAGAAGCCCTTACCAAAACAGCTGCAGAGCAACTGTCCCGATAAGGGCTTCTGGTAAGGGTGAAATGTGTGCTTAGTTAACGCTCTTCACCGGCTCGTCGCCCGCCACCCAGATATCAACCAACTGGCCCATGCGGATAGTGGCGCCGGGAGTAGCCACGGGGCGCTGCTTCACCACCGTGCCATCGGTTTCGCCGTCCTGGGCAGGCTGGTAAAATACTTCGCCCAGCTGCAGGCCCTGGCCTACCAGCAGTGTGGTGGCTTCGTCGGCGGGCATGTTGATGAGGTTAGGCACCGGGAATTCCTGGTTGCCGAGGCCATCACCTACTTCCAAGTCTACTTTGGTGCCTTTGGCAATGGCCGCGCCGGGCGCAATGTCTTTGCCCCCTACCAGCTGCCGTAGCACGGCATTCTGCTGAATGTTGGGCACCAGCTTGATCTGGCCCACCACCAAGTCGTAGCTGCTCAGAATCATCTGCGCATTTTTCACTGAGCCATCGGTCAGCTTGGGCATCTTGATGACGGGTGGGTTTTTCATGGCCACCGTAATGTAGATTTTCCGGTCCTCCTTCACCTTCTCGCCGGGCGCGGGGTCTTGGTTGAGCACCGTGAACGGCCGGGTACCAGGGTTGTAGGAGCTGTCATCGACGTAGAACCGCAGGTTCCGCTCGTCGAGGTAGTCTTCCAGGTCGGCTTGGTTCATGCCCGTGATTTTGGGCACCACTATGGTTTCGCCGTGGTTGGTGGTGAGGGGCAGATACACGAAAAAGAACCCAAACACCAGTACCGCTGTGGCCACGCCAATCACCAGCAAGTGTTTTACAAGGTCAAGCGGCGTATCAGATTTTAGAAAGGACATCTTATCAATAGGAGTGAGCAAGCGGAAGAAGAAGGAGGAAGTAACGCTAAAACCAGCAGTTTAGCTTTTCAGCGCCAGCTTTTCGCTTCTCTTCTTCCCAAAATCCAGAATCTGGTCGATGAACTGATAGGGCGTATAGCCGGCCAAGGCAGTCTGGTGGAATATGCAGGTGGCGGGCGTCATGCCAGGCAGGGAGTTCACCTCAATAATAAGTACCTCCACGGCGCCATTGTCGCGCACCCGCACAAACGCGTCGATGCGGGCATAGCCCTGAATGTCGAGCACCTCGGCCACGCGGCGCAGTTCAGCTTTCACTTCCTCCGAAATACGCTGGCGCTCCTGCGGCTCCGGAGCGTAGCGGGCTGGCGTAATGTTCTGGCCTTCGCCGGCCAGAAACTTCTCCTCCAGGCTCAATACCTCACCTGTCGCCAAGGCTTCCGAGGCCTCAAACACCTCAATCTGCAGCTCGCCATTGGGTCCGAAGTGCGTGAGTAGGCCGCCCGTTACTTCCAGGAAATGAGCTGCCCCATCGCGCGAAATCAAGGTTTCCACCAGGAAGGCATCCTTCTGCGGAAACTCCTCCTTGAAGCCTAGGTGGAGTGTGGCGGCATCCTCGGGCATCAGGTCTTCCTGGTCACGGAAGATGAGGCGCGTGAAAGCCTCCAGCTCGGCGCGGGTCTTGATTTTCTTCACGGCCGAGGAGCAGCCGTCGTCGGCGGGCTTGGCAATGAAGGGGTAAGGGAACTGCGTTTCGAGGCTGCGGTAGAAGCCTTCGGCATCGGCCTGCCACTCCAGACGGCTGGCCATGCGGTGCTCGGCCACGCGCAGCCCGGCTTCGCGGAGGCGGCGGTTCGTTTCGAACTTGTTGATGGTAACGGAGCTGGAATCGGCACCCGAGCCGTTGTAGGGTAGCCCGAACTTTTCCAACTCACGCTGTAGGGCACCATCCTCGCCGGGGCGGCCGTGCAAAGCAATAAACACCTCGTCTACCATGTCGGCCAGTTCCTCGAACGAAACGCGGCGCGGCTGCGCCGTGGCTTGGCCGGCGTAGGTGCTAGTAATTGCTTCAGCCTCGCGGCGGATGCGGGCCAGCACCGGATGCAGGTCGTGGCCGGCCTCGGCGTATTCTATTTTCTCCCGGATGTCGTCGGCGTTGTCCTTCAGCATCACGTTGATGGGCAGCACATACAGCCTGAACTCTTGGCTGTTGCCGGCCAGAAACACCGGCACCGGCTCGTACTTCACGCTGGAGCTGAGCTTCTCGTAGATGTTTCGGCCGCTTTCCACCGAAATGTGCCGCTCCGACGAGTAACCACCCATAATCACGGCTACTTTGGTGCGGGTGCGCTCCTCATGGGCCCGCGAAGCCACAGCCGTGTCGAGGCGGGCGAGCAGGCCGGCCAGACGCACCGGCTGCATGCCGCCGCGCCGCCGCGCCGCCACCGACGTGCGAATCAGGAAGGTGAGGAACTGCGACGGATTGAGCCCGATTTCGGCGGCCTGATGGAAGAAGAACGAAGCCGGCAGCATGCCCGACGTGGTGTTCGGGTCGTTGAGGAACAGCTGTCCGTCCTGGGCCAGAAAGCCGTCGAGGCGGGCGTATACCTGGAAGCCAAACGTGGTGAACATTTCCTCGCAGGCCTCCCGGATGCGCTGGATTTCGGTTTCGGGCAGGTCGATGGGGGTGATTTTGCGCGACAGACCGGGAAGGTATTTCGAGCGGTAGTCGAACATTTCCTCGCCCTTCACAATCTCCGTGGGCGGCAGCGCCAGCGGCTTGCCGCTCGGGTCTTCTACCACGATGCACGAAAACTCGCGGCCGTGCACGAAGCTTTCCACCAACACCTGCGACTCGCCATCCACGTTGGTCAGGCGTACCGCGTCAGCAGTTTCCAGCCGCTCGCTGAGCGTGTTGAGCAGTATTTCAGGATGGTAAATCACCGTCGGCTCGTCGTCGAGCACGACTGGCAGCCCGATGCCGTCGCGGATATCGGTGAGGTGCTGCACCCAGGCCAGCTTGTCGCGCTCCGAAAGGCGCTGCCAGTCGTCGCGAGTCACGGTTTTGCGGAACAGGCTGCGGTCCATAGCGGCCTGGAACTTGGCTACATCTACTTCGCGCAGGATGCTGATGCCAATGCTGCTGCCCTGGCGTGGTGCCTTGAACACCAGCGGCAAACCTAGTTCCCGCACGAGGTAGTCGAGGGTGGCCTGCGGGTCAGCAGCGTCCCACTCTTCGGCCGTCACGACGCGGAAAGCCGGCGTGGGGCGGCCCAGCGCGTGCAGCAGCTTTTTCTGCGCAATCTTATCAATACCGAAAGCCGAGGGCAGGATGCCGGAACCCGAATACGGAATACCGTACCATTCCAGCAGCCCCTGAATGGCGCCATCTTCGCCGGCCGGCCCGTGCAGAGCCAGGAAGGCGAAATCCATCAAGTCACGCAGCTCGTGGGGCTGCACGCGGCGGCCTACTTCTGCAATAATGCGGTCCTGCTCGGTCTGCGTCAGCTCGCCCAGGCTTTCCAAATACACCTGAAGCTTGTGCTCGGAAACGGGCAGGGCCGAAACCGGCGGGTAAAAGTCCCGGATGGTGCCTTTATAGATGTAGTGCCAGTCGAGCAAGATGAAGTTGCCGCGGCTGTCCACGAACACAGGCACGGCCTCAAACAGCGCCTTGTCGAGGTTGTCGTATACGGTGCGGCCGCCCGCGAAGCTGATTTCCCGCTCACGCGACGGGCCGCCGAAGAAGATGCCAATTTTCATAGGTAGCGCAAAGGTAGTGTTTCGGGGGAAGAGGTGACACGCTACAAACGAAACGAAAAGAAGGTTCGGGAACGAGCTTTCGGCCCCGCCAGCGCCTATGGCTCAGGATAGGGCTGCAGCTTGAGCTTGGAGGCTAGGCAGCACTTCACAGCTTGAAATCTTACCTTCGCCCATCCTCAACCCAATCCTTATTCCATGCAAACCCTCGATCAGTACAACTTCGCCGGTAAGCGCGCCGTGGTGCGTGTTGACTTCAACGTGCCGCTCGACAAAAGCTTCGCCATCACCGACGATACCCGCATCCGCTCGGCTACTCCTACCATCAAGAAGATTCTGGCCGATGGCGGCTCGGTAGTGCTGCTCTCGCACCTGGGCCGGCCCAAAGGCGGCCCCGAGGATAAGTATTCGCTCCGGCACATTGTGGCCCGTCTTGGCCAAGAGTATGGTCAGGAAGTACAGTTTGCCGATGACGTGCTGAAGGCACAGGAGCAAGCCAAGGCGCTGCAGCCCGGCCAGATTCTGCTGGTAGAAAACGTGCGCTTCTATGGCGAGGAAGAGAAAGGCGACGCCGCATTTGCCGAAAAGCTGGCTCCGCTCGGCGACGTATATGTGAACGACGCCTTCGGGGCCGCGCACCGCAAGCACGCCTCTACGGCCGTAATGGCCAGCCACTTCGCGCCCAAGGACCGGGTGGCCGGCTACCTGCTGCAGAGTGAACTGGACAACGCCAAAAAGGTGCTGGAACACGCCGAGCGGCCCTTCACGGCTATCATGGGCGGCGCCAAAATATCCGACAAAATCATGCTGATTGAAAAGCTGCTCGATAAGGTGGACAACCTGCTGATCGGCGGCGGCATGGCCTACACGTTTGCCAAAGCGCAAGGCGGCCACATCGGCAGCTCGCTGCTGGAAGCCGACAAAATGGACTTGGCCCTGAGCCTGATTGAGAAGGCCAAAGCCAAGGGTGTGAATCTGGTGCTTCCCACCGACAGCCTCATTGCCGACAAATTTGCCAATGATGCCCAGACGAAAGTGGCCTCGAACAGCGAAATTCCTGACGGCTGGATGGGCCTCGACCTGGGTCCTGAGTCAAGCAAAGCGTTTGCCGAAGTGGTGCGCCAGTCGAAAACCATCCTCTGGAACGGCCCAATGGGCGTGTTTGAGATGAGCAGCTTCGCTAAGGGTACGGAGGCCGTAGCCCAAGCCATTGCCGATGCTACCGAAGCCGGCGCGTTCAGCCTCATCGGCGGCGGCGACTCGGCTGCGGCAGTCAACCAGATGGGCTTCACTGATAAAGTGAGCTACATCAGCACCGGTGGCGGCGCGCTGCTGGAGTATATGGAGGGCAAAGAATTGCCCGGCGTAGCCGCATTGGAAGGCCGCTAAACAGTACCCCGCAACCACAGAAAAGCCCGGCAGATGCAGCGTCTGCCGGGCTTTTCTGTGGTTGCGGGGTACTGTTGATTTCCTGATGAGGCTACAGGTTAATTCACGTAAGGCATTTCCAGGTCCTGACCCATGCTGCGCAGGTTTTCGGTGGAGAGGCGCCCGGTGAGGCGGGTGGTGCTGGCGCGGGTTTCGGCTTCGGTCAGCACGTCCAGCGTGTGCAGCCAGTTCAGGCGGCTCAGCTGTATTTCAATGGGCCCCAGCGGATTAATCTGGCCGTACTCGTGGCGGAGGTAGCCTTTGGTGCGGCGCTCTAGACTCTGGGCAAAACCATGCAAGGCATCCTGTTCATCTGTGCGGTCGGCCAGAATAACGCTGGAACGTGCCGTCAATAGCGCAAACTCGCGCCACTGGTACTGCCAGCCATACCAGATATAGGCTCCCAGGCTACCGCCCAGGCCCAGAAACCACAGCCAGAAGTCCACGACAAAGGTGGCGTCCTCGTGGTGGTCGAGAGTGAACGTAAACAGGCACCAGCACACGATGGCCAGCAGGCTCAACAGCTTTTTATGCGGCACCGTATTGCGGCGCTCTACCCGCACCGGCAAGATTTCTTCGTAAGGGAGTTCTACTTCCAGTATAGCCCGCCCCGTGGCTTGGCGCTGGCAGATATATAGCCCATGCTGGCGCAGAGCCAGCTGGGTACTGCCGGCCCACAGCCGGCGTTGTTCAAGTTGCATCAATTAGACAAAGGGGCTTCGGCTCACGCCACTACATAAATTTGAAAGGACTGGGCGTAAAGCACAGTGCAAAAATAGCCAACATTAGCCAGCCCAGCACCTTGCGGCCGGGTGAAAGTGGCGTTTCGTCGGGAGCAGCGGGGTGAAAGATGCCCATTACGCGACTCAGCAGCAGCCCAAATACCAGCCAGCCCGGGTTGCCGAGTATTCCCGGCCAAGCCACCGTGCAGGCCAGCTGGGCGGCCCATATTCCTAGGCTAAGAAATAGCGCCCGACGTGGCGTGGGCACTACTCGCCGGAGTACCAGAAATAGGTAAGCGAAGTACGGAAGGCCCCAATACAGCCACTGCTGCCTGTCGCTCTGCAATGAAAACAGCCCCAAGCCTGCATAAAAAATAAAGGCCACAAACAACCCCGCCGACAGCCGATTGAAGCGCCGGGCACCAAGCAGCCCGTACAAGATATGGCCACCATCCAGCTGGCCGATGGGCAGCAGGTTGAGGGCCGTGAAGAACAACGCCAGTGCCCCGGCCATCAGCACCGGATAGTGCATGAGCTCGTTGGGGTGAGGCAGGCGGGTAGGATCGGCAAACAAATATTCAAGCCCTTGGTAAAGCAGGGGCTGAGCCAGCGCCATCCCTTGGCCACCTCGGTATACATACTGAGCATACTCGGCTCCGTACTGGCGGTAATCAGGATGAATCTGAAAAAGGTAGTCGAGCGGCGGCAGGTGAGTGAAGCCGTAAATCAGCACGGGTACTGCAACCAGAAACCCGGCTAGCGGGCCCGCCAGCCCAATATCAAAGAACTCCCGCCGCGAGAATATGCGGTCCTTGATGCGGATGATGGCCCCAAATGTGCCGATGGTATTGAAATAGCCTGTGAAAAACGGAATGAAGAAGGGCAGCGTAGCCCGTACGCCATTACGACGGGCTGTGAAATAATGCCCGAACTCGTGCACAGCCAGCACTGCCAGAAACGGCAGCGAAAACCATAGCCCCTGCTGCACTTCAGCGGCCGTAAGCCCCGGCGCACCGAACGTGACTTTGCCGGTCACCCACTCGGCGCCTGCCAGCGTGGTAGTGGCCAGCGTGATGAGAAATAGGCTTAGGTGCAATACGTAGCGGCGCCAGCGCGGCGGCTCCGGTTTCTCGTAGCGGGTGAAGGATGCCTCCAGGTCTTCGGCAGGTGAGAGAGGCGGAGCCGCTGCGTCAGGAAAGGGGAGGAGCGGCGGAGTATTCTCGGTCGGGAAAGGCACGGAGGGCAGCGGGCAGAGCGTCGGTGAGGGTAAGCGGCGGGGCCAGAAAAAGGGTGTGTAGGCCCAGCCGGCGGGCAGTTTCTATATGTTGAAAACTGTCCTCGATGAAAAGAGTTTCTTCGGCTTTCCAGTTCATCTCGCGTAATGCATGCTGGAAAATCTCCTCGCCGGGCTTGCGCAGCCCCACTTGCTGCGAGTAGAAGACTCGGTCCAGGCAGTCGGCAATGCCCTGCTCGAATCCGTACTGCCGACGAAGTACACGGTTTATTTCCTCGATGTGAATCTGGTTGGTGTTAGAAAGCAGCGCTGTTTCGTGGCCCTGGGCGCGCAACTCAGCAATAAGTACCAGCCGCTCAGCGGGTACGTCCAGCAGTAGCGCGTTCCAGGCCGCATCCAATTGCTCGTCGGTAGCATCTAGCTCATATGTGGTCCGCAGGCCCTCCCGAAACTCCTGTGGCGTCAGGCGGCCGGTTTCCATCAGGTCAAACAGCTCGGATTGGGCTGCTTGAGTAAATTCTATAGTGCTGCCATGCCGGTGCAGGCGGCGCATGGCTTCCAGCGTGTGCTGGTAATCGATATTGATGATTACACCGCCAAAGTCGAACAGCAGATTGGGAAGTTTCCGGGACATAAGAGAAGAGAATAGCGCCGTGGCGGAGTGGCCGCACAAGCAAGGTAAGTAAGCAACCAGCACCTCATTTCACTATTTAGCTCCTGACCGATTGCAAATACGGCCACAAACTTCGAAGTTTGCAGCGTCGAAATCAATGGCTGCGGCACTTGGTTTGGCACCGGGCCTATAGCTCAATCGGTTAGAGCAGCTGACTCATAATCAGCAGGTCACTGGTTCGATTCCAGTTGGGCCCACGCTTGAAACCCGCTTTACACCTGTGTAGAGCGGGTTTTTTGTTTCAGCCAGCGGGGGAGCGGTACAGCGTTGAGTTGGTGCGCAGGGAATCCGAATCAAGTTATTTCTAGCAACACTATATTTGTGCTTTGCATACGGTGATGGATTTCCACCGCGAACCGCCAAAGTGCTCTACTTTGCGCTGATGATTCCTACTGAACAGCTGGCCCCGAAGGCTGGCCAGGTAGCTTTTCATGTGGTTCGTATATGTTGCTCTCTACTTTCTTTCGTCACTTGCCTGCTCGCCTGCGTGGCCTGGAATCAACTGCTACTGCGGTGTTTCTGGGGCGTTGGCTGCTATTCAGCGTACTGGTTGGCGTGCTGGCTGGTTCGGCTTCAGCCTTTTTTCTGGTCGCACTCGACTGGGCGACGAACTGGCGCGAACAGCAACCGTGGGTGTTGGCGCTACTGCCCGTGGCCGGTATGGGAATTGGGCTGGCCTATCAGTATTTCGGCAAGCAAGCAGTACGTGGTAACAACCTGATTCTGGAGGAAATAGATACACCCCGTGCCCCGATTCCGTTGCGGCTGGTGCCGTTGGTGCTGGGCGGCACGCTGGCTACGCACCTGTTCGGCGGCTCTGCTGGCCGTGAGGGTACGGCCGTGCAAATGGGAGGTGCCCTGGCCGACCAGCTTACCCGCTTGCTGCGGCTGCGCCCCCGCGACCGGCGGCTGTTGCTGATTGCGGGCATGAGTGCAGGGTTTGCTTCGGTATTTGGAACGCCGCTGGCCGGAGCTGTATTCGGGCTGGAAGTGTTTCTGCTGGGTTCCATCCGCTACGATGCGGTGCTGCCCGCCTTCCTGGCTGCCATCAGCGCCGACTTCGTGACGCGGGCCTGGGGTGTAGGGCACACGCAGTATCCGCAGCTGGCCGCTTTCCCAATTACGCCGCTGGGGCTGGGCAGCACATTGCTGGCCGGCGCATTATTTGGGCTGGTAGCGCGCAGCTTTGCTGTACTTACGCACTGGCTCAGCCGGCAATTTGGGCGCATTGCGTATGCGCCGCTGCGGCCGGTGTTAGGTGGAGCGTTACTGGTGAGCATCATTTGGGCGTCGGGCACCACGCGCTATGTAGGCTTGGGCATACCTGTCATTGTGGAGGCGTTTCAGTTACCGTTGCCCCCGGCAGATTTTGTCTGGAAGCTGCTCCTGACGGCCCTCACGCTGGGTTGCGGGTTTAAGGGAGGAGAAGTAACACCGCTCTTTTTTATTGGTGCGGCCCTTGGGTCGGCGTTGGCGGTGGTGCTGCCGCTGCCGGTGGCGCTGCTGGCGGCCATGGGGTTTGTGGGCGTATTTGCGGGCGCCGCCAACACGCCGCTGGCCTGCCTGCTGATGGGGCTGGAGTTGTTCGGGGTGCAGGGCGCGGTGTATCTGGCGTTGGCATGCGTGGTGGCCTACCTGTTTTCCGGCCATCGGGGTATCTATGGTGCGCAGGTCATTGGGCAGGCCAAACACCCGCGCTACGGCCGGCATCAGGGCAAACGGCTGAATGAACTGTAGATTCTGCGGAGCTAGTGTACCACAGGCGCGGTCATCTGACCGCCAACGCGTAGCTTAGTGGGAGTAAGGCAACACAGGAATGCATTTCCTCGCCAGAACCTGCTGGGCCTCAAAAACAAGCCGAAAACTACCCGCCCGGCGGCAGGTTATTCATTCTACCACGTGGCATGGCCAAGGGAAATAAGCGCATCTCCATTTCTGATTTAGCGGAGCAACTGGGCCTGTCCATCTCCACTATTTCGCGGGCGCTCAACAATGCTTCTGATGTGAGTGAAGCAACCCGGCAGCAGGTGTGGGCTCTGGCCGAAAAGCTCAACTACCGCCCCAACACACTGGCTGCTGCGTTGCGCAAAGGCCGCAGCAACATGCTGGGCGTGATTGTACCGCACATCAACGGGGCGTTTTTCCCGGCGGTGGTGCACGGCATCGAGGAAGTAGCCAGCAAAGCAGGCTTCAGCGTCATGATCTGCCAGTCAAATGAAGACGAGGCCCAGGAAAAAAAGCACATCGAGGCCTTGCTCAATGCGCAGGTCGACGGCGTGCTGGTCTCCATGTCGAACACTACGCGTGACCTGAGCCATTTCGAGAAGGTGCGGCACCAAGCTACTCCGCTCGTGTTTTTCGACAGAATGCCCGCCCTGCAGAATGCCTGCGGTGTGGTAGTAGACGATTATCGGGGTGCCTACCAGGTGATGGAGCATCTAATTAAGCAGGGCTGCCGGCGCATTGCGCATCTGGCCGGTCCGCAAACCATCAACACCACCTTCGACCGGCACCGTGCCTACCACGATGCGCTACTGGCCCACAACCTGCCCTATAATGCGCAGCTGGTAATTCCGCTGGCGGGCTCCGGCACGGCCGCAGGCGCCGCAGCCATGCAGCAACTGCTGGCCCGCACGCCACGCCCAGACGCCGTGTTTTCAGCCTATGATTTTGCGGCCGCCGGAGCGCTGCAGGCCATAGAAGAGCACGGCTTGCGTGTGCCGCAGGATATGGCGCTGGTTGGCTTCAGCAACGAGCCCTTTACCACCATGATCAAGCCGCAACTGACCTCCGTGGATCAGCGAGGACAATTGATGGGCGAGGTAGCAGTACAGCTGTTCCTTCAGATTCTGAAGCGGACAGAGTATTTCACCGGTCAGCGTATCGTACTTAAGCCCACGCTCATTATCCGCAACTCTTCATTGCGGGAGCAGATTGGAGCTAGTCTTGTGTAATGAGTAAAAAACAAAACGGCGGCCCGGTCGGCTCTGGAAAGAGCACAGACCGGGCCGCCGCTGTACGAACGTTATCGGACCGCTTACCAGTAGATAGTGTAGAGCGCCGTGAGGATGGTAACAATGACCATTGCTCCGATGGTAAAGCTGCGCTGGGGCCGAAACATGCTGCTGTCCACTTCCAGACCGTTAGTTTTTACCCCTCGGTTGGTCTCGATTACGCTAATAATCACCATGGCAACAACGCAGATAATGAAGACGAAACCCATCCGGTCGAGGAAGGGAATTTCGTAGACGTCCGCTGCATTCGGTACCGCGAAGCCCATTGGAGCCAGCCACGACAGGTCCGTCATGTTGGGCAGGAACTTGAACAGCACCGACATCAGGAAGCCGCCAATGGTGGCAAACAGGGCCGCCGTGGACGTGGTGCGCTTCCAGAAGAAGCCCAGAATAAACATGGCAAAAATGCCCGGCGACACAAACCCGGTATACTCCTGAATGTACTGGAAGCCGCCTTTCTTATCGATGCCAAGGTGAGGCGCAATCAGGACGCCCAGAATCATGGCCACTACCACGGCAATCTTGCCCACAGCTACCATTTTCTTCTCGGAAGCATCCACGTTGAGTACCTTCTTGTAGATATCGAGGGTGAAGATGGTGGCAATGGAGTTGGCTTTGCCGGCCAGTGAGGCCACTACGGCCGCCGTAAGTGCAGCGAAGGAAAGGCCTTTCAGACCCGTAGGCAGAATATTGAGCAGCACCGGATAGGCCCGGTCAGGGTTGACTTCGCCGCCCTGCATAAACTCAGCCGCCCCAAACACATCTTGCTTGTAGAGCACATAGGCCGCAATGCCGGGCAATACCACAATCACCGGCATCAGCAGCTTCAGGAAAGCCGCGAACAGAATGCCGGCACGGGCTGTGGGCAGGTCGGCGCCGAGGGCACGCTGCGTGATGTACTGGTTGCAGCCCCAGTAGTTGAGGTTCACAATCCACATGCCGCCCAGCAGCACCGTGAGGCCCGGCAGGTCGATGTAGTTGGGGTTGTCGCGCTTGAAAATCATCTGGAAATGGTCGCCGGCCTGCTCAGTCATCAGGTTGAAGCCGTTGAGTACGCCGGTCTGGCCGTAGTGCTCCGCTACCATGTTGAGGGCCAAATACGTAGTAGCCAAGCCGCCCAGAATCAAAAAGAACACTTGAATTACGTCGGTGAAGCCGATAACCTTCATGCCGCCCAGCGTGATGATAATGGCGAAGGCCGCCAGGGCGTACATGCAGAACTCCAGGTTCAGGCCCGAAATGCTGCTCACGGCAATAGCGCCGAGATACAGGATGGAAGTCAAGTTGACTACCACGTACAGCATCAGCCAGAAAATGGCCATAATCATGGCCACGGTGCCGTTGTAGCGCTGATGCAAAAACTGCGGCATCGTGAAGATTTTATTCTTCAGGTATACCGGGATGAAAAACACGGCCACAATGATGAGCGTGAGAGCTGCCATCCATTCGTAGGTGGCTATGGCTAGGCCCATCTTGAAGCCCGAGCCCGACATGCCCACAAACTGCTCGGCGGAAATGTTGGAGGCTATGAGCGAAGAACCGATGGCCCACCAGGTAAGGGAGCCTTCGGCCAGGAAGTAGTCTTTCGAGTCACCCTCGGCGGTGCCATCGTGGCCAGTTTTGCGGCGGTAGATCCAGATGCCGTAACCGGCAACAATCAGAAAGTAGACAAAGAAAACGATGTAGTCGAGGGAGGAGAGCTGGTGCTGCATAGCGGACAGACAGGAGTGAATAGACACAAACAAGGCGAGGCCGCAGCCTCGCCTTGTTCCGTGGAAAGCGCCTAAATATAGCGGTTAATCAGGTTCTCCAAATACTCCTGCTTGCCGCTGCGTACTTCCGGCTCACCGTTTTGGGCGGCATAGTCGCGGAGTTGCTCCAGCGTCAGCTGGCCCTGCTCGAAGGCTTTGCCTTCACCCGAGTCGAAGGAGGCGTAGCGCTCCTGCCGGATTTTGCGGTAGTCGGACTTCTGCAGAATGTTGTCGGCAGTGATGAGGGCGCGGGCGAAGATGTCCATGCCGCCCACGTGTGCGTGGAACAGATCTACCGGGTCGGTGGAGTTGCGGCGAATTTTGGCGTCGAAGTTGATGCCGCCACCCTGTAGCCCGCCGGCTTCCAGAATCACGAGCATGGACTCGGTTAGCTCGTAGATGTCGTTCGGGAACTGGTCGGTGTCCCAGCCGTTCTGGTAGTCGCCGCGGTTGGCATCAATGCTGCCCAGCAGGCCGGCGTCGGCCGCTACCTGCAGTTCGTGCTGAAACGTGTGGCCCGCCAGCGTGGCGTGGTTTACCTCCAGATTCAGCTTGAAATCGTCGAGCAAATCGTACTGGCGCAGGAACCCGATGACGGTGGCCGCATCGTAGTCGTACTGGTGCTTGGTAGGCTCCATTGGCTTGGGCTCGATGAAAAATGTGCCCTTGAACCCGTTGCGGCGGGCATAGTCCTTGGCCGTGTGCAGGAATTTGGCAAAGTGCTCTTGCTCGCGCTGCATGTTGGTGTTAAGCAGGGTCATGTAGCCTTCGCGGCCACCCCAAAACACGTAGTTTTCGCCGCCCAGCTCAATGGTAGCATCAATAGCGGCCTTCACCTGCGCCGCGCCGTGGGCCAGCACATGGAAATCGGGGTTGGTGCTGGCGCCGTTCATGTAGCGGCGGTGCGAAAACAGATTGGCCGTGCCCCACAGCAGTTTGAGGCCGGTTTCTTGCTGTTTCTGCTTGGCATACTGCACCATAGTCTGCAGCCGCCGCTCATTTTCGGCAATGTCGTTGCCGTAGTCCACCACATCCACGTCGTGGAAGCAGTAGTAGGGCAGGTTCAGCTTGGTCAGGAACTCGAAGGCCGCATCCATTTTGGCTTTGGCGCGGGCAATCGGGTCGGAGTTCGTGTCCCAGGGAAAGAGGTGAGTGGCTTCGCCGAAGGGGTCGGCACCGGAGCCGTTGAACGAGTGCCAGTAGGCTCCGGCGAAGCGCAGCCACTCTTTCATGGGCTTGCCCGCCACTACGCGCTTTTCGTCGTACCAGCGGAAGGCCAGCGGATTGTCGGATTCCAGCCCTTCAAACTGAATTTGCGGGATGGTAGAAAACAGACTGTTCTTTTCGAGGACCAGACTCATGATAACAAGGGGTTGAGTGAAAGCAAAAAGAAATACCGTGCCGCTGATTAGCGCGCCGCTGAGTCGAGAAGGAGGGAGGGAACAGTCGCCTGGTCGAGGTGCAGCAACAGTTGCGCTTTCCATTGCTGATACACGCCTTCGTACACGGCCGAATTCACGTCTGGCCGGACGGTGCGCAAGGGCTGCATGTGGCGGAATGCCTCGTCGGGAGTAGTGTACACGCCCGCTCCAATGCCCGCACCCAGCGCGGCGCCCATGCTGCCATCAGTCTGGTAAAGCTCCACGGCCAGCCCGGTGCTGTTCACGAATGCCTGCGTGAAGACTTCGCTCAAGAACATATTGGTGTGGCCGGCTTTCACGACGGTAGGGTGCAAACCTCCTTCGCGCATCAGGTCCAGGCCATAGCGAAACGCAAACGCCACCCCTTCCTGCGCCGCTCGTAGCATGTGCGCTGCCCCGTGTAGGTTCAGGTCGAGCCCCTGGAAATGTGCTCCTACAGGCTGATTGGCCAGCATCCGCTCCACGCCATTGCCGAAGGGCAGGCACAGCAAGCCCGCGGCGCCGGGCGCTATGGCAGCAGCCCGCTCGTTGGCTTCCGGGTACGTTAGCTCGTGGGCCACTGTTTGCTTGGCCCAACGGTTCATGCTGCCGGTGCCGTTGATGCAAAGCAATACGCCCAGCCGCTGCTGCTCCCGCGTATGGTTAACGTGGGCAAACGGATTGACACGTGACTGCGCATCGACAAACAGCTGGTCCGTGACGGCATAAATTACGCCCGACGTGCCGGCTGTGGCAGCTACTTCACCCGGCCGCAGCACATTCAGCGACAGGGCGTTATTGGGTTGGTCGCCGGCTTTGTAGGTAACCGGAATACCTGCCCGCAGACCTAGTTCCTCGGCTACCATTTCGCGCACGTAGCCGTGCGGCGCAAACACGTCGTGCACCGGCGGAATCAGGCTCTTGTCGAACCCAAAGAAGTCAAATACTTCTTCGGACAGGGCGTGACGCTCGAAGTCCCAGAAGATACCTTCAGACAACGCCGAAATACTGGTGGTAGTCTCGCCCGTGAGTTGCAGCGCCAGAAAGTCGCCGGGCAGCATGATTTTGTCGATGCGGGCGTAGGTTTCTGGCTCGTGTTCTTTCACCCAGGCCAGCTTAGCCGCTGTGAAGTTGCCAAGTGAATTCAGCAGGTGGCTCTGGCAATACTCGGCTCCAATAGTGTGCAAGGCCGCCTCGCCGTAGGGCACCGCCCGGCTGTCGCACCAGATAATAGCGTCGCGCAACGGCTGATGGTCCTTGTCGACTACCACTAGGCCATGCATCTGGTAGGCAATGCCGATGGCACCGATGTCCTGCGGATTGTAGCGCTGCGTGGCATGGGCTTTGAGAATGGCTTGGCGGGCATCGAGCCACCACTGGCGCGGGTCCTGTTCAGCCCAGCCCGGCTGCCGCGTCAGAATTTCGCGCTCCGTCTCGGGGTAGCTCACCGAGGCCAAGCACTGCTGGGTCTGTGCATCTACCACCGATACTTTGATGGATGAAGTGCCGAGGTCTATTCCGAGAAGAAGCATGGTAAGGACTGTGGTAGTTGTCGGTATCTGATGTTGCGCCGAGTGCTCTTACTCGATGCGGAACCAGTCAATGTCGGCGTTGCCGGAGTCGTTGAACTTGGCGGCGCGGGTGCAAAACAGACCTACTTTGGCTCCAATCCATTTGCCCTCCACTGCCTGAAACTCGGTTCCCAGTGGCTGGAACTGCTGCCCATCGAAGCTGTAGCTAAACTGGCATTTGGCGCCCGGCTTCACGGCCACGCGCAGATATATCGGCTGGTTGGGCTGCGGCACTGCTACCGGCGCCGTGGTGGTTTCCGGGCTGCCTTTGTCGGCTTTGCGGCACACGCTCTGGCTGAGCTGTAGCTTGCCGCCTTGGTTGGTAAGCGAGATGTAAGCGTAGTCGAGGCCCATCATCACCAGCCCCAGCTTCTCACCCTCGGCCCGCGACTGATACGAGAGCTTGGTGGTAGCGGTGAAGGTTTCGGCGGGAAGCTTTTGCAGCAGCAGGTTTGGCAGTTGCCACAAGTTCTTGTAGTCCTCGGGCAAAGGCATAGCATAGAGGCGCAGATAGCCCTGCGGCCCGTTCAAAAAGGCCCAATAGTCCTGCGGATTGGCGTGCCACTGCCATTGCAGGCCCAGTTGGTTGCTACTGAACTCATCAGAAGTGGCGGGCGTGGCTAGCGGTTGGGGTTTGCCTTTGATGCGCGGCTTGCGGTGGATTAGTACCGGTTGGCCTTTGCCGTCGCCATCTGCATCCTCGCCAATCACTGGCCAGTCGTTTTTCCAAACCATGGGCTGCAAATGCACGACGCGGCCATACGGGCCTTGGTCCTGGAAGTGCAGAAACCAATCCTCACCCATATCCGTGTCTACCCAGGCACCTTGGTGCGGGCCGTTGATGGGCGTTTTGCCCTGGTCCATAACAATCCGCTCTTCGTAGGGGCCATATACATTTTTGGAGCGCAGCACTAGCTGCCAGCCGGTAGGTACGCCGCCGGCCGGCGCAAAAATATAGTAGTAGCTATTGCGCTTATAAAATTTGGGCCCTTCCAGCGTCGGATGCGCGGCGTGGCCATCGAATACCAGCGCATCGGCCCCAGTCAAACTCAAGCCGTCGGCCGCCATAGGCGAAACGGCTAAGATGGTCTTAATACCGGCCCTGGAACCCGCGAAACCGTGCACTAAGTAGGCGTTACCGTCTTCATCCCAGAGAGGGCAGGGGTCAATCCAGCCTTTGGCTTCTTTAATGCAGACCGGTGTTGACCATGGGCCAGCCGGATTTTTTGCCTTGGTCACAAAGATGCCTAGGTCCGGGTCAGGGTAATAGATGTAGAACTCCTTGTTATGGTAGCGCAGGGCCGGGGCCCACACTCCGTTGCCATGTTGTGGCTCGATGTAACGGGTTTTAGGCAATTGCTCCTGAAAAGCCGCTCCAATCAATGTCCAGTTAATCAAATCTTTGGAGTGCAGAATTTGCAGGCCTGGCGCCGAGTTGAAACTGGAGGAAGTTAGGTAAAAGTCACTGCCCACCCGAATGGCATCAGGGTCAGAGTAGTCGGCGTACAGCACCGGATTTTTATAGATGCCATTGCCCAAGTCGGGCACCCACACTTTCGAAAGGCTAGCTGCCGACTGTGCCTGAACTGATATGGGCAGCAGCAACATGACTAGTGCTATGCCCATGAACAGCCTCCCAATACCTTGCACAGACTGAATGAAAAGCAAGGGGCGAGGTAGCAGCAGCATAGATGAAATGGGAGGAGCCAACAAGGAGTAGAACAGGGGCAACAATAGTGACTTATGACAAATATAAAGTTTTCGGAAACGTTTCCGAATATAAGATCATAATAAATGTTTTATTGAGTAGCGTGCTTTAAACTGACTTCGGAAACGTTTCCGTAAAATAAAGATTGCTCTGATTAATACTGAGCTAACATTACTGAGTCGTAGTAAAGGAAGGGTATGATTCCAAGAACAACGTATGCTCCTAGTGGCGGTAAGTAGATTACAAATCGTTGATTTGTGCGGTAGGTACCCGCCTCTGTGCCTTATTCTGCTTTGAAAGCGTACGTAGCTTTGTATCAACCTAAGTTTCTACAGTTATGAAGCCGATTGAATCTTCTACTCTGGCTCTTCTGGATCTACGCTGCCCACGGTGTCATCAAGGGAAGTTGTTCTCGCATCCTGCTTATTCCACCAAGTTCGCTGAAATGCCTGCGCACTGCCCCGTCTGCAACGTGGCGTATGAGCCTGAACCGGGCTTCTACTGGGGAGCTATGTTTGTGAGCTATGGCTTTTCGGTAGCCATTTTTGCGCTTAGTGGAGTGCTGTGCTATTACCTGCTGAACGACCCCGCCGTATGGGTATATGTGCTGACAGTAGCTGTTATTGTACTGGCCACCACCCCCCTCGTATTGCGTTATTCGCGGGCTTTGATGCTGTATCTGTTTGGCGGTATTTCCTATAACCCGCGTTTGAATGAGCCTACCAATCAACAGCTCGATTCCGTCGTAAACCATTCAGATTTCAACTGAGAGTCGCTTGCTGCTCAGGAATATCGATAGCAAGCGTACTGCTATCAGCTTATAGAATTCAGCGGAAGTGGCCGGTGTGAGAGAAAGTGCATCTCAAGCTTTGTGTAGTTTGCGGGCAAACTAAATCCGGCCACTAACCAGTCTCAGGACGGGGCTGCTACCGCATGAAATCCCATAGCCTTCCTGTTCTTGATTTGGGTGCATTTCCCGGACAACACAATGCCCGGCAGTATTATATAGAACGGCTGGAGTTGCATGTGGCCCAGTTTCCGATGGTGAGTGAGCCGCACGCACACGATTTTTACCTGTTACTCTATATTACGCAAGGCCAGGGCAGCCATACGATAGACCTGATAACGTATGACTTGCGGGCCGGAAGCCTTTTTTTTCTGGTGCCAGGGCAAGCGCATTCCTGGGTGCTACCTGCCGATATCGAAGGATACATTCTGTTTTTCACGGCTGATTTTTATCTGCAGCAATACCCTGCTGCTCGTCTGGCTGAATATCCCTTTTTCAATCCGGGCCATCAGCCAGTGTTGTACCTGCCCCCCAACGAGGAAATATTACTACCGCTGTTCCGGCGAGTTTATCTGGAACGTGAAAACGGAGCATCCGCTCCTAACCATTCCCTTGTCGTAGGGGCCTACTTATTCTTGTGCCTAGAGCTGGCTACCCGGCATTATGCGTATGTGCCACAGGAGCAGGCTTCTTATGCGCTGCTGCAAATCAGGGAGTTTGGACTACTGCTCAACCAGCACTTCCGAACCGAAAAAACAGTGCGCTATTATGCCGAAAAGCTGCATCTGACGGCCAATCATCTGAATGCCATTTGTCGACGCATGCTGAACAAAACAGCCAGCCGTCTGATTCAGGAACGGGTAATTGCGGAGGCCACCCGCTTGCTTATTCATTCTGCGCAACCAGTGGCCCAAATAGCTTACGCGGTAGGGTTTGATGACGCTTCCTACTTCGCTCGCTATTTCAAAAGGCATACTGGCCAGGCTCCTGATTCTTTCCGACACAACAGCACCCGTTGAAGTAAGCAGGGCTTGTGGTTACCCAGTTTATAATGAGCAGCTAAGGCTTGATAGCAATGGTTTTGGCCGAGCCAGGGCAGCATGTAGCCACCCAGACTTGAGGGAACATGGGGTCATTGGCCAAGTAAGGGTATCAAAAGAGCCGCTTTCTACATGATGTATGTACCAACACGCAGATAAGCAGGGTCTTATAAACTAGTGGAATGATAAACGCATTTCGCTAATACAGAATCATTTGCAGATTGTCTTATCCTATTGAGAAAAAAAGTCATATAAAATATTGATTAAAGAATAAAAAATTGTTTCTTTGTCATATAGCCGCTCCGAATTCCAACCTACCGTTCCCGCTTCCCGCTTGGTATTAACCTTTGCTCATGTTGCTTAACCATGGAACGCTACAGACACTACACGGATGCCTCGCGCTTCGTTTTGTTGCTAGTCGATGTGCTCCTTATTTACGGAGCTTTCCGAGTCGCTGGCCGTATCCAGTTGGATAGCTGGGCTTTTGCTGGCTACTACCCCTATTTCTTCGTCATCTTTGTGTTGCTCTGGTGGATACTATCCAGCCAGTATGCTAACATCTACCGCGTCGACCGGCTTATTACCTACCCGGAGAAGCTGCTGTACCTGATGCGGACATTCCTGCTGCACGCCACCATTGTACTGCTGGCTGTAGTCGCAGGCCAAATGAAATGGCCGCCTGTGCAGTACCTGTTTTCGGTGTATAGCCTCTCGATGGTTGGAGTGGTGTCGGGGAGGTTTCTGATAACGTTTCTCAACCGCTCGTATCACCAGCACGTGGCCATGGCGAGTAGCCGCTTCGTGATAGTGGGTACCAGCGACAGTGGGCAGGAGCTGTACCGCTTTCTGGCTTCCCACGATCCTATCAGCAACAAGTTTATGGGCTTCTTCTCGGATGAAGCCGCTCCCGCATCCGTGAAGCCGCTATTACGCGGCCGGCTTGCCGATCTGAAGGAGTTCTGCCTGAACGAGCAAGTGAATGATATCTACTTCGCGCTTCCCCTCGACCGGCATCATCTCATCGAAGAACTGTCGCAGTTTGCTGACGAGCATTTCCTGTCGTTCCGTATCGTGCCCGACTTCCGGGGAACGATGCGTAAGGATGTAAACGTGTATTTCTACGACCATCTGCCCATCCTTACTATCCGGAATGAGCCGCTTGGTATGCGTACCAATCAGGTGCTGAAGCGCATCTTCGATATTGCGTTTTCCGGCTTGGTTATCTGCACCATATTTCCTATAATCATGCCGGTGCTGGCTCTGCTTATTAAGCTTGACTCGCCAGGACCGGTCTTCTTCAAGCAACTGCGGCCCGGCAAGCACAACCAGTTGTTTCCGTGCTACAAGCTGCGCACCATGCGCTCCGACCACGGCCGCACCGAGCTTCAGGCCACCAAGAATGATGTGCGTGTAACCCGCGTTGGGCAGTATCTGCGCAAGTACAACTTAGACGAGCTGCCACAGTTCTTCAATGTGCTGCTGGGGCACATGTCGGTGGTAGGGCCGCGCCCCAATATGGTGTCGCAGCTGGAAGAGTACAGCAAGCATATCCGCACCTATCAGTTGCGGCACGCCGTAACGCCTGGCATTACGGGCTACGCACAGGTGAATGGCTACCGCGGCGAAACCCGCGAGGCAGGCACCATGGAAAAGCGGGTAGAATACGACCTGAAGTATGTCGAGAATTGGACGTTCGGGCTGGACCTCAAGATTATAGGCCAGACGGTCTGGAACATGGTGCGTGGCGAGAAAAACGCCTACTAAGTGGTGCTTAGGTGCCCATACCTGCCCATACCTGCCCAGTAACTCAATCGACAACCCAACCAGTTAGGGCATGCTTCTCAAACGCTATGTACTGGACTCGCGCATCTCAACCGGAACGGCGCCGGAGTTTATAGACGCCATTCTGCAGTTGGGCGAGGCCCGCTGTTCTGCCTATGTCTGCTTCACCAACGTGCATATGCTGGTTGAAGCGCACACCAATCCTGGCTTTCAGGAAGTTTTGAATCAGGCCGCAATTGCGGCACCCGATGGCAGCCCAATTGCAGCTGCTGTGGGCTGGTTCAACCAAGGCCAGCAGCAGGAGCGGGTAGCCGGTATGGATTTGCTGCCGGCGCTACTCGTCGAAGCTGCGCAGCGTGGGCAGTCGGTGTATTTCTATGGCACTACTGGAAATGTATTGGAAGCTATAGTGGCACGGGCAAAACGAGAGCTGCCCACGCTACGCATTGCTGGTACGCATGCGCCTCCGTTTCGTCCGCTCACGCCTGAAGAGGATGAGGCTGAGGTGGCGGCCATCAACCAAGCCGATCCGGACCTGCTGTTCGTGGCACTGGGCTGTCCTCGCCAAGAAAACTGGATGGCCAGCCACCATGGACGCGTGCGAGCTTGCATGCTGGGTGTCGGGCAGGCTTTCCACGTCTACGCCGGCTTGGAGCGCCGCCTACCAGTGTGGGCGCGGCGGCTCTGGCTGGAATGGGCGTACCGGCTCTGGCTGGAGCCCCGTCGGCTTTGGCGACGCTACCTCGTTACCAACAGCCGCTTTGTGTACATCGTGCTCCGGCGAACGGTAGCGCAGTATGTGGGTCGTCCAGCCCATTCAGCAGTTCGATATGAATGAACTATATCAATTTATATTTTGACTTATATAAAAATAATTAATAATTAATATTGACAATATTATAATTATATATATCTTTCACTAGCCCAGGATACGTGCTTGGTATGATAAATACCGCCTGAGCTGGAAGTTGAGTGGTCTAGTCCCGTTTTCTCCTCAAGCAGTACTAATCATGAAAGCAGTCATTTTAGCGGGGGGCTATGGTACCCGCATCAGCGAAGAAAGCGGGGTAAGACCGAAGCCTATGGTGGAAATAGGCGGCAAGCCCATCCTCTGGCACATCATGAAAATTTATGCCCACCATGGCATCCACGACTTCGTGATTTGCTGCGGCTACAAAGGCCACATGATTAAGCAGTATTTCTCCGACTATTTCCTGCACAACGCCGATGTAACGTTCCGGATGGACCGCAATGAAATGCAGGTACACCGTAATAATACCGAGCCGTGGAATGTGACGCTGGTAGACACCGGCCAGGAAACTATGACGGGTGGCCGCTTGCGCCGCGTACGTGAATATCTGGATGACAGCACCTTCTGCCTGACATACGGCGACGGAGTGGGCAACGTAGATATTCGTTCCGCTATTCGTTTCCATAAGGAACAGGGGACCTTGGCCACCCTCACGGCGGTGCGGCAGCCCGGCCGTTTTGGGGTTTTCAACCTGCATGACAATTCCGAGCAGGTTGAAAGCTTCACGGAAAAGCCTGAAGGGGCTGAAACGCCCTGGATAAATGGCGGCTTCTTTGTGCTGGAGCCCCGCGTGCTGAACTACATAGACAGTGACGACACCATGTGGGAAAAAGCCCCCATGGAACGGCTGGCAAACGAAGGACAACTGGCCGCATTCCGCCACACCGGTTTCTGGCAGCCCATGGACACGCTGCGCGACCGGAACATGCTGGAGGAACTTTGGCAGAAAGGCCAAGCCAAGTGGAAGGTCTGGGATAATGCTCCTGCAGCCGAAGCTCCCGACCCCGTACTGGCCGAAATTATGGCTGCCCCGGTGCTAGCTCCCGAAGGCCAGCGCGTAGCGGCACCTACCATTATGCCGGCCAGCTAACGCCCCCCCAACTTACGAGCAAAAATATTCGAGCCAGCTCCGTGCTGCTGGCCGCATGGGCGGCGCCTAGCCTGTTCGCTGCCATTCATACCTGCCTTTCAACCTGTAATTCTTCGAGATGAACCGCATCCTTATCACTGGCAACATGGGCTATGTAGGGCCCGGCGTTGTGCGGCACCTTCGCCGTCAGTTTCCCCAAGCCGAGCTGATTGGCTACGACATGGGTTTCTTTGCTCACTGCCTGACCGGCGCCACGCGTCTGCCGGAATCGAGGCTGGACCGCCAGATTTTCGGCGACGTGCGCCACTTGCCCACTGACCTGCTGCAGGGAGTAGATGCCATTGTACATCTATCGGCTATCAGCAATGACCCCATGGGCCAGACGTATGAGGATGTGACCATGGAAGTAAACCACCGGGCTGGTATCTGGCTGGCGCGGCGGGCGAAGGCAGCCGGGGTGCGCACGTTTGTGTTTGCCAGTTCCTGCAGTATTTATGGGGCCGGCGGCGAAGGCGCCAAAACCGAAGACTCAGAAGTGAACCCGCTGACAGCCTATGCCCGCTCCAAAGTGATGAGCGAGCAGGACCTGCGCCCGCTGGCCGACGACGACTTTTGCGTGACCTGCCTGCGGTTTGCCACGGCTTGCGGCTGGAGCGACCGGCTACGCCTGGATCTGGTAGTAAACGACTTTGTGGCGGGTGCAGTGGCTTCCGGCGACATCAATATCTTGAGCGACGGGACGCCGTGGCGGCCCCTGATTCATGTGCAGGATATGGCCCGCGGCATCGAGTGGGCATTGCGCCGCGACGCCAGCTACGGAGGGGCTTTCCTAGCCATCAATACCGGCTGCGACGCCTGGAACTACCAAGTGCGCGACTTGGCACATGCCATTGCCGAAATCATTCCGGGTACGAAGGTGAGTCTGAACGCCGCCGCTCCGCCCGACAAACGCTCGTACCGCGTCGATTTCAGCCTGTACCGCGACATGGCTCCCGAATACCAGCCGCTACGCACCCTGCACGATACCATTGCCGAACTGCGCGACGGATTGCTGGCTATGAACTTCCGGGACGCTTCGTTCCGCTCTTCGCAGCTCATGCGCCTGCGGGTGCTTACCAGCCTGCGCGAGTCCGGCGAGCTGACCGATGAGCTGACCTGGGCGCAAGTGGCCGCCGCGCCAGCTGCCGTGCTTGCGTAGCCGATTTCCTGCAACCGATACCCCCACCGTACTCACACCTGATTAATGACTTCCCGTATGATTTTCACCGAAACCGAGTTGGCTGGCGCGTTTATCATTGATGTAGAACGCATGTCCGATGAGCGGGGCTTCTTCGCTCGTTCCTGGTGCGAAGATGAGTTTGCTGCTCATGGCATTCTGATGCCGCCGCTCCAGGCCAACGTCTCCTCAAACCCGACAAAGGGTACGCTACGCGGTATGCACTTCCAGCTGGCGCCGCACGAAGAAACCAAGCTGGTACGCTGCACACGCGGGGCCATCTACGATGTCATCGTGGACCTGAGGGAAGAGTCGCCGACCTATGGGCAGTGGCTGGGAGTGGAGCTGACGGCGGACTCGTTCCGGATGCTGTTCGTGCCGGCCCGTTTCGCGCACGGCTTCATCACCCTCACCGACAATACCGACGTGTGCTACCAAGTATCGGCGAAATATGCTCCCGGCTCTGAGCGCGGCCTGCGCTGGGACGACCCGGCCATCGGTATCGAGTGGCCCCTCAAGCCGGTGCTGGTATCGGAGAAGGACCGCAGCCATCCGGGTTTTGAGCTACGCGTGCCCGAAGAGGTAAGTAACTAAGCAAGGGGAAGAAACGGTGTTTTCTGTGGCAGTGCCATCAGAAGTGTCAGTTTCCCCATTGTACTCCCCATTTTTCATTGAATCAGCGCATGATCATCATTGACAAAGCTCTGGAAAAACGGCAGCGCGACGGAAACCCGATTCGGGTGGGCATGATTGGGGCCGGCTTTATGGCGCGCGGTGTAGCCCGGCAGATTTGCCGTTATGTGCCCGGCATGAAGCTGGTGGCCATTGCCAATCGGAACCCGGAACGGGCGCGTAGCATCTATGCTGAGGCGGGCGTAGCCGACGTGCGCGAAGTAGCATCGGTGGCGCAGCTGGAGACCTGCATAGCATTGGGGCAGCCCGCCATTACCGACGACGCGTTGCTGCTGAGTCGCGCCGCCGGAATAGATGCCATTATCGAAGTGACTGGCGCCGTGGAGCATGGAGCCCATGTGGTGCTGGAAGCTATTCGGCACAACAAGCACATCATCCTGCTGAATGCCGAACTGGACGGTACCGTGGGGCCTATTCTCAAGGTATATGCCGACCAGGCCGGAGTAATCTACTCCGTGGCGGATGGCGACCAGCCGGGCGTAACACTCAATTTGGCGCGCTTCGTGAAAGGACTGGGAGTGACGCCGGTCTTGTGCGGCAACATCAAAGGCCTCCACGACCCGTACCGCAACCCTACTACCCAGGAAGGCTTTGCGCGACAGTGGGGCCAAAACCCGAGTATGGTAACTAGCTTCGCCGACGGCAGCAAAATCAGCTTCGAGCAGGCTGTTATTGCTAATGCGCTGAACATGCGCGTGGCGCGGCGGGGAATGCTGGGGCCTACGGTGGAGCCTGGCACACCCATCAGCAAAGCCGCCGAATGGTACCCGCACGAGTTGCTGCTTGGCGGTGGCCCCGGCCTCGTCGATTATGTGGTGGGAGCGGAGCCGAGTCCCGGTGTATTCGTGCTGGGCACCATCGACGACCCGGTGCAACAGCATTACCTGAAGCTTTACAAACTGGGTCCCGGCCCGCTCTACTGCTTCTACACGCCCTACCATCTCTGCCACTTCGAGACGCCGACTACGGTGGCCCGCGCCGTGCTGTTCCAGGATGCCGCCCTGGCCCCGGCGGGCCCCATGCGCGTGGAAGTCGTGACGGCCGCCAAAGTGCCGCTGTTTGCCGGCCAAGTGCTCGATGGCATCGGCCACTACCATACCTACGGGCTGGCCGAAAACGCCGACATCACCCAGCGCGAAAACCTGCTGCCTATTGGTGTGGCCGAGGGCTGCACGCTTCGCCACGATGTCGAGCGTGACCAAGTGCTGACTTACAACGATGTAATACTGCCGGAGGGTCGCCTCATAGACCAATTGCGGGCTGAGCAGACCGCGTATTTTCAAAATAGCCAGCCCTTCCTGAATTCCCCAACGCTTGCCGATCCTCCATCGATGCTTCGGTGAGCCGCCGTTCTTGCCACTACTGATCTACCTTCCCCAATGGACAAGCTTATGTCTTCTCTGCCCACCTACTCTGCCGTGGCATTGCCTGTTGTAGCACCAGCAGAGCTTACTACAAAGCAACCTGCACTACGGTCCAAGCCAATTGAACCTCCGGCTAGTCCCTGCCGGTTCTGCGGCGCTCCTCTTGATGTGACGTTCGTTGATCTGGGAACGTCGCCGCTATGCCAAAACCATGTGCGGCCGCACGAGTTCAACTGCGCCGAGCCGTTTTATCCACTGCATGCACGGGTATGCCGGGAGTGCTTTTTGGTGCAGCTTGATGAGTTTGTAACATCCGAGGAGATATTCCAGAACGATTACGCCTACTTCTCCTCGTATTCGGCCTCCTGGCTCCGGCACGCCAGCCGCTACACCGATATGGCTGCCACGCGTTTCGGCCTGAACGCCCAAAGCCTGGTGGTAGAAGTGGCTTCTAACGACGGCTACCTACTGCAATATTTCGTGGCCAAGGATATTCCGGTGCTGGGAGTGGAGCCGGCACTGAATGTAGCCGAAGTAGCCCGCAGCAAAGGCATCAATACGCTGGGACGCTTCTTCGGGCGTGAAACAGCGCAGTATATAGCTGCCACCAGTGGCCAGGCCGACCTGCTTCTCGGCAACAATGTGCTGGCCCACGTTCCCGATATCAATGATTTTGTGGCTGGTATGCAACTGCTGCTCAAGCCCAACGGCGTTATCACCATGGAGTTTCCGCATCTGCTGCGGCTCATGGAGGGCAACCAGTTCGATACTGTCTACCATGAGCACTTCAGCTACCTGTCGTTTTACACGGTAGAGCGCATCTTCGCGCATCATGGCCTTACGCTGTTTGATGTAGAGGAGCTACCTACGCATGGTGGTTCGCTACGCATCTACGCCCGGCACACCGGCTGCACAGAATGGCCCCTGAGTGAGCGGGTAGCGGAGCTCCGGAACCGGGAACTGGCTGCCGGCGTCACCGACCTGACGTATTACGCCGACTTCGAGGAAAAAGCCAAAGAGACGAAGCGGAAGCTGCTGGAGTTTCTGATTGAGGCAAAACGGGCCGGCAAAACGGTAGTAGGCTATGGTGCTCCCGGTAAGGGAAACACCCTGCTTAATTACTGCGGCATCCGCACCGACTTTCTGGATTACACAGTGGATGTGAGCCCGCACAAGCAAGGCAATTTTCTGCCCGGTACCCGTATTCCTATCTGCCATCCAGACCGGATTTGGGATACCCAGCCCGATTATGTACTGATTCTGCCCTGGAACCTGCGTGAGGAAATAATGGACCAGATGGCCGGTATCCGAGAGTGGGGCGGCCGGTTTGTGGTGCCCATTCCGGAGGTACAGGTGTTTGAGTAGCCTTCTTGATGGAAACGACCAGCCCAGTACTACCGCCGGCTATCCTTGAGGCAGGAACAGATATGCATGCCCTGTTGGCCCGGCTGTTTCCTATCTGCCGGAGCATCACCGGCAACGGAGTCCGCCAGACGTTGGCCATCGTGCAGGAATATCTGCCCGCTCTGCAGCTACACGAGGTGCCCAGTGGCACACCAGCCCTCGACTGGCAGGTGCCTGCGGAGTGGAACATTCGGGATGCCTGGGTGAAAAATGCGGCCGGAGAACGGGTCATCGACTTCCGGCAGCACAATCTGCACGTGGTAGGGTACAGCACACCCGTGCGGGGGTGGTTTTCGCGGCAGGAACTGGATGAGCACCTGTTTTCATTGCCCGAGCAGCCAGATCTGCTTCCCTACCGCACCAGCTACTATCAGCCCACCTGGGGTTTTTGCCTCAGCCACCAGCACCGGCTGGCACTGCAGGATGCATATTACGAGGTCTGTATCGATAGCACCATCGATGAGCAGGGCTTCCTGACCTACGGCGAACTGGAGTTGCCAGCTACTGAAGCAGGCGAAAACCCTGCGGACGAGGTGCTATTTTCCTGCCATTGCTGCCACCCTTCACTAGCCAACGACAACCTTTCGGGGCTGGTAGTGGCCGTGGCGCTGGCCCAGGCCCTGGCCGCCCAGCCTGTGCGCCGCTACACGTACCGCTTCGTGTTTGGCCCCGGCACTATCGGAAGCATTGTCTGGCTTTCCCGCAATCCGGAGGCCACAGCCCGTATCCGGCACGGCTTGGTGCTTACCCTGCTAGGTGGCCCAGGGCCGTTTACCTATAAACAAAGCCGCCGCGGTGGTGCCGCCGTAGACCGGGTCGTAGCCCTGGCCTTGCGCGATACTGCCGTGGCGCACAATACAAGGCCCTGGCTGCCCTATGGCTACGATGAGCGCCAATACTGCTCGCCCGGGTTCAATCTGCCAGTAGGATGTTTGTCGCGCACGCCATTTGGCGAGTTTCCGGAGTATCATACCTCTGCCGACAACCTGCACTTTGTCCAGCCCAAGCAGCTTAGCGAAGCGCGGGCGCTGTTGCTGCGCATATGCGGTATTTTCGAACACGACCAAGTGTACCGCAACCTGCGGCCGTATGGCGAGCCGCAGCTGGGCCGGCGCGGCCTGTACAAAGGTATCGGTGGAGGCCTGGAAGGACAGGAGTGGCAGATGGCTTTGCTCTGGGTGCTGAGCCTGTCCGACGGCGACCATAGCCTGGTAGCGGTGGCTGAGCAGGCCAACCTGCCGTTTGAGCTGCTGCATCGGGCCGCCGAGGCCCTGGCCGCTACCGATTTACTGGCCCCTGTTTAGGCCTTTCTCAACACTATTGCGCTCCGTATCATGGAAACTGCCACGCTTCCGGCTTCACTTCCTTCTCTGGCTAAGAAACCAGTCTCTGAACCTGTTTTCGCGGGCTCGAATGCACTAAGTGCCCGGTTTCACGCGGCCATTCCGGGGGGCGCCCATACCTATGCCAAAGGCGACGACCAGTTTCCGGAGCACATGGCACCATACATTGTGCGGGGCGAGGGCTGCCGGGTCTGGGATGTAGATGGCAATGAGTTCATCGAATTTGGGGCTGGGCTGCGCTCCGTGACGCTGGGGCACGCCTACGGCCCCGTGGTAGCGGCTGCCCGGCAGCAGTTGGACCTGGGCGTTAATTTTGGCCGGCCGGCCGTGCTGGAATTAGAGACGGCCGAGGAGTTTCTGGACTTTGTGCAGGCCGGGGAGATGGTGAAGTTTGCCAAAAATGGCTCCGATGCGACCAGCGCTGCCGTGAAGCTGGCCCGCGCCTACACGGGCCGCAATCTGGTGGGCATTTGCCAAGACCACCCGTTTTTCTCCGTCGACGACTGGTTTATTGGGACCACGCCACTAGCAGCTGGCATTCCGCCCGCCATCAGCTCTCTTACCGTCAGCTTCCGCTACAATGACCTGGCTAGTGCGGAGGCGCTGTTTTCGGCCTACCCTGGCCAAGTAGCTTGCCTGTTGCTGGAAGTAGAGAAAGAAGTAGCCCCAGCACCCGGTTTCCTGGCCGGGCTGCGCCGCCTCTGCGACCAGGAAGGAGCCGTCCTGATCTTCGATGAAATCATCACCGGGTTTCGCTGGCACAACCAGGGCGCCCAGGCCCGCTATGGCGTGCGCCCTGACCTGAGCACCTGGGGGAAGGCCCTCGCCAACGGATTCAGCCTGGCGGCTCTCTCTGGTCGTCGGGAGCTGATGGAACGGGGTGGGCTGCACCATTCGCATGACCGGGTTTTTCTGCTTTCAACTACGTATGGGGCCGAAACGCACGCACTGGCTGCTGCCCGTGCCGTGATGCGCGAATACCACACGCAACCCGTTGTCGAACAGCTCTGGAAAGCAGGCCGGCAGTTGGCAGATGGCCTTCGGCAGGCGGCGCAGGAGCAAGGTGTAGCCGAACAAATCCAGGCACTCGGCCAGCCCTGCTGCCTCACCTACACCACCCGCGACACTCAGGGGCAACACTCTGCGGCGCTCCGCACGCTTTTCCTGCAGGAAACCCTGCGGCGCGGCTTGTTTATGCCTTCGCTTATCGTCAATTACTCGCACACGCCGGCTATTATCAGCAGTGTGCTAGAGCGTCTATACGAGGTGCTAGGTGTGTATCGCCGGGCCCTCGAAGACGGTGTGGAGCACTACCTCGTCGGGGAGCCGGTAAAGTCGGTGTATCGACCCCGGAACTAGCCCGGCTGGCCCGGCAACGGCGAAGAAGTGAAGCGCCACATCCTGTTCTGAAAACCTGGCTACTATGTTACGCATCCTGTTCATCCACAACTTCTACCAGCAGCCCGGTGGCGAGGATGCCGTGTTTCGGGCAGAGCGTGATTTGCTGCGAGCCTACGGCCATGCTGTCGAGACACTGGAATTTCACAACGCTGAAATAGAAGCCGGGGCATTGGGCAAGCTGCGGGCTGGCTTGCAAGGCTTCTACAACCCCGGTAGCGCTCAGCGCCTCCGCAAGGCTATTGCCAGTTTTCGGCCCGATGTGATTCATATTCATAACCTGTTTCCGGTTGGCTCGCCGGCGTTGCTTTGGGTGGCCCACGCTGCCGGAGTGCCCGTCGTGATAACCCTGCACAACTACCGGCTCATCTGCCCCGGAGCACTGCTCTACACCGATGGCAAACTGTATGAGGCCAGTGTACACAGGCTGTTTCCCTGGGATGCAGTCCGCCGCCGCCTTTACCGCAACTCAGCGCTACAAACAGCCACTGTGGCCGCTATTACGGGCCTGCACAAGCTACTAGGCACCTGGCGCTGGGGCGTGAGCCGCTACATTACGCTCACTCACTTTGCCCGGCAGCGTTACCTCGATTCGTCTCTACAGCTACGGCCCGAGCAACTGGTCTATAAACCCAACTTCTTGGCTGATCCGGGGCCACCTGTTCCTGATACTGAGCGGGCGAACCACTTGCTGTTTGTGGGGCGGCTTTCTCCTGAAAAGGGGCTGCACACCTTGCTGGCTGCCGCTGCCACGCATGCGCTGCCGCTGGTAATAGTCGGTGATGGGCCATTGCGTACCGAAGTAGAGGCCTGTGCAGCGGCTACTCCCTCGGTCCGCTACGTTGGCCCTGTCGATGCGGCCGGAGTGGCGAAGGCTATGCGCAACTGCCGGGCTTTGGTGATGCCATCGGAGTGCGTAGAGGGCATGCCAATGGTAGTGCTGGAAGCATTTGCCACGGGTACGCCGGTACTGGCGGCCCGTCGGGGCGGACCCGGCGAAATGGTCAGGCCGGGTACCAATGGTCTGCTGTTTGAGCCCGGAGATGCCGAGGGTCTTGCCCAAGCCGCCCACTATCTTCTTGCAGATGAAGAATTAGCTGGCCGACTTGGTGAAGGTGGCCGGGCCAGCTATGAGGCGTTGTATACTCCGGCCAGCAACTACAGCCGTCTGTTGAGCATCTACCAGGAGGCAGTAGCAGAAGCTAGTGGTAAACCAGTGCAAGACACAACACCCAGTCCGGAGCCGCATTACAATGCGTCTGTAGAAATGCCACTACTACGCTGATGTTCCACTGGCCCCACTCAATTACTATCTGCTTTCAGCTAAAGCCGATAGCAGCTGAGTGCTAGGTTGAGAAGCATTAGGTAATCCTTGTTATGAAAAGGCCATAAGGCTTTGATATATGGTTGATATTATTAAAATTAAATAAGAAAAAATATGATTAATCTTTTAATATATACCGTGAAATTCGTAAGTTTAATTCAAAGCTGCTCCTGTTAGATCTTCAGCTTGTAGCTGATATCATCACCTCTCAGACTCACATTTTTCTTCAAGGCATTGCCCTATGGAAACCTTAATCTATCCTTCGGACCAACTAGTAGCCAGACCCGAAATGCTGGTACCACCCGCTACCACGCAGCTCCAGCCAACTCGTCGGCGCCTGCTGCATCTGTTGTGGGAACTACGCTATTCAGGTGCTGAAGTGATGGTATATGATGCCAAAGAGTACTTCGAATCGCAGGGGCTGTATGGCTCTATTGTAGCCCGAGGGCCCGAATTTGGTCCTTACGCCCCGACCTTAGCCAAGGCTGGCTACCCGGTAGAGCATCTTCCGGCTCGCCGAAATCTGGGCTCGTTCATCGAGCTATATCGGTACCTGCGTAAGCACCCCGCCGATGTGGTGCATCTGCACCTAGAAGGGTTGTTTATTTGGCATTGTCTCGCTATCCGGCTGGCCTTTCCTAAGGCCCGCATTGTGCATACCCACCACGATGTTTACTTTCAGTATCCGCCGTATCTGCGGATGAAGCGCACGTTTCACCGCTGGCTGGCCACGCAGCTGGGGGTGCGCCACGTCAGCATCGGCGAGTCGGTGCAGACGGTGGAACGGGAGCATTTCCACAACAGCACTACGATTGTATACAACTGGATTGACGAAAACGAGTTCCGGCCGCCCACGCCCGAGCAGATGGCAGCTGCCCGGCAGGAAATCGGTATTGCACCCGATGCCTTTGTTGTGCTGACCGTGGGCACCTGCAACGACAAGAAGTGCCACAACGAAATATTTGAGGCGGTAGCGAGAGTGAAAGACCGGCTGCCTAACCTGGTTTTTCTGCACCGGGGCACTGGCGAAAACCTGCCGCAGGAGCGCGAATACGTGAAGCGGCTGGGCATAGAGCAGCACGTCATTTTCCTCGACTACATCGACTACCTGCCCAAAGTATTCTGGGCGTCCGATGCCTTCATTTTTTCCTCGCATTGGGAGGGGCTGGGCAATGTGATTCTGCAGGCCATTGCCTGTAAGGTGCCTGTTATACTCTATCAGGGCTGGGGCATGAACGATTTTCGGCCTGACAATCCGGCTGAGAACTACGGCTTCTGGATAAATCCGGAGACGGAGCGCTTTGATGAAGCTCTGATAGAAATGCACGCTATGAAAGCGGATGGCCGCATTGCTGGCTGGAAAGACAAAGCCTATGCTTTCTACCGCAAAAAATTCTCCGCCAAAAAGTCGCTGGCCAATATGGTGCAGCAGTACCTGGGCTAGCGGAGGCCGGACGTGCCAGCAGATACCGGGAAGTAGTACCTACACAAAAAAAGCCCGGCCAAGCGGCCGGGCTTTTTTAGAATGAATCCGTCAGAGACTATTGGCCTGCACCAGTTGCGGGCGAAGTAGTAGAAGCGGCCGAGTTAGTCGTCGTCTTCGAGTAGATTTCCAGACCCGAGAGGTTGGCGTCGCCACCGGTCGACGTAACGGTGATAGTACCGTTCACTACGCTGGTAGTGAAGGGGCCTACTTTAGCCCAGCTGCCAGCCGAGCCGCTGTTGCGGTTCGTAACTACCCGCTGGCCATTCAGCGACAGGCTGAACGTAGCTGGGTAGTTGTCCTCCCACACATACATGTAGACCTCGTACGTACCGTTTGGTACTGCCGACATCCGAACGTTCAGGCTGTTGCTCCACACCGACGAGCGAATCATGTTGGCACGGGTAGCATCGGTAGCAGGCGTCAGGGCCACATTGTTGTTCGAAAACACGTTGCCGTTTACCACCGTGAAGTTGGAGGCGCCAGTACCAGCTTCCCAGGTCTTACCGTCGAGCGTTGTGCTGCCGCCACCCAGGTTGATAGCGCGGTAGAAAGCCGTAACAGGCGTAGTAGGCACCGGAGCCGTTACCGACAGGCTTACAGCTGCAGAAGTAGTGCTGGCAGTAGCGTTGTCAGTAGCCTTAGCCGTCAGGGAATACGAGCCGGCGGCTACGTTGCTCCACGTGAAGGTGTAGGGCGCGCTGGTGTCTTCGCCCAGTTTGGTTGAGCCTTGGTAGAACTCTACTTTGCTTACAGTGCCGTCAGCATCCGAAGCAGTTGCCGTCAGGGTTACGCTACCGCCAGCAGTCAGGGTTGCGGCAGAAGTGGCTAGCTGAATGCGCGGGGCTACGTTAGCTACTGGAGCCGTGCCGGTTGCCCGGATTTCCAGGCCGGAGAGGTTCAGGTCGCCGCCCGAAGACGTAATCTGGAGCTGGCCGTTGGAAGCTACCGTAGCTGCGAACGGACCGATACGCTGCCAGCTGCCGGCGGCGCCGGTGTTGAAGGTAGAGACGCGCTGGCCCTGAACGTTCAGGTTGATGGTGCCGGCATAGTTATCTTCCCACACATAAGCATACACATTGTACTGGCCGGCTGGCACGCTGCTCACGGTCAGCTGCAGGTTGTTGCTGTAGATCGAAGAGCGAATCATGTTTGCCCGGGCAGCATCCGTTGCAGGAGTAAGCGTCGCGTTCTGGTCAGCGAAACGCTGCGCATTGTGCGTGATGTTCGGAGCATTGTCGCCTTCCCAGCTGTTGCCGTCAATCGTAGCGGCGCTGCCGTTGAAGTTGATGGCGCGGTACAGAGCACCGCTGGCTAGCGGCGGCGTTACCGTTGGGGTCGTAGGCGTAGTAGGAGTGGTGGGGGTAGTAGGCGTGGTAGGCGTAGTAGTGCCGCCACCGCTTACCCGGATACCAGCGCCAGCCGGAGCCGGATAGTTAGCCGTAATCGACTGGTCGCCCCAGCTGTTGTTGTTCTCCACCATGTTGGTGGTGTTCATCGTCCAGAAGGGGTTCTGCTGGCCAGCGCTGTTTACCCAGTTTACCTTGTTACCGGTTACCGTTGGGTTTTCTACGATGCGCGGACCGCCCCACAGGTAGATGCCCACGTTGGTGAAGCTCTGCTGACGAGCAAATACCACGTTGTTGATGATCTTGTTGTTTGTGCCGCCGGTGTTGGCAATGCCATACTGACCCGGATTGATAACCACGTTGTTTTCAATCGTGCAGTACGAGCCACCCGTGTCACCTACCAAGATGCCGCCACCCGAAGCGCTGGGGCCACCACCATTGATGTAGTTGTTACGGATGAGCAGGGGGCTGCTAGGCGTACCGCTGGTCATGAACATATTGATGCCATCCTCCGGGTTGCTCTGGCCAGCTACGTTCAAACCGTAGTTGTACTCGATGATGTTGCCGGCGCCGGTGCAGTTGTTGAACTGAATGAATTGCCCACGGGCATCCGCCATGTTCATGTTCTTGAAGGAGTTGTGGCTAACCACTAGGCCACCCGTACCGTTCTGGGCGTAGACACCGCCAATCAGGTTTTCGAAGTAGCAATCCTCGATTTTAATGTTCGAGCAGTTGTACAGATCAACGCCCAGTTTCTGACCATTACGCATCGAAACACGACGGATAGTCATGTTGGAGCAGTTTGTGAGCTTGATGGCAGGCTCCGATGCGAAATTGGTAATCACCAGATTTTCAATCACACGATTACTCTGGCCATCCAGGCGAACCGGGGCACTAGCCGTCAGGCCGGTCAATCCACCATCCGACTGAGCATTGGCGCAAAACGTGGTGAAAAAGAGCAACACAGCCAACGACACATACGTCTGCAAAGAAGCAGACATTCCAATTTTCTTTTTCTTCAGCATTTGCACTTTTTAAGAGGTGAAAGAGCGTAAAGGTTGTTTTGAGTAAGGCAAAGTTACGCAGAAAAACTTAATTCATCTTCTGTAAGCGAATCAGTAAAGAGGCGTAACTATGTAATAGAGCCATACATATGAAATGTATATAAAGGTTCATGTATTGGAAAAATCATGTAATAACCCCTGTATAATGTGTGTCAGTGCATTTTAAGAAATTGAACTATAGCTTGTGAATAGTAGAAATATTTTTTGTCGAAATAGGAGTTTAGAGTAGTGGCCTGGCTGAGGTTGAATTATTGCGGGTAAGGATTTGAATCAGACGGCCTTGCGTTCAATTTTGACTGATGCAGAAAGGTGATGCTGGTAAAGACCCGAATTTTGTACCGGGTAAAGTGCGGGCCAGTGGCAAAACAGGCATATTGTTCAACTGGATATAGGAATTCGACCACTGGTCTATCTTGTATATGAGCGCGAATAGTATGAATGGCCTAGGTGAACAGCCAAAAATGCCACAGCAGCCCTGATACTATCTGTGTGGAATAGAGCAGGGCCACTGTGGCAGAGGCGCAATGAAGCCAGCTTACTTCAGGAAGTAACCTACTAACCGGCGCGAATAGCCTGTGAGCAGGCACAGAGGTAAGTCGCGGGGCGGGCAATTGCGCCGTGCAAACCAAGTGAAGTCCCGCAGGTTGGCACCGCCTCGGATGCTGAACAGGTGCTGGTAGTAATTGCGTAGGGTGCGCTGCTGCCGGTTGTGCTGGTCGCCGCTTTCGTCGGGGTAGGTGCCGAGGCAGGCATCAAAATTCAGATACACTTCAAACCCTGCCAACCGCGCCTGATGGGTAAAGTCGTAATCGGCGTAGTAGTGAGGGAGCAACTCAGCCGCAAACAAGCCGATACGCTCAAACACGACGCGCGGAATGAGTAATCCGCGGCCTGGCAGGCATTCAGTGGAGTATTGGCCGTGGCGTTGCTCAAGTGGCACGTCGTCGAGCAGCCGCCGGAAGCTGCCGGTGCGCCAGTTGAGCCAGCCGCCGGCATATACCGGCTCCTGCGTGCGTGCGTCCAGCTCAAAAGCTCCATACAGCGCCGGGGGACGGCTGTGGGCGGCCTGCATCATTTTCTCCACGAAATCAGGATAGGCGACTACGTCGTTGTTCATGGTCATCAGCCAGCTAGCACCCTGGTCCAGCGCATAGCGCAGGCCTAGGTTCACACCGGCCGTCCAGAACAACGAGCCCGTGCCGGGCAGAACAATGACTTCCGGATAGTCGGCGGCCAGGGCCTCGGCCGTGCCATCCGTCGAGCCATCATCCACCACAATTGTCTGAAACCCCTGCTCCGTCTGGGCCCGCAGCGCATCCAGACAAGCGCGTGTATAGGAGAGACGGTTGAAAACCGGGATGACGATATACAGCATGGCCGCAAAAGAGTGAGATGTGAAAAGCAACTATCTACCGATGAAGGAATGGCGCCCGCGAAGCCTGCTGCTCTGCTACAGCGCCTGACGCTTTGCTATGTGTCTGCCCGGTTTTCAGGCCGGTATGGTGCTTACCAGCCCGCGGTAGAGCTGTCCGCCCAGGTTGGCAGGCAGCGCATTGAGCAGCATATAAGGCAGCGAGGCCGGGGTAGTGCGGGGCTGTAGCTGATGCCGCTGCAGCAACGTGTTGAGGCGCCGGCTCAGGCTGGGGTTGTGCAGCAGCTGTCCGGATATGAACTGCAGCTTGGGTACTTCCTTCGAAAGTGCCTGGCGAAACGTCGCGGCCCCGGCTGGGTCGTAGTGGTGCAGGGGGGCCAGATAGTACAGGGCGTGGCAGTAGCTTTCCATATACATGGCCCAGCGCGTTTTGCGAGTCGAAATCTGGTTGCCGGGATGCAGATGATAGTTGCCCATCACGGCGTCCACGAGTTGGAAGTCGCCGCGCATCATCATGCGGAGCCACAGGTCGAAGTCGCCGGTGTAGCGAAGCTGCTCCTTGAAGCTGCCCGCCGCCAACACGGCTTTGCGGCGCATGAGCGAATGCGAAATAATGAAAGGGCAGCCCAGCTGCAGGGTTTGGGTGAACAGCTGCCGGCCATTGAGCCGGGCCGGGTACGTGAAATGTAGCCGCTGCAGCCGCAAATCGTGCTGCTGTTGCACGTCGGCGGCATTCGTGCCCACAAAAATGCTCCGGCCGGTCACCAGCACGAGGTCAGGATCGGAGAGGTATGGAACGAGAGCCTGCAGGTAGTCGGGCGTTATTTCGTCGTCGTCGTGCAGAATCTGCACCCACTCGCCGCGTGCACGCCGCAGCGCCAGGTTGCAGTTGTTGTATTGGCCCAGATTATGGGCGTTGCGGTGGTAGAGCATGCCAGCCGGCTGCTCGCGCTCTACCCACTGCTGTGTGTCGTCCTCAGTAGAGTTGTCGCTGATAAGAATTTCCAGGCTAAGCCCTGGCGGCCGTAGCATCCGCTGCAACTGGCCCAGCACGCGCTGCAGATCATGCAGGCGGTTGTAGGTAGGAACGATGATGGAGAGCTGTACTGCCGACATGCGAGTGGCTTTTAAGTGTGTGAGTATGAAGTAGAAATCAGGAGTCTTGTGGCTACAGCGTGATGGAAAATACCGCTGCCAGCTGCCGTACCCGCGCCACCGCCTTGTCGCGGAGCGTGGAGCGCCATTGCCGGTAGTCCGACAGCGTATCGCGCATCATGAAAGGCGGATGGCGCAGTGGCATCTGGATTGGCCGGGTCGGCAGATTGGCCCACGGGTGGTCGGTGTTGTGCGTGTGGGTAGCCTGGCCGCCGAAGCCAATGTTGCTGATCAGGTTTACGCCCGGCGTGATACTCAGCCCCGACTGGCTCAGCAGCGTGAAAGCCCACTGGTAGTCCCAGGTGTCCAGCTGGCCCGTGTGGGTGGCCCATAGAGGCTGCAGAGCAAAGCGCTGCTCCAGCCGGTGGAAAAAGCGGTTCCAGAAGTAGTTTTTGCGGGCCAGCTCGGGCAGCAGCGGCGTGGCCGCATCGTAGAATTGCCAAGCCCGGCGCCAGGTGGCCCAGCCCCAAATACCCACGTATTGCGAGAAAAAGTAAGAGTAGTCCGGGTCGCGGTGCCAGCCACGCAGTAGGTTGCTGCCGCTGATATGCAGCACGCGGGTATCGTGGGCATACTGCTCCAGCAGCTGCTCGCAATACGGGAAGAAGCTGGGGTGCGGCAGGCAATCATCTTCGAGGATAATGCCACTTTCTTCGTGCTCAAAAAACCAGCTGATGGCCTCACTCACCGCCCGGCGGCAGCCCAGGTTTTGCTCCCGAAACAGCGTCTCAACCGTACAGGGCCAGTCAATGGCGGCCAGCACCTGCGCCCGAACCGCCGTGCAGGCTTCGGCCTCGGTGGGCCGCTGGGCCCGTGGGCCGTCGGCCGCAACATAGAGCCGCGGCGGGCGGGCTGCCCGGATGGCGGCCAGCACCTGCATCGTTACATCGGCTCGGTTGAAGACGATAAACAACACCGCCGCCCGTGGAGGCGCCGCAGCAGGACTTGGGTTGGTAGAAGCAAATGGAGAGGACTGCATAGCTCAGACAGGAAAAGGCAACGAATTGCTTTCTGCAGGAAATGGTGCCGGCTGTGGCCGGGCAGGCGGTGGCAAGGGTGCTTTGGCCGTCTGGGGCGTAGCAGTTAGCTGCGTGATGCGCAACAGGCCAAACCCGATGAAGCCGTAGAAAAAGGGCGGCAGGCAGTAGGAGTAGGCGTACACCAGATTCGTGACGATGAGAATCGCCCAGGTCAGGGCTTCGGGAGAAGCCGGGACGCGGCGCAGCAGGTGGCGCGCTACGTAGAGGTGAGGCAGCACAAACAGCAGCAGGCCCACTGCCCCAAAGTAGAAAAGGGTTTCGAGGTAGAAGCTGTGCAGGTTGTGGCCGTGTCCGTCCTCGAAGAAGGGCGTATTGCTTTCAGGGTTGTAGAACTGCACCGGCAACTCGAAGCCGGCCAGACGCATGCCCAGCACCGGATGATCCTCCACGAAAGGCCAGTAGGAATCGAATTGTATGGCCCGCCACTCGCCGGTGCCCTGGGTGCTGTGGTTCTCGATGTCAGAGAAGTTGGCTGCCAGCTTCTCCGTCACTTCCGGGTACGACACCAGAATGAAGGACGCGGCCAGGGACACCACCAGCAGCGGAATACCTATCAGCATGGGCACCGCCGCGCCGCCCAGGCGTTTTGGTGCGGCGCGGGCTATCAGCAGCGCATTCAGCGCCAGCGCTACTGCCGATGTCACCCACACCGTGCGGTGCTGAAAGAAAAAGATGGCGAATGCAGCCAGAAAAAACAGCAACAGCTGCCGGGTTTGCCGCTGCTCCAGATAAACATTGAAATGGTAAAGCAAGGGCAGCATCAGCAGATACACCGATGAGGCATACAGCCCCCGGTTGTGCGCCAGGAAGGCCCCCACACTCAATGACTCAAGGTTCACCAGCGCCAGATTCAGGGCTAGTACCACCCATATCATCGGAATGATGTCGGCGAGGGTGATGCGGCCTACGCGTGCATACAGGCCATAGAAAGCCGGGATGGCAAACAACACCAGCAGCTTCTGAAACACATGCGGATACACCATCGGTGTATCATAAAACCAGTACGACTCGGCGGCCAGCAACCCCGTAGCGGCCACCGATGCCCAGAACACCCCGAGTGCCATGCCACGCAGATAACGGTAGTAGAGCACGCTGAGTGCCACGCACATGATGGCAAAAAACCTGGCGTACAGAAGGTTGAATTCGTGCGACGGATGTGGGCTCAGGTCACCTTCGGGCGCTTTGCCGGTAAATATTTCCGAAAACAGCGGGTCGGATAGCAACAGCACCAGCAGGGCCCCGATATAGCAGTAGCGAATATTGATTTTCATGACAACGGGGAAAGGGCAACGGAACGGGGTTCGGCAATGTGCTGCCAGTCTATAGCCTGCGTTTTCAGTGGCCGGGCGGCTGTCTGGTTCCAGCCCAATACCTGCTGGTAGAGTCGCTCGTAGGCCGCCGTCACGGCAGACTGGGAGAAGTGGTTGGCTACTCGGTCTACTCCCCGCGCACTCAGCTCTTCGTAGCGGGCGGGCTGCGTAAAGAGCGTGAGCAGAGCAGCGGCAATGGCCGTGGGCGAGTTGATGTCGGCGAGCAGGCCGCAGCGGCCACCTTCCAGCACCCAGGGCACGGCGCCGGAGTGGCTGCCGCCCACTACTGGCAGGCCGGCCTGCATGGCTTCCACCAGCGTCAGCCCAAACGACTCTTCGCGCGAGGGATGCAGCAGCACATCGAAAGTGGGCAGGCAATGCAGCAGTTCCTCGTGCGGCAGCAGCCCACCAAACTGCACGCCTGCCGCGAGGCCCTGCGCTTCGGCCCACTGCTGGGCTGCTTCACCCGGACCATAGTCGGGGCCGTAGAGCCAGTACTCCAGGTCGGGGCCTAGCTGCTCGCGTACCTGCCGGAAGGCCTGCAGCGCGGTGGCGGCGTTTTTCAGCTCTGACCAGCCCGTGAGGATAGACACAATGCGCCGAACCTTCTTGTCGGGGAAAGCCTTGACGCCACCAGGAGCCGGCAGCACGGCATTCGGTACTACCGTCAGCTTGCGGGAAGCACTTTCCAGCGCCTGCGCCAGGTACGGCGATACAGCCGTGAAATGCTGGCCGCGCCGCAACACCCAGAGCTTAAGCAGCAGCCGCACCACCCGGTAGAGGTCGGGTTGGTAGCGCAGCACGTTCCAGGGGTTGTCGTGCAGGGTAATGAGGTGCGGAAAGCCGCTGGCCAATGCGCCACGCGCAAACTCGTAGCCCCAGTGCGCATGCACGATATCAGGCTGGTCCAGGTCGATGAACTGCCGGATAATAGTCGCTTCGGCTTCAAACATATCGGGGCAGTACTGCCGGGCCCGGGCCCGGAAATTTCCCACATACACCGTGAGGCGTGGGCCACGCAGCACAACAGGTTCCGGTATGTTGCGGCCCAACGTGTAGACAGATACAGTATGCCCGGCTGCCAGCAACCCCTGCACCAGCGGCGTAGTGGCGCTGCCACCTAACCCTTGCGGCGGCACAGTGCCAGCCGGCAAATCCAGGTGGGGGCACAGCACTTCAATGTCGATGGGGGTTGCCAGGCCTACTTTCATGAGAAGGAAAAGAGCAGAGCGTGAAAAGCGGAGGGAAGCAGAGTACTACCAGCCAAGAGAAGAATCAGGAGGGTTGCAGCACTGCAGGCGCCGGGCCCAGCAGTGCAAGCAGGCGGTTGCGCATCGTGCCGGGCTTGAGGTGACCTTCCAGTTCGTTGTAGAGGGAAATGCGTACCGTGCGGTTCCAAGGCATTGCCAGTTGGCCCAATAGCGCCACGGCTCCCAGCACCATCAGTACCAGCAGTTGCAGCAGCGCACCTGCTTCCAAGCGGGCCAGGCCATTCTGCGCGGTGCCCAGCACCAGCGCCAGCACCAGTGCTGTGCATAGCGCGGGCCAATAGGCGCCCCAAAGGCCCGCCGCCGGAATCTGGAGGTAGCGGTGAATAGCCACTTGATACGTAAGATGGCGAAGCACTTCGGCCAGCAGCACCGTGAACACCATGGCGCGGAGCCCATACGGGGCCGCCAGCCACAGGCCCGCACTCAGGCCCGCAATAAAGCCCACCTGCAGCCACACCTTAAACCGCAGCCGGCCCAACGATTCGCACAATGACCCGCTGTAGATGGTGAGCAGGTGCGCCCCAACCATCAGGGCCAACGGCCCCAGCAGTGGCACCGCCGCGCCCCATTGTGGCCCCAGCACCACGCGCACCAGCGGCTCGGCGGCCACCGCCATGCCGGCGGCCATGGGCAGCATCACCCACGCCGATAGGCTGAGCGTGGTCAGGTAGAGCGGGCGGAGGCGCGGAATGTCGTGCTGCAAACTGCTGTAGGAGGGCAGCATCACCCGCGAAATGCTGTCGGTGAAATGGTAGAGGGGCAACTGTACCAGGAAAAACGTACGGTTGTAGAGGCCCAACGTGAAGGTGCCCAGCAGCCTGCCGATGCTCAGCCGGTCAAGGTTCGACCCAAAATATTCCAGCAGACTTACCACCGATACTGCTCCGCCAAAATTGACCAGTGGCTGATAATGCGCCCAGCGCAGCGGCGGACGCAGGCTGTGCCGGACACAAAGCCAGGCCGCAACGGCTTTCACCAGCAGGTTGGCCAGTGTAGCGCCTACCAAGCTCCAGATGCCCCAGCCAGCCCAGGCCATTCCCAGCCCAATGACGCCATAGCCCGCCAAAAAGGCCGCGAACTCAATACGGGCCAGCAAATCAAACGCCATACGGCGGCGCAGCAGGCTCTGCGAGGTAGCGCCCAGGCTATTGAGCAAAAAAGTGAGCGACATGCCGCGCAGCACATTCACCACGCCCGGCTCTTTGAAAAGCAGCGTTGCCAGAGGCGCCAGCGCCCACATCAGGCCCGTCACGACAATGCCGAGCCCAATGGCTACGGTAGAGGTGGCCCGGATGTGTACGGGTTGCAGGTCGGAGCGCTGAATGAGTGCCTGCTCCAGCCCCATGTGGGCAAAATAGCTCCCGAAACTGATGACGACCATGGCCATACCCATCAGCCCAAAATCGGCGGGAGTGAGCAGGCGCGACATAATGCCGGAATACACGAATTGCAGCCCGGCAATGGCCACGGTAGTAATCATGCTCCAACGAAGCCCACGAATGGTACTAGCCGGGATGGAAGAGGAAGATGCAGACATAGCAGAAGCTGAGGCAACGAGCTACAGATCAGGAAGGTGGGAGGCGGCGGACGGCAGGGCAGTATAGAGCGAGAAACAGAAGCAAGCTTAGCCTGGAGTGAGAGCAACAGGCCGCGCCAAGAGCCGGCGAGCCAGCACTAGCAACCGAGGCAGCTTGGTGGCTAGCACCAAGAGCCGCTGTGGCTGCCACAGGGGGCGCGGAACACCCAGGAACCGACCCAAATAGTGGGCTAGTTCGGACGGTGGAGTGCGCCAGAAGGTGCTGTCAGGAGTCAGCACGCGCCGGCACAGCAGCGGCAGGCCTTGGTTCTTTTCGTTGGGCAGATGCCAGATGGGCAACTCCAGATCCGTAGGGCGCACATTGGTATTTTGGTAAGAGGTCCAGATGCGGCGGATAAACGGGCTGGCATCAGCCCCTGGCTTGGTTAGCCGGTTGTACACGAAGCTGGTCAGGTACTCGTCGCCATCGAAAAGGCTGCGGCCATTCTCAAAGCGGGGCGGAGCGCTGGGGTAGTTCTGCAGCACCGTATGCCAGAGTGTACGTAGCTCCTGGTCTACCTCCGCCAGCCGTTCCCGGCTGCCACCCAGTATCTCACCGCCATAATGATGAGGTATTGCCACCGGATATGTCGGGTCGAGCTGCTGGTACAGGTTCCCGATACCACGGCGGCTCAGGCCGTGCACCTTCGTATCGGGGCCGGCTTCGGGCTCCGCGTCCAGCAGCAGCAGCGTTTCGGGCTGGCGCAATAGCTGCAGCAGCGCTGGTGCCGGCCGCGTCCAGACGCAATCCGAATCCAGAAGCAGACTGCCTTCCTCTGCTTCGGGCCGAGCCAGTTCTCGCAATACTTCCAGCTTATAGAAAGCATTCCGAAACTCCGTGCCGAATTGCGGCGGAGGGCAGAATTCCACAAACGGCAGGTACTGCTTCTGCACCCCCAGCTCATCCAGGAACGACCGGTAATCAATGCCGCCCCACTTGGCCGGAGCTTCATCATTCGTGTAGAACAAATGAGTTACGCCCGGATTGCAGCGTACCGATGTTGCAAAGAACACGACCGTACACTGCCAGTATAGCCGTCGGCGCTGCTCCGCACCCACATCGAGCAGCTGCGGATACACGGAAGCCGGCGCCCCGGCCGTATCCACGCAAAGGCTCGTCACAATGGCCATGATGGGGTAATTAGAAAGTAGAAAACGAAAGGATGGGCCGCCCGAAAAGCTACCGCCCGGCAGCGGTTCTGTTCCGGCTCAGGTAGCGGAAGGCTGGTGCCGAGCAGCCGCTCTACACGGAGTAGTAGGCTGCCTGACTCTTGTAATGGTATTCGTAGGTCTCGTTGAAGTTGACGTTGTTGAGCAGCACATACACCTGGCCTGCCGGAGCCGTGGGGTGCGACGTGTCAACGAGTTCCTGCAGGTGCTGCAGGCTAGTACGCTGCGTGTAGCGGTGCCGCACCACGAACACCGACACATCAATGTATTGGCGCAGGATGTGGTATTCCGATACCAGCCCCACTGGTGGCGCGTCCAGCACCACATAGTCGTACTCAGCCTTCAGCTGCTCAATCATTTCCCTGAAGCGGGGGCTTTCGAGTAATGCCACCGCATCTTCCGGAATAAGGCCGGCCGTCAGCACATCAAGGTTGGGAATGTGCTCCGACTGCTGCATGGCTTCTTTCAGGCTGATGTCGCCTTTCAGGTACGAGGACAGCCCGGGCCGCCGGGGCGGAAAGCCGAAGTAGCTGCTCATAGTAGGTTTGCGTAGGTCGGTTTCAATCAGCACCGTACGCTTGCCCGAAATGGCCAGTTCCGCCGTCAGGTTGGCGCAGCAGAAGGTTTTGCCCTCGCCCGATATCGAAGAGGTAAACCCGATGACTTTCTGCCGGGCACCGCCGCTCACATACTGCAGGTTGATGCGCACCGTGCGGAACGATTCTGTTACGGCGGACTTGGGCAACTCGTGGCGCACCAGCTTAATGGATTTGCCTGCGTCGGCAATCAGTCCCAGAAACGGTACGGTAGTCACGCTCTTAATCTGGTCGACGGTCTGCACTGTCTGGTTGGTGCGCTCCAGCAGCATAATTAGGCCCGCTGGCAGCACCAGCGCCAGTATCAGGCTAACGAGGTAGAGCTGCTGCGGATGAGGCGGGAGCGGGTCAGCGCTTTGCATGGCGGCTTGGTCCACTACCTTTTTGTCGCTGGAGTTGGTGGCCAGGGTCACGGCCGCTTCCGTCTTCTTCTGCAGCAGAAACGTGTAGTTTTTGTCATTCACATCGGCCTGGTTGCGCAACAGGGCCAGTTGCCGCTCATTCTCAGGAAGCTGGCTGATGCTGCTGCGCACGGCACCCAAGCGTTGGTCGTAGCTACGCAGGGTCGCATCGGCCGAGACGATAAGGTTGGTGAGGTTGCGCAGCAGGGCCGCGCGCCGGCCCTTTATTTTATTGTCCAGCACTTGCAGCACCGGGTTGTTTTCCGAGGCGCCCACTGCCAGGCCGGCTTTCTGGCTATTGAGTTGGGCCAGCTCGATGATCTGACTGTTGAGTACCGGGTCTTCCACGCCCAGGCCGGTAGCCGAGCTGACGGCATCCCCGTCTGGCGAGGAGCGCAGCAGGTTCAGCACGTTCTGGTACGCCATGCGCGCATTCTGCGTGCGGGCTCGGTCGTTTTCGAGCTGGCCGCGCATCTGCAGATCAGCGTTGGTTTGCTGGCCAGCATCCACTAGGCCGCGCTGGCCCCGGAACGTAGCTACTGCCGCTTGTGAGCGGCGTAGGGAGTCGCCTACTTTGCCCAGTTGCGAATCGATGAATGCTACTGCCTTGTGGCCGTCCCGGTTCTTATCGGTAAGGTCGTTCACGATATACGTGTTCATCAGCGCGTTCAGAAACCGGATTTCCTTGGCCGGTATGGCGCCCTGCGTTGTAATGCTGAGCACGCGCGACATCCGCTCAATCGGCTTGATGGTGAGTTTACTCTGGTATTCGCTCGTGAGGCCCTGAATATCGTGCAGCACGAAGTAAAAAGCCTTGCCCGGAAGCTGAGGCGTCATGCCTGGAGTGGTGCTTTCCACCGTGAAATTGCAGTAGGGGCTCTGGATAGGCTGGCCCAACGTGACGGTGCGCTCAAACTGAAACTCCGGTACGGTGTTCAGCATGTTGCCCGTCATGAATTGCACCACGGGCACCTGTTTTCCTTCGGCCTTCACCTGAATGGTGCCGTCGGGCCGGGCTTCCAGAAAAAAACGCACGCCTGCTACCTGGGGTGCCGTAGTATCCACCACCACCCTGACCGGCGACTCGGCACCGTATACTTCCTGTGTTTTCAGTGGCCGGAGCGCATTCACCCATATATCCGGCACTACATGATAGCTCACACTGAAATCCAAGTCCCGCAGCGTCTGGCTTATCACGCCCGCCGATGTCAGGATACCTACTTCGTCTTCTACTTTGGTTTCACGCTCTTTGGCGGCCTCCATGGTCAGCATTTCCTGCGCATGGCGCGAGCCAGTGGTCCGGTCTGCCAGCATCATGGTAGCCTTGAAGCCATAGCGCACCGGCAGTAGCTGTGCCACAAAAAACGCAATGGCCAGAAACAGCACCAATGACGCCGCGAAGTAGTACCAGCGCGTACGAAGCTTGAAAAGCATGTTGCTCAGATTGAGCTCATCGGCGGTAGTGGGAGTGTTGTTAGTAGACATAGTGGCGAACTGAAACTGAGTTGTAAAACGACTGGCAGCATTCAGGGCTTTCTGTAGTGGGAGAGGCAGAAGCCGGGACGGATAACTAAGTTACTATATTGTTATAAAAAAAATTGATTTAATCACATCAATATGTGTGTAGATTCTTGCCCTTTTGCGGATGCTACCGGAACAGGCCGTACAACAGTGCTGCAGTGCCTAGTCCGGAAAACAGCAGGCCCAGATTCACTGAGTTTCCACGCTGCGTCAGGGCTTTGGACGGCTCTACATACAAGGCATCATTCGGGAGCAGATAGTAGTAAGGCGACTTAAGCAATTCGGGCCGAGTCAAATCGAGTAGTACCACCTCTGAACCGGAGGGAGTCTGCCGGATCAGTTTTACGTTGCGGCGGTTGCCAAGAGGGCTCAGGTCGCCGGCTAGGCCCAGCGCTTCCAACACCGTTGCTCGGTCGTTGAAAACGGTGTAGCGTCCTGGGTTTTTCACTTCCCCCAGCACCGTAACCCGGAAACTTACCAGCCGCAGGACCACGGTGGCATTGCGCACGTAACCGGCAATTGACTGCTGCACCTTCTCCTGAGCCGCGCTCAGGGACAGGCCTTGCACCATAATCTTGCCTACTGTCGGGACCATGATCTGGCCTTTCTCGTCCACTACATAGCCATTGATGTAGAGTGAGCCGGGGTCCGATTGGTTCATCACCAGCTCAGACTCATGCAGACTGAACACTTTGGTGAGCTCCGGCTGCGGGCTCTGCACCCGAATGTAGAGCACGTCGTTGGGAAGAATCCGGTACTCCGTGGGCGGATTGGATACGGCCGTCGGCTGCGTGGGCGAGTACTGCCCCTGCAGGTAGCTGATGTCGCGGGTTGGAACGCAGGAGCTAAACGTAAGCGCCAGCAGCAGCAGAGCCAAAACTGGAAGGCGGAAGGCAGACGACACAGCGTGAGAGAACATGAGTAGAGCGTGTAGTGCAAGAAATGAGAGGAGATAAAAGACAGTAGCTCTTCAAAACAAGCGCAATTTCACTTACTGGTACTTTTTGATAAAAATATTGTATGATTCTGTAAAAACAAAATAATTATTCAATATTTTCAATATTTAATTGCATTTACTTGGGCCAGTGGCCCTGCTGGCTCACAGGTAGGGTGGCTTTCCCTGTTTTCTGATTGTCTCCGCAGGCAAGTAGTAGCAAACCCTTTACCTTCGGCCCTGTTGAACCAGTCTATACCCTGTACCTTACCGCATGAAAATTCTGCTGGTGGAAGATGAGCCCAAAGTGGCTGCTTTTCTGCATAAAGGGCTTACCGAGCAACAACACACTGTGGAAGTAGCTACCGATGGCCCCACCGGCCTGCGGCTGGCGCTGGCCGGGCAGCACGACCTCATTATTCTGGATAACCTTTTGCCCGGGTTAAGCGGGTTGGAAGTGTGCCGGCAGGTGCGGGCGCATAATCCGGCGGTACCTATTCTGATGCTCACGGCACTAGGCGAAACCGACGACAAAATCCGGGGGCTGGATGCCGGTGCCGATGACTACCTCGTGAAGCCCTTCGCGTTTCAGGAACTGCTGGCCCGGCTCCGGGCGCTGGTGCGCCGCCGCCCCGAAACGGCCGCTTCTGTGCCTATTCTGCAACTCGCCGACCTCACCCTCGACCCCGCCAGCAAACTGGTGCAGCGCGCCGGCCAGCCCATTCAGCTCACCGCTCGCGAATTCTCTCTGCTTGAGTACCTGCTGCGCTACAAAGGCCGTGTTATTTCGCGCGTCGATATTCTGGAGCACGTCTGGGAAACCAGCTTCGATACAGGCTCCAATGTCATTGATGTTTACATAAATTTTCTGCGCAAAAAAATTGACAAGGATTTCACCCCCAAGCTCATTCATACCCTGGTAGGGATGGGCTATGTGATGAAGGAAGAATAATCAGTACCCCCCAAATGCAGCACGCCTGCATTCCCGGCTAGTTGATGCCGGGAATGCAGGCGTGCTGCATACTAACCAGGGCCCTTGGCTATTCCTTGATGAGCTGCCGGCTGATGGGAGTGCCATCTACGGTCAGCACGAGGGTGTACTGCCCGGATTGCTTCAGTCCAAGCTCTGCGGCCTTAAACTGATAGGTGTGCGTGCCGGCCGCCAGCTTCGTGCGGCGCAGGGCAGTGGCCAGCCGCCGTCCGGTAGCGTCGTACACGATAATATCAACGGGCAGCGGCCGGCTGAGAGTGCAGGAAATCTGCAGCGCATCTGCCACCGGATTCGGAAAAACTTGCACCTCATAGTCGTGGGCAGCGGCGCTAGTACGAATGCCCGCTACGGTGCGCTCTACCGTCCAGACCACCGTGTAGGTATGCTGGGTAAGGTGATTGGTTGCGCGGGTGAGAGCCGTGGTATCCGTTACTTCCGCCACGACCCGGTGCGTACCAGTATTCAGGCTGCTGAGCGGAACCGTGAGTTGCGGCTGGTTGCGGCGGACAATGGTATTGTCACGCCGCCAGGTAATACGCAACGTATTGGGGTTTGGGGGCAGTAGCGTCAGGGCAAACGTTGGGTCTTGGCTCGGATTGGTAATAGTCGTGGCAGCGGGGCTATAGCTCTGTAGTGGCCCGGCCAGCGTATGGATGGTTTCGGTGAAGGCTTGTCGGCAAACGCTGCAGAAGGGTACGCCCAGCACCTGCATCTTACAGTTCTGATGCGGCTTGTACCAAGTAGCATTGCCGGTATGCGGATAGATGCCGATGCCATTGGTGCCCATCCAAGCCGCCCATTTCACCAGTGTTGGGTCGGCTTGCTGGGTCATGTTTTGGGTTTCGCGGGCGTACTGCTGGCCTGCCCAATACTCATCTGACAGGCCGGAGAAAGAATGCCCGATTTCATGGATGCTGATTTCATTGGCGCTCGGATGTACCGACGATGTAGCCAGCGCTCCACCCGAACCGCCGTACTCGGTGGAATTGACGACTATAAAAGCCTGATCGTAGAGCGGGAAAGAGGCCGCCAGCACGCTGGCTACGGCACTTTGGTTGCGCGGCACCAGTAGCCGGTGAATACCCCCCTGGTCGAAGGAGCTACCGAAGTAGTTGTTGACTACTGCCACCGGAAGAGTAGACGAAGTGCAGTCGGGGGCGGTGCGCGGGTGCGAAGCACCCGACTGGGCGGAAGGCACGCGCACGGCAAACACGTTGAAATAGGCTTGATACTCGCGGAAAGGCGTCTGAGTGAACATAGTCGCCACAATCCGGTCGACATCGGTGCGGAAGCGGGCCAACTCGCTGGCCTGATAGCCGTCACTCAGAAACACCAAGTTGATGCGCCGGTCAAGCGGACCGGTTTTCACCAGCGTATCGACGGGAAAGCTCTGAGCGTTTGCGCCTGCGGCCAATAGCAGCAGTAGAAGCAGAAAGGCGTGGCGTGTTTTCAAGGCAGTAGGGGAAAGGAGGTGGACGCAATAACCGTGGCCGTAGCCGCTGCAACTTCTTCGACACGTACCTGCGTGGCCTGCGCCGGCAGCGAAAGCCGCACAAAAAACTCCGCTTCGGGCAGGCTGACTACCCGGCGGCCTAACTGCTGCTTTTCATCCGTGTACTCCACCGATTTGCGCAGCGGATGCTCTACTACCGTGGCGGTACCCAGTGGCTGGCCTGCTGCATCAAGCAGCCGCACCGCCAGATGGTCTGCATCAGTGGATGGGGTAGGAGCAGTCGTCGCCTTCAAGCGGCCCGGCGCAGCCTGGCTGCGGAGGAGCGTGATACGGGCAGGCTGCCCGGCGCCAGCAGCTACTACCCGAAACGTCAGGAATACAACCGCTGGCTTTTCGGCCGTGGTTTCTGTGGTAGCAGCAGGCCCCAATGCCGCGGTTGCCGACGACACAGGCCGTTGGCAACCTGCTAAGGCCAAGAAAAGCAGCACGTGAGAGAGGAAGTGCAGACAGCGCATACAGCCTGAAATAGCAAGGTGGGTGGGGCCGCGGGACGAGCGACGTTTGTAACCGCCAAATGCGCGCTGCCAATCCCCAAGACAATATAAGGCCCTGTGAGCAAACCGACAGGATAATTTGGGGCAGAAGTCAGTCGGAGGGTTGATATGAGGCGCTTGTGCCGCTGCGTTGCGCCGTGGTGGAGCCGTATCAGAGGAATGAGGAATAGTGCTGTAAGGGAGTTGATGCCCGCCTGCTGTTGGGCCGGTGCCGGCTGTGCGCAGGTTTCTCCCAGCTTGCGGGCAAACCGAGCAGTGTTGATATGGAGAAACGGGCCGTTGGTGTAATAATATTTACGGCCCAAGATCAGCGAGGTAGGTTTGAATCATCAAGCAGGAAGGAACAAGCAGCTGCAACTGCTGACCTCCCATACTGCGGTTTTTCACATCTATTCCTTCATTTTATGCGTCGTCAATTTTACCTCAGCGTTTTTCTTTTGGCAGCTAGCCTGAGCAGCCCGCTTGCTTCACTGGGGCAGGCTACGGCAGAGCCCGCAGCTCCCAGTGTAGCGGAGGCAGCTCCGGCCCCCGATTTCCGTCCGGCTACCCTTTTCAAACTTGGTACTGGCTTCACACGCGGTCTGACCATCGGCGGATTTATGGGCACGGCGATACCAATAGTTGCCGGAGTGGAGCGGCAAGTCGCGCCGGCTTGGTCGGCGTATGGCAACGTGTCCAGCGGCTGGCGGATAGGGGCCCGCACGGCGGCACCGGAGCGTGGTACCCGGGCCGCCTATATCACCGAGTTGGGACTGGACCTGGGCGTGCGGCACTACTACAACAAGGAAAAGCGGCAGGCAGCCGGACGAGCTAGCGGGCCGATGGTGGGAAATTACGTGGCCCTGCAGGCTACTACCAGCTTCACTCCCTACTATGCACCCAAGCTATACCACGAAGTATCGGCCCTGTCGGTGCTATGGGGCACGCAGCATCGGCTGGGCGGCCACGGCCTGCTGGATGCCTACGTGGGGCCCGGCATAGAAACGCGCCGGCTAGGCATGCGCCGCCACGACGGCTTATCGGTTCGCCCGCATCTGCAGGTGGGCATTAAGCTGAGTCTGGTGCGCTAGCCGTCAGCTGCCACCGCGTCATCAGCTTTCTGAAGGCAAGTTTTATGAACACCTTTGCGCCCTCTTTCTCTTCGCCATTCCTGCCAGCAATTAACGTGACGCGCTTTAAGACTATTCTCATTCATCTGGCTATTTGGGTGGCATACTATCTGTACGAGGTACTTTATATCCTAGCCATTCCGGGGGTGCCATTTCCCCATCCCATCGAATCCATTCTGGTATTCAGCTGTTACGCGCTACTGGTATATGGAAATTCAGAATGGCTTTTTCCGCGTTATTTTATTGCCAAACGATACCGGGAGTATGCCATTGGTCTATCGTTCATTATCCTTCTCTATTTCGCGCTGCGGTACTTGGTTTCTGCCATCATCGTCCCTCATTTAGGCATTCATGTTACCTATCCTTATGGCAATTTCACTCAACTGATGGTCTACAGCTTCTACCGAGGAGTGATTTTTTTTAGTTATGGTCTTACCTATTGCTACGTCAAATATGTGTTGCATATGCAACAACAATTGCGTGAACAGCAGCAGCAGCTTCACCAGCAGGAGCGGGGCCTGCTGGAAGCTGACATTGCTTTCCTGAAAAGCCAGATCAACCCGCACTTTCTCTTCAACTCCCTCAATTTCCTGTACGCCCAGGTATACCCACTTTCCGAGTCCACCGCCAAGAGCGTACTGCTACTCTCCGACATCATGCGTTACGCCCTGAATGAGGGCGGCGAGCAGGGCAAGGTGATGCTGGACAAAGAAATTCAGCACTTGCGCAATTATGTGGGCCTGAATCAGCTGCGCTTCGGCAACACCCTGCAAGTGAAATTCGAGGTGCAGGGCAGCACCCAGTTTCTGCTGATTTTGCCGCTGGTGCTCATCACCTTCGTCGAGAACTGCTTCAAGCACGGGGAGCTGTTTGATGCCGCCCACCCGGTGGTGGTGCAGGTGCGGGTGCAGGAAAACCAGCTCACCTTCTTCACCAGCAACCGCAAGCACGGCGGACCCATCGAGCACTCCACTGGCATTGGGCTCGAAAACACTCGCCGTCGGCTGGCCGCCATCTACCCCGGCCGCCACCAGCTCACCATTCACGACACGCCCGATTCCTACGCTACCCACCTGACCTTGACCCTATAGTGATACGCTGCCTGATAGTGGACGATGAGCAGGGCGCCATCGATATTCTGCGGCAATTCGTGGAGAAAACGCCCTTTCTGGAACTGGTGGCCAGCACCACCAACCCCGTGGAGGCGCTGCGCCTCGTGGCCACCCAGCCAGTTGATCTGGTGTTCCTGGACATTCACATGCCCCAGCTTTCCGGCCTCGATGCTATGCCGCTGCTCACGGGCAAGTGCCAGGTGATTCTGACCACCGCCTACAGCGAGTTTGCCCTCAAAGGCTTCGAGCTGGAAGCCCTGGATTACCTACTCAAGCCCATTGCGTTCGAGCGGTTCCTGAAGGCCGCTCAAAAAGCACTCAAAGCGCAGGCCCCGCCCGTACAACCCAGCACGCTGCCGCCCGACACCTACATTTTCGTCAAGACCGAAAGCAAAGGCCGGATGCGCAAGGTGAGTTTCGAGGAAATCGTGTATGTGGAAGGGCTCAAGAACTACGTTTCCATCTACACCGAGCAGGAGCGCATCATCACGCTGCTCAACATCAAGGACCTGCAGGAGCGGCTGCCGCCGGCGCAGTTCATGCGGGTGCACAAGTCCTACATCGTGTCGCTGCCCAAAATAAAGGCACTGGATGGCAACCAGATCCTGTTTCAGGATGGCAAAGCCAGCGCGCCACTCGGCGACACGTACCGCCGCGGCTTCTTCGAGGCCCTGCAGCGCTATGTGGTCGGGGGAAAAGCCAGTGGCGACCCGAGCTAGCGGCTGAAAGCGGCAACCTGATTTCGACTTTTCCACAGTGCTGCTGGCATTGTTGCAGGCAGGCTATGTACCTGCAATAGTAAATGTATAAAGCGTAATATGTCTCTTTGTCAAAAGCTTACTATGTTCTCCGCCATGTTTTCTCTTAATGCGTTGCGTGCCGCTGTTGCCGCTGCCGGGCTGGTAGCATTGTCGCTGACTGGCTGCCAGGAAAAAGAGCTGGTTGCGCCCCGGCCGCTACGTGCCAACACCGGCACTCTGGAGGGGCGGCTGCAGCCCCTGGGCACTGCCGACAGTATCCTGCTCTATGCTTCTGGAGGGCGGCACTGGTCCGTGGCCCCAGATGAACGCACCGGCTTATTCCGGTTTTCGCAGCTGCTACCGGGAGAGTACACGCTCAGCGCCATTGCCAGAGCAGACTATGAAGTGACATCAGCCCAAGTTCAGACACTGCGGGTGAAAATTGACGATACTACGCGCACCACCCTCACGCTGCCCCTGGCGGTGCGCATACGGGGCACTATCAGCTGGGATTTGAATGGGGTGTCCTACAGTGTGCCGGCTACTTACGCGGAAATTACTCCCGATAAATTTATACTGGAAGGCCACACCCTCCCCAACGCTAACCACGAGAGCCACTCCGTGGCGCTGGTTATTTCTGAGGGGGGACCGGCAAATGCACAGCCTTTCACCGGAGCCGGTACCTATGGGCTAGGGCAAAGCGTGTATCCCTATGCCCGCTACAACTTTACCCGCGGGGTCGCCTTCGATGAGTACACCACCATGTATACATTCCAGCCAGTAGGCACCATAACGGTTAGCCAGTTTGATATGGCTGCCCGTACTGCTGCCGGTCGTTTCGAATTCGTTGCCGCCCGTTCACTTAATGGCACAGGCACTACGGTCATGAGCCAAACGATTACCAACGGTCGGTTCGATATTACTTTTTAAGGGAATACGAATCATCTACAGTATTATTCCGCTCTATTTCCTCTTTCCCGATGCGCTACGCTCTTTTCTTACTCGCCTCTGCCGCCGGCATGTTGCTGATTGATGGCTGCACAACCAGCCATGCCCAAGTGCCAGCCAGCTCCCAGCCCGTACTGACCGACAACCCGCTCCGAACGGCCCTCGATTCGGCGGTACACCGCGTGGTGCTGCCCTACATGCAGCAGCCTGAAGCAGCAGGCTTATCTATTGGAGTATATCAGCAGGGGCGGCAGCGCTTCTACAATTATGGAGAGGTAGAAAAGGGCACGGGTCGCCGGCCTACTGCCACTACTTACTACGACATGGGCTCGGTGTCGAAAACCTTCGTTGGCACGCTGCTGGCCCAGGCCGTAATCGACAAAAAGGTGCAGCTCACGGATGATATTCGCCAGTATCTGCCGGGCCAGTATCCCAATCTGGAGTATCAGGGGCGCCCCGTGCGGCTGGTGGATCTGTCCAACCACACCTCCGGTCTGCCCGGCACGGCCCACGTGTACACGGCCGCCACCAAGCAGCGCCTCGATCAACTGAATCTGGCAGAGAAAACTGCCCACTACAACCGCTACTCAGCCGACAGCCTGCTGGCCGACATGCACCGCTTTCAGCTGGTCACTGAGCCGGGCACTACCTACCGCTACAACGGCGTAGCCACGCTGGTGCTGCAGCTGCTACTGGAGCGCATATATCAGCAACCCTACGAACAGCTGGTGACCGGTTATGTGCGCAAGCAGTTCGGCCTGCATGATACCAAACGTGTGCTTTCGACTAAAGAGCAGACGCGCTACGCTATAGGCTATACCCGGCCCTACCTGCCGCAAGCGCACCTAAACTACACCGGTTATTGGGGTGGCCCGAACCTGAGCTCCACCGCCGCTGACCTGCTACGCTATGCCCAGGCCAATCTGCAGGAACGCCTGCCGGCTGTGCGCCTAGCCCACCAGCGCACCTGGGGGTCCACGCCGGAGTCTGGTATGGGGCTGTGCTGGATGCTGGATACCGATGCACAGGGAAACAAACGAGTCTACCACAATGGCAAATCCACTGGCTACAACACCCGGCTGGTGCTTTACCCGGATACGCAGGTAGCCATGGTGCTGCTGGTAAACGAGAACAGCAGCCAAGACCGGCTGACTGCGCTGGAGGAAAGCCTGAAACGGCTATTGCCCCGGCCTTAGCTTGTGTAGAAGAGCAAACCTGGTCCTTTGGCTGGTTTGCACTACTCCCCACATGCTAGATAGAGTACACGCGCCCCCAGCTTGTGGCGGCCGGAATGTCGTGGCTGACGAGAAATTAGCAATTACTATAGGCTATTGCAGAAAATATTGCGGATAAGGTGGGCGTTATTAGCTTTTTGATGTAAAAATTATAGCTTGCCCGGACTTAATGCCAGTAAACTATGGAAGTCCAGGCTCTGAAGTACCCAGCTCTTCGTAACTATGTCGCCGGCCAGTTTGTGGACGAGGTACCAGCTTCCACGTTGGAAGTATTCAGCCCACTGAATGGCGAGGTCATTTCCGCAGTTCCACTAAGCGGCGCGGCTTCTCTCAACCAGGCTGTAGCCGCTGCTAAGGCCGCCTTTCCGGCGTGGTCAGGTACTCCCATCAAGGAGCGGGTGCAGGTCTTTTACCGCTACAAAACGCTGCTGGAGCGCGACATGAAAACCCTGGCCGACCTGGTGCGCGAGGAAAACGGCAAGACGCTGGACGAGGCCCGCGCGGAGGTGGAAAAAGCCATCGAGCTAACCGAGTTTGCCTGCTCCATGCCCCAGCTGATTCAGGGCGAGTTTCTGGAAGTCAGCAAGGGCGTGGAAGCCCGCGCCGAGCGGAAACCGCTGGGTGTGGTAGCCAGCATTGCGCCGTTCAACTTCCCTAATATGGTGCCGCACTGGACCATCCCGAACGCGCTGGTACTCGGCAATACCATGATTCTGAAGCCCTCGGAGCAGGTACCGCTGAGCGCCGTGAAAATAGCTGAGCTATTGAAGGAAGCTGGCCTGCCCGACGGCGTGCTCAACGTTGTGAATGGCGATAAGCAAATCGTGGAAGCTATTTGCGACCATCCGGACATCCAGGCGGTGTCTTTCGTCGGCTCCACCAAGATTGCCAAAGTCGTGTACATCCGGGCCACCAGCAACCTAAAACGCTGCGTGGCGCTGGGCGGGGCCAAAAACCACCTGATGGTGCTGCCCGACGCCCACCCTGACATGACGGCCTCCAACGTGGCGGCAAGTATGTCGGGGTGCGCGGGGCAGCGCTGCATGGCCGGCTCCACCATGGTCGGCGTGGGCCCGGTTGACAGCATCGTCGCCAAAATTGTGGAGGAGGCCCGCAAGATTGTACCCGGTCAGAATCTGGGCTCGGTCATCAGCAAAGAAGCCAAGGAGCGGATTGAGCAGCACATTACGGAGGCCGAAGCCGCCGGTGCGAAAGTCCTGCTCGATGGCCGCAACGCCGTGGTGCCCGGCCACGAAGACGGCTACTATGTGGGCCCGACGGTGATTGACTACGTGACGCCCAATATGCGGATTGCGCAGGAGGAAGTGTTTGGGCCAGTACTGGCTATTCTGCGCACCAATACGCTGGATGAAGCGCTGGCCATCGAAAACGCCAGCAACTACGGCAACGCGGCAGCCGTCTTCACGCAAAGCGGCAGCAATGCCCGCTACGTCATGGACCACGCCTCCGCCGGCATGATTGGCGTCAACATTGGGGTGCCGGTGCCACGGGAGCCGTTCTCCTTCGGCGGCTGGAACGAGTCGAAGTTCGGGGCCTGCGACATCACCGGCAAAAGCTCCATCGAGTTCTGGACCCAACTCAAGAAAACCACCACTAAGTGGAACCCAGAGTCCAGAGTGAACTGGATGAGCTAGGACCCATCAATAAGTAAGGGACGAGGCGCGGACGTGACAAGTTCCTCCTACACTGGCTTGATGCGCCACATGCTCAGGATGACAGACGGCTTTATTGCCAAACAGCTACTTATGGAAACCGCCTTCGACACCGACAAAGAACAAATCCTGCACGACAACCTCGACCACACGCTGTTTTCGTGGTCGAAGCAGGCGGGACTGAACCCGATTAGCGCCGAGCGGGCCGAGGGCGTGTACCTCTGGGACCGGGACGGCAAACGCTACATCGACTTCTCGTCGCAACTGATGAACGTGAACATCGGGCACGGCAACCAGCGCGTGACGGAGGCGGTGGCCGCCCAGATGCGGGAGCTGAGCTACGTGTATCCGGGCATGATTACGAAGGCCCGCGGCGACCTGGGCCGCAAGCTGGCGGAAATCACGCCGGCCAACCTCACCAAAGCCTTTTTCACGCTGGGCGGGGCCGAAGCCATCGAAAACGCCATCAAGCTGGCCCGCGTGTACACCGGCCGCCACAAAATCGTGACGCTGTACCAGTCGTTTCACGGGGCCAGCTACGGGGCGATGAGTGCTGGCGGCGACCCGCGCAAATTTGCCGTCGATAGCCAGGCCATGCCCAACGTGGTGCACGTCGAGAATCCGTATTTCTACCGCTGCCCGTGGTACAGCGCCACGCCCGAAGAGTGCGCCGAGCGGGCCGCTGCTGCCATGGAGCGCATCATCGGCTACGAGAACCCCGGCAGCGTGGCGGCCATCATTCTGGAAGGTGAGTCGGGTACGTCGGGCTGCATCAAGTACCCGCCCGGCTACTGGCAGCGCATCCGCGAAATCTGCGACCAGCACGGTATTCTGCTGGTGGCCGATGAGGTGATGAGCGGCTTCGGGCGCACCGGCAAGTGGTTCGGCTCCGACCACCACGGCGTGAAAGTAGACCTGATGTGCATGGCCAAAGGCATTACGGCCGGTTACCTGCCGCTGGGCGCCGTGATGGTGGACGAAAAGATTGCGCATCATTTCGATGATAAGCCGCTGCCGCTCGGCCTCACGTATTCGGCGCACCCGGTTTCCTGTGCCGCCGCCGTGGCTGTGCTGGATGTGTACGAAGAGGAAAACCTGCTCGAAAATACCGTGCAGATGGGCCGTTACCTCGACGAGCGTATCTGCGACCTGATGGGCCAGCATCCCAGCATCGGCGACTGGCGCAACACGGGACTGTTCGGCTGCCTGGAGCTGGTGAAAAACCGCCAGACCAAAGAGCCGATGGCCCCTTGGAACGCCGCGCCTAGCCAGATGGAGGTGATGAACCAGGTGATGGCCAAAATCCGGGAGCTGGGCATGTACACCTTCGTGCGCTGGAACTATATCTTCATCTGTCCGCCGCTCTGCATCACGAAAGAAGAGCTGGACGAAGGCCTCGCCATCATTTCCGAAGCCCTGCGCATCGCCGACGCGCACGTACACTAAACTCGTTCCTTTCCTGCCTTTTGCCCGGCCCGCATTCTTGCGGGTGCCGCTATTGCTTTTGCTTCTAAGTCAGGCGGAAATGCTTGTTTTTGGTGGGGCAAAACGCTACTTTTCTCAATTGCAACTCTCTCACAGTTTGTAGGTTTGATGGCGACTTTACTGGTGAAAAATGGCCGCGTCGTGACGGCCGATTTTGATGCGGTGTGCGACGTGCTGATTGAGGGCGAAACCATTGCCGCCATCGGCCGCAACCTGCCGGCCAACGGGGCAGAAGTCATTGATGCCACCGGCAAAATCGTGGTGCCCGGCGGCATCGACCCGCACGTGCATCTGGACATGCCGTTCATGGGTACGTTCAGCTCTGATACGCACGAAACCGGCACCCGCGCCGCCCTGCACGGTGGCACCACTACAGTTATTGATTTTGTGTTGCAAAAGCAGGGTCACTCGCTGCGGGAAGCCCTTACGGAGTGGCAGGGCCGCGCCACCGGCACGGCCGTCGGTGACTACTCGTTTCACATGGCCGTGACGGATTTCAACCCCGACACTAGGGAGGAAATCAAGGACATGGTGGCGGAGGGCATTACGTCCTTCAAAACGTTCATGGCCTACAAAGGCGCGCTCATGATTGACGATGCGCAGATGGTGGGGTTGATGCAGGAAGTGCGCAAGCATGGTGGCCTCGTGACGGCCCACGCCACCAACGGCGACATGATTGATACGCTCATCGCGCAGCACCGGGCCCAGGGCAAACTCACGCCGCGCTACCACTACCTCTCGCAGCCCGAAGTAACGGAAGCCGAAGCCTCCGGCCGCTTCACCGACATTGCCGACTACACCGGCGTCAACGCCTACATCGTGCACCTGACCTGCGAGGGCGCCTTGAACCAGGTGCGCGACGCCACCCGCCGCAACCAGCGCGTGTTCGTGGAAACCTGCATTCAGTACCTGCTGCTTGATGCGGATTTGTACGGCGAAGAGTTTGAGGGCGCGAAGTGGGTGATGTCGCCGCCGCTACGCGAGAAGAAGGACCAGGAAACGCTGTGGGCCGGCATCAACCAAGGGCTTGTGCAGGTGGTGGGTACCGACCATTGCCCGTTCCGCTGGGAGCAGAAACTGATGGGTAAAGACGACTTCTCGAAGATTCCGAACGGGCACCCGGCCATCGAGCACCGCATGGAGCTGCTGTTTTCGGAAGGCGTGCAGAAGGGGCGTATCAGCCTGCAGAAATTCGTGGAAGTGACCAGCACAAATGCGGCCAAAATCTTCGGCATGTTTCCGCGCAAAGGCACCATCAGTATCGGCGCCGACGCGGACTTGGTCATTATTGATCCTGCTGCCAAGCACACTATTTCGGCCGCTACGCACCACATGAACGTCGACTACTCGGCCTATGAGGGCTGGGAGCTGACTGGCAAAATTGACACCGTATTGCTGCGCGGCCAGGTGGCCGTGGATGCCGGCGAAACCAAGGTGCCGAAAGGCTACGGGCAGTTCATCAGGCGTGGCAAAACGGCATTTTAGGGTTGCTCATAATGTCAGTTTAAGTATCTACTTCTCTCACTCTCATACTTCTCTCACTTCCATGCCCAGAATTATCAAATCCGGCCTTATCCAGATGAGCCTGCCTATGACCGAAGGGCAGGGCAGCATTGAGGAAATAAAAGAGGCCATGGTGCAGAAGCACATTCCGCTGATTGAGGAAGCCGGCCGCCAGGGCGTGCAGATTCTGTGCCTGCAGGAAATCTTCAACACACCCTACTTCTGCCCCGGCCAGGACAAAGCCTGGTATGCCTCGGCCGAAGCCGTGCCGGGCCCCACAACGGAGCGCATGGCCGAGTATGCCAAAAAGTACAGCATGGTTATCATCGTGCCGGTCTATGAGCGGGAGGCGGCGGGCTTCCTCTACAACACGGCCGCCGTGATTGATGCTGATGGCACCTACTTGGGCAAGTACCGCAAAAACCACATTCCGCACACCTCCGGCTTCTGGGAGAAGTTCTTTTTCAAGCCTGGCAACCTGGGTTACCCGGTGTTCCAAACCAAATACGCCAAAGTAGGCGTGTACATCTGCTACGACCGGCACTTCCCTGATGGCGCGCGGGTGCTGGGCCTGAACGGCGCGGAAATCGTGTACAACCCCTCGGCGACGGTGGCGGGCCTCTCGCAGTACCTCTGGAAGCTGGAGCAGCCGGCCCACGCCGCCGCCAACGGCTACTTTATGGGCTGCATCAACCGGGTGGGAGAGGAGAAACCCTGGAACCTGGGCAAGTTCTATGGTAGCAGCTACTTCGTGGACCCGCGCGGCCAGATTTTCGCTCAGGCTTCCGAGGAAAAAGACGAGCTGCTAGTAGCCGAATTCGACCTTGACATGATAGAGGAAGTGCGCTCTACTTGGCAGTTCTTCCGCGACCGGCGCCCCGAAACCTACGAGAAGCTGGTGGAGCTGTAGCCTTCCGTACGGTCATCCTGAGCCTGCGAAGGACCTTCTCACACCAGAAAAACGACTTGCTCTGGTGTGAGAAGGTCCTTCGCAGGCTCAGGATGACAGGCGGTTTTATCCCTTTCTTAACCAACGCCATACCCTCATGGCCGAATACTCTCCTCCCACCACCGAGCAGGAATTTCAGGTGAATTTCGCACAGCTCAAGCCGCGCATGAACCGCACTGAGGCTATGCTGGAAAGCTCCCGTTGCTTGTTCTGCTTCGATGCGCCCTGCATTCAGGCCTGCCCGTCGGGCATCGACATTCCGCAGTTTATCCGCCAGATAAACACCGGCAACGTAACGGGCGCGGCGCGCACCATCTACGAGGCCAACTATTTCGGGAATGCCTGCGGTAAAGTGTGCCCCACGGAAGTGCTCTGCGAAGGCGCCTGCGTGTACAATCTGCAGGACGTAAAACCCATTGAAATTGGGCGGCTGCAGAGCTTCGCCACGCGCGCCCAGATGGACAGCGGCGAGGCCCTGTTCGGTCCGGGCACCCCCACCGGGCGGCGCGTAGCGGTGATTGGGGCCGGTCCGGCCGGCATCAGCTGTGCCTGCGAGTTGCGGGCGTTGGGGCATGAAGTGGACGTTTTCGAGGCCAAGGCGCAGCCTTCGGGCCTGACCGTGTACGGCGTGGCTCCTTACAAAATCACGAATGAGGAAACGCTGGCCGAAATGGCGTATCTGCAGGGTCAGTTTGGCTACACGGTGCACTACAATGCGCCCATTGCCAGCCGCGCCGATGTGCAGAAGCTGGAAGCCGACTACGATGCCGTTTTCTTGGGCATTGGGTTGGGAAGTACCAGCACGCTGGGCCTGCCCGGCGAAGACCGGGTCGGCTGCGTGGGCGCGGTGGAATTCATCGAACAACTGCGCCAGCAGCACCACGCCGTAGCCGTTGGCCGCCGGGTGGTAGTGCTGGGCGGCGGCAACACCGCTATGGATGCCGCTTCCGAATCGGCGCGGATGGGGGCCGAGCACGTGACGCTGGCCTACCGCCGCAGCAAGTCCGACATGGGCGCGTACGACTTCGAGTACGACTTGGCCAAAGGTGTGGGTGTAGAGGGGTTGTTCAACGTGGCCCCCGTCGAAATCACCGGCAACGGCAAAGTAGAAGGCGTGCGGTTTGTACGCACGGCCACCACGGGCGGCCAGGTGCAGCCCGTGCCCGGCAGCGAGTTCGTCGTGCCCTGCGACATGGTGATAAAAGCCACCGGCCAGAGCAAGCAAACCGTCTTTCTGGGCCTGATTGAGGGCCTGCAGCTCGACGCCAAAGGCCGCATCATCCTCGACAGCCGCACCGGCCAGACTACTAACCCGCGCTATTTCGCCGCCGGCGACGCAGGCAACGGCGGGGCCGAAGTAGTGAATGCCGCCACCGAAGCCAAAGTGACAGCGCGCGGCATCCACGAGTATTTGATGAGTTTGAAATAGAGCTTTCTACCAAGTAGCTCGCCATTCCAATTAGCTTGTCGTTCCGAGCAAAGGCGCAGCCGCAGAATCTCGCGTGCTGACTTCCGCATGGTAATTACCACACTAGCGAGATTCCTCGGCTGCGCTCGGAATGACTGTCACTATAAATTCTGTTCTCCATGCCTGACCTCTCCATCAACTTTGCCGGTATCAAGTCGCCCAACCCGTTCTGGCTGGCTTCGGCGCCGCCTACCAACTCCGGCTATCAGGTGATGAAAGCCTTTGATGCGGGCTGGGGCGGGGCCGTGTGGAAGACGCTGGGCGTACCCGTCGTGAACGTATCGAGCCGCTACGGTGGCGTCAACTACCGCGACAAACGCCTGATTGGCTTCAACAACATTGAGCTGATTTCGGATAGGCCGCTTTCGGACAACCTGCGCGAGATTGAGGAAGTGAAAAAACGGTTTCCGCACCACGCCGTTATTGCCTCGCTGATGGTGCAGAGCCGGCAGGAGTGGCACGACATCGTGCGGGCCTCGCAGGATGCCGGCGCCGATGGGCTGGAACTGAACTTCGGCTGCCCGCATGGTATGTGCGAGCGGGGCATGGGCTCGGCGGTGGGGCAGGAGCCCAATGTGCTGCGCACCATAGTAGAGTGGGTGATGGAAGTAGCCACGGTGCCGGTTATCGTGAAGCTGACCCCTAATATCTCCGACATAACCGAACCGGCGCTGGCGGCGCGGCAGGGTGGGGCCAATGCCATTTCGCTCATCAATACCATTCAGAGCATTGTGGGCGTCGACCTCGACCAGTTTTCGCCTTACCCGATAGTGGACGGGCAAGGCACCAACGGCGGCTACTGCGGTCCGGCCGTGAAGCCCATTGCCCTGAATATGGTGAAAAACTGCGCCCAGCACCCGGGCGTGCAGCTCCCCATTTCCGGTATCGGAGGCATCGAGAACTGGCGCGACGCGGTGGAGCACATTTTGCTGGGCGCAAGCAGTGTGCAGGTGTGCACGGCGGCCATGCACTTCGGCTTCGGCATCATCCGGGAAATGACCAGCGGGCTGGAGCAATACATGCGCGAAAAAGGCTTCCAGACCATCAATGATATGGTGGGCCGGGCGCTGCCCAACGTAAAGCATTGGGAAGAGTTGAACCTGCACTACAAGGTCACGGCCAGCATCAACGAGCAGAAGTGCATCGGGTGCCAGCTGTGCTACACAGCCTGCGAAGATGGTGCCCACCAAGCCATCCGCCTCAACGAAGGCACCCGCGTACCGGAAATCATAGACGAAAACTGTGTGGGCTGCAACCTCTGCTCTCTGGTGTGCCCCGTGGAAGAGTGCATCACGATGGAACGCCGCGACGACGGCACCCGCCACGAAACCTGGCAGCAGCGCACATTGGCCGGCAACATTCCGAGTGAGTTTGAGGACGAGCGGGCCGGCGGCCGCCACCACTGGGTACCGGAGCCGGCGGCAGCACTGGGCAAGGAAAAGCATAAAACGCTACCCGGCAAAGCGCGACAATTTGAGACGGTGCCCGCGAGTCCGCAAATTGTGAGTGAGTAGCCGCCTGCTCAGTTGAAGGCTTCTCTTTGTCGTTGCAGTGCTTGGGTAATAGCAGCAGTGGAAATGGGCTGGTCGTGCTGCCGGACCGCCACCGCGCACTGGCGCAGTACGTTGCTGATGGCGCCACCCGTCAATTGGTGCTGCTGAGCCAGAACTGAAAAATCTACGTCGGGTGCTACCGGTATACCTGCAAATGCCTGCCGCCACAGCTTTTCCCGTTCAACTGGGCCGGGCAGCGGAAATGGTAGCACCGCGTGGAAGCGGCGGATGAATCCTTCGTCCAGATTGCCTTTAGCAGTGGCCGCCACCACAATAAGCCCCGGAAACTGCTCCATGCGCTGGAGCAGATAGCCGATTTCCTGATTGGCATATCGGTCGTGGGCGGAGCCTATGGCAGTGCGCTTGCCGAATAATGCTTCCGCTTCGTCAAAAAGCAGAATCCAGCGCTGCCGCTCGGCTCTATCGAAGATGCGGCCCAGGTTCTTTTCCGTTTCGCCGATGTATTTCGACACTATTGCCGACAAATCCACTCGGTACACTGATGTGCCAGTAGTTTCCCCCAGCAAGCTGGTGGCCAGGGTTTTGCCGGTGCCGGTTGGGCCATAGAACAGGACTCGGTAGCCAGGCTTAAGCTGCCGGGTCAGGTGCGCATCCTGCCCCAAGCTACTCTGCTGAGTCAGCCAGGCTTGTAGGTTGTGCAGTTGCTCTAGAGTGGTTGGCTCCAGTACCAGGTCATCCCAGGAAAGAGGAGTTGTGACAGGCTGAGCCAGGACAGCGCCACTAGCCGGCTGGCGCACGCCGTAGCCGGCCGTAAGCAGAGCCAGCGCCTCAGGCGTAATAGTCAGTGCGCCGCTCAGGGCTGGTTCCGCGGCGTTGGTAGGCTCGAGCTCTATGAGCCCGGCGGTAGCTAGCACGGAGTCGGTGAATAGGTGAAACTGAAAGGGCAGGCGGCACGCCAAGTCGTTGCCGGCCAGCAGAAATAGCGCCGTCTCGCCGGTGGGTAAAAAGCCCGCATGGTTCTCGGCCTGTAGCCCACCAACCTCAGAAAAACGACGGTCGTGTTGGCTATTGCGGAGAAAAAAAGCATCCAGCGCCTGCGGCCGAAAATGTGGAGCCAGCGCCAAGATCAGCACCAGCCGCTCGGCCCGGTTCAACTGTTCGCGCTGCACAAGTTGGCTATAGGCATCGGTGGCATCAGCGGGCAACTTGGGTGCGGGCAGGTCTTCCATAGCCGCCACTGCGTTTTCCGAACCGAAGTAATGCTGCACACGTGCGCTCAGCACGGCGGAAAGCCAGTCTAGCTCCCGGGCGAGGGTAGCAGCAAGGGCAACAGGATTCGGAGTTTCCATGGCAAGGAGCAAGATGGTGGCGGGCACGCTATCCGGTGTACCATAGTTCCCCTGAAAGACGTGGCTGCACCGGCTCGAAGATATGATAAGTGAGATGTATAAAAGCGGAATGTGGCTACCGGTAGCGGCGCCACTTGTCTGAATGCTGGTAAGCAAAACCTTTTGCCCCGGACAAGCGGTTTTTTTGTGCCAGCTTACGGCAGATTCTCACGATTATTTTCTCTTCCCAATGACCATTCGGCTCCGGTTGGCGCTCCAGTTTGCGGCTATTCTGGCATTCACCCTGCTGCTGTTCTCGCTGGTAATTTATTTCTCCACTTTCCGCGCCCGGCAGGAATCCTTCACCGAAAATCTGTTTGCGCGGGCCCGCATTGTGGCGCACGTGTACCTCGATGGTACCGGCCGGGCTGATGAAGGCAGCCGTGCCTCATATCGGCGCTACCTGCGGCAGTTCTACCGTACGCTGCCCGAAGAAGAAGTACGCGTGTACAACGCCAAAAACCAAGTGGTTTTCCGGGAAGGCCAGCTTTCCGATGTGCCTTTGCCTCTGGATTTGCTGGCGGCCGTGCGGGAAGAAGGCCGGGAAGTGCAGCTGCGCGAAAACTATAGCCAGACGGTAGGAATGCTGTACCGCGACAAAGACCGTGGCGACTTCGTGGTAGTGGCTTCCTCCGTGGATACAGACAGCCGCGACAAATTGGGCAGTCTGCGCCGGATTCTGGCCAGTGGCCTGCTTGCGTCCTTTATAATTGTGAGCATCGGCGGCTGGTTTTTTGCCGGACTGGCTCTGCGCCCCATACAGAAAGTGGTGCGGGAAGTAGACAGCATTACAGTAACGGACCTGCACCGCCGCCTTTCGCAGGCCGACGGCTACGACGAAATTGCGCACTTGGCCCAACGCTTCAATCAACTCCTCGACCGGCTGGAAACGGCCTTTGCCGGCCAGCGCACCTTTGTGCGCGACGCTTCGCACGAGTTGCGCACTCCGCTTACCGTTATCATTGGAGAGCTGGAAGTAGCGCTGCTGCAGGAGCGCAACCCGGAAGAGTACCGCCGGGTGTTGCAGAGTACCCTGGATGCATCCCGCCTGCTCAAAGACCTGACCAACGGCCTGCTTCAGATTGCACGAGCTTCCGACGACCCCTCCCAGGTACCCCTGACCACTCTGCGTCTCGACGAATTGCTGCTACAGGCACACGAGGAAGTACAGCGCCGCAACCCCACCTGCCGCGTTGACCTGGAGTTTGGTGACGTGCCAGCCATGATACGGCAGCCGTTTGCGGTGAAAGGCAACGAGGCACTGCTACTCTCCGCCTTTCTGAACGTGCTAGAAAATGCTTGCAAATTTTCCAAAGACTCTAAAGAGCCTATCGTGGCCAGCCTGACTACTACTGCTTCCCGCGTGTTTCTGGAAGTGCGCGACCATGGCGTGGGCATGACCGAAGCCGACCGGCAGCAGGTGTTTGTGCCTTTCTTCCGAGCCGAAGCTATCCGGATGGTGCCGGGCCACGGTATCGGGCTGCCACTCACCTCCAAGATTATGGCCCTGCATGGGGGCAGCGTGCGGGTAGAAAGCGAGTTGGGCCAAGGGACCCAAGTATGGCTGCATTGGCCCGCGCTTGGCTAAAGCCAGTGCAACAAGAGGCTCATAATCTGCTATTTTGATGTTTCAGACCGTTTTAACTTCCTTTTAACGCTCTTTTAACCGGGTCTTAATTACCTGCCTGTAGACTTGTGGACCGATCCTCCTACCTGTGCTGATTTCTGATCAGTATCTGTTCCACACTTGACAAGTCTACCTCCATGCCTCAAATAGTATCTGCTCCTTCGCAAAGGGCAACTCCGACTACACCATCCGCCCCAGCCCCCAAAGGGGTTTTCAGTTCACTGGGCAAGGATGCTCCGGCAGGATTAGTCGTATTTCTAGTGGCTTTGCCGCTTTGCCTAGGTATTTCGCTGGCCTCTGGCGCGCCTCTCCTGGCCGGTATCATTACTGGCATAGTAGGAGGAGTGATGGTATCGTGGCTGAGCGGCTCACAACTCAGCGTGAGTGGCCCGGCTGCCGGCCTCACGGCCATTATTCTTACTGCCCTCCAGACGCTGGGTTCGTTTGAGGCCGTACTGGCCGCTACCGTTATTGCCGGTGCTCTGCAGGTGGTAATGGGCTTGGTTCGGGCCGGTATCATCGGTCTGTACTTTCCCACGTCCGTTATCCGGGGCATGCTGGCCGCCATTGGTCTGATCCTGATTTTGAAGCAGATTCCGCATTTGCTCGGAGTGGATACCGACTACTTCGAGGACATGAGCTTTCTGCAGTTCGATGGGCAGAACACGTTCACCGCGCTGAGTGGGGCGTTGCGCTCCTTTGGCTGGGGTTCAGCTCTCATCGGGCTGGTGTCGTTGGGTGTGCTGCTCTTCTGGGAAAATGTGCTGGCAAAGCGAGTTGCTGTACTGCGTATGATTCCGGGGGCATTGGTGGTAGTACTGCTCTCCATTGGCATCAGCTCGCTGCTGGATGTGGCGCTGCCGGTACTACGGGTGCGGCCTGAGCACTTGGTGCAGCTGCCCAACATCACCTCGTGGTCCGACTTTATGAACGTATTCACGCAGCCCAGATGGTCGGCATTCATGGTGCCTGCTACCTACACCGTTGCTTTCACAATTGCCATTGTTGCGTCGCTGGAAAGCCTGCTGAGCGTAGAAGCCGTAGACAAACTAGACCCGCAGAAGCGCGCTACTCCCACCAACCGGGAACTGATGGCGCAAGGCGCCGGCAATATGGTAAGCGGCCTGCTCGGCGGCCTGCCAATGACGGCCGTAATCGTGCGTAGTTCTGCCAACATCAATGCCGGCGGCCAGACTCGTATGTCGGCCTTTCTCCATGGCCTGTTGCTGCTGATCAGCTTGCTGTTTCTAGATACCATCCTGAACAAGATTCCGCTGTCGGCGCTGGCAGCTGTGCTGCTGGTAGTCGGCTACAAGCTGACGAAACCCGCCCTGTACCGTACGCAGTGGAAACTGGGCTGGCGGCAGTTTCTGCCCTTCATCGTTACGATTGTGGCTGTGCTGCTCACCGACCTGTTGAAAGGCGTTACCATCGGGCTGGTTGTAGGCATCTTCTACATCCTGAAAACGCACTACGAATCGGCCTACTTCCTGCGCCAGTCGCCGGAGCTGCAGGCGGCCGGTGTCTACCACCTGAAACTGAGTGAGCATGTCTCCTTCCTGAACAAAGCCAGCATCGTCCGGATGCTGGAGCAGTTCAGCCCCGGCAGCCGGGTCATCCTCGATGGCACAGAATCGGAGATGATAGACTACGACGTGTTGGAAGCCATTGAGAACTTCCGCCAGTCGGCTGCCGACCGAGGCCTTGACCTGGAATTGCGGGGCATTCCGCAAGTCGAGGTAATGGGCCACTAGCTCCGGCCAATCCGGCAAAGCATCGACAGATACCCACTGTTCGAGTGCACACAGGGCAGCTCGGCGCCGCCTTGCCTTCCGCCTGCTGGTTTCCTTTCATTCTACCCCACCCACTGTCCATGAGCATCAAGCAGATTTTAGATAACAACGAGAAATGGGTTGCCGACCGGAAGGCGGCAGATCCTGATTTCTTCAACCGTCTGGCCAATGGGCAGAAGCCCAAATACCTGTTCATCGGCTGCTCCGATTCGCGGGTGCCGGCTTCGGCCATTACCGGCACTGGCCCCGGCGAAATGTTCGTGCATCGCAACATTGCCAATATGGTAGTGCATACCGACTTCAACATGCTGTCGGTGCTGCAATACGCCGTGGAGGTGCTCGGGGTAGAGGATATTCTGGTGGTAGGCCACTACGGCTGCGGTGGTGTGGCTGCCGCGGCTGCCAACAAGCAGTACGGCCTGATTGACAACTGGCTTACCAACATCCGCGACGTAATTCGGGTGCATGAAAGAGAGTTCCTGCGCATCAAGAACGAGGACGAGCGTTTACGCCGCTTGGTAGAACTCAATGTGATTGAGCAGGTCCGCAACCTGGCCAAAACCAATATCATCCAGAATGCCCGCAAAACCAGCAAACCGCCGCGCTTGCACGGCCTCGTCTACGACATCAAAGAGGGCCTACTCCGAGACCTGCAGGTGAACGACGAAATAGGCGACCTGGACCATATTTATGGCACTGAGGCCATGAAGCACGCCGAAGAAGTATTTGAAGACCAACCCGGTTTCAATCCGCAGGCCGATAAAGGCAAGCGTGTTTCGGAATCGGAAATTATTGCCGCTGGCAAGAAGGAGCATAAGCCAAGCCTCCAGAAAACCAGTTAGCGGCTTCCCGCCTTGCCCTTGGGCAAGTTTACGTAGTTAAGTGTGGTTGGAACCGCCGTAGCCTTTGGCTACGGCGGTTTTGTTTTGTCTGTATTCTGGCTCAGAAACATGTAAAGCCAGCAGGTTTCAGACTACGGACAGGGCTTTTGCGTAGCATTCCGAAACACATGCTAGCACGCCCATCTTATGAAAGCTGCGTATTTTGAACAGTATGGTCCTGCCGAGGTACTTCAGTTTGGAGAACAGCCTACGCCCATCCTAAAAGCCAACCAGATACTGGTGCGCGTACGCGCCAGCAGTGTGAACCCTATTGACTGGAAAGTTCGCAGCGGCGAACTGAAAATACTGACTGGGCGCAGTTTTCCCAAGATTCCGGGCCGTGATGTGGCCGGCGAAGTCGCCGCCGTAGGCGACAACGTGACGCGGTTTCGGATTGGCGACCGAGTGTATGGTATGCCCAACGATGGGGTAGGAGGAGCCAATGCGGAGTACGCGCTACTCTTCGAAACGGGGGCTGCGTTCATTCCGGAGCAGTTGAGTTTCGAGCAGGCTGGGGCAGTACCGCTGGCGGCCATTACGGCGTTGCAGGGCCTTTACACGCATGGGCGGTTGCTTTCCGGCGACCGGGTGCTGATAAATGGGGCTTCGGGTGGTGTTGGCTCATTTGCCGTGCAGATAGCCAAGGCACTGGGTGCTGGCGAGGTCACGGGTGTATGCAGCACCACGCATAAGGAACTGGTGCAAACGCTGGGAGCTACCCGGGTCCTCAACCGCGACGAATACGACTTTACCCAGGACCGTAGCCGCTACGACCTGATATTTGACGCGGCTGGCAAAAGCAGTTTTATGGCTAGCCGCGCTGCGCTACGCCGCAATGGCCGCTACGTTACAACTATGCCCGACCCAGCGGGTTTTGTAGTAAATGCTGTTGCCACCGCCTTTTCTGATAAAAGCCAGCACATGTTCATGGCCAAGGAAAGTGGCCCCGATCTGAGCTTGATTTCAGCCTGGTTGCAGCAAGGCCTTATCAAGCCTATCATCACCAAAAACCTGCCGCTCCACAGCATTGCCGAAGCCCATCGGCTAAGCGAGAAAGGCGGAACGCCCGGGAAAATCGTGCTGACGATAGAGTAGCGAGTGGCAGAGTATTTACGTTGCCACCTATCAGTCGGCAGGTTTAGTGAAGGCTATTAAGATGGCGCCTCCTGCCATGAAAGCCGCACCAAGCAGTACCTGCCAGGTTACTTTTTCTTTCAGAAAGAAGACGGCCAGCAGAATGGAAAATACCAGCGAGATTTTGTCGAAAGAGGATGTGCGTGAGGCCTGCCCCATCTTCAGGGCCTGAAACGAGGACAGCGACGAGGCGCAGGTAATGATGCCCGCGGAAATAAGAAACAGCCACGTGCGGCGGTCAATCTGGGCTACTTGCGGCAAGTAGCCCTGCCATGCTACTACGCCCCATGCTACCCCTACAATCAGCACCGATTGTATGGCAAAGGCCACACTGGATTCTATATTCTTGACGCCTACTTTGGAAAGCGTAACTACTACAGCTGCCGACAGAGCTGCCAGCAACGAAAAGACTATCCACATATACGATGAAAAAGAAGTGATATTCGGGTAGAAGTACGCAGCCGGGCTGCACTTGGCCGAAAAGTAGGTTCCACTAATTCAGGTATATATGGCTGTGGCAGATAAAGCGTGCAGGGTATTCTTACAACCGAACTTCCTGCTGAGTGGCGGCCAATCAATTAAAGCCGCAACGAAATGGGAAGCGCTATTGCGGGCTCTGGTGTTGCTGGTTCTGGCAGCGCGGCCGGCTATGGCGCAAAAGCAACCCCAAGTGCCGGTTTCGCCCGAACCACCCGGCACCATCCGGCTGGCCGAAAACCTATTCATTGATGAGTCGGAAGTGGCCAACATCCACTGGCTGGAATATCTGCAGCATATCCTCCTCGATTCGTCTGAAACGTACTACCGCAGCCAGCTGCCCGACTCAACGGTCTGGAAGGCCATGGCCGCGGCGCCTCCAACGGCCGCGGCTGGCATTCCGACGGCCATTATCTATTTCCGCTATCCGGGTTTCCGCTATTACCCGGTTGTGGGCATCAGCTACGAGCAGGCAGTAGCGTATTGTAAATGGCGCAGCGCAGTCGTCAACGAGTCTTTTCTACAGTCCACGGAGTTCCAGAAGAAGCATCCTGAACTGCGTGGGTACGAGCTGACAGTGGAATACCGCCTGCCAACGGAGGCGGAGTGGCAACAGGCAGCTGTTGGCTCCGGCCCCAGCAGTTCTGGCCCGGCCAACTTGGTACCCGGCCGACCCGGCGCGAAGCTGCGGCCTGTATCGGTGCGCAAGGAATCGGGCCTCGATTCGTGCCTTACGGCACTGCGTTTGCCAGCCACCGCTACTGTCTATAAACTGCCCTATAATCTGTGGGAGAACTATTACATCACCCAAACGGGCCAGGCCTTCGACTGTACTACCCGCCCTGGCCAGCTTGGACTTGAATATGTGTATGTGAACCCGCCCAACTACCTGGGACTCTATAACATCATAGGCAACGTAGCCGAAATGACTGCCGCAAAAGGCGTAGCGAAAGGCGGCTCGTATAAAACGTCCGTCACAGAGCTGAAGCCTGAGTCACGGCAACTGTACAAGGGGCCGCAGAGTTGGCTGGGCTTCCGCTGCATGGCTACAGTGCGTATGGTGCGGAAGGCAGGGCAGTAAGCCGAAGGACATATGCTGAAAATACTTATTTGCTGTGTATGCATAATGTTGTTTGCCTGCCAATGCAAACCGAAGATACTCGACTCTGCCAGCCAGGAGCCGCATAGTCAAAAGCTGCTTAGTCGCATTGATAGCCTGCAGACCGATGCACAGGTGATACGGTTGGTGGAAGTATATGCAAAGCAGGACCGACCAGTTAAGATGCACCGTCCGGATACAACTTTATGCCGACGCTTGAAAAGCTGCGTTGATTGCCAAACAGTGAGCAGTTGGATGAAAGCTGATTTCGACGGCAACGGCCGCACAGACCTGCTGGTTTTCGGGGAAAGTTCATCCATCCTGGATCCTGAAAACCCCCTGATATGTTTGCTGGACTCAGGCAATGTATTGCCCCACGTTACGCGCATCGGCGGCTATAGCGAATGGCTTCTTGGCTTTGACGACTTCACCGAGCACATGGTGCCCTGGATAGTAAAGCAGAAACCGCAGGACCTCATTGCCTTTGCCAGAAACGTGGACGGCAGCGGAGCAGCCACCGGAACCTACAGCTGTGTAGTCGATACGTTGATTCTAGATAAGGGACGCTTTATAGAATATAACCCGGCCCCAGAAAGATACAGCGTTACAAGGGTTCAGCTTGAAACAACAGAATGCTATGGTAGCTGCCCGGTATTCAAGATGCAAATCGACCGTACCGGAGATGCGAAATACGAAGCATTAGAGTATAATAAGCTACGTGGCCGCTTCACTGGCGTAATCGATGCGCCTCACCTGCCGGAGCTGTGGTCTTTAATCAATTATTTGAAGTTCAGGCAAATGAAGGACAGATACGCTGTTAGAGCTACTGACCAACAAACGGCTACGCTCACCGTAACCTACGCTGATGGCACCATCAAAAAGATAGAGGACTATGGGTTAGAAGGTAGCCTGGGGCTGATTCAACTGTATAAATTACTGTTTCAACTGCGGAATACGCAAGCGTGGTATGCTACCCGCTAATTGCACCACAACCGACCTTTCCTGCGCGTATCTTTGTTGATTCCCTTGCCAGCGCAAAGCCGGCACCATTCCCTTACCACGAGAATCAACGAGTTGAAAGTTTGCATTGCCGAAAAGCCCAGCGTGGCCCGCGAAATTGCCAGTGTGCTGGGTGCCGACCGGCGCATGGACGGCTACTACGAGGGCAACGGCTACCAGGTCACCTGGACGTTTGGGCACTTCTGCCAGCTGCGCGAGCCCGAGGACTACCGCCCCGAGTGGAAACGCTGGAGCATCCACGACCTGCCCATGGTGCCCGAGCAGTTCGGCATCAAGCTCATGCGCCGCGACGACGGCGTAGTACGCCAGTTCAACGTCATCAAAAACCTGCTGGCCAACGCCGACGAGGTGATAAACTGCGGTGACGCCGGCCAGGAAGGCGAAGTCATTCAGCGCTGGGTGCTGATGGAAGCTAAGTACCGCAAGCCCTTCAAGCGCCTCTGGATTTCCTCGCTCACCGAAGAAGCCATCCGCCAGGGCTTCCAAAACTTGCGCGAAGGCTCGGAGTTCGACAACCTCTACCAGGCCGGCAAAAGCCGCGCCGCCGGCGACTGGCTGCTAGGTTTGAATGCCACCCGATTGTTCACGCTAAAGTACGCGCCCGGTCAGCGGCAGGTGCTCAGCATCGGGCGCGTGCAGACGCCCACGCTGGCGTTGCTCGTGGACCGCTACCACGAAATCCAGAACTTCCGGCCCGAGCCATACTGGGTGCTGCGAACTGAGTACCGCGGTACCATGTTCAGCCACGTGGCCGTGCTGAAAAAGGGCAAGGACGATGATGAGCCCGACGAAAAAGCCCGCCTGAAAGCCCGCGGCTACTTCGTGACGCAGGAAGAAGCAGACGCTGCTATGGCCCAGGTGACCGGCCAGCCGCTGACAGTGACCAACGTGGAAATCAAGAAGGCACTGGAAAGTCCGCCCGCGCTGTTCGACCTGACTTCGTTGCAGGTGCAGTGCAACAACCAGTTGGGCCTCTCGGCCGAAGACACGCTCAAAACCGTGCAGGGCCTATACGAGAAGAAAGTGGTGAGCTACCCGCGCGTCGACACCACCTTTCTGCCCGACGACCAGTACCCCAAAATTGCGGGCATTATGCGCGGGCTGGGCGGGGCGCACGGCGCGCTGGCGGCGCCGCTGCTGGCGGCCGGCAAAATCCGCAAAAGCACCAAGGTCTTCAACAACAACAAAGTAACCGACCACCACGCCATCATCCCGACCGGGGCCAGCGCGAACAGCCTGCACGGCACCGAAAGCAGCGTCTACGACATCATCGTGCGCCGCTTTCTAGCCGCGTTTTACCCCGACTGCGAAGTATCAAACACCACCGTGACGGCCGACGTGGCCGGGCGCACGTTCCGCGTCCGGGGCCGCCAGATCCTCAGCCCCGGCTGGCGCGAGGTGTACGGCGACCCAGAAAAGCAGCAGGCGCCCTCGGCCCCGAAAGCAGCTGGCGAAGGCGACGACGACGTGGTGAATACCGTGCTGCCCAGCTTCGTGAAAGACGAAACCGGCCCGCATAAGCCTCGCCTCGACGCCAAAATGACCCAGCCGCCGCGCGACTACACCGAGGCCATGCTGCTGCGCGGCATGGAAACCGCGGGCCGCAACGTGGACGACGACGAGCTGCGCCAGGCCATGAAGGAAAACGGCATCGGCCGCCCCTCTACCCGCGCCGCCATCATCGAAACGCTGTTCAAGCGCGGCTACATCCGGCGCGACAAAAAGAAAATCGTGCCCACGCCCACCGGTGTCGAGCTGATTGGCTTGATTCGCAACCCCACGCTGAAGTCGGCGGAGCTGACCGGGCAGTGGGAGCGGAAGCTGCGCCAGATTGAAAGCGGCCAACTGGACTCGGGCCAGTTTCTGGGCGAGCTGCAGCAGCTGGTGCGCGAGATGGTGCAGGAAGTGAAGCAGGATGGCTCGGGCCGCGGCATTAGCATCTTCAAGCCCGAAATGGCTGACCTCACTGGCCAGAAAGCTGGCGCCACCGCCAAGGCCAGTCCGCCGAAAGCTGCCGCCACGCCGGCCGTGCCGGGGGCGCTTGGACCGTGCCCGGCCTGTGGCAGCGGCCATGTGCTGCGCGGCAAGTCGGCGCTGGGCTGCTCGCGCTGGAAGGAAGGCTGCCAGTTCCGGCTGCCCACCGATTTTGAGGGCAAGAAGCTCACCGATAAGCAAGTAAGCGAGCTGCTGAAAAAGGGCCGTACGCCGGTCATGAAAGGCTTCGTGGACGATATGGGTCAGAAGTTCGATGCCGCCATTCGCCTCACGCCGGCCCGCACGCTGGAGCTGGTGCGCGCCGCCGAAAGCAAGCCCACCACGCCCCAGGACCCTGGCCAGATTCCGTGCCCGGTGTGCCGGCTGGGCCAGATGCTGCGCGGCAAAAGCGCCTGGGGCTGCTCCCGCTTCCGCGAGGACTGCCAGTTCCGCGTGCCCTTCGAGTGGGGCGGCAAAACCCTCACCGACACCCAGATGAACCAGTTGCTGCGCAAAGGCAAAACCAGCGTCATCCGCGGGTTTGTATCCGCCAAAACCGGCAAAAACTACGAAGCCGTGCTGCAGATTAATCAGGAAGGCCGGATAGAGCCAGTGTTTGGACAAGGGTAAGTGTAATGCGAATCCTTCGCTTTGCGCACCATATGTGCCGCATCAGCTATTTGTCTTAACGATACACGAAGCCCTGCTACGCCGCTTTCTATGCAGCCTCAACCTGGTAAAATGCTTGTCATTCTAGGCCTCATTGTCGTAGCCTTTGGCGCTTTTCTGTGGTTAGGGGGCGGCAGCCTACTGGGTTGGTTCGGCCGGCTGCCCGGCGACATCCGCATCGAGCGGCCGGGGTTTCGGTTCTACGCACCCATCGTGTCGATGCTGCTGGTAAGTGTGGTGCTGAGCCTGCTCCTGTGGCTGGTGCGGCGCTTCGGTGGCTGAAGCCAAGACTACCGATTGCGGGGCGGTAGCGCGTAGCGCAGCTGCACGTGTGCTTGCCGGAACTCGCGGCCACCCAACGTGAGGTAGGGTTGCACCTGCCAGCGCGGGCTGATTTGCAGGCTTGATTCAACGAAAAATGCTTTATCATTTACACCGGGAGGCGTGGGGTAGCCACTGCCAGTGGACATACCCAGCAGCACGCTATAGCGTCCGCTCGAACGGAACCGGGAACCCACCCCTACGCGTAGTGCCGGATTGCCGAGACCCTGGGTGGGCGTGTTCACGTCGCCTTGCACATATAGGTACTCGCGCCGCCCTATCCAGGTGGTGAAATGAGGTGCGGCCACGAGTGGCTGGTACGTGTCGCCGGCTGTTTTGCTGTATCCAAGAGTACCCAGCAGGAGTCCGCCCCCGATTCCAAACCAGCGCCGATTCAGCATGTAGTGCGGGTTGATGGCGAACAGAAAGGTCGATTTTACGGTGTCAGGCCGGCCAATGGTGTGTTGCTGGTCGCGGCCGACCATGAGCCGTAGCCCAGCCTCGTTCTCAGCCTCCGGGCGGTCAGTTGGATCTGGTTTCCAGCTGCTGGTGGCATCTACACTTACAGACCGGTAGCTATGCCGGAAAGGTTGGGTGGGAGGTGGACTGCCACAGCCTTCATTATCATAGGGCTGCTGCTCACGCGCAAATTCACCGTTTCCGGCGCCAACCGTAAACGACCAATGCTGCTCATTGCTGGTAGTATCGGCCGGAATCTGGTTGGAGAAAAGCAGGACCACAGCCAATGCGGCCAGCGGCAACCCAGCCCGGCGTGCCGCTAGTGCGCCCCGTAGAATGGTGGCCGTGGCTAATACAACAACTGCCAGCAATACAGCTTTTACTACCAGCAATTCGGGCAGTGTGAGGGCTCCGGCTGGGAGCAGCGCGGCAAATGCCAATAGCCCAAGAGCGCCAAGCAGGTTCCGTACCGGCCGGTTTTCGGGTGCTTCGTCAGGTGTGGGTGTCGCATATCGGATCAGCCAGAGCCAGCTACCCAGCAGAAGCACAGCACAGGGCAAAAGCAGCCATTGCAATTGGAGCATCTGCAAGCGGCCAAGGGCTACTACAGATGAGCCTACCGGTTCGCCGGCCGGGTCGCGCCAGAACTCGATGAGCAGCCGACCCGCCACTAACAACCCGGCCTGCAACAACGCCCGGCTGCCCGCCGGCCACTGGCGGTGGCGCGTCAGATGCAGCACAAGCCACACACCGGCGCATAGTAGTAGCGTGTAGAGCTGAGTTGGGTGCACCGCCAGCGAATGCGCGGCATGGGTGTCCAGCAGGCCCTGCTGGAGCTGCAATTGGTACGGCAGCGTGCCCGCCGCATATGTCAGGCCCCAGCTGCCATCTGTAGGAGCCCCGAAGCAGCAGCCCGTGAGCAGGCACCCGATGCACTGCACCACCAGCCCCGCGCAGAGCGGCCCCGCAAATGCATCCACGACGTGCCACCTGAAGCCCAGCCACCGCCGCAACACCAGCAGCGCCCCAACGAAACCCAGTCCGCCCCCCAGCACGGAGCGGGCTGTAGAATCGGGCCAGATACCGTGCAGCAGTGCCGGCCATGCTTCGGTGGGCAGTGTAATCAGCTTGGTACCCACAATAAAGGCCAGCGTGCTGGCTGCCAGCAACACCAGCCACGTCTGCAACGGGTAGCCGCGCCGATAGCCCGCATGTAGCAGCAATAGCAGCATCAGCCCAAAGGCCAGCAGGTAGCAACCGGAATAGTAGTGGTGGCCCAGGGGCGAGGGCAGCAGCAGAGTAGTCGAACAGAGCATAGACCAATGGATAAAGCTGCCGAAAAACTGCTGCTGACTCAGCGGTATCAGCATTTTCATGGACCAAGAAATCCTTGGCTTCGGTACGAAAATGCAGCACAACTGGCAGCGTGAAGAACGGCTTATGGTAAAGCGGCCCCAACAGAGGCAACGGAAGCTAAACTACTTTTCCATTACTCGACTTCCTTTCCAATTATTACAGTAATCAGACTTTATAGAATGAAAATTTTTGTTATTATAAGATTGAATGTCAATAAGTTGAATACCTGATTAGAGGATATCATCAGTCAATGATATAAATAGCTGATTTCGGGGGTAGTAACGAACTTCCCAAGTGGTTGCTGGCCGCAGAACCGGAGCAAATCTGACTACCCGGCCAGCAGGCTACGCTACGACTGGCACTTGCTCTGGTGCCTCATACTGCACGATATTCTCAATCATGCCCTTGAAAATGATGAAATGAAACGGTACCAACGAGTACCAGTAGAGCCGGCCGGCCAGGCCCTTTGGGCGGAAAGCCGCCAGCTGTTCTAGCGTATGGGAGCCATCTTCGTTGTCGAGGATGCGGAACTGCAGCCACGCTTCGCCAGGGAGCTTCATTTCGGCATACAGCAGCAGGCGGCGGGCAGTTTTGTCGGCCACAAGTACGCGCCAGAAGTCGAGTGGGTCGCCGGCACGGAGCTTGGTAGGGGAGCGGCGGCCACGCCGCAGGCCCGGGCCGCCTACCATTTTGTCCATAATGCCGCGGATACGCCAGAGCCATTCCACTTTGTACCAACCCCGGTCGCCGCCGATGCTCCAGACATTCTGCAGCACCTGTTGCGGGTCGCGGCGGAAACGCAGGGTTTGGCGGTCGGTGAGCAGGCCGTGCTGTGGTATCTGAATGTGGTCCATGTAGTTGCGGGGCATCTTGCCGCTGCTCAGTGCATCGCTCCAGCTACTTACTACTTCATTCTGATCAATGCGCTGAAAAGCCAGTTGTACCGCTTCCGTGTAGCCCATGCACTCGTGCGGCAGCACGGCCGCAATGCTGCGCTGCGGGTCGGCTACGGTATCATTGCGTAGGCTTTCCACAAGACTTTGCGCCAGCGAAAACGAGGTGCTTGTTACCAGAAACAGCCACCACGACGACAGCCGCGGGGTGAGTACGGGCACCGTGATGATGTAGCGCCGGTAGCCGCGGACCTGTGCCAGCTGCAGCAGCATGTCGCGGTACGTCAGCACATCGGGGCCGCCAATATCGAAGGAGTGCCCGTAGCAGGCTTCGTTGCCGAGCACGCTGGTCAGGTAAAACATAACGTCGCGGATACCGATAGGCTGGCAGCGCGAGTTCAGCCAGCGTGGCGTAATCATCACGGGAAGCTTCTCCACCAAGTCCCGGATAATCTCAAACGACGCCGACCCCGAGCCGATAATGATGCTGGCCCGCAATACCGTAAGGGACGCCTGTGCCTTGCCCAGCACCTCTTCCACGCCTTTGCGGGAACGAAGGTGTACGCTCAGGGCCTGGTCGTTGGCGATGCCGGAAAGATAAATCACCTGCCGGGCCGTGGTGCGGTTCAGGTAGGCAGTAAAGTGGCGCGCCGACTCCTGCTCCAGCTGGAAAAAATCCTTGCCGTCGCCGCTCATGGAATGCACCAGGTAGTACGCCGCCTCAATGTCGGTGGGCAATTCCTGTAGTGACTCCGGCTTGAGCAGGTCGCCTTGTGCCACCGTCACGTGCGGGCGCTGGCTCTCCGGCAGCTCAAAGCGGCGCGGGTCGCGCACGAGGCATACTACTTCGTGGCCGGCTTCGATTAAAAGCGGCAGCAAACGTTGGCCGATGTAGCCGTTGGCACCAGTAAGCAGGATTTTCATGAGTAGGCAGGGTAGGTGGTATAGTGCTAACTACCGGACCGCAATAGAGTTGTACGTATTGCGTATTGCCTGCCGGCTACTTAGCCTACATAGACGGCGGCGGCCTTCTCGCGCAGGTTGTAGCCCGATGACATTACCTCGCCGTACGCTCCAGCCGAGCGAATTGCCACCAAGTCGCCACGCTGAGTCCTTGGCAATGCCAGTTCCTTCCCGAAGCTATCCGACGACTCGCAGATGGGGCCTACTACGTCGTAGATGTACCGGTCGCCGTCAGGATTTGAGAGGTTCTGGATGTGATGGTAGCTGCCGTAGAGGGCCGGGCGCATTAGCTCGGTCATGCCCGCATCAAGAATAGCAAACTGGGTCTGCTGGCTTTGCTTCATGTAGAGCACCCGGCTCAGAAGCGTGCCGCATTGCGCTACCACAGCCCGGCCCAGCTCCACATGCACCTGCTGGCCCGGGCGGCGCACCAAATGCTTCTCAAACATTGAGAAGTAGCCTTCGAAGTCCGGAATTAGGTTCTCATCAGGATGATGGTAGTCGATGCCGAGGCCGCCGCCTACGTTGAGGTGCGGCAACGTGTAGCCCTGGTCAGCCAGCCAGGTTTGCAGCTCATTTAGCTTGTGGCTCAGATCAGCAAAAACGGTCAGGTCCGTAATCTGGGAACCGATGTGCGCGTGCAGGCCCACCAGCTCCACACTCGGCAGCGAGGATAGTTGCGCTACTACTGCCGGCAAATCAGCCAGACTAATGCCAAACTTGTTGGCTTCCAGACCCGTCGTGATGTGTGGGTGCGTATGGGCATCTACGTTTGGGTTGACGCGCAACGCTACCCGCGCCGTGCGGCCCTGCGCGCCGGCCAGCGCATTGAGTACCTGCAACTCTTCCCCCGATTCGGCATTGAAGCACCAGATGTCGGCAGCAAGCGCCCGATTGATTTCCGCATCGGACTTACCCACGCCGGCAAATACAATGTGGTCCGGCGCGAAACCCGCGTCAAGGGCGCGCTGCACTTCGCCGCCACTTACGCAGTCGGCCCCCAGGCCAGCCGCTTTGATGCGCGCCAGCACCGGCAGATTGACGTTGGCTTTCAGGGCGTAATGAGCCTGGAAACCGCGCGGTTTTGCAGCCTGTTGCAGCGCCGCCAAAGTGCGGTCCAGCAGGGCCAGATCGTAGTGGTAAAAGGGAGTGGACTGAGCCAGAAGCTCCGGCGAAATGGAAAAGGACATGTAGCGTAGGCTGCGGTCCGTGCTGGCCAGGAAAGCCGGCACGGAGCTGAGAGAATATCAGGTCAAAAAATCAGGAAGTTAGGTCGCGCAATACTGTTCAGGCTGTTACCGGCCGCTGAAACAGTCCGGCATTCAGCGCTTTCAAGGCGCGGGTTTTGTCGGAAGTATGCACCAGCAGGCTGATGTTGTTGGGCGAGCCGCCGTAGGAAATCATGCGCAGCGGCACATCGACTAAGGCATTGAACACGAGACGGGCGGCGCCGTTGGTTTCCTGAATCAGGTTGCCGACGAGACAGATGATGGTCTGGTTTTCATCGACTTCCACTGTGCCAAAACTCCGTAACTCCTCCAGAATCCGGGGCAGGTGGGTGGCGTCGTCGATGGTGAGCGACACGGCCACTTCTGAGGTCGTAATCATGTCGATGGACGTGCGGTGTCGCTCAAACACCTCAAACACGCTGCGCAGGAAGCCATGCGCCAGCAGCATCCGGCTCGACTTGATTTTGATGGCTACCAGCCCGTCTTTCGCCGCCACCGCTTTGATGGCTTCGTTGCCGGTCCGGGTTGAGATAAGCGTGCCGGGCGCTTCGGGCTGCATGGTGTTCAGTAGCCGTACCGGAATACCGTGCTTGGCGGCGGGCAGAATAGAGCTGGGGTGCAGAATCTTGGCTCCGAAATACGCCAGCTCGGCGGCCTCATCAAACGACAGTTCCCGGATAGGATACGTGCCTTCCACCACCCGCGGGTCGTTGTTGTGCAGCCCGTCGATGTCGGTCCAGATCTGGATTTCCTCAGCGTCGGCCGCGGCCCCAATCAGCGAGGCCGAGTAGTCGGAGCCGCCGCGCTTGAGGTTGTCAGTTTTGCCGTGCGCGTTGCGGCAGATATAGCCCTGCGTAATGAACAACTGCTGCTCCGGATGCCGGGTCAGCTGTGCCGCCAGATGCTCCCGAATATAGGCCGCATCTGGCTCCTCATTCTGGTCGAGACGCATGAATTCTAGGGCCGGTAGCAGCACGGCGTCGCGGTGCAGCACGCCGGTCAGGTAGTGGTGGAACAAACAGGTGCTCAGCAGCTCCCCTTGGGCCAGAATTACCCGCTCGCCAGAGGCTGAAAGCGGCTGCCGCGTTAGGTCGAACAGGGTGCGGAATACGCCGTCGAGGTCTTTGATGGCTGCCGCGGCTACGGTGGCTTCGGGCAGCAGCTCATGCGCTATCATGTGGTAGCCCTGGCGCATAATTTCGATACGGGCCGTGGCAGCTACCACGTCGTTGGCATAGAGCAGGCGCCCAATTTCTACCAATGTATTCGTGGTGCCACTCATGGCCGATAGCACCACAATGCGCCGCTCCTGGGGCGCCTGAATCAGCTCTGCTACCTCGCGCATCCGTTGCGCCGACCCGACGGACGTGCCGCCAAACTTGAGAACTTTCATGAAATGGATAAACGGGAAATCAGCAGAAAAGGACAAACAAAAAGCGCCGGCCCAAGAGGACCGGCGCGGAGAGTTCAGAGAAGCAACGAAGCGCAATGAACGGGTGCGACGGTCAGGCCGGAATCCGTTTCTTGCATTTCTTGACCAACACGCACGCGCACTTCGCTCCGGCGGTGGCCAGCGGCATCAGAACGACATGGGAGTTGGTAGGGTACATGGCGAAAAGCGCAGTATCGGACCAGGGCCAAAGAGGCGTCTGGTGCCGCAAAGAAAGTACACAAATAGCATTTGGCCAGCCTTGGTGCAAAAAAAGCCGGCTACCAGTCGGGTAAATAGAACGGTAGTCTACTTGACAGACATGCATCAGATAAAAGAGACAAGTAGTGGTAATTGCGTGCAGCTGCTATTTCGGCGCAACCGGTCTGGCCTGCTGCTGGCTGGTGCCGGTAGGTGGCTACCCTGGCCGTATAGGGGCTTGGAAGGGCAGAGGGTGGCTGGTAGCGAGGCTGCGGTTGCCGGCGGCATCAAGCGCCTCAAACGTTACGGTACAGTCTTCACTTGGCCCAAAAGTGAAGTTGCCGCTGCACGAAAACCAGCCGATTCCTAGCAGATTATCCCAGGGAGTGAGGTAGCTGACCACCGGTTTTGCATGCCGCGCGCTTCGGATGGTGGCCCGCACCAGCACCGGCGAGGCGTCCAGCACCGAATTAGAGAACTGCACGAAATTGTTGATTCCCTCGCTGTTGCTGGAATATTCCTTATGCATCACGCTGGGCGTAGCCGTCCAGCGGGGGGCCTGCGTATCGGGCGGTGCGCTACTGACGCGCCAGCGGTGTGCAATAACGAGTTGGTTGCTGCCGGCCCGGGCGCGCTGCATCCGAAACAGCCAATAGCCTACGTACGGCAGGCTGGTGCGCAAGTGGTACACCGTATCGGGCAGCAATGGCCGAGCTGGCTGCATTAGTACTTGCAGGTCGCTGCTGAGTGGGTTAGCCGGCTGGTCTAGCAGCAGCAATGGCACCGAGTCGTGCTTCGACCACAGATACACCTGAATTCGGCGCCCAAAATCCGGAAGGTCGCGGCGGCCATTGGTGCGGCTGCCAGCAGAAAACAGGAACAACTGGCGTGGCTGGATGGAAGTTATGGAATGCTCGTCCGGCCACACCGCAATATCTGGTTGTTCCACGCACTCCGCATATCCTAGCCGAGGCACAGTGCTCAGCAGAAGTAGCGAAATAAGCCAGAAACCACGACGTATAAGCATAGTCATTACTAGCTGGCGGGTAACGTTTGAAGAAGTTATCTGACCAGCAGTTACCGCACCGGTTTCGGCAGCACAGGCAGGCTTTCGTGCCCTTCAGCATCGACAGATACTACCCCGAAAATGTAGTTGTCCTTGCTGTGAGGGAGGTCGGCTTTGGTGTCCGTTACGAAGAACTTCTGCTGCCACTCGGGGGCACTGGTTTCGCGCATCAGCACGTAGTAGCCGGCTGGCTTTTCGCCGGTTTTGGGCGCCTGCCATTGCAGTTCGGTGCGGTTGGTCAGCTTAGCCGTGAGTACGCCCACGTTTTCGGGGGCAGCGGGAGCCAAGGCCAGCGAAGCCAGAGTAGCCAGATTGACGCCGGTGTTCTTGCGCAGGTAAGCGAAGTCCATGAACTTGGCGTGGTCACCATATTCTTCGCCATTCTCGGTGCGCAGGTCTTGGTGCTGGTGGCGGAAGTCCTCGTTCATCTCTGAGAAGCGGACCGCCGTAAAGCCCTGCTGGTTGAAGGGCGTATGGTCGCCGCCGCGCAGGAACCGGTCGGGACGATACTCCAGCACTACCTCGTGGCCGGACACATACTGCTGGCAGGCTGTGCGTGTATAGCGGGCCAGGTTGCGGCTCGGCGAGTCGTTTTCACTGCTCAATGTGCGGCGTACTTTGGCTTCGTCGGCGGTTTCGGTGGCGGGCACGCCTTCACTGAACACGCGCAGGCGCTTATCGTCCTTTATTGCAGGGTCGTGGCCCGAGGAGTTGCCCATGATGTCGTTGTTGAGCATGGCCACCAAGTTCCAGCCCTCGGCTTTGGCGCGCCTGGCCAAGTGCGTGGAGCCATACAGCCCCTGTTCTTCGCCCTGTACCGCCACGAAAATGATGGTTGCTGGAAATTGCTGCTTACTCATCACGCGGGCCAGCTCCATCACGGCCACTGTGCCCGAGCCGTCGTCGTTGGCGCCGGGTGCGTCGGCGGTGGCGTTCATCACATCCGTCACCCGCGAGTCGATGTGGCCGCTTACGATGAACACACGCTTGTCGGTGGGGTCGGTGCCGGGCAGCGTAGCCATGACGTTTGCCATGAGTACCGGCCGGTTGATGCGGCGGCCGTCGGGCTTGATGGTGAACGTGTCTTGCTCGACTTTGAGCCGGCCGCCGCTGGCCTTACTGTACTTACGGAACTCACTTTCCACCCAGTTGCGGGCCGCCCCAATGCCGCGCTTTTTGCTTTTAGTATCGCTCAATGTGTGCCGTGTGCCGAAGCTTACGAGCTTGTCAATGTCGTCACGTAGATTTTTTTCGGACACTTCCACTACCATGCGGGTGATGAGCGGATTGGGCGTGGTAGTGGGCTTGGTTTGAGCCAGCGCCGGGGCAGTAAGGCCAAAAGCCAGCAGCAAAGGGGAAAAACGACGCATGAGCAGGTTGTGGTTGGGAAAGGAATGAACGGAAAAAGTGCAGCGGATCCGGATTCGCGAACAGGGTGTGACGAGACACTTCGGCTTCACGCACCGTGTCTGATTTTCAGGAGGCATACTGCAACGATACGCGAAGCGGAAACGTCGCGCTACAGACGCGCCAATAAAACACTGGCTGCATTCCCCCCAAAGCCCGCAGCATTCACCAGAATCCGCCGAATAGGTTTGGTGGCAGTGGTAGCTAAATCAGTGGGAAACGGCGCGCTTGGCCACTGCTGGGTTTCGATGACGTGGCAGGCGAAATCCAGACTCAGCGCGGCCGATGCGCCCAGCGTGTGGCCAAGCAGCCACTTATTGGATAGCAGCAGTGGCAGCTCCTCCCCGAAAATTGCCTGCAGTGCTGCTCGTTCGGCCGCGTCGCCGGCGGGTGTGCCGGGGCTATGCAGCACCACGGCGTCGATATCAGCAGGAGTGAGGGCAGCTTGGGTAAGAGCCAGGCGCATGGCCTGCTGAAAATGCCGGCCATCGGCAGAAAGACCGGTTTTGCTGCCGATGGCCTCGAAGCCAAACCCCACGCCAGCCAGCACCAGCAACGGGTTGGTTTCGGCGGCAGCCTGGGCGGCGGAAAGCTGCTCCAGGGCAAACACGGCCGCGCCTTCGCCCAGCACAAACGTGGAAGGCCGGCCCGCGCCGGGCCGGCAGGGCCATTCGGCGGCGGCTAAGGGCGAGTAAATGCCGATGGCGCGCATCTGGGCCAGGGTGAAGTTGGTGAGCGGTGCCTCGGTGCCACCGGCCAGAAACCGGTCGGCCATGCCCGCTTTCAGCCACGCCAAAGCATTGCCTAGGGCCTGAAACGCGCTGCTGCAGGTGCTGGAGTGGCTCAGCGCCGCGCCGCCCGGGCTACCCGCATCAAAAGCTACCCAACTGGCCACATTGCCCAGCGTGGTGAGCGGCGAGGCAGCGGTGGGTACGCTGCCGTCGGCCAGAAACCCGACATGAAATTCCTCTAGTCGTCCTGTGGCCCCCCGGCTGCTCCCGATGCTTACGGCGAGGGTTGGTTGCTGGCTGTTAGCCTCCGAGAGCCAGCCAGCGGCGGTGGTTGCCTGGCGAGCGGCCAATAGTGCCAGCAGCACGGTGCGGTCAAGCTGGCGGAAGGCTGGCTGGCTATGGCGCAGGGCAGCTACGGTGGCTTCCGCCACGGCTGGCAAGGCAGCTACAGGTACGCCGGTGGCGTGGGTAGTGAATGACGACGCTTCTACAATAGCTGGCCCCGCGGCCAAGCCCAAGGCCGATACCCGGCCTCGGCCCCGGATGACCACCACCGGACCGGTGGCGTTAACGAGGTTAGTCATGCAGTATTTCGGGCAGGTTGGGAGCGGGAATGAAGTCGAGCACAAGTTCGCGCATGCGGCGCAGCACGGTGTAGAGCAGGGCCAACTCCTCGTTGGTGGTGCAGTAGGGCGGCAGCAGATACACCACGTTACCAAGGGGGCGCAGAACCACGTGGTGGTCGAGGGCGAGCTGGTAGAAGGCGTCGCGGAGGCGGCTGAAGTAGCTGGTGCCCTCGCCAGGGTCGTACTCCACGGCCAAAATGGTGCCTCGGTGTCGCACGGCCCGCACGCCCGGCTGACCTTCGATTTCCTGCCGGAAGGCGGCGTGAGTGGCCTCGATACGCTGGCGCTGCCGGGTGCATTCCTCGGCCCGGGTGAGTTCCAGACTGGCCAGGGCGGCGGCGCAGGCTACCGGGTTGGCCGTGTAGGAGTGGCCGTGGAAGAGGGCCCGCATCTTGTCGTGGCTGAGAAAGGCCTCGTAGATGGGCGCGGCGCAGGTGGTGAGGCCCATGGCCAGGGTGCCGCCGGTGAGGCCCTTGGAGAAGCACATGATGTCGGGCTGCTCCGTGAGCAGCTCGGAGGCAAACAGCGGCCCGGTGCGGCCGAAACCGGTCATCACCTCATCCGAGATGCAGAGCACGCCGGCCTGGTGGCAGCGGCGCAGCATCTCACTCAGCACCTCGGGCTCGTACATCACCATGCCGGCCGTGCCCAGCACCAGCGGCTCGAAGATGAAGCCGGCCACGTCGGGGCGGAGCAACAGGGCGTCGAGCTGGGTTAGCGTCTCGGCCTCGCGGCCCGGCACCGGCACATCGAGGAATTCTACGTCGAACAGCAGGGGCCAGAACGGCTCGGTGAAGGCCCCGCGGGCACTTACGGCCATGGCCCCGAAGGTGTCGCCGTGGTAGGAGTTCTGGAAGCAGAGGAAGGTGCGACGCGCGGGCTGGCCCTGGTTGTGGAAATACTGCAGCACCATTTTCAGGGCCACTTCCACGGCCGTCGAGCCGTTGTCGGAATAGAACACGCGGGCCTGGTTGGTGGGCAGCAGCGCCAGCAGCTGCTCGGCCAACTCCACGGCGGCGGGGTGGGTGAAGCCGGCAAACAGCACGTGCTCCAGGGTGCGCAGCTGCTCGCTTACGCGGGCGGCAATAGCGGGGTGGCTATGGCCGTGCAGGTTCACCCACCACGAGGAAATGGCGTCGAGGTAGCGGGTGCCGTCTTCGGCTATCAGCCAGCTGCCTTCGCCCCGCACAATGGGGATGGGCAGCGGGGCGGTTTGCATTTGGGTATAGGGGTGCCACAAAACGGCATGGTCGCGCTGGGCAAGGGAGGTAGATTGGAGCATTGTAAAATGGCCGGAGTTATCGGCAGGGGCAAAGCTACAACCGGGCACGCGGGCGGCGGTTTCGCGACATGCTCAGGATGACATGTGAAAAGCAAATGCCAAATTCTACAGCCCGAACCACGTGCGGAACTCGGCGGCGTAGCGGCTGACCACGGCAGGCGTCACCTCGGACTCGGGGAGTATGCGGGGCATGAGGGGGACGCCGGTGTGCTGCTGAATGAAGTCCTCGGTAGCAGGCGTGGGCTCCCCGTTGAACACGAGGCCCCGCACGCGCAGGCCGCGGGCCTGCAGGGCTTCCATCGTGAGCAGCGTATGGTTGATGCTGCCCAGGTAGTTGCGCGACACCACCACCACATCAAGGGCGAATTGTTGGGCCAGGTCGGCAATGAGGAAGCCGGGGGCCAGGGGCACCAGCAGGCCGCCCGCGCCTTCTACCAGCAGGTGGTTGTCGGTGTGGGGGAGCTGGAAATCCTCAGGGCGCAGGGTGAGGCCCTCGGCGGCGGCGGCGGCGTGGGGCGAGGCGGGCAGCTGCAGACGGTGCCGCTCGGGCCAGAAGCAGCTGACGGGGTTCTGCACCAGTTCGCGCACGGTGGCCGCGTCGGTGGTGGGGGTAAGGCCGGCCTGCACGGGCTTCCAGTAGTCGGCCTGCAGGGCTTCGGTGAGAATGGCCGAGACGAAGGTTTTGCCGACGTCGGTGCCAATGCCGGTGATGAAGAGTCGTTCCAAAAGGGGGAAGATGTTTAACAACGAACGAAGACTTAGGCGCCTATCGAGCCGGAAAGTTCGTGTGCAGAAAGCGAATGATGTCAGGAAAGTGCTGTAGCGGCGCGGCGTGCCCGCCTTCAATGGCTAGGTGCTGCTGCGGGTAGCGAGAGGTGCGGCGCTGCAGTTGGTCCAGCATGTGCTCCGCCATGAGCGTGGAAGGGCATACCTCATCCTGAGTAGCCGATACCAGCAGCACCGCGCCCCGAATTTTTTCCACGGGAATCAGCGCCTGTCGCACCGCGGCTGTGTCGGTGAGCATGGCCGCAAACGCAGCCCGCAGATTACCCTGCAACAGAAAGGGCACGGCGGCTTCATTCACGGGCACAAATGGCAGCTGCAGGCCCTTATACGACCAAGCCGAAGTGGTGAAGTGGCTGGTGTGGCCCGGAAATGCAACATGGCTGCCCACAATGCTCACCACGCAGCGGATATCGGGGTAGCGACTGGCCAGCAGCAACGCCAAGTCGGCGCCGCGCGAACCACCAATCAGCGCGATTTTGCGGCCGTTGACTTGTGGGTGCCGGGTGGCCGCCTTAATAGCCGCGTACACCGTGTCGAGCGAAATACGGTCGAGCAGGGGCGGGGTACCGTCGGCTTTGAAATACCCCAGGGCCAAAAAAGCGTAGCCATCGGCCACCAGTTGCTCACGGGTGGACTGCCAACGGGAGCTGGCCCAGGCATTACCGCCTTCTGAGCCGCCCAAGCCTACCAGCAGCGGCTGCTGCCGACCGGCGCCCACGTATAGCAGGCTCTGCACGCCGGGTGTTTTCAGGTCAATGGGAGCTGAAAGAACGGAAGCAGCTGTGAGCAGCAGGAATAGAAAAAACGTGACTGGAAGCAGAAGCTGGCGCATGGCAGGAGTTGGTTACGGGTTTCTGCAAAGGTGGTCCGAACCATCCTCCCTACTCTTTGACATAGATCAAATAATCACCGCGCGGCCCGAATGCGGCTCAGCGTTTCCTGCGTAATGCCCAGGTAGGAAGCCACCATGCCCAGCGGCAACCGATGTAGAATATCGTGGTGAGTGCGGCAGAAATGGTCGTATTTTTCCCGGGCGGAGGTGAAGCGCAACGAGGTAATGCGGTCCATCAGATGCCCGAATACCGACCCCATGGACAGCCTGGCGTAGCGTTCCATTTCCGGAAAGTTGTCGAACAGGTAGCCCAAGTCCCGCATGTGCAGACTCAGAGTCTGTGTGGGCTCCAGTGCCTCAAGGTAATAGATGTCCGGGGTTTGCTTAACCAGGCTGTTCGGCGAGTTTACCCATTCACCCTCGGCGCTGAAATACTCGGTTATCTTCTCACCGTCGTGCTGGTAATATAAGCGCACGAGTCCTCGCTGAATAAAGTCGCTGCGGATACATACGCGCCGGGCATCGTGCAGTAGCTCGCCCTTATTGTAGCTGGCCGCCTGCACCCGTTCCAGCAAGGCCGTCCGCAACGGCTCCGAAACCCGGATGTATTGCCCGATGTGCAGGAGTAAGGCGTCGGCTGGTAGCATAGGAAGATGAATAATGTGGCAGCGGTTTAGGGTCACAAAAGCTTCCCAGGCCCTACAGCTGCCATGCGAAGTTGGGCTTATCGTTCGGGAGCTACCACGTGTTCCAGTACGGCTGCCAGTGCGTCAATTTCAGCCTCGGTAGTATACGAATGGATGATGAGCCGCAGCCGCTCGGTACCTATGGGCACAGTTGGCGAAACGATGGCGCGCACGTCAAAGCCGGCGGCTTGGGCGGCGGCGGCTATGGCGCGCACGTGGGCCGGGCCGGGGTTGGTGGTGAAGAACACTGGGTGAATCACGTGGCTTTCGGGAGGCACATGCAGGCCGGGTACGGTGTTCAGGCGGGCTTTCAGGTAGTCGGAAAGCGCAAACAGCCGTGCGCGCTCAGGGCCTAGGTGGGGCAGTAGCTCGTAGGAGGCCGTGAGGGCGGCCACCGTGAGCGGGGGTAGGGCCGTGGTGTAGATGAAGGGCCGGCTGAAGCTCAGCAGGTAGTCGCGCAGCACGGCGGGGCCGGCCACGGCGGCGCCCTGGCTGCCCAGGGCCTTGCCGAAGGTGAGGATGCGGGCGAATACCGCGTCTTTTAGCCCCAGCTCCACCACCAAACCTTCGCCCTGAGGTCCATAGAGGCCGTTGGTGTGGGCCTCATCCACCACCAGATACAACCCTTCGGCCTGGCATACTGCGGCCAACTCGGCTAGCGGGGCCACGTCGCCATCCATGGAATACAACGCTTCCACGGCCACGAATATGCTGCCGGTGGCGCGGGCCAATTTGCAGCGCAGGTCGGCGACGTCGTTGTGGCGGAAGCTCCAGGCGGTAGCAAAGGAGCCCCGGATACCGTCCTTGACGGAGGCGTGGGAGGCCTCGTCGTAGAGAATCGTGTCGCCGCGCTTGGGCACGGCGGCGAAGAAGCCCAGGTTGGCCGCGTAGCCGGAGTTGAACAGCAGTGCCGCTTCGGCGCGGTGGAAACGGGCCAAGTGGGTTTCCAAAGCTTCGGCGGCGGCCGAGTTGCCGGTGAGCAGGCGTGAGCCGGTGCTGCCGGCGGGCAATTGGACGGCCTGCTGCACTGCCGCCCGTACCTGTGGGTGCCGGCTCAACCCCAGGTAGTCGTTGGAGCTGAAATCGACGAGGCCGGGCGTGGGCGGGGCGGGCAGGCGGCGGCGGGTGCCAGCTGCTTCGCGCTTGGCCAACTCAGCGGCAAGTCGTTTGTGGAGAGAGGAGGGCATTACTTCTTTGTTTTCTCGCCGGGTAGAAGGAACTGGCGCGGTAAACCTAGGGAATCGGGCTGCCAACCCAGCCGCTGCCGGGCTTCCTGCCGGACAGCCGTTTCTATCACCTGCTCATTGAGCATGCCCAGGCTGGCTATGTGCAACGCAACATCGGGCAATGCATCTTCATACAGAATATAGGTGCGCTGCCCCAGCCAATACCACATGCCGGCCACGTTGCCGGGTTTGGGTGGCCCATACTGGCGAGTCAGATTCTGCAGAACAAGGCGAGTTTTCTGCTCCTTTTTGAGCTGGTAGGTGACGCCGATAAATTTTCCAGCCCGAAACCAGAATGCCGGATGCACTGGCTGGCTGGCAAGGGTCATGGTATCGGCTTCGGGAAGCAAGCTATATACCCGGCTGGTTTTCCAGCGTTTTCCAGTTCCGGAAAACTGCGGCCGCAGATTCGCCACTGTTCCCTCCGCCACGCCAAACAGTACCCTGTGCACGGCATACGTGGAGTCAAGTACCTGCAGGGGCGTTTTCACAGCCGCAGTATTTTGGGCGTAGCTGAAAAACGGAAGCGCAACTAGCCACCAAACAACAGATTTGCTCACCGAAAAAAAGAGTGATTGGTGTATAAAAGAAACGCTCCTTCGGTGCGCAAAGCGTAACCAAAGGAGCGTTTCCATGAAACTATAGCTAATCTACGCCTCCACCGCCGCGCCGCGGCCGAGCACCGTGGCACCCTCGGGCACATCCTTGAACGACTTGCGGGGCTTGAGGCCGAGTAGAGCAAACATCTGCTTATCGGCGTCGAAATCAGGGTTGGGCGTGGTCAGCAGCTTCTCCCCGGAGAAGATGGAGTTGGCACCGGCCAGGAAACACAGGGCCTGCTCCGTTACGGGCATTTCCTGGCGGCCGGCCGAGAGGCGCACCATAGTGTGCGGCATCAGGATACGGGCCGTGGCAATCATGCGCAGCATTTCCCACACGCTCACGCGGGGCTGGTCGGCGAGGGGCGTGCCAGCTACGGGTACCAGCGCGTTTACCGGCACGCTCTCGGGGTGGGCGGGCAGAGTGGCCAGCGTGTGCAGCATAGCAATCCGGTCCTCGTCGGTTTCGCCGAGGCCGATGATACCGCCCGAGCACACCGAAATACCGGCTTTGCGCACGTGCTCCAGCGTATTCAGCCGGTCATCATAGGTGCGGGTCGTGATGATGTCGTCGTACTTCTCGCGGCTGGTGTCGAGGTTGTGGTTGTAGGCGTAGAGGCCGGCCTGCTTGAGGCGTTCAGCCTGGTACTCGTTTAGCATGCCCAGCGTGCAGCACACTTCCAGGCCCAGGCCGTTCACTTGCTCCACCATGCCTAGCACCCGGTCAAAGTCCCGGTTGTCACGGATTTCGCGCCAGGCGGCACCCATGCAGAAGCGGGTAGAGCCCGAGTCTTTGGCGCGCTGGGCCGAGGCCAGCACTTCGGCGTCGGGCAGGAGCTTGTGAGCCTGCACGCCGGTGTGGTAGCGGGCAGCTTGGGGGCAATAGGCGCAGTCTTCGGGGCAGCCGCCGGTTTTTACGCTCAGCAAAGTGCACACCTGCACTTCGCCGGTGGCCTGGGTTTCGGCGTGAATGGCCGCGGCCTGCGTGACCAGTTCCAGCACGGGCTGGTTGTAAATAGCGTGTACTTCGTCGAGCGTCCAGTCGGTACGAATGGTCATGGAGTGGGAAGTGTCTGGTTGGTAGAGGAATGGAAGCTGGTGTCTGCGCAAAACAGCGCGGCCCACTGGTGCCGAAGCTCCACAGCGGGCCGCAAGATACAGGAGAAGCTGATTTGCACGGATGAAGAACCGGGCTTGGCCGGTCTTGTTTGCCACTTTATACCGGCCGCAGCACCCGGCACGGATTGCCCACGGCCACCACACCCGCCGGAATGTCGCGCGTGACGACGCTGCCCGCCCCAATGGTAGTGCCCGCGCCAATGGTCACGCCCGGCATTACCAGCACGCCCGCGCCCAGCCACACATTATCCCCGATGGTGATGGGCCGTGCAAACTCCCAGCACGCAATGCGCGGTTCTACTTCCACCGGGTGCCCGGCCGTGCTCAGCACCACATTCGGCGCCATAAACACGTTGTCGCCGATGGTGACAATGGCGCAGTCTAGAATGGTGAGGTTGTAGTTGGCGTACACATTACGGCCCAGCCGGATGTTGTAACCATAGTCGCAGCGCAGTGGGGCTTCCAGGTGGGCGTCGGTTTCGTAGCCCAGCAACTCGGCTAGTACCTGCCGGTTCAGGTGCACGGGCTGCTGATTGTAGCGGTGGCAGAGTTCCTTGGCGCGCAGCCGTTCGGCTACCAGTTCCGGGTCGTTGGCGAGGTACAACTCGCCGGCTAGCATCTGTTGTTTTGGTGTGATGGGCATAGATAGCAGAAAGCACCGGCTTGATGGGAGCCAGCAGGCTATGAAATGGGTACTTCCGGTGTGTTGTTGGCTACGCCGCGTGTATCACGGGTGTTTTTCTGCACCGCAATAGCCCCGAACAGGGCCAGCATAAACGACATGGCATAGAAGCCTTTTTCGCTCAGCAGGAGCGTCGCGTTCCACAAGCCAACGGTCAGCAACCCTATTGCGAGGATGGTAGAAAACCAACTGAGGCCATAATAGATGCTCGTGACGGGAATGCCTTCCAGCTGGTCGCGGACTGATTTCTGGAGCGAAATGGCCGAAAAAAGTCCGTACATGAGCACCGTAAAGTAGTAGCCTTTCTCATTGAGCAACATCTGGGCATTCCACAGGCCAATGATAAAGGCAGACATACCGGCCAGCAGCGCCAGCCACGAGGCCGCAACGAAGGCGTTAGAGGGCTTGGAGTTCATACAGCAACAGGTAGTTTGGGGTGAGAGAAAAACGCCGGGACTTCCCCGGTCGACAGGCCAAACATAGCAGGCAATGAAGGATAAATCGTACGCAAACTTCTGCGACAATCAGACTTTTGATACTGGGTTAAAAGCCTCCGTTTTTACTTGTTAATGTAAAAGTGGAATGTGGTATATGAGATAGTATAAGCGCTTTTCGCAGTGTATGTGTCATTAAAACTAGGCTTCATAGAATCAGAGTAATCTGACTTTTAATCCGGGTGATTTTACGGCTATACAGAGTGCAAAACGAAACGAGCCGCTTCATGTGAAGCGGCTCGTGGTGGTTAGGAGCGTTTGCCAGGCCGGGCACTGCCACGGGTGCCGCGGGTGCTGGTTTTGCCTTTTGGGGAGGCACTGGCGCCGCGAGTGCCGGAGCGGACGGGCTTTCCTGGTCCGGGTTTGCCAGCCGATTTGCCGGGGCGGGTACCCGCTATGCCTGTTGGGCGGCCAGAGCCAGCCGTGCGGCCGGCCGTTGCCAAGCCCTTGGGTGTAGCCGGCTTGCGGCCGCTGGCGCTGGGCTTGTCGACCCAGGCGCCAGTGGGTTTGGCTTTGGCTTTGCGCGGCCCGTCGCCGGCCGTTTCGCCAGAAGCTGGGCGCACAATGTCGGGGCGGCTGGTGGCGGGGCGGGCCGTTTTGTGCGAAGGACGGTCGGCCCACTGCGTGGCAGTAGAAACGGTTTTGCGGCGACGGGGCACGGAGCCGTCGTCGGTACCGCTGGAGTGCTCTATCATCTCAAACAGCACCTTCAGCTCCTTCTCTGTCAGCTCGCGCCACTCGCCGGGGCCAAGACCCTTCACGTTGATGTTCATCACACGGATGCGCTCCAACTGCACCACTTCGTAGCCGAAATGCTCGCACATGCGCCGAATCTGGCGGTTCATGCCCTGAATGAGCGTGATACGGAAGATGTAGGGAGTTTCCTTCGTGACTTTGCAACGCTGGGTCATCACGCCCAGAATGGGCACGCCGCCCGACATGGCTTCGATGAACTGGTCGTTGATGGGCTTATCGACCATCACGACATATTCCTTCTCGTGCTGATTGCCAGCGCGCAGAATCTTGTTGACGATGTCTCCGTTGCTAGTCAGCAGAATCAGGCCCTGCGACTCCTTATCGAGGCGGCCAATCGGGAAGATGCGCACCGAGTGCTTGATGGACCGGATAATGTTGTCCTTGACGCTGGTATCAGTAGTTGTGACGACGCCCGGCGGCTTGTTGTAAGCAATATACACGGCATCTTCCTCGGCCCGCGGCTCAATAACGATACCGTTTACCACTACTCGGTCTTTGATGGTTACCTGGTCGCCGATGCTGGCGCGCTTGCCATTGACCAGCACGTTGCCCTGCTCGATGTGGCGGTCGGCTTCGCGCCGGGAGCACACGCCGCTTTCACTAATGTATTTATTGAGACGGGTAGCCATGAAGGTAGTGCTTGGGGCTTGGAGCCTGGAGCTCAGGCAAGCGGGTAAAAAAACGGGCTGCCGACCCTTTGCAGGGGCGGCAGCCCACAAAGATACGGTATAGCGCGGCGGCAGCCTTACGCAGGCAGCTGGGTTTCGCCGAAAAGCGCCTGTAAGGCAGATTCCAACTCGGTGGGCAGTACTGTTGGCACCATGGTGCGCAAGGCAAGCATCGGCCCACCGGCAGCCGGCTGGTAAGTGCCCGTGGTAGCGTTGAACTGCAGCCGGCCCTGCACAAATTCGCGCTGCTGCTCGTCGCCGTCCGCTTTCATCGATACGAAGGTGAGGTGGCTGAGCTGCTGGCTGGCGCGGTCGAAATACAGCCAGAAATACACGTCGCCGGGGTTGTTGCTCTGCACATCGAGCCGCTTGATTTCAAAGATGCTGGCCGTGTCGGCGTCAAGCAGAAAAAGAAGACGGTAGGTCATCGGGTTTAAGAGCGTGTTTGGAAGTGTTGCCGGGGTAGCTGCGCTATAGCGCAGCCTTTTTCTCGCCCTTGTCTACGCTGTTGAGCCAGCTGATCAGGCCGCGCATGTAGGTAGGTTGGTCGTCATACATGCTCATGTGGCTGCCTTGGGGGCAAATGAGGGCGGTGCCGTGTTGCACGTTGGCAGCTACCATGCGCATGTGTTCGGGGTCCATGGTATCGTGCTTGCCGCCAATGCTGAGCACTGGCACCGCGAGTTTCGGCAGATCGGGCACACGGTTCCAGTTCAGCAGCTTGCCGGACGCTCCAAATTCGCTCGGCCCCTGCATGGTCACGTAGAGTGACTGGTTGGTTTTGCCCAGGGACCGGGTCATTGGCTCAGGAGGCTGGGGCAAGCGGCAGAGGTGCTCCGCATAGAAATTCGGTTCGAGCAACTGCATATAGCGCGGGTTGGCAAAGTCCTTGCGCGCTTCAATCTGGCGGATTTCAGCCAGCACTTCGGGCTTCAATTGCGGAGCCAGCACCTCGTCGGCGTATTTGTTGTAGGCCGGAATGCTCATCATCATATTCGAAATAACGAGACCCTTCAGGTGCTGCTGGTATTTGAGGGCGTACTCAGCCGCCAGAATGCCGCCCCAGCTATGGCCCAACAGGTAGAAGTTGCTGCTGTCGAGGTGTAGGGCCTGGCGCACCTGCTCTACTTCCTCCACGTAGCGCGGCAGGCTCCACATGGCCGTGTCTTTGGGGTTGTCGGAGTTGCCGCAGCCGAGCTGGTCGTAGTAAATAAACTCGATGCCTTCCTGCGGCAGGAAGCTTTCCATGCACTCAAAATACTCGTGCGTAGCGCCGGGGCCGCCATTGAGCAGCAAAATCTTGATGCGCGGGTTGTTGCCGAACCGCTTGGTCCAGACGTTGAACTTGCCCTTGGGTGTGGTAATAGAAATTACCTGCACACCGCCTGTCTGTGGCTGCGTGGTGTCGGGGGCCGGGAAGTAACTGGTGAGGCTTGGCGTTGCCGGCTTTTCTGAGGCAGGAGAGGAGCAGGCGGCAATCAGGAAGCTAATGAGTAGCAGGCCGCCTGCCGATAAAATACGGGTGTAGGGCATAGGGTGAAGACTGCAACGAGTTGGTAGACAAGCAAAACGGGCCACCCCAACCGGAGTGGCCCGCAACTTACAGGAAAGCGTTACAAAACCTACGCTAGAGAGCTTTACCCCAGCGTGTGGTACACGGCCTGTACGTCGTCGTCGTCCTCGAATTTCTCGATGAGGTTCATCACCTCTTCCAGCTGCTCGCCTTCGAGGTGCACGGTGGTGTTAGGCACGCGCTGCAACTGTGCCGAAACGACGTTGAGGTGTTTTTCTTCCAGTGCCTTCTGCATCTGGCCGAAGTCGGTGAAGGCAGTTTCTACCACGATGTAGTCTTTCACAGCGCCGTGCTCGTCTTCCTCCTGGTCGGCGTACACATCCTCGGCACCGGCATCAATCAACTCCAGCTCCAGTTCGTCGAGGTCGAGGCCTTCGGCTGCCAGCTTGAACACACCTTTGCGGGTGAACGTGTAGTCACTGGAGCCGGCGGTACCCAGGGCGCCGTTGCCCCGGTTGAAATACATGCGCACGTTGGCTACGGTGCGGGTCGGGTTGTCGGTGGCAGTTTCAATCACGACGGCCACGCCGTGGGGCGCGTAGCCTTCATACACTACTTCGGCGTAGTCTTTTTCCTCCTTGCTGCTGGCGCGCTTGATGGCGGCTTCCACCCGGTCTTTGGGCATGTTTACGCCCTTGGCGTTCTGCATGGCGGTGCGCAGGCGGGAGTTGGTATCAGGATTGGGACCCGATTCTTTCACCGCCATTACAATCTCCCGGCCGATACGGGTAAAGTCCTTGGACATCCGGTCCCAGCGCTTCATTTTGCGGCCTTTGCGGAATTCAAACGCGCGTCCCATCTATAAAGTAGGTAAGTAGGTGAGTTGGTAAAGAGGAAAAGCGGGCCTGCGCCCGGAATGGGCTGCAAGTTAGCAGAAAGCCCGGCCGGGCGCAACGCTGGTCCGCTATTCTGCCCGCAGCGTGTAGATGCTCAGGTTGCCGGCGGGGAAGCCCTGCATGGTAAGCGTGAGCAGACCATTGGCCAGCCTAAACGTGCCCTCATCGGTGCGGGGCTGGCCTTTTTTGTCGGTGTAGCTGAGCGTAATCCGGTCGGCGGTGAAAGCAAAGCGGCCGCTCTGGTCGAAGTGCATGGTGCCGCCATTGCCAGCCAGCGTCAGGGCTTTCTGGAAGGTGCCATCGGGGCGCAGTGTGAGGGTGCCGCCCACTCCCTTGGCTGCCATCGGTGTCGGGCTGGTGGCCTTATCCAGGATGGAATACGTGAGGTAGGTATAGGTGCTGAAGAAGGAGGGTGCCAGCTTGGGCACCGGGGCAGTTTTGCGTTGGGCCAGGGCGGCCGGGGTGCTACACAACAGGCCAGCCAGCAGCAGCAGTAGAAAACGATGAATCATGCCGGAAGATAGCGCACTGCCTGCTTAGATCAGGGTAGTGCTTACTGGATAGTGGCTAGCCAGGCTTTTGCAGCCTCTTTCTTATCGAACTCGAACGTGGTAGCCAGTGGATGGTGCATATGCTGGAGAGTAGAGGCTACGCAGCTGCGCGTAGGCCAATCCATGGCATTCACCCAGGCTATTGCCCGCACACCCGCCTCGTGCAGTTGCACCATAAATTCCTGGCCTATCCATTCGGCCGCTTGGTACCACTCGCCGAAGGCTTCGCTACTGTCGTTGAAGATACGTGTGCTACCAGTCTGCCGTACTAGTGCCAAGAGCTGTGCGCAGCCACTGCGTACCGATGCGTCGTCCTGGTGGCCATGCCACTGAGCGTGCAGCCAATCGTTCCGGTAGTCGTAGCGGATAGTGAGCGAAACCGTGTCGAACAGAATCCGTGGGCTGTGTAGGGAAGGTGCCATGAGCGAGGGGGAAGGCGCACATCAAGCCAAACCGACAATGTTTTCTACAGTACGTTTCAGCCGGAAGCGAAGTTGGATTGTGCAAAAGGCGTTATCTACTATCCTGCTGCTGATCTGCTTGGCTGTATGCGTCCTGTGCGGTTGTGTGCTACATTTGGCCCATGCCAACATTTCTGCGTGAACTTATTCGGCCTGCTGCCGAGTTGCCCGACGCCGACGTCTGTCTTGTGGGCCTGCCCCTGGATTTCGGGACGGTGCTGGAAGGCGGGCGACCCGGCGCTGCCGGTGCCCCGGCCGCCATGCGGCGGGAGCTACGCCGCTACCACAAAACCTACAATCTGGAGCACAATGTCCGCCTTGACGGTCTCCGGATTGCCGATGCCGGCGACTTGGATCTAAGCCACCCCGACCACGCTACCAACCATGCGCATATCCGGGAGCGGCTGGCCGAACTGCTGCGCCGCTATCCGCGCGTGGTGGTGCTGGGCGGCTCCCATGATGGCAGCTACAGCACCGTACGGGGGCTGTTCGATGCGGCCGGGAGCCAGCCGGTGGGCGGTGTCAACCTGGATGCTCACGCTGATGTGAAGGATAAGCCGGGCCTGATCAGTAGCGGTACCCCATTCGGCAAGCTGCTACGCGAGGGGTTTCTGGACGGTTCACGCTTCACCGAAATAGGGCTGCATTCCAATCTGAACACGTTCGAGGATATCGAGTTCCTGCACCAGCAGCAGGCCCACATTGTGCCGCTGGCCCATGTGCAGGCCGAAGGCATGCCCCTCTATATGAGCCGGGCTCTTTCACGGGCCGCTACTAGCCAGACCTTTGTGAGCTTCGATGTGGATGGCTGCGCCGAGGCGTTTGCACCCGCTGTGTCGGCCCCCAGCGCCGACGGTTTCACGCCGCGCCAGGCCACCGAAGCCGCTTTCCTGGCCGGGCAGAAGTCGGAAGTACGGCTGTTTGAGGTAGTTGAGTTCAATCCTGTATTCGACCGGGATAACCAGACGGCGCGGCTGGCAGCTACCATCCTTGCTGCCTACCTCACGGGCGTGGCTGCCAGCTTGCAGTAGTACCTGCTACGTTGCGGTTTTCATTCACTAGTATCCTTTGCCGCTTCCTTGTAATGAAATACTTGTTTCTACTGCTGTTCATGGGGGGCGCTGCCACCTGCGCCGCCCAGGCACCCGTTTTTCAGATTCGGTGTGAAACCAGTACGGGTAATCAGCTGCAGAAAACCTACTGCGAAACGCGCGACCTGACCCTGCCTGTCCCGGCGGCCGGCACCCCGCTGACCGTTGATGCGCGCTTGAATGGCGGTATTGTGGTGCGGGGCTGGAGTGGCACCACGGTGCGGGTGCGAGCCCGCGTGCAGGGGGAGTCTGGCACGCTGGAAGCAGCCCGGGCGCTGGCTGCATCTGTGCAAATCAGCGGCACTGGCAACACGCTGCGTGCGTCCCGCGCCAATGGCTCGTTGGAAGATTGGGGCGTGAGCTACGAGGTGTTTGTGCCCACGCAAACCAGCTTGGTGCTGACGGCTACCAATGGCAGCATCCGGCTCGAAAATGTGCAGGGTACCATCAATTTTGAAACCACCAACGGCAGTGTAGACTTGGTGGGTGTGGGGGGCGACGTGCGCGGCAAAACGACCAACGGCAGCCTGAACATTGCCTTCACCGGAGCTGCCTGGGCTGGTCCCGGACTCGATGTAAAAACCACTAACGGTGGTGTAACGTGCCAGCTGCCTGCTTCCTATACCGGGATACTGGTGGCCCGTACCAGTCACGGCCGCGTCACGGCTAGCTTGGTGCCTGTGGTGCGCAAGCTGCTGCAGGCGCATAGCCTCACGGCTACGTTTGGGAAGGGCGGCCCGCAGCTGCGCGTATCTACCGTGAACGGCAGCATTGCGGTAAAGCAGGAGGGAGCGGGGCAGAAGAACGCGCCGGAACCAGAGCCGAAACAGGAAGAATAAAAAACCGCGCTCCACTGAAGTGATTCAGCGGAGCGCGGCAGTATACAGTTGCAACAACGCAGTTTCTACTCCGGAGCCTTACCGGTCCGGGGCACACGAGGCCCGTCCGCCTGCTTTTTAGGGTAGTCATTCTGCTGATGCGTTTTCTGCTTCTTTACAAAGAATGCCGCGGCAGCAATGGCCGCCAGCGCCACGCCAGTAATAGCGAGTTTGGTGCGGAGTGGGTCGGCAGGAGCAGGCGGAACCGACACAACGCCGTTGGCATCAAGACGAGCAGGCTCCTGCACGTAGCGGCCTTTAGTTGGCATCGGGAAATGGTCGGCTAGCTCCTGCAGCCCGGCAGTAGCATCCAGGCCCGTAATGACGGGGCCATGGCCGCAGCCAATAGCCTCGGGCCGAAGTGCCGCCAGCTTCTGCACCGACTCGCGCACCTGCTGCCAGTCGTAGTTGAAAGGCGCGCCGGCCACACTGATTTTCGGGAGTTGCAGTAGCAGTGCCGGCACCGACTCGTGGTTGGCCGTGGCAAACGCATCAGCGCCCAACAGCGTGCGGTCTGACTCGCGGAATAGTGCTAGTTGGCCTGGCGCGTGACCTGGCACGTGCAGCCAGCGCCAGCCAGGCAGAAACGGAACTTCCTCCGACTCGGTGGGGAAAGCCTGCACATAGTCGCTGAGCTGGAACGACTGCGGCGGGAAGAACCGGGCCACGAAAGCCAGTGTACCACCGTCTTCCACGGTAGGGTCGGCGGCCGGATACACGGCGCGGGCCGTTAGGAAAGGCATTTCCAGCGGGTGGGCTAATACCGGTACCTTCCAGTGCTCCGCCAGCGCCTGCACCGAGCCGGAATGGTCCATGTGGCCATGGGTCAGGATAATAGCCTCAGGGTGGGTGCCGGGATAAAACAACTTATCAGCCGCTGCAATAATGTCTTTTTCAGAACCGGGCAAGCCAGTATCCACCAGTACCCACTCGCCGGGCGTGCCGGTTTCCACAAAATACAGGTTAACGAAACGCTGAATCTGAAGCTGGGTCACGCCAGCAGCTACTTTTTTCATAACGGAGGACAGTAGGTTTGGGCGTTGCATACGCAGAATCACCCTTCAGGGCTGCACTGGTTCGGTAAATACCAGCATTCTTCGCCGTCCAGCTTAGCGCCAGTTCAGGGCATTCACGTTCTGCCCTATTTTGCGGCCTTCACGCAGCCCGATTTCGTTATCCTGGCGGGAGTGAATGCCGCCTAGGAAGCGGGAGAGGGCCGATTCTTCCGCCGTTTCCCAAAACGAATGATAGGTGCGGGCCCGGAAATCGGTGGCGCGGGGTATGTCGCGCCCCCGGCCCACATGGGAGTCGTCGGTGAAGGTAATGTTGCCATACAGCTGCTCCAGCACAATAGCTGTAGCGGCCGACTGCGTGGCGTGGCCCGATGGAAAACCCGGAAACGGTGGCGCTGGCCAGAACGGCACCCAGGTAGGATCGATAAAGCGGCGGACGAAGGTGTAGGGCCGTTCGTTGTTGTAGATGTACTTACACTTCCAGCACAGAATGAAGGCGTCGGCCACGGCAATACCGGTGCGGGCAAACGTTTCGGTGGCTTTGCCCAGGTCGGCGTGGGTGGTGTTGACCAGGATACGGGCTAGGTTGTAGGAGTGGCCGGGAGGCGTGAAGGTCTCGCTGGGGTCATCGGCCCACCAGACGGCAATTTCCTTCTCTTCCTGCGTCAGGCTGCGGTTTTTGGCATACACCTCCAGATACTGGGCGTAGTACTGCGAAGTAGGGGCACTGGAATAGGAAATAGGCACGGGCATGGGCATGTTCCGGTCTGTGGCTAGGAACGTGCGGTTCGAGCCCCAGTACGGCTGCATCGGGATGGTCCGGCCATTTTCAGTAGGCTGCCAGTCACCTAGTGCGCTGGCAGGAATGAAGCTAGCGGGGAAGTTGCGGTTGTAGCCCTCGTGCCCGCCGTCTGTTCTCGACCACGTGAAAATAGCCTGCGCCACACTGCGTCCGTATTGACTCGACCGGTCGGCTACCGCCTCATCGGAGCCGGCGTGCTGGCGGGCCAGCGCCGTTTCCAGCGAATCGATACGGGCCATGCTGGCGGCAGTAGTATTAGCAAACAGCGCTTTCAGGATGCTGGCCTGCGCGGCATTGGCGCTTAGTTGCCAGTTATAAACCTGCCCTGCCTCCGGCTGGGGCAAGCTGCTCAGGTCCTGCAGCTGGCCAGCCATAGAGCGCCGCCCCGGTATGCCCGCTACCACCGACTCGTACATGGTGAGGCCAGCGTAGCCCAGCGCCCGCGCCGTTACCGGTGGTGTGAAACCGGGGCTGGTGCGCACCAATTGTAGCGTGAGCTTGGCCCATTTGTCCGCCACTTCGGCAGTGTAGCTAGTTGCCGGCACCGATTCGGGCGCTGCCGTTTCCTTGTCTGATTGGCAGTTCTGTAGCAGCAGCGCAAGCACTACCAAGCCCGACCACGCCAGGCGCCGTGCCGTCGAAAGAAGTAGAAGTTTGTCCATAAGAAAGGAGTAGTAGCTAAGGGGTAGATGCCTGAAGAAGACGGAGCATATATCGGCAAAAATATAAACTATATAATAAAAAATAGTAAAAAAATATTGAATTGGCTTGTTGCTATTTAGCAAAGCAGAGCGAAGTTGTTCGATGACTAGTACCTAAGCTCAACGTTTATCTAGGCAGGAATTGTCGGTTCTTAAGCGCCTCCTTTTCCATTGTCGCTCCACCAAACTGTGTGCCGTCAAGCGGCGAAAACGCTATATTCGCCGTTCCACCTATCATCCAAATGGCCTTCCTCATGCCGCCCTCCGCCCTCGACACGCCCGAACTCAACCTCGAAGCTACCAGCCAGTCATCTGCCGCCGACAAGCCCACCACGCGGCCCATGTACTATGAGTACAAGCCGGAGGAAACGGTACGTGCCCAGCACGGCACCACGCTGCGCTGCAAAACCTGGGAAGCCGAGGCGGCCCTGCGCATGCTGGAAAATAACCTCGACCCCGCGGTGAGCCTCGTGTACGACGAGCTGATTGTGTATGGGGGCGCCGGCCGCGCCGCACGCAACTGGAAAGAGTACCAGACCATCGTCAAAACCCTCAAAAACCTGGAAGCCGACGAAACCATGCTGGTGCAGTCGGGTAAGGCGGTGGGCGTGCTGCGCACCTGGGCCCACGCCCCGCGCGTGCTCATTGCCAACTCCAACATTGTGCCGGCCTGGAGCACCCAAGAGTATTTTGATGAGCTGGATAAGCTGGGCCTGATGATGTACGGGCAAATGACGGCCGGCTCCTGGATTTACATTGCCACCCAGGGCATCCTGCAGGGCACCTACGAAACCTTCGCGGCGGTAGGAGACAAGCATTTCAACGGTACGTTGGCTGGCACCGTCACTGTGACGGCCGGCCTCGGCGGTATGTCGGGCGCGCAGCCGCTGGCCGTGACCATGAACGACGGCGTGTGCCTAGTGATTGAGCCCATTGATGAGCGGGTGAAACAGAAAGTGCGCGAAGGCTACCTCGACGAGCAGGCCCGCGACCTAAGCCACGCTCTGGAACTGTGCGAGCAGTACAAAGCCGCCCGCAAGGGCTGGTCCATCGGCCTCACCGGCAACGCCGCCACCGTACTGCCCCAGCTATTGGAGCAGGGTTACAAAGTAGACATCGTGACGGACCAGACCTCCGCCCACGACCTGATGGACTACATTCCAGAGGGCGACATTGATGCCGTATTGCAGCTGCGCAAGGACAACCCCGAGGAGTTCAAGCGCCAGGCCCTGGCTTCCATCATGAAGCACTGCCAGGCCATCATCGACATGCAGGCCGCCGGCTCCGTGGCCCTCGACTACGGCAACAACCTGCGCGGGCAGGCCGAAAAAGGCGGCCTGCAGGTGCGCGACGAAAACGGGCAATTCCTGTACCCCGGCTTCGTGCCCGGCTACATCCGCCCGCTGTTCTGCGAGGGCAAAGGCCCCTTCCGCTGGGCGGCCCTCAGCGGCGACCCGCAGGACATCCTGCGCATCGACCGCGCCCTGCTCGAAACCTTCCCTGACAACAAGATGCTGGCCCGCTGGATCGAGAAGGCCCAGGCCAAGGTGCCCTTCATCGGCCTGCCCGCCCGCGTGTGCTGGCTGGGCTACGGCGAGCGGGAAAAGTTCGGCCTGGTCATCAATGACCTAGTGGCCCGCGGCGAAGTATCGGCCCCCATCGTCATCGGCCGGGACCACCTCGACTGCGGCTCTGTGGCCTCGCCCAACCGCGAAACCGAGGGCATGAAGGACGGCTCCGACGCCGTAGCCGATTGGCCCCTGCTCAACGCCCTGGCCAACACCGCCTCCGGTGCCGACTGGGTGAGCCTGCACAACGGCGGCGGCGTGGGCATCGGCAACAGCACGCACTCCGGCATGGTCATCGTAGCGACAGGAACCCCCGAAAAAGCCGAGCGCCTGCGCCGCGTGCTCACCACCGACCCCGGCATGGGCGTCTTCCGCCACGCTGATGCGGGCTACGAGCTGGCCCAGCAAGTTGCTGAGGAGCGCGGCGTGAAGATTCCGGGACGGGAGTAGAAGGGTTACTTCATCGACTAAAAGCGCATTGAGGTATATCTCAATGCGCTTTTTCTATGCGGTTATTACAAACAGCTCTGCTTATTTTCTTCATCGGCCTTCTATCTGGGTGCGAGTTCCGCCGGGAAAGTATCCGGGATGTAGCAGTAGAAATTCGGGTGGTAGATGCTGCTACCGGCAAGCCAATTCAGGGTGCCGAAGTACTGATTGTGGGCATTTACGATGGACCGCACAGGGGCACCGCCGATGGTGACTCCCTGATTCAGGCCGTGACGCCGGCTACCGGGCTGGTAAAGGCTTCCCTGCTACAAGCCCGTGTTGTGGGAGTAGCAGCGCAGGCCCCCGGCTATCTGCCGGCGCGACAGAAGGTTGAAGTTAACCAGCCGGTTCTGGCAGTTACCATTCCGCTCCGCCGAGCAAAGCCGAATACCACGCTCAGTAAGCATTTGTATTACCATCTGGGTCTAATCAATGACGAAGAGCTAGGTCACATTTATGTAGATGATTCCTTACGGGCGGATATTGGCAGTCCTGTGGAAATAGTAATGGATTACCGCTACCAGGAAAGAGACGTTAAGATTCCCGACAGCTACGGAATAAACCTATCCACTGCGCGTACTAGCCGGGACACCACGGTATGCGACGTATGGCTGGAGCCGGGCCCGAACAACTCGCAGCCCACCGTATTCATTGCGGGTGGAAAAGGAGGAATAATTCCTATCATCAATCTGCACTACTCTCCCTCAGTAGTATTCGATTTCGATGAGGCTCCCGCCACCGGCTACCAAAAGCGGTATGTATTAACGGGTAAGGAAAACGGCTTTTTTATCAAAACCCGGGATGGGAACCATTACGGTAAGTTTTTTCTAAGTGGCACTTGGAGCAATTTTCAAGCAGGAGCCTACGAAAAAGATGAACCATACAATGTATACCGGTGGCAAGGAAGCTGTCTGTTTCAATCGGATGGCAGCCGGAATCTGAGGGTTGAGCCCATGAGAGTTAATCTGCTCTACTTCTTGCGGAAGGATATTCCTTAACGGCCATCTTTGAAGGGTTGCTAATCCCCGAAAAAGTCGAGCGCCTGCGCCGCGTGCTCACCACCGACTCCGGTATGGGCGTCTTCCGCCACGCCGACGCCGGCTATGAGCTGGCCAGCAGGTAGCCGAGAAGCTCGGCGTGAAGATTCCGGGCACTAAACAATCAGTGTAATAAGTTTGGACGTATGGGCTTTGTGTTTAATGCCTTCTCAGTTTTTACTTTCGGCGTAATGGCCGAAATTCTAGTCTCCGCCTACATAAGTGCTAAGCGCCACTGTGACAGGATGCAGAAACTTGGTGTGTGTGTGCAAGGTGTGGTGGTGCGCAATAAGATAAAATGGAGGTGGGTAACGACTGTGCGCCCTATTATCCGATTTATAACTCAGGACGGAAAGACAATTGAAGCCGAATCTGTGCATGGGGTAGAATTTGCTATACCTACCCAAAAGAAGCTACTGTAACGGTGATATACAATCAAGAAAACCCATACGAATTCGACATTACAGACGCTAGCCGTAGATATATCTGATGATTGTATTACTAACGGCTCCGTGATTTAGCTGATGGCAACTTAATGACAACGCCGCCCGAGGAAGCTCCGGCGGCGTTGCTCGTTCTGACGCCTCCAGAAAAAGCAAAATGCCCGCCTCCGCTGTTTACCTCCCTGCACCGGCACATCACCGGCGCACGAACCATAACTACACAACCTATGAACATCGGAATCATCGGCGCCGGCCACATCGGCAGCGCCCTCGCCGTGCGGCTTACGGACCTCGGCCACTCGGTATACATTGCAAACTCCCGCGGGCCGGAAACCCTCAAATACGTGGAGCAGAAAACGGGCGCCCAGGCCGTGACGGCCGAGGAAGCCGCCCAGCACGGCACCGACCTCGTGGTGGTGACCATCCCGCTCAAGAACATTCCCGACCTGCCCAAGGATCTGCTGGCCAGCGTGCCCCGCGAAACGCCCATCATCGACACCAGTAACTACTACCCCATGTTGCGCGACGGCCGGATTGAGGAGCTGGAAACCGGCAGCCTCACCGAGAGTGAGTGGGTGCAGCAGCACCTGGGCCGCCCGGTGGTGAAGGTGTTCAACAACATCTACGCCCACCACATCGTGGAGAAGGGCCAGCCCGCCGGCACGCCCGGCCGCATCAGCCTGCCCGTAGCCTCCGACGATGCCGCCGCCAAGCAGAAAGTAATGCAGATGGTGGATGAGCTGGGCTTCGACGCCGTAGACGCCGGCACCCTGCATCAGTCGTGGCGGCAGCAGCCTGGCACGCCATCCTACGGCGCCGATATGCCGGCCGATAAGCTGCGCGAGAACCTAGCCAGCCTCGGCACCGAGCGCACCGAAGAGCAGCATAAGGAGTTTTTGGCCAACCACGCCAAAACCGAGCAGGCCATGGCCGACCAAGGCATCAAGCTGAAGTAACCGCCTGGCGGAAATAACTAAGCCTGTCATGCTGAGCTTACCGAAGTATCTCTACCAAACGACTCAACGAAGCTGTAGAGATGCTTCGGCAGGCTCAGCATGACGGGCTCTTGTTAGCCCATTACTACCGCGCCAGCGGCAAACCGATACTGCGCCGCCCTGGGAAACTGGGGCGGCACTTTCGTTTTAGTCGGCTGCTCCAAAGCGTCAGCCTCGCACAGCCTCGGCAGAAACCGTAGCGCACCAGTCACGGCCTGTTACGAGACTATCTAACGCCATAACGCGGGCGTCCAACCCTGTTGCGCGGGTGTCAGCGCCTATTGTGTACCTGACACTGCTCATTGCGCGAGTGATATTACCGATTGTGTATCTGGCAGAGGCCATTGCGCGCCGGACAGAAGCCGTTGCGCACTTGACATTGCCTGTTCCGTGGGTGACATTGCTCAAACGTAATGGCTTCTACGGCTTATTTCTGCCATATCCTAAGCTCAACCCAGGTCAACTTGACCTGCAAACCGGCGATTCTAAAGGTATCAGCTTAGGGCGGCCGCTGCGGAATACTCAAGCTCGGGCTGCAGCTCGGCGCAAACGCGCTGAATCCGCACGTTTTCTGGGGCAATGTCGTGCAGAGTGGCAGCGCAATCTTACGCGGCGAATACGCTACTTTGGGTTGCTTCTTCCACTCAATCTGCTTGTGCTATGCAGTCTGCCTTAGCTTCAGCCGCCGTGCCCGCGCCGGGCAGGGCTTCTATTGCCCGCGTTCAGGCCGTTGATGTAGTGCGCGGCCTGGTGATGGTCATTATGGCCCTCGACCACGTGCGCGAGCTGTGGAGCCCCACATCCATCCGCCCCGAGGACATGGCCCACACGACCGGGCTCTTATTCTTCACTCGCTGGATTACGCATTTCTGCGCGCCTACTTTCGTGTTTCTCTCAGGCGTCAGCATTTGGCTCTATCAGCAGAAACAGGGCAGCCGGCGCCGTACCAGCCGCTTTCTGCTTACGCGAGGCCTGTGGCTGGTAGTGCTGGAGGTGCTGGTTATCAGTTACCTTCTGCAGTGGAACTACAACATGCTGCTGATTCAGGTAATCTGGGTGATTGGCTGGAGCATGGTGCTGCTGGCCGGACTGCTGTGGCTGCCTCGCACGGTGCTGGCGGTCCTGGCACTCCTCATCATAGCCGGCCACGATGCGCTGCCGTTCATTCAGCCCGTTACGCCCGAAAACGTCGGCTGGGCTCTGCTGCACAACAATCCGTTTTTGCTGCCGCTGCCACCGCTACCACCGTTTCTGGTGGCCTATTCGCTGGGCCCGTGGCTGGGAGTGATGCTGGCCGGCTATGTGGTTGGGCCATGGTTTGCGCTGCCGCTACCCCAGCGGACCCAGCTGCTGCGCCGGGTAGGAGGGAGCCTGCTGGTGCTATTTGGGGCACTGCGAGCTACCAACTGGTACGGCGACCTAGCCCCGTGGAGCGTACAGCCCCGCGGGGAACTGTATACGGTGTTGTCGTTTCTGAACGTGAGCAAATACCCGCCTTCTTTGCTGTTTGTGTGCCTCACCTTGGGAGTAGCGCTGCTGGTATTGAGCAGCGCCGAGCAGCTCACCAGCCGCCTGAGCCGCTGGCTGCGCACGTTCGGGCAGGTGCCGTTCTTCTACTATCTACTGCATCTGCTGCTTATCAGCACATCAGCCTGGGTCTGGACCCGGCTGGCTTTCGGGCAGGCCCACAACCTGGGCTTTAGTGCGCCGCCTACCTGGCCCTTAGCCTACCACCCCAGTCTGTGGCGCACCTATGCCGTGTGGGTAGGGCTGGTATTGGTGCTGTACTGGCCCTGCCGCTGGTACCAGAAGTATAGGCAGCAACACAACTACTGGTGGCTCTCATACCTATAAGTCACCCTCCAGTACCCATCAGCACCAGCCCGACTATTTCTCCGCCAGCAGTTCCCGTATCTGGGTGTAGCGGATATCGGGGTAGCGAGCCGTATCCAGCGGATGCAGCTTGGCCTGGCCGCTGAGCATGTTGTGCATGTATTGCATACCCTGCCACGGCGGAAATACGTCGTTCGGGGCGGGCATGAGTGTGCGGGTTACTTTAATCATGGTGGCGAGTACGCCCACACTTCCCACTCGCAACAGCTTGAAGGGTTGGCCCAGCGCCTGGCTGGCTGCCGCTTGCACTCCCCGGATGCTGGCTACTTGGCCAGCTACACGCAGGTAACGAGGCGTGGTATCATCAAGGGCAGCGGCGGCAGTAAAATCGGCCGTATCTACCATCGTGGTGAAGTCCAGGGGCTGGTCGGCGTCGCCCCAGTATACGATGCGGCCGATACCTGGCTGTACCAGCGGCGCTTGGCCTTTCAGCAAGTCCATGAACATGCCGTTGAGAATAGACGTGGCCCGGATTGGTGCCGTATCAAGCCGGCGCTGAAACTCCCGGCGCAGGTCGAAGTTGCGGTTGGAGCCTTCTGGCAGCGTGGTGAAATCGGCGGAGAAGTCTGACGGAATAAAGCGCGGTACTCCGGCTGCTACCGCTGCTTCCAATAGCCGCGTTTGCGTATCCACAATAATATCGCGCAGCCCCGATAAGGCTGAGATGATACAGGTAGCGCCCTGGCAGGCTTTCGTAAGGTCCGCAACGCTGCTATAGTCTACGGCTACCACCTCCACGCCCTGCTTCCGCAACGATTCAGCCTCCGCTTTGTGGCTGGATTCAGGCCTAACCAGCGCCCGCACTGATACGCCGCGGCGGCGCAGATGATGAGCAATCAGCAGCCCCAGCGCCCCGGTTGCGCCTGCCAGCACAATTGGCGCGAGGATGGAAGAACCCTTGGGGAGTGTTTCGGAGCTATGTTCAGCGGTGGGTGAAGCCATTCGGGAGTGGTGTAGTTAAGAAGGGTAGGAGTGATGCTGGATGAGTCGAATTGCCGGATTGCTATGTCCGCTTGGTTCAGAAACTACTTGGCCGCCAGCTCGAAAATCTCGCCATCGGTCAGCTCGTACCGGATAAGGCCATCCTGCTTGTCCCAATAGAAGGCCTGTAGCCGCGCATTGGAGTAGCTGGTGCAGTTCTGGTCCCTGCGAAAAGCATAAGCCGCCGGATATGTTTTGCCGGTAGTAGACAGCGTACAGGCTTGCTGCTGCCATTTGGCAGTAGGCACGCCTGCCTGGGAGGCAGTACCGCATTGCAGCCCAGCCATGTCAAAGGTCATGTAGCCAGGCTTTTCCGGATTGTGCTTGCGGATATTTACCGTAAAAGACGGATTTGAGTCGTTGTATTTCTCGGATGGAGTCAGGCCCAGTTGCGTGAAAATGGGCTGATATTTTCCTGACTCCAGTTGGTTGCAGTCCGTATTCTGATGCCATTCCTTGAGCGGCTGCACTCCCGCCGTAACGGTGTGGCCTCGGTTGCTTCGGAAGGTGACCGTACTGGCTTTCTGATAAACAGTAAACCACGCCCGCTCATCCGGGGTGAGCAAGACCTCTTCGCAGGAGCCACAGCCAGCCAGTAGCGGCGGGAGAAATAGCAGGAGCTTTTTCATAGGAAACGTCTGTTGCAGGCACCAAAACTTCACAACGGTAGATGCATACGTAGCGAATCAAGACAAGGCCGACCAAGGTGTTTGCTAGCACTTTTGAAGTCTAATCGATTGTTTTCTACTCTATAGTCGTTTGTGCCGTTGTGCATTCCGGAGTTGGTGGCCGTGAAATAGGCTAGCAGGTAGAGTCTGCGTCAGTATTGAGGCGTGGAAGAAAAGCTAAGTAGGAACTGCCTATACATAAGTTAGACCCAGCCAGCCTGACGCTGAGCAGGAGCATAAAAGCTACTAAGGGTATGTTTGCACACAAACTGAACCTAATGGGTAGCGTGTCCGTTAGGTCCACGTAAATCACATCTTATATCCGAAAGTTGCTCTATATGTGCGGCAAACGGAAAATAAGCCGTACGTTTACATCATTAAAGGCAAGTTGCCTCGTGTCACTACCATTGATTCACGTATTTTGAATAATAGTAGAGTTTCGCTGCCAGTTGCTTCGTTTTCACTTTTTTCCTAGCAATCATGCAGACAGGAACCGTAAAATTCTTCAATGAGACCAAAGGCTTTGGTTTCATCAACAACAGTGCTACCGGTCAGGACGTTTTCGTTCACGTAACGGGCCTCATCGACGAAATCCGCGACAACGACAAGGTTGAGTTCGAAGTAGAAGAAGGCCGTAAGGGCCTGAGCGCCGTTAAAGTACGTCGCGCTTAATTCTCCTTCCCACTCGGAAGAATCTAAGAAGCATGCCAACCGGTATGCTTCTTTTTTTGTGCCTGTTGCAGGCTTGTTCGCTGATTTATCAACCCGAAGTAGGTGTGGGAAGCCCAGTATTGTTAAGCTTGTGCGGCTGCCAACAAAGCGCTACCTTAAAGTAACGTGGTTCGTTTATGCCGGTCAACCGGGTATAAACAGTCGTTTACCATTGGGCGTAGCTCTCAGGACATGCACCATATCGTCTATCAAAGTTATGCAGTAGGCCACCCGACCAATGCCGAACTCAAGCATCTGCTACAGCAGTCGCGGAGCAATAATAGCCGCTTGAGTATTACGGGGTTGCTACTATATGGCAACGGGAGCTTCCTGCAGGTGCTGGAAGGAACTGAAGATGCTGTGCGGGAAATTTACGGCAGAATAGTGATAGACCAGCGCCATACGCGGGTGCTGAAGCTCTCCGATGGACCTATTGAAGCGCGGGTTTTCTCCAACTGGTCCATGGGATTTCAGGTGCTTTCCGGCGACGATTTTGCGCGCCTGACTGGCTACATTGATCCGTACCGGTCCAACTTTCTGGATGCGCACCTGCCGGAAATAGAGGAAAGCATGCTGCTGCTGCTCAAATCATTTGTGGTGAATGATGATGCCCGGCTGTGAAGTATTGCTACTGACAGGAGGCATACTTTCTGCTGCGTAGCCCGTATCAGCGGCTATGGGCCTAAACCTCCTCTGGATTTTGCCGCTGGCTTTGGGCGGTTTTGTGCTTTTCTGGTGCCTGGTTGTGAAGCTGATAGCCCTCATGGGCTGGCAGCGGCTCGCCAACTACTTTCGGGCGGCTGTACCACTGCCCGGCAGCATGTTTACGCTGGCGCAGGCTAGTGTTGGGGGCATGAGCTACCGGAACGCGCTGGAAGCGGCCGTAATGGAGCAAGGGCTAGCACTGCAGACAGGGTTCCTGTTCAAAATAGGGCACCCTCCGCTACTGATTCCGTGGTCAGCAATTGGGCCTTTCAAAGCCAAAACCTTTCTCTGGACTACGGTTTATAGCACCACCGTACAAACGCCTGCCGGCAGTGTGGAGCTACGCTTTGTCAGCCCGTACCTGATAGAAGCTGCTCGTCGTTGGGTTGAAGTAGAAGCGGCATAGCCTATTGCGTAGGACGCAGGACAGCTCAGGGCATACCAATTGGGGCTAAAAGTGCCGCATTGAGCTAAAGTTTCTCGCCGCAGTGCCAGCAAAATTCCGCTTCGGGCCGGTGGTCAGTAGCCTGGCATACATGGCATATCACCTGCTTATAGGTGGGTACCGCTGTAGCACGCGGGCCAGCCATCTGAGCCGAAACGATGCCGGTAGGAACCGCAATAATGGCGTAGCCAAGAATCATGAGGATGGAGGCTAGCGTCTGGCCCAGCACCGTGACGGGCGAAATGTCGCCGTACCCGACGGTCGTGACCGTCACCACAGCCCAATAGATGCTCTTGGGAATACTTGTGAAGCCATTGCGGCCGCCTTCCACCACATACAGCAGTGTGCCAACCACCGTCACGAGAGTGAGGACCGCTGTGAGAAAAACCAGAATTTTGAAGCGGCTGGCTTTCAGCGCTGTTACGATGAACTCGCCTTCGCCTACAAACCGCCCCAGCTTGAAGATACGGAACACCCGCAGCAACCGCAGCGTGCGAATAACGAGCAGGTAGCGGCTGCCCGCCAGCATTAAGGTAGCCAGCGTCGGCACGATGGCCATGAAATCGATGATGCCCAGCAGGCTGAAGGCGTACGTCAGTGGCCGCCGCACCACGACCAGGCGGGCAATGTATTCGAGCAGGAAAAGGCCCGTAAAAAACCACTCTACGGCCCGTAGCAAGGCCCCATATTGCTGGTTGATGCGCTGCACGCTTTCCAGCATTACGGCCACCACACTGAGCACAATGGCTACCAGTACCGCAATATCGAAGACGCGGCCAGCTGGCGTATCCGACTCAAAAATGACGCTGTACGCACGGCGGCGCCAGGTAGAGTCTGTGTCGCGGGGGCGAATATCCATGGGAAAGAAGCGGGGCTTGCTGTCTGCTAAGGTACTGCGCTGCCCGGTAGTACATCAGTTGGCCGATAGCCACTCTTGCGCCGCCAGTTCATCCACAAACAGCTTTACTCGGAAGGGTAGGTCGTCGTAGTGTACCGGTAGCGGCACTTGGTCCTGGTTTTCGAGCTCTGTGAGCAGCATCGGCGAAACCAGATAGGCCAGGTAAGTGACTTTCCCAGGCTGGTCGCCGGGCTGCGGGAAGAAGGTAGTGAGTAGCTCCGGCTGGAAGGTAGTATCGCGGCGCAAGTCAATCAGCCAATGCTGGCAACCATGGCTGTTGGCGGCGTCCAGCATGAGGGCGTAGGCTTCCTGTGCTTCAGTAGGAGCCAGCGGCCGCAGAATACGGTTGATGATGAAGCACATATCATCACGGTAGCTCAGGTCCAGGAAATCCCGGGCGGGTAAAGCATGGTACATACAAGGGAGTAGAGGCGAAGTAGGCTGTACGCTTGAGCTAGGGCTTGGTTGGCATGGCTTTTCGTTAAGATTGATCTACAGCGAGTTTCTTTGCGCCTATACTCCAGTTACCGCCCATGCAATCTGCGCGCACCGTAATGCTTGTCCGTCCCGCTCGGTTCTGCTTCAACCCGGAAACGGCCGTGTCCAACCACTTTCAGCAAGCCATAGCCGGCCTCGATGAAAGCGCCATCCAGGCCCAGGCTTTCGCCGAGTTTGATGCCATGGTAAGCACCCTTCGCGGAAAAGGCATGCGCGTGCTGGTGGTAGACGATACGCCGGAGCCTGCCAAACCGGATGCTGTATTCCCGAACAACTGGGGCACTTTCCACCCCGATGGGCGCGTGCTGCTGTATCCGATGTGTGCCCCAAACCGCCGCCCAGAGCGCCGCCCAGATATTCTGGAAATGCTGGGCCGTGCGTTTACCATTACGCAGGTGCACGACCTGTCAGGCGCGGAGCAGCAGGGCCGGTATCTGGAAGGCACGGGCAGTATCATTTTTGACCATGTGCACCGCGTTGCCTACGCCTGCCTCTCTGCCCGCACCGACGCTGACTTATTTGGGAGTGTGTGCGCACAACTGGGCTACCGACCGGTAGCATTTCGGGCGCAGGATGCGCAGGGCCATGCCATCTACCACACCAACGTGATGCTGTGTGTTGGGGCACATTTTGCAGTGATATGCCTAGAAAGTATCACCGACCCGATGGAGCGTGCTGCCGTAACGGATTCATTGGAGCAAACCGGCCACGAACTAGTGGATATTTCTCTGGCGCAGGTAGCACGGTTTGCCGGCAATATGCTGACGCTGCAACCGGCCTCGGGGCCCGAGCTGCTGGCTATGTCGCAGAGCGCCTACGATGCCCTGACTATTTCGCAACGCCAGACGCTGAGCCGCTACGCCGACCTGGTGCCGCTGGCCATTCCTACCATTGAAACCATCGGGGGTGGCAGCGCCCGGTGTATGCTGGCCGAGGTGTTCTTACCGGAGAAACAGGTAAGTGACCAAAAGACACGGCATCCTTGATGACCTATTGGGCTAGGCAATACACACTAAGGGCCCGCCTCCATCTGTGGAAGCTGGCCCTTAGTGTGTACAACGTCTGGTAGGTGGGTTTATCTTACTTCCTCCACTAGGCCCAATATAGCGCTGGTGCGGGCTCGTACTTCAGCTACCAGTTCGGGCTTGGTTGCCAAGGACTGGCCGAAGGAAGGAATCATCTCGTGAAACTTGGCCTGCCACGTTGGTGAGGCCGACTGTTGGGGGAAGCATTTCTGGATAAGGCTCAGCATAATGCTCACGGCCGTGGAGGCGCCGGGCGAGGCGCCTAATAAGGCCGCAATAGAGCCATCGGAAGCCGTTACCATTTCTGTCCCGAACTCCAGTACGCCCCCCTGCTTTTCATCTTTCTTGATAACCTGCACGCGCTGTCCGGCCACGGCCAGTTCCCAGTCCTGGGGTTGCGCCTCGGGCATATACTCTCGCAGAGCTGCCACCCGGTCCTGCGGCGACTGGCGTACTTGCTGGATGAGGTATTTGGTGAGGGGCAGGTTCTTGAGGCCTGCCATAATCATCGGGCGCAGGTTGTTGAGCTGAATCGAAGCCGGCAAGTCGAGGTAGGAACCGGTCTTGAGAAACTTGGTGCTGAAGCCAGCGTACGGCCCGAAAAGCAACTCCTTCCGGCCATCAATCATGCGTGTATCCAGGTGCGGCACCGACATAGGGGGCGAGCCAACGGCGGCTTTGCCGTACACTTTAGCTTCGTGGCGTGCTATTACGTCCGGATTGGTGCATTTCAGCCACTGGCCGCTTACCGGAAACCCGCCGAAACCATCGGCCTCCGGAATGCCGGATTTCTCCAGCAGCGGCAATGAGCCACCTCCGGCCCCGATGAACACGAACCGGGCGCGTACTTTCAACTCCTCGCCGGTTTTGCGGTTTTGGGCCTTCACACCCCATGTGCCATCGAATTTGTGGCGCAGCTTTTCTACCTCATGATTGAAATAGAATGTGACACCGGGCTTCTCCTGCAGCAAGTTGAACATGCCGCGCGTGAGTGAGCCAAAATTCACATCGGTACCCAAATCCATGCGAGTGGCCGCCACGGGCTGCTGTGGGTCGCGGCCGTCCATTACCAGCGGCATCCAGTCGTGCAGCCGGGCGCGGTCTTCCGTGTATTCCATGCCCTCAAACAAGGCCGACTGGATAAGAGCAGCGTGGCGCTTGCGCAGGTAGTCCACATTGTCATTGCCCCACACGAAGCTCATGTGCGGAATGTGGTTGATGAAGCGCTGAATCTCCTTCACGTTGTACTGCTCGGTGAGGTAGGCCCAGAACTGCTTACTCTCCTCGAACTGCTCGGCTATTTTGAGCGCCTTGCTTATGTCGATAGTGCCATCAGGCTTTTCGGGCGTGTAGTTCAGCTCGCAGAATGCCGAATGGCCGGTGCCCGCGTTGTTCCAGGCATCGGAGCTTTCGGCGGCGGCTACATCCAGCCGCTCAAAAATGGTGATGGTGAGAGTGGGGTCCAACTCTTTGAGCATCAGCCCCAGAGTTGCACTCATGATTCCGGCTCCTATCAGCACCACGTCGGTGGTGAGTGGAGCAGCGCTGTCGGTCGTGCTCATGGATGGTTCAGAAAAGACTTTGGGAGTACGCTGAAAAGCTGAAAAAGTCGCTGCTGCTTTGAAATAATTCGGCAACTGATAGCCATCTGACAGGTGCAACGCTTTGTTACAGCGCAGCTTCAGCAATGTAGCGGTGCCTCTGCTTCGAGACGAAATTTGCTGGTACTCACGGTACTATTGCCAGTGCTCAAAGCCAAGTGCCAAAGAGCAGGCAAAGGTGGGAAAACGATGCATAGCTAAAGGCCAGAAGCATAAAACAGGTGGCTTCTGCTTGGTACCTCAACTAAATGCCTGTTCAGTGGGTACAGCACAACACAACTCTCATGCTACACTCCATGAATCTGAAAGGAAATACAGTGCTCATTACCGGTGGCGCGTCGGGAATAGGGCTGGCCCTGGCCCAGCGGTTCCGGCAGGCTGGCAGCGAAGTAATTGCCGTAGGCCGGCGCGAAGACAAGCTTCGGGAGGCCCAGGCGCAGCTGCCCGGCCTGCACATCAAAGTCTGTGACGTAGCGGATACTGCCGAGCGGGTGGCGCTGCTGGCCTGGGTGCAGCAGGCGTTTCCACGCCTGAATATGCTGGTAAACAATGCCGGCATCCAGCGCCGCGTGCAGCTTACGGAGCCGGAAGAATGGGAAGCACAGCGGCAGGAGTTGCTTATTAATGTGGAGGCGCCCGTTCACCTCAGCACGCTGTTTGTGCCGCACCTGCGCGAGCAGCAAACCCCGTGCATCATCAACGTTACGTCGGGGCTGGCCTTTGCGCCCATGGCGGCCGTCCCGATTTATAGCGCCACCAAAGCCGCTATGCACTCCTTCACGTTGTCGTTGCGGCAGCAACTGGCGGCCACGTCGGTACGGGTAGTGGAGATAGTGCCCCCGGCGGTTAATACCGACCTGGGTGGGCCGGGCCTGCACACGTTTGGCGTACCCGTTGATGACTTTGCCGACTCGGTGATGCAGCGGCTGGCGGCAGGGGAGGAGGAAGTCGGCTACGGAACCTCCGAAGAAATCCGGCGCGCCTCCCGTGAGCAGCTTGATGCCCACTTCAAGATGAATAACCGCTGACAGCCGCCGCTGAAGAATGAAAACCGCCCTGCCTGGTTCAACCCAGGCAGGGCGGTTTCGTTACTGAACTAGCAAGAGCGAGCAGGCCTATTTGTCGTGCAGGGCATGCCACTCGTGGTCGAGCATGCTCATTTCAATCAGGCTCCAGTATTCATTGTCATACTTGAGAATGTCGCGCGAGAGGCCTTCCTGCTGCATTCCTGCCTTTTCGTAGCACCGGATGGCAGCTGTGTTGAAGTCGTACACGCCCAAATCGATGCGGTGCAGGCCCAACTCCTCGAACCCAATGCGAAGCACGGCTTTCATCATGCCCTGGCAAATGCCCCGGCGCCGCGCCGTACTGTTGCCTACCAGCACCCGGCTGATGCGGGCAGCGCTGTTCTTGCGGCTGATACCGCCCAGCGAAATATGGCCTACCACTTCGCCGGTCTTGGTTTCGATAGCCTTATAGATAAGAGCATCGGACGTGGCCGGCACATTGGTGTCTTCTAGATACCAAGCCAACTTTTCTTCGGTGAGCGGAAAGCTGAAAAGGGACCCTGACCAGTTCATGAGTAGCTTGGGGTCGGTTATCCAAGTAATGAGTTGTGGGAAATCGGCAGGCGTAAAATATTCCAGTTTGATCATGCAGCAGACAGCAGAGAAAGAAGGCAATAGAATGAGCCATGCGCACACTGCAGGCGCGCAAGCTGGCTAAGATAAGACCCTTCCGGACGGGAATAGTTCGGTGCTCTGATAGAAGCGAATAGTTTTTTTCAGAAGGAGGAAATAGTGTAAGCTCCTCATTTGATAGTACAATAAACTAGTAACTGTGCGTTAGTCTAGCTGCAATGAAACTCTCGGCTGCTACTTCTATGAAATTCCTGTTGTTTCTGGCTTTGTTGGCCGGCGCTATCCGCTATTGGTACCCGGCTCCATTGCTGCCAGAGCAGGCCGTAGCTGTGCCGTATCCGCAGCAATTACAGACGCTAGCAACCCAGCGGGCAACCCTGGCTGCGCAGTACCAGCAGGCGCGCACTCCTGCTGCTAAAGCTGCTGTACTCCAGCAAGCCCGCCGGTTGCTGGTCGCCTCTCTCGATACTGCCATCTGGCCTGCGTGGTACGGTACACCGTGGGCCTTCTACGGAACCACCCAGGTTCCACAGCAGGATTCCATTGCCTGCGGCTACTTCGTGACGACAACCTTGTGCGACGCCGGCTTGCGCCTGGACCGGGTAGCACTGGCCAAAACCACTTCCGAAAAACTGATTCAGAACCTGACGGATGAAGCCCATATTCGCCGCTACCGGATGGTGCCGCTCGGCCAATTTGTGCGGCAGGTGCAGCAGCTCGGTGAAGGCCTGTATCTGGTGGGGCTGGACTTTCACGTAGGGTTTCTGCTGGTGAAAGGCGGGCAGGTGCGCTTCATTCACTCTACCTATCTGGGGCAAGGCCAAGTTGTGAACGAGGAAGCCGCTACTTCCGCCGCACTTCGTTCGCGCTACCGCGTGGTAGGCCGCATTTCCGCCGACTCACGGCTGCTGGAAAGTTGGCTTCGGCAGCGCCGCTTTACGTTTGCCGGCTGAGCAGCGCCGCAAACAGGGCATTTCAAGCTTAGTCTTCCATGGCCAACCCTGGCGTAAAGGGCTGGTCTGTGGGTTCGGTGAGGGTACGGGTTTTGGGAAGGCAACTGGGGTAGTTGCGCTGAATAAAGGCTATCAGCTGCTCCCGTACTGCGCAGCGCAGGTCAAACGCCTGGCTGGAATTAACGGCGCTTACCAGGCAGCGCAACTCGAGTGTCCGTTCCTTAGAATCTGTGACCTGCAGCACACACACGCGCTGGTCCCAGAGTGGGTTGTGCTGTACAATTCGCTGCAACTCGGTACGCACCGCATCAACCGGAATGGTGTAATCGGTGTAGAGAAATACGGTGCCCAATAGCTGTGAGGAACTGCGGGTCCAGTTCTGGAAAGGCTTCTCGATAAAGTAGTTGAGCGGTAGCACCAGTCGCCGCTCGTCCCAGATTCGCAGCACCACATACGTAAACGTAATTTCCTCTACCCGGCCCCACTCGCCTTCCACCACCAGCACATCATCAAGGCGAATAGGCTGAGTGAAGGCAATCTGGAAGCCCGCCAGCAGGTTGCCGATGGAGCGTTGCGCGGCAAAGCCCACAATCACACTGGCAATGCCAGCCGATGTCAGTAGCCCGGTCCCGATTTTGCGGACCGTAGCGAAACTCATCAAAATCAGGGCAATGGCCACAAAAATGATGAGCGACACAGCCAGTTTTTTTACGAACTGTAGCTGCGTGAAAAGCTTCCGGACCCGTAGGTTGTCGCTGTCGGTGAGGCGGTAATGCTGCTGCACCAAATCCTGGACTACGTCCACGGTTTTCACCAGCCCCCAGGCGAAGGTGGTAAGCAGAAAGGTTTCTACCAGTCGCCGGGCTACTTCTAGGGCGCGGTCTTCCAGTTGCGTGAGTGGGAGTAAGAAAGAGAGCACCAGCACCGGGAAAAACCAGGCGCTGGGCTGACGCAGGTGGCGCAGCACGGAACTAGCCAGCACCATCGGCTCGCGCCGCACATAGGCCGCCAACAGCCCGAACACCGCTACTTTCAGCAGCCATCCAACAACCAGGCTCCCCAGCACTACTCCCGAAGTCCGCAGAATGGTTTCGATTTGTTCGGGAAGCAGAGTAGGCAGTTGAAAAGGCATCAGCAGGGAGGGAAGTAGTGCCTCGCGGATTCACAAAACGGGTCTGCGGTGTACCCTGGGTGCCGGGGAAAGGTTGTAGCCGGTATGCAAATCCTGGTCGGGTGCAGGCTTTTTGCAATGGACTTTCTTATTATTCATAACTTTTATCCTCCAACCCGAACAGCCTGTCCAGAATCACAGCCGGGCTACGCCATTTCGACGTCAGAATTTCCAGACCATGTATCATATTGTGTATCTCAGCTCGGCGTTAGCAGACATGGACGATGCCGCCCTGAAATCCTTGTTGCTGCATTCGCGCCGCCGAAACGAAGAGCGAAACGTGACGGGGCTGCTGCTTTTCAGCGCGGGCAATATTCTGCAGGTACTTGAGGGCAAACAGGAAACCGTACAGGCGTTGTTCGACACCATTGCCCAGGATTGCCGGCATACCCATCTCTACAAGCTCGCCGATGGTCCGGTTGCCCGCCGGGCGTTTCCCGAATGGTCCATGGGATTTGCCACAGCGTCTCCCGCCGATTTTGCACAACTGGCCGGCTATCAGGACCCGGCCAGCCCCGATTTTCTGGCTGCCCGGCCGCAGCGCATGGACCAACCCTTCTTCGAACTGCTGAAGGAATTTGCCACGACCCCCGAAACGCCTGTCTGAAACTGTTGTTATGCCAGACTATCCTGCCAACTACGCTGCCTTAAACCGTAGCCTCTGGAATGCCAAAACCGAGTATCATGTGCAGTCAGAATTCTATAACGTGCCTGGCTTTCTGGCGGGTGAATCTTCGCTGAACGACATTGAACTGGGGTTGTTAGGCAACATCAGCGGGCTGCACATCCTGCATCTGCAGTGTCATTTTGGGCAGGATTCTATGTCGTTGAGCCGGATGGGGGCGCATGTAACAGGCGTAGACCTATCGGATAAAGCTATAGATACGGCCCGCCAGCTGGCAACACAGCTCGGCCTAGACACCCGGTTTATCTGCTCCGACGTGTATGCTTTGCCTGAACACTTGCAGCAGCAGTTCGATGTTGTGTTCACGACGTATGGCGTGCTGGGCTGGCTACCCGATATGGACCGCTGGGCAGCTGTAGTAGCACATTTTTTGAAACCCGGCGGCCGACTGGTGCTGGTGGAGTTTCATCCGGTTGTCTGGATATTCGATGCCAAGTTCACCCGCGAAACCATTACGGAAACCGAAACCGGAACTTACGCCGACCGCACCGCGCCCATAGAAACCACCTCCGTTTCCTGGAACCATAGCCTGGGCGAGGTGCTGGGTGCCTTGCTCAAACAGGGATTGGAAATTGAGCAATTCGAGGAGTATGATTACTCGCCCTACAATTGCTTTGCCGAGCTAGAACAAACAGGCGCACGGCAGTATCGGCTCCGGCACCTGCCCAATAAGCTCCCGATGGTGTACTCAGTAGTCGCTCAGAAGTGGCCCTAATACTACTGGGCTACTTCCGCGACGGTCACGAATTGGGCACCGCGCTGCAACAGGTCGGTGCGGGCCTGCTGGTAGCCGTCGGCGCTGATGGCGCGGGTAGCATCCTCAACGAAGAACACCTCGAAACCTTCCTGTAAAGCGTCTTTGGCAGAGAAATAGACGCAGTAGTCGGCAGCAAGGCCAGCCAGATACACTTGTGTCACGCCGCGCCCACGCAGGTAGTCAGCCAGACCAGTGCTCTTGCGATGGCCGTTGTCGAAAAAACCGCTGTAGGAATCTATTTCGGGGTTGGTGCCTTTACGGAAAATGGCCTCAATGCGGTGTTGGTCCAACGCGGGGTGGAAGTCGGCGCCGGCTGTGCCCTGCACGCAGTGGTCGGGCCAGAGGGTTTGGGGCAGGCCGTGCAGCTCGGTCTGCTCGAAGGGCTGGCGGCCCGGGTGGCTGCTGGCGAAGCTTCCGTGGCCGGCCGGGTGCCAGTCTTGGGTAGCTACCACCAGCCCGAAATGCGGCTGCAGCCGGTTTACCAACGGAATAATGGCGTCGCCACCGGCCACTGCCAGTGCCCCACCAGGCACAAAATCGTTTTGAATATCAATCAGAAGCAGCGCCTTCATCAGCTAGCAGCGGATAACGTGTGAAACAAAGCATCAGGCCGCAAAGATGAGTCACTTTGCGCAGATACTGTTGCGGCGCAGAAGCAGATGAGTAGAGTGCAATTTCGGTGAGTAAGTGCCTCCTCAACCCACGACTGAAAAAGAGCCTTTTGCTGGCAAAAAGTGCATTTGCCAACTCAATCCAAGCCCTGGCAATGGCTTCATGGCAACGTTCCCGATAACGATTGCACAAAAAATGCGGCTAGGTAGTGCAGCGTCAGCCAACTATTCGGTTAACCTTAACAACCAGTCTACTGCCCCTGGTGGCAGCAGCTTCCCGGAAAACTGCTTTTCTGGAAGCCACTTATCGTGCCGCCTCCTGCCATTCCCACCCATATGAAACAGCTCTGTGTTGTATTTCTAGCCGTGCTGCTGCTGGCCTTCCGCCCAGCTGCCGATAGCCGCAAGCCTACCATCTTCCTCGTTGGCGACTCCACCATGTCGGAGAAGCCATTAGACAAGGCCGAGCGTGGCTGGGGCATGTATTTCAAACAGTATTTTGAGGATGGCGTGGCCGTGCAAAACCACGCCATGAACGGCCGCAGCACCCGCAACTTCCGCCACGAAGGCCGCTGGGCCAAAGTGCTGGAGCAGCTGAAGCCCGGCGACTGGGTGCTGATTCAGTTCGGTCACAACGATTCTAAGAAAGAAGACACGGCCCGCTACGCTGCGCCTCAGACCGCCTACCGCCAGAACCTGACCCGCTACGTGCAGGAAGCTCGTGCCAAGGGGGCCAACCCGATACTACTGACGCCTGTTGGACGCCGCTACTTTGATGAGGCTGGCAAGCGCAAGGATGACCACGGCGAGTATCCCGGAGTGGTGAAGGAGGTAGCTAAAACCCAGAAAGTACCCCTGATTGATCTGCACGAAACCAGCTGGGCCATGTACAGCCAGCTCGGCGACGCAGGCACCAAGCCGCTGTTTTGGAGCTACCAGAACGGCGCCAACAACACCAAGCTCGATAACACCCATTTCTCGGCCTATGGTGCGGAGCGGGTGGCGCAACTGGTAGCGCAGGATGTCAAGAAGCTCAACCTGGGCCTCGCCAGCAACCTGAAGCCGCTGGCCTTCGCCGGTAAGTATGCCTTCGACCTGCCGGTGGTGCTGCAGCCCTACTTCAACAAGGACACGTTCAACATCGTGAAGTATGGCGCGGTAGCGGATGGACAAACGCTCAATACCGAAGCCTTCCGCAAAGCCATTGACGCCTGCAGCCAGAAAGGCGGTGTGGTGCTGGTGCCGCGCGGCCTGTGGCTCACGGGCCCCATTCAACTAAAAAGCAACGTGAACCTGCACGTGCAACGCGGCGCCCTGGTGCAATTTAGCAGCAAACTCTCCGATTATCAGCTGCTCAAAACCAACTGGGAAGGGGAGGACGCCGTGCGCAATCAGTCGCCGATTTATGGCTACGACCTCGAAAACATTGCCATTACTGGCGAAGGCACCTTCGATGGGGCCGGCGACGCATGGCGCATGGTGAAGAAGGAGAAGCTGAACTCAGGTCAGTGGCAGAAGCTGGTAAAATCGGGCGGGGTGGTAGATGAGAAAGGCACGACCTGGTACCCCACGGCTGGCTCACTCAAAGGCTCTACACTCAACAAGCCCTGGACCCTGACCGCCGGGCAGGAGCCGGACTTCAACAAGTTTGCCGAGTTTAAGGATTTCCTGCGGCCGAATATGCTGAGTCTGCAGCGCTGCAAGCAGATTCTGCTCGAAGACTTCACCATCCAAAATTCCCCGGCCTGGACGATTCACCCACTGCTCTGCGACAATATCACGCTGCGCAACGTGACGGCCCGCAATCCGTGGTACGGCCAAAATACTGATGCTCTCGACCTGGAATCGTGCCGCAACGGCCTAGTAGAAGGCTGCACCTTTGACGTCGGCGACGACGGTATCTGCATTAAATCGGGCCGCGACGCAGAAGGCCGCAAGCGCGGCGTGCCCACCGAAAACTTCATCATCCGCGACACGAAAGTGTACCACGCCCACGGCGGCTTCGTGATTGGCTCGGAAATGTCGGGCGGCGCCCGCAACCTGTACGTGAGCAACTGCACCTTTATGGGCACCGATGTGGGCCTGCGCTTCAAGACGGCCCGGGGCCGCGGTGGCGTGGTAGAAAACATCTTCGTGGACGGCGTGGACATGACCGACATTGCCGGTGAAGCCATCCTGTTCGATATGTATTACGCCGCTAAAGACCCTGTGCAGGTAAATGGCGAAGCCTATGGCATCCCCGAAATCAAGGCTGAACCCCTGGGAGAAGGCACCCCGCAGTTCAAGAATTTCCGCATTACCAACGTAACGTGCAAAGGCGCCAACACCGGCATTCTGGTGCGCGGCCTGCCCGAAATGGCGGTGCAGAATGTAGAAATCGAGAATACGGTGCTGGAGTGCAACAAAGGGATGGTGTGCCAGGAAGCCGACGGCATTCGCCTGAAAAACGTGACCCTGCTCTCCAACGAAACCAAGCCCGTGCTGGAAGTGCAAAACAGCCGCAACATCAGCTTCGATAACCTGCGCTACACACCCGGCGCCGAGCTGCTGCTGCGCGTAACCGGCGCCCGCAGCAAAGCGGTGGTACTGCGCAATACCGACACCAAATCCGCTAAAAAAGGCGTGGAAATGGGGGAGAAGGTGGCCAAGAAAACGGTGACGGTTTCGAAGCTGTAAGAATAAAAAGCAACGTCATGGCTAGCCTTGTGAAGAACTTCGTGTGCTGACGTTGCTACACTACCCGTGATGCTGAGCTTGTCGAAGCACCACGTTCAAGCGAGTATAAATTTCCGCCCATGACCTTCCGCCGTTTTCTGCTTTCCAGTGCTCTGCTGACTTCTGCTGCCGCTCAGGCCCAAACTGCGCCGGTTCCGGCGCGGCCTATGTCGCAGCGCATGACCGATGCGTTTATCAGCTGGCACCCCGATTCTATCCTTATCGGCAACCGCAAAACGGCCCGCTGGGACTATGAGCAGGGCCTGATGCTGAAGGCGCTGGAGCGGGTGTGGCAGCGCACCGGCGACGCCCGCTACTTCACCTACATCCAGAAAGACCTCGACCAGTTTGTGCAGAAGGACGGCACCATCCGCACCTACAAGCTCGAAGACTATAACCTCGACAACCTGACCACCGGCCACGTGCTGCTCACGCTGGGCCAGATGTCGGTGCCACAGGCTGAGAAGTACCAGAAAGCCGCACAGCTGTTGCGCAAGCAACTCGATGGACAGCCGCGCACCAAGGCGGGCGGCTTTTGGCATAAGAAAATCTATACCAACCAGATGTGGCTCGACGGGCTGTACATGGCCGAGCCGTTCTACGCCGAATACAGCCAGGTTTTCAACCAGCCTGCTGGTTTCGATGACGTCGCCAAGCAGTTTGCGCTGATCGAGAAAAACCTTGTCGACCCCAAAACCGGCCTCCTGTACCACGGCTACGATGAGAGCAGGGAGCAGCAATGGGCCAATAAAACCACTGGTCAGAGCCCCAACTTCTGGGACCGGGGCATGGGCTGGTATGCTATGGCCCTGGTAGATGTGCTGGACTATTTCCCGCAGAACCATCCGCAACGCCAGCAACTCATCAAGGATGTGCAACGCCTAGCGCCAGTGCTGGCCAAGTACCAGGATGCCAAAACCGGAACTTGGTCGTTGGTCGTGGACCAGGCTTCGCGCAAAGGCAACTATGCCGAGGCTTCGGGCAGCAGCATGTTCGTGTATTTCCTGCAGAAGGGCGTACGCATGGGCTACCTCGATAAAAAGTACGCTGATGTGGCCCGCAAAGGCTACGACGGTCTGCTGAAAACCTTCGTGGCCGAAGAAAGCGGTGCGCTGGCCTTCAACGGTACAGTAAGCGTGGGCGGCTTGGGCGGCAAGCCCTACCGTGACGGCAGCTTCGAGTATTACCTGACGGAACCGCTGCGCAAAAACGACCTGAAAGGAGTGGGGCCGTTCATTCTGGCCAGCATCGAAATGGAAGTAGCCGCCGAAAGCACGCGGGGCAACGGCAAAACCGTGGCTGTCGATAATTACTTCAACCACGAGCTGCGCCAAAATAAGCTCAGTGGCAAGGAAGAAGCCTGGCACTACACCTGGGACGACCGAACGCACGGCGGCTTCTACTTCTGGGGTCAGCAGTTCCGCGACCTGGGCGCTAAAACCACCACCATTGGCACGGCCCCCACGGCTGCCTCGCTGAAAGGCGTGGACGTCTACATCATCGTCGACCCCGACACCAAAAAGGAAACCGCAAAGCCCAACTTCGTACAGCCCGCCGACGTGCAGGCCCTCACGAAATGGGTGAAAGACGGCGGCACGCTGGTACTGATGGCCAACGACACGAGCAACTGCGAAATTCCGCGCTTCAACACGCTGGCCGCTGCCTTCGGCATGCAGTTCAAGCCACTCAATCTGAATATGGTAAAGGGCAGTGAGTTCGAGCAGGGCCGCGTGAATATACCGGCCGGTACGCCGGTGTTCAAAACCTCGAAATCGGCCTACATCAAGGAACTGGCGCCGCTGGACCTGAAAGCGCCGGCCACGCCGCTCGTGAAGATGGGAGAGCACACCGTTATTGCGACGGCCAAAGTAGGCAAGGGCACCGTGTTTGCCGTGGGCGACCCGTGGCTCTACAACGAATATGTGGATGGGCGCAAGATTCCGGCTTCGTTCGAGAACTTCAATGCCGCCAAAGACATAGCGACCTGGCTGCTGCAACAGACAGGCCGCTAACTAAAGCGCGCTCCGCTGCCAATAACGCCCAAAGAGTGAACGGGCTAGGCTGCGGAGCGCGTTTTTTTGTGAAGAATAGTCAGCGCGGATAGGCTAGGTGTGCGCAACGCTCAGGGGCTGTTCTTGCCCGGCTAGTCGCGTGGAACTACGCACAATCAGTTCGGTCGGAATCTTAACCGTTTCGATGGGCAGCGCCCGGTGTTTGCGCTCAATCAGGTCGATGAGCCGCTCGGCCGCCACCTGCCCGATTTCCGTGGCTGGCTGCACCACCGTACTCAGCGACGGGTCCAGCAGATCGGCTACGTTGAGGTTGGTGAAACCAATCAGCGACACATCTTCCGGTATCTGCAGCTTGCGCTGGCGCAGGGCCTGCAGGCAACCCACAGCCAGCCGGTCGGAAGCCGTAAAGAAGGCGTCCGGCGGCGACTCCAGATGCATCAGTTCGTCCACCATCGGCCCCACTTCATCGGGCCCGAACGTGCCGTAGCGCACCAGCGTTTCGTCGAATTCCAGGCCGTATTTCTCCAGCGCCGCACGGTAGCCGGCCAGCCGTTCGCGCGTGATGCTGAGCCAGGGCTGAATGGTGAGGTGCGCAATGCGCCGCCGGCCCGACTGAATCAGGTGCTCGGTGGCCGAAAAGGCGCCACCGAAGTTATCGGCTACTATCTGTGTGGCCTCTAGCTCCGGCGAAACCCGGTCGAAGAGCACCAGCGGTACGTTTTTATCCTGCAGTTCCTGCAAGTGTGTCACGTCGGAAGTCTCACTGGAAAGCGAAATCAGCAGGCCATCTACCTTGCGCGACAGTGCTTGCTGCACGTTGGCTACTTCCCGCTCATACGATTCCTGGCTCTGGAAAATGATGACATGATAGCCCCGGTTGTAGGCAATAGCCTCGATACCGTTGATGGCCTGCGAGAAGAAGTAGTTTGCAATCTGGGGCACTATCACGCCGATGGCACGGCTGGCACTGCCTTTCAGGCTGAGAGCAATGGGGTTGGGGCGGTAGTTGAGGCGCTCAGCGCACTCCATCACCAGCCGTTTGGTTTCGGGGTTTATTTCGTAGGAACCCCGAAGTGCGCGCGATACAGTAGAGGTAGAAATGTTCAGTTCGCGGGCAATGTCTTTTATCGTGAAAGTTTCCAACGGGTGGGTGCTTTAGCGGGTGGGTGAGGGCTGACTTACCAAAATGCAAGAACCGCAAACGGCGGGACAGGCGGGGTTCCGGGGCTGAAAATAGAAATAGCTGGCCGATTTCACTTCAATCCAACTTTTCGGGTGCGCAAATCGGCGCGTTGGCAACGTTCCCGACAACGTTTGCACGAATAAACATTGTGCTATTCTTCCATTTGGGCCCCGTAACGCATAACCTTATAAGAGAGGAGTATGGCTGCGGTGTAGGAAAGATACACTGGCATTCTCCGAAAAGTTTATAAACCCACCCGCTGCATGAGTATATCTTCCGCCTTTGACCTGACTGGTAAAGTTGCCTTGGTAACGGGCTGCAACCGGGGAATCGGTCAGGGTATGGCCCTGGGTCTGGCTGCGGCCGGTGCCGACATCATCGGCGTATCGGCCTCGCTGGCCCTGCACGGTTCCGATACTGAGCAGCAAGTGCGGGCGCTGGGCCGTCAGTTCACTGCCTACCAGGCCGACTTCAGCCAGCGCGGCGCCATTGATGCTTTCCTGGAAAAGGTGCAGCAGGATTTTCCACGCATCGACATTCTGATCAACAACGCCGGCACCATCAAGCGCGCTCCGGCCGCAGAGCACTCCGACGAACTTTGGGACGAGGTGCTGCATATCAACTTGGATGCGCCCTTCCGCATTGCCCGTGCTATTGGTGGGCGTATGCTCGCGCAGGGCAGCGGCAAAATCATCTTCACCGCTTCGCTGCTCACATTCCAGGGCGGTATCAACGTGCCGGGCTACGCGGCCAGTAAAGGTGCCATCGGTTCGCTGGTGAAGGCGCTGGCCAACGAATGGGCCGGCCGCGGCGTCAACGTCAACGCCATTGCGCCTGGCTATATCGCCACCGACAATACGGAGGCGCTGCGCCAAGACCCTGAGCGCAGCCAGAGCATTCTGGGCCGCATTCCGGCCGGCCGCTGGGGCACGCCCGAAGACTTCCAGGGACCTACGGTTTTTCTGGCTTCTTCCGCCTCCGATTACGTGCACGGCACCATCCTCACCGTCGATGGCGGCTGGATGGGCCGCTAGCTTTTTCACCTCTACTTCTCCTCCTTCTTGTTCCAGATGAACCAACGATATGCCATCGGGCCGCGCGAAACAGCGGCAATGAACACGCAGCAGCTACGGGAAAATTTCCTGATAGAAGACCTGTTTGTGACCGGTGAAATCGAGTTGGTGTACACGCACTACGACCGGATGATGGTGGGTGGTGTGGTGCCCACCGCCGGCGCCATTGCGCTGCCGAATCCGGAAAACCTGAAGGCAGAATTCTTTCTGGAGCGCCGGGAACTGGGCATTCTCAACATCGGCAGCGCCGGCATCGTGACGGTGGATGGCACGGCGTATGAGCTAGGCCGCCAGGACTGCCTGTACGTGGGCAAAGGCGCGAAAGAGGTCAGCTTCATCAGTACCGATGCTGCGCAGCCTGCTAAATTCTACCTGCTTTCTACGCCGGCTCACGCTACGCATCCTACCACCCGCCTGAGCCAGGCCGAGGCCACGCCCGTGACGCTGGGCGAACTGGAAACCGCCAATCAGCGCACGATCTACAAGTACATCTACGCCGAAGGCATCCAGAGCTGCCAGCTGGTAATGGGCCTCACGCAGCTGCATGCCGGCAGCGTGTGGAATACCATGCCCGCGCACACCCACGACCGGCGCATGGAAGCCTACCTCTACTTCGACATGCCTCAAGGCCAGCGCGTGCTGCACCTGATGGGCCAGCCCCAGGAAACCCGCCACCTGTGGGTGGGCGAGGGGCAGGCCATTCTCTCCCCGCCGTGGTCCATTCACTCGGGCTGTGGCACGGCCGGCTACACCTTCATCTGGGGTATGGGCGGCGAAAACCGCGAGTACACTGACATGGACCCGGCCCCGATTGACCAGCTGCGTTAGGTCCGCATCTTCCTGAATCTTCACACACAAATTCCCACACATCATGAAAAGAAAACTACTGTTGCTCGCGCCGCTCATGGTGTGTGCAGCTGCCCCCGCCTGGGCGCAACAGCGCCGCGTGCAGGGTGTCGTGAAATCAGACAAGGGCGAAGCACTACCCGGAGTGACGGTGGTAGTAAAAGGCACCACCAATGGCGCTTCTACCGACGGCGACGGCCGCTTCAGCCTGTCCCTGCCCGAGGGCAGCAACGCGACGCTCAGCGTGAGCTACATCGGCTATGTGTCGCAGGATGTGGCAGTGGGTAGCAAAACGGACCTCAACATCACCCTCAACGAAGACAGCAAAGTTCTCGACGACGTGGTGGTAATCGGCTACCAGGCCGTGCCGCGCCGCGACGTAACGGGCTCCGTGTCGTCGGTGAATTCGCAGCAGATCAAAGACATTCCGGTTAACTCGGCGGCAGAAGCTCTGACCGGCCGTTTGGCCGGTGTGCAGTTGACTTCGGCTGAAGGCACGCCCGGCAACCAGAACGTGCAGGTGCGCGTGCGGGGCGGTGGCTCCATCACCCAGGACAACTCGCCGCTGTACGTAGTGGACGGTATCCAGATTGAAAACGCGCTGGGCGTTATTGCCCCGCAGGACATTGCCTCGGTCGATGTGCTGAAAGATGCGTCGGCAACGGCCATTTACGGTGCACGCGGTGCCAACGGCGTGGTTATCATCACCACCAAAAAAGGCATCGAAGGCCGCACGGTCGTGAGCTATAATGGCTTTGCTGGTTTCCGCCGCATTGCCAAAAAGCTGAACGTACTCAAGCCCGAGGACTATCTCAACCTGCAGTATGAGCGGGCATTTGTGGCGGGCGCTACCGGCACTGGCGGCCTGAACAACTTCAAGAGCCTGTTTGGCAGCAGCAACTACAACAGCGACACGTTGGTGAATGCGCGCAATGCGCCGTTCATTGACTGGCAGGATGAGGTGTTCGGCCGGGATGCTTTCCAGCAAACGCACAACGTGTCGGTTGCGGGCGGGGTGAAAGGCACTACCTATTCGCTGAGCCTGACGCGCAACAAGGAAGATGGTATCCAGCGCGGCTCCGACTACGACCGGAAGCTGGTAAACTTCCGGTTTGATACGAAGGCTACCGAGCGGTTCCGGGTGGGTCTGAACCTGCGCTTCAACGACCAGACGACCAACGGCGCGGGCACTTCCACTACCGGCTCAAACACGACGTCCCGCTTGCGCAACTCGGTGCAGTACCAGCCGCTGCAGGTACCGCGCCTCTCGGGTGCCGTGCTCGACCCGAACACGTTTGACGACGAGTTTTTCACCATCTCCACGCTGGTAAGCCCCGTGCTGGCCATCGACAGCGAGTACCGCCGCGACAAGCGCCAGACGTTCAACATCGGGGGCACGGTGGCCTTCGACATTTTGAAGAACCTGACGTTCCGCTCCACTGCTGGCTTCGACATTACCAACCAGAACCTGGGTACGTTCAATGGCCGTTACTCGCCGCTGCTGCGCCAGCCGGCCGGCAACTACCAGAACCTGCCGACTGCTTCTATCCGGACGGGTGCTCAGAACACGCTGAACAACTCCAATGTGCTGGACTATAATCTCAAAACCGGCCTGCACTCCATTGGCGTGCTGGTAGGGGAGGAGATATACCAGCAGACCAACAACATCCAGTACATCCAAACCAACTTCCTGCCGCTGGATATCACTGCAGAGCGGGCGCTGGCCAACATCAACCAGGGTGTACTGCCGGCCGGCCAGACCAGCCAGCCGGTATTGCCCCAGACCGATATCGAGCAGGACTACCGCTTGCTCTCGGGCTTCGGCCGCCTTACTTACTCCTACGACGACCGGTATCTGTTTACGGGTACGTTCCGGGCCGACGGCTCCTCGAAGTATGAGCCCGGCAACCGCTGGGGCTATTTCCCCGGCGCCTCGGTGGCGTGGCGCATCTCGCGTGAGAATTTTTTCAAGTCTGTTCCAGTTGTGAATGATCTGAAGCTGCGTCTGAGCCTGGGCCAGGCGGGCAACAACCGCATCGGTGACTTCCTGGGCAAACAGCTTTATTCGGCCGGTAGCGCCCCGTACTCGGTCAACCACTCCATTGTGCTGGGCTCGGCCGCTACGCGTTTGGCCAACAAGGACTTGAAGTGGGAAACCACCACGTCCCGCAACATCGGTATTGACCTGGCGCTGCTCGAAAACCGGATACAGTTCACGGCCGACGCCTACTACAACACCACCAGCGACCTGCTCATCAACCGGACTATTCCGGCGTTCCTGGGCTACACTACCCAGACGCAGAATATCGGCTCTACGTCGAACAAAGGTTTGGAACTGCAGCTGACGGGCAACATCGTAAACAACGCCGCTTTCACCTGGACTGCCACGGCCAACGCCTCCCTCAACCGGGGCCGCATCGAGAGCCTAGGCGAAAACCTGGAGGAACTGCCCGGCTTGTCGTCGGGCTGGGCTGGCACGGCCCTCACCCGCGACTATGTGGCGCGGGTAGGCCAGCCAGTGGGCCAGATGTACGGCTACGTAACCGACGGCTACTACACCGCTGACGACTTTGAAAGCTACAACGCTACCTCGCAGCGCTGGGTGCTGAAGTCGGGACGGCTGCTGGCCGGCACCCCCGACGGGCTGGCTGCTCAGCCGGGTCTGCTCAAGCTGAAGGACATGAACGGTGATGGTCTGATTAACGACCAAGACCAGACGGTTATCGGAGATGCTAACCCGAAAGTGGTGGGTGGCCTGAACCAGCAGTTTACCTACAAAGGATTTGATGCCAGCATCTTCCTGAACTTCGTGCTGGGCAACGACATCTACAACGCCAACAAAGTAGAATTCACGACCAACACCGCTAACACGGTGTTCAGCAACGTGCTGGACGACATGACGTCGCGCTACCGCATTCTAGAAACGGACGGTTCGCCTATCACGACGCTGGACCGCCTGCGCGAAGTGAACCAGGGTGCCAATATCTGGCGCCCGACCAGCAACTACTTCCTGCATTCGTGGGCTATTGAAGATGGCTCGTTCCTGCGCATCAACAACCTGACGCTGGGCTACACGGTGCCTAAAACCCTAACGACGCGCGCCAAAATCAACAACCTGCGCTTCTACGTGACGGCCAACAACGTGTACACGTTCACGAAGTACACCGGCTACGACCCGGAGGTGAACACCCGCCGTGCCACGCCACTGACGCCAGGCGTAGACTATGCCGCCTACCCACGTAGCCGCGCATTCCTGGTTGGCGTGAACCTTTCTCTCTAATTCCCACTCGCTCCGTATCATGAAACCTATCCTCTTTTTCCGGACCGCGCTGGCAGCCGGCGCCCTGGTGGGTGCCGCCGGACTGGTCACTTCCTGCAAAGACTACCTCGACGTGGAGCCACTGGCGCTCAACACGACCGAGTATACCTTCAGCACCGTTGCCGGCTCTACCGCCGCCGTTATTGGTGCCTACGACCCGCTGTCGGGTGACCAAAGCTATGGTACCCGCGTCAGCATGTATTTCCCCTACGATTCCGACGAAATGATTGGGTCGGCTGGGGCCGCTGATGGTGGCCGCCGCAGCATTGCGCGCTACAAAGCTCTTTCGACAAACAGCGAAATCACCAACCCTTGGAACACCCTGTACCAGGGTGTGGAGCGCAGCAACATCTGCATCCAGCAGATTCCGCTCTCACCGGTATACGATGGCGGCAGTGCTGCCGATACGGCGGCCATGCACCGCCTGCACGGCGAAGCCCTGACGTTGCGCGCGCAGTATTACTTCGAGCTGGTGCGTAACTGGGGTGATGTTCCGGCGCAGTTTACGCCTTCCGTATCGGGCCAGGACTTCAACCTGCCCAACGCAGACCGCAATGCCACGCTGGCCCGGCTGATTGATGACTTAGCGCTGGCCCAGAAGCTGGTGCCGTGGCGCAGTCGGGCTGGTGCCGCCAGTGAGCGAATCACGAAAGGTGCCGTGAAAGCCCTGCGTGCCCGTATTGCACTGTTTCGTGGTGGATATTCGCTGAAAGGCAGCCAGATGACTCGCCCTGCTGACTACCTCGACTACTACCGCATTGCGCGCCAGGAGTGTACGGAGCTGATGGCGCGTCCCGGCGAGCATAGCCTGAACCCAAGCTTTTTGGAGGTGTTCAAGAGCATCAACGAGCAACGCTCGGAAAGCGCCAACGAAATCATCTTCCAGGTTGGCATGACCGGTTCTACGGCTGTATCGGACAGCAAGCTGGGCTATTACAATGGCCCTCGCCTGCAGAATACTTCCGGCACCTACGGCTCTACGCAGGGTGCAGTAACGGTAGTGCCTACGTACTTCTACGCCTTCGACTCGACCGATACCCGTCGGGATGTGACCATCACGACCTACGGTATTGCCAGCACCAGCAACTTCCAGTCGGGTGTAGCGCTCAGCTCCATCACCGATGGCAAGTTCCGCCGCGACTGGCACAGCCCACCGCTCACGGGTAGCAGCAACTACCTGGGCTACAACTGGCCTATCATCCGCTTCGCCGACGTACTGCTCATGTTTGCTGAAACCGAGAACGAGCTGAACGGCCCTACTGCTGTCGCTCAAGAAGCCCTGATGCGGGTCCGGGCCCGTGCCTTCGCAGGCAACCAGGCGCGTGCCCAAGCTACCCTGACGCAGGCCGGCTTCAGCCTGTCGAGCAAAGCTAGCTTCTTCGATGCCCTTGTAAACGAGCGGTATCTGGAGTTTGGCAGCGAAGCCATCCGCAAATACGATTTGCTGCGCTGGAACCTGTTTGCCACCAAGCTGGCCGAAGTGAAAACCAACATCGAGAAGCTGGCCAAAGGCGAAGCGCCCTACCAGAATGTGCCGCTGTATATGTACTACCGCACGCCGGCCGCCGGCAACGTGCAGTGGACCCGTTCATTCTACCGCCCTTCGCCCACGCCCAACACGGCTCCTACGGGTACAGTACGCGTGAACTGGCGTCAGGCAATTGATGCCGCGTACGTTGCGAATACCCGGCCTGCCGGTGCCACCTACACGCTCGGCACTACCAGCGCCACTAGCACCGCTACGGGCTTGGCCGCAGAGTATGTGCCTAGCCAAGGCAAAGAGTTGCTGCCAATTCCGCAGAGCACCCTGGTCGCCGACCCGGCGCTGGTACAGAACTTCGGCTACTAATCCTTTCCGGCTCTGCACATGCTCCTCGCTTCAAACCGCCTGTTTTTGGAAGATGATGCCCAGCCCTGGGAAACTGTGGGGGACGGTGTGCGCCGCAAGGTGCTGACCTATGACAGCCAGCTGATGCTGGTGCGGGTAGAGTTTGAGGCGGGGAGCATCGGGGCACCGCATTACCATGTTCATACCCAGATGACGCACATCGTCAGCGGCAGATTCAATGTCACTATCGACGGCGTGATGCGGGTACTGCAGGCTGGTGACACCTTTCATGCGCCCTCCAACGTGGTGCACGGGGTAGTATGTGTGGAAGAAGGTGTTCTGCTGGACGCCTTCAGCCCCATGCGGGAAGATTTTGTGTAGGCGTAGTGGGGTTTACTAATCATATGAAAACATTGAGGAAACTACTGCTCCTGCTGGCGGGAATAGGGGGGATGGGGATCTTTTCAGCCCGGGCCCAGCAGGTAACGGTGGCAGCGGATGGTTCGGGGCAGTTCCGGACCATCCAAGCTGCTCTCAACAGCTTGCCCAATGAGGCCACCAAGCCGCGCACGGTGTACATCAAGAATGGCACCTACCGCGAGAAGGTGCTGCTCGATGGCAAGCAGAAAATCACGCTCAAGGGCCAGAGCGAAAAGGGCGTAGTGCTAACCTATGCCCAGGCCCGCGACGAGTGGCGCTGCAACCCGGTGGCCGGCCAGGACGACTGGGGCGTGGCTACGCTGAACATGCGCAACTCGCCGGATATCACGCTCGAAAACCTCACCATCATCAACAGCTACGGCTTCGATGCCAAGGGTGATGTAGAGATACCCTGCGCTACCGCCACAAACGGCAAACGCACCATCGGCAAAAACGGCCACCAGATGGCGCTACGCACGATGCCGGGCACTACCCGCCTGACAGTAAAGCACTGCACTTTCCGGGCGTTGGGTGGCGACACCGTAAGTCCCTGGGATGTGGATGCCGGCCTGTACTACTTCAAGGACTGCACCATGGAAGGCGGCGTAGATTTCTACTGCCCCCGGGGTTGGGCCTTCGCCGAAAATTGCCGCTTTATCTGCCACAACACCTCGGCGGCTATCTGGCACGACGGCTCCGGCAATCAGGACTCGAAAACAGTGCTCAAAAACTGCTCGTTCGAGGGCGACGCCGGCTACAAGCTGGGCCGCTTTCACCGGGAAGCGCAGTTCTATCTGGTGAACTGCAACTTCTCGCGCGACATGGCCGACGCCGACATCTACCAGGCCAGTTCAGGAGCTGGCGCGAAGCAATGGGGCCGCCGCGTGTACTACCAGAACTGCCACCGCGAAGGCGGCGACTATGCCTGGCACAAAGACAACCTAAGCACGGCTACCGGCGCCCTCAAAGCCTCGAACATCACAGCCGACTGGACCTTTGGCGGCCGTTGGTATCCGGTATCGGGCAAGTCTGCCACGGTGGCCCTGCCCGCGTATGACCCCACCGCCAAAGACCGGTATTCCACGCTGCCCCAGGCCACGGCTACTTCGTCGGCAACACCAGCTGCGGCGGCTCTGCAGACAGTGCCGGCAGTGGATAGCGTAGCCGAAAAAATGCTGGTCTATCAGCGCAGTGTAGGGGGCTGGCCCAAAGCCGTTGGTAATGCCAAGGTAGAGTACAGCAAGCCCCTCTCAACTGCCTTGCGTGCCAGTACGCTGGCCGATGCCGGACGCAACGATGCGACCATCGACAACGACGCAACTACCCGCGAAATCCGCTACCTGGCCAAAGCCTTCAAAGCTACCGGCAAAGCAGAATACAAAGCGGCGGCCGAAAAAGGCATCCGGTTTCTGCTGCAGATGCAGTACCCCAACGGTGGCTTCCCGCAGTATTATCCTGACAAGAGCGGCTACCGCCACCAGATTACCTACAACGACAACGCCATGGTGAAGGCGCTGCAGGTTCTGCGCGACGTTAGCCGCCGCACCAACGACCTGGACGTGCTGGACGCCAGCCTGACGGAGCCTGCTGCCAAAGCCGTGGACCTGGGCATCGACTGCATGCTGAAAACGCAGTATGTGCAGCGCGGCAAACTCACAGCGTGGTGTGCTCAGCACGATGAGAAAACGCTGCTTCCGGCCAAAGCCCGCGCCTTCGAGCTGGCTTCGCTCAGCGGCATGGAAACTGTCGGCATCGTCCGGTTCCTGATGGACACCGACAATCCTTCACCGGCCATCCGGCAATCGGTGGATGCGGCCGTGGCCTGGCTGGATGCCGTGAAACTGACAGGCTACACCGTGAAAGACCAGCCCGACCCCAAGCAGCCGAAGGGTTTCGACCGGGTGATAGTGCCGGAAGCTGGTTCCACCATCTGGGCCCGTTTCTATGACCTGAATACGAACCAGCCGATTTATGTGGGCCGCACATCAAAGCCAATGCCCCAACTGGCTGATATTGAATATGAACGCCGCACGGGGTATGCTTACGCCGGTGTATGGCCCGAAAAGCTTCTGAGCCGCGACTATGCGCGCTGGAAGCAGAAATGGAATACTAACGCCAGCCCCGCGCCGGGCAGCATAAAGTAAGACGAGTTATGTCGCACCTAGCAAAACAACTGGTAGCTCAGGCAGTAGCCCCGGATTCGGTAGCTATGCCCAGCATGGCGCATTTCCAGTTGCCGGAAAAAGTCCTTCAGTTTGGCACGGGCGTACTGCTGCGCGGCCTGCCCGACTACCTTATCGACAAAGCTAACCGCCAGGGTATTTTCAACGGCCGCATTGTGGTTGTGAAATCTACTGATGGCGGGGATATTGATGCTTTCCGTCGCCAGGATGGCCTCTACACGCTCAGCATACGCGGCATCGAAGAGGGCCGTGAAGTTGAAGAAAACGTAGTGTGCTCGGCCATTAGCCGGGTGCTGTCTGCCAAAAGCCAGTGGAACGAGATTCTGGCGTGCGCAGCTAACCCAGAGTTGGAGGTCGTGATTTCCAATACGACCGAGGTCGGTATTCAACTGACATCCGATGACGTCCGGCAAAGCCCGCCCCAGTCGTTTCCGGGCAAACTGCTGGCGTTTCTGCTGGCCCGCTACCAGGCCTTCGGTGGCGCCAAAGACAAGGGCCTAGTGATAGTGCCTACCGAGCTGATTCCGGATAACGGCACCAAGCTGGAAGGCATTCTGCTGGAGCTGGCCCACCGCAACGCGCTGGATGCCGACTTCATAGATTGGCTGGAAAGCGCCAACCAAGTCTGCAACTCACTCGTGGACCGTATTGTGCCCGGCCGCCCCGACGCGGCAACGCAGGCTGCGCTTGCCAGCCAGCTCGGCTACCAGGATGATCTGCTGACGATGTCGGAGGTCTACACCCTCTGGGCCATCGAAGGCGACGAGCGAGTAAAGCAGATTCTGAGCTTCGAGCAGGTAGATGCCGGCGTAATTGTGCAGCCCGACATCAACCTCTTCCGCGAGCTAAAGCTGCGCCTGCTGAACGGCACGCATACGCTAAGCTGCGCGCTGGCATTCCTGGCGGGCTTCCCGACGGTACGTGAGGCCATGGAGGATGAGAATATGGCCGGCTTCATTCAGCACCTAATGCTGACGGACCTGCTCCCTGGTATTCCCTACGCTGTAGACGAAGCGGTAGGGCAGCGTTTTGGGATGCAGGTGCTTGACCGGTTCCGCAACCCCTCCATCGAGCATCGGTGGCTGTCCATCAGCATGAACTACACCATGAAAATGCAGATGCGGAACGTGGCCACACTACTGCACTACTACAAGCAGCAGCAAGCAGTACCGCACTACATGGCGCTGGGCTTTGCCGCCTACCTGCTGTTTATGCGCGGTGCGCACCAGCAAGGCGACGTGTGGTACGGGGAGGCTCTGGGAGGAGAATACCCGATTCAGGATGAGAAGGCAGGGTACTTTGCTGAGCTGTGGAACCGTCTGGAACCAGCCGTGTTGGTCCGGACAGTACTGCACAATCAAAACCTCTGGGGCCACGATTTGTCGGCGTTGCCGGGCTTCGCCGATAGTGTTAGCCGCTACCTGGAAAACATGCTGGAACACGGCGTGCATGCCACGCTGGTACGAGCCATGAACAGAACAGTCAGCGTGTAGCCTGCCTGGGTCGCGCAAACACCCGCGTTGTGCCAGAGAGTGCAGGACACTCGAACCGTATTCGGAGCCTAGCTTCCGGCCAAGAAAGTAGACAACACCCCAAGCCATGAAACATCTGGTAGCCAAAATTCATCCGCAGGACAACGTACTGGTAGCCCTTACGGACCTGCCTGCTGGTACCCCCGTGACGTGGGAAGGCACCACCGTAACAACCACCGAGAAAATTCCGGCCAAGCACAAGCTGGCGTTGCAGTTTCTGGCCCCCGGCGACCCGGTGCACATGTATGGCGTGCTGGTAGGCAAAGCCAACGACGCTATTGGAATAGGCGGACTGCTGACCACCAGCAACATCCAGCACGCCACCGACAGCTACGATGAGCACCATCAGCACCGCACCGATTGGGCCGCCCCTAGCGTGGACAAGTGGCAGGACCGCACTTTCATGGGTTTTCATCGTGCCGACGGGAGCGTAGGCACGGCCAACTACTGGCTGGTGATTCCGCTGGTGTTCTGCGAAAACCGCAACATTCAGGTGCTGGAAGAAGCCCTCGTGAATGACCTTGGCTACGCCCGCCGCAAATCCTACCAGCCTCAGACGCAGGAACTGATTTCGTTGATGCAGGCTGGCAAGTCGGTGGAGGAAATCCTGGCCACCGACCTGCACTCTGCCGAAAACGGCCACCAGAAGCCCAAGCTGTTTCCGAACGTGGATGGCATCCGGTTCCTGCAGCACGAAGGCGGCTGCGGCGGCATCCGGCAGGATGCCCAAACGCTCTGCGGCCTGCTGGCTGGCTACATCACGCACCCCAATGTGGCTGGTGCTACCGTGCTCAGCCTCGGGTGCCAGAACGCGCAGGTGAGCATGCTGCAGGATGAAATCAACAAGCGCAGCCCCAATTTCAGCAAGCCCCTGTTTGTGCTGGAGCAGCAGAAGCTAGGCACTGAGGAAACCCTCATCAGCATGGCGTTGCGCCAGACTTTTGCCGGCCTGATGCAAGCCAACCAGCAAACCCGCCAGCCGGCCCCGCTCAGCAAGCTGTGCATCGGGCTGGAGTGCGGCGGCTCCGACGGCTTCTCCGGCATCTCCGCCAACCCCGCCGTGGGTCACGTTTCGGATATGCTGGTGGCACTGGGCGGTTCGGTTATTTTGGCTGAGTTTCCGGAGTTGTGTGGCGTTGAGCAGGAACTGGTAGATCGTAGCGTAGATACTGCCACGGCCGAGCGGTTTAGCTCCCTAATGAAAGCCTATGGCGACAGTGCCATTGCTGTCGGCTCCGGCTTCGACATGAACCCTTCACCCGGCAACATCCGCGACGGTCTGATTACGGACGCCATGAAATCGGCTGGGGCGGCGCGCAAAGGCGGTTCCTCGCCCGTAGTAGCCGTGCTCGACTATCCGGAGCCTGTTACGAAGCCGGGCCTCAACCTGCTTTGCACACCCGGCAACGACGTGGAATCGACTACGGCCGAAGTAGGGTCGGGTGCCAACGTAGTGCTCTTCACAACCGGCCTCGGCACGCCCACCGGCAACCCCATTGCGCCCGTGGTAAAAATTGCCACTAACACGGCACTGGCCAAGCGCATGCCCGACATTATTGATGTGAACACCGGCACCGTTATCGACGGGGAAGAAACCATTGAACAGGCCGGGGAACGGATTCTGGACTACGTCATCCGAGTCGCCAGCGGTGAGGAAGTAGCCGCCGTACGCCATGGCCAGACAGACTTTATTCCGTGGAAGCGCGGCGTGAGTCTGTAGCCTGAAAACTGGTAAGCTTCCTGTTTGGGCTTGCTAGTGAGGGCGCACCTACCGTAAACGTTTCCGTTAATAAATCCGCCTGTTGGCAACGAAAAACGGCCGGAAGCTGCTCCTGTCTGAATACCTTTAGCCACCCACCACCCACCCGATTCTGAGGGTACCGCCCGTCATAATTCCCTTTGATTATGAAGCCTTTCCTGAACGAAGATTTTCTGCTGCAGACCGCAACGGCCCAGCAACTCTACCACGAGTATGCCGCGGCCATGCCCATCATCGACTACCACAACCACCTGCTGCCCGACCAAATTGCCGGCGACAAGCAGTTCGACAATATCACCCAGATCTGGCTCTACGGCGACCATTACAAGTGGCGCGCCATGCGGGCCAACGGCATCCCGGAACGCTATATTACCGGCGACGCCTCCGACTGGGAGAAGTTTGAGAAGTGGGCCGAAACCGTGCCTCAGACGGTGCGCAACCCGCTCTACCACTGGACCCACCTGGAACTACAGCGCTATTTCGGTATCACGGAGCTGCTGAACGCCGGTAGTGCCCGCCGCATTTATGACCAGTGCAACGAGAAGCTGCGCACGCCGGAATACTCAGTGCAGAACCTGCTGCGCCGCATGAAGGTGGAGACGCTCTGCACGACTGATGATCCGGCCGATTCGCTGGAACATCACCGCGCGCTGGCCGCCAGCGGCTTCGAGGTGCGCGTGCTGCCTACGTTCCGTCCTGATAAGGCTATGGCCGTAGAGGACGCTACTAGCTTCAATCAGTACCTCGATAAGCTCGGCGAAGCCGCCGCCGTGGAAATCCGCACGTTCTACGACCTGCAAACGGCCCTGCGCCTGCGCCACGACTACTTCGCGGCTCTCGGCTGCCGCCTTTCTGACCACGGACTAGAGCAGATTTATGCCGCTGACTACACCGAGTCGGATTGCAATGACATTTTCGCTAAAATCCGGAGTGGTGAGGAACTGACTGCCGATGAGGTGCTGCGCTTCAAATCGGCTATGCTGGTGCTGCTGGCTGAAATGGACTGGGAGAAAGGCTGGACCCAGCAGTTCCACCTGGGTGCGCTACGCAACAACAACGCCCGCATGCTGCACCAGCTCGGCCCCGATACTGGCTGGGACTCCATCGGTGACTTCCCGCAGGGCCGCGCCCTGTCCAAGTTCCTCAACCGCCTCGACGAGCAGGACAAGCTGGCCAAAACCATCATCTACAACCTGAACCCCGCTGACAACGAGCTGATTGCCACTATGATTGGCAACTTCAACGACGGCTCCGTGGCCGGCAAGGTGCAGTTCGGCTCCGGCTGGTGGTTTCTGGATCAGAAGGACGGCATGGAGAAGCAGATCAACGCGCTGAGCAACATGGGCCTATTGAGCCGCTTCGTGGGCATGCTTACTGACTCGCGCAGCTTCCTCTCGTATCCGCGCCACGAGTATTTCCGCCGCGTGCTTTGCAACCTCTTCGGCAACGATGTAGAGAACGGCGAACTGCCGGCCGACATGGAAGGGCTGGGCACCATCATTCAGAACATCTGCCACGGCAACGCCAAACAGTACTTCGGTTTTGAGGCGGTAGCAAAGCCCGCCGAAGCCGCCACGGTATAGCACACGCCCGCCCGACGCTCACGTTACCACTCTCTGATGAAGCAAGTTGTCACCTTTGGTGAAATCATGATGCGGCTTTCGCCGCCGCTCAACTACCGCATTCCGCAGGCCAGTTCGCTGGAAATCACCTACGGCGGCGGCGATGCCAATGTGGGCGCCGCGCTGGTGCACCTGGGCATGCCCGCCGCACACGTAGGTTGCTTTCCGGACAACGCCGTGGGCCACGCGGCCGCACAGGCTTTCCAGTCTCACGGCGTGGATATGAGCCACTGTGTGTTCCAAGGCGAGCGGCTGGGACTGTACTTCCTGGAAGTGGGTGCCTCGCTTCGTGCCAGCCGCATTGTCTATGACCGGTACAACTCGGCTTTTGCCAACCTGCAGCCCGAGTGGTTCAACTGGGACGAAATCCTGAAAAATGCGCAATGGCTGCACTGGACGGGCATCACGCCTGCTATTTCGGTCTCAGCGGCTCAAGCCACGCGCGAAGCCATTCAGGCCGCCCGCCGGCTGGGCATCATGGTATCGGCTGATGTGAACTACCGCCGCAACCTGTGGCAGTATGGCCAGAAAGCGCAGGACGTAATGCCCGAGCTGGTGGCCGGCTGCGACATGGTGGTGTGCACCGAAGGCGACGCCAACGACCTGTTCGGTATCAAAGCCGACGAAGGGGCCGACAACAGCTTTGTGTCGATGAGCGAAAAGCTGATTGAGCGTTTTCCGCAGATAAAGCAGGTAATTGCCACCAAGCGCAAAACCCAGAGTGCCTCTCATGAGCGCATCAAGGGAATGGCCTATGTGGAGGGCGCGTATCACCAAACCCATTACTTCGACATCAACCCCGTGGTGGACCGCATTGGCGGCGGCGACTCATTTATTTCGGGCTATATCTACGGGCAGCTGCACTACCCAACGGTAGAGGAGGCCCTGACCTTCGCAACGGCTGCTTCGGCGCTCAAGCACACCATCCACGGCGACGTCAACCTTGTGACGGCCGCCGAAGTGGAGCATATCATGGCCGGCAACACCACCGGCCGGTTGCTCCGCTAGCTTCTCCTTCCCTCCGTGTCGGGGCTTATGCCTCGGGCACATGATTCTTCTGCAATGCCGCGTTTCTCCGCCGACCATATTCTCGAAACCGTACTGCGCACGCCTATCGTGCCGGTGTTCTTCCACGCTGATGCGGCGTATGCCACGCGCATTGTGCAGGCTTGCTACGATGGGGGCCTGCGCGTGTTTGAGTTCACCAACCGGGGCACTCAGGCCTTTGATGTATTCGGGGAGCTGGTAAAATTCGTGCGCGAAAACTGCCCGGAGCTGCTGCTGGGCATTGGCACCATCTACACGGCCGCTGATGCGGAGCGGTTTATCGAGGCTGGTGCCGATTTCGTGGTGCAGCCTTGCATTACGGCAGAAGTGGCTGAGGCCTGCCGCCGCCATCAGACGCCCTGGATGCCGGGCACCATGACCGTGCGTGAAGTGTACGAAGCCACGCAGCTGGGCGCGGCGCTTGTGAAGATTTTCCCGGGCAACGTGGTTGGGCCCGGCTTCATCAAGAGCCTGCGCGGCCCAATGCCGAGTGTGCCACTGATGGTGACGGGCGGCGTGGAGCCGACCACAGAAAGCCTGCGCGAGTGGTTTGGCGCGGGTGTAAATGTGGTGGGCATGGGCTCCCAACTGTTCAAAAACGACGACCCGGCTGCGCTGAAGCAGTTGCTCACCGATTTGCTGGCCTTCCTGCCGACCCTTCGAAAATAACCTTCGCCTTCCCAGCCGCCACCCGGCGGCTTCAGCCGCACCTTTCTGCGGCCATACGCTCACCGTTTTTCCACCCGCCCGATGATACAAGCTCCCCCCGCTACTTCGGCTCCCGTTTCCGACGCCATTGGCAGGTACCGCTGGACTATCTGTTCTCTGGTATTCTTTGCCACGACCGTCAATTACCTGGACCGGGCCGTTATTTCCCTGCTCAAACCCTACCTGGAAACTGAGTTCAAGTGGACTGATGCCGACTATGCCAACATCGAAATAGCCTTCAAGCTGGCGTACTCGCTGGGCATGCTGGGTGTAGGGCGCGTCATCGACAAGCTCGGGACCAAAATGGGCTATGCGCTTTCCACTTTCTTGTGGAGTCTGGCGGCCATTGGGCATGCTTTTGTGAGCAGCACGTTTGGTTTCAGCGTAGCGCGGGCGTTCCTGGGCGTGACGGAGGCCGGCAACTTCCCGGCGGCCATCAAAACCACCGCCGAGTGGTTTCCGCAGAAGGAGCGGGCCCTAGCTACCGGCATCTTCAATTCGGGCTCCAACGTGGGGGCCATCATTGCGCCGCTTACTGTACCGCTCATTGCCGAAACCATTGGCTGGAAATGGGCCTTCGTGATTACCGGTGCCCTCGGTTTTGTGTGGCTGATTCTGTGGTTTGTGTACTACGAAGTGCCGGCCCGCCACGCCCGTCTCACCAAAGCCGAATTCGACTACATCCACAGTGACGTGGACGACATGGCGGCTGCTGCTATTACCACCGAGCCTAAGGTTTCGTGGTTTAAGCTACTCACTTTCCGCCAGACCTGGGCCTTCGTGCTCGGCAAGTTCCTGACGGATCCTATCTGGTGGTTTTACCTGTTCTGGTTGCCTGACTTCCTCAACAAACAGTACGGCCTGAAGGGGACTGATATTGCCTTCCCGGTAGCCATGGTCTACATTCTATCGAGTGTGGGTAGCGTGGGCGGCGGCTGGATTCCGCTGAACTTCATCAAGAAGGGCTGGGAGCCATTTAAGGCCCGCAAAACCAGCATGCTGCTGATTGCGCTGTGCGTGTTCCCGATTGTGTTTGCCCAATACCTCGGCCAGATCAATATGTGGCTGGCAGTGCTGGTGATTGGCATTGCAGCGGCGGCTCACCAAGCCTGGAGCGCCAACATCTTCACCACCGTGTCGGATATGTTTCCGAAGCGCGCCGTGGCTTCCGTGACGGGCATCGGCGGCATGGCCGGCGGGCTGGGCGGCATTCTGCTGTCGGCGTTGGTGCAGAAGCGCATGTTTGTGTACTACGAAAGCATCGGGCAGAAGGAAACGGCCTATTTCATCATGTTCCTGATTTGTGGTGGTGCGTATCTGCTGGCCTGGGTGCTGATGCATTTCCTGGCTCCGCGCATGAAGCAAATTGAGCTTGATCCTGTGCCTTCTGCTCGCTAACTTTCCTTTCTGTCTGCTATGAAAAAGATCTTGCTACTACTGGCATTTCTGCTGCCGGTACTCACCTTCGCTCAATCCAAGAAAGACCAGGCGGCTACCAAGGAGGTAGAAATGCTGGAGCGCCAGCGCTTTGAGGCACAGGTGAAAAAAGACTACGCACTGCTGGAAAAGCTGTTTGCCGACGACCTGGTCTACACCCATTCCAACGGCAAGCAGAACAACAAAACCGAATACCTGCAAAGTATCCGCGACGGCAAAAGCGTGTACGACAAAATTGAGGTGGAAGCGCTGAACGTGCGGGCCTACAACGATGGCAAAACGGCCGTCGTGAATGGCACCATCACCATCACGCAGCCCAATAAGCCCGACGGCACGCCTAACGTGGCCCACCTGAAATATGTGGTGGTACAGGTGAAGGATGCTAAAAAAGGCTGGCAGGTAGTGCTGTGGCAGAGCCAGAAGCAGCCGGAGGCGAAAAGCTAAAAAACAGACGGAGCCATGCGCTCCAATGAGGCCGGCCAGACACCGGTCTGCCAAGAAAATGCGGCGGCTGAAAGAGGGGAGTGGAGGTTAGGGGCCACGAACCATCCGGAAGGCCGCCGCACCCTTACTACGCCCCTCCGCTATCCTTCCCACTCCATGAGTATCACGAATGAAAACGCTATAGCCCAGCCAGTTGGTACTACCCTGGAGCGCTATATCATGCGCAAACAGGCCGAATTTGCTTTTGCCACCGGCGAGTTGAGCCAGCTACTGCGTGACATTGCGCTGGCCGGGAAAATCGTGAACCGCGAAGTGAACCGCGCGGGCCTGACCAGCATCATTGGGGCCATGGGCCAGCAAAATGTGCAGGGCGAAGCGCAGCAGAAGCTAGACGTGGAAGCCAACATCCGTTTCATTCGTGCCCTCACCAACGGTGGCGAGGCCTGCGCGGTGCTGAGTGAGGAAGAGGACGACATCATTCACACCGGCAACTGCCAGGGCAAGTACGTAGTGGCCATCGACCCGCTCGATGGCTCCAGCAACATCGACGTCAACATCAGTATCGGTACCATCTTCAGCATCTACCGGCGCGTGACCCCGGTAGGGCAGGAAGCCACTCGCGAAGATTTTTTGCAGGGTGGGCGCAAGCAGGTAGCGGCGGGCTACATTCTGTACGGCTCTAGCACCATGCTCGTGTACACCACCGGCCACGGCGTAGTAGGTTTTACCTACGAAAACTCGCTGGGCGAATTCTTTCTCTCGCACCCCAGCATTCGGATTCCGGCCAGCGGCAACACCTTTTCCTGCAACGAAGGCAACTGGTTCGACTATGCCCAGTACGTGCGCGACTTTCTCACGCAGTGCAAGCAGCAGCGCATGAGCGGCCGCTACGTAGGCTCCCTGGTCGCCGACTATCACCGCAACCTGTTCACGGGTGGTATCTATCTGTATCCGCCCACGGCCAAAAATCCGCAGGGCAAGCTGCGCCTGCTTTACGAAGGTTATCCGTTGGCTTTCGTGATAGAGCAGGCCGGTGGCCGCGCGGAAACCGGCGCTGGGGCAGTGCTGGATATCGAGCCGACCGAATTTCACCAACGTGCCCCGCTGTATGTGGGCTCGGCTAATCTGGTACAGGACCTGGTAGCACTGGCTCCGGTTGAGGCCATGTCGGCGTAGCTTCCTTACACGGTTTCCGGGTTCATCCTTTCGCTCTTGCCATTCCCTTACCATGAACCAAGCGCTACACGATTCTTCCCGTCGGGATTTTCTGCAGAAGTCGGTGCTGGCTACGGCTGGCCTGCTGACTACCGGGCCGCTGGCAGTGCTGGCTGGCTCTGCCGCCAAAAAACGGCGTGTAGCTATGGTAGGCACCGGCCACCGGGGCACCGGCATGTGGGGCACTCTGCTGCTCAAGGAGCACGGCGACGTGATAGAGTTTGTGGGCCTCTGCGACAGCAACAAAGGGCGCCTCGAAACGGCCCGGAAGATGATGGGCGTTTCGTGCCCTACGTTCACCGATTTTGAGCTGATGATGCGCAAGCAGAAGCCCGATATTCTGCTAGTGACGACCGTGGACGCCACCCACGACGAGTTCATCATCAAAGGCATGGAAATGGGCGCCGACATCGTGTCGGAAAAGCCCATGACCACCGACGAAACCAAGTGCCAGGCCATTCTGGACGCCGAGAAACGCACTGGCAAAAAGGTGACCGTCACGTTCAACTACCGCTACTCGCCGCACCGCCAGAAAATCTACGACCTGATCCGGCAAGGCGCCATCGGTACCGTCACGTCCGTCGATTTTCACTGGTACCTCGACAACCGCCACGGTGCCGACTATTTCCGCCGCTGGCACCGTCTCACTGAGAAAAGCGGCTCGTTGTGGGTGCACAAAGCCAGCCACCACTTCGATTTGCTGAATTGGTGGCTGGAGTCGGAGCCCGAGACGGTGTATGCGAAGGGCGCGCTGGAAAACTACGGCAAAAACGGCCCGTTCCGCTTCAGCAACTGCCGTCCCTGCCCGCATAAAGCTCAGTGCCCCTACTTCTGGGACATGACCAAAGATGCCCGCCTGATGGCACTCTACGCCGCCAACGAGCAGCATGATGGCTACCTGCGTGACGGCTGCGTGTACAAGGAAGACGTGAATATTTACGACAAGATGGCGGCCACCATCGGCTATGCCAACGGCGTGCAGGTCAGCTACTCCCTCACGGCGTACTCACCTTACGAAGGCTACCGCATTGCCTTCAACGGTACCAAAGGCCGCATCGACGCGTGGATCAAAGAGTCGGGAGCCATGAAAATGGAGCCGTACGACGAGATAATGCTGGCACGCAATTTTGGGCCGGTCGAGTACATCCAGGTGCCCCAGGCTGAAGGCCACGGCGGCGGCGATAAGCTGCTGCGGGAGCGAATCTTCCGCACCCCCGACGCGCCCGACACGTGGCGACAGGCTGCTGGCAGCCGCGACGGAGCCATGGCCATTCTGGTGGGCATTGCGGCACGCAAAAGCATTGCCAGCGGCCAGCCCGTGCGCATTGCCGATCTGACTTCTCTGCGCCCGCAGGCCGTAAAAGCCTGACCTCCGAAACAACTTCTTCACCACCTACTTTTAGGAGCATTCGTACTCCTTCATCACTACCACCACACGGCTTCTCTTCGCTTATGCCTAAAATCATTTCGCCCCAGGTCGAGTTCAGCAGCTTGCTGAGCCAGATGAAAGCCGTAACGCCGGAAGTTTTCGGCCAAGATGGTCAGTTTCTGAACCTGCTGGAAGGCCGCTGGCAGGAGCCTGGCAAGCCCCGCCCGTTCACGTCGCCCATTGATGGCACCGAACTCGGCAGTCTGCCCATGCTCGACCATGCTACCGCGCTGCGCGCCGTGCAGGCCGCCAAGAAGGAAGCCGCCGAATGGGCCAAAGTAGACCTGGATGAGCGCAAGCGCCGGGTGCAGGACTGCCTCGACCAGCTGCGCCAGCAGGTAGAGCTGACCGGCAAGCTTATCATGTGGGAAATCGGCAAAACCTATAAGCTGGGCTTTACTGACATTGACCGCGCCATTGAAGGCGTGCAGTGGTACGTCGATAACATCGAAGGCATGCTGGGCAACCGCAAGCCGCTGGGCCTAGTGAGCAACATTGCCTCCTGGAACTACCCCATGTCGGTGCTGCTGCACGCGGTGCTGGTGCAGGCACTGTGCGGCAACTCGGTCATCGCCAAAACGCCGACTGATGGCGGCTTCATCTCTTTGAGCCTGACGTTTGCCATTGCGCGCCGCTGCGGCCTGCCCGTGACGCTCGTGAGCGGCTCGGGCGGCGAGCTGAGCGACGTGCTGGTGAAAAATGACGCCGTAGATTGCCTCAGCTTCGTGGGTGGACGCTACAACGGCCGCAACATTGCCGACGCGCTTAGTTCGGAGCACAAGCGCTACATGCTGGAAATGGAAGGCGTGAACACCTACGGTGTATGGAATTTCAGTGACTGGGATGGCCTTTCTGACCAGCTCAAGAAGGGCTACGACTACGGCAAGCAGCGCTGCACGGCCTACGTGCGCTTCGTGGTGGAGCGCCGGTTGTTCCCGCAGTTCGTGGAAACCTACTGGAACACCATCAAAAGCCTGAAAGTGGGTAACCCCACGCTCGTAGACAGCGCCGACGACAAGCTACCGGACCTGGCGTTTGGCCCGGTCATCAACAAAGCCCAGGCCGAGGACCTGGACCGTCTCTATGCTGATGCGCTGAAAACCGGCGCCACGCCCATCTTCGAAGGCAAGCTCGACGACAGCCTGTTTCTGCCCGGTCAGGACCGCTCGGCGTACCGCGCGCCCCGTGCCCTTGTAAATCTGCCCCGCCAGAGCGAGCTATACTTCAAAGAGCCGTTTGGCCCCATCGACAGCATTGTGCTGGTAGACAGGGTAGAGGAATTGGTGGGCGAAATGAATATCAGCAACGGGGCCTTGGTGGGTGCCCTGGCCTCCGACGACGAGAAGTGGGCCAAGCGCACCGCCAAGGAAGTCCGCGCCTTTAAGATGGGCATCAACAAGCTCCGTTCGCGCGGCGACCGGGAAGAGGTGTTCGGTGGCCTCGGTGAGTCGTGGAAAGGCGCTTTCGTGGGTGGTGCGCTGCTGGTAGAAGCCGTGACGGAAGGCGACAAGCCGGTGCTGGGCAACTACGAAGACGCTATTCTGCTGCCGGAGAAAATCTAGCCCGAAACAGTCGATACTACACAGCAGCGCCCCAATTGGCCGAAAATTCCGGTCCGATTGGGGCGCTGTTGTGTGCTGTATGTTTCTGCCTGCGCTACACTCCTTGGAAAGGAAATGTCTGCAAAGATTCCCAGGGTCCGCCGCGGTAGGCCCACAGCTGCAGCCCCGTTCCGGTAGCCTCAAATGGCTGGAAGTCTTCCGAAAGCTCCCGGTGCAGCGTGCGGGCTACCACTGGCTCTACTTTGTTCTGGACCGTAACATGTGGCTGTAGCTTCTGCAGATCCTGGGGAGTCAAGTCGGGTTGCCAGATAGCCTGCAGTTCCTTGTGCAAGGCGCGCAGTTGCTGGTTTTCGAGCGTATACGCCACACCGCGCCCCAGAAACCGCACCCCGGTTACAGTCAGCGGCAGCGGCTCTGTGCGTGCGGTCAGGGATTCTATTTGGGTGCAGAGCGTATCATGCTGGGAGCCGGGCAGGTGATGAAACAGCGTGAGGTGCGCCTGTAAGAAATTGCGCTCCGGCGGAAAGTGGCGCTGCCGCAACTCGTTGAAAAAAAGCTGGGAACTGGCATCTAGGGCCAGCGTAAGAATAAGTGGGGTAGAATGGAGCATCAGTATAGTTAACTGCTGGCAGCCAAGTAGGGTTGGCCGCTACACACGAAAATGCCTGTAGCAAACGCCACAGGCATTGTTCGTAAAGCTCGAATCTTGTCTTATCGGCTGCTCTCCGGCACCAGCACTATCGGAACTGTCTGCATGCTTCCGGTCTGCTTTACACGCAGGTAGTAGAGGCCATCGGGAAGTCCCAGGGCATCAAACGGGAAGGAAGTAGTGCCGGCTTCCGGCTGAAAGCGCCGCACCAACTGGCCCGTTGGGGTAAGTAGTTCAACACTGGTGCCCGCGTCGCTGGCCGCGGAAAGGAGTACGGTAAAGCGGCCGGTGGCAGGGTTCGGGAAGGTCTGAACCACCAGCTTATCGGTCAGAGAAACGGCCTGTGCGGGCGAGTAGGCGGTGCTACCATCCGTGTCGCGCATGCCCAGCCGGTAATACGACTGGCCGGCCAATGGGGCAGAATCCAGTGCACTGTAGCTCTGGCCGGCCGGGCGGTTGCCGGCCTTCACGGTCTGCACTGTCTGCCAGTCGGTGCCAGTGCGGCTGCGCTGAATCAGAAAGGATTCGGCGTGCTCCTCGCTAGCCGTTGCCCAGTTGATGCGGACCGACCCGTTACTGGCTTTGGCTGAGAAACTTTTCAGCTTAACCGGTAGGGGCAGGGCGCCGGGCAGGCTCACTGCATCGCCGCGTGAGCAACCGAAAGCCGCGCCATAGGAACTGCCTGAATAATTGCCTGTCAGCCGGTCAATCTTATAGATGGTGCCGCCGTCCGCGTCGACAGCATAGATGTTGCCGTCGCGGTCCGTAAACATCGACCCAATATTCTGCTGCGTTGGAATGGGAGAAGCCGGCTGGGTAGTAATCCCAACTGGGTTGGTAGCCGGTGTGCTGATGGTGATAAATTTATCGTCCTTCCCGAGGTAGCTGATCAGGTTGCCTGAACGGACATCGAACACCCAATCCTGAATGCCGCCTTCTGGTACGGGCAGAGCACCGTTGCTGGTCAGAAAAGCCTGTACCTCGGCCTGATAGCCAGCAATAACAGCTGCCGTAGCCGGATCGGAAGTATCGAGCCGGTTCCAGGTGGGGGGCGTGGCCGGGAAGGTTGCCAGCGGAATTACGCCTACATACAGGCGCAAATCAGAAACGCGCACCGGCCGCAAAAACGGAAACGGGAAGGACAAATCGAACACGTAGAACACCCGGAACGTAGCGCCAGCTACATAATAGTTCGAATTGGCGTCGCCGTCACCAATGAAATTCAGCGTGAGCCGGGCATCATAGAAGCCCGATTCGCCGGACTGCGTCGGGGTCGTCACGTCGCCGGGCGAAGCGGGTGGCGTCACGGCGCCCAAGTTGGTAGCCTGCGCCGTGGCCAGGTCTACGCGGTAGAGGTTGGGCGGCGTATTGATGTTGCTTACCGTAATCGGCTGCTGCACATTCAGGCCATACACAACGCTCAGGTTGTTATCGTCGGAGCCTAGCGCGTTTAGAATAATTGGGGTAGTCCCATCCGTTACGGTACCAATGGGCGTGAGCGAGCCGTCGGTATTCACCTGTTGCAGCACCGACGGGTTGCCCGCGCTGGCCGGGCACGCCGACGTCACGGCAAAACTGTTGGTAGGGAGCTGGGCCAGCAGGTCATGGCCACAGGCAAGCAGAAGAAACGCGAGTAGAGTTTTTCTCATTCCGGGAAGCATGACAGTACGGGGTAAAAGTGACTGGTTGATTGAGAAGAGCAGCACACGGTGCTGCCCTCAATGTGAAGCCGTTTACTCGTATTCTCTCAAAATGGGTATATAAAAGATACGGGATAAATTTGTATATATAGTGCTGTGTATCATTGGATAATGCAGATATACAAAGAAAAAAATATGACCTCCCATTGTTCGCGTATCTGAAGGCAGAAGTAGCCTCACGGCAAGCTTATCTGCATCTTTGCGGCATCAGCTTCCCGCTCTCTTTTTTTCCTGCCTTCTATGCCTTACACGCTTCTTATTCGCAATTGTGGCCAGTTACTCACGCTGAGCGGGGCTGCCACCGGCCAGCCGCTTACCGGCACTGCTCTGCACGACTGGCAGGTGCTGACCGATGCCTATGTGGCCTGCGCGCATGACCGAATCGTGGCGCTAGGGCCTATGGCGGAGTTGGACGCCGCCCAGATAGGGCCCGGCACGCGCGTGCTCGATGCGGGCGGGCGCGTGGTAATGCCGGGGCTGGTAGAGTGCCATACGCATCTGGTATTTGGCGGCAACAGAGCCCATGAGTTCCAGCGGAAGCTGCAGGGCGAGTCGTATCTGGATATTCTGGCCAGTGGCGGCGGCATCTTGAGCACCGTACGTGCTACGCGCGCCGCCTCTGAGGCGGAGTTGCTCGCCAACGCGCTGCACCATCTGGCAGGCTTCCGGCGCTATGGCATCACGACAGTGGAAGCCAAAAGCGGCTACGGCTTGGATGCCGAGACGGAGCTGCGGCTGGTGCGGGTGGCGCAGGAGGCCGGCCGGCAGCAGCCGGCGCGGGTGGTGCCCACGTTTCTGGGGGCGCACGTGCCTGGCCCCGAGTACAAAGGCCGCCCCGCCGAGTATCTGCAAATGCTGGCCAATGAAGTGCTGCCGCAACTCGACCCAGCGGAAGTCCCCTTCGTGGATATCTTCTGTGAGGAAGGCGCATTCAGTGTGAAGGAGTCGCGGCAGTTTCTGGAGCAAGCTCGCGAGCAGGGGTTCCAGCTGAAAATACATGCCGAGCAACTCCATGACTTGGGCGGCGCGGCTATGGCCGCTACGCTGGGCGCCATCAGCGTGGATCATTGCGACTACCTCAGCGAGGCCGATGCGGCGCGTATTGCAGCCAACGGCCGGACGGTGGTAGTACTGCTGCCGCTGGTGCCGCTGTTTCTGCGCCAGGAGGTGTACGCGCCCGGACGCCGCCTCATCAAGGCGGGTGTCCCCGTTGCCATTAGCACCGATTTCAACCCCGGTTCCTGTCCCAGCAAAAACCTGTGGCTAGCCCTGTCAGTAGCCTGCCTCAAAATGGGCCTCACTCCCAAAGAAGCCTTGGCGGCAGCCACGCTTAATGCGGCTTGGGCTCTCAACCTGCAAACCGAAATCGGCAGCCTAGAGCCCGGCAAGCGCGCCGACCTGCTCATCCTTGATGTGCAGGACTACGAGGAAATTCCGTACTGGCTGGGCGAAAACCCAGTGCAGCAAGTAGTGATAGGGGGAGAAGTGCAGGATTCAGAATAATGTTCTTCCTCTACTGTCCCGAGTGACCAGAGGATGGCGGAAAAGCACGCCCTTCGCCACTCCGGCCGGCAATCTGTAGATTCAGCCCACTATTCCACTCACCTGCTCTACGCCATGACCCTTCCTATCTATCAGGTCGATGCTTTTTCGGCCCGGCCTTTTGCCGGCAACCCGGCCGCTGTGTGTCCTTTAAGCGAATGGCTGCCCGCCGAAACCATGCAGGCCATTGCCGCCGAAAACAACCTTGCCGAAACTGCCTTCTTCGTGCCCAGGCAGGGCCACGAGTACGAAATCCGGTGGTTTACGCCGGCAGTGGAAGTGGAGCTATGCGGACACGCCACGCTGGCATCCGCGCACGTGTTGCACCAGCATCTGGGGTTTCAGGGCGAGGAAATAGTGTTTCATTCGCAGAGCGGCCCGCTCCGGGTGCTGCGCGAAACTGACGGCCGCCTCACCCTGGACTTCCCCAGCCGGCCGCCTCAGCCTCTCGCGGGCCACCCCGATGGCCTCGCCGACGGCCTGCGGGCCACGCCGCTGCACGTGCTGGCTGGCCCCGACCTGATAGCCGTGTTCAACTCCGAAGCCGAAGTGCGTGCTTTGCGCCCCGACCAAGCGCGGCTGGCTCAGATAGAATACCGCGGCATCATTGCCACGGCCCCCGCCGCCGATCCGGAAACCGACTTCGTGTCGCGCTTTTTCGGTCCGCGGGTGGGCGTGCCCGAAGACCCGGTTACCGGCTCAGCGCATACCACGCTCATCCCGTATTGGGCCGCACGGCTGGGCAAAACCACGCTCAAAGCCCGGCAGGTATCGGCGCGAGGCGGGGAGTTGTGGTGTGAGCTGCTGGAAGAGCGGGTGCACATCAGCGGCTACGCCGTAACGTATCTGCGCGGAGAAATTGAGGTGTGAAACACCTGAAAGCAAAGCCCAATCAAGACGAAATGTAAAGAGCCGTTCGGAAGACAGTATCTGACTAAAACCAGATTACTGTCTTTAGAACGGCTCTTTTACTTTGGAAACGCCAAAGGCAACGTTTACCGTAACGCGACGCCTATTTTGAAGCCGGCCGGGACGTAGAAACCCGCATGGCCGTAGTCGGAAGGGCCGGACTGGTAGCGGCTGCCGCTTTCGGAGTCTGGGCTGTGGCTGCTCTGACTCATGCGCCACCCCACACCCGCGTACAGATCCAGAAACACCCGGCCCGGCGGCAGCGGTGCCTGATAGCCCAGCTGCGCCGATGCACCGTAACGGTTAATGGTTTCGGTACGCCGGATGTCGCGGTATTCGTAGCGCGGCAGGCCAGTCGGGTCTACAACCTCCGTCCAGCCCTGCTCGTCGCGCGAAACGGCGAAGTGCTGAAAAACAGGCCCTGCGCTGACGTACAACCCGGCCGGGTAGACTGCTTCTGCTGCGCATATATACCAGCGGTGCTGCACCTGCAGGCCGGCACCCCGCACCGATTCGTTGCGGGCAATGCGGCGGCTGGCGGCCTCCACATCGGGCTGCCCGGTGGGGCCGGTGTAGAGCTGGGGCGTGATGATGAAGCTATGGCGCGGCTGCTGATTCCAGCGCTTTTCCACTTCCAGCCAGTAGCCACTTACCACCACATGTTGCGGTGCTGCTTTCAGCAACAGGTTGAGCTGGAAAGTGCTTTCCTGCGCCGCCGCTGTACCCACCCGCAGCAGCAGGCCTCCAAGCACAAGGCAACGATAGAGCAGCATCAGGGCAGCGGCGTAATGGGCAGCAGGCTCAGTTGCTGCAGCGTAGTGCCGGTGTAGTTATACTGGTAGAGGCCAGCAGCGCCAATGGCCATGAGCGTGCCGCTATCCGGAATTACATCTACTACCTGTATCGGGAAGAATTGCTGCTGCGTGAGCACCGGGGCTTGGCTGGTATCAAACACCCTCAGCCCGTCACTGTCGCAGACAAATAGCTGGTTGCCATCTACGCCCAAGCCCTGTGGCCCGCTCATGGGGTACGTCTGGGCCAGACGCGGCTGGCTCATATTGTTCAGATCTATCACCTGGAGCTGATTGGACCCGCCGCCACAGTTGCGGCCGTTGCGCAGGGTCACATAAGCATAGCGGTTGTCTACCACCACTGGGTCGCAGCTTACTACGTGCTGGTAATACGCCACTTGCCGCGGCGACTGGGGCGTGGCCGCGTCGAAGATGTACATGCCGCGCTGCGTACCCAGGAACAGATAATGGTCTTTTGGGAAGATAGTTTCGACGCCAAACTGCAGCTGAATTTTTGTGCCGGGTGCCGGCTGGTTCGGATTTCCCAGGCTGAAAGGCCGCAGGCTTTGCTCGTCTACTGTGTAGAGCGTCTGGCCCAGAATGGCGAAGCGAGCCAGCGAGCCGCCTTTCCCGGTGGTTCCCGGCGCTGACGCAGTAGCCGTGGTATTGAAGGTCAGCCGGTCGTCAGGTCCTCCCCACCAAGTGCCTGGCCGCGGATTGATGGTATACGGAATCTTTACTTTCTGCCAGCCTACCACCACCGCGTTAGCCGGACGGTTTTCGGGGAAGCATTCGGAAGGCATGCCGGCCATTTCGGACATCGGCAGTTCACGGAAGGCGTCTCGTACTCGGCTCTGCACCTGCACGGCCGCCGGATTCGATATGTCAATCGTGACCAAGTCGGGCCCGTTGTCGGCATAGAGCAGGTTGCCTTTCACCGCAATATCTACGTTGCCAGGAATCCGGATGAAGCCGATGATGCGTGGCAGCGCCGGGTTTTGGTTGTCAATGATATGCACGCCTTCGTACCGCTCATTGATGAACAGGTAGCGGCCATATAGGTAGATTTTGCCGGTGTTGTGCATGGGCCGGGCCGCCAGGGACGCCACCGACTGCTCCAGCACCGCACGGTCCATGAGTTGCGGGCAGTAGCCGTCGTAGTAGGCGGTAGTGGGTTGGGGCTCGTCGTTGGAGCAGGACTGCGTGCCCAGCAGCAGTAACAGGCCAGACAGATAAGTAAAGATTTTGAGCATACACCGGTGATGATAAAAGTGGCAGATGAGTGTCGGGAAGCCAGACAATGTTTGGCCTCCTTCTCTCAGAGCCGCTATTCTGAGTAGAAGTTGCAATCCAATCAGAATATTTTACCAACCGGATATAATAGTGCCAGACACTCAGCGCACTTGCTCCCGCCCATAGCCGCCGCGCTCCACTACCTGCTCCACAAACATAGCCTTGCCCGGCACTGCCAGCAGCGCCCGATACATAGCGTTGGGCACGCCGGTGTAGCGCACCAGCCCGCCGTGGCGGTATTCGATTTCCAGCGTTTGGGTGGCTTCGTCGTAGCCAACGGCTTTGAGCGAGGTAGAGCGGATAGGGCGGCGCTGCATAGAAGTAACTAGCTGAAGTTGCTCAACAAGATACTCTTGGGAAACAGACTACAGCGCAGGCCGACAAGGAGAGTCAGGCCGCGGGTTTTTTGCGGGCCGGCGCCTTCTTGACCGTCGTGGTGGCGGCGAGCTTGCCGGGGTTATCGGCCAGAAACTTGCCCCAGCTTTTGCCGCCGGCTTTTACGTTGTTGCCCTTCTGGTAATGGTGGCACATGGCCACGGCCAGCGCATCGGTGGCATCCAGAAATTTGGGCGCTTCTTCCAGGGGTGGCAGTTTCAGGGTCTGGCGTAGCATGTGGGCCACCTGTTCCTTGGTGGCGTTGCCGGAGCCCGTTACCGACTGTTTTACCTTGGTCGGCGCGTATTCCACGTACGGAATCTGGCGGGCGAGGCAAGCGGCAATAGCCACGCCCTGTGCCCGGCCTAGCTTGAGCATACTCTGCACGTTCACCCCAAAAAACGGCGCTTCAATGGCCAGCTCATCGGGCAGAAACTCGTCAATCAGCTCGGTCATTCGCTCAAATATCTTCTTGAGCTTGAGGGCATGATTGGTGCCCAGCTTGCGCATATCAATAACGTCGTACTGGAGCATGCGCACGCGCTGGCCTTGCACCTCAATCACGGCATAGCCCATTATCTGCGTGCCGGGGTCGACACCCATAATGACTTTGGGCAGCAGATCGGTGGGGGCGAGGGGAAGAATCATGCGCGGTGGCGGGAGGAGAAGGGAAGGAGGTAGAGCTGTCGTTGATTTTCGTCGGTAACTTGCCGCATTCAACCGAATACCCTGCCGCCGTCTTGTCCACTCATCTACAAAACTACGTCCAAAAGCCGGAAGTTGCCGCCTCGCGGCGGCGCGGGTGGGTGGTGGCTGGCAAGCTGCTCATCACGGCCCTCACGCTGGGGCTGCTCTACCATTCGGTGTTTGCCGATGTGGCCACGGCGGCGGCCTGGCGTGGCCTGCTGGCGGCCACTTTCACGGGGGCCGGGCGCGGGCCGGTGTTGCTGGCGCTGGCGCTGGTGCCCGTAAACTGGGGGGTGGAGGCCTGGAAATGGTGGCGGCTGGCCCGGCATCTGGAGCCCGTGTCGTTCCGCCGCAGCTTTCGGGCGGTGCTGGTGGGCCTCACGCTGGGCTTCGTGACGCCCAACCGCGTCGGCGATTACGCCGGCCGCATCATCGAGCTGAAAAGCCGCCGCCTCGATGCGCTGGGCGCGGTGTTTATGGGCCGCTACGCCCAACTCGTCGTGACGGTGCTGGCAGGCACTGCCGGGCTGCTGTACTTTCTGCTGGCGTTTTATCTGGAAGGTTACGCGGCCTCCAGGCTAGGCGTGGTAGTAGCGGTGGCGCTGATAAACGCGGCGGTTTTGCTGCCGCTGTACCGCTCACGGCTGCTGCTGGCAGTGCTGTCGGCCATCAGGCCGTTGCGCCGGTTCCGCCGCTTCTTGGCCGTAATGCCTACGTATCCGGCCCACGCCATTCATGCGGTATTGGCGCTTTCGGGGCTGCGGTACGTGGTGTTTTGCGCGCAGTTTGGGCTGCTGCTGAAAGCTTACGGAACGCAGGCGCAGCTGCTGCCAGGCGCGGCGGCCGTGGCGGCCACGTTTCTGCTGAAGTCACTGGTGCCCTCGCTCAATGCCTTGGCCGATGTAGGTGTGCGCGAGCTGTCGGCTACGCACCTGTTTGGGCTGCTGGGCGAGCCGGCGCTGCCAGTACTCAGTGCCAGCCTTAGCCTCTGGATTCTCAACATTGCCCTGCCAAGCGCCGCCGGACTGGTATTTGTGCTGCGGCTAAAAGTGCTTCGCAAGCGCAATAATCCTTCTGCCAGCGCGACGTCGGCGGGAACCAGCCCCCGGGACCCGGCCGCATGAGCACGTGGCTGGGAATGTTGCTGCTGGCCGCGCCGGCTCTGTATGCGGCCCGGATGCTGGCGCTCCGCCGCGCCTGGGACCGGCTGCCGGTGCCTGTGCTGCCACCAACTGCAGCAAGTAGTACAGCCTCGCAGGGTGAGCCGCTGCGCTTCTCGGTAATTATAGCCGCCCGCAATGAAGCCGATAATCTGCCGCTGCTGCTGGCCGACCTCGCCTGCCAAACCTTACCCGCGCAGCAGTTTGAGGTGCTGATTGTCGATGACCATTCCACGGATGCCACAGCCACAGTAGCCGCTGCATTCAAGGTGCCGTTTGCATTACGTGTTATTCAACTGGCCGAGGTGCCGGGAGCCGACACCGGCAAGAAAGCTGCCCTGCAAGCCGCTCTGGCCCAGGCCCGCGCCCCCTGGATTGTCTGCACCGATGCCGACTGCCGACTGCACCCCGACTGGCTCCTTAGCTATGCCGCGCTGCAGGATGAAGTCGGACCGGAGGTGCGTTTCGTGAGCGGCCCGGTGCTGCTGACGGGGCCCGAAACACTGCTGCACAGCCTCTCCGGGCTGGAATTTGCCGGCCTGGTGGGTACGGGCGCGGCCAGCATAGGCGCCGACTTGCCCACAATGTGCAACGGCGCCAACCTAGCCTACCGCCGCGACGCTTTTGCGGCCGTAGCAGGCTTCGCCGGCAACGAGCACCTGGCCAGCGGCGACGACGAGTTTCTGATGCACAAGCTGCACGCGGCGTTTCCGGGCAGCATCCGATTTTTGAAGCATCCGGCGGCGCTGGTACGCACGGCCGGCCCGCCCACGCTGGCGGCACTGTTGCGGCAGCGGGTGCGCTGGGCCAGCAAGTGGCGGCACTACCGGCACTCAGCCTCGCAGCAGCTGGCGGTACTGGTGCTGCTGGCCAACTTAGCCCTAGCCGCCGGGGCGCTGGCCCTGCCGTGGCTACCGGCGCTGGCTCCCTGGGCGGCCACAGCCTGGCTGCTCAAGTTGGGCGCCGATGTATGGTTTCTGAGTCCGGTGCTGGCTTTTCTGGAGCGGCGGCGCTGGCTGTGGTGGGTGCCGGTGCTGCAGCTAGCCTATGCGCCCTATGCGCTGGCCGTGGGCCTGGCCGGGCTGCGCGGCGGCTACGTCTGGAAAGGCCGCGCTGTACGGTAGAAGCAGCAACAGCCAAGTCCACATGCGCCAATTTGGCTGGTTTAAGAGAGAAGTAAGCTACAGCTTTACCGTAGCTGTCAGCTGCTGATTACGTGAAAATTGAGCTCAACTCCATCCTCGCCCAGCGCGTGGCACCGGGCGGAAAAGCAGCAACGGGCTGAGCAGCTCGCACGGCTTTCAACCTGACCTGCCACTTGGCAACGTTCCCGGCATCGATTGCGCAAAGAAAGGCGTGTGAACCGGCGTTTTCCGCTCCGGAATGAGATACTATTGATAGATAGGTGCTTGCGCGCAACAGAAAGCAGGGAGTTGCCAGGCAGGGAGACAGAAAGCAGGAGTGGGGCCGGGAGCAACTTGTTGGAATCCAGCCGAACAAGCATCTATAGCCGCTCTCAATCTTTCCACTACCCATAAATTCCCATGAATAAACTACTACTCTTCCTCCTGCTGGCTCTGCTGCTGGCCGGGCCGGGCAGCCGCGCCCAGACGCCCGGCGCCACTTTTGGCCTGTTTGGCTACGCAGGTACTACTACGGGCACTACTGGCGGCGCGGGCGGCACTTCTGTTACCGTGAACACCGGTACCGCCCTGCAGGCAGCCATCAACAGCAAAGGCGCGCAGCCACTTACCATCTACATCAACGGCACCATCACGCCCGCCAATTCGCCGGGCCTCGACAAGATTGAGGTCAAGAACAAAAACGATATTTCCATCATCGGCTTCGCGACACTGGGTGAGTTCAATGGCATTGGCATTAAGGTATTTCGGGCCAACAATATCATTCTGCAGAACCTGAAAGTACACCACGTGCTGGCTTCTTTCGGCGACGGCGACTGTATCAGCATCGAGGGGCCGGCCAGCCACGTGTGGGTGGACCACTGCGAGCTGTACAATGTGTACCAGGGCACCGGCGTGGACGACTACGACGGCCTGCTGGACGCCAAATCCGACTGCGAGTATCTGACCTTTTCCTGGAACTACCTCCACGACGCCTGGAAAGCCAGCCTGATGGGCTTCACGGATACCGACAACTTCGACCGTAAAATCACCTACCACCACAACCGCTTCGAGAACATCAACTCCCGGCTGCCCCTGTTTCGCTTCGGCAGCGGCCACGTGTTCAACAACTACTACAAAGACATTGCCTCTACCTGTATCAATCCGCGCATGGGGGCCTGCGTGAAAATCGAGAACAACTACTTCGACAACGCCCGCAACCCTTACGTGACGGCTTACAGCGCCCAGGACGGATTCGGAGACGTGTCGGGAAATGTGCTGGTGAACAGCCCATTCGTGTATGCCTCCGACGTGCGCGTGCTGCCCGTCTGCACTGCCACCATCCCTTATGCGTATGCCAGCGTGCTGAACCCGGCCGCCGATGTGCCGGCGCTGGTGCTAGCCAATGCCGGCATCGGGATAGTAGGCCCTACGCTGGCCCCGGGCACGTTTCAGGTGAGTACGGCGGTAGTTGGGCAGGGGAGTGTAAGCCCGGCCAGCGGCGTCTACAACCAAGGTCAGCTGCTGACGCTGACCGCCACGCCGGCTTCCGGCTGGCAGTTCGCGGGCTGGTCCGGCGACACTACGGCTACCACCAACCCGCTCACGTTTCCGGTGCGCCGCAGCCGCGCCCTCACCGCCACTTTCACGCAAAGCACCACGCCGGGCGCACCGGGTAGTCTAGTCCGCATCGAGGACTCGGCTTTGCCGGCCACGGGCCTGTGCAGCTTCGATGGAGTGGTGAGCACCAACAGCGGCGCCGACAACGGCTCGGTTATCAACCTGACCAATTCCAGCGGGCGGGGTATCACCTGGAAAGTAGAAGTGGCGCCGGCAGGACTCTATCAGCTTAAATGGCGCTACGTGAACAGCAGTGCTTCTTCGGCTTTCACGGCGAAGCTAAGCATTAACGGCACGGAAGTAAACCCAGCTGTACCGTTCCCGCGCACTTCTAACAGCACCACTTTTGCGCTGACCACGCTGGACGTGACACTGGGACCGGGCGTCAACGAAATCAGACTGGAAACCACCCAGACGGCTTCTTTCGCGGATATCGACTGGCTGGAGGTTTCAGGTACGCGCTTGGTGGCTGCCAACTGTGCCAGTGCGGTGGGTACCATCACCGGCGTGCTGCCCGTGAAGACCCCGCGCGGCGCGCCGGCCGTGGTGCAGGTCTACCCAAATCCCGGCAAATCGGCCTTTACGTTCGATGTGACGCTGCGCCGCGCCGGCCACGTGCAGGCTGCGCTTTACTCCGCTACCGGCGCAAAAGTAGCCGACCTGCTGCCCGGTGGCAAGCTGCTGCCCGCTGGTACGCATCAACTGCTTTACCAGAATACGACGCTGCCCGCTGGCGTGTACTACTACATACTGGAAACCGGCTACGAAACCTGTTCGGGCAAGCTGCTGGTGGAATAGCCCTCGGGCAGCAAGATGAGAAAAGAGGGCGCTGTACAAATTGGCGTCCTCTTTTTTATGCGTTACTAGCTGTTGAAAAGGGGCTTTTCGGCTTTGCTTTATCAGGTTACGCGCTGTATTCGCCCCAGAAACAAGGCACTACTATAATTGAGTGAGGCCATGAATCGAAACGGGTACTGGCACATATCGGCGGATACCGGCCGGGCTGCTACCTTTGGGTACTATTCCTGCCGTTTGCTTCGTTGCCCGTGACTGACCCCCAATTCGATATTCTCGACGAGCTGTACTTCGTCACTTCCTTCCGCGACCTGAGCCAGAAAACCCGGCTGCCGGCCGCTGAGCTGACCCAGCACCTGCGCGGTCTGCTGGAGCAGGGGCTCATCCGCAGCTTCTGGCCCGACCCCGATACCGAGCTGGCCTACGAGGAAAGCTCCTTCGGTGCTCTGAGCCAGGACTGCTTTTTCCTGGCTTCCAAGGAAGGCCTGCTTCAGCACAATACCCGCTAGTCGTGGCCGGGCCTGTTGTTTCTGCTGCTCCCGTAGCCAGCGCGCCGGCCGCCCGGCCGCCGGGCTACTACGTACGCCAGCGCCTGCTCCAGAACCGACCTGCCATGGCCGGGCTGGGATTTATTGTGCTGTGTGCTCTGATTGGGGTGCTGGGCTATTGGGTACTGCCCGACAACTCGCCCAACGCCAACAACAGCCTTGTACAGCTGCAGAAGGAAGCACCCGGCTTTCAGGCCACGGTATTGCGTATGCCCATGCCGGACTCGGCCCGCGCCGCTTCCGACAACATCTTCCACACCTGGCTCTACGGCCGTGCGCCGCGCTACCAGGAAGTGCCCATTGGCGGTTACCGCATTCAGGGCGACTCCGTTTTCATAGCTCCCTATAAGAACCATTCGGCCCTGGCCGATGCGCCCCGGCACTATTCGCTGGCGCAGGTAGCGGGCCGAAGCGGGCCGGCGGCCGAGTTGCGCCGCATAGTGGAGCAGGAGCGCATCACGAAGCGCACCTACTGGCTGGGTACCGACAAATCGGGGCGGGACGAGCTGAGCCGGCTGCTGCTGGGCACCCGCGTGAGCCTGGGCATCGGACTGGTGGCCGTGTTGATTTCGGTGGTGCTGGGCATGGCCATTGGGGCCGTGGCTGGCTACGTGGGCGGCTGGGTTGATAGCCTGTTGCTGGGCCTGATGACCGTGGTGTGGAGCATTCCGGGCATTATGCTGGTCATTGCCATTTCCCTGGTCCTCGACAGCAAAGGCGTCTGGACGTCGTTTGTGGCTGTGGGCCTTACCATGTGGGTAGATGTAGCCCGCGTGGTGCGCGGCCAGATGCTGAGTCTGCGCGAGAAAACCTTTGTGGAAGCCGGCCGCGTGCTGGGTTTGCCGCAAAGCCGCCTCATCATCCGGCATCTGCTGCCCAACATGACCGGTCCGCTCATCGTCATTGCAACCAGTAACTTCGCGGCGGCTATTCTGCTCGAAGCCGGGTTAAGCTTCTTGGGCCTGGGCGTGCAGCCACCCTCGCCTTCATGGGGCCTGATGGTGAATGAAGGGTTTCAGCTGCTGGGTACCGAAGCCGGCCTGTGGCTGACTCTGCTGCCAGGCTTGGCTATCAGCCTGCTGGTGCTTAGCTTCAACCTGCTTGGCAATGGCCTGCGCGACGCCTACGACCCCAAAACGCCACTGGGTAGCTGAGTGCCTGATTCGCCAGATTAGCTACTCATTAGCACATATTGCTCAGCCCGACTTTTACACCGTTCTTCCAACTCGATTATGCCCCATTCCGCACTCACTCCTGAAAAACGACTCTTCCTCAAGGACCGGGAGCTAGGGGCACTGCTGGAAATTACGCAGGCCATCAACCAAGACCACGGCGAAGGGGCGCTGTACAAAATCTTTCACTTCACGTTGCTCGGCCAGCTCAATATCCGGCGGCTGGTGCTATATGTGAAAGAGGAAGGGGAGTGGCAATGTGTGGTTTCCTTCGGGGCCAACCTGCCTGATTTCCGCCGAATCGACCTGCCAGAAGCCGTAGTGCGGACCTGCATGGGCCCGGCGTGCGCCGTGGCGGAACTGCCGCTGGGGCCCGAGTGGGAACTGCTTGAAACGGTGATTCCGGTGGTCCGCAACGACGAGGTAATGGCCTACGTGTTCATCGGCAATATGCACGATGACTACGCCAGCGGCGAAGCGGCTAAGTTTCTAGAAACCCTGAGTAATATTCTGCTTGGCGCTATCGAAAACCGGCGCCTAGGCCGCCAGCGTATCGCCGCTGCGGCCATGCGCAAGGAAATCGAAATTGCGCAGGAGGTGCAGGCCATGCTGTTTCCGCGCAAGCTGCCCAATGATGCGCACGTGGCTGTGGCCGCGTCCTACGTACCTCACACCGCCGTGGGCGGCGACTACTACGATGTGGTAGATATTGATACCAACCGCTTCCTGTTTTGCGTGGCCGACGTATCGGGTAAAGGCGTGGCGGCCTCGCTGCTGATGTCGAACTTCCAGGCCGGCTTGCGCACGCTGCTACGCCAGCAGGTAGACCTGGCCACTATTGCGCAGGAGCTCAACAACCTGATTTTCCGCAACTCCGGTGGCGACAAGTTCATTACCGTGTTTTTTGGCATCTACGACAAGGCCACACGACGCCTGCAATACGTGAATGCCGGCCACAACGACCCGCTGCTCGTGTTCGATTCGGGCGAGGTGAGGCGCCTCAAAGAAGGCAGCATCATGCTGGGCGTCATGGATGAGCTACCGCTACTGAAAGTAGGGGAAGTGCACATTGAAGGCCGCGCGCTGCTGCTCAACTACACTGATGGCCTAACGGAAGTATTCGATTCGGAGCAGGAAGAATTTGGCGAGGAAGGCATCCTGCGCATTCTGGACCAAAACCGTTACCTGCCCCTCAAGCGCCTGCACGAAGAACTGCTGACTGCCATCCGCAGCTTCAATATCAACGACAACCAGTTTGCTGACGACGTGACTATCCTCAGCTGCCGCTTCAAGTAAGGCATCCGCTGATTGATGAAGAACAGACCGCACGCCGGTTTTCGGCCGGTGTTGCAGCAGAGTTATTAGGGTAGAAGCGGGGGTGCCGCGGCCTCCTGTTCCGTATTAGCCGCATCCTGCTGCCAGAGCTGCACTCGAATGAGCAGGGCCAGCGAAACGTAGTAGATGGAGCCAATCTTATCTACCTCAACCAACTCGTTGAGCAGCAGGTGGAAGATGGTAATGACCAGCGAGAGGCCGGCCGCAATGGCAATGCGCCGGTGGCTGGCGGTGCGGGCATTGTGGTAAAGCCGCTCCACGAGCAGCAGCGCCGTAAAAATCAGTGCCACGAACAGCAAAAAGCCCGGCACACCTTGCTCGGCCAACTGCAGCAGGAAGTAGTTGTGGGTCGTGGATTTCTCTACGTTGTCGCTCACGTAGGTGCGGAAACTCCTTACCGTGTAGCGCTTGTACTCCGGGTAGAATGTCGCGGGGCCGCTGCCAACCAGCGGCTTGTCGGCTATCATGTGGGCGGCGGCTACCCAACGGTACACCCGCTCCATACCCGACACATCCTGCAGCTTGTAGGTAGCTTCCAGGTGCTTCTCGAAGTTTCCTTTGTTGAATACTGTTTTCTCAAACTCCGGCGCGTAGAGCATGTAGGTGTTTTCGCGCACGAAATAGGCTGTTGTAACCAGAGCGGCGAGGCTGGCGGCCATCAGCGTGAGGCGCGTGAGCCGCAGCCGCACAATACCGTAGTAGAGCGCCGCCACCACCAGGGAAAGTACCGAGGCGCGGGTGTAGGAAAGCATTACGCCGCTCACGGCAATAAACAGCACCAGATACCACAGCCACCGGGCTGCTTTTGAGGAGGCGTCGCGGGCTGCATACAAGGCAAAAGGCACGAGCAGCGCAGCTGTAGCGGCGTACAGCACGTGGTTGTGATAGAACGGCTGAATAGCCCAGTTAATAGAGTTGAAGCCGAAGCCTTTACCGCCATGCCGTGCCATGGTGTACAGCACCGTAACACTGACTCCGACCGCGAAAAAGGCCATCATTCGCCACACATCGGAGGGCTTGCGCACTACGGCCAGCGTCACGAACACAAAGGGCACGATGTACCAGGTTTTGGCCAGCAGATACTTCACCGATTTGAGCGTACTCACCGAAAACGCCGTCGATACTACTGACCACAGTAGCGCCAGACCAATAAATATCACCAGCGGATGGCGCCAGACGCGCGCCGAAACGCCGCTGTTGCCCAGCAGCACACTCACTCCAAAGCACCCCAGCAGCACCAGCATCAGTGGTTCCGAGGGCACGTCCATGCTCAGCCCGCCGGGCAGCGGCATCTCAATTGAAAAGGCCAGCATGCCCAGCAGCAGATAGTACACCCAGCGCCAGTCTACCAGTAGCACCACCGCGCCTAGCACGGCCACCGGTAGCGCCAACCACAGCTGCGTCCGCAGTAGGAGGGCCGCCGTGCCGCTTACCAGCAGCAGGCCCACAAACGCCACAAACAAGCGCTGGTCGGGGTTCTGGGGGCGCAGGCGGGCAAGAAAGCTCATGGCAGAACGCAGAAGAACCAGAGGTTAGCGAGCCGCAGGCTTACCCATGCTCAGGTTGCCCCGGTATAGCTCCAGCAGCGTGATGAAGATGACCGACAGCGCGAACGTAATCAGCACCGACGACATGACGATGAACCAGCGCACCGGTGCCGCCTTGCGGGTAGCGGGGTAAGCTTCCTGCACTACATAAATGTTGGAAATCTTGCCGCTGATACCCAAGCGGGCCGTTTCATAGTCGCTGCGGGCCTTGATGAGACGGTTCTGCAGGTCGGCGAAGCGGGCGTAGAGTGTATTCATCCGGTCGATGCCGGTGGTGTAGCTTTCCAGGTTGAAGATGTTGCCGCCTTCCGTTTTGGTGAGGGCGCGCAGGGCGCGGCGCAGCCCGGCGGCCTTGCTGCTGTTGCCTTCGCCCTCGGCGCGGCGCAGGGCGCTTTCCGTTTCAATGATTTCCTTGGCCAGATACCGGGATTCCAGGGCCAGCCCGTAGATGCCGTAGCGGCGGCGGCCTGCCAGCAGGCTGTCGGAAGTGCTCTGGTATTCACGCTGGAGGAAGTTGCGGCGCTGCGCATACAGCTCCAGTACCTTGCCTCGGTTGGCAAACGTAAGCTGCTGGTTCACGGAGTCGATGCTTTGCACCATGGCATTGGCAATGCGCGCGGCCAGCACTTTGTCCTTGTCCCGGAAAGTCAGCTCGATGGCGTCCCGGTCGTTGTGCACGATGTCGAGGTTGCTGGAAAACTCGTTGAGTGCCGCGTTATCGGCTGCATCATCGCCGGCCTTGCCCACTTTGTAGTGCTCATGCAGGCGAAACCGCCGGATAATGCCCTCGGCTACCGGCTGCGACTGACCAATGGTAATAACCCGGTCCAGGTCTTCGGTGCGGCCGCCCAGTTCCAGCTTGCCGCCCTCAGTCACAATCCGGTCAGGGTCCGTGGTCTGGGGGTCGGTGGGGTAGAAAACCGTGGTCGACTTATAGATATTGGGCATCAGCAGCGCTACTACTGCGCTTACGACCAGCGCCAGCGCCAAGGCCCCTATTACCAGATATTTCCAACGATTGATAACAGGCCACAGGCCCAGCAGCGAATAGGAGCGGGATGACATACGGGACAGAAAAGACTACCAAACGTGTTGCAGCCGGCCTACCGGATGCAGCGCAGTGGAGCAAAGCTACTGCAATCGGGCAAGATTAGGGAATGCAGAACAAAGAATGCGCAATTGGGCCAGGCCAGGCATTTGTCTGGCGGGTCTTCCGGCCTGCTTATGCTTCATTCCTCATTCTATCCGTGTAATTTGGCCCGCCCAATCCTTTAGCTGACAACCGTATCAAACGCTTTTTCGGAAATATTAGCTTCGTGGTGCTGCTCAACCTGCTGGTAAAGCCAGGCTGGGTGGTGGTCGAGAATCTGGTGCAAGACCGGCTGGGGCACGAAGCGTTTGGCACGTTCACAGCCCTCTTCACGCTGGCCACCATCGTGGCATCAGTGTCGGATCTGGGCACCACGCAGCTCACCACCAAGCGCGTGGCCGCCACTCCAGAGTTTCTGACCGAGTATTTCCCCACGCTGCTGCCGCTGAAGGGCGGGCTTTCGGCGCTGTTTCTGGTGGCTACGGTGAGCATTGGGTGGTTGCTGGGCTACCGCGGGCATACGCTCACGCTGCTTGCCCTCACAGGCGGCGGGCTGCTGCTGGCCCAGTACACGCTGTTTCTGCGGGGCGTGCTGCAGGCCCACCAGCGCTTCAATACCGATGCGCTGCTGTCGGTTCTGGAGAAGTTTCTGCTGCTGGGGCTGGTGCTGGCCCTGGTCCCCATTGGCATCACGCTCAACAATTATGTAGGTGCCCGGTCGGTGGCCATTGGCTTCACCTTTATCGTGCTCTACGGCCTCGTGACGCGCCTGTATGGCCGGGTGAAGTTTCGGCTGCGCTGGGACCATGCCCGCACGGTGCTCAAAGCCAGCTTGCCACTGGCTTTCATTACGCTGGTGTATGGCCTGAATGAGCGGATTGATATGCTCATGCTGGAGCGGCTGGTATCGGCGCAGGAAGCCAGCTACTACGCCGCCGCCTACCGCTGGTGCGACACCATGATGATGTACCTCTGGACGGTGCTGCCGCTGTTTTTTGCCAAGTTTGCCCATGCCACTGCCCGCCCCGCCGAGCAGCGCGACCTACTCTGGTTTGGGCAGCGCGTCGTGACGGTGCCCATGCTGCTGATCTGCGCGTTTGTGCTGTTCCGGGGCGAAATTCTGTTCTGGCAGTTTGGGCACAGCACCCCACTGGAAGTGAGCCGTATGGCGCTTTGCCTCAAGATTCTGTTTGTCAGCGTGCTGGTGCATGCCTTCTTTGCCATCTACAGCACCCTGCTCACCAGCACCAACCACGAGCGGCCCGTCAGCTGGCTGGTGGCGGCCAGTATTGCTCTGAACGTGGGCCTAAACCTAGTGCTGCTCCCGAAACTGGGGGCTGTGGCCGGGGCCATCAACACGCTGGTGTGCGCCGTATTTGTGTCGGTGGGGTACTTGTGGCTGGTGCAGCGCCGTACCGGCATTGCGGTGCCCTGGAACTGGCTGGCGCGGCTGGGCTTGGCCTTCGGGCTGCTTTGCGCCGTGTGGTTCGGGCTGCAAACCGGCTTGCGGCTGCACTGGCTGCCCGAGTCGGTTCTGGCGGGTCTGGCTTTCGTCGTCATCCTGTTTCTTACCGGCATCCTGCGCCTGTCCGAGCTGCGCCTGCTACTGGAAAAGAGAGGTAGAGAAGAACAGAAATGAGTGGCCAGTACCTTTGCTCCGCCTTCACCTCTCACTCCTGACTCTTTGCACATAGCCGTCAACGTCCGCTTCCTGCTTCCCGGCGACCAGCTCGAAGGCATCGGGCGCTTCACCTACGAAACGCTGAAGTGCCTTGTGGCGGCCCATCCGGAGCACACGTTCCATTTTCTCTTCGACCGCGCCTACGATGCCCGCTACCTGTTTGGCCCGAATGTAGTGCCGCATGTGCTGGCCCCACCGGCCCGGCATCCGCTGCTATGGCTGGCTTGGTTTGAAGGCGCCGTTGCGCTATGGTTGCGCCAGCACAAACCGGCCGTGTTCCTCAGCCCCGATGGCTACACCACGCTGGCTACCAGTGTACCGCGCGTCACGGTTTTCCACGACCTTGCCTTCGAGCACTTCCGGGAGCATACCGGCGGGCTGGTGCAGCGCTACTACCGGTTTTTTACACCGCGCTTTGCCCGCGCCACTCAGCGGCTGGTGGCGGTGTCGGAGGCTACGCGGCAGGATCTGGTGCAGACCTATGGTATTCCTGCCGCCCGCATCAGCATTGCTTATAACGCTGCCGACGAGCATTTTCGGCCGCTGCCGGACGCTCAGCAACAGGCTACGCGTGAGCGGTACGCCGCCGGTAAGCCGTACTTCCTATTCGTGGGGGCGCTGCAGCCGCGTAAGAACCTGCCCAACCTGCTCCGCGCCTTCGACGAGTTCAAGCAGCGCACCGGAGCGCCCACCAAGCTGCTTATTGTGGGGCGTACCGCCTGGCAGGCCGGCCCGATGTTCGACGTGTACCAGCAGATGCAGTTCCGCCAGGACGTGCATCTGACCGGCCGCGTTACGGACGATGAGCTAGTGCAGCTGTATGCCGCCGCCTTAGCCACGGCCTACGTGCCGTTTTTCGAAGGCTTCGGCATTCCCATTATTGAGGCCCAGGCCTGTGCCTCGCCGGTGCTCACCTCCAACTGCAGCTCCATGCCCGAAGTAGCCGGCGGCGCGGCCCTGCTCGCCGATCCGCACAGTCCCGCCGCTATTGCCGACGCGCTGGTCCGGCTGCATCAGGAGCCAGAGCTGCGGCAGCAGCTCATCGAAAGAGGCCTGCTGAATGTTCGGCGCTTTTCGTGGCAGCAAAGCGCCGAGGTGTTGTGGGAGTCCATCGAAAGTGTAGCCAGAAAATAGCATCCGGCATAATGCGCTGACGCTGTTTCCACTGCCTGTCGTAGCCCTTCCGCGCCGCCTGCCGTACTTTAGCGCTCCATTCTGCTCCGTCTTATGCGTCTTCACCGCCTCCCCGAAATCATGCAGCGCTGGCTGCCGCACACCGAGTGGCGCGGGCCGGTGCGGGCAGGGCAGAAGCCGCTCTACCTCACCTTCGACGACGGCCCCATTCCCGAAGAAACGCCCTTCGTGCTGGAGCAGCTGGCTCGATATGGTGCACACGCTACCTTCTTTTGCGTTGGCGACAACCTGGAAAAACACCCGGATATTGCCCGGCAGGTACTCGCTGGCGGCCACCGCCTCGCTAACCATACCTTCCACCACGTAAGTGGGTGGCGCACCCCGCTACCGCAGTATCTGGCCGACGTGCAACGCTGCCAGCAGGCCCTTGATGCGCTGCTGACGCAGCCCGAGGCCCGCCCGCTGCTGCGTCCGCCCTACGGCCGTCTCACCCGCGCCCAGGCCGCTGCGCTGCATCCCTGCCACCGCATCATCATGTGGGACGTGCTGACCTACGACTACGACGCCACCTATCCGCCCCAGACCTGCCTGCGCGCTGCTCTGGCGCACACCCGCCCCGGCTCCATAGTCGTGTTCCACGATAGCCAAAAGGCCCGCCAGAATCTGCGTGCTGTGCTGCCCCGCTACCTCGAAGCCTGCGCTGAACAAGGATACTCGTTTGAGGTGCTATGAAGTGAAACCGGCAGATACACTATCTGTCATCCTGAGCAGCGCGAAGGACCTTGCCACGTTTGAGCTACTGCCGAATGACTTGTTCTGGCCTGACAAGGTTCTGCGCAAGCTCAGGATGACAGTAACTTTGCCACCTTATCACCTCACCACCTCAGCTTGCTGTTCCTCACGCTCTTTCTTGCCGGCTGGTTTCTGATTCTGGCCGTTTCTACGCTGCTATTTGCTTTGCGGCGGGGCAGTCAGCCCGGCCCGTTGCCCCAGCCGCTGCCTCGCGTGAGTATCCTCATTGCTGCCCGCAACGAAGAAACGGCCATTGCCCGCTGCCTGCACGCCATCCGGCAGCTGGAGTACCCGGCGCATTTGCTCGAAGTGCTGCTCGGCGACGACGCTTCCACCGATGCTACCGCTGCTGTTGCTACCCAGGCTATGCATGGTTTTGAAGGTGCTTTCCATATCCTGGCCATTCGGGAAAACCTCGGTACTGCCCGCGGCAAAGCCAACGTGCTGGCCCACCTTACCCGCGCCGCTACTACTGACTATTTCCTCATCACCGACGCCGATATTGCCGTGCCTCGCACCTGGGTCCAGGCGCTGCTGGCGCACGCCCAGCCCGGCATCGGAACCGTCACGGGACTCACGCTGGTGCAGGGCCCGCGCCTCTTCGACCGGCTCCAGGGGCTCGACTGGCTGATTTCGCTCGGGCTTGTGCAGGTAGTTTCTGATCTGGGCCGGCCCGTTACGGCCATGGGCAACAACATGCTCGTGGCCCGCGCCGCCTACCAGGCCACTGGCGGCTACGAGGCGCTGCCATTCTCCGTCACCGAAGATTTTGAGCTGTTCCGGGCCACGCTGCGCCATGGCTTCGGCTACCGCATCCTGTTTCGGCCCGAAGTGCTGGCTGAGTCGTTGCCGATGCCTACGGTGGGTGCCTTACTCCATCAGCGCCGCCGCTGGACCCGTGGTGTAGAGGCGCTGCCGTGGTGGCTGCAGGGCGGGTTGCTCTACTATGCCGGTTTCTACCCGGCGCTGCTGGCACTGTGGTGGTTAGCTGGCCCACTATCGGCTGCTGCCGTGTTGTTGGCCAAAATGCTGTTGCAGGGTGTGCTGGCAGCCCTTTGCTTCCGCCGCGCCGGCCGCCGCGCGCCTTTGGGGCTGCTGCCTTTGTTCGAGCTGTACACGCCTGCCCTCACCGCTGCTCTTGCCATTTTTCGCCTGCTGCCGCTTTCCTTCGACTGGAAGGGGAGACGATATAAGTGACTCATAACCGACAACTAGCTATGCACCTCACCGACTCCCACGCCCACGTCTATTCCGAGCAGTTTAAGACGGACCGCGACGACATGCTCAACCGCGCTTACGAGGCCGGTGTGCGCACCATTGTCATGCCCAACATCGACCACGAAAGCATCGATGTGATGCTCGAAACGGAGGCCCGCTTCCCGCAGCAGTGCCACGCCATGATGGGCCTGCACCCGTGCCACGTCACCAAAAACTTTGAAAAGGAGTTGTACGAGGTGGAAGACTGGCTCAGCAAGCGGCCCTTCGCGGCGGTAGGAGAGTGCGGCATTGATCTGTACTGGGACAAAACCACTTTGGGCTGGCAGCAGGAGGCGTTGCACGTCCAGATTGGTCTCGCCAAAAAGCACCAGCTGCCCCTCGTGCTGCACACCCGCGACGCCTTTCGCGAAACCACCGAGCTGGTAGAAGCCGGCCAAGACGGCACGCTGCGCGGCGTGTACCACTGCTTTTCCGGTACCCGCGCCGAAGCCGAAGAGGCCATTCGGCTTGGGTTTATGCTCGGCATCGGGGGCGTGGCAACCTTCAAAAACGGTGGCCTCGATAAGGTACTGCCCGGCCTCGCGCTTGAGCATCTGCTGCTCGAAACGGACTGCCCGTATCTGGCTCCCGTGCCGTACCGTGGCAAACGCAACGAGCCCGCCTACCTGCCGCTCATTGCTCGCCGCGTGGCCGAATTGCTGGGTAAAGACGTGGAAGAAGTTGTGGAAGCCACCACCCAAAACGCACAAAAGCTATTCAGCCTGTAGGCTGCCCAGCCCGTCATCCTGACGAACCTGTCATCTTGAGCAGAGCGAAGGACCTTAGGACCATAGAGCGAGATATAGCAACTGTGGCCGTTCAGTCGTGATAAGGTCCTTCGCAAGCTCAGGATGACGGGTTTGCGTACTGGCCTCGCTCAGCCTTGCTAACTTGCCGCCCCCATCCAATCCTTGCCGCCCTTGCCTACCGACCCCGACAACCTCCCCGAAGCCACCGTCCTCGTCATCTATACCGGCGGTACCGTCGGTATGGCCTACAACAAGCGCGGCGAGCTGGTCCCGATGAACTTCGAGCAGATCCGCAAGAAGATGCCAGAGCTGCGTCAGCTGAACATGCAGGTGGAAGTGCAGAGCCTCAGTCAGCCTATTGACTCCAGCAACGTCACCATTGCGGACTGGCTGCGCATCGCGGCCCTCATCCAGGGAAACTACGCCCGCTATGACGGTTTCGTGGTGCTGCATGGCACCGATACCATGGCCTATTCGGCGGCGGCGCTGAGCTTTCTGCTGGAAAACCTGGGCAAGGCGGTGGTGTTTACCGGCGCGCAGGTGCCCGTGGGCCGCATCCGCACCGATGCCCGCCGCAACCTCATTACGGCTCTCGAAATAGCGGCTGCCCGCCATCCGATGGCCCGTACCGTGCGCGTGCCGGAGGTGTGCATCTTCTTCAACGACGTGCTGATCCGGGGCAACCGGGCCAAGAAGGTGGAAAGCCAGCAGTATAATGCCTTCCGCTCCGAAAACTACCCGCCGCTGGCCCGTGCCGGTATCGAGCTGGATTTCGACGACAAGCAGATTCGGCTGCTGCCCGCCGCTCACCTGCACGCCCACCAGCGCCTCGACGACCGGGTGACGATCCTGCCGCTCTTTCCTGGCATCACGGAGCGGATGGTGCGCGCCCAACTGGAAGCTGCTGACCTGCGCGGTGCCATCATCGAAACCTACGGCTCAGGCAATGCGCCCACGGCGCCATGGTTTCTGCAGTGCCTGCGCGAAGCTACCGACCGGGGCGTGCAGCTCCTGAATGTCAGCCAGTGCGAAGAAGGCCGCGTGATGCAGGGCCGCTACGAAACCAGCGCCTACCTCACCGACCTGGGCGTGCTCGGCGGCGACGACATCACCCGCGAAGCGGCCATCACCAAGCTCATGTTTGTGCTGGGGCTGGAGCGCTCTGCTGCCGAAACCCGCCGCCTGCTCACCCACGACTTACGCGGCGAAATCACCATCGTCTGAGCCGATGTTGGGGCCGGAGCTTGCGTATCCCGAAAATCGGGTGTTATTTTGCGCCACTTCCCAGCACCCAGAGAGGTGTCCGAGTGGTTGAAGGAGCACGCCTGGAAAGTGTGTATGGGTCTAAAGCTCATCGTGGGTTCGAATCCCATCCTCTCTGCATAAAACCCCGTTTCTGAACTAGAAACGGGGTTTTTGTTTTCCCGGGGTACGCGTAGGGGTACACGCCACATTGCTGGGGTACGTGTAGTGCCGGCGGCCAACGCATTTTTGCGGCAGTGACTTATATTTGCTTTGCCTGTTGGATAAGTAGTTGCCAGCTCCTAGCCACGGTAAAAGCCCCGCATACTCATCTGAGGTGCGGGGCTTTTTACTGTATCATTGTGAAAAATCCGCATCTTATGGTTAACGAGAATGGTTTTCAGATTCCTCAGGCCACGGAAGAATTATTGAACACGTTATCTGAGCAAAACAAAGTGTCAAAATCGGCGCTAGTAGAAATATTAGTTAGCCAGGCTTACAATGCAAAATGGACAATTCTAAAGCCTATTTCGGCTGCTTTAGTAGTTGATAGTGAACGGATAGATATGCTGCTATTGGAAAGAGGGTTAAGTGAAGCTGCCCTTGAATCCATGAAAGAGTATCTAGAGCGGAATAGTATTAGCACATGGCTGCAGCTAGGAAAACTAGGTGCAAAAAAGCTTGGACAATTAGAGGGTATTGGTGAGTACACCATAAACATTATTCGATCTGTACTCGAAGAACAGAACGTGATTCTAGGCCAATAAATGCACCCTGAGGAAAAGCCCCACGTTCCTCGGTTGAGGGGGCGTGAGGCTTTTTTATGTTTCGGGCGCATGTGCCGGAACAGATAAAGAAGGTTAGCGCTGCAGTAAAAGCAGCAACTGAGGCCCCAAAGTTTCGGCGCGTTTATCCAACCGGAGCAGACGGGCGAACCAGCGCGTTGGGCGGCCCCTATAGTGGGTTTTACGGCCCTTACGCAACTGCGCCTCCCACTCTCTATCAACACCAAAGTAGGCACTGATGCCCCGAAAGCGTTTGTTCTCTAACTGGGCATCATAGTACAGACGTTTTTGCGGAAATGCCTGACGGTGGGCAAATACGCCGGTGCCGCTCCGCATATAAAGGACGGTGGCACGGCGGCCAGTGGTTGGGCATACCATATACCATCGGTGGCCAATTACGCCGCGAAGATTGCTGGGCTGTTGCTCCAGCTGCACCCGGTAATCGTATTGGCGCTCCTTGTTTACCGTGTAGTATAGCCTTAAGTAGCTGTTTCCGTCCGGCTCAATACAGGCTTCCAGGCCAATGGAACCTGTACGCTCCCCGCGGTTACTCCAATGCAACGTCTACTATGCAAGCCAGGCAATAGTAATCCTTGCTGACGCAGGTAGGCCAATTCTAGGCGTTGAGTTCCTTCGCAGGTGGTGGGGTAGTTGGGGTATCGAGGCATCGCAGGTATAACACGGCATAGGTAGCCGAAATCATTAGGTAAGTTACGATATATGCCGGGTGCTATGGGAACGAAAAACCCCGTAAAAAGCGCTTTAGAGGCACTCTTTACGAGGTCGAATGTGTAGAGCGAAATACACGGTTTCGTATTACGGAAAAAGCTTGTCTATAATCTCTTTCTGAACGTACGGCAACGATTCTTCATAGAATGTTGCAGCTCTTACGTTTGTCATTTTACCCTCACTCATGGGAATTGAAATGTAGAAATCATTTTTAATAATCCATTTGACTTGCATACGAACTGTAATTTCTTCTGATTCAATATCCAACTTTGAAGGATTTGAACCTAAAAATAGCGAGTGTAGGAATGAAGTGGTTACTATTCCAACGCCTTTAACTCTTATATCACGCGAACCGGGGCTACTAGACTTAAGGTAGATAATATCACCTGCTTTGAGTAACGAAAAGGCATCATACAAATCCTTTGCGTCGGGATAATCCCAGCCGATTTCATAAATGCCCTTTTCGAAGAAATAGTCTTTCTTTTCATCTGATCCATACCAGGTAGAACCTGCTCCAAAAATTGCCATCGGTTTCGGTTGGTTATCTATTTTGTAATGTGACTACTACGCTGCGTAGGCGTTTTCAGCTTCTACCCACCGCAGCAGCGACAGGGTAGCAAGGGTATCGAGTATCGGCTGCACTTTGGCGGGGCCGGCCCCGGCGAACCGGGCGGCTACCTGTTTGGGCGTGAGGGGGGCTTGGGCCTGGGTTACCACGTCGCGCACGGCTTGTATCTGTTTGGCCAGCTCGGCGGGCCATGGTAGCAGGGCCACGGCGGCGGCGGTTTCGGTGGCTACGCGGGTGGGAAGGTTAAGGCCGGTTTGCTGCTGGCCGGGGGCTTGGTAGGCGGGGCGCAGGTAGCGCACGGTGCCAGCTTTTTCTTCGGCAGCGCGGGCGCGGTTGAGGGCTACCAAGTTGGCCAGTAGCTCCGCGTCGGGTAATTCTGTGGGCCAACCGTAGGCGGCAGCTACGGCCGCGTCTAGGTCGCGGTGTAGCTCCAGCACTATTGAGGCGAGGCCCTGCTGTTTGGTGGTTTGCTCTTTGGGGGTGAGGGCGTGGCCGGCGCGTAGCTTTTCGACCACGTTGTAGAGGTTAGTGAGGGTGAGGCCGGGGTAGGCTGCCTGCTGGCGTTTGCGGTGCGCGTCTAGCGTTTCTGCTAGCTCGCGGATTTGGGCCTGCTGGTCGGGCGTGGCATCAGGGAAGGGGAAAGGGTCGAAACAGCGGGATTTATCGTATGATGGGTCATTGCCAATGCCTAATCTTCCACCAACCGCTAATGACCAAATAGTATGTATGCGACTTGACAATATCCCGAGATGGTAAGCATCATCTAGAGCTAATATGACAAGTCTGTCATCAGCTTGAGTAGATTTTTCAAGAAATTGAAAAAAACTATGCTTTGCTACACGCGGAGTGATGATATACCTTTCTAGTCCTTGTAAAGCAGGCCTAAAACTAGCTCTGGCCTCTCCAAACACCCACCAGTTTTTCTTATAGGAAGCACGGTTGTTTTGCTCACGGCTTGGCTTTACATTTTCTAGTAAATGTTGAAAAGCAGCTGGGAACTCACTTCTTACCTGGCTTTCAGACAAACCGAAAAAATCTAAAGCAAAAACTCCTCGCGGGGTGTCAGTTATATCCTTGCCATTCATATAAGGACGGATATAGTTATCTGCTCCTTCTATACTACCTAACCCAAATATCTCCGCTTGAGCGGCCGAAATAATGAATCCTAGTCCCATAGGCTGCATGCCTCGGTTGGCTAACTTATCATTGGCTTTAAGTGGACGGGCGTTATCTAAGTTTGCCCCGATACTCAAATCAGGTAGAATTCGCCCTTGGTTTTCAATAAACGTCACATCGGCCGCGTCGTCACCTTCGGGGCGGGTTTCAGTTTTCAACTTGAGTAGCTGACCCCACGCCCGGCCGGGGCGGGTGCGGTCGGCTACCGTCATACCTACCCGCACGGCGGCCCCGTCCTCACTCGTTACCCACGGGTGGTCGGGAATGGCAAAATTGAGCTGTAGCGGGGCGTTGTCGCCACCTACGAAGGGGAGCATTACTTGCCGGTTGAAGGTCTGTTTAATGCTGTTGGTGGTAATGAAGCCGAACCGCAGGGCGTGGTCGTCGCGTACGGCCAGCGCGGCCTTGTGCCACCAGTACATCACAAAATCGGCCGATTCGGGCACGCCCCGGCCCGCGTAGGCTTTGCGTAGGGCTTCGGTGTACCCGTCGCCTAACAGGTCGCGCATTCGGGACGCCCCAATAAACGGCGGGTTGCCGACAATGAAATCAGCATCGGGCCACGACGTGGGCCGGGGGTTCGGGTAGTCCAGCACGGCTACGCGGGCGTTTTCATCGGGCACCTCCTGGCCGGTGGCTGGGTTGGGGCGGGTGGTGCGCCCATCCCACCTCGTCACAGGTTGGCCTTGGGCATCAAGGCGGGGTTGGGCTGGGCCATGGGCTAGTACCGCGTCCTGATGCCGGATATTCTGGTAGTCATCGAGCAGCGGCTCGGCTAGCTGGGTGAGGCCGTGGGTACGGATATGCCATTGTAGGTAGCCGATTCGCAGCACCACGTCAGCAATAGCAGCGGCGCGTGGGTTGAGTTCCAGTCCTAGCAGCTGGCGCGGGCTAACGGTGGTACCGCCGGCCAGGTCGAGTAGGCCCGTTTGCCCGTAGGCATTGATAGCGGCCAGTACCTCTCCCTCCAGCCGTTTCAGATGCTCCAGCGTCACGTACAGGAAATTGCCCGACCCACAGGCGGGGTCAAGGATTTTAACCGACGTGAGGCGGCGTAGGAACTTCACCAGCTCGCCCCGCGCCTCGGTGTCTTTGTCGTTGTCGTGTAGCTGGGCACTCGCGGCTTGGGCGGCAGCCCACTCGCGGCGCAAGGGCTCCAGCACGGCGGGCACAACCAACCGTTCCACGTAGCGGCGCGGGGTATAGTGGGCCCCTAGCCGGTGGCGTTCGTGGGGGTCTAGGGCTCTTTCCAACAGGGTACCGAAAATGGCCGGTTCTACAGTAGTCCAATCGGCGGCGGCGGCCTTGCGCAATAGTTCTACCTGAGCGGCCGACAGGGGTAGGGCGGTTGCGTCGTGGAACAGCTTACCGTTAAACTGTCGGATAGAGGTATGCAGCGTAGGGGCAAATCCTCCTTTATCCATGCTCTGCCACAGGCTTTCGAGGGCGTGGGGCAGGTCGGGCCGGCGTTTGTCGGTGTCGTAGTCCTCCAGCACGCCCTTAAACGAGTCGTTTGGAATCAGCCCGGTATCTTCCGCGAACATGGTAAACAGGCACCGCATTAGAAACGTGGCCACTACTTCGGTGCCGTGGTTGGCTTCCTCCAGCTGGGCCGATAGTTTGGCCAGCTGTCCGGCCAGTTCGCGAGTTACTTTGGCCGCGAGGCGGGCGGGGTCGAGTTGTTGCGGGTCGGTAAATAGCAGGTGGAACCGCTCGCGTATTCTCTCATCGGCCAGCTCCGGCAGCATCACCCGAAACTGCTGCGAGTCCGGGAAAGGCGCGTAGTTGTCGCCTACCCCGGCAAAGTTGCTATACACATCGAAACAGTAACCCACATCCGACACAATCACGAAAGGAGGGCGAGGCTCGGAGGCTGGCAGGGCCCGCACGTAACCAAGGGCCTGTTGGCGTGCCGATTCCATCACTTGCAACCAAGCGGCAGTACCGCGCACGGCGTGGCCCTTTCGTAGCTTCGGGTTACTTAGGCCTAGCCGGGCACGTTCGGCTTGTACTTCGGTGGTGCGTTTGGTGGTGCCCTGTTTGGTTTCCATCACAAAGCAGCCCCGCTTGTAGAGGTCTATTCGGCCAGTGGTGTCTTTGCCGGCCCCGTTGTAAAAGGTTACCCCACGCTCAATTACATAGGCATCCTAAGTAGGGTCGTCAGTTTTGGGGTCGGGTGGGGCCACGCCTAACAGCTGGCACAGGTCGGTAATGAAGCCGACATAATTGGAGTGTTCCGCGCCGCCGGATAGATGCCAGCCGCGTTTCTCAAATTCAGGGTAAGTCACAGATAAAAAGCCCAGCCGCTAGCAAGTGATAGATAGGCGTAAGGTAGCCGAAATCTTTAGAGAATACACCGTAGAGCAGGCCTTAGCAGCCGGGGACTTTTGGGGTTGAATTATGCACGCGTGTGTTTGCGGCTGGGTTTAGCGGTGTATGTGGCCTACTGTTAAGGACTTCAACCCCCATCCCCTAATTGAGGTGTCGGCTCCCATCAGTACATCAGAAGTGGCCCGTATTTGGCCGTAATTATCGGCTGGATCGGCACAGGCTGCACGGGTGCCCACACCAACTAGAAAGGTGGATATGCCGCGACTTTCACGGCCAGCATACTGCCCAATACCTCCCGCAGCAGCCGGTACCCGGTTAGCTCATGCCGGGGCATGGTAGCGTAACAAGTAGCTAGGTGCTGGCCAGCATTTAGGACGCCGCAGAAGTAGGCCGTTAGCCGCTCGTTATTGATGTCCTCATTTATTTCCCGCTCTATCAAATCGATAACGGGTATTTCTACCATTTCGCCCGCCTCGTTGGGAGCATACATAGGCAACTGTCCCAGCCCCCCGGCGGCTAACATCTTGCGGGCGCAGAAGTCGGTCTGGTTCTCCACTAGGGTTGTGAAGTAGCCATAATCAATCGGGCCGCTGGTACCAATGTATTCCCCGTGTTCGGCCTCGTTAGCAAAGAAGCGCCCCAGCTCACTATGCAGCGTGTAGTCAGCCAGGCGAGCGGGCTCGTTAGTATCGGCTACGGCCCACCCATCGGGGGCGGCCGGGTCGGGCTGCCAGTCGTCGTCGTCGCCCCCGCCGTACTCGCTCAAGCTCCGGCGGCGGTTATCCTTCGCGTAAGCCAACAGGTCGCCGTTATGAGTGGTAAAGAAGTCCTGCAGCACCTTATCGGCTTCCTCAATGCACCAATACAGATGCCCCAGCGAATTGCTCAGCACCGTTAGTTCGTAGTAGCGTTGGGCGGCGTAAGCCAAGCTAGTTGATTTGTACTTGCTGGTACTTTTTAGCTTAGCGGGGGCTTTGGCTTCCCGCGCAAAGCCGACCCGGCAAGCGTGCATTGATTCGCGGGGCGTGCTGAATATTTCCAGTGTAGACAGGCCCCGCATATAGGCGTTGAATAGCTGAGCCAACGGAGTTTCAGCTTTGATTTTTTCCAAGATGGTTACTCGCATAGGATTGGGGTTTAAAAGGCGTCGTACGTGTCATCTAAGCAGAAAGCAGATTTGCTTTTCTATCCGTCGTCCGGTTAACGGCAGGTATTTTCGGGTAGGCGCAACGTAAAGCGGTGCCGGGGTGTGCCGAAGTGTGCCGTTTCATTTTTGGCACGTGGCACACGTTGAAACAGTAGGCCCACCGGCCAGAGGGGGCTTACTCTGGTGTGCCGTTTTTGGCACACCACTAACCCACCCACCGGCGCACGGTGCTAAACGGAATTCCAGTTTGGGCCTCTATCTCTCGCAGGCTTAGCCCTTGTGTGTGTAGGGCAAGTACCTGGGCTTCCTTGACTGCCTTGCCGGCATACTTGGTAGGTTGGCGGAACCCGGAGCCGACGGGCCGGGGCAGCCGCTCGTATAAGGCCAGCGCGTGGCACCGGTACACATCAGCAATCAGCAGGGCGGCGGTTAGGTCGTCATCTTCGCAGGTGAGCGTACGGCCGGCCGGGGCCTCCCCGTTGTCGAAACAGCGTAGCAGCGTCAGCAGCATACACAACCGGAAACAGGCGCGGGCGTGGCGTTTTACGGCACTTCCAGAACCCTCCCCAAAGTCGGCTACCCCTTCGCTTAACCATTGCTGCCAGGCGGCATTGAAGCGCGCTTGCTGGGCTTCGGTTAGTTCAACCAGTATCCGGCCGGCGGCGGCGGCGGCTATCATTTCCGATACCCGAACAGAAAGCCGTTCAAACCAAGTGTCGAGGTTCGGCCCACCAACTGCAAACGGGTTGTCCCATTCGTGGGGAGCTTCGAAGGCATAAAACCAGAAGCGGGAAAACAGCCCATCTTCGGCGCTGGGAATTAGCCGGTTCACTTGCTCTGGGGTGCCTCCGATTGCTACCGACAGCGCCGGCCGGCTCAACTCGTACGTCCCGGCGGTTTTACGGTCGTATTGGTGGGGTTCGTGTTCGGAGCATTTCCGCAATAGGGCGGAATAGTCCCCGAAATCCTGTTTTAGCGCCCCGGTTAGGGCGTCGGCTTCCGTTTCGCAGATAATCCCGCGTTCCTCGTTTTCGGCCAGCGTCTTTACCACGTTGGCCGCGCCGTTGTCGGCTGCAATAAAGAGGCGGCGGCGAGCGGGTTCTACGGGCTTCGGTGGCAAGGGTGCGCCGGTTTTGGTGGTGCGCTTCTGTTGCTCGTACTCCTGCAGCTGCATTTCGTAGGCGTCCCGTTCGCGCTGGCTGGCTTCTCGAACGGCCAGATGATGCGGCCAGGCTAGTTTGCGCGCCCAATTCAGCGCACCCTTACCCGAAGCCGCCGGCGCTACAATGAAGGCATACACGTTGGCTCCGATAACCGGCCCCCGGTACTGCCCTTCCAGCGTAGGAAAACAACCCGACAGCACGGCCAGTGCGCCGGTTAGCAGTACGTCCCGTTCCCGGGCAGTGGGCAAGGGCTGGCAGCACTGCTGCAGAAACTCCGGGAGCAGTTGGTACACCTCCGGCGGAATGGTGGGCGTGTTGAGGGGTACGGCCTTGGCAACCGGGGCCGCGCCGGCGGCGGGTTGCTCCGCCCCGATTGCTGGGTGAAACGTCGGTGGCTCCCAAGGCTTGCTGTTGTGGTGAGCGGCTTCGCGCTGGTAAATACCCCGGACGGTGCGGGCAATTTCGTCGGCGGTAAAGTCGGGGCCGGCGTACCCGGCGGCGTGGCCTTCCAGATCGGTCTGGGGCACGCCTTTCTCATTGCAGAAGAACGCTAGAGCCGTAAGCCAAGCATTGCGCCCGCCCCGCGCCGGAAAGCCGCCGTGCCGCTGCTCATACTGCAGCAGGCACCAATCCAGCGCCGGCCCCGGCATTGTCGGACCATTACGCGCGGGTGCGCCCGCGCGCGAGGGAGTGTCCGGTTGTGTCCTGTCGAGAGTTTCGTGCCCAGTACACGCGCGCGCGGAAGTGTCAACATTTGTCAACATCGGCGGGGTGGGGTGGCCGCCCTCGCGCGCGGGCGCGTGCCCGCGCGTATTGCTCTCAAAACTCCCGGCGGCCCCGTCGGCGGGCGGTTCCGCGCGCGTAGAAATGTCGTGTTTTGTAGGGTCGGGCGGTGGGGTTGCGGCCCGGAGGTCGGCTAGGGTAAGGGGCATTGCCAGCTCGTTAAGTGTGAAGTTTTGTATAGTTCTGTGAGGTTTTGTGAGGTTGTTATCCGGTTGGATGAAAACCCCCTCCGGCCAACTGGTATAGCGGTACACTACCAGTTTTCAAACCTCCCTTTTTAGGGGTATTTGTGCCGAGAAATCGGTAAAATGCCGGCCGGGACTTCTGCTCATTTTTGCGCAAAAGGCCCGGCGGCCTACCCGCCAAAGCGTGGGCTTAGCCAGGCAGCGGCATCATGGCAGACAAAGCAGGCGCGGGCCACGTCTTTACCGCTGGGGTCGGGCTGCAGCTCCGGGCCGTAGCATCCCGCCAAATAGCCCGATAGGGCCCGGAAGTTGTCGAGGTGCGAAGCGGCGGGGTCGGCTTCCAGTAGTGCCTTTAGCCCTTCGCCGCCGGGACTAGTAAACAGTAGCACCAGCCCCGGCTGCAGCAGCGCATCCGACAACAGGGCGGCGCGGGCGGCGGCCACGTCGGGCAAGTGGTCGAAGTCCAGCACCAGCAGGCCGGAAGGGGTCTGCAGGTTGCCGTTGGCACGGGTGGGAGCGAAGGTGCCTGCGGGCGTCACATAGTCGAGGGCTCTTTTCCGTTCGGCCCGCTGCTCACTACCGGCCGGGGCTTCTCGTAGCCAGTTCGTAGCCGTTGCAAACTGAGGCCCGTGTACCATTTCCCACAGTTGGTGCGGGGTGATGGTTGTGTAAGGGGCCGCCGTGCGGATACCGCCCCGGAAGTAGCTGAATCGAGGCGGCTCCGGCGGGCCAGTCATTACTGCTTTGTTACTGTTATCCGCCGTCAAGCCCGACAGAATCGACACCATGGCCGGTGTGGCTAGCGTGCCTGCTTCATGCCTGCTATGTGGCTGCTCTGGCTGCTGGTTAGTTGCAGATTCAACGTCGCTTCCAGCTTCCCCCGGAGCATTGGCCGCTGTTCCTGCTTTGTTCCTGCTATTGTCCGATACTTCGGAAAAATTGCCTGCTATTTCCCTGCTATTATCAATGCTTACAGGGGCTCCGAACACCCCCCGGCGGGGTTCCCGGAGGCCACTGGCCCGGAGGGTGGGCAACCAATCAGCCAGCAGGCCAGCGTAGCCGCGGCGGTGCAAAGCGGCTTCCAGTTCGGCGGCGGTGCGCGTGAGAGTAGGGGAGTAGTCAGAGAACAGAGCCCACACGGCGGCGGCATCCATGGCCACCGGAGGGGTGCCATTAGCCACGGCGGCGGCGGGCCGGCCCCGTTGCGGTGGTGGGCAATGTATCGGTGGCCGGGTTCAGCAGATAGAGCCGCTTTATTTCGTCTGCCTCAAACCGAAATACCGGGTCGTCGCCAGGACTGGGGTTTGCGGGTACGAAGGCAAGCGCGCCGCCCCGATAGGAGGTAAGCAGGTTGGTTACGGCCCGACCTACCCACAGAATACGCGGGCCGTAGTCCAGCCCCTCCCCAGTGGTGAGCAGGGCCACGGCAGCCCCGGCTGGTAAGGCGGGCCAATCCCGGCGGCGCACGGGGTAAGCCAGGCACGGGAGCCCGCCGGCCAGCAGCAGGACCGGCGGGGCATCAAGTAGCAGCACGTTATTCACGGTGCCCCCCTTTCTTGGCTGGCTTGGCAGTGCGCTGGTGCGCCTGCAGCGCGTTCAGCACGTCGGCGCGTTTTAGGTAAGAGCGGCCACCGATTTTGTGATACGGGAGCATTCCGCGCCGCTTCCAGTCATGAATGGTGGCCGGGCACACATCGAGTAATGTAGCCGCGTCCCGCACGGTCAGCAGCTCCGGGCCTGCAGCCTCTGACGTTTCCGCTGGGGCCGGCCCGTGGGCACTTACCTCATGTCTGATAATTGCTCTCAGGTCATCTAAGAGCTGGGAGTAAGATACTCCAGTGGTTAGGATGGTTTGCATGGTACATCATGCCCGCCGGGGTGTTATCCGGCTGGGATGATCGATGCAAAGGGACGCCACCTAACGGTACCTTATAGGGCACTCAAAACAAAGAACTATAAGTGCCAATAGACTACAGTAAACCGGCCTGTTTCGCCTTCCATGCAATAACCCAATCGTAAGCCTTGGTAAACTGCTTTTCAAAGGCTTTACTACGTTGGGTGTGATGCCCTTTCATTGTATATCTGGCAGTCTTGGCAACAAGTGTGGTTTGATAGCACTCCCTAAATACACTTGCCCATTTGTCAGGATACAGAGTTCTTTCCGCAAAACCAAAATCTTCTAATACTCTATATGCTGCTGTGAATCCACTCACTTTTCCTCTAGCTTTTCCTGCATACCTAATGGCTGTCTTATTTACACTGTCAATTACTTCGAGATGTATCAGTAAGCTATCCAGATCTGACTTTTTAAATACGCCTATTAAAAGTTTGTCTATTTCAATTATATCATATGTTTCATCGGCAATAGACAATATATATTTATCTCTATAAGCTTTGCAAATATTGATCACATGATCAGTTAAGCTTTTTTCGAGTCTATAAGATTTTACATTATTAAGTGTTTCATTTAGAAACATTTCTCCATAACTTTTTGAATTTTCGTATGCCGAGAAAAATGCTATACCAATCAGTTGCGTTAAGCGAATTCCTCTAAGGGCCTTTACCCCTATTGTTAGAAGCATAGCATTAACAGCAGGTGAAACTATGCTATCTGACTTTTTAATGTTGCTTCTAGACAGCTCAACGAATGAATTGTACTGAAATTCATCTATAAAGCTTTTGCCCGGCCTCTGTTGAATATGGTTGTAAACATAAGTGCCGAGTATACTAGCTACTTGGTTAAAGTCGAAGCCTTTGAAATTTGTTAAGCAACGCTCTATTTCTTGTACAGGGTCTTTGCTTAAAATAGAGGAGTGAGGGGGAATAGGGGAATAGGTGTCTACTATGCACGCCTTTTTTACAGGCGCTATTTGTCTAATACTAGTAGAGCAAGGATTGTTTTTAGGAATTGCTTCAAATTGCTTTGACATGACGAAATCGAATTAATTTATACTGCTAACTTCAAATTGGTTGGCATTTCATACACGCGGGCAAACTCCCTTTCTACTGTTTGCTCAGTAATATTCACGTATCGTTTAAATGACTTCCAATCACGGTGCCCGGTAATCTTCATTACCAGTTCCGGCCGAAGCCCCCTTTCCAAGCTTAGCGTTACAAAGGTGCGGCGGCCGGTGTGGCATCCTAGCTTCTGCCACTTCGGGAGGGTAGTGCTTTCACGGTTGCCGCCCCGGTAGCGAATAACCTCTACCGGATCGGTTATACCCGCCCGCTCTCCCAGCTCTTTCAGGTAGTCGTTCAGCTTCTGATTGGATACCGCCCGTATCTCGCCTGCAATCATCCGGCCCACTATCGGGAGGGCGCGGGCCTGCAGCGGAATCGTTACTGTTTCGCGGGTCTTTTGCGTGGTAAGGCGTAGCGTCTGGCCGCGAAGATGCTCCGGCCGGATACTCACCAGATCGGAGTAGCGGAGGCCAGTGTAGCAGCTCAGCAGAAATAGGCCGCGGGCATTGTCGAGGTAGCCGGCTTCGGGTAAGTCGAGGTTTTCCAGTGCCTCTACTTCTTCGGCGGTGAGGGTAATAATATCCGGTTCCTGTCGCTTCCAGGTGAGCCGTTCGTACCCAATGCTGCTGTGGTAGCCCCGTTCGGCGGCCCACTTCATAAAGCGTTTGAGCGTCATTACCTGCTTGGCTACAGTATTATCCGTAAGGCCGGCCGTAGTAAGCAGGTAGGCCGTAAAACGGTCGTTGAATGCAGGGGTAATAGTGTCGAATCCTACGGCATACTTCGCCTTCTTCTCAAAGCCTCGTAGGTGCCGGCCGGTAGTATCGTACACACTGGCACTTCTGGCTTTGCCACGTAGGCGCGCCAATTCTACCCATTCGGCAAAGTAATCCCAGAACTGCAGGCCAGCCGCCGGCGGGGCCGCTGCTTCGGGCTGCAGCTTAGGCGCGGCGGCTTCTTTGAGCTGTGCAGCAGTTGGCACCAGTCCTTGGGCCAGGTATGCCGCGTAGCATTCTTCTATCTGCTTTCCTTGGGTAGATAAAGCAGTGTTAAGAGACGGGTTATCGGGGTAGCCTCTTTCCTGAGCCTTCTGCTCACCTGCCAGCCATTGCCGGGGGTGAATGGAACGCCCGGTGTATACTTTTATTCGGGTGCGCCGGTCAATAGTGAGTAGCGCGAAGATAGCCGTAGGACGTTCCGCCTTCGGCTCCTTCAAATGGAAGGATACGGTTGCCATGGTGAGGGTAAATAGTTGCCATTCCAAAGCTACCAAAAAAATGATTCTCGGGGTACACGCAGGGGTACACACCTGCCGTTTTAACCCGATTAATCCCGACTAATGCTTTCGGGGTACACACATAAAATGCCCATATGCGCTGCAATAGGCCCTTTTTTTAGTGGTATGCTGTCGGTGCTGAATGTGGGGTGTAAGTTCCATCCTCTCTGCATAAAACCCCGCCTGCAAGCTGCAGGTGGGGTTTTTGTTTTTCGGAGGTGCTATATGTAAGTGATGTTCTTTACTTGACCTGCAACGTTTTCTGTGCCGGTTTCAAGCCTGTGGCGGAAACCTTCAATTTCACGGTTCCGGGCGTTTGCTCCGCGCGTAGAATAGCCATTGCGAAGCCGTTGTGCAGCACTTTCTTGGGGCCGGCAAATAGCTCGTCGCTGACATGATTGCCGTTGTCTGCTGCCAGTAAGCGGGCGGCTCCTTGCACCTCAAAGGTAACCTCTCCGGGCGTCGTCATTACTTTGCGGCCCTTGCTGTCAACGGCGTACACTCGCACATATTGAAGGTCCATTCCGTCGGCTTTCCAGGTGGGGTTTTCGGTTTCAAGCTGCAAGCCAACAGCTTTGCCGGTGGTTTCCAGTTCATGCTGAGCTACCACCTTGCCGCCCGTACGGGCAATGGCCGTAATCTTGCCGGGCGTGAAGGGAACGTCTTTCCAAAAGATGGTATTGCGTTTTTTTACGTCGGCCGAGTTTTGCTGCACCCCGACCGATTTGCCATTCACCACTAGCTCTACCTCCTCGGCATTGGTGTAGGTGTAGAGGTTGTACGTTTTCCCGGCTTCCCGATTCCAGTGGTCCGAAATAACCTTCTGGCCCACCACCACATCGTTCCACAGCTTCGATTCGCCTTCGTTGTCGACCACCCCGATATGCACCACCGGTTCGTCCTGGAAAATGCTTTTGGTTAGCCACGCCTGGGGGAAAGGCTCCAGGGCATGGTTGAAAAAGGAGTAGTTCCAGCCTTTCTTGGGCCAGCCGTCAGATTCGCCCCAGTACTCAATGGCACCCCAATACGCTAGGCCAACCATCTTGTCCCGGTCCATGCCGAAGAAAGGGGCAGCCAGCTCATTAGTTACCGCCTCGCTCTGGTAGATAATCATGTCGGGTGCATGCTTCAAATACCGCTGATAGTCGTCCCAGACGTAGTTGAAACTGGCTACATCGGTTATGGTAGCGAGTTCAGGGGGAACTATGTTGCTTTCAATCTTGAAATCCGGGTCTCTTTTGATGATGCCGCCCGCCCGGGCTGGGTACATGGCCACGGTCGTTTTGCGGGTTGGGTCGTAGCGTTTGGCTACCACGTCCATTATCCGGTAGGTGGTTTTGCCCCAATCTCCGGTGGCAAATCCCCAGCGCTCCTCCTGAAACTGTAGCTCATTGCCGAAGCTCCACAGGATAACCGACGGGTGGTTCCGGTCACGTTTTATCCATTCCTTCATGCTGTCGAACCATAGCTCCGTCCAGGGGGCACTGCCGGACCAGGCCACGGTGCTTCCCCATTTGTCATATAGCTCGTCCACGACCAGAATACCTTTCTCGTCGGCCAGATCGAAAAACGACTCGGAATAGGGGTTATGTGAGGTGCGGATGTGGTTGAAGCCAAAGGCTTTGAGCCGGTCCATCATGCGGGCAATTGACGTGGAATACGCCGCCACGCCGACCGCACCCAGGTCATCATGATTGGCCACGCCTTTCAGAAATACCTTTTTGCCGTTCAGCCGTAGCCCGAACTCCTTGGAAAACTCCACGGTGCGGATGCCAAACCGCTTGGTGAGCTTATCTACCACCTTGCCGTTTAGCAATAGGGAAACTTCGGCCGTGTAGAGAGCGGGCGTTTCGCAGGACCACAGCTTCGGAGTAGCAATAGTGGCCGTTGGCAACGAAACTTCAACGGTAGCCAGTTTCGATTTCTGGGGCGCCAAGGTTTTGGTTTCCGCTACCTGCTTTCCATCAGGCGAGAATATGCGGGTAGTTATTTCCAGCGGGTACTGCTTGTTTCTGATTCCTGCCACTTCCACCTGCACTCTGACTTCGGCCGCCTGCGCCGAAATGCGGGGCGTGGTTATGAAAATGCCGTGCCGGGCAATTGAAACGCTGTCTTTTACCACCAAATGCACATCCCGAAACAGGCCGCCCCCCGTGTACCAGCGGGAGTCCCCGTTTTCACCCGTCGAAGCCCGGACGGCCACCACATTGTCGGTGTCGTAGCTGAGCACGTCGGCTATGTCGGCTTCAAAGCCCAGATAGCCGTAGTCTGTCCCGCCGATTTTTTTGCCGTTCAGCCAGACCTCCCCGTTGAGCATGATGCCTTCGAAATCGAGCAGGATGCGCTTGCCTTTCCAGCGGGCATCCGCTTTGAACGTTTTGCGGTACCACCCGACGCCCATCGTCTTGAACCCACGCCCGCGGCTGGCCGCTTTATCCCAGGGCTGCTCAAACTGAAAATCGTGCGGTAAATCCAGCTTGCGCCAGTCTTTATCATCAAATGTCAGTAGTTGCGCATTCGAAACATCACCCGCTTTAAATTTCCAGCCAAAATTAAAAAGCTGGTTTATTCTGATTGATTCTTTATTTCCTTGTGCACTAAGTGATGTTGCGCAGCAAGCAGAAATTAAAATAGAAAGTAAAATAGCAGTTGTTGCCTTATGCATCTTTACTACATAAGGCAGTACCTGCAAGCGTGCGAAGGACATGAGGGTGGGCATGGGGCTGGAAGGTGGAAGTTGAAAACCGGTGCACTACATGCGGGCAATCCGGTTGCAGAAGCGGGAAATGCTGGCCGCTGAGAGGTACAGTAGACCGTAGTGCAGGCTCATTCTACCGGCTTTGATGAAGCTAAGAAAGCCCGGGACTTTTGCACCATGGTCAGCACTGGTCCGCGCCATAGCCGGGATACAAGCCAAAAGTATTCATTGGCTTTTCCGGAATAGCTACGCCACCCTGAGCAAAGTTTGTTCAAAACAATGAACAGGTTAATATTCTGTAAATCAATGAATAATGTACTGGGTATAATGCTGTGAACAGCATCGTTAAGCTCCTGTACTTGGTTCGTATGGTCGTGCAGGAAGTCCAGCGCCTGGTTTGAGCAGGGGCCTGTAGCTATTGTCTGAATACAGGGTATGAATCCAGGACCTGGACTAGTAGGGTGCCGCACGGAGTAGCCCGGCCAGACCACGCCCGCCAGGACTAACAGGTACAGAACGTCAGGTACGGGAAGCCGGGGTATGCGCTAGAAACGATATAGTACTTTCCCGTCGAGGGCAGTTAAGCGGCAATTCTTGATAAATCCATTGCCTTCAAATTCCAGGAACAGGCCTTTTATTTCGCCCAATGATTTTTTGTAGGGGCCGGTAAATAGTAGTTTGTCATTTACTAGCAGCGAAACGTGCTTGTTTTTATTAACCAATTTCACCGTGTTCCACTGATCCGGATTAATCACAAATTGCGAAAGGTTTATTTTATTGCCCCGGAAATTCTGCTCGCTAACAACATTTAATATCCGGTAGCTACAGCCGGGGCTTGCCAACTTAAACCGGAGAATGTTCTTCAGACCGGTTATCTGAAACTGGCTGCTACGGCAGTAAATCCGTTTTCCCTGCGCTTCATTTTTAAAGGTTGCTTCGAATACAAAGTTGTCCGGGCTACTCGCAACGGGCGTGAAATTGCAGAGCCGGGTAAAAAAGGGGCTGGTGGTGTCCAGCCCAATGTTGTGCAGCTCACGATTCGCAATATGGAACAGGCTATCCGGCCCGCTTCGGCCCGCTGGAAAGGCGTAGTAATGATTGGGCAAATCCTGTGGCCGATTGAAGCCTAAGCCAAGCCATCCGTCGGAGCGCACCAAGACCTTGGTCGTGGAAACGGTGTCTTGCCGATTCCGCAGCTTCACCGTAAATACGCCGGGGTACAAGTAGTTATGCGCAATGTTTTCCTGGTCCGGAACCACGTAAACCATTGCGGATTTGTCGCCGAAATCGACGAACAGACTATCCCGCTCAGCAGGTGCTTGCAGGCGAAAGAAAGCGGTAGCAGGCAGCACCCCTTCTACATCGGTCAGCGTGATTCGGCCAGCGGGCTGGGTTCTAGGCCAGAAATATGCCAGGGTGAGTATTCCCAGTAGCAGTAGGAGAGTAGCCGCAACGGCTAACGCCACCTTGGGATATTGTGAGCTTTTGGAGGTAGAGGTAAGTACAGTTTCCGCGGCTACCACCGGTGCAGGTTCGACAGCCGGAACAGCCTCCGGAATTGCAGACGATTGACTGCTTTCCGGCGTAGAGTAGCCCCCAAATTTTTCGAGAGCTTCAATAGTGGCCTGTTGGGGCAGGTAATCATCCTCTACCGCTACCTTCCCGAAAATCCGTTTGAGCGTACTCGGGCTGATGTTGACTTTGGTATCACGCAGAATTTCCTGGCTCAGCTCAACAAAGTCACTGTGCGTCCAACTACTGGCTGCCCCACGTCCGAAAAGACGTTCGCAGGAGTTGACAATAGCATTCAGCTTCTCTTTCTTATTCATCAAACAAGTATAAGCCAAAAGCGAGGGCACTTGGCTAATCTGCTTATAGGCATTGATGCGGAAGTCTATAGCAGCCACCAGCACAAACAGCGGGCAGATGAGGACAGGAAGTAGGATGGGCATTTAACCTACCTACTGAGCCGGTCGCCGAGCCACCTTATCGTCTGGAAGCCCGTTTAAAGCCAACTATGAAACGACCCCACGTAATCTGCCACATGATGTCCTCGGTGGACGGAAAGATTCTGTCTGCGAATTGGAAAGACAAAGAGCTGACCACCACCTACTCCGGCTACTTCGAGAAATACCACGACACCTTCACTAGCCAAGCCTGGATGTGTGGGCGCGTAACAATGGAGCGCGACTTTTCTGGCGGCGTGCAGCCCGACCTGCAACCTGCCCCGCACCCCATTGCTAGGCAGCCCTTCATCGGAGATGCTGGCGCCACTTCTTTTGCCGTGGCCGTAGATGCGCACGGCAAGCTGGGCTGGGACAGCAACACCACCGGCGGCGACCATATCGTGGAGGTGCTCACGGAGCAGGTCAGCGACGAGTATCTGTATTACCTGCAGCGTCGACGCATTTCCTACCTGTTTGCTGGCCGTACAGAAGTAGATTTCGCCTCGGCCCTGGAGCAACTGGCGGCGCTATTTCCCATTGAAACGCTGATGTTGGAAGGCGGTGGCCACCTCAATGGCTCCCTGCTCAACGCCGGCCTGATCGACGAGTTGAGCCTCTTGCTACTGCCCATTGCCGATGGCACGCTCCAGTCGCCGACCACATTTGAGGTGAGCGACTACCTGCGCAAAGGTCCGGCCACGCGCCTGCACTTAAGCGAGGTGCAGCAACTCGACAACGACGTGGTGTGGCTGAAGTACCGTTTCAAAGCTTAATAAAAGCGGATTTGCTGCATCCGGGCGAGTAGCTCACTCCGGCTGCTGGAGGGCTGGGGAGGGCACGGCTGGTGCGGTGCGCAGCAATACATAGCCGATGCCGCCGGCCAGCAGCGACGCCACCAGAATGGCTGTTTTAGCCACCACTTCGCCCTCCGATTTTTCGCCCAGTGCCAGCAGCGTGATGAAGATGGACATGGTGAACCCAATACCTGCCACGACGCCCACGCTCCACAGATGCCGCCAGGTAATGCCTGCGGGCAGCGTGGCCCAGCCCAGCTTAGTGGCCAGCCAGGCCAGCAAGCAGATGCCTAGTGGCTTGCCTACCAGCAGCCCTACTATAATGCCCAGCCCCAGTGGCGAAAGCAGCTGCCGAAACACGGCCGGCTCAATAACGAGGCTCGTATTGGCGAAGGCAAACAGCGGAATGATACCAAACGATACCACGCTGTGCAGGCGCTGTTCCAGCCGCTGGGCGGGCGAGCTGACAGCTTCCGACAGGGCCTCCAGCTCCTCGCTGATAGTGCGCGGGTCAGTGGTGCCGGCGTGCGCCTCTTCTTGTATGAAGGCGAGCCGGCCTTCCAGCAGGCGCAGCAGTGCCGCCCGGCTATGCCCGATGCGCGAGGGAATGGTCACAGCCAGCATTACGCCGGCCAGCGTGGCGTGCACCCCCGATTTGAGCATGAAATACCACAGCACTGCTCCCAGCGGCAGATACAAAAGCAGACTGCGTGCCCCCATAATATTGAGCATGCCCAGCATTGCCCAGATACCTAAGGCCATGAACAGATAGTTCAGCAGCAAGTCCTGGGTGTAGAAAAGGGCAATAACAAGCACTGCCCCCAAATCATCGACGATGGCCAGGGCCGTGAGGAATACCTTAAGTGCCAGCGGCACTCGTGGCCCCAGCAATTGCAGCACGGCCAGCGCGAAGGCAATATCGGTGGCCATTGGAATCCCCCAGCCGCCTGCCGTAGGTGTGCCTTGGTTGAAAACGGTGAACAGCAGCGCCGGCACTAGCATGCCCCCCAGAGCGCCGGCAATGGGCAATGCCGCCTGCTGCAGCGAGGCCAGCTCGCCTTCCAGCACTTCGCGCTTTATTTCAAGACCTACAATGAGGAAAAACACCGTCATCAGGCCATCATTTATCCAGTGCAGGAGGCTCTTTTCCAGCACAAACCCGTTGATGGCGAGGCGCAGCGGGCTTTCCCAGATAGCCGGAAAATAGCGAGCCGGCCCCCAGTCTACGTTAGCAAGCACCAGTGCCAGCACACTGCTTAGCAGCAGCACAATACCACTGGCCGCCTCGCGCCGGAAAAACTCGGAAAAAGGCCGCACCAGCGGCTGCACAAGTCGGGTTAATGCCATAGTATGAGAGCAGAAGGCGCCGTTACCTCAGCCGACCGGCTGCACTCGGCAGTGCGAAACAGGGGCCACGGCGTGCACAGACCGGAATCAGGGCTAGCTCAGGTCGATAAAGAACGTGGTGCCCTGGTGTTCCTGGCTTTCCAGCCAGATTTTGCCCTCGTGCAGTTCCACAATTTGCTTGGTGATGAACAATCCCAGGCCGGTTGTGGTGTCGCCGTAGAGGCCGGGGCGCGAAGCGGCCGTGAACTTGTCGAAAACATGAGGCTGCAGGTCCTCCGGAATGCCCAGGCCCGTATCCTGAACTATCAGGCGCACATGGCCATCATGCTGCTGCAGCCGCACCTGAATCTTACCGCCCGTGGGCGTAAACTTGAAGGCGTTGGTCAGCAGGTTGTCGAGGATACGGCCAAACTTATCGGCGTGGATGTTGGCATGAATGGACTCGGCGGGCAATTCCAGAACCAACTCTATTCCTTTTTCCTGCGCTGCTACCCGAAAGAGAGTAAGGCGCTCATCCAAGTAGGCTCCTAGGTCCGTGCGGTGCTTTTCAAGCCTGTCAGCCTCAATCTGGCCCAGGTAGAGCACGTCTTTTAGCAGCACATTAGCAGCCTCACAGGAGCGCTCCATCAGGGTGAGTAACTCCTGAATGGTTTTCTGGTCGTTGCCGGCAGCGGCCTGTACCGCTGGCTCTAGCCGCAGCAACTCAATCAGCATCTGCAGGTTGTTGATGGGGCTTTGCAGGTCGTGGGCCGCTAGATGCAGAATGGTTTCCTGGGCATCGTAGAGGCGCCTGTGTGAAATCTCCAGACTCTTGCGCTCCGCAATGTCTTCCAGGGTCGTATAGCCCAACTCCGCGCCATCATCGGGGAATAGAACCGATGTGATGCGGCACCAAAACGAGGAACCGTTCTGATGCACCAAGCACGTTTCTAGTGTGAAGCTGGGCTCTTTATGCGCCCACAAACGCTCCTGAAGCTTCTGCCAGTCGGCAATGTGGTCGGGGTGAGCAAACTCCAGGATGCGACGACCTACCAAGTCCTTGCCGCTCTCAAAGCCCAACATGGTGGCCAGCGCCTGGTTGGCTTGCCTGATAACCAGATCGGGGGTAATTATTTTCTGGCCTAGCGGCGAGTTCTCAAACACAGTCCGGAAACGTTCCTGTTTTTGCGCCCGCTCAGCGGCAGGTTGCTCCTTCAGTTGGGCAACTTCCTCCCGTAGTGCGCGGTTTTCCGCTTCCAGAGTGCTGTATTCGGCCGAAGAAGGAGTGCGGGATGAGGACATAACAGAACGAGTAGCCGCCGACGTACTGGGGTGTAGCCGGACTACCCAGCCGCAAGTTGCACAAAAGCCAGCGGCTGGCGTCTGCTATCGGTTCCGGCGCAACAGTTTGGGCACGCTGCGCAGCAGCAGCAGGGCCACCAGCCCACTTACGGCCACCAGTGGTACCACCGAGCCCCGGATGGGCCGGAACCGGGAGCGGCCTTCGGTCAGCTCGATGTAGCCGATGGGAGTGAGGGCCATGCCTGCGCCGCCGCCCGAACCTTCTCCTTCGGACACTTTGGAGCCGCCTCCACCCCCAAAACCGTAGATGGCCCGCGCCACCGGAATCACCGTGACGCCGTTCCGTTCTACGGGTGTGCCAAAAATGGTCTGGGCACTGGCGGAAGCTCCTAGTTGCTGGGCCAGGCGCTCAACCAGCGAAGAGGAAGGAGTTGTGGTAGAATCGAGAGTAGGTGTCATAGCAGAAGCGAGGAATGGTAGGCAGCAAGGTAAACAAACGGAGCGGCCGGCAGCCCGAGGCGGTGAGCCGTTCTGCTCTAAAACTCCACAATGAAGCCAATGGTAGGCAGCACGGTGGCGTCGTCGTCGGCAAGAAGGACGGGTACCGCGTTGGAGCCGTTGGCGAGGATGGGCTGGCCGTCGGTGGTGATGAAGGCCGAGTTGTCGGGGGTACGTTGAAAGGTGTAGTTCGGTACCGCAGGATTCTTGATCAGGAAGGCGTTCTGCAGGTCAATGAACAGGTCGATGGTGACGCGGCGCAGGTTGTACTTCTTATCAACGCGGAAGTCGAACTGCTGGTAGCTGCCCAGCCGCTCGGTGTTCAGGCGGGCATAGTCGGGCACACCCTGCCCGATGGTGAGGTAGTTCTGCTGCGAAGTTGCCAGATCGAATGGCGTGTAAGGCGCGCCGCCCGCAAAGCGGTATTTCACGCCCGCTTCCCAGCCGCGGCTGAACTTGCGGCCCAGCAGGGCCGAAGCCAGGTGGCGCGTGTCCCAGGCCGAGGGCTTGTACACGCCGTCGGTGCCCGTAAACTCGCTGCTGAACAAGGTGTAGGACGCTACTGCAAACCAGTTGTTGGTGAGCTTCTGCTGAAAGAAAAACTCGCCGCCGAAGGTCCGGCCCTTGCCGGTGCTCGTCACGGCCTCATTGCCCAGGGCCGCGAAGTCGCCGCCCAGGTTGGCCAGCGAAATACCGTCGCGCACGCTCACTGGGTAGTGGCTATACTGCTTCCAGAAGCCTTCCACGGTAAAGCGCGTGCTGGGCGCGGGCAGAAATTCTAGCCCTGCTACGTAGTGCGTGCTCCCGATGTAGCGGTTGCGTTTGTTGACGAACTGGCCGCTGGCGTCGCGGAAGCCGAGTAGGGTGGAAGGCGGAATTTTGTAGTAGCGCCCAATGCTGGCGTTCAGGTTCCAGCGCGAGGCCAACGCGTACGAAGCCGACACACGGGGCGAGATGGTGCGCAGCAGGTTGGCGCCGTCCTCGGTGAAGGAGTTGCCATCGGCGCGCACACCAGCCGAAAGCGTGAGCCGGTCGTCGGGCAGGAAAGGGCGCGTGACCTGGGCAAACGCCCCGAAGCGGGCAAAGCTTAGGTCGGACTGAAAGCGCACATCCACGGCCGGCTGCTGCACCGTGCCGTCGGGGTTGAGCACTTCGCGGCGCAAACGGTTAAAGTAGCGGCTGTCGAACGTAATCCACTGGCCCACGGCCCCGTAAGCATACTGCCACTTGCCCGCCGCCCGGTTTACATCCACGCGTAGCTTGTTTTCTGTCTCGCCCGAGCGGGTGAGCAGGTTGCGGCGGCTCTCGTCGTTGCTGAACTCGGCGCCGCCTTCAAACCGATTTACCTGGTTGTCGAGCTGCGTGCGGCTCAGCGCCACGTTCAGGTAGCCGCGTTCCAACAGCTGCCGCAGCGACACGCCCACCGTGTAGTTCCACTGGTCGATGGAGGGCGTGTTGCGCAGAATGTACTCTTTCTCCAACGACGACTTCTTGGGCACGGCTACCTCGAAGTGGTCCAGCGCCCCCAGGCCCAGGGCCGTGATGGTGGTTTTGGGCGAGAGTTTGGTGGTGACTTTGAATTGCGCGTCCCAATAGTTGGGCCGAATGGGTAGGTCGATGGCCTGAAATAGTAGTTGCAGGTAGGAGCGGCGGACCGAAGCCAGAAACGTGGTGTTTTTGGCCAGCGGACCTTCCAGCGTGCCCGCCACCTCGGTACCACTCAACCGCACATTGCCCTGCACCCGGTCGGGGTTGCCGTCGCGTTGCCGGAACTGCAGCACGCTGCTCAGGGTGTTGTCGTAGCGCGCTTCAAAGGCCGAGGAGCTCAGCGTTACATCCTCAATAAAGCTCACGTTCAGCATGCCCGTAGGCCCGCCGGCGCTGCCCTGGGTCTGGAAGTGGTTGATGACTGGCACTTCAATGCCGTCGAGGTAATACACGTTTTCGTTGGGGGCGCCGCCCCGGATAATGATGTCGTTGCGGAAGCCAGCCGTGCCGCTGGTGCCGCCGCCACCCACGCCGGGCAGCACTTGCACCACCCGAGAAATATCGAAGTTGCCGCCGGGGTTGCTCTTGATTTCCTCCACGTTCAGGCGCTGCACACTCAGCGGAGTTTCGGGCGTAGCCACCCGAATGGCGCGGTTGGCCGTTACCTGTACCTCACCCAGCGCCTGCGCCGACGGTACCAACTCCAGGCTCACGATGTTGGAGTTGCCGGAAGTGATGCTCACGTTGGCCCGCAACAGCGGCTCATACCCAATGAAAGACACGCGCACGTTGTAGCTACCCGTGGGGATACCAGTGAGGCGGAAGCGGCCCTGCTCGTCAGTGGCGGTGCCTAGGCTAGTGCCTTCCAGCGCCACCGTCACGCCGGGCAGCTGTTGCTGCGTGTTCCGGTCGCGCACGGTACCGCTGAGTACACCGGTGCTTTGTGCTTGCACCGGCCCGGAAGCCACAATTAGAAGAAGAAACGCAAGGAGGTAGCGAAGCAGCATAACCGCGAATTTAGTTGGGTATCGTACGAACATAGACCGTATTAGTATGTTTTAAAAAGTAAAAAGTATTTTTTCATACTTCATTCAGGTATCTTGTTTTACTTTGCTTTTCATGGCTTATACCTTATTAAAGCAGCTTCTGGAGCAGTTAGAACAGTTCGAGGAGCTGGGCCGGGGAGGGACAGGCAGTTCTGCCCCTAATTTGGCTGGCTTTGCTGCTTGGCTCTACGGCCGAACTGCGGCGCCGCCGGAGCCGCGCGGGCCATCTGCACCAGCTACTGTGCCGTCTATGCCGCCGGAAGCGGAAATCGGTAAGCTGCTCATCTTTCTTACTCGCTACGCCCGCTCTTATATCCGGCTGGGGCTGGCGGGCACGCCACTGCTCACCCCCGACGATTTCGCCTATCTGGCCACCGTAATGGGGCACCAGCCAATTTCGAAAACCGAGCTGATTGCGCGCAATATCCACGAAAAGGCCACTGGCACGGAAGTCATTAAGCGGTTGCTAGCCCGCGGGCTGGTAGCCGAACAGCCCCATGCCACCGACCGGCGCAGTAAACTTCTCACCATTACGGAGGCGGGTGGCGCGGTACTTGGGCAGGTTTTCGGGCCAATGGGCCAAGCCTCCCAGCTGATTGCCGGCGACCTGACCCGCGCTGAGCGAATTCAGCTACTGTACCTGCTGCAAAAGCTCGATGCCTTCCATCTGCCCATTTTCCAGGGGGGCCGCGCCGGCAGTTTCTCCGACCTGCTGCAGCATCTGCCGGATGATACTCCAGCTGCATAGCGCGCCCCGCTTTGCGGCTCCTAGAAAGCAGGGTAGCTGGCTATAGAACAGAAACCCCCGCTTTCCATAAGGAAAGCGGGGGTTTCTGTTCTTAGCGTAATGGTTAGCGACGGTCGTCGTTGCGGTTTCCGTCGCGGCGCTCATTCTTATGCGCTTCATCCCAGCGGGCCTTCTCTTCGGCAGTCACTTTGTGGTTCTTTTCGTAGCCGTAGTTGAAGTCTTTGCCGTCTTTTCGGTCACCCTTCTTATCAGCCTTCGACGCATTTTTACGGGCTTCCCAGCGGGCCTTTTCTTCGGCCGTTAGTTGGCGGTTTTTGTCGGCGGCCGGACGGTTGGCAGGTTGCTGGCCGGTCTTGTGCGCTGCTTCCCAGCGGGCTTTTTCCTCGGCCGTTACTTTGTGCTTCTTGTCGTAGCCGTAGTTGAAATCTTTGTCTTTGCGGTCGTCGCGGCGGGCAATGTCCTGGCCGGGGCTGGCTTGGTGCGGAGCGGCAGTTGCAGCGGTAGTCAGCAGCAAAGCAGTGGCGAGGGAAAGGAGTGCGTTTTTCATGATAAATGAGATTACAGGAGAAAAAAATGAGTTGTAGCGCCGGGTTTCGCCCAAGAAATGCGGCGTCCGGTAGCTGCCAGCGGTAGTGCAAACCTGCAGCCGAAACGGCCGGTATCGAAATGTGCTAGACCGCCTTACCGCAACACGCCGACCAACCCACCGGAAACCCCGACCAACTCTGTTTTCCGGCTTTGGGAGGGCGCACACCAGTTGGCCGATGAAAGCTCCGGGCCGGTCGATAGATTCTGGCGGGCAGTCGGGCGGGCTGGTTTGGGGCGGCGGCATAGGTTAGGTTTGTACTTCCTCTTTTACCACTTGCCTGATGGTTTCATTTTCGTTTCGGCGTATTCTCACTCCTCTGATTCACGTGCTGTTGTGGGGCGTATTCGGCCTGACGCTGCTACTGTTTCAGCCGTTTGCCGGACGCGTGGTGCTGCCGCCCCAGTTCTGGGTGAAGCAGGCGCTGGTGTTTGCTATGTGGGTAGCCGCGTTCTACTTCACGGCTCGCGTGAGCGTCCCGCGGCTACTATTTCGGGGGCACGCCGGGTGGTTTGTGGTGGTGGTGCTCGGAACGGCCGTAGCGGTTACGCTGCTTACTCAGGCCCTTGAGTCGTGGCTGAATCTGCAGGCCCTGATGGATCAGGCCCTGCATCAGGGGCAGGGGCCGCGGCGTCCCGGCGGCTTCGGTGGTCCTGGTGGACCCGGGGGCGGACCGCGCCGGCGTTTCGATGCCATGAGTATGCTGATGACATTGCTGGTGCTGGGCATCAGCACCAGCATTACGGCAGTGCAGAAGTGGCAGCACGATGCCAGGCAGCGGCAGGAGCTGGAGCAGCAGAAGGTAAGCTCCGAACTGTCGTTTCTGAAAGCTCAGATCAATCCGCACTTCTTCTTCAACACCCTCAACAACATCTACGCGCTGACTTTACTGGATGGTGATGCTGCCCGCGTGGCGTTGCACACCCTCTCGCGCATGATGCGCTACGTACTCTATGATACCACGGCCGGCACCACGCCGCTGAGCAAGGAAATTGCGTTTTTGCAGGACTACGTGACGCTTATGCGCCTGCGCCTCACCGACAAGGTGGAAGTGACGCTGGAGCTGCCGGAGCCCGTACAGGAAGTGCCGGTAGCGCCTATGGTACTGCTGCCTTTCGTGGAAAATGCCTTTAAGCACGGCGTTAGCGCTACAGAGGCGAGCCACATCCGTATAGCCGTGCGGCAGCCAACCAGCGAAGTGCTGGAACTGGAGGTCCGCAACTCGCGCTTTGCTACGCCTGTGGCCAGCCTCGAAGAAAGCAACGGCATTGGGTTGGTAAACACGCGCCGCCGTCTCGATTTGCTGTATGCCGGCCGCTACACGCTGCTTGTCACCGACCCTTCTGCTCCCGACCCAGAATTCCGGGTGCATCTTACGCTGTCCGTAGCCCCCTTCGCATGACCGTTCTGAACTGTATAGCCGTTGATGATGAGCCGCTGGCGCTGGGCCTGGCCTGCTCGTTTATCGAAAAAACTCCTTTCCTCAACCTGGTAGGGCGCTACAGCAGTGGCGTAGAGGCTCTGCAAGGCCTCCACGAACACCCGGGCGGGGTAGACCTGATTTTCCTGGATATCCAGATGCCCGACCTCAATGGCATGGAACTGGCGCGCACGCTGGACCGAGGGCAGCCTGGCACCGGACCTCGCATCATCTTCACCACAGCTTTCAACCAATATGCGCTGGATGGCTACCGCGTAGATGCGCTGGATTATCTGGTAAAGCCGTTCAACTACGAAGAGTTTTTGCGGGCTGCCACCAAGGCCCGTGCCTACGCCGAGCGGGGCCAAAGCGTAGCGGCACCCGTGCCGGCTCCTGCCGCCGCAGAAGAGGAGTTTCTGTTCCTGAAAGTAGAGTACCAGTTGGTGAAAGTGGCCCTGAGCGACATTCTGTATGTAGAGGGCCTGAAGGACTATGTGAAAGTGCATCTGCACAGCGCCCCACGGCCGCTCTTGTCGCTGATGAGTCTGAAGTCCATCGAAGAGAAGCTGCCCGCCCGGCGCTTCATGCGCATTCACCGCTCGTTCATTGTGGCCCTCGACAAGATAGAATCGGTGCGACGCCTGACGGTGCAGATTGGCCCGGCCACCATTGCCGTGAGTGACCAGTACAAAGAAGCTTTCCTGCAGTTTCTGAGCCGCTGGACCTGACTGTAAAGGATGAATTTGCATAGCAAGCGGCCCAAAATGGGCCGCTTGCTGTGTTTCTGGCCCTATCGAAACGCTTAGACCGACCGGCTAAATCAGGCCGACTGTCTAGGGAATGCGGGCAATGGCCGACTGTGCTGGTAGCCGCCGAAAGGGGAGGGTAGGTTTGAATCGTGAGAGTTGAGAGCCAGGCAAGGCTGGAGCGCTGCAACGCTTTGGCCCTGCTTTCAGCTCCCCAACTCAGTATCCAACCTAACCATCTATGAAAAACCTGTTTTCTGCAGTACTGCTGCTGCTGGCTGCACTCAGCTTCACTTCCTGCTCCACCGATGATGACCCCGAAGTGGCTGTGCTGGGCGTCTGGACCGGCCGCTCGCAGTTCGAGGGCCTTGCCCGCAACGCAGCCGTCAGCTTTACCATCGGCGACAAAGCCTACGTAGGCTTGGGTACGGACGGCGTTGATAAGTTGAACGACTTCTGGGAGTACAACCCCACCACCAACACCTGGCGGCAGCTAGCCAATTTTCCGGGAGTGGGGCGGTATATGGCCGTGGCCTTCGCGGCGAATGGCAAAGGCTATGTAGGTACCGGCTACGATGGGGTAAACAAGCTCCGGGACTTCTGGGAGTATAATCCCGGCACCAACCAGTGGACGCAGAAAGCTGATTTTGGTGGCTCGGCCCGCTATGGCGCCGTCGCCATGACCATTGCCGACAAAGGGTATGTAGGCACCGGATTTGATGGCAACAGCAAGAAGGATTTCTGGCAGTATGACCCGGCTGCCGATATCTGGACGCAAAAGCCCAGCTTCGGGGGCAATAAGCGCCTGGGGGCGTCGGCCTTCAGCATCGGAGGCACAGGCTTTCTGCTGCTGGGCTCCGACAACGGCACCTACCAGACCGACGTGTGGGCCTACGACCCCGCTGCCGAGCAATGGACACAGCGCCGCGACTTGGTCTATTACGATGATGACAACGACGACTACGATTATGACTACAGCGCCCTGGTGCGGCAAAATGCCGTCGGCTTCGTGGTGAATGACAAAGGCTATGTAGCACTGGGTAACCATAACGGTAGCTTGACTGACTGCTGGGAATACGACCCCACGGCCGATACCTGGACCGTGAAAACAGCTTTCAGCGGTGCCAGCCGCACGTATGCCTGCGGCTTCTCGCTGAACAACCGCGGCTACATTGCGCTGGGCCTCTCCGGTACCACGCGCCTCGACGATTTGTGGGAACTGTCGCCAGAGGAGGAAAATGACTAAGCGCCTCCGTTACGCCGGTACTCGTGTCTGGAATAGTGGGCTGGCGCTGCTACTGCTGTGCCTAGCGGCCTGCACCGAAGCCACGGGCATCGGCGACGATCTTCCTTCGCCCAATATTGCCACGGGCACCTTTTATACTGATACCCTCACGGTGCGCACCAGCACGGTCCTCACCGACTCAGTTGTGTCCTCAGGTACTGGCTACCTACTGACCGGGCGCTACGTGGATGCGCGCCTGGGTACCATTGTGGCCCGCGGCTTTCTGCAACCGGGGCTGAGTTCAGCCTTCCAACCGACTCAGACTATGGTGTATGACTCGCTGGTGCTGGAACTCACCGCCGACTCATACCGCTACGGCGACACTACCCGCACGCAGCAGCTGGCCGTGCACCGCCTGCAGGAGCCTTTCCGGACCGGCAAAACCTACTACACGCGTGATGCGCTGGGCTATGAGGCTACGGCCCTGGGCAGCCGCACTTTCCGGGCCCGGGCAGGGCTGGGGAGCTTTCGGATGCGGCTGGCCGATGGGCTGGGGCGGGAGCTGCTACAGGCTGGCCAAAGCGGCCAGCTGATGACCACCGACGAGCTGCGGGCCCGCCTGCCTGGCCTGGCGCTGGCCCCAGGAGGCGCCGACAATGCCTCGCTGCGTTGGGCTGCTGCCGCTACACTACACCTCTACTACCACGACCCCACCGACCCTACTGTGGCCATTACGGAGGATTTTTCGGCCGCTGGTTCTAATGCCTACTTCTTTCAGCTGCAAGCCGACCGGAGCAGCACGGCGCTGGCCTCACTTACGGGTACACGGCAGGCACTGGCCAGTGCTGCTACCGCCGAGGAAACATATATCCAGGCCGGATTGGGCCTGCGAACCAAGCTGGAGTTTCCGTACCTACAGCAGTTGAAGGATTTGGGCGGCACCATCATCGTCAATAGCGCGCAACTGCGGCTGGAGGTTGTTACCAGTACCGAAAGCCGCTTTTTGCCGCCACCGGCCACTCTGGTTCCGCGCCTGACCAGCCGGGCCAACCAAAGCGGGGCCCTGTTTCTGAACGCCGATGGCAGCACGCTCACCGTGGCCTACCAACAAGATATATCGGCCCGTACCGGGTTGCAGCAGGGATTCTATGCCCTGAACCTGACGGCATACATGGAGAGTGTGCTGCGCGGGACGCTGGAAAACAACGGCATCCTGCTCAGCGCCGAAGCCAGTACCGTAGAGCGTGTGATACTGGGCTCAACGGCAAATACAGCGCATCCGCTCCAGCTAAAAGTCTACTACTCCCGTATTGCGCCGTAAGCCTGCCGTAAGACTTCGGCAGCTTCTCAACAAGCTGCCGAAGTCTTACGATTCAACAACAAGGCCGCTCCCATACTTGGGAGCGGCCTTGTTGTTGGAACTGATTACTGAACGGCGGCGCCGAATTACTGATGCAGCTCGGTCATGGCTGGGTTGGTATATATGCGCTTGAGGTAGGCATTCAGCCGGTTCAGCATCTCGTCGTCCTGCTCGTGCAGCAGCTGGCGCCACAGTGCTTGTACCAGCAGCGTGAGGTGGTAGGTGGCTAGGTCGGGCTGCGCATAGCCCATATCCACAAACGCCTTGTTGAGCAGCGAGTATACCGGCAGCATGAACTTCTGGAAGTGTTTCTGCACCACCTCTTTGTCGAAGGCTTTATCCTGCAGCGTCCAGAAGGCGCGTTCTTCCCGAACCAGCTTGTAGGGCAGGTCGATGACTTTCAGGACCAGCGCGCTGGCGTCGGCTTCGGTCAGCATGCCCCGATTCGCTTCCACAATGCGTTTGTAGCCATCCTTGATGATGGATTCGAAAAGCTTGTCTTTACTCTGGAAATATTTAAAAATCAGGGGCTCAGAAACACCGGCCTCTTTGGCAATCAGCGCCGTAGATGTATGGTCGTAGCCCCGTTCTGCAAACAGCTGCAAGGCGGTTTGCTCGATTCGCTGGAAGCTTTTCATGGTGCAGGTAGGTGAAGTAGGCAGACGCCCCGCGAAAGGCGAACGTAGCTGAAAGCAGCTCCTAAGGTAGCAGCGTGGCTATATCCCTGTACCTCAAAAATAGGCAGCCAAGTTCAATACACGGCATGCCTACTACAAATTTGCTGTATTCATAATCCGGAATTGCTGTTGGGCTTCCGATATGGCCTCGGGAATAAGTAGCGAAAAACGTATATTAACCTACAGTACGGAAGGTTAGCTGGCTGTCAGGCCGGCCCATGTTCACTTAGTTAGGTCTGCTATGGAACCGTATACCGAAAGAGAAGCCCAGGCTCTGGTAGAGCAGTGGCTTGCCAACCACCCCGACCGGGTACAAAACCGCCGCTACCAGCCCGAAAGCCTGGCCAACTGGAAGCAGGCCGCCGTTCACTACCTAGTGCAGGGAAACCCCTACGACGCCGAAGATATTCTGCGCTGGTTTGCCACGCAGGCCGAAGGCTCTTCTATGGAAGAGTCGGAAGCGGCGCATCACCACTAGTTGGATTCGGGGGAGTAGGCCAGCAAAGCGGCCACCTGCGCCGGCAGGAGCTAGGTAGTGCGGGACTTACTGTGCTTGCTCGCTCTGCCGTAGAATTAGGTGTGTCCTGCTTCAACTATGCCGGGTACGGGCCGTACAAGCGGCACGGGTGCTGCCGCCTGCCGCTATGCCAATATTTTATGCTCCGCCTAGGGCAACCTGGCCGGCTGCGAATGGTTATTGGAAACAGGAGTCGGTGCGTGGTGTGGGATTTTCATCTATCTGGTTTTCTATATGTCAACAGTTTCTTCTCCCGGTACTCCGGAGGGCATGCCGCCGCATCCTGAGGACGGTACGCGCCGCTCGTTTATGAAACAGGCCGGCGGGCTGCTGGGCCTGGCCCTGGCCCCGCCGCTGGTAGCGCAGGCCGAGCGGCTGACGGCTTTCTCCAACAATATTCAGGGCGCCACCGACATCACCCTGCGCGTCAACGGCCAGGCCCGCCTGCTACGGGTGGAGCCCCGGGTGACGCTGCTGGATGCGCTGCGGGAGCGGCTGGACCTGACGGGTACCAAAAAGGGCTGCGACCAGGGCCAGTGCGGGGCCTGCACCGTGCTGGTAGAGGGCCAGCGCATCAATTCCTGCCTGGCGCTGGCCGTGATGCAGCAAGGCAAAGAAATCACCACCATTGAGGGCCTGGCCACGGGCGACGAGCTGCACCCCATGCAGGCGGCCTTTATCAAGCACGACGGCTTTCAGTGCGGCTACTGCACGCCGGGCCAGATTCTGTCCGCCGTGGCCTGCGTGAGCGAAGGCCACGCCACCACCGACGACCAGGCCCGCGAGTGGATGAGCGGCAACCTGTGCCGCTGCGGCGCCTACCCCAACATTCTGGCCGCCGTGCGCGACGTGGCCGCTCACTCTGCCCAAGGCTAACGCCATGAACGATTTCAGCTATACCCAGCCGGCCACGGCCAAAGAAGCCACGGCCCTGCGCAAGGACACGCCCACGGCGGCCTACATTGCCGGCGGCACCACGCTGCTGGATTTGATGAAGGCCCACCTGCAGGAACCCCCGCAGCTGATCGACATCACCCGCCTCCCGTTCACGGGCATTGAGCTAACCACAGACGGCCTGCGCATCGGGGCCCTGGAACGCATGAGCACGGTGGGCGAGCACCCGCTGGTCGTGCAGCAGTTTCCGGCCGTGTCGCAGTCCCTGTTGCTGGCGGCCTCCCCGCAGCTGCGCAACATGGCCAGTATCGGGGGCAACATCCTGCAGCGCACCCGCTGCGGCTACTTCCGCGACGCGGCCTTTCCCTGCAACAAGCGTGTGGCCGGCTCCGGCTGCCCGGCCCTGACGGGGGATAACCACAACCTAGCTATCCTGGGCGTAAGTGACTCGTGCATTGCCACCGCCTACCCCGGCGACCTGTCGGTGGCGCTGGCCGCGTTGGATGCCGTGCTGACGCTGGAAAACCAGAAAGGCAAGCAGCGCCGCGTGCCCGTCACGGCGTTTTATCTGTTGCCGGGCACGACGCCGCACAAGGAAACGGTGCTCGAGCCCGGGGAACTGATTGTGGCCGTCACGATTCCGACGGCCGCGCATGCGCAGCGCTCCACCTACCTGAAAGTGCGTGAGCGCAGCAGCTACGCCTACGCTTTGGCCTCGGCCGCGGTGGGTCTGGATGTGCAGTCGGGCACCATCCGCTCGGCCCGCGTGGCGCTGGGCGGCGTGGGCGCGCAGCCCTGGCGCAGCCGCGAAGCCGAAACGGTATTGACCGGGGCGCCGGCCACGGAGGCTACGTTCCGGGCGGCGGCGGCGGCGGCGCTGCAGGGGGCACGGCCCCGGGAGCAGAACCGCTTCAAGGTCGAGCTGGCCCAGAACACACTCGTGCGTGCTCTGCAGCAGCTCGCTGGCTAGCCAGTAGTTCCGGGCCCTTGTGCACTTCGATAAAGAGCAATAGGCCTTCTATCCGTATCAAGACATACCCTCCCAGATGGATATCGAACCGAATTTCTTTGAAACTAACCCTAAAGCTGGCATCGTAGGCCAGCCGCTAGACCGTGTCGACGGCCGGGCGAAAGTCACGGGCCAGGCAAAATACTCCGCGGAATTCAACCAATTGCCGGGTTTGGTGCATGCTGTGCTCAAAACCAGCGACGTGGCCAAGGGGCGCATTACCGGCTTCGATACCAGCGCCGCAATGAAACAGCCCGGCGTGGTGGCCATCCTCACCCACCAGAATCTGCCCAAACTGGCTAAAACGCCCAACGACCCCGAGGGAAAAAAGGCTATTGGTGCACCCATGGGCTTCCTGCCACTCACCTCCGACCAGGTTCATTATGCCGGACAGCCAGTGGCAGTGGTAGTGGCCGATACGTTGGAGCGGGCTCAGTATGCTGCTTCCTTGCTGAAGGTGCAGATAGCGGCTGAAACGCCTATTGCCTCTTACGAGGACCCCAAAGCGCAGCTGTTCGACCCCGAAAAGATACAAGACGGTAAAACCAAGGGCCACACGGTACGCGGCAATCCGCAGGCGGCCTTTGCGTCTGCTGCTATCCAGCTCACTCACAAATACGACCACGCTATTAATCACCACAGCCCGATGGAGCCCGGCTCTACCACGGCGCATTGGGAGGCGGCCGACCGCCTGACGGTGTACGAATCTACGCAGGGGGTGTCGCGGACGCAGAAGGCGCTGAGTGCCATGCTGGGCCTCTCGGCGGAGCAGGTGCGTGTGGTGACCAAGTATTTGGGGGGCGGTTTTGGCTGCAAGGGTTCTACCTGGCCGCATACTATTCTGACGGTGCAGGCCGCCAAAGCGGTAGGCCGGCCGGTGAAACTGGCTCTCACGCGGCCCCAGATGTTCACTAGTATGGGCCACCGCGAAGACCAGACCCAAACCCTGAAAGTTGGCGCTACCAAAGACGGTAAACTGACGGCCCTAATCCACGAAAAGACCTCTACCACGTCGCCCTGGGACAATTATGCCGAGCCCAATAGCAAGATTATCAATCTGCTGTACGCGTGTGAGAATTTCGAGGCGAGCTACCAGCTGGCCCGCGCCAACGTAATGACCTCTACTTTCACGCGGGCCCCCGGCGAGGCTCCTGGCTCGTTTGCGCTGGAGTGCTCGATGGACGATCTGGCCTACCAATTGGGCATTGATCCGCTGGAAATTCGGCTGCGGAACTACGCCGAAAAAGACCCTAGCACCGGCCAGGCCTGGAGCAGCAAGAGCCTGAAACAGTGCTACGCCCGTGGGGCTGAGCTGTTTGGCTGGAGCAAGCGCAACCTCAAAGCCGGTGCCACCCGCGACGGTCGTTTGCTGGTGGGCTGGGGCATGGCAACGGCTAGCTACCCCGTCCATAACTCGCAGGGTACGGCCCGCGCCCGCCTCTACGCCGACGGCCACGCTGTGGTGCAGTCGGGTGCTACAGACTTAGGTACCGGCACCTACACCGTCATGACGCAAGTAGCGGCCGATGCGCTATTTCTGCCCGTGGAGAAAGTACGCTTCGAGCTGGGCGACACCAAGCTGCCTACGGCTCCCAACTCGGGGGGCTCGGTGGCGGCCGGCACGGTATCATCGTCGGTGTACATGGCTGCGCAGGACGTGTGGCAAAAGCTGATTAAGCTGGCGGTGCTGGACAAAAAGTCGCCTCTCTACAAGGCCAAGCCGACCGAAGTAGCAGTGGAAAAAGGACGGCTGCAACTGAAAGCCAATCCGCAGAAGGGAGAAGATTTTGCGGCCATCATGAAGCGCGCCGAAATAAGTGACATCGAAGGAAATGGGCAGGGCCTATACGGCAGCGGCTACGAAGATGCCCAGGCTGCCGCCAACGCCGACCCCAGCAAAAAGGACGAGGCCGGCGACCATTCTATGCATTCGTTTGGAGCACATTTCTGCGAGGTGAAAGTTGACCCTGAGTTGGGTACCGTGCGCGTTACGCGTTGGGTAAGTGTGCACGGCGCGGGCCGCATCCTCAACGCCAAAACCGCCCGCTCCCAGATTATCGGGGGGAGCATCTTTGGTATTGGCAGCGCTCTGATGGAAGCCACTCACCGCGACCAGAACTTCTCCCGCTACACCAATGCCTCCCTGGCCGACTACCACATTCCCGTCAACGCGGATATTCCGGACATGACAGTGGAATTTATCGACGAGAAAGACCCGTATATCAATGCCATGGGGGTGAAAGGCATCGGCGAAATTTCGATGGTAGGTGTAGCGGCGGCCGTGGCTAATGCCGTGTTCCATGCAACCGGCAAGCGGGTGCGCAGTTTGCCCATCACGCCGGATAAGATACTGGCGACGAAAGCAGTGCAAGCATAACCATAGCTGCTATTTCGGGCAGGGCAGAGGAAAAAGGCTGTTCGTTGGTGGATGGCTAGTATTCTGCGTTTTGTCTACAAGGGCCGGCCTTGCTTAACTCTGCGATTCACTGCCCCGTATTTTACTTTACAATGACCGAACTACAGCGCCTGCTACAGGCTTATGATGAACACCGGGCTGCCGGACGCGCCTGCGCTCTAGCGTCGGTGGTGGATGTGGCGGGCTCCGCCTACCGCCGCCCCGGAGCCCGTATGCTCGTAACCGACGAAGGCCAGTTGACCGGCGCCATCAGTGGCGGCTGCCTCGAAGGGGATGCCCGCCAGCGCGCCCGCCGAACCATCCGGCAGGGCCGTCCCACAGTCGTCACCTACGACTCTACTGACCCCGATGATGACTTGCAGTTTGGGGCCGCGCTGGGCTGCCAGGGTATCGTCCAGATTTTGCTGGAGCCGCTAGATTTTCAGGATTATAATAACCCGGTAGAGCTGTTGCGCCGCTGGGCCAATGGGGTAGAGGCCCCGGCCGTGGTAGCTACTGTATTCAGTGCTGCCGGCTCAGAAGGCAAGGTGGAGGTAGGGCAGAGGCTCTTGCTCACTAGTGACAGCAACACGCAGGGTACGCTGCCCGAGGCCGCCGACTTGTACGCCTCCATTCTGGCCGATGCTCACGCGGCGCTGGCAGCCGGCCAGCCGGCTACCCGGCACTATGCCGCTGGTGCTGGTGCCGTGCGTGTGAGCCTGGAAATTCTGCGGCCTCCCGTGCGCCTTACAGTATACGGGGCCGGCAACGATGTGCAGCCTCTGGTGCGCCTGGCTGCGGGCCTTGGTTGGCGGGTGCAGGTCGTAGATGGCCGCCCGGCTCAGGCGCAGCCTACCCGCTTTCCCGATGCCGACGCGGTGCGAGTGCTGCCACTGGCCCAAATACCGCAGGAACCGTATGATGGCAGCTTTGCCCTGCTGATGACGCATAACTATTACTACGATTTAGCCGTGTTGCAGCACTTGCTGCCTGCTGCCTCGGCTCGATATATTGGCCTGCTGGGCCCGCGCAAGAAATACGAACGGCTCCTGGACGACCTACGCAAAACCTTTCCAGATGCTGCTGAGCAGCTGCAGGGTCGTATCCACAGCCCCATCGGCCTAAATTTGGGAGCTGAAACACCCGAGGAAATTGCGCTGTCCATCGTAGCTGAAATACAGGCCGTGCTGACTGGCCGGCCCGCTGGCTTCCTCCGCGACTCGCCGCTACCCATTCATCCGCCGTTGCGCGCCGATGCGCCACTGGTAGCAGAAGGCCGTGTAGATGCCGTGTGCGACTTGTGACAACGCAACTGATGCCCAGGGCTATTGTACTTCTCGCTGCGGGGGCATCTATGCGCCTTGGTCGGCCTAAGCAACTACTGGTCTACCAGGGACAAACTTTGTTGCGCCGGGCGGCTGAAACTGCTGTGGCGGCTGCGGGCAGCCTGCCGGTAGTAGTGGTGACGGGGGCGCTGCATACAGAGTTGCTACTGGAGTTGGCTGGTCTGCCCGTACGTGTGGCGTGGTGCCCAGAGTGGGAGCGGGGTATGGGCGCGTCATTGAAAACTGGTTTGAAGGCACTGGAGGCGCAATCTTCAGCTCTCAGCTCCGTTACGGTGATGCTCTGTGACCAGCCTCTCGTGACGCCTGCGCTGCTTCAGCACCTAGCCGAAGCACATGCTACCACCGGCCAGCCCATTGTGGCCAGCGAGTATGGTGGCGTGCGGGGCGTGCCTGTATTGTTTGGGGCTGAAGTATTGCCGCTGCTCCGCCACTTGCCAGACGCCGCAGGAGCTGGCCAACTCCTGAAGCAGCACCCGGAACTGGTAACTACCGTGCCCTTCCCGGGTGGGGAAATGGATGTAGACACAGAAGCGCAGTATGCTGCGTTGCTGGCGGAGAGAAGCAGGTGGCCGAAGTAGCCGTCAGAAAGCAACGGGTTAGCGTATACCACCCGACAACTGCGGCGGGGAATTCCCGTTATCTTGCTCGCACCCTTCTTCAACCCTTGTCCTTATGAGCGACGTTTCCGCCGCCCCGGCTGCTCCCGCAGCCGACCTTTACCATATTCCCAAGGATAACAAGCGCATCACGACCGGCTGGACGTTCTACGACTGGGCGAATTCGGTGTATCCGCTGGTTATTACATCCAGTATTTTTCCCATCTACTGGAGTTCGATGGTGAAGGAAGTCACCAACACGGACAGTGGCAAAACCCCGGTTGAGTTTCTGGGAATGCACGTGCCGGGCACGTCGTTGCAGAACTACTCCGTTTCGGCTGCTTTCCTGATTATTGCCCTCATCAGCCCGCTCCTCACCTCATTGGCCGACTTCTCGGGCCGGAAAAAGCTGTTTCTGCAGGTGTTCTGCTACCTCGGAGCCGCTTCTTGTGCCGGGCTGTATTTCTTTGAGCCGAGCACGTTTACGCTGAGCGTATTTGTGTTTATCATGGCGACCATCGGCTTTTCCGGCTCCATCGTTTTCTACAACTCCTACCTGCCGGATATTTCCTCGGAGGAGAAGTTCGATTCTTTGTCGGCGCGGGGCTTTTCCATGGGCTATATCGGTTCGGTGGTGCTGCTGGTGCTATGCCTGATCCTGATACAGGGCCCCACGCTGTCGGGCACGCCCATGTTTGGGCTGAGTACCGGCGAAGCCACTCGGTACAGCTTCCTGCTCACGGGTATCTGGTGGGCCGGCTTTGCCCAGATTCCCTTCTTCACGCTGCCCGCCGACCCCGGCCGGCCAGCCGGCGCTGCTTCCGAATCGGGCTGGCTGCTCAACGGCTTCCGTGAGCTGGCCAAAGTATGGGAAGAAACCAAAAAGCAGCCCAACCTCAAACGGTTTCTACTGGCGTATTTCACCTACAATATGGGGGTGCAGACAGTGATGTATGTGGCCACACTGTTCGGCTCCGAAGAACTCAAGCTGGATAGTACCTCGCTCATTATCACCATTTTACTGCTTCAGATTGTCGGGATTTTGGGCGCTTATCTGTTTGCCAAACTGTCGGAGCGTATCGGCAACACCCGGGCGCTGAGTTGGGCCGTGTTCATCTGGATGCTGATCTGCGTGGCCGGCTATTTTGTGCAGGCCGGGTGGAGTTTCTACGCGTTGGCTGCTGTTATTGGCCTCACAATGGGGGCGGTACAAAGCCTGTCGCGCTCCACGTACTCCAAGATTATTCCCGAGAACACACACAACTCGGCCGCATACTTCAGCTTCTTCGACGTCACAGAGAAAGTAGGCATCGTGGTAGGGCTGGTGGTATTTGGCGGTATTTCGCAGCTGATGGGCGGCAACATGCGCTACAGCATCCTCGCCCTGATTGTGTTCTTCATCCTGGGGCTGATTTTTCTGCTCCAATTGCGCGGCAAGAAACTGCGCGAGGTGCAAACCGACGACGCTGAGATAATGGCGCCGCCACCTGCCACGCCTAACGTAGGAATGCCGGCTTCCTGAACAATACGAACAGTTTTTGCTTATTGCACGAGCATCGGGAAAGCCCCGATGCTCGTTTGTTTTTCCTCCGGTTTATTCCCGCTTACACTCACCCAAATGCACACCTCTTCCCTGCAGCAAAATATCTTGGCGGAGCTCCATGTTGAGCTGGCTGGCACCCGCAAAGTGCTTGAGCGAGTACCCTTCGAGCAGGCCGAGTACCGCCCGCACCCCAAGAGCATGACGCTGTGGCAGCTGGCAACGCACGTTGTTAATCTGCTTGCTTTCAAGACGCTGTTCGTCACCCACGACTCGCGCGACTTCCTCGACCCCAATGCGCCTAAACCCGGCCCCACGCCCACGAGCAAAGAAGAACTGCTGGCGCGCTTCGACGACTACAGCGCTACGCTACAGAAGGAACTGCAAGCCACCGACGACGAGACGCTGACCCACAATTTTAAGCTGCACCGGGGCGAACAGGTGATTTTTGACCGTCCAAAAGGCACCGCCATCCGTCTCATGGGCCTCAACCACAGCATTCATCACCGCGGCCAGCTTACCGTCTATTTACGCCTGCTCGACATTCCCGTGCCCGGCCTCTACGGCCCCTCCGCCGACGAGAAATAGAAGGTAGGTGAGAAGGTCTTAGGAAAAAGCAAAAGAGCCAGCCGTTACACAACGGCTGGCTCTTTTGCTTCTACAAATAGTCTGTGCTACGGTTTGGCTGAAAATACCCGCTCCCCGGCAATCCATGTCTGTTGCACTTTTGCAGTGCGCAGCTCTTCCTTGGGGGCCTCTAGTAGGTCAGTGTTGAGTACAACGAAGTCGGCGGCCATACCGGGACGGATGCTGCCTTTCTGCTTGTCTTCGAAGGCTGCGTGAGCCGCCCAGGTGGTCATGCCGCGGAGGGCATTGGGGCGGCTCAGGGCATTTTCCATCTGAAATCCGCCGCTGGGGTAGTTCTTGGCATCCTGCCGCGCTACAGCCGAATGATAGCCGAACAACGGATTAATATCTTCCACCGGAAAGTCGCTGCCGATAGCCACTTGGCCATACTGCTTGCGCAGTGCTTCGTAGGCATACGCCGTTTTCAGGCGGTCCGCGCCTAGCCGCTCGCCGGCCCAGTACATATCCGACGTAGCGTGCGTGGGCTGCACCGAAGGCACTATGCCGAATTGCCCGAACTTCGGCATGTCGGCCGGCGTCACAACTTGGGCATGCTCGATGCGCCAGCGCCGGTCCTGCTGGCCCTGCAGCGCCTCGCCGTAGATGTTCAGAATGATGCGGTTCGCTGAGTCGCCGATGGCGTGGGTGTTCATCTGGAACTTGCTGGCCGCAATTTCCTGCGCGAGGGCCCGAAACTCCTTCTCAGTAGAAAGCAGGAACCCGGTTTCTTTAGGCCGGTCGGAATACGGATGCACCAGACAGGCTCCGCGAGAACCAAGAGCCCCATCGGCGTATACTTTGAACGAGTTGACAGTGAGTTGATCCGTAAAGACCGGCCCGTTTTTAAGGTAAAAGTCCCGGTTGGCCTTGGTTGGGTTGAGCATGGCATACAGACGCAGCTTGAGCTTGCCGGTCTTCTGCAGCGCCTGCATCTGGTCGATGTCAGACTTGTCCAAGCCTGCATCGGCAAGGCTGGTGAGGCCCACGGCCAGGCAGTTTTGCTGAGCTTCGAGCAATGCGGCTTCCGCCTCTGCCGGCGTGGCAGCCGGAATCTTGCTTGATACTAGCTTCACGGCATTGTCTACGAGCAGGCCGGTGAGTCTTCCGCCCGCACCTACGGTGATGGTGCCCCCGCTAATAGGTGTGCGGGCCGTAACACCAGCCAAATCCAGCGCCTTCTGGTTGACAAGAGCGGCATGGCCATCTACCCGGATAATGAAAACGGGTATGTTCGGGAACAGTGCGTCCAGTGTGTCTTTCGTAGGAAACTGCTTGCCAGGCCAGTCATTCTGGTCCCAGCCACGGCCCGTAAGCCAAGCGGCCTGCGGATACTGCCGGCGCTGTTCCTGCAGCTTCCGCACCACTTCCTGCCACGAGCCGGTACCTACTAGGTTGGCGTCGCGCAGGCCCAGGGCATAGCGGTAGAAGTGGCAGTGCGCATCGTAGAAACCAGGATAGATGAACTGGCCCTGCGCGTCCACTTCCTGCTTGGCCTGGTACCGGCCCCGAATTTCCTCGGCGGTTCCTACCGCCACAAACCTGCCATTCTGCACAGCAAAGGCCTGCGCCTTACTGAAAGTCGAATCGACGGTGTAGACGGTGGCGTTGTACACAATCAGGTCAGCTGCGGAGCGGGACTGGCAGCTGTTGAGCAGAACTGGCAGCAGCAGCAGAGCCAGCAGACGGAGACGGAACAGAATCATGGGGCGAAAGTACACACGGCATTCCGCATCCTACCTCTACTATTCCGGGGTTATTGGGTAGCTACCGTATCCTGCTGGTAGCAATGCTGCAGCCATTCCAGCGCAGTAGACTCGTCCGTGAAGCGTTGCAGCTGATAGGGCAGGGTATCGAAGTAGGTGAGCGAGGGGATAGTGGCGTTGGCGAGTACGCCGGCCAAATGGTGTGGCGACATCAGGAAGGCCAGGTACGTGGTGCGGCCCAAGCGGGGCTGCAGCTTCGGAAAAAACTCTTCCATAATCCAGAATACATCCGACGAATCAACCCCAACGCGCCGCCTGATATCGAGCAGCCAGAAGCGGCAGTTATGCTCGGCAGCTGCTTCCAGGAGTGCGGCGTACCCCTGTTGCAGCTCAAAAGGCATTACTGCGCGCAGCCAACGCCCCAGCAGCACGTGCTGTTCAGGCCGGTAAGTAATATCCAGATAGGGAGTAGAAAATGAAGTCATAGAAGTTGCAGTTAAGGTCTGATACACAGATTGGCAAGAGCCCGAACCGCACGGCTGCGGGCCGTTTCTGCCAAAAAATCCCCAGCGCCATCGGGTGAGGCACTGGGGACAGAGGGTGCCTGCATACCGTGCAAGCTAGCTTTCGGCCGGCAGTTTTGCTACTCGAAGCGCATGTGCTTCACCGATTCGCCGGAGTTTTTCAGTTCCAGCAGCGAGTCAATACCAATCTGTAGGTGTGCCGTTACGTAATCGGCCGTCACCTTTTTGTCGCTTTCGGCGGTTTTCACCCCTTCAGGCGTCATGGGGTTGTCACTGACGAGCAGCAACGCGCCATGCGGAATCTCATTCACGAAGCCGACTGTGAAAATAGTGGCCGTCTCCATGTCCACGGCCATGGCCCGGATCTGGCGCAGATACTCTTTGAAATTTTCGTCGTGCTCCCACACGCGGCGGTTGGTGGTATACACCGTGCCGGTCCAGTAGTCTTTCTCGTGCTTCTTGATCATACTGCTTACCGCACGCTGCAGGCGGAACGAGGGCAGCGCAGGAATTTCGGCTGGCAGATAGTCATCCGACGTACCCTCGCCCCGAATAGCGGCGATGGGCAGAATCAGGTCACCGAGCTTGGTTTTGTTCTTCAGGCCGCCGCACTTACCCAGAAACAGCGCCGCCTTAGGCTTCACAGCCGATAGCAGGTCCATGACGGTAGCGGCCATAGGCGAGCCCATGCCAAAGTTGATGATGGTAATGCCGTTGGCGGTAGCCGTCTGCATCGGTTTGTCGAGGCCGCGCACCTCTACGCCAAACTGCTCGGCGAACATGTGTACATAGTTGATAAAGTTGGTCAGCAGAATATACTGTCCGAACTCTTTCAGCGGTACACCAGTGTAGCGGGGCAACCAGTTTTCTACAATGTCAGATTTGGATTTCATAGGCAATTCGGGAAATGACTAAACGAGTGAATGAATGAGAAAAGTAGGGCTTTGGGCAGAAGAAACTCAATATCTGCTGCCCTGGCCGGGCACCCAAGCGGGTACAAAAAAACCGTCAGATCCTTGGAAAGAGGATGTGACGGTACGGAGGGGAAAAGCGGGAACCGAAGTTCGGGGACCGTACCTTTGGAGGTGATGCAAGAGTTGAACCTGCCGCCTTTCGAATACAAAGTTACACAATCCAGCGAAAATTTGCTGATATGGGATGTACTGCGCCGCAAGCATGTGGTACTGACACCCGAAGAATGGGTACGCCAGCACGTGGTGCATTACCTCATCAACCACCGCGGCTACCCCAAAGGCCTGCTGAGTCTGGAGCAGGGGCACCGCTACAACCAGCGCCAGAAGCGCACCGATTTGGTTGCGCTGGATGCTAGTGGCCTCCCGCTGCTGCTAGTGGAATGCAAGCGCCCCACAGTGCCCATCACGGCCGCAGTGGCTATGCAGGCTGCCACCTACAACCAGACCATTGGTGCTCCGCTGCTACTGCTGACCAATGGCCTGCATCATTTCTGCTGGCGCGTGAATTTCGAGCAGCGTACCAACGAGCGGCTGCCCGAAGTGCCGCACTATGTCGGGTCGGCCGGAAATAACCTGCTATCAAATTGAGAGGCTTATACTGAATGAGTTGCGGTAATTTACTTTCTTTATAACCTCTCGAGTATACTTCTGCTTTATTACAGTTGCTGCCGCTTCTGCTGCATGAGCAAAAGACCAATAGACGGGAAGCTGCCAGCGTGAGACGAATTGTTTTGCTTCCGACCGACTATGATAGATGCAGGCACGCCGCTGGATAGTACAGCATTTGAGCACAGTGCGGAAGCCGCATTCAGGTTAGATGTAAATGGCCGGTTGCTTCAACTGACAGCCGGGTTCGCCAGCTTGCTCCAGCAGCCCGCTGCGCACCTAGCCGGACAATTGCTCATGGAGTTCATGGTTTCATCGGAAGCTGACGCCATGCGCCAACACCTGCGCCGCGCGGCGGCCGGCGAAGTAGTGGCACATGAAGCGCAACTGCTAGTGCAGGGCCAGCCATTCCCGGTTACGCTGACGCTGCTGCCTTTGCCTGCCGCTGAAGGGCAAGCTGCAGGAGTCTATGGGTTGGTCAGGAAGGAACTGGCATCGTCCACAAATTCCTTGTTGCTGGAGCGCGAAAAGCATCTGTCAGTCATCTTCGATAACATTGCTGACGTGACGTTTGTGCTGCGGCGGGAAGAAGACGGGCAGTTTCGGTTTATGTTTGTGAACAAGGCATTCGAGCAAACGACGGGTGTTCCGGCGGCTCGGGTAGTGGGGAGCTTGGTCTCGGAAATTATTCCTGAGCCTTCGCTTAGCATGGTGCTAGAGCACTATAATACGGCGCTGCGCACCATGAAAAGCGTGGTTTGGCAGGAGGTATCAGATTACCCGAACGGACGCAAAACGGCCGAAGTAAGCATAACGCCCGTGCTGGAATCGGATGGCACCTGCTGCCAACTGGTAGGAATTGTGCACGACCTGACTGCGCAGAAGGAAGTAGAAGCAGACCTGCAGACCAGTAACGAACGGTTTCAGTATGCTCTCAGGGCTACCACTGATGCTCTTTATGATTGGAACGTGGCCGCCAACACGCTGTTTTGGGGGGAGGGCTTTAATACGTTGTTTGGCTATGAGCTAAAGCAAAATCCGACCCCATTCAGCACGTGGGCTGATGCCGTAGAAGAAGCGGAACACCAGCGGGTAGTGGCGGGTCTGGTGCAAACGGCCTTCAATACCGCTAATACATTCTGGCAACAGGAGTACAAGTTTCTCCGTGCTGACGGCTCCTGGGCAGTCGTATTCGACCGGGGCTATATCCTACGCGACGAGCATGGCTATCCGGTCCGGATGATTGGCGCAATGCAGGATATCACGGCTCGCAAGGAAGCGGAGGAGAAACAACAGCTGCTGGCCGACAGGCTGGGCAAGCAAAATGCCGACCTGCAACAGTTTGCCTACATCGTGTCGCATAACCTGCGGGCACCACTGGCGAATGCGCTTGGCTACAGCAACCTGCTTCTGCGAGTTGATAAAGCGTCGCCGGTATTCGACGAGTCACTGAACCACCTGCGCACCAGCATCCAACTGTTGGATGGGGTGCTGGCCGATGTCAACGGAATTCTGGCTATTCGCGACCAGCAGGGCAGCTACCGGCCAGAGCCAGTGGCAATAGCGGCCGTATGCCAGCAGGCCTTGACTGGCCTAGAGAAGCAGCTCCGTCAGTGCGGCGGCCAGTTGCACTGCAGCATTGCCGAGCAACTGCATGTGCAGGGAAGCCGGGCGTATTTCCACAGTATTTTCCACAACCTGATTTCCAATGCCATCAAATACCGGTCTGATGCGCGTCCGCTGCAGATTACCATCGAGGCTTCTGCAACTGCCGATGAGCGTGTGACGATAGATGTATGGGATAACGGCTCCGGATTCGACCAGGAGAAGGAAGGGGAAGACGTCTTCCAGCTCTACCGCCGCTTCCATCCCGACAAGCCGGGCCGGGGTATCGGATTATTTTTAGTGAAATCCCATGTAGAATCCATGAACGGCCGTATTAGCGTTCAGAGCAAAGTGGGGGTCGGAACCCACTTCACCCTAGAGTTCTAGCGTTATGCGAATTGAAACCTACTTAATTGACGACGATTCACTCAGCATCTACCTTACAGAGCAGCTGTTGCGGGCCGAAGGGTTTTCAAACTTGATCTGCACGTTTGTTTCGGCTACTCAGGCGTTGCAGCAGCTGGTCCAGAACAAGGAGAAGACGGTGCCGCAAGTAGTTTTTCTGGATTTGAATATGCCCGTGATGAACGGCTGGCAGTTTTTGGAGGCGCTAGCACCCTACACCGACGAATTGCAGGGGCGCTGCCAGATCTACATTCTCACCTCGTCGCTGGCACTTTCGGACATGGAAAAGGCGAAGCAATATGAGCTGGTTGCCGGTTTGATCCACAAGCCCATTGATTCGGAAGAAATAAAGGCCATCCAGGCACGGCTGCAGGAGCAGGAAGGGTAGAACAGCGCCACACAAACCGGCTGGCTCAGCGGTAGAGCGTGTTGTCGAGTAGCCCAGCGGTGAAGAACTGCACGCAGGCTTTCAGCTCATTGCCGTATTGCTGCAGCTTCTGCGGATCGGGGTTGAGCAGCGGTTTGGCCGGAATAAAGTGCGTCTGATAAGGATACAACCGGACTTTATTGTCGGCGGTCAGTTCCGTTACAAAGTCAGCATGCACCAGAAAATAGCTGCCGCCGCTCAGGAAAAGAGCCCGCCCCATGGTTCCGGCATCAAAAGCTGAGTAGCCGAAAGGCAATAAGCGAGACGCTGGCACGGGTACATCCAGCACATCCAGCACCGTAGCTGGTACGTCGGCTTGCTGAGTAATGCGGTGCACGTTGGCGGCGGGCAAGGTTCGGCCAGGATGAAAAAGCAGAAGCGGCGTTTTGTAAGCGCCCAGTGTGTTGAGGTAGGCCGGATTGTCGCTCTGGGAAGTGTGGTCGGCGAGTAGCACAAACAACGTGCGGCGGTACCAGGGCTGGCGGGCAGCTGCCGCAAAAAAGCGCCGCAACGCATAATCGGTGTAGGCAATAGTGGGCTGGATAGGCAGGGTGCCAGCCGGAAATTTTCCTTTGTATTCGCCTGGTAGCGTAAATGGCTCGTGGGCGCTTAGCGTGAATACAGTGCTGAAAAATGGTTCCTTCTTTCGGCTAAGTTCCCGGTTGAAATACTGCAGGTAAGGCTCATCGAAAACACCCCAGTGGCCGTCATAATCGGGGCTCTTTGCGCCACCTGGGTACTCGTCCAGACCATAATACTGCTGTATTCCCGCAATACCGGAAAAGGTATTGAAGCCCATAGTGCCGTTTTGGGCGCCGTGAAAAACAGATGTAGCATAGCCGCGCTGGCCCAGCAGTTCACCAAGCCCATGCAGCTCATTGGTCTGGAAGCTGGAAGTAATGAACGAATTGTCCATCAAGCCGGGCAAGCCGGCCAGTGTGGCGGGCAGGGCCTCAATGGAGCGGCGGCCATTGGCATAATGCTCACGAAACAGCACGCCGCCGTGCGTCGCCAACGAATCGAAAAACGGCGTGTAGCCGGTTTGGCCGCTGTTTTCAACCCCCGTGTATTCCGATGCAAAGCTTTCCAGTAGCAGAATCACCACGTTATCAGCGGTGGGTGGGGCAGCCGCTGGTGGCAGAGGGCGGGCTGCCAGGGCCTGGCGCAACTCAGCAGGAGAGCGGAAATACGTTTTGCGCTCTATCGTTTGGGCATCAATACTTTTCAGGAATGTGAAGGTGCTGTTGAGGGCCAAGTGGCCCAGCACGGCCGGCTGCTGCCCGAATGCGTGCCCGGTGCGCAACGGCTTTAGCTGCAGCCCACCCCGAATACCCAGCACCACCAGCCCGGCCAGCAGTACCAACTGCGCCCCAAAAATCAGCGCAATAGTTGTACGGCTTTTGGCTGCTGGTAGTGGGCCAGTTGGCGCGGGCAAGGGCTTGGGCAGTGGATACAGCCGCCACAGTGCCAGCAGCAGCAGCCCAAACGGAATCAGCAGATACCAGTAGTTGAGCAGTAGCTGTCCGGCCTGCCGCCGCACATCATCCCCGATAGTAACCAGTTCGTTGCTGGTGCGCCGCCCAATGAAGCGGAAGTATTCCGTATCAATCAGGTTAAGGGCCACCCCGAACCCATTGAGTAGCAGCCATACCGCCCGCAGCATCCGCTGCCATACTTGCCCGCGGCTCGGCACCAACGACAGCACAATAACCGGCACATTCAGCAGCAACAGCGCCGACATGTCGAAGCGGAAGCCGTGCCAGAAGGCCAGCAGCAGGGCAGTGAGTTCCGCTTCCTGAAAAATGCTGGCGTTGGCTACGTAGAATCCAAGGCGCAGCAATAGGTAAGCCCCCATTAACAGGGCCAGACGGCGTAGCAGCAACCACAGAAACTCAGCAGGCATACAAAACGAGAAATCAGTGCTGCCCGCCTGCCCTGAACAGGCCGGCTAGCGGCGGAAGAGTGAAGGACGCTACAGCTTACAGCGGTTTCAGACTGATGGACTGTCCATCTGGCAAATCCTTAATCTGGCGGTAGAAATCGGCTAGCCAAGCCAGCCTCTCAGTGGCACCTATTGCCTTAAAGCTGGGCGTTTGCTGCCCATCGGTGGCCATGCAGAAAGGCGGGTAAACGCTTAGCAACTGGCCTGGCCGCAGCACACCACCATTTTGCTGGAAGGCTCGCAGCGGCTCCATTCCCAGTGCATCTACCGGAAACTTTTCGGCCCCGAATAGAAAGTGCTTGAAATCCACTTCCAGGTCGGCCAGCTCGCCGGTTTCCGTGTCCAGCCATAGCACGGCATCACCACGCAGCAGAAACTGGTTGCCGGCGCAATCCTGAGCAAACGGAATATCGGTTTCCTGCACTATAGCATACGTGCGCCAGAACGCCTGCTCGCCCTGCCATGCTTCCGCCAGAGAGTGCCAGCTTAGATCAGAAACGCAGCCCCGGATGTGCAGCCCGCCAAAGTAAGCCACTATACCGTTTTGTTCGCGCAAAAAGGCTTGCAGGTAGGAAGGGAGGCGCGCGAAACTCACCAGATCCGTCAGTTCACTGCCTTTGTATAGAATGCCTTTCATGTGGGAGTTAATAAGATCAGGAAGGAGCAAGTGGCTGCCTGCCGATTCAGTGTGTACCGGCACGACAGCCGGAATTCGGATAGTAAAGAAAAATTGAGCGCCCTAACAGCCAACATGCTGCCAGAACGCCCAATTCTTACTTGCTACTTCTCAATTACTAGTTAAGCAACAGCTTCTTCCATTACGGATTCTACGGTTTCCAGTGGCAGCCCCCAAGCGTCGGCTACGCCTTTGTACACCACTTTGCCGTGCACCACGTTCAGGCCGAGGCGCAGGGCCTCGTCGCGGCGGCAGGCTTCCTGCCAGCCCAGGTTAGCCAGCTTCACCGCATAAGGCAGCGTGGCGTTGGTCAGGGCTAGTGTAGACGTGTAGGGTACTGCGCCCGGCATGTTGGCCACGCAGTAATGCACGATGTCGTCGATAATGAAAGTTGGGTCTTCGTGCGTGGTGGGGCGGCAGGTTTCAATACAGCCACCCTGGTCCACCGCTACGTCCACGAGCACCGTGCCGGCACGCATGGTCTTCAGCATGTCGCGCGTGATGAGGTGCGGGGCTTTGGCACCCGGAATCAGCACGGCGCCAATGATGAGGTCGGCGGTTTTGATGGCTTCGCGGATGTTGTACTCGTTGGAGTACTGCGTTACCACGTTCTTGGGCATGAAGTCGTCCAGCTCGCGCAGGCGGTTCAGGCTGATGTCCATTACGGTTACTTTGGCGCCCAGGCCGGCCGCAATTTTGGCAGCCTGCGTACCCACGATACCAGCACCCAGCACCAGCACTTCTGCAGGCTTAACGCCGGGCACACCACCCAGCAGAATACCACGGCCTTTCAGCGGCTTCTCCAGGTACTTGGCACCTTCCTGCGGGGCCATACGGCCAGCTACTTCACTCATCGGGATGAGCAGGGGCAGCGCGCGTGAGGGCAGCTCCACCGTTTCGTAAGCCAGGCAAACTGCCTTACGCTCAATCATGGCGTGGGTCAGCTCCTCACCCGAGGCAAAGTGGAAATACGTGAACAGCAGTTGATTCTCCTTGATGAGGGGATACTCCGAGGCAATGGGCTCCTTCACCTTCACAATCATCTCGGCCTTGGCGTACACATCCTCGATGGTCGGCAAAACCGTGGCGCCAGCCTGCTCATACTCGGCGTCCGAGAAGCCGCTGCCGAGGCCGGCGGTGGCTTGCACGTACACGTCGTGGCCATGCTTGCGGAATTCAGCTACACCGGCAGGAGTCAGACCTACGCGGTTTTCGTTGTTCTTGATTTCTTTCGGTACGCCGATGATCATGGCAGAACGTGAGGGTAAATGGGTGGAATAAGGCCACAAAGATAGGCACCGCCGCTGGCATTGTGCACGAAGCCTGCCACTGCTTGCCGGCAATACGCCAAATTTTATAATGCACCGAGCCCCTGGCATCCATACAGACGCCAGGGGCTCGGGTATCGTGTTAGCAGGAAACGTTTCAGACAAGCCAATCAGCCGGTCTAAGCTAAGCAATGCGCTACTTGAACGGCACCACAGCACCACTTTCCTTCACCATGCTGCCGCCGTTCAGGTCGCGCACAATGTTGGCTTTCAGCGTGATTTTTACGTCGCCGTTCAAATCATTGGATGTCAGCGTGGCCACATCGGCCATCTGGCCGGTCTGGCGCTGAGCATACAGAAGCTCTATTACAGCACTCTTACCCGGCTGAATAGTAGGCGGCACCGACTTATACCCGACGCAGTTGCAGGCCGACGTAATCATGCCCAGTTCCAGTGGCTGTTTGCCTGTGTTCTTCACCGTGAACTTGGCCACCACCTGCTGCCCCGATTCCATCTTGCCAAAATCGTGGGTGGTGCGGTCCAGCATCAGCCGTGGCGACTGTGCCAGCTGTGCAGGCGTCAGTGCCTCCTTGGCTTCTGACTTCGATACGACGTCGCCTTTGATGGTGAGCACCGCACTGGGGGTGCTAGCATTGCTGGTTACGGTCACGGTTTTGGAGAAGATACCCGGGCGGCCCGCGCTGCTGTACATAGCCTTGATGATGCCCGACTTACCTGGCAATACCGGCGTCTTAGTCCAGTCGGGCGTAGTGCAGCCGCATGAAGCCTGCACATTGGCAATCATGATGGGCTGGTTGCCGGTGTTCTTGAATTTGAACTCGTGCGTCGCCATGGTGCCTTCCGGCACTTTGCCGAAGTCATGCGCGTCCTTTTCGAAGGTCATTACGCCCTGGGCGCGGCTACCGAAAGCCAGCAGGGTAAGGAGCAGGAGGGAGGCAAGGTGTTTCATAAGATGGGGCACAAAGTGGGTGCTTTGTGTTTCGTTGAGTAGGAAGGTACCGGCCGGTGCAGAAGCCGCAAGGGCAAACATAACACGAGGCAAAAATGTCGCACTATGGCATGCCTCCCCAAAGATATACAAAAACGCTCCGGCACCGTAAGCATTGGCGCAACGAATGCTCCCGGCCAAATCCGTACTTTTGGGCATCTGTTCCTCGCAGGTACTCTTTCCGCCCCCTGTTTACCTGGCATCAACATCCCTCCCCATCCGTTTTATGCCCACTGCTGAATCTGCTGACCTGATGGCTACTGCCACTACCTTAACTAAAGAAGAACTGCTCCGCGACTATCGTTTGGGCTGGGAAAGCCGGCAGGCGTCGTTGGCCGGCCGCAAGGAAGTATTTATGGGCAAGGCCAAGTTCGGCATCTTCGGCGACGGCAAAGAGCTGCCGCAGCTGGCCATGGCGCGGGCCTTTCAGCCCGGCGACTGGCGCTCCGGCTACTACCGCGACCAGACGTTTATGCTGGCCGCCGGCGAACTAACGCTGCAGCAGTATTTCGCGCAGCTCTATGCCCACCCCGATGCCGAAGCCGAGCCCGCCACTGCCGGCCGCGCCATGAACGGCCACTTCGCCACGCGCATCCTGGACGAGGACGGCAACTTCAAAAACCTGGTACAGAGCAAAAACTCTTCCGCCGATATTTCGCCCACAGCCGGCCAGATGCCGCGCCTCGTAGGGCTGGCTTACGCTTCCAAGCTCTACCGCCAGAACCCCGACCTGCATCAGTTCGACCAGTTTTCGGTGAACGGCAACGAGGTGGCGTTTGGTACCATCGGCAACGCCAGTACTTCCGAAGGCATGTTCTTCGAGGCGCTGAATGCCGCTGGTGTGCTTCAGATTCCGATGCTGATGAGCGTCTGGGATGACCACTACGGCATTTCGGTGCCGGCTGAGTATCAGACCACCAAGCAAAGCATTTCCGCCATTCTGGCTGGCCTGCAGCGCGACGGGGAAGGCGAGCAGGGCTTCGAGATTTTCGTGGTAAAAGGCTGGGACTACGCTGCCTTGGTTGATACGTACCAGCGCGCCGCCGAGCTGTGCCGCACCCAGCACGTGCCAGTGCTCATTCACGTGACCGAAGTAACGCAGCCGCAGGGCCACAGCACCAGCGGCTCGCACGAGCGGTATAAGTCCAAAGATCGGCTTTCGTGGGAAGAGGAGCACGACTGCCTGCGCAAGATGCGCGAGTGGCTGCTGGCCGAAGCCTATGCTACCGAAGAGGAGCTGAATCAGATTGAAGCTGAGGCCAAAGAAACTGTGAAAGTAGCCCGCACAGCCGCTTGGAGTGAGTTCTTCAACCCCATCAAGCAGGAACGCGACGAGGTGGTGGTGATGCTCAACAAGCTGGTAGCCGAAACCGGAACAGAAAATGGCCTGCATGAGCTGGTAGAGCATTTGGAGCACAGTCCCACGCCTATCCGTGCTGATTTGGTGCGCACCACACGCCGGGCGTTGCGCCAAGTGCGGGGCCAGCGTAGCGGGGCTCGCCGCGAACTGGTAAACTGGCTGGAGCAGGCCCTCGCCGAAAACGCGGACCGTTACAACTCTTACCTGTTCAGCCAAAGCGAGGAAGCCGTTGGCAACATCGAGGAGGTGAAGGTGGCCTTTGCTGCCGATGCCCCACAGGTAGATGGCCGCGAAGTACTGCAAGCCTGTTTCGACGCCAATTTTCAGCGCGACCCGCGCATCTTCGCCATTGGCGAGGACGTGGGCCGTATCGGCGACGTAAACCAAGCCTTTGCCGGCTTGCAGGATAAGTTCGGCGAACTGCGCGTGACGGATACCGGCATTCGGGAGTGCACTATTGTGGGGCAGGGCATCGGGGCCGCATTGCGCGGTCTGCGTCCCATCACCGAAATTCAGTACCTCGACTACCTGCTCTACGCCATTCAGATTCTGAGTGACGACGTAGCCTGCCTGCAGTACCGCACCAAGGGTGGTCAGAAAGCGCCGCTCATCGTGCGCACCCGCGGCCACCGCCTCGAAGGCATCTGGCACAGCGGCTCACCCATCCAGATGATTCTGGGCTCCATCCGGGGCATGCACCTGTGCGTACCGCGCGACATGACGCAGGCCGCAGGATTCTACAACACCTTGCTGCGTTCTGATGAGCCAGCCATTGTGATTGAGTGCCTTAACGGTTACCGCCTGAAAGAGCGGATCCCGAGCAACGTAGGCGAGTTTACGCTGCCGCTGGGCATGCCCGAAGTGCTGCGCGAAGGAACCGACGTAACGATTGTTACCTACGGCTCGATGTGCCGCATTGTGCTGGAAGCCGCTAAGCAACTCGCCGACGCGGGTATTTCGGTAGAAGTGCTGGACGTGCAAACCCTACTCCCTTTCGATTTAGAGCACATCATCACGGACAGCATCCGCAAAACCAACCGGGTCATCTTCGCCGATGAAGACGTACCGGGCGGCGCTACGGCGTACATGCTGCAGCAGGTGCTCGATGAGCAGGATGCCTACCGCTACCTCGACTCAGCGCCGCGCTGCATTGCGGCCCAGCCTCACCGCCCGCCCTACGGCTCCGACGGCGACTACTTCAGCAAGCCTAATACCGAAGATGTGTTCGATACGGTGTACGCGCTGATGCAGGAAGTTGACCCCAAGCAGTTCCCGGCCATTTACTAGTGCCTAAACAGAAAATCCCCGCTGGTGCTGCAAAACGCGGCCAGCGGGGATTTCTTATGTGGGTTATGCTGCTTATTACTGGGGCGCTACAACAAAGCTGGAGGTAGTAACGGTGTTGCTGGTATTAAGCGCACGGTCCTTAATCGTCACCTCAAACCGCACTTCCTGGCCTGGGTAAAAGGGGGAGCCCAGCGTAAATGCTTGGCTGAAGCGCAAATCACCCTGCAGCGGAGCTTTCTTGTCGATGTTTGGTGGCTCCAGATGCGGGAACTGGCCGTAATAGTCTTCCGGTTTGAGCACCAGCAAATCAGGCGTTATCGTGTAGGGCCGGAATTCCGTATCGCCAGGAGCCTTCACGAAGAGCTTGAAGTAATAATTCCAGTGGTTCAGGTTGAGCGTGCCGTCGCTATTAAGCCGCTTGTACGGATCATTGTTGTATTCTTCTTCCGTAAGGCCCAAGTCGCCGTCGCCGTCTTTGAAGCTTACCGTCACAATTACGCTATCAACCGGAATGCTGCCGTTGGAGGGCTGCCGCTTCACAATCAGCTCCTTAAATTCGATGCTGGGTGTTTCGGGAAAGTCGGGCGGACTGATACAAGAGCCAATGGCTACGCCGCCCACCACGATGAGCAACCCTGCACGAAGAGTACGAAACATGGTCATAGGAAACTGTAAACTACGATACGAGCTGCCGAAGCAACGGGCAAAAGGTACAACTTCTCAACGAAGCCGGAACGCAATTGTTATACTCTCTGCAAACCCCGCTTCCTGCTAATGAGTTTCCGCGACGACTACCTGAATGCATTGCCTCACCTGACGGATGCTACGGCCCCAGCGGTGGCCCTGCGCCTGTTCCGGCACCAGGCCGAGCACTGCCCACCTTACCGCGCCTACCTCGCGGCCCTAGGCCGCAATCCGGCGCAGGTGCAGCAGCTGGCGGATATTCCGTTTTTGCCCATCGAGTTTTTCAAAACGCATGAGGTCCGCACGAAGCCGGAAAGCTGGACGCCGCAGGAGCTGTTTCTGAGCAGCGGCACCACGCAGCAGCAGCGCAGCCACCATCACCTCCGCCACCCGCAGCTCTACCGCCAGAACGCCGCCCATATTTTCCAGCGCTACTATGGTCCCTTGCAGGACTGGACGTTTTTGGCGCTGTTGCCATCCTATCTGGAGCAGGGCCATTCGTCGCTGGTCGCTATGGTCGAGTACTTTGCCCGCGAATCAGGACAACAGCAGCAGGCCTTTTTCCTGCACGACCATAGCGCGCTGCTGCAGGCGCTGGGCGAGGCGAAAGAGCAGGGGCGGCGCGTACTGCTGTTTGGGGTGAGCTATGCGCTACTGGACCTAGCAGCAGAATATGGTGCCGTGTCGGAACTGCAGGGCCTGACCGTGCTGGAAACTGGTGGTATGAAAGGGCGCCGCCGCGAGATGATCCGGGAGGAGCTACACCAGGAACTCCAGCAGGCATTCGGGCCGGCCGGCATTCACTCCGAGTACGGTATGACGGAACTGCTCAGCCAGGCCTACAGCTTCGGGGATGGGCGTTTCCATGCGCCGCCGCAGTTGCAAGTGTTGCTGCGCGACCCCGCCGACCCGTTTGCCGTATCCGCCACCCGCCCCGACGGCGCCATTAATGTCATCGACCTAGCCAACATAGACTCCTGCGCTTTCATCGAAACCAAGGACCTAGCCCGGATGCATCCCGATGGGTCCTTCGAAGTGCTTGGCCGGATAGATAACTCTGATGTGCGCGGCTGCAACCAGATGGTGAGCAGCTAATCTGGCTTTGTCTTTCCGAACAGCATAGGAATCGGGCTGACAGTTCACTTCTTCACGACAGTAATCACGCCGTCGTGCTCCAGGCGAACCTCTTTGATAGTGGACAGGTCGTTGGTGCTGGCAGCGGCCCGTACGCCGGCACGAAGCTCCTGCTCGCTCACACTGGCTTGGCGCAACTCGTGCTGATGAATGGTTGCCCCTTCCGCTAAGATGGAGTCGGAGCCTTTCACCAGCTTGCGCAGCAGTGGCGAAAAATACACTGCGTATGCCAGTGTCCGGTGCACAAATACCAAAGCAGCAGCGGCCACGAACGTAATGCCCATTGGCGCATCAGCAATAATGACGCGGCTGAGTAGGGCGCCAAACATGAATTTCACTACCATGTCGAGGGCACTATTGCCGCCGAATGTGCGGCGACCCGACAGCCGCAGCAGCACCAGCGCCACCAGAAACACCAGTACAGCCCGCGCGCAGGTTTGCCCAATGGTAATGGTGTCGGCCGTGGCTTGCATGCCCAGTAGGTTGTTGAAAAACTCCTGCATTGCATATCGGGTTTGAGACAAAATAAACAACAGCGCGGGCCAGCAACCGGAGGCTTACCCGGCGGCTGGCCCGCGCTGTCTGTAGTTACACTAAAACTGCCGCCGCTAGCTGATGTTTGCCAACGACCGGAAGTTATTTACCGGCAAACGCCTTGGCGTCGGCCGCGGAAATGGTGTCGTCGCTCATGATGACGAGGCGCTCCACTACGTTGCGTAGCTCCCGGATATTGCCGCGCCAATCGAGGCCTTTAAGATACTCTAAGGCAGCAGCATCAATCTGTTTGGGCTTGGTGCCATAGTCGCTGGCTATGTCCTTGAGGAACTTCTCAATAAGCTCCGGAATATCGTCGCGGCGGTCATTGAGGGCCGGTACCTGAATCAGGATGACGGAGAGGCGATGGTACAGGTCTTCGCGGAAGTTACGGTCTGCAATTTCCTGGAGCAGGTTTTTGTTGGTGGCCGCCAGCACGCGCACATTCACCGAAATTTCCTTCTCGCCACCTACGCGGGTAATCTTGTTTTCCTGCAAAGCACGCAGCACTTTAGCCTGCGCCGAAAGGCTCATGTCGCCAATTTCATCCAGGAAAAGCGTGCCGCCATCGGCCTGCTCAAATTTACCGATACGCTGTTTCACGGCCGACGTAAACGACCCTTTCTCGTGCCCAAACAGCTCTGATTCAATCAACTCGGAAGGAATGGCAGCGCAGTTCACCTCTACCAGCGGGCCGTTGGCGCGGTTGCTGAGTTCGTGCAGCTGGCGCGCTACCATCTCTTTGCCAGCTCCATTAGGCCCGGTAATGAGCACCCGCGCGTCAGTAGGAGCTACTTTTTCAATGGCCTTGCGTACTGCCCCAAGGCCCTCCGATGAGCCAATCATCTCGGAGCTTTTGGCCACTTTTTTCTTTAATGTTTTGGTTTCGGCCACCAGCTTGGTGCGGTCCAGGGCGTTGCGCACGGTCACGAGCAGCCGGTTGAGGTCTGGTGGCTTCTGCAGGAAATCGTAGGCGCCTTTCTTGGTAGCATCCACGGCCATTTCCACATTGCCGTGCGCCGATACCATGATGAAAGCGGCATCCGGAGCCAGCACACTAGCCCGCTCCAGCACCTCAATGCCATCCATTTTGGGCATTTTGATGTCGCAGAGCACCACGTCATATTTGTCGCGGATGAGCATGTCGAGGCCGGTGGGGCCGTCTTCTGCCTGATCTACTTGGTAGCTTTCGTATTCGAGAATCTCCTTTAGCGTATTGCGAATGGCCTTTTCGTCGTCAATGATGAGAATGCGGGGCATGGGCTGAAGTAAGAGGAAATGGGAAAAGTCAAAGTAACGAAAACCTGCGTGCAAACGATGTCGTCGGCACGGAAGACACTACTAGTATAGGGGCGTGCTGCCCACGCTAGGGGTTAACGCTTGGTAGCTCCAGCGTAGCAGCGGGCAGGCCCTCGGTCGTGGCCGTGACACGCAGGGTACCCGCTGTTCGGCCGGCCCGTAGCAGCGTCGTAGCGACGCCTGCCTCAGCCGCTACCGGGTTGTCGCCGAGCAGTTCTGCATCACCCGTTACGGCAAAACGAATGGGCGTGGTGGCAGTCGGGATGGGCGTGTTTTGGGCATCTACTACGGTAGCGTACACAAACACGGCATCTTGGCGGCCAGCCGTCAGGTCGCGGCCGCTTTTATCGAAAGAGAGCTGCACATGGTGAGGGCTGCCTGGAGTGCGACAGGTGTGTTCTGCTGCCGGTTTTGCGTTTTGGTAGGCTACTGCCCGCAGTGTGCCCGTGGCAAACGCCGGGACTGTGAAGGTGAAAGAGGGGTGCGCCAGCTGGTTGGAGTACCGGTCTTGGTCGGGGCGTTGGCGGGCTAGCGTGCGGCCATCCAGCTGCAATTCTACCTCACTACAGTTGCTGTATACGCGCACTTGCCGGGGCGTGCTGCTGGCTTGGGCATAGCTTGCAATGAACACAATGGGCTTACCGAAACCCAAGGCGTCGGGCACGGGGCCATATTGGCTCTGGTAGAAGTAGAACGCGAATTTGGGCAGCCGGTAGATATCCATGATGCCTGAAGATTCGATGTCCGGGTCGTAGCCGCGTTTATAGTCGAACTGCAGCCAGTTGGCGTCGCCGATGGCCGGCCCGATGAAGTTGTCGTTGTGGGCTTCCTGGAAGTTGAGGGCCTGCTGCGCCAGCGCCTGCTCGCCCTGGCCCCGCAATTGCCGCGACGTGCGTTCCGAGGCCTTCAGGCCCGCGTAGGCTGTTTGGTTGAAGCCGGCGTTCTGGGCGTAGTATTCCCAGTCGCCATATTCGCAGAGCAAAATAGGCTTCTGCTTGCTGTATTTGTGCCAGTAGTCGGGGGCTTTAGCGTGCTGGCGGGCCGGAATGAATACATCGTAGGCATAGTCTAGCCAGCCGCAGGTATACACATCGGTAGGCCAGGGCAGTTCCTCGTGCACTGCCTGGTGGGCCTGGTCCATGAACGACTTGCTCATGTCCGTCTCATTGAGGGCCGCTTCCCAGAGCACAATGCTGGGGTGGTTTCGGTCGCGGCGCACCATGTCGCGCACGTTCTGCAGGCTGTTGAGTTGGAACGCCGCGTCGCCGAAAAACTGCCAGCCCGGAATCGAGTTCATCACCAGTAGCCCCAGTTCGTCGCAGGCTTGCAGGAAGGCCGGCGAAGGAGGGTAGTGGGAGCAGCGCACAAAGTTGAAGCCGGCCTCCTTGATTTTCCAGGCGTCTCGGTACTGCATTTCATCCGACAGGGCGTAGCCCAAGTAGGGGTATTCCTGATGCCGGTTGGTACCCCGAAGTCGGGTTTTCTGGCCATTCAGGTAGAAGCCATCCGGCGCAAACCGAATGGTGCGGACGCCGGTAGAAAGCCGTTGCTGATCCACACGCTGGCCTTTGTCGTTCAGCACACTCACCACTACCTGGTAGAGGTAAGGGCGGTCTGCTGACCACAGAGTGGGCTGCGCCAGCGGCAGAAGTTGCCTTACCGATGTAGCCGCGCCCGGCGTGAGCAACGGCGCATCAGTGAGGGTACGTGCTACTTCCTTGCCCTGCGCATCCAGCACCACAGTCTGCACCTTGGAAATGCGGGCGTCGCGGTAATCATTCCGGACCTCAGTCTGAACATGCAGGGTAGCCTGCTGCTCACTCACATTCTCGTAGTGCAGCATAATGCCGCCGCCTGCCGGGCGGGCAGCTTCCACGGCGTCCGTGATGCGCAGCCGCTCCTGCACGACTAGCTGCACGGGCCGGTAAAGGCCACCATAGTAGTTAAAATCAAGGTCTTTAAGAGGCTTGCCGGGCGGAATGGCCTGGTTGTCCTGGTTGTTGAGCTTCACCAGCAGGCAGTTCTCCACATTAGCTTTCAGATAAGGCGTCAGATCTACGGTAAAGGGCAGGTAGCCGCCTTGGTGGCGAGCAAGACGCAGGCCGTTCAGGTACACATCGGCCTCGTGCATAGCTCCCTCGAAGCGGACTGCCACACGGCGGCTGGTGTCGGCGGCCGAAACCCGGAAAAACCGGCGGTAGAAACAGGTGCCCTGCCACTGCTGTTCCTTGGTAACGACTGCCTCCAGGCGCGGCGTGTGCGGCAACAGTACGCCCGCCCAAGGACGAACCTTGTCTTCGCGAACAAAGAAGGCCGGTCCGACTACGGTATCCACATCCCGCACAAATTCCCAGTCCGTGTTGAAACTAGCAGGCAGCGCGGTTTCACTGGGCTGAGAGGAACTGCCGGAGCGTGTGCAGGCTGCCAGAGACAGCCAGGCTACTAGTGCCAGACTATGTGGGAGAAAGTTGCGAAGCAGCATCGTTAGCGCAGATAGATAGATTCAAGGTCGAGGAAGGGGCGGGCATCAGCCGCTGACTGGGCCGCAGGCCCGAGGAGCACTTGCAGCACTTCAGCCTGTGCCAGTGGCAGCGCCACCGGACCATTGGCCTGGAAGGAGAGGGGCAGGAAGCTAGGGTAGGGGCGTGGCAGCAGCAGTTGAGCACCCGGGCGGAAAGCCGTCAAAGGAACCCGCACTTCCTGCATTTCAGCCGGAAGATCCACATCGGCTACGTAGGCTTCCGCGTCGCGGGTGGTGAGAACCAAGCGCACAGTACCGGCGCCGGCACCGCGGCGGCCGCGTATCACTAGTTCCCGGAAATTGGCGGCATCGGCGGCCCGCGTAGCCAGCCGGTCGCCGAAGTAGGCGCGCAGGAAGGCCACCGGTGCGGTCGGGTCGGAGAAGGGAATGGGGCTAGCCGGCGGCGGGCTCTGCAGCAGACGCAGCGCCAACTGGCCGTTGCTGCTCGTCACGTAGTCGGCCCAGCCGCCTCCGTTGATGCCGCCGGTTTCGGTTCGTTGCTGATCAAGCGCCGCCACGTAGAGCGGCAGAGCGGAACCGGGTGCTACAACAGATGCCTCATAATGCTCCCGGGGCGCATAGTCCCAGCTGAGGGGGCTGCCTCTGAAACCGCCCGGGAAAGTGGTGGAAGTGCCGTTGCGCTTCACCACAATCCAGTAGCGAAGCAGGCCCGGATACAACAAGTCGGCGGGGACGGTAGCTTCGGCTGTTGTAAGCGTGAGGCGGCGCATGGGCAGAGTGCGGGTGCGACCATAATAGTGCTGGGCCACAAGCATCACCGAATCGGTAGCGGCGGCACCGGCTATGGTGGCCTGTAGCACGGCAGGCTGCCCGGTAGCCAGTTGGGTAGGGGCCGTGTGCATCACTTGGGTAGGGAGGTCTGTAGCTGGGGGCGCCACGAACTCGCCTAGCTTTATAGCGCCCAGCATGGTTTCAGCCGTGAAGGCTGCCGTAGACTTGCCGCGCGCCGACACTAGGTACACGCCTGGCTGCAGTCGCACGGTGCTGCTGGTGGCTTGTGCTTGAAACGAATTGCCGGCGTTCAGACCGCGCACTGCGAAATCAGAACCTAGGCCCGGCAACGTCAGCTGCATTGGTTGGGTGTTCCAGACGATGCGCGTAACAGCCTGACGGAGCGAAGTAGTGGCAAACGGGTCACGTATTGCAATGGCATCGGGCATCACCTCAAGCCGCCACACGCCCGTAGCCAGCCGGTCGAGGAAGTAGGCGCCGGTGCCTTCGTAGTGTACTGCCGGCGACGAACCGGTGCCCGCGAGCCGGCGCAGAGCAGCAAGTTTGCGCGGCTGCGTGGTGGTGCTGCTGGTGTAGTAGAATTCTTCCGGCGTGTTCAGCTCACTCACGGCGGCGCGGTAGCTGATCCGGAAATCATTAAAAACCGAGTCGGCAGGATAGGTGGCAAACTGCTGACCGAGTTTTACCTGCCGGAATACTTTCCCCGCAATCAGCAGGCTCAGGGCCTTGGCGGGCGTGTAGGCTAGGTTGAGGTAGTGGGTCTGGTATTCGGTGTTGGCAAAGGCTATGGCCAGCGGGTCGTAGGCAAACTGGGTAGCCCACTGGAAGCCGGCACTCCGGAAGCTGCGCGCCATCATCGGGTACGCCACCGGCTGCAGAATATCTGCCGACTCGAACTCATACACCATGCGTGGCTTGCTGCTGAAACGCGGGTCTTTGGCGTACGGAATCGGGTAGCTGTCTACCAGCGGCAGCAGGTTGCCGCGCAGTGTATGGCCCCCCACCAGCGCCGAAGGGTACCACTGAAACGTGAAGCCCTGCACGGGGCTATTCAGGATGGCATTAGCTACTGCCGGGCTTTCGGCAATGTTGTAGAAGATAGGCTTCTTGTAGCCAGTAGCCCGCATGGCCTGTACCATACGCTGCACGAAGGTGCTTACCTCCGCTTCGGGCTGCCGGTAGTGGGGCTCGTTGCACACTTCGTAGGCAATGATGTCGGGGTCTTCGCGGTTGAGCTGGCCGGTGTACTGGTTGCGGTGGTTGAGGAATTGCGCCAAGTAGTTTTCCTGCGCCTTGATGGCGCGCGGATTGTTGTAGGCGCGTCCCTTGGGATAAATGCTGGAGAAGCCGGTTTGCGCGGTGTCCTTTTCCGGGTAGCCATTGCCCCAGTAAGCAATTGGGGTCAGGATGATTTTGATGCGGCGCTGCTTGAGCTGTTGAATCAGGTAGTCGAGCAGGCGTAGGTGTTCATTCTCGAGCACATTGCCTAGCGTGTCCGTAATTTCTACGTCCCACACGTGGACCCGGAAAGCATCTATGTCCAGCCGGGAAAGGTGGTACACATCCTGCTCAATGGCCTGCTCGGGCTTCATGCCCAGCTTTTTAATAGAGCGGTACGAGTGGGCGAATGGAGCCGTATAGTTCACGCCAAACAGCGCTACTTCCTGCTTGCTGCCCTGCCAGCGCATCACGCCTTTGGCATCTAAATACACATCGGCTTTGGCGGGCGGCGGGGACTGGGCCTGCGTTGAAATGCTGATTAGCAGGGAAAAGGCCAGAAAGCAGAGGGCCGTACGCTGCTGGAACAATGTAGCTGCGAGCCGGCAAAGGGAAAAAAGAGGCATAGACAGTAGAGACAATTGGATGCGCGAAGTAACACTACGCAGAAACGAAAACGGCCGCCGCAAGTAACGTTGCGGCGGCCGTAAGCCGTAATGATGAGTCTGTAAGCCGGGTTTTGTACGCTGCCCCGAAAGGCCGCGCCTCCACCATTTATCTAGGCCAGTCCTCGCGGAAAGGCTCCATCAACCTACCCGCTGGCCCCGGACGAGCCGCCCGGTGCGCCCTCGCAGGACGCGTGCCAGCTTATTTGGTCTTTCAACCCCTGAGGTTTACCCAGCCGGACTGGTCACCCAGCCGCTGGTGCGCTCTTACCGCACCTTTTCACCCTTACCGGCTGCCCGAGGGCAACGTAGGCGGTATTTTCTGTGGCACTGGCTGTCCCGGGTTGCATTATACTTCCCGGTCCTTCCCGTTAGGAAGCAAGGTGCTCTGTGTTGCCCGGACTTTCCTCGTCGCCTGCTTTTGACACAGGCGCCGCGGTGGAGCGACTCATCACTGAGGCAAAGGTAGGCATTTACGCCCGGCGAGCCTCTATCAATTCGTAGCCCTCATCTACCAGCAGCTTGGTGCCGGTGGCGCTGCGCACGGCCAGTTGGTCGCACCGCTCGTTTTCGGGGTGGCCGTTGTGGCCGCGCACCCATTTGAAGTGCACGGTGCGCTGGCGGTACACTTTCAGGAAGCGCCGCCAGAGGTCTTCGTTGGCTTTCTTGCCGAAGTCGGCCTTCTTTTCCCAGCCAAACACCCACTTCTTCTCTACCGAATCCACCACGTACTTCGAGTCCGTGACGACGGTAATGGGCAGCTCAGGGCGGTTGATGGCTTCGAGGCCCACGATGATGGCCAGCAGCTCCATGCGGTTGTTGGTGGTGAGGCGGAAGCCTTCGGTCAGCTCCTTTTCGTGCTGCCCAAAGCGCAGGATAGCGCCGTAGCCGCCGGGGCCAGGGTTGCCGCGGGAAGAACCGTCGGTGAACAGGTAAATCAATGTGCGGGGAAATGAAAAAAAGGCAGTCATTCCTCGGGCCTTGGCTTGATGCGCCACATGCTCGGAATGACGTTATAGGGTCAAAAATTGCTCTTAAACAGCTTGATGGCAATGGCCAGCAGAATCACGCCGAACACGCGGCGCAGAATGTCTTCGCCGGCTTTGCCCAGCTTCCGCTCAATCCAGGCGCTGCTTTTGAGCACGCCGTACACGAACACGAGGTTCAGCAGAATGCCCACCAGCACGTTGGGCAGCGAGTAGGCGGCCCGCAGAGAAAGCAAGGTGGTCATGGTGCCGGCCCCCACAATGAGCGGAAACGCCAGTGGCACAATGGAGCCCGATGCCGCCGTAGGATTGTGCCGAAACAGCTCGATGCCCAGAATCATTTCCATGCCAATCAGGAAGATGATAATAGCTCCTGCCAGCGCAAACGACTGAAAATCGACGCCAAATAAGCTCAGAATGCTCTGGCCCAGAAACAGGAACACGAACATCAGCAGGCCCGCAACCAGTGTGGCCTTCTCGGAGTTGATTTTGCCCTCGCGCTGCCGGATCTGGATGATAATCGGGATGGAGCCCAGAATATCAATCACGGCGAAAAGCGTGAGCGTGACAGAGAATATTTCCTTGAGACTGAACATGCGGTTTAGGCAAACTCCTTGGCGAAAAACTGCACTAACTGCTCAAATGCGGCATCCGGAATGGCCGGAAAGTTGGCAATACGCAGACTGCCAGCTTTCCAGTTACCGTAGCCGTTGCCGAGCTGTAAGCCCTGCGCCAGCGCGCGGCGCTTCACCTCATCAATCAGGGCGGGCGCGCCTTGCAGGCCAATAACCGTGGTGGAGCGGGTTTCCGGGTTCGTGACGAGCGGCGTGAGTTGCGTGGCCTGCTCGAAGTAGTCGTAGAGCTTGGTAGCCCGCTCCTGCAAATGCTGGTGCACCGTTTTGATAACGGGCCGCTCCTGCAGCACCCGGTAGAGCAGATAAATGCCCAGCACATTGGGGGTGTGCGTGGTCTGCCAGTTCAGCATCTTCTCGTACTGCGAGGCCAGCGAGTTGTAGTGGCTCCGCTCGTTGATTTCGCGCAGGCGCGCCACGGCCCGCGGCGACAGAATCATGAGCGACAGCCCAGCCGGCAGCCCAAAGCATTTCTGCACCGATGCGTACCACACATCGGCCTTGATGTACTTGAGCTGCACGCCCGCCATGGAAGAGGTGGCATCAACGGCCAGCAGCGCCGAACCGAGGCGGTTGTAGAGGTTCAGGATGAAGCCGTCGCGGAGTTGCGTGGCGTTGCTGGTTTCGTTCTGCGTGATGCAGACAAGGTCGGTTTCGTGGTCGGGCAGGGGCAGGGCTGCCACGTCGGGCACCTCATCGATGCCAAACTGGTAGCCGATGGAGGCCGGCCGCAGCGCCTTGGCGTACTCGTACCATTTCTCGCCGAACGCGCCGCTGTAGAGGTGGAAGCTCTTGCGCGGCGTGAGGCTCTGTGTCAGGACTTCCCAGCATTCGGTAGCCGAGCTCATGAAAAACACGGTGTAGTCCTGCGGGACATTGAGCTTATTTTTCAGCTCCTGCACGGTCTGGCGCATGAGGCCCGTAAACCGCTCACCGCGGTGCGGGGCCGAGAGCCAGCCTTCATCGAAAGCATCCTGGAGGTATTGGCGCACCTGTGGGTACACCTGTGAAGGGCCGGGATTGAATGTATACATAAGGTGTGGTGAGGCTAGAGGAACTGCAAAGGTAGTAAGCTGATGGGGGGATAAGGTGAGAAAGTGATGAGGCCAACTGTGATGGGGTGACGAAGACAACAAGTAAAAACATCCTCACAGGCTTAAGATGCGCAAGAACATTTTTTCCTGTCACGTTATCACCTCGTCACAGTTAACCGCCTTACAGCGTCAGACTTTAAACCCAACCCGCCGGGGCCGTAGGCTCTCGAAATACTGCACGGCCAGCCGGTAGCTTTCTAGCTTGAAGCCACTGATACTGCCCACGCAGTGCTTGCCCAGCAGGCTGCGTTGGCGGAAGTCTTCGCGGGCGTGCAGGTTGCTCAGGTGCACCTCAATTACGGGCGTATTGATGGCAGCCACGGCATCGGCTAGCGCCACGCTGGTGTGGGTGTAGCCGCCGGCATTCAGCACAATGCCATGATACGTGTAGCCTACTTCGTGCAGCTTGTCGAGCAGTTCGCCCTCATGGTTGCTCTGGAAATACTCAATGGTGACTTCCGGAAAAGCGGCGCGCAACTCAGGCAGGTAGTCGTCGAAGGATCGGGTGCCGTAGATGCCTGGCTCGCGGCGGCCCAGCAGGTTCAGGTTGGGGCCGTTGAGAATGAGAAGCTGCATATAGTTAAATAGGTTGAGTGCTGGATTGTTGAGTGCCGGTGGGCAGGCCACCGGGCCACGAAACCGGTTTCTCGGGTAAGTCTCGCTAAACTTGCACGAATATCCGGGCAACCTGCCAACAATCAGCAACCAACACGCAACACATGTCTACTTGGTCCGTCACGCTCCGGCAATTCGAAGGCTACCTGCAGCTCGAAAAGTCGCTTTCCGCCAACTCTGTGGAGGCCTATGTGCGGGATGCGGGCAAGCTGCGACACTTTCTGGAACTGCGGCACCTGCCCAACTCGCCCAAGGAAGTGACAACGGCGCTATTGCGCGAGTTTCTGGAGTGGCTGGGCGGCATGGGCCTGAGCGCCACCTCGCAGGCCCGAATTCTGTCGGGTATTAAGGCCTTCTTCAGCTTCATGATTATGGAAGACCTGCTCACGCTGGACCCCACCGACACGCTGGAAGCCCCCAAAACCGGCCGCAAACTGCCCGATACGCTCAGCTACGATGAGATAGTGCAGCTGCTCGACGGTATCGACCTGAGCACGGCTGAAGGCACCCGCAACCGCGCCATGCTGGAAGTGCTGTACTCCTCCGGCCTGCGCGTGAGCGAACTGACCGATTTACGCCTTTCCAATGTGTACGCCGACCAAGGCTTTGTGCGTGTGACCGGCAAAGGCAACAAGGAGCGCCTCGTGCCTATCGGGCGCGACGCACTGAAACATGTGGGCCTGTACCTGCAGGGCATCCGCTGCCACCTCGACATCAAGCCCGGCCATGAGGATTTCGTATTCCTGAATAAGCGCGGCTCAAAACTATCGAGAGTGACGGTTTTTACCGTTATCAAAGCCGCCGCCGATAAGGCCGGGGTGCGCAAGAGCATCAGCCCACATACGTTTCGACACTCTTTCGCCACACACCTGATAGAAGGTGGTGCTGACCTGCGGGCAGTGCAGGAGATGCTGGGCCACGAAAGCATTACAACCACCGAAATCTATACCCACCTCGACCGGGACTACCTGCGGCAGGTCATTACGGCGTTTCACCCCAGGAGCTAGGCCGAGCGCGAAAAGTGCTGCCGCTGGCAGCTATGCAGCCACTCCTCCGCGTCCTGCACCGATTCAAACAGTTGCAATTCGGTGCCGGCCCGGCGCGTCCAGCTGGTATCCAAGTCGCCGACGTTGGCATTGGCGCCAGGCTGCATCACGTGGGCCACACAGGGAGGCGGGCAGGTGTTGGTGCTTTCCCAGACATAGCGGAGCCAGGTCAGCGAGTCAAACCACGGATTCAGTACCTGGCTGTTATCGTTCAGAAAAAGGGGAGAAAGAGGGCTGCTGAGCAGGTTCAGGTGCGAAACCACACTTTGCAGGGCCTGTTGTGGATTTACGAAACCACGCCATGTGGCCCGGAGCCAATGGTTGCAGGCATCAAATTCTACACGGCAAAACGGCTGTTGCGCGGTGAAGAAGGCAGGGGAGTCGGACATATTGAGCAATGCGGAGAAGAGTAGGAGGAAACCTAATCGGGCATTGCAATAGGTGTAGGCGGAGGTAATGGAGCGGCGGGGTACTTTTGCAACAAACTTACTAGCGTGCCATCAAAACCTACTGATTCGCCCCGGTTTTCACCGTTGCTGCTGGCATTGCTGGGCTTGCTGCTGTTTCTGTTGCCATACGGCATTCTGCTGGCGCATAGTTACGTTACAATTGATGATAATCTGGATGCGGAATTGAATATTCCCTATCTGCTTGTCCATCATGGGGTAATATTTGATTACCGGCCCTCGGCAATAGTGCCCGCCATCATGGATGGGTTGCCGCGCAACGCACTTCGCTCGGGCCTGAATGTGGGCATGGGCCTGTTTGCGCTGTTCCCTCCCTGGGCCGCCTACTTGGTGCAGCAGGCCTTGGTGCGGCTGCTGGGTTTGCTGGGAATGTACGCGCTGTTGCGGCAAGAACTGCTACAAGCACCTCGGGCTAAAACTGTAGCTGCGGCCGTAGCACTAGGCTGGGCAGTGCTGCCGCTGTATTCTATGTATGGCCTGTCGGTGATGGGGCAGCCGGCGCTGCTGCTGGCGTTTCTGGCGTTGCGGCGGCAAGTGGGGCGGTGGTGGCACTGGGTGATTATAGTCGGGTTTCCGCTCTGGAGTATGTTCGTATTTGTGGGGCCGTTTGTGCTGGCCGCGTTGGCGGCGCTGTGGCTCTGGGACTGGTGGCAGGTGCGCCGCCCGAACTGGGTGTTTTTGCTGGGGGTATTCCTGCTGTTGAGTGTGTACTTGGTCGTAGAATGGCCGTTATTCTACTCTTTGCTGGTTACCCGGCAGTTTGTGCCGCATCGGCTGGAGTTTGATCTTGCTCAACTGACCCCATTAGGGCTGAAGGCAGGGTTCCGCAGCGCCTGCCAGTTTTTCCTGATGGGACAGTACCATGCCAGCCGGTTTCTGCGTGTAGCGGTGCTGCTGGCTATAGCGGTGGCCGTAATCCTGGCTCCCAGCGGACAGCGCGCTGTCCGCTGGGGTAGCCTGCTGCCGTGGCTGCTGGGGCTGGCCGGGCTGGCGCTGTTCAGCGGCTTCTACCCGCAACTGGTAGCGCTAGGACAAAACCGGGTGCCGCTGCTGGGCGTGTTCAATTTCGGCCGCTTCCACTTTCTGGCGCCGCTGTTTTGGTTCTGGTTGCTGGCCCTAGCGTTGCGCTACCTGCCCGGCCGCTGGCAGGCAGTAGTAGTGGGCATACAGTTGCTCGTTGGTTTTGGCATGAACCAGGAATGGCTGAATAATGTACGCGAGCTGGCCGGCCGGCCCAATCCGCACGAACCCAACTACACGGCTTACGTAGCTCCGGACCTGTTTCAGTTGGTGCAGCAGACTATTCGTCAGGAGTCGGGCCTTGTGCAGGAGCAGTACCGGGTGGCGTGCCTGGGCCTTCCACCGGCCGTAGCACAACTCAACAATTTTTACACTCTCGATTCGTACCAGAACAATTATCCGTTGGCCTATAAGCACCGGTTCCGCCCCATAATTGCTGGCGAGCTGGCCAAAAGCGCGGAGCTGCGCCGCTATTTCGATGCCTGGGGCAACCGGTGCTATCTGTTTTCGGCGGAGCTGGGCAAGGATTTTCGGGTGGGTGCGTTTCAAAAGCAAGTGGTGCAGGATTTCGCCTTCGATGCGGCCGCGTTCCGCCAGATGGGCGGGCGCTACGTGCTGTCGGCGGCACAGCTGGCCGCACCAGGCCGGAGCGGCCTGCAACTGGCGGCTGTGTTTGAGCAACCGGGCGCATACTGGCGAATATGGCTCTACAAACTGAAGCAATGAGTAGCTAATCTGCTGTGGATTGACCTGAAAATGGTTGATTTGCTTCCGTCATTACCCGGTTGCTACCCTACTTAGTTACTCACCGGAATTACCTAGATTTGGCCCTTTGGTGCGTGAGAATGGCAAAAAATACCTACAAGCAAGACCCCACCCCCGTTAACCGGGCCAACGAGCCGCGGCCGAACCGTGCGAACCAGCCCCGGGCGGCTGCGCCCGAACCTGTGGCCGCGCCCCGCGAGAACCGGCGGGCTGCCGAACCCAAGGCGGCTCCTAAGCCCCCGCGCAAGCCGCTGAAACTGCCTTCCTTGAATCTGGGAAATATGTTCGGTTTCCTGCGTGACCGGCGTTTTCAACTGTTTCTGGGCTTCTTCTTTCTAATCGGGTCCCTCTACCTGACCTTCGCATTCTTCTCGTTCCTGTTCACAGGGCACGCCGACCAAAGCGTGGTGGAAGGCCTAGACCAGACGCCGGTGAAGGAAGCTGGCAAGCAGTCGGGCAACTGGCTGGGGCTAATCGGGGCTATGGCTGCACAGTTCCTGATTTACAAGGGTTTCGGGGTAGCAGCTTTTGCCCTGATTCCGATTGTCTTCTTCTTGGGCTACAAGATTGTATTCCGGCGTGCCGGCGTTTCGGTGAGCTATGTGCTGGCCCTGTGCCTGTTCATCATGGGCTGGCTGAGCGTTCTGCTGGGCTACGTGGTGCTCACCATGCAGGCTCCCGATGCCGACCCCAACCTGGGCTACCGCCTCGATTTTTTGAGTGGCGGTATTGGCTACGAGGCTGCTGTGTGGCTCGACAGCCTCATCGGCTGGGGCACAGTATTGCTGCTGGCCTTCCTGCTGATTTCCTTTGTGGTATATTTCTTCAACGTCACCACTATCACGCTGCCCCGCTTTGGTGCCGAGGGAGAAGAGGAGGAAGAGGAGGCTGTGTCAGCAGATGGCCTGAGCAGCCGCCCTACCAATCGGGCTACCACGCCTGCCGCATTCGAGGCTCAGGATGAACCGGAAGAAGAGCCCGACCTAGGAATTACCGTGCGTGACATCCGGCCGGTTGCAGCCACGCGCCCAGTACTACAGCCCCTTTTGGCAGCAGAAGACGAGGACGAAGAAGAGTTTACGGCGCCCGATGCGCCAGTAGTCACGACTGGTTCTGTCGCCTCACCAGCTTTTGCTGCGCCTGCTGTGCCTGTTATAGCGGCTGCCGCGGCTGGTATGGCTGGGGCGGCTGGCTCAGCTGTGCCACTGAGTGTAGCTGCCGCGGGTGCTAGCTTGAGTGCTGCTAGTGCCGCCGCTACCGTAGCTTCAGGAGGTGCCGCTGCTCCTACCAAAGGCCCCAGCTTCTCCATAGAAGCACCCACCGACCCGGAGCCGCTGGCTCCCACTGCTGCCCGCATACCTACGCCTCTGTCCATGGACGATCTGGCCGACGGCGACATGCCCTTGCCAGTTGCCACGCCTGTTGCGCTCAGCACTACGCATCAACCCACTTTCCAGATTGAAACCAAGCCCGGTGAGCTGGACCCTGCCGCCGGTGCCGATATGGCCTCCATTGCCGACGACGATGAGGATGCTGATACCATGCCTGCCGTCAACTACGACCCTACGCTGGACCTCTCCCGCTATCAGTACCCCACGCTGGAGCTGCTCAACGACTACGGCGTTGCGAAAGCACAGGTAACCAAAGAGGAACTGGAAGCCAACAAAGACCGTATTGTGGAGACGCTGGGCCACTATGGCATTAACATCGCCAGCATCAAGGCTACCATTGGCCCAACGGTCACGCTCTACGAAATCGTGCCAGACGCCGGGGTGCGCATCTCCAAAATCAAGAGCCTCGAAGATGATATTGCGCTGAGTCTCGCGGCGCTGGGCATCCGTATTATTGCCCCAATTCCGGGCAAAGGCACTATTGGTATCGAAGTGCCGAACACCAAGAAGGAAATGGTGAGCATCCGCTCAGTATTTGCTACCGAGAAGTTTGCGCACACCGAAATGGACCTGCCCATTGCCTTCGGCCGCACCATCACCAACGAGGTATTTGTGGTAGATCTGGCCAAGATGCCGCACTTGCTGATGGCAGGTGCCACCGGCCAGGGTAAATCAGTGGGCCTAAACGTGATTCTGGCTTCGCTGCTCTACAAGCGCCACCCGGCCCAGCTGAAGTTTGTGCTCGTCGACCCAAAAAAGGTGGAACTGAGCATCTTCAACAAGATTGAGCGCCATTTCCTGGCCAAGCTGCCCGACACAGAGGAAGCCATCATCACCGACACGAAGAAGGTGGTGAACACGCTTAATTCGCTGTGCATGGAGATGGACAAGCGCTACGACCTGTTGAAGGATGCGGGCTGCCGTAACCTGAAGGAATACAACCGCAAGTTCATCGAGCGCCGCCTCAACCCGAAGAAGGGCCACCGCTTCATGCCCTTCATCGTGCTGGTGATTGACGAACTGGCTGACCTGATGATGACGGCCGGCAAAGAAGTGGAAACGCCCATTGCCCGTCTCGCGCAGCTGGCCCGTGCCATTGGTATTCACCTGATTGTGGCTACGCAGCGCCCGTCCGTCAACGTTATTACGGGTATCATTAAGGCAAACTTCCCGTGCCGGATTTCCTTTAAAGTGACCAGCAAAATCGACTCGCGCACCATTCTGGATGCTGGTGGCGCCGACCAATTGGTAGGCCAGGGCGACATGCTGATTTCGCAGGGCTCCGACATCATTCGGGTGCAATGCGCCTTCATCGATACGCCCGAGGTGGACCGCCTCTGCGACTATATTGGGGAGCAGCAGGGCTACCCCGATGCGTACCTGCTGCCCGAAGTGGTAGGCGAAAGTGGCGGCGGTAGCGGCGACATTGAGGATATGGACCCCTCGCAGCGCGATGCCATGTTTGAGGAAGCAGCCCGCGTCATCGTCACGCACCAGCAGGGCAGCACTTCACTGCTGCAGCGCCGCCTGAAGCTAGGCTACAACCGCGCCGGCCGACTCATAGACCAGTTGGAGCATGCTGGCATTGTAGGGCCATTTGAGGGCAGCAAGGCCCGGGAGGTATTAATTCCGGATGAGTACAGTTTGGAACAGTTGTTGAATACGCTCCCGAAATAAGAGTCTGAAAATGTTCAGGAGGCCAATACGGAAGGTTTTTTCACTTCTTTTTGTTCTCGCTTAAACAAAGTAGCCTCTTGCACGTCTCTGTACTCAACCTACCGAATCACCTTTTTGCAATGAAAAAATACCTCGCCCTGCTCGCTCTGTCCGTGTCGTTTATGTCGGCCGCCTCGGCGCAGCAGGACCCCAAAGCCGGCAAGATTCTGGACCAGATGAGCGCCAAGTATCAGGCCATGAAAGCTTTCCGGGCCAACTTCACGCAGACGCTGGAAAATGATGCGACTAAAGTGAAGGAGAATCTGAGCGGCGACATTCTTGTAAGCGGCCAAAAGTTCCGGCTGAAAATCAGTGGTCAGGAAGTCATCAACAATGGCCAGACTGTTTGGACGTATATGAAATCGGAAAACGAGGTGAATATCTCGGATTTTGAGGCTGATGAGCAGGAAATTTCTCCCTCACAGATCTATACGCTCTACAAAAAGGGCTACAAGTACTCCTACGTGCAGGAAGCCAAGGAAGGCGGTGAGGCCGTGGACGTAATTGAGTTGTCGCCGGAAGACCGCAACAACCCAGTCTTCAAGGTTCGTCTGAAAGTAAGTAAAGTCGATAAATCGGTGAAAAGCTGGCAGATGTTCAAGAAGAATGGTAACCGCTACACCTTCAAAATCAATAAGTTTACGCCGAACGTGCCCGTGGATGCTACCACGTTCAACTTCGACAAGGCTAAATACAAAGGCGTGAAGGTCATTGACCTGCGTTAGGCTATTCTGCCACTCTGGCCGGCCCGCTTCTGCTTCGTGCAAAGGCGGGCCGGCTTGTTTTAGAGAGTAGCCAACTCTACCGGCATGGAAATCAAAATAGGACATTTCGTTTCCTGTATCTTGTCCGCTCATATGTAGGTATGGCGTTATGCAAGAAGATTTCCTCCACTACGTCTGGCAGCATCAATATTTCGATAAGGCAGAGTTGCACACCACAGCTGGTGAAGTACTAACTGTGCTTCGGCCCGGCATGCGCAATTCCGATGCTGGCCCTGACTTCCTGAATGCTCGTCTGCAACTGGGCGAAGTGGAGTGGAACGGCGCGGTGGAAATCCATATCCGCGCCTCCGACTGGCACCGTCACAAGCATCAGCACGACCCGAAATACGACCAGGTAGTATTGCATGTGGTCTTTGAAGCCGACCAGCCCGTGTGCCGCCTCGATGGGAGTGAGGTGCCAGCGCTGGTACTGGCTCCGCGCCTTGCGCCGGAACTCCTGCATAGCTACGAACGCCTCCTGTTGGCCACCGATACAGCCGATACCCTGCCCTGCGCTCCGTTGCTGGGCACGGTACCTGATATCACCAGAGTAAGTATGGCGGAGCGAGCCTTACTGGAGCGGGTGGAGCAAAAAGCGGCGGTTGTGGCTGAGCTACACCAGCAGTTGGGCCAGGACTGGGAAGCCACTGCCTACCACGCGCTGGCCGGCGCGTTTGGGTTTCAGAAAAACAGTGAGCCGCTGGCGCGCTTGGCCAAAGCCCTGCCACTGGGTATTCTACGCCGCCACCGCCACGATGCCCGCCAACTGGAGGCACTGCTGTTTGGGCAGGCTGGTTTCCTGACTGAAAATGAAAACACCCGCACGGATGCGTATATAACCGGGCTACGGCAGGAATTTGAGTTTCTGCGCCACAAGTATAGCCTGCATGGTACAGCGCTGGCCGCCCACGAATGGAACTTCCTGCGGATGCGGCCGGCCAACTTCCCGCCGGTGCGGCTAGCCCAGCTGGCGGCTGTGCTGCACGCCCGCCCCGCGCTGTTCGATGCTCTGCTTTCTGCCGCTGACGTACCTACGTTACTACGTTTTTTTCAAGCGCCTACCACCGACTATTGGCGCGGGCATTACCGGCCGGGTGTGCCGGGCAAAGTGCCCACACTAGGCAAAAGCAGTATTCAGGTTCTGATTACCAATGTGGTAGTGCCATTGCGCGTAGCGTATGCGCGGCACGTAGGCCAACCAGAACTGGTGGAAAGTGCCGTAGCACTGCTTAGTCAGCTGTCTGCTGAGCACAATCATATTACCGATGCGTATGCCGCACAAGGATTTGTGCACCGCACTGCTGCCGACTCGCAGGGGCTGCTGGCACTGCACCGGGGCTACTGCGTGCCGCGCCGCTGCATGCAGTGCGCCATCGGGAGCCGGATTCTGCAACGCAATATGGCCATCCGGTGAAGCAGCTGCTGGTAGCATTGGTACTGAATAGCGGACTGCTGCTGCTGCTGTGGCACTGGCTCCGGCTCCGGCTTGCCGAGCCGCTCGTGGGCCGCTGGCTACTGCCGCTGCTGACCCTAAAAATGCTGGCCTGCGCTGTGGCTACTTACTTCATCGGCGGCGACCCTTTGTACTATTTCAGTTGGTCACGCTCAGTCAATCAGCAACTCTGGGCCGACCCGGCAGCCTGGCTGCATACGCTGGGCAGCAATGAGTTTCACTTTGCCGGACGGCATCTGGTGTTCCACGGGTTTTCAAACACCATGTTCTTCATTAAGCTGCTGTCGGGGCTGCAATTGGCTGGCAATGGCAGTGCTTTGCTGATGGGGCTTTATTGCTCGCTATTTTGCTTCGTGGCGTGCTGGGAGTTGGTTCGAGTCGTAGTCCAAATCTGGCCTGCTACGCCTGCCGGAGCCGTACTGGTTGGTTTTCTGATGTGGCCGAGCGTAGTGTACTGGACGTCCGGTATCACGAAGGAAAGCTTGCTGGTAGGGAGCGGAGCGGCAGTAGTAGCCTTGGTACTGGGCTGGCTCTACGGCAGCCGGCCGGTGCGGCCTAGGGCGGTGGTTTTGGCCTTGGTTTTGGCAGTGTTGCACTTTCAAATGCGCTTCTTCTTTGCCGGGTTGCTGCTGGCGGCGTTGTCGGGCCTGGGGCTGATACGGGTGGTGGAGCGGCTACTGGGCGGCCCCCGGCGCGGGGTGGCGGTGCTGCTGATGGCCGGATGGCTGCTCGGCGGAGCCTGGATGCTGGGAGAAATCAGCCCGGTGTTCAGCCTCAATAAGTTTACCAGCCGCCTGCTCATCAACTACCATACGCTACAGCAGAATTCCGGCAGCCGTCCGCACCTCGACTACCCAAATCTTCGGCCCACGGGAGAAAGCCTCCTGCAACACGCCCCGCAAGCAATCGGCGCCACTCTGAGCCGCCCCTGGCCCTGGGAGGGAAGCGGCCCGCTTTATGCCGCGGCCGGCCTCGAAAACCTGCTGCTGCTGGCCTTGCTGTTGTGGGCTGCCGTAGAAACAGCCCGTGGGCGGGCCGGGTTCTTGCCGTTTGCAGCGGTGGTGGCCCTGTTGGTGTATTGCTTGCTGCTGGCGGCGCTGTTGGGCCTGAGTACGCCCAATCTGGGAACCCTCAATCGGTATCGGGTGGCCCTGCTGCCCTACTTGCTGTGGCTGGGGTTGCAGCACGTTGAGGCCGCCCGCTGGCTACGACGCATCGGAATGTAAGGCTGCTGCTGGCTACCGGTAAGGCATACGAGCAAACGAATCCTTAAATTTGCGTTTTGGAACTCTGCCGGCCGCTGGCCGCTTTTCGCTTCGCATGGAAAATCCTATTATCATACTCGGTGCCCAAACGGTGGGCACCTCTGCCCTCGATGCCTTTCTTTCTAACGACTTGGTGGTGTATTGCCTCCTCGACGACGATACCAAGCTGCAAAACACGGAGCTGTTTGATGTGCCCGTAATGGGCAGCACCGACGACAAGGAACTGCTCAAGCTACTGGGCAAAAAGTGTGAGGTGTTTGTGGCTACCGAAGACACTGCCAGCCGCCGCAGCCTTACCAACATGCTGCACGAAGAGTATCAGGCTGTACCGGTCAATGCCATCCATCAGCGTGCCAGCGTGTCGGTGCATGCGTGGTTGGGCCATGGCAACCTGATAAGTGCAAACGCAGTGGTAGTGGGCACGGCCAAAATCGGCAACGGCTGCCTGATTGGACCCAATGCCGTGGTGGATGCCCGCGCAGACCTGGGCGACTACGCACAACTCGGGGCCGGAGCTATCCTCAACGCCGATGTAACGGTAGGGGAGCAGGCCTTTATTGGGGCGGGAGCTATAGTGGTGGCCGGCGTCAAAATCGGCAACAAGGCCCGTGTTGGCGCTGGTTCAGTAGTGGTAGCCGATGTGCCTGCGAACCAGACAGTGTTCGGCAACCCCGCTCAGAAAGTATAAACTTGAGAACTTAGAAGATGGAGGGTAGACTCGAGAAATAGCATAAGAATTTCTCGGCTCTAGGCTCCGACATCTCACTTCTATTAAAAAGATGGACTACCACGTTCTGCTGTATTACTGCTACACGCCGATTGACAATCCGGAGCAGTTCCGCGACGAGCATCATCGGCTGTGCCTACATCTGAATCTGCGGGGGCGCATCATTGTGGCCCCTGAGGGCCTGAACGGTACCGTATCGGGCACCGTGGCTGATTGTGCGGAGTACATGCGCATAGTGAAGGCCGATCCGCGTTTTGCGACGCTGGAATTTAAAGTAGAACCCGCTGCCGCGCACACTTTTCAGAAGCTGCACGTGCGCGTGAAGCCGGAAATCGTGCATGTGGGGCTGCCCCACATCAAGCCCTATGAGCGGACCGGCGTGCATCTTTCGCCGCAGGAGTTTCGGGACCTGAAAGACCAGGAAGATGTGGTGGTGCTGGACGTGCGCTCCGACTACGAGCATGAACTGGGCCGTTTCAAAAACGCTGTCACCCTCGACATCGAGAATTTCCGCGAGTTTCCGGAGAAGGTGGCCGAGCTGGAGCAGTACAAAGGCAAGAAAATCCTGACATACTGCACTGGTGGCATCAAGTGCGAGAAAGCCAGCGCCTTTTTGCTGGAGCAGGGCTTCGAGGACGTCTACCAGCTGCACGGCGGCATTATCAAGTACGGACTGGAGGCTGGCGGCGAAGATTTCGACGGTAAGTGCTATGTGTTTGATGGCCGGGTGGCTGTGGATGTGAACAGCGTCAACCCCACCGTTATCAGCCACTGCCACCATTGCGGCACGCTTTCCGACCGGATGGTGAACTGCGCTAATCCGCACTGCAACGCCCACGTGCCGCTCTGCGAAACCTGCGGCCAGCAATTGGAAGGCGCCTGCTCTGCTACCTGCCTGGAGCACCCCGACAAGCGCCCTTATGATGGTACGGGTACCTATCCCAAAATCAGCAACCATTACAGTCCTGAGCAAGGCCTGATTTCCTACCGCGCCCCAGTGAGGTAGGCGCTTATCATTTCCCGGTCAGGACCTTGTCCTGCTGGAATGGCTGTCGTTTGCACGACTCATTCCGGCGCGACAAGGTCCTTTTCGTTCTGCAGTAGCCTTGGTTTGGCAGCTGCCCAATATTCCGTTTTTCAGTACCATTGCACCTTCCTTTCCCTTAATCCCTCCCACTATGCCCATCGCCGACTCCGAATTTATCCTCAACAAGGATGGCAGCATCTATCACCTGAATCTGCAGCCCGACCACATTTCCGATACTATCATTACCGTCGGCGACCCGGAGCGGGTGCCACTCGTCAGCCAGCACTTCGACTCCATTGAGACGGTGATGCAGAAGCGCGAGTTTGTGACCCATGTGGGCTATTATAAAGGCAAGCGCCTCACGGTCATCAGCACCGGTATGGGCACCGACAACATAGATATTCTGCTCAATGAGCTGGATGCATTGGTCAACATCGACTTCGTAACGCGGGAGCCGCGGCCCTTGGAAGAGCGGATTGCGCTGCGGATTGTGCGCGTAGGAACCAGCGGTGCGCTGCAGGCCGATATTCCGGTGGGCTCGCACCTCGTAACCGAGCATGCCGTGGGCCTCGACTCGCTGATGCAGTTTTATCCGCTGGTAGAAACCGGCTTGGAAGTGGAAGTAGCGAGTGGTGTGCAGCAGGCACTAGGCCTGAGCTACCGTCCATACTGCGTGCGCGGCAACGATTTGCTGCGCGAGCAACTGGGCGCTGGGATGGTAGTCGGCAACACGCTCACGTGCCCTGGCTTTTACGGTCCGCAGGGGCGCGTGCTGCGCCTCGACCTGCGTATTCCCGATCTGATTCAGCAGTTCCAAAACTTCCGCTACCAAAGCGCAGAAGGCGAGTTCCGGCTGACCAATTTCGAGATGGAAACGGCTGGCTACTATGCGCTGGGCCGTATGTTGGGCCACGAAGTAGTGTCGTTGAATGCCATTGTGGCCAACCGCGCTACCGGCGAATTCGCCACCAACTCAGAAGACGTTGTCAACGACCTGATTCAGAATACCCTGGACCGTATCTAGGTCAGAAAGAGCTTGTAGCCACAGTAAAAAAGAAAGGCTTGCCACATGGCAAGCCTTTCTTTTGTAGACAAAAATGAATCCGGCACATAGCATCCGGAAACACGGGCCCTACTGTGGCTTCAAGCGTGTCAAGCACCGACTAGTAAAAGTCGAATGCCAGCACAGCATGTAGCGGCAGCGTGATGCCGGACTTTAGCGTGAGGTATTCCTCATGAGTAGCCCAGATGGTAGTGTACACGCGCTTCACGGCGCCATCATCAGTCTGAAAATAAATATCCAGCTTACCATGGTAGTTGTTGCCGAGGCTGGTGGCGCGTTCCGCATCATGGCGGCGCTGTTTGATATCGGCTGGGTCAGTCAGCACGTCATCGTGGGGGAAGCGCAGAGTTGGAATGAGGTCTTTATCGATTACCTCGGCAGCGAGAGTCGGGAGTGGCAGAGACATAAAAGTGGAAGCTAAAAGGTCAGAGAACGGCAGGAGGCCGGAATATGGCCGCCAGCCAATGAGGAATTCATGAGGCAGATACCACAAAACCCGAGATGGTGCGAGGCGAAAACCGTGCCTTACCGTTCTGCTGTGTTTTACGCTAGCTCCGCCAAAAAGGCCATCGTATCTACGCCATCGGCATAATCGGAAACGGTGGGACACTGTGCCCGCCCAAAAGGAAAGCTGCCCGCCCACTGCCCGCCGCCCGACACAATGCACTGAGTCTGAGTAGCTACATCCGTCAACTGATCCACCAGATCTACTTCGCTGGAATATGTGCTGTAGTGCAGCACCGAAATCGGCGAAACGAGCTGTGCGCTTTCCGTCAGTAGCAGAAATCCGGTGTCGAGATGTGGCACGCGGTTTACGAGCAGAATACTCTTGTTGTAGTCGTAGTTGTTCTGGTACTTGTGGTGGTCAGGGATGTGGTGCCAGGGCTGCAAGGAGTCGAGCAAAGGCGTAAAATCGTAGTTCTTGGGCACATATAGCTTGCTCACGTTGCGGCAGCCCAAGCCATAGTAACGGAAGATGTCTTCACCCAGCAAACCCAGATCATGCGCCTCTTCGCGGCCTGTAAGTACGGCTACGCTGGTGCGGTTACGTCGGATAATGTTGGGTTTCTTACCGAAGTAATACTCGAAGTAGCGGGCAGTATTGTCAGAGCCGGTGGCAATGAAGGCGTCGGCAGCGTTGAGGCGGTCTACTACCTGAATCCGTTCGGCAAAGCGTGGCTCCAGGCGCGTCAACTCCTCTAGAATCCATTGCATCAGTACCGTATCGTCTTTGCTGAGCTTGGCCAGCAACGTATGGCCGCTCAGCAGCACGCACAGCGCATCATGGAAACCCACCAGCGGAATATTACCGGCCATCACAACGCCTATCTGCCGGGGCGTAGCAGGTTCGGCAGGGTAGCGTGCCGCCCAATGGAGTAGTTTTCCTTCAGCCAGAAGCTCTGCTACCCCACGAATAGCAGATTCAACATTCGGCCCATCAAACCAGGCATTCTGGTTGCGGGCACGGGACGTGAGAGAGGCCAGTTCATCTTTGGAAAGGTGGCTCAGCAGCTGACCCAGGGCAACAAAGGCGGTGAGTCGTTCGGTATGGGTCATGAGCGGGAGTAGAGTGTCAGAAAGAAGGCGGTAGCGAAGCTGAGGTGCCGGAGCAGTTGCCGGTAAACAGACGCAAGAACGTCAAACGAGCCGTTTCACCTGCCGGCTTCGTACTATCTGCGGGCACTAGTAGTAAAAAACTCGCAAGGCTACGAGTTAGTTTCTACTTTTGCCTACCAGTTAGGCTGCCATGTAGCCTTTTTCTGCGTTATAACGTTCCGACTACTCACTAAACTGATTCCACGGCTATGGCCATCATGATAACCGACGAGTGCATCAACTGTGGTGCCTGCGAACCGGAATGCCCCAATACGGCCATCTACGAAGGCGGCGCTGCCTGGCGCTGGTCTGATGGCACCACGCTGAAGGAAGTAACTGTTGATGGAGGTCAGACTGTGTCAGGGGTAGCACCCCAAACACCCGTCTCCGACGAGTACTACTACATCGTGTCCGATAAGTGCACGGAATGCGTCGGTTTCCACGAAGAGCCCCAGTGCGCTGCTGTGTGCCCCGTTGATTGCTGCGTAGACGACCCTGACTACCGCGAATCGCAGGAGAAGCTGACGGCCAAAAAAGAATGGTTGCACGCCTAATCACGGCTTTTATAGTCAGATGATTTGCGTTGAACAAACAAGAGGCTTGCCAACTGGCAAGCCTCTTGTTTGTTGTGGCGGCGTTTGTTTGACTAATCCGGTGCCGCCCGTGGCACATGCTCACAACCAAGTGAGCATCTACGCTTAGGTGCCGCAGTTGAAATACTTATCGTAAGCGGATTCCGGAATCAGGTTCAGGCGGCTGAGCATTTTGATGGGCCAGCGCAGCTGCTGAATCAGCGCATAATTGTTGGGATAATCCCGGAAGGTTTTGGGTGGGGTTGCCACAATCTGCTCAAATTCTTCCCGCGTCAGGCCCAGCCGTTTGATGCAAAGAGAAATAACCTTTTCGTCTTCGATCTTATTGACGTGACTAACTCGTTCGAGCGCCGTTTCGCGGCTCATTTGGCCCGAGCGCACCAAGGCTGAGTAATTGAACAGCCGTCGGTCGATGTTGAACTTGGTGCGGTTGAGGTAGTAGATGACGCTTTGGTAGAGGTCGTCGAAGTAGTGCGCGCCGGGGTTCACCCAGTCCAGTTCCCGCTCCAGCAGTTCATCCACGTCAGCCCGCACGTAATCCACGTGGTAGAGTAGAGTCACGGTTTTGATGCGGCGCACGAAAGCATAGTAGAACATTTCCTTAATGCCCAGATTGAATCCCGGGTCATCGGGTTTCCAGGGGCGTAGCGGCACCGTGCCGAACTGCTTCTGCACTGCTTTCAGGTACTTGCCATCCAGGTAGTTCCAACTCAGCGGCGCAATCCCCTCCGTACGGAACGACTGCCCAATGACAATGCGCTGAATGCCTTCCTTGGCGGCTACGCCGTACAGAGCAGTGGCAATGCCCACATCGGTGCCTTCTTCCATATCGGGAGTCGAGGCTTTAAGGAAGGCAATTTTGAGGTCCTTGGATTCGCGCCAGTCCGATGTGATGGTGCGCATTTCTACGCCCAGCTTGCGGCATGCCTTAATCATGTTCTCGCCAGCTACCGGATTACCGAACCCGTCGTTGAAATGCACCGCCAAGGGCCGCAACCCCAGTTTTACCACGCAGTACCAGATGGTATAGGAGGAGTCGCGGCCACCACTTACCCCCAATACGCAGTCGTACTTTTTGCCTTTGCCAAGCTGCTTAATATCATCTGCTATTTCCTGCACCTTCCGGCGGCCGGCTTCTCCTAAAGGAAAAGCGTGGTCCATGTGGTCGTGTACAGCGCAGAAATTGCATTCACCACGCGTATCGAACTGAATACCGGGTACGGTGGTATCCATGATGCAGCGGGTGCACTGTTGGTAAAGTTGAGTCATGCGGTAGCGGAACGGAATATGCCTGCAAATTGGCATAGCCGAGTTAAAGAGGGATTAAAAGAAAGTGGATTGGCAAAAAATTAACCGGGCAGCACATCAAAGCGGAATCCTTTGCGCAGCAGCATTTCCCCGATCTGCGTGCCTTTCTCCGCCCGGATTGGCCGCGGTAGTTCTGCCACAACCAGGTCACCGGCAAACTCATTGAAAGTGCCCTGGGCCCGGACACCCAGCGCATCGACAGCTAATGAGCAGCCCACACTTTTTTTGCCCTCATACGGGCCACCCACAATGTAGCCCACAGATGTAGTGCCTACAATGGCTACGTTATAGAGCTGAGCCAGAATGGAATAGGGCTTTACCCATTTCTCGCGGTATGGGTCGTCTTCTTCCGTAATGGAGTAGTCCACAGTCCAAGAAGAAGGCGACAGAATGAATTCGGCACCCATGCGGGCCAGCGTGTGCCCAATGCTGAGGCCATCTAGGAAGTTGTCGGCGCAGATATTGACCCCGATTTTGCCGAGCGGAGTGTCCACTACGTTCAGGGTCTGGCCTACTGCATAGAAAGGTTGTTCTACAGTCAGAAGGTTGATTTTGTGGTATTTGGTAAGAATTTCACCTTTGGGGTTGATGAGAATGGCGGCGTTGTAGTTGCGGCCGTCGGGGCCACGTTCCGTCAGGCCCGCGCACACATATACTTGGTGGCGCAGGGCTTCCTGGCAGAGCCGGTCGGAGTAGAGGCCCGGGATAGGCTGAGCCTCAGTAAGGGCACTAGGGTGTGTCCAGGCAAAATCCAGTGTTTCGGGCAGCAGCACAACGTCGCAGGTCTGGCGGGCGGCCTCGGCAATCATCTGGGCGGCGCGCTCCATGTTACGCTCTGGCTCCCCGCCCTCTACCAGCAACTGGCCCATGCCTACCCGAATAGAACCGGCGAAAGAAGGAGCTGTGCTCGTAGCTTGAGGTGGGGCAGCAACTGGTAACGTGGGGGCTGCTTTGGAGGCTGACGGTTTACGAAAAGAGAAAAGAGCCATACGCACGCATCAACTACAAGAAAGGAAACAGGGGAAAACTAAAACGGCAATACCTAGGAAAAGGCAGAGGAAGGCACCCTTGCGAAGCGCCAAAATACGGTTTCTGCAAGATATGAACCCGATAAATATCAGAAAGAAGGGCGTGTGTAAAGCTAGCCGGCCGGCAATACCTGAACGCGAAGTCCACACCTTTCGCCTAAAACGGCCCATTTCCGCCCCCCGCCCGAAATGCCTACTTTTGCGGGTATTCTGCACTGATCTTATTCCCTCTTGACGATGTCCATCGCCAAAACCTATACGCCCGCCGACGTTGAAGCCAAGTGGTACCAGCGCTGGCAGGAGCAGGGCTTCTTCAAAGCCCGGGCCAACCCCCGCAAACAGCCCTACACCGTGGTGATTCCGCCGCCCAACGTAACGGGCGTGCTGCACATGGGCCACATGCTCAACAATACCATTCAGGATGTGCTGGTGCGCCGCGCGCGCATGCAGGGCAAGGAAGCCTGCTGGGTGCCCGGCACCGACCACGCTTCCATTGCCACCGAGGCCAAGGTGGTGGCCTTGCTGAAGGAACAGGGCATCGAGAAGAAGGACCTGACCCGGGAACAGTTTCTGGAGCACGCCTTTGCCTGGAAGGAAAAGTATGGCGGCATCATCCTGGAGCAACTCAAGCAGCTGGGCGCCTCCTGCGACTGGGACCGGACGCGCTTCACGATGGAGCCCGAGCTGACCGAGGCCGTGCTGCGCGTGTTCGTGGATTTGCACCAGAAGGGCCTCGTGTATCGTGGCGTCCGGATGGTGAACTGGGACCCGCAAAGCCAAACGGCCATCAGCGACGAGGAAGTGATTCCCAAGGACGTCATGGCCAAGATGTACCATTTGCGGTATGAAGTAGTGGGGCAGGAGGGGCAGTTCCTGACCGTGGCTACTTCCCGGCCCGAAACCATCATGGCCGATGTGGCGGTGGCGGTGAACCCCAACGACCCGCGCTATACCCATTTGCACGGCGCGAAGGTGCGGATTCCGCTGCTGGGCCGCGAAATTCCGGTGATTCTGGACGAGTACGTGAGCATCGACTTCGGGACGGGTGCGCTGAAGGTGACGCCGGCCCACGATTTGAACGACTACGAGCTGGGTGTCAAGCACAACCTGCCCGTTATCGACATCCTCAACAACGACGGCTCGCTCAACGAAAAAGCGGTGCTCTACGTGGGCCAGGACCGGTTTGCGGCCCGCCGCAACATCGTGAAGGATTTGGAGGAAGCCGGCCACCTGGTGAAGGTGGAGGAGTATGCCAGCATCGTGCAGACTTCGGAGCGTACCAAAGCTGTCATTGAGCCCCGCCTAAGCTTGCAGTGGTTCCTGAAAATGGAGCACCTGGCCAAGCCGGCGCTGGAAGTGGTGGAAAACGACACTGTAAAGCTGCACCCGGCCAAGTTCAAGAACACCTACCGGGTGTGGATGGAGAACGTGCGCGACTGGTGCATTTCGCGGCAGCTGTGGTGGGGCCAGCAGATTCCGGCCTACTACCTGCCCGATGGCACCTACGTGGTGGCCCTCACCGCCGAAGAGGCACTGATCCAGGCCCGGGAGCAAAGCGGCAACGCCGACCTGCAACTTTCGGACCTGCGCCAGGACGAGGACGTGCTGGACACCTGGTTTTCGTCGTGGCTGTGGCCGATTTCGGTGTTCGACGGCTTCAAGGACCCCGACAATGCCGACGTCAACTATTTCTACCCCACCAATGACCTGGTGACGGGGCCGGACATCCTGTTCTTCTGGGTGGCCCGCATGATTATGGCTGGGCTGGAATTCCGCAAGGAAGTGCCCTTCCGCAACGTGTACCTCACCGGCATCGTGCGCGACGCCCAGGGCCGCAAGATGAGTAAGCAGCTCGGCAACTCGCCCGATCCGCTGGACCTCATCAAGCAGTTCGGGGCCGATGGCGTGCGCACCGGCATGCTGTTCTCGGCCCCGGCCGGCAATGACTTACTCTACGATGAAAAGCTGGTGGAGCAGGGCCGCAACTTCTCCAACAAGCTCTGGAACGCCTTCCGTCTCACCCAAGGCTGGGAGGTAGATGCCGCGTTGCCTTTCCCCAACGAGAAGGCCGTGGAGTGGTTCGGGGCTAAGCTCAACGCCACCATTGCCGAGCTGGACGAGCACTTCGAGAAGTTCCGGATGAGCGACGCGCTGATGACGGTGTATAAGCTGGTGTGGGACGATTTCTGCTCGGAGTATCTGGAGATGATCAAGCCCGCCTACCAGGCCCCCATCGACCCCGAAACGCTACGCCTGACTACCGGTTTCCTGGAAACCCTGCTCAAACTGCTGCACCCGTTCATGCCCTTCATCACCGAGGAAATCTGGCATGAGCTGAAGGAGCGCGGCCCCAAGGAGTACGTGTGCGTGGCCGCCTGGCCCAAGGCCCAACCTGTGGCGGGCGCCGCCGAGGTGCTGGCCCGCATGGAAAAGGCCCTGGCCATCGTGGCCGGTGTGCGTACCATCCGCAACCAGAAGGGCCTGGGCCCCAACAAGCCCCTGACCCTGTCCGCCAAAACCGACGACGCCCAGTTGCTCACCGACTATGACCCCATCATCCGCAAGCTGGCCGCTCTCACCGACGTATCGGTGGTAACGGAAGCGCCGGCGGCTTCGGTGGGCTTCGTGGCGGGCGGCGCGGAGTTTTTCGTGCCGTTGGAAGGTCAGATTGACCTCGGGGCCGAGAAGGAGCGCCTCTCGAAGGAACTGGAATACGCCCAGGGCTTCCGCGACTCGGTGCTGAAGAAGCTGGCCAACGACAAGTTCGTGGCCAATGCCAAGCCCGACCTGGTGGAGCGTGAGCGGCAGAAGCTGGCCGACACCGAAGCCAAAATCACGGCCCTAGAGCAAAGCCTAGCGGCGCTGTAGCACTACCGCAATAGAGTGGTTTGAAAAAGGCTGGCTCCCAAGGAGCCGGCCTTTTCTTTTCTCAGCCCAAAGCATGGGGAAAGGCGTGGAGCCTGGTAGTTGGCGGAGCGCTTGCAGGGAAAAATCAAGAGTATTCCGGTTGCAAGGCCCGATTCGAAACTAATTTCTACACCATGTGCCACTCTACTGCCGAAAGCGTGTCTGTGGCTTCGGCTGGCCGGCGAAACCAGCGGATGATTTGTGGGTTTTCAGGGGCAGAAACTGCTGGTTAGTCGGTTTGATTTTCGGGCCTTTGGCACCTGAGGTAAGTTCGCGTCAACAATAGAGCAGCCATAACGCCGCGCCGGTTTGCCGGGCGGCATCTTTCAATAGAAGTTCATGAAAAAGATTTTCCTCGTTCTGGTTCTCACCACGGCTGGCCGACTGGGCTGGGCACAGATGCCACAGGGCGAACGGCCTGCCGGAGCTATGCGCCCCGCTGGTGCGCCCGGACAGGCCCCGCAGGGTGCAGCCATAGCACCGCAAGCAGGCACCGGCCGTATCACCGGCACCGTGACGGACGCGGCTTCCAAGCAGCCAGTATCCTATGCTACGGTAGTATTGCTGAACCCTGCTACTGGCAAAGCGGTGGACGGGACTTCGGCCGATGATAACGGCAAATTCTCGATTCCGCGTGTGGCCGCTGGCACCTATACCGTGCAGATCAGTTTCATCGGCTACAAGAGCGTTGAAAAAACCGGCGTTGTAATTACGGACGCCGGTAACACGGTGGCGCTGGGCGGCATCGTGCTGGAATCGTCGGCGCAGAAGCTGGGCGAAGTAGTAGTGGAAGGCCAGCGCAGCCTGATAGAAGAGAAGGTAGACCGCACCGTATACAACGCCGAGAAGGACGAAACCACCCGTGGCGGCGACGCTACTGACGTGCTCAAACGGGTGCCCATGCTCAGCGTCGACCTTGATGGCAACGTGAGCCTGCGCGGCAGCTCCAACATCCGGGTGCTCATCAACAACCGCCCCAGCACCATCTCCGCCAACAGCATTGCCGATGCCCTGAAGCAGATTCCCGCCGACCAGATTAAGTCGGTGGAAGTCATTACCTCGCCTTCGGCCAAATACGATGCGGAAGGCTCCGGTGGTATCATCAACATCGTGACCAAGCAGAATAACCTGCAGGGGTTCACGCTGGACCTGCGTAGCAGCATCGGGTTGCGCAGCTCTGATCTGGGCCTGAACGCCACGTACCGCGTGGGCAAAATGGGCTTCTCGCTAGGTGGCGGCGGCCGGGGCCAGTACAATACGCCGGGCAGCTTCCGCAACGAGCAGCAAACCTATTCTATCCAGGACAACGACCTGAGCACTCGTGAGCTGCTGAGCCGCACCGTGCAGGAAGCCGACACGCGCAACCAGAACCTGTTTGGGCGCTACTCGCTGGGCTGGGACTACGATATCAACAAGTATAATTTCCTGTCGGCATCGGTACAGTTGGGTTTGCGCAATGGCACGAACTACCAGGACAACCAGAGCACCAGTATTGCCTACTTCGATGGCCGCAACCCCACCAGCAGCCTGCGCGACATCAGTGTGCTTGATAACTCGAACACGCTGGACGCAACCCTGAACTACACCCGTACCTTCGAAACGCCGCAGCGCGAGTTCAGCCTGCTGGCCCAGTACAGCCGCAACACCCGCACCAACAACTTCACCAATCTGATTCTGGCCGGTGAAAATACAGGTGACAACCTGCGCAACGACAACGACAGCTACAATCAGGAAGTAACGGTGCAAGCCGACTACCAGACGCCGCTGAGCAAAACGCAGCTACTGGAGTTTGGCGCCAAGGACATTATGCGCCGTGTGAACAGCGACTACACCACGCTGCTCAATGGCCAGCCACAGTCCGGCACCAACCTCTCGAACGTGTTCGACTACAACCAGAACGTGGCGGCGGCCTATGCCTCGTACACGCTTAGCTTTCTGAAAAGCTACACGCTGAAAGCCGGTGCCCGCTACGAGTACACGACCATTGATGCCAACTTCCGCACCGAAAACGCGCCTTCTATTCCATCCTACGGGGTGCTGGTACCCAGCGTGAATCTGTCAAGGAAGCTAGCCAACGGCAACGTACTGAAAGTGGCCTACAACCGCCGCATTCAGCGTCCGTCGCTACAGTTTCTGAACCCTAACCGACAGGTGCCTAACCAGGTCAGCACCACGGAAGGCAACCCGCTGCTGCAGCCGGAATACACCAACAACTACGAGCTGGGCTATAACACATTCATCAAGCAGACCTCGCTGAATTTCTCGGTGTTTGCACGGAATACAGATGGCTCCATTCAGCCCATCCGCACACAGGACGGAGCCATTGTCCGGACTACCTACGACAACATCGGCACCGAAAACGCCTACGGCGGCAGCCTGAACGCCAACGTAAACATCAACAACAAGCTGACGTTGGGCGGCGGCGCCGACGTGTACTACGCCAGCCTTGACAACAACATTTCCAGCCCGCTGTATGCAGCCAGCAACCAGGGTTGGGTGGCCAGCGGCCGGATGATGGGGGGCTATAATTTTACTAAAGGCTGGGGCATGCAGGCGTTTGCGTTTTACCGCGGCCGGCAGGTGCAGCTGCAGGGCTACCAGGGTGGATTCGGGGTGTATAGCGTAGGAGTGAAGAAGGATTTTGCCGAGAAAAAAGGCTCCATCGGTTTCGGGGCCGACAACTTCTTTACGCCCACCAACAAAATCCGCAGCTCCATCAGCACGCCCTTTCTGGAGCAGAATAGCGTGAACGTACTGCGTCGGACGGGCTTCCGCATGAACATCAGCTACCGCATCGGGAAGATGAGCATGGCTCCTGCGCGGCGTAAACGCTCCGTAAACAACGATGACTTGAAGGACGGAGGCAATACCGACGGAGGCAACGGCGCTGGCGCAACGCCTGCCCAGGGACCCAGCGGTGGCCGGCCATAACGGCTGGTACTCCTTATGCAAAAAAGGCCCGTCTGCTCAGCAGACGGGCCTTTTTTGTGTAGCTGTGCAGGAGGCTAGTTGCGCGTTTGCAGGCTGTCGGGTGTTTTGCCGTTGGTAGCTTGCGTGAGCTTGTTCTGCAGTTGGAAAGTCACCTGCATACAGTCTTTGGCGTTCTGTTCGGCAGCAGCTAGTTTCTGTTCTGTATCAGAAAGGCGCACGTACAGGAAAACAATCAGGACCAGAGAAATAACCAGTGCCCCAAGGGTAATAACGTTTTTCATGGTGGTTCAGACAAAAGAAAAGCCCGCCGGAACGACGGGCTTTCCAGTAAATGAGGCAACCTAAATAGCCGTATTCGGGTCGAATTGCTCCAGGTAGTCGGCCACGCGACGCACGAATTGGCCACCGAGCGAGCCATCTACCACGCGGTGGTCGTAGCTGTGGCTCAGGAACATGAAGTGGCGAATGCCAATCAAGTCGCCCTGCGGAGTTTCGATGACGGCCGGCTTCTTCTTGATAGCGCCAACAGCCATGATGGCTACCTGTGGCTGCATGATGATGGGCGTGCCCATCACGTTGCCGAATGAGCCGACGTTGGATACCGTGTAGGTGCCGCCTTCCAGATCTTCGGGCTTCAGCTTGTTGGCGCGGGCGCGGTTGGCGAGGTCATTCACCCGCTTGCTCAAGCCGTTGAGGTTAAGCTGGTCGGCGTTGTGAATCACGGGCACAATGAGGTTGCCGGAAGGCAGCGCCACCGCTACACCCACGTTGATGTCACGCTTCTTGATGATGTAGTCGCCTTCTACCGATACGTTGATGTTCGGGAAGTCCTGGATAGCGCGCGCAATGGCCTGGATGAAGATGGGCGTGAAGGTGAGGTTTTCGCCCTCGCGCTTCTTGTAGCCATCCTTGTGCTTGTTGCGCCAGTTCACGATGTCCGTCACGTCGGCCTCTACGAAGGAAGTAACGTGGGGCGAGATGCGCTTAGAGTCAACCATGCGTTGCGCAATCATTTTGCGCATCCGGTCCATCTCAATCAGTTCCTGGTTTCCACTTACTGAGGGCGCCGCTTTGGGCGCTGCCGCTGGTGTTTGGGCTACTGGCTGTGCTGCCGGAACTGCTGCCTGAAGAGCAGGAGTAGCGGGGGCCTGCTGAGCTGCTGGTTGAGCTGCCGCCGCCTGTGCAGCACCAAGTGGCTTCTTGCCGCCAGCTACATAGTCAAGAATATCTTTCTTCGTGACCCGGCCTTCGCTACCAGTACCGGGCAGATACTCTAGGTCGGCCATCGAAATGCCTTCTTCGCGGGCAATGCTGAGCACCAGCGGCGAATAGAAGCGGCCCGGCTGCGGCTGAGCGGCTGGGGCACTCACTGCCTGCGCTTGGTTGGCCTGTGGGTCGCCGGCTTCGGGCAGATAGGGCACTGCCGCCACGCCGTTGTCGGAGGAGGTAGCAGTGGCTTGGGCAGCTGCCGGAGCAGAAGCACCAGCATTGGCTGCATCAGTTTCCACAATAGCAATAGGAGCGCCTACGGCTACTACCTGGCCTTCCTGCACCAGAATTTCCTGCAGCACGCCGGCATGAATGGCAGGCACTTCGGTATCAACTTTGTCGGTTGCTACTTCAAGCACGGATTCATCCTGCTCGATGGTGTCGCCAACTTGTTTAAGCCATTTCAGGACGGTGCCTTCCATGATGGATTCGCCCATCTTGGGCATCGTCATTTCCACTCGTGCCATGCGGTTGGGGTAGGGGTTGGAGTATTGGGTGGGGAATTTGCGGACTCAAAGGTAACAGAAAGCCACAACGCCGGCCAATGCCATTGGTTGCCGCGCTGCAAATGTCTAGTGCAGGTATACCTACTTGCGTCTGCTGCTTCGGGTTGTATATTTGCCGTGCGCTCCTTTCACGGAGTACTTATCAAGAAAGGCGGAGGGACAGGCCCTATGATGCCTTAGCAACCAGTAGCAATACCAGGTGCTAAATCCTGTTTCAGGCGTGCTACGGCAGGCTTGGGAGAAGATAAGCTGAATGATGCCCCGCTGCTGCGGGTGCGGCTCTTCTGACTTATCGGAAGGGCTTTTTTTATGCCCATTTCGGTAAGGAATCTTGATCAGGTGCTTTGGTAGGGGAGGCGTTTCATTCACCTCAATACGTCCTTTTCCTATGCGTACCACATGCTGTTCTCAACCTGCTACCACTGCCGCTGCTCAGGCATTCGGAAAGAAAACCTGTGCTGATGTTGCCCTACTATGGCCTGGGCTGGCTACTTCTGGTTTGTTTTCCTGGACTGTTTAGGTATTGAATATGCTGCGTAAAAACATCAATATCGGGCTGTTTGGCTTCGGAGTGGTAGGGCAGGGGCTGCACACGGTACTGGAGCGTACGCCGGGCCTGCGGGCCCGCATCGGGCGTATCGGGGTGAAGGACCGCGCTAAGCCGCGTACGTTGCCTCCAGGCCTGTTTACCTTCAGCCGCCACGACTTGCTCGACGACCCTGCGTTGGACGTAATAGTAGAATTGATTGACGATGCTGACGAAGCCTACCTCATTGTGACCGAGGCACTGCGCCGGGGTAAAGCAGTCGTAACGGCTAACAAAAAGATGCTGGCTGAGCATCTGGGGGAGCTTATTGAGTTGCAGCGTGAAACGGGCACGCCGCTCCTCTACGAAGCAGCTGCTTGTGCCAGCCTGCCCGTAATCCGCAATCTGGAAGAGTACTACGACACGGATTTGCTGGAGTCGGTGGAAGGTATCATCAACGGCTCCACCAATTACATTCTTACGGCCATGCACCGCGACGCCTTGTCGTTTGGGCAGGCATTAAGCCAAGCGCAGGCCTTGGGCTTCGCCGAGAGCAACCCCGCTCTGGATGTGGAAGGTCTTGATGCTCGCAACAAGCTGGTGCTGCTGCTAGCCCATGCCTTTGGGCTGGTAGTGGCCCCTGAGCAACTGCTTACGCTTGGCATCGACAGGCTAAGCCCACTGGCTACGGCGTATGCGAAGGAACAAGGCTATGCTCTGAAGCTGGTGGCAGAAGCGCGGCGCTTGCCCAACGGCACTATTGCGGCGGCGGTGCTGCCTACCCTGGTGAAGCCGGAGCACGAACTAGCGCATGTGCACGACGAATACAATGGCCTCATCACCCAAAGCAGTTTCGCCGACCGGCAGTTTTTTCTGGGCCGCGGTGCCGGGGCTTTTCCTACCGCTTCGGCCGTGCTCAGCGACCTGTCGGCCCTCACCTATGGCTACCGCTACGAGTACAAAAAACTGCGCCAGCAAACCCATCTGGCGTTGGGGGCCGCCGCTGCTGAGGTGGAAGTACTGGTTACGTTTACGGCGGAAACAGCCCCAGACCCGGCCGATTTTAGCCGCGTGCATGAGCAGTTCCAATCCGATGTGCGGGGCCACTACCTGACCGGTACTATTGGGCTAGAACAGTTGGCGCAGGCCCGCTGGCTGCGGGAGCCAGGTATTTGTGTCGTGCGGCTACCGGGCTCGTTGCGGGCTGCCCAAGCAGTAGACAAGCAGTAGAAGCTGCCGCTGGTGCCATCGGAAATACGCAATAGAAAAAGGGCCGGGCGGTTTCGGCACAAGTGCCAGAAGCCGTCCGGCCCTTTTTCGTTTCAGCCTTCAGAACAGAAGTTCAGGCGTACTGCTTGGCTGCTTACTCTGGGTGCCGGAATAAGGCCTCAAGTGAGCTGTGGCACTAGGGGCTTCGCAATACTACGGCCAATCATGAGGGCCAGCACGTTGCCCAAAATGATGGAAATGATGTTCATGAAGATGTTCTGCGCGAAAAAAGGAAGTTGCGCGAACGAGCGAACAACAGAATCGTCGGGGACACGCCCGCCTTTCAGCGACATCTGGGCCACGGTTTCGGCGTAGGTCTGCGGAATGCTGGCATCCACAAACTGGCAGTAAAGCAGATCGAGGGAAAAGCAGAACACCAACGTGCCCAATGAAAGCACTAGCAGCAGCCAGATGCCTTTTACTGGATTCAGGTGGTTGCGGAACGCCTCTGCGCGGTGCTGGTAGATTGGAAATGTGTGGAGCAGTCCTTCCGCCAGCAGCATCAGCAGCCCCGGTACCACAGGCAGCAGAATCATCTTGTCGTCGCGGAATAATCCGGTATCAGCATCCATCCAGTTGTAGAATACCGCATAAAGCATTGCCAGGTATACCAACGATGTCAGCAGGGACCAAGTCAGCAAAGGAAAAAGAAGATCTTTTTTCATAGTAAGTAGAGCTAAGAACGTTTTTTCTTGGACGCAGCACGGAGGCTGGCCTGGTAGTACAGGATGCTCAGGCTGGTATGTAGTGCCAGTGTCCAGGTATAGCGCCCGGAAGCATAATCCAGCTTGAAAACCAACGTATTAATCACCAATGCAACGACATAAGGCAGGATGATGCCCAGTAGCAGCAACGCCCGGAAAACCGGATCCTGCACGGCTGTATCTATGGTTCGGGGAAACTGAAAAGAACGGCCGGCAAACAGGCGGCGGTGTAGCCTCAGGCTGGCTGCTGTGGTAGCGAGATGAGACAACAACAGAATCAGGAAAACTGTCATGAGCGCCTAGTTTTGAGAAGAAATGGATTGCTCACTGTGGACCACCACGGTTTGTCCCAGCTCAGAAATGGGCTGTGGGGCCCGGCTCCGGCGTGGTAGAAAGCGCCGCACGTAGGCCAACGCATGCACGTAGTTTCGGTTGGTGATAAACATGGCATAGGAGCCAATCATAATCCAGGAGAAGTTGTCGATGCGCATGAAGTACCAGATGCCCAGATGCAGCAATACGCCACCTACAATTACGGGCCATTTTGTGGGCCTAAACCAAATCAGGAAGGCAAAAGACAGTTCCCACAGAATGGTGAAATAGGTGCTCAACACCACAAAATAGTGGTTCTCCGTCAGCGGAATATTCCAACTGGTTTGCCGGAACTCGTCCACGCGCATTGTGTAGTAGGTGGCTGTACCGTTCAGCCACAAGTCGCCCTGCAGTTTGGCCAGCGCCGTGAAGAAGTACACATAGCAGATCTGAATCAACAGGGCCAAGGAGGCATAGCGCATCACAAGTTGGCCCGCCTTGCTCAGAGGGGCCGGCCATTGCCAGCGGGAGCCGGTGCTCAGCGTGTTGTAGCGGTAGGCATCGGCCAAAATGAGAAACGGCAGCGTTACTTCAATCACGTTGTCGGAGCCGTCGAGAATGAAGCCGTTGCGCTGCTTGAAGAGCAGCAACAGTAGCCACAACACAAAAGCCGTAACGCGCCCGAACACCCCAAAAAAGAGCAGAAAAGCCACTACAAACGTGACCAGCACAAAAGCCTGCGGCGCGTAGGGCACATGAAACGGATAGAGCAGGGCCTCCAAGCCGTAAGCGTGCATAAGCCCCAGGTACGTGTCATAGTCTACTATGGCCTGGGGACCCAGCAGATTATCGGCCATCGGCAGGTAGAAAATCATATTTTTCATGACCAGCCCGGCCAGCAGGCACCGGAATACCGACAGGCCCATAGAATTGCGCAGCAAATCAGAAGTGGGAAGCATGGCGAAGTAAAATGAGGTGAAGACAGGTTAGCGGCGGGCCACGTGCAGCAGATAGGCCTCACTGGTCATGTGCGTATAGCGCGAATTCTTCTCGTCGAAGTAATCCTGCTCGCGCTTGGAAAAGCGCGGAAACTCCTGACTCATAATGCGGTATGTTACAAGTATTGAGTCAGCCTGATTCCAAGTGGGGTTCGCCTGCGTGAGGCGTTGCAGCGTGTGGCGTGAGTACTGCAGAATAGCCCGGTGGCCCGGCGACTGTTTGACAACAGCACGCAGAAAACGCTTGGTTTTGGCCGTGTCCTTGGCCAGCGTATCCTGGCGGGCTGCAAAGCGGAAGGCCTTGTTCTGCGTCTCAATCACCTCGTTCGTCGACGCCGACATGTGCTTGAGAATGCGCTGTACGGGTGACCAGTAGCTTACTTTTTTCAGATCCGTGAGTGGTTCCACCACATCAACCCAGCCAGAATTCAGGGGCTTTCCCTTCTGAAATACTTCGTACTGAAACAGGAGACGCTGATTTGCTGCAATAGGGTTAGGCGCAAACAGATTCCAGGTCTGAGAGAACCACGGATTCATGTAACCCTGAATCTGGTATTTGTACTGGTGGCTGATCGGGTTTGCCGGGAGCATACTGAATGCTACTACCGTAAAGTGGCCAATCAGTATCAATACCAGCCCGGTATGCAGCAGCCACCAGTAACGCCGGGAAAGTAGAGTACGGGGTAGAAGTTTCGGTTTCATAGGGCACAGCGAGGGTGAAAAATGCTGGTCAGGCACTACCGTCAAGCAGGACGAAGTGTAAGTAAAACAGAACTATTCCTTGGTGTTTGTAGTCAGGTGGGGCCAGGATATGGAAGGCTAAAAGCACCCGTGTCTTGATTCTGAATCGGAACCGGCGCTCTACGGAGACGCTTGCGGGAGCCGACAAGAAAACAGAGTAGTACTATGTCGTGCTGGTTGTATGCTCGTCAGATGGCGCCAAAGCCTTGTCAAGATGTGTCCGAGCTGTTGTGTAAAAGTGCTACAGCTAGTTGCTGCGTATTAGTGAGCCAACTGATGTTGGCAGATGAATTGTATTGTGTTAGCTACGCGTAAAGCACTGGTATTTGCTGGTGGTATCTGCATCCCCAAACCCCTCCTGGCCGGGGATGCTAACGCCGGTAAAGCCTAAATAGCTGCGGCTTTCAGGTCAAATTCCGAGAAATCGTTGCTCTGATACGGATCAAGCAGTACCGAATTGGCCATGTTGTTGCTGTCGCCATTAGCCGCCTCCCGGTAGCCGGTGTACACACCATAGGCGAAAGCACCTACTACCACCACACCAAATGCCACTGCCGCTACAGCCGGAAATACGGCTTCTTCCAGCATAGCATTTTGTGATTGGAGAGGCGTGGCCTGGGTGTATGTTCCCAAGGCTACGGTGTTCTGCATGGATGCCGTGAACAGCAGTACCGTGAGCAGGCAGGCTGCAATAACGCGCTGAAATTTATGGAAGATTTTCATAGTCAGTTGCTTAGTTATGGCTTGCGTTGTCAAACTGAGAAAAGTCGCCAGCTACATAGCTAGCCCGCTCATAGTTGCTGGCCATGTCGTTGGAGCGGCCCAGCAAGTCGTGTGCGGCGTGCCCAACTATGGTGCCTATTTCATAGGCTCCTACAACCGCGCCCACAGCTGCACCCACAACGGCTACCCCAGCGGCAATAGCTGCCCAGCCGAAAGCCAAGTCCTGCTGGCTTTGCATAGAAGCGTATGCTGGCGCCTGCTGGTAGCTACCGACAGCCACTGCATTTTGAATGGAAAATTGAAAAAGGGATAGGCTCAACACTGCAGCCGCTATGGGCCGTTTCATCTTGCGTAAATTTTTCATCGCTGGAAAGATGTTAAGGTTGAAAAAATGAATTGTACTGGTAACAGAGTGACCAGGAGGGGTGAATGCTATTATATAGCCAGCCGATTTTCGGTTAGCTGAAAGTAGGATTTTTAGGGTATGGTGGGAAGCCCCGCCTATACATGAAAGGCGGCTTATACGGCAATGCGTCTCCTGTTATTGTGCAAAAGCACAATACAATTAGGGAGCCGGATGCAATAGGTAGTTGGTAGTAGAAGGGCGCGGTACTATCTGCCGGAGTTTAACCAGGCAGTACTAAAAGTGGCTGCAAATCAAGCAGCAAGCGCAAATCGGTGAGGCCAAATAACAAGTATCAACTATAAGATGCAAGGGTTGATAGGAAATTTTTAATTATTTTTTTCTGGGATAGAAAACCTCATTACTTTTTCATATACTAGTTAATTGCAATAAAGTGCAGGGTAAGGCTACTCCAATCTATAGGCAGACATCAGATGGACGATATAATCTTTTTTGATGGGGTGTGTAACCTCTGTGATGGGTTTGTGCAGTTTGTTATCGACCGGGATAAAGCGGAGCGCTTCCGGTTTGTGTCGCTGCAGTCAGCAGTAGCCCGCGAGCTATTGCTCCAACACGGTGAGCAGCCACCAGCAACCCCTTCCACTATTTATCTGCTGCGCAATGGGCAACTATATGAGCGGTCCGAAGCTGTGTTGCTCATTCTGCAACAACTGAGTTCGGGATGGCGCTATGCGGCGGTACTGTTGGTGCTGCCACGCCCTTTGCGGGACTGGGCGTATGAACTAGTGGCCCGACACCGCTACCAACTACTGGGCAAACAGACGGAATGCCGAATTCCGACGCCGGCACTGCGTCGTCGCTTTCTGTAGTTCGGCTTTAGCTGTACTGCTCATTTGCCAGAAATGCAGGATATTTAACTACCTCTTAGGCCACAACAGTGGCAGATCCAGGCACGTGCTGCCAGATGTTGAAGTACCCGGGCTGTGCAATGCCAGCGCCATACCTCAGATGGGGAAATATACCGAAAAGGTAGAGCCGCTGCCGACCTGGCTTTCTACCTCAATTTTGCCGCCGGTATTCTCCACCATCTTCTTCACCATGTAGAGGCCAATTCCGGAGCCTTCTACGTGAGTGTGGTAGCGCCGGAACATAGCAAACAACGACTTTTCACGCGTGAGGTCCAGCCCCAAGCCATTGTCTTGCACTTCTAGTACGTGGTAGGCGGCTTCCACCCGGCTGCGTACCTGTACCTCCGGCGGCCGGTCGGGGTGGTGGTATTTGAGGGCGTTGCTCAGCAGGTTATAAACTACTGAACGCAGGTTCTTCTCTGAGAAATTGACCGTAGGAGTAGCGTCTATATGCGCGCTGATGCGGCCTCCAACTTGCTGGAGCAGCGGCGCCAGATCGAGGCAGACGTCCTCAAGTACGGCGGCCAGGGGCACCGGCACAACCGGCTGGCTATGCTCCTTCTGCAGCTTGCTGATATCCGTCAGGTGTTCAATAGTACGGGTGAACCGATCCACCGATTCCTGCATCAGGTCCAGAATATGAGGCACTTCTCCAGCCTTGCTGGGTAGCGGCAATTCGTCCTGCAGCATATGCAGCAGCCCCTCAATATTGGAAATAGGCGCCTTGAGGTCGTGCGACGCGGTATAGATGAAGTTGTCCAAATCGACGTTGGTGCGCACCAGCTGCTCGTTGGTTTCGCGCAACTCCGCGTTGAGCGCCTGGGCTTCGTCGCGGGAGGTGCGCAGTTTCTGGGTGAGGCGCTGCAGGGCCAACTCGGCCAGCTTCTGCTCGTGCACATCAATAACCGTCCCAACGATGCCTTCGAACTCGCCGGAAGCCCCGAAGCGCGGCAGCCCTGAGTCGGTGGCCCAGCGGTACGTGCCATCGTGGCGCCGGAGCCGATATTGGCAATGAAATGGTAGCTGCTTGGCGGTAGCTTCTATAAAAGCGGCTCCGGTTGCGGCGGCGTCATCGGGATGCACGGCCTCTGTCCAGCCCATGCCTAGGGCCTGTGCCTCGGTTTGCCCGGTGTAAGCATACCAGGGGTAGTTCAGGTAGGTACAATACCCGTTGGCGTCGGTTACCCACAGCATAGCCGGGGCACTGTCGGCCATCTGCCGGAACGACTGCTCCCGCTCTTCCACCACGCGGCGGGCCTGCACTTGGTCCGTCACTTCGTGGGCAAAGCACATAACTCCATCCACGGCGCCTTGTGCATTGCGCCGAGCCTGGTAGGTGAAAGTCCAAAATATTTCTTCGAGCGGAGCACCTGCGTTGCGGGCCAGCATGAGCGGCATCTCCTGCGCCACATAGGTTTCGCCGGTGGTATATACCTGCCGGAGCAACTGTGGAATGGGCGAGTCAGCCAGTTCAGGCAGGGCGACTAGCAGTGGCTTGTGTAGCAGCTCGCGGCCAGGAAAGATGAGCTGATAGGCAGGATTAACTAACTGGTACACCAAATCTGGCCCATCGAGGATAGTGATAGGAGCGGGGGCCTGCATAAACAGATTTTCCAGCCGCTGCCGCTCCGCTTCACGCTCCTGCCGCGCCAGCACCTGCTCGGTCACATCGTAGGCAAAGATGGAAACGCCGATAATAACGCCGTTTTCGCGGTAGGCCTGATACGTAAACGTGAAATACACGTCCTGATTTGGCTGCGTGCCGTCGGGGTTTGCAAGGCTCAACCGCAATTCGGTGCCGAAAAACGTTTCGCCCGTGCGGTACACATTGTCAATCAGGGCCAGAAATCCTTGCTCTACGGTTTCCGGAAGGGCTTCGGCTACCGGCCGGCCCAGTAGCTCCCGGTTCGGGAAAAGCTGCTGATACGCCTCGTTGATATACTCGAATCGGTGCTCAGGACCGCGCAGTAACCCAATGCTGGCAGGAGTCTGCTCAAACACCTGGTAAAAGGTTTCCCGCTGCTGAATCTGGTGCTGGGCGGCATCGAGTAAGGCCTGCTGGGTCCGGATCAGCTCCGCATGATTGCTGCTAATCTCCTGATTGGAGGCCTGCAGCTCCTTGTTGATGGCGGCCAGGGCCTCATTGAGCTCCTGCACCTGCTGTTGCGTCTGTACCTGCTCCGTCACATCGGCTACCAGACTATAGAAGCCCACTACCTTTCCTTCGCGTACATCAGGGATGTAGCTGGTATGGATGTGGCGGCTAAAATTCTCGCGGTAAGGCATGGTCGCATTGAACGTCAGCCGCTCACCGGCCAGAGCCCGCTCTATATAGCCAGCTACTCTTGCATAGGCTTCATCACCAAGCACATCCTGCACAGCCCGCCCAACCAACTCATCAGGAGCCATCTTGAACCAGTTTTCATAGGCGCGATTTGCAAATTGGTAGGTCCGATTTTGGTCTACGTAGCCAATAAGTACGGGCAGCGCATCGGTAAGCAACTGCAGCTGCCGGGCAGTCGACTCGCTATTCTGCTGGGCTTTTTCGGCTTGCTGCCGCGCCATCACCTGCTCCGTTACTTCAAACGCAAACACGATAATGCCATCCACGAAGCCATCAGCGTTGTAGCGGGCCTGCTGAATATAATTGAAGTAACGGTCCTCCAATATGCCGTCTGTTGGGCGAGCCAACGGAATCAGAGTACCCAGCTCCTGTTGCGTCACGCCGGTATCATAAACCCGCCGGAACGTATGATACACTTGGTGGTTCGCTATTTCCGGTAGGGCTTGCAGAATGGGTTGGCCCAGCAGTTGGCGGCCCGGAAACAGCTGCTGATAGCTGGGATTAACCAACCCATACACCAAATCAGGACCGTCCAGAATGCAGATTGCGGCGGGTGCCTGCATAAAAAGACTCTCCAGCCGAGCCCGCTGCTGCTCGGCGTCGGCCTGAGCTTGCTGCAGCGCCTGCGTCCTTTCCGATACCCTTTTTTCCAGGGCCTCGTTAGCAGCGGCCAGGTCTTGGTTTAGGTGTTGCACCTGCTGCCGGGCGCGTACTTGGTCTTCTACGTTGTAGGCAAAGATGAGAATACCGGTGATGCTGCCGACTGCGTCGCGGGTAGCCTGGTAAATGAAATTGAAATGCAGCGCCTCCCGCTGATCTGAGTTGGTCCGTTTGATGTACGCTAGGACTTCGTTGCCGTAATACGTTTCCCCGGTGCGGTACACCTCATCCAGAAGATCAAAAAATGGCTGGTCCTGCAGTTCCGGTACGGCCTCGCGGTAGGGCTTGCCTTCCATGGCGCGGCCGCCGAACATCTGCCGGAATCCTTCATTTACAAGTTCAACTACATGGTCGGGGCCCCGCAGACTGGCAATCAGGGCCGGGGCCTGCAATAGCAGCGCCTGCAGCTGATGGCGGTGGGCTTCGGCCTCGGCCAACGCTTCTTTTTCCCGTAGCTGGCTGGCCCGCAGCCGCGCTTCGTCCTGCATTTGCTCCGTAATATTCACTACGGCGTGCAGAATGTGGGTGACTTGGCCCTGCTCGTCCAGAATGGGCGTATTGCACGGCAGCCAATACCGCTCTACAAACTGCCCAGCGTGCTGCGGAGAAGGTACATCATACCGCTGGCGCGCCATTTGGTGGGGTTTGCCGGTGGCCAGTACTTGGTTCAGAGATGCCCGCAGATTGTGTGTGCTGTAGGCTTCGGGCGTTCCGGGATTATCAGGGAATACCTCGAACAGTGACTTACCTAGGAGGCTTTCCCGCTGCGTTAGTGTGGCCGCCAGATAAGCATTGCTGGCCGCTTCGATTATTAGCTCCGTAGAGAGCAGAAGGTAGGCATCGGGCAGGGCGCTGAAGACGGCTGACAGCGGTGGGAGTTCAGGCATGGGAGCAGTGGGCGGCAGTGAGCAGACTGAAGGGGAGTGCAGCTGGTACAGCATAAACTGTCCCTCGGGAACAGTGTTTCGGGGCTTGGCGGACCTCGTAATTCCTCCTGAAAGTAGGCGCTGTTTACCAATAAATAGTTGGAGAGCTTGGCATACTTCTATGGAGCTCATCTGTAGTTATGAAGTTTCCTCGGTTCTGTTGTGCCATTGCCAACGGACCGTATGCCCGCTTCATTGGTGCAGGCGTATAAGCAGGGCACGCTGCTACAGCTACTTGCGGAATCCTGCGTGCCAGCTGGTCCTGTGCTGGCGTGGTGCGGCCCTTATCCTGCGCTCAATTCAGCTCTGACCTCAGCATGACGACGGCAACGGCCTGGGCAATGGTTTTGAACCGGAACCGCCTTGGCAGTATGCTGGCGGCATCCCGCAAAACATCTTCCTTTGCAGGCAGTTCTTTTCTTTTTTGCTTAACCAGACTCAATGGCCTCCTTCCGCCAGAAATTCCTGAAACAGTTGTATCCGCTGATTATGCGGCTTTCCAAATCGAGCAACCGGGGCAAAGTGCTGGAAACTCCCAAGCCTGTGGCCGCGCCGGTGCCGTTTTACCAGCTGGATAGCCAACTCAACACGGGCAGTACGTTTTCCTTCGAGGACCTCAAAGGAAAAAAGGTGCTACTGGTGAATACGGCGTCCAACTGCGGCTACACCAACCAGTACCAGGAACTGCAGCAACTCTCGGAGCAATATGCCGATCAACTGGTGGTACTGGGCTTCCCGGCCAACGACTTTGCTGAGCAGGAAAAAGACGACGACAAGACCATAGAGCAATTCTGCCAAGTGAATTTTGGAGTGAGCTTCCCGCTAATGAAAAAGAGCGTGGTAGTGAAGCAGCCCCAGCAAAACCCGGTGTACCAGTGGCTAAGTGATGCCCGCCGTAACGGCTGGAATGAGCAGGCTCCCGACTGGAATTTCTCCAAATACCTCATCAGCGAAGACGGCCGACTGACGCACTATTTCGGCCCCGCTGTTTCGCCCCTCAGCGACGCAGTTACCAGCCAGCTAAAAGGCAAGTAGAACGCCGGTCGGGCGGGAGCTGTTTGTAACATCTGGACGGCACAACCCGTTAGGGGCCTGCTGATTGGTTCTTTATGACAGTTGTTGCTTCTCACCCTTCCCTGACGATACACCTGCACTCAGGTTCGGCTGCCGCGCTAGAAACGGAGTGGCTGGCGTTTACAAACAGCCGGGATTTTCGGCGCTACCTCACTGAGGCGTTGGTCCTGGCCCGCCAGCACGGCGTTACCGGCTGGATTGCCAACGACCAGCTGCTGGGCGCAGTGCGCCCCATCGATTTGGAGTGGGTATCCAGGCACGTGTTGCCGACCCTGCTGGCGCTTGGGGTGCGCCGGTTTGCCCGCCTGGAAGCACAGGACACGATGAACCGCTTGCTGATTGGGAACATGTACCAGCAGGCTGCCCCCGGTCCGCAACTGGAAATACGCTCGTTTTCTGATCTGCAGCAGGCCCGGGAATGGGCGGTAGCATAAGCCACGGAGTCTTACGTCTGTTGGGTTTTCATGCGGCAGGCCGCAATGGATACGGTGTGCGTGCGTAGGCAACGGTAGATATGGTTGGGGTTGCCGGTTTTGCGTAGTAGCAGCAAGCGTAAGCCACTGTGTACTCCAACCCAAGACGCATCTACTTCCTCATGCCTGATCCGACATCCCGCAATACTGGCGAAAAACTGAATACCGCCAAGCAGCTTAAGCCCGAAAACGTGGGCGCACTCAGCCGGGAGCAGCTTACGCCTGAAGCAGCCCGCCAGCCTCAGGGCCATGATGTAGCCGGCCACGACCATGCTGGCCACTCGCACGACCCAGGCAAGTTGGGCTTTGGGGAAGATGACCATAACCACGGGCCGCTCGGTGAGAATCCCTATTTGATACCCGGCGTAAGCCTGGTGCTGTTGCTCGTTGGTATTGGCCTGGATTATTATGACGCAGGTTTCTTTGCGGGGTATGTGCGCCTGGCGTGGTATGGCGTAGCCTTCCTGCTGGTGGGCTGGAAGGTGATGAAAGCAGCCGTATTGAGTATTCCTTCCGGCAACGTGTTCAATGAGTTTCTGCTTATGAGCATTGCCACACTGGGCGCTTTTGCCATTGGCGAATATCCGGAAGGCGTAGCAGTAATGCTATTCTACACCATTGGGGAGCTGTTTCAGGATGCCGCTGTGAACCGAGCCAAGCGCAGTATCCAGGCCTTGCTGAATATTCAGGCTACTGAAGTTAGGGTGTTACGGGCCGGCCAGAGCCTGGTGCTGGACCCGAAGGAAGTTGTGCTGGGCGACATCATGGAAGTCAGGCCGGGCGAGCAGGTCGCGCTTGACGGCACGCTGCAGAACACGGCGGCTTCTTTCAACACGGCGGCTCTCACAGGCGAATCTGTGCCCCAGACCAAACAGCCCGGCGAAACGGTGCTGGCCGGCATGATTAACCAGGAAACTCTGGCCCAGATTCTGGTTACGGCCGGTTTTGCAGATACCAAGCTCTCGAAAATACTGGCTATGGTGCAGGACGCCGTAGGCCGCAAAGCCAAAACGCAGCAGTTCATTACCCGCTTCGCCCGAGTTTACACCCCTATTGTAGTGGCGTTGGCTACGTTGCTGGTGCTGGTGCCGTATTTCGTGGTGCAGGACTATGTGTTTCGGGAGTGGCTGTATCGGGCGTTGGTATTTCTGGTTATAGCCTGTCCTTGCGCGTTGGTCATCAGCATCCCGCTGGGCTATTTCGGCGGTATCGGGGCGGCCTCCAAGGCAGGCATCCTCTTCAAAGGGTCCAACTTCCTGGACCTGATGCGCGAAATCAATACGGTAGTGCTGGACAAAACCGGTACCCTGACGCAGGGCGTGTTTGCTGTGCAGCAGGTGCGGCCCGCAGCTGGTATAGAGCCAGCCCATTTGCTTCGCTTGGTTGGCGCTCTGGAAACCAAATCTACTCACCCCATAGCCAAAGCCGTGGTGGCGTATGTAGGAGAGACTGCTGTGGGTGTAGCCGTGGAAAATGTTGAGGAAATAGCCGGCCACGGCTTACGGGGTAGGGTAGAAGGGCACGACGTGCTGGCCGGCAACGCACGGCTGCTCAGCAAATACAATGTAGCCTACCCCGCAGAAATCGACGAGGTGGTAGACAGCATTGTGGTAGCCGCCATAGATGGGCAGTACACCGGATACATCACAGTGGCCGATTCGCCGAAAGAAGATGCTGCCCGAGCCGTGCAGGAGCTGAAAGCCGATGGTATCTCAAAGCTGGTAATGCTCTCCGGCGACAAAGACAGCGTCACGCAGCAAGTGGCCCGGCAGCTCGGCATCGACGAAGCGCACGGTGGCTTGCTGCCGGAAGACAAAGCTCGCTATGTGCAGCAGTATCTGGCAGAAGGCCGCCGGGTGGCATTCGTAGGCGACGGAGTAAATGATGCTCCAGTAGTAGCCCTTGCCGATGTGGGCATAGCCATGGGTGGGCTGGGTTCCGATGCCACCATCGAAACGGCCGATGTGGTAATCCAGACCGACCATCCGAGCAAAATTGCCACTGCCCGTCGTATTGCCCGCGCCACACATAGCGTGGTCTGGCAGAATATCTGGCTGGCTTTCATCGTGAAAGGTGTTGTGCTGGCCTTGGGCGCCGGTGGGCTGGCCACCATGTGGGAAGCCGTGTTTGCCGATGTGGGCGTGGCGCTGCTCGCTATTTTGAACGCCGTACGAATTCAGCGTATGAAATTCTAAACAAGAGGGCTGGCTTTGCATGCTTCTGGATAAGCGGCAGAGAAGGCAATTAAGAGTAACGAGAAAAAATAATTGACTATGACGTAAACATACGACTTATTATGTCGTATGTTTACGTCATAATACATTGATGCTATGACGTACGCCAAAACAACTGTTTTTACCGAGGAGCAACAACAGCTGGCCCGCGTGGCTAAAGCGTTGGCGCACCCAGCCCGGGTAGCCATTATTCAACTGCTGGCCTCCAAAAAAACATGCATCTCCGGCGACATTGCCGCCGAGCTGCCGCTCTCCCGCACGACGGTGTCACAGCACTTGCAGGAACTCAAAACCCTGGACCTGATTCGGGGTGAAATAGACGGACTTACCGTTTGCTACTGCCTCAACATGGGGCTGCTGCGCCAGGTGCAGCAGCAGTTCACGACCTTTTTCACGGATGCCACTACCGAAGATGTTTGCGGTCCAGGTGCATCCTGCTGCTAATTTTTCTGTTCACTTCACCCCACTTTGCTCTATGGAAACTTCTGCCTTTCCCCGCATGCACGTCTCGCTGTACGTGGCTGATTTGACGGCTACCGTCAATTTCTACACGGCTTTCTTTGGCCGGCCCGCTGCCAAAATTCGGCGGGGCTATGCCAAATATGTACTTGATCAGCCTTCGCTCATCATTTCGTTTGTGGAAAATCCTGAACGGGTAGCCAGCAACTTCGGCCATCTGGGCTTTCAGGTAGAAACTATGGAGGAAATGGAGCAGCGGCTGGAGCAGGCTCGCAACACTGGTCTGCTACCGCGCGAAGAAATGGGAACGAATTGCTGCTATGCCAAACAGGACAAGTTCTGGGTAAACGACCCGGACGGCGTGGAATGGGAGGTATATTATTTTCACGAGGATGCCGAATTCAACGACCCGCGCTACCAGCAGGAATACGACCACGCTGCCAGCAGCAGTACCCAGTGCTGCATTGCGCCATCTGCATCTGCTGCCCCCAAAGCCGAAGAGGTACTTACTACTGCGCCCATGGCCTTCACGCTGCTGGAGGCTACCCCGGCCACTACGGCCGCTTGCACGCCCGGTGGCGGCTGCTGCTAGGCAGGCAGTTGGTCATACTAGTTGTGTCGGCGGTCCGCCTGAGTATTTATCCTTCCTAAAACAGCGAAGATGACAATTGCCTTTTTCTCGGATGTGCATGGCAATCTGCCCGCTCTGGAAGCGGTGCTGGCTGACATGGAGCAGCGGCAGCCGGATATGATTTTCTGCCTAGGCGACTTGGTAGGCTATGCCCCCTGGCCCAATGAAGTGGTCAACGAGTTGCGCCGCCGTGGAATACCAACATTGGCCGGAAACTACGACCAAGGCATCGGGCTGGGGTCGTCAGAATGTGGATGCGCCTACAAAACCAGTCGTGAAAAAGAGTTGGGAGCACGCAGCATCGCCTACACCAACCACGTGATGAACGCAACTGAGCGGCGCTACCTACGCTGCCTGCCCAAACACATGCGGCTGGAGTTTCAGGAAGAGCCGTGCACCCTGAGTCTGCTGATGGTGCACGGCTCGCCACGCAAAATCAATGAGTATCTGTTCGAGGAACGACCAGAAGCCAGTACACTGAGGATTTTGCAGGAATCAAATGCTGACGTGTTGCTCTTCGGCCACACCCACAAGCCGTACCACCGCATTCTGCCCTATGAGTATCAGGGCGAAACCCGCTACCGGCATGCGCTTAATATCGGCTCCGTAGGCAAACCCAAGGATGGCGACCCCCGAGCAGCCTACCAGTTGCTGCACCTAGATGAAAACACCCGGCTCACCAACCCCCGGAGTATCCGCTCCGAACTGGTTCGGGTGGCATACGACGTGGAGAAAGCCGCTCAGGCCATTGAATTCTCAACTCTGCCTGATGAATACGCTGATATGCTCCGTAAGGCTTACTGAGAAAACGTACCGTAGACTCATGGTAGCTAGGCTTCAGCTAGGGCTGGCAAGTGTAGCCGTAGCAGGTTAAGAGCCATCGTGACGGTGTACTCCACGTTGAGCTGCCGGCCCCGATTGAAGGTGAGGCGCCGGCTCACCGTCTGGTGGGCATCGGCGTAGGCGATACAAATAGTGCCCACGGGTTTGTCTGTGGTGCCGCCGTCGGGGCCGGCAATGCCGCTTGTAGCCAGCGCTACGTCTACTCCTAAGCGTTGGCGGGCTCCTTCGGCCATTTCCCGCACCGTTTCCTCACTCACTGCTCCGTAAGCCGCTAGAGTTTCGGCTTTCACGTCCAACTGCTGCTGTTTCACGCGGTTGTCGTAGGCCACAATGCTGCCCAGGAAGTAAGCCGAGCTGCCCGGAATGCTGGTAATGCGGTGCGCCAGCAGGCCGCCGGTGCAGCTTTCGGCAGTGCCCAGCGTGAGGCCGCGTTCTTGCAGCAGCCGGCCAATTGCTTCTTCCAGCTTCACTTCGCCTTCGGCGAAAACATGCTCGCCCAACCGGGCCCGTAGTTCCGGCAGCAGCGCTTCCATTCGTGGTCGTAGGTCAGGCAGGCCGTCGGCGTGGCCGGTCAGGCGCAGCCGCACGCCGCCAAGGTAGGGGAGGTAGGCCAGCTTGAAATTGGTGGGCAAGGCTGCTTCCCAGTCCGCAATCTGCTCGGCCAGAAACGACTCGCCAAGGCCCACGGTCTGCACTACTACGTGCTCAATGGGTGGCACCTGAAAACGCTGCTGCAGGCGCGGCAGCACGGCTTCCGTCATCAGGTATTTCATTTCGTGAGGCACGCCGGGCATACTCACGAACACAGTGCCCTGGTCCTCGAACCACATGCCTGGTGCCGTGCCTACTGCGTTAAATAGCACTTCGCAGTTGGCCGGCACCAGCGCCTGCTGCCGATTCACGTCGAGCATCGGGCGGTTGAAACGACGGAAAATGCCTTCCACATGCTCCAGCGTGGGCTCGTGCAGCACAAGTTCTGTCTGGAAGTAGCGCGCCAGCACGTGCTTGGTCAGGTCATCTTTGGTTGGGCCAAGGCCGCCCGTAATGAGTACCACCTGAGCCCGTTCACGGGCTTGATCAAGGGCCGCTACAATTTCGTCGGCACGGTCAGACACGCTACTGATCTGCCGGACGCGCAGCCCAATTTTGGCCAATTCCTGCCCCATAAAGGCCGAATTGGTATCGATGACCTGCCCATAGAGTAGCTCATCGCCAATAGTCATGATTTCAACGTCGGGAAGCAGCGGCATACAGCGGAGGTTAGGATAGGAGAGGGATTTGGCGCAATTTGGCACCCTGACGCGTAAGACCGCCACGCAGGCCGTCTGGTTTTCGTCATCTGCCGCATATGTCCACGTTTCGTACGCTCACTTTCGCGCTTGGGCTGGCCCTGGTTGCTCCCGTAGCCGCTCAGGCTCAGACCAAAAAGACCACGACTACTACCAAGAAAACCACCACTGCCAAAAAAACTACGGCGAAAACGCCCGCAAAATCGCCCGTAAAAACTACGGCGAAGACCACGACTACTACCACCAAAGCCGCTACGGTGGTAGCCCCGGTAAAAATTCCACTGACGGATACTGATGCCAGCAGCGGCTTGAAAGAAGCCTTGACGCAAAGCATTACACGCAGCGTAGAGCAGGCCTCGGCCCTCGATGGATTCAATGCCAACGCTGATATCCGGATTCCATTTCCGCCCGAAGCCGAACTGGTTGCTACCACATTGCGGGGCCTCCGCATGGGCGCGCTGGTGGATAAGTTTGAAGTAGCCCTGAACCGTGGTGCAGAAACGGCTGCCAAAGATGGCGCACCGATATTCCTGAGTGCGCTGCAGAATCTGAGCTTTCAGGACGCACTGGGGTTGGCTACCAGCAAAGAAAGCGACGCCGGCACTACGTTTCTGTACGAAAAGACTGCCGAACAACTCAAAACAGCATTCCAGCCTACCATTAAGCAGTCCTTGGACCAAACGGGTGCTACCAAGCTATATGCTGAAATGGTAGCCAAATACAACAAGATTCCACTCGTGACGCCCATCAACGCGGACCTCAATGCCTACGCTAGCCAGAAGACCGTTGATGGATTATTCACGCTGATTGCCGCTGAAGAAGCTCGGATTCGGGCAAACCCGGCTGCCCGTGGCAGTGAGTTGCTAAAGCGGGTATTCGGGCAATAGAAGCGGCTTGGTCGGCACCTGGCAGGAACGCGGCGGGGTTTGGTCCGGTTTGTGCAATTGGCACTGTACGGCCTCGGCCTGTTCTTATCACTACCGCCGCACCTACCATGAACAAACGCCTCTTTCTCGTTCTTCCCCTGGCGCTACTGGGTTTCCAGTTCAGTGCTTCGGCGCAGATTTTCAGCCTTCCTAAAATTGGCAACATCAAGCTGCCGCCGCTGCCCAAATCGGGTAGCACTACCAGCCAGGGGGGCCTGACGAATACGGAAGCCGCCAATGGTCTGAAAGAGGCCTTGGTGCAGGGCATCAGCAAAGGCGCAGATCAAGCGTCTAAAACGGATGGCTTCAATCTAAATCGGCTTATCCGGATTCCGTTTCCTCCCGATGCTCAGCGCGTTGCCACAACGCTTCGCAACATTGGGCTGGGTAGCCAGGTCGATAAGTTTGAGCTGTCGTTGAACCGGGGGGCTGAGGATGCCGCTAAAAGTGCCAAGCCTATTTTCCTGTCGGCTATCAAAAGCCTGACCTTCACGGACGTCTGGAACATTCTGACGGGGGAGAAAAATGCTGCTACGCAGTATCTGCAGCGCACTACTACTGCCCAGCTGAGCTCGGCCTTTAAGCCAATTATCCAGCAAAGCCTCGACAAAGTGGGCGCCACCCGCTACTACACCGACCTGACAACCCGCTACAACCGGATTCCGCTCGTAACGCCCGTTCAGACTGACCTGAATCAGTATGCTACCGACCGCGCCATTGGTGGCCTGTTCACGCTGATTGCGCAGGAAGAAGCCAACATCCGCGAAAACCCCGTTGCGCGCACTACAGATTTGCTTAAGAAAGTATTCGGCCGCAAGAACTAGCTGCATTCAGTTGCGGGAGTATTCTTGCTACACACAAAAAGAGCCTGCACAGTACGTGCAGGCTCTTTTTATATACGGTCAGATCAAAGCAGACTAATAATCGTCGTAGTCGGAGTTGCGGCCGATGTTGCGGGAACTGCCGGAGCTACCATACTCGTCGCCACCGTCGGAATAATCGTCCTCGTCGAGGTCGTCGAGGCTAGTGAATTTGGTGTCATTTTCCGAATCCTCGGAGGCATCTGCCAGCTCAAACTCATCTTCGCTCATGTTGGCCAGGTCCAGCGCCTCATCGTGTGAAGAGCCGGTGTCGCGCCACATCAGATAGTCAGCGTACTTAGCCGAAAGCTGGTCTTCAGAAGTGCCGCGGGTTTTGCTGCCACCGGTTTTGGCAAAATTATCCAGCTCGTCATCGTCGCCGAGCAGGTCGTCATCGTCTAGGTCGTCGTATTGTCTCATGGCCTTGGTCAGGGGCGGTAAGAAGGTGAAAAGGAAGAGGCGCAAGTACCGCCGTTTCGGTTGCGAAGATACGGCACGAACCATTTCCGGTTGATGCATGATTTTGCTTTTCTGCTGGCAGTGTACTCCCTAGCCACTTTGGCTAAGCCAATGCCTGACTTAACAACTGCCAGATTGTGTAGCAGAGCCACTGCTGTACGGACTTCGTCTTACTCACATTCGGTGTAATGTGTCGAGACAAGCGTTGAACCACGCAATGCAGCTACGCCATAACCTGCTTACCGTGCTGCCTGTGCTCCGAAATCCGTAATCAGCAGCTGCTGGGTACAGAAGGCGTACTCTTCCGGCACGTTCGACGACACCAGCACCGTGCGGCCAGTCAGCGTGGCGTGTACGTGCTCTAGGTACCAGGCCACGCCGGTACGGTCGAGGTTGGTAGTAGGCTCGTCGAGCAGCAATAGCGGCGTGTCGGCATAGAGCGCCAACGCCAGCTTCAGCCGTTGTTTCATGCCCGAGGAAAAGTCGCGCACCAGCTTATGGCTGCTTTTTTCCAAGTACATCAACTCGATGAGCTGCCGGGGACTGGAACCGGGGCGTAGCGGCTTGAAACGCGTGTGGAACTGCAATAGCTCGGTGAGCGTGAGCTCCTCAATTAGCTCCAGATACGGGGCCGCGTAGGCCAGCAAAGGTGGTAGTTCTTCCACCGGAATGGCTTGGCCCGCGTGCGTGTAGCTAAGCGTGCCAGCCGTGGGCAGCAGTTGGCCCGACAGCGTGTTGAGGAGGGTGCTTTTGCCGGCGCCGTTTGGGCCCAGCACTGCCGTTGCCGTGCCAGGTAGGAACGTATGCGTCAGACCCCGGAAAATCCAGTCGCGGGCGTAGCGCTTGCTTAGCCCGGTTGCTTCAATCTGCACCGTTGCCGCCGCGCGAATAGCCCTTGATAATGCCCCGCCCCGAGTTGCGCACGAAGTTTACCACTTCGTCGCGTTCCGGCGAAGGAGCCAGTTCCAACTCAATTTTGTCGAGGGCGTCGTTATTGTTCATGCCGCCCAGAAATAGCAGACGGTAAAGCTGCTGAATCTCCGAAATCTTCTGGTCGGAGTAACCCCGGCGGCGTAGCCCGATGCTGTTAATGCCCGCGTAGGTCAGCGGCTCGCGGCCGGCCTTCACAAACGGAGGAACATCCTTACGCACCAGGGAACCGCCTGAAATCATGGCGTGCGGACCTACTTTCACAAACTGATGTACCGCCGAGGTGCCGCCGATGATGGCATGGTCGCCTATTTCGACGTGGCCGGCCAATTGCACGGCATTTGCCAGCACACAGTTGTCACCAATTACACAATCGTGGGCTACGTGCACGTAGGCCATCAGCAGGCAGTTGGCACCCACTACAGTCCGGAGCCGGTCTACAGTGCCGCGGTTCACGGTCACACATTCCCGGATGACGGTATTGTCGCCGATATGAACCGTGGTTTTCTCACCCGCAAACTTGAGGTCCTGCGGCATGGCGGCAATGACGGCGCCCGGAAAAATCTTGCAGTTTTTGCCGATACGCGCCCCGGCCATGATGGTCACGTTGGGGCCAATCCAGGTGCCTTCCCCGATTTCCACATCCTTATCAATGGTCGTGAAAGGTTCCACTACCACGTTCTGTGCGATTTTGGCTTGCGGGTGGATATAGGCGAGCGGCTGGTTCATTCGGGTTCAGTTAACAATTAGCAATCAGCACTGAGTAAATCATGCACAAGCAATAAACGACGGGGAAAACGCTGAATATTGCTTGTTGCCTGTTGCTCACCACTTATTGATGATTAGGCGTCTTTACGGACGATGCTGGCCGACATTTCGGCTTCCATTACCACTTTGCCATTCACAAAGGCCTGGCCTTTCATCTTGGCAATGCCGCGCTTGATGGGCGCCAGTAGCTGGCAACGGAAAATGAGGGTGTCGCCGGGAATAACCTTGCGACGGAACCGACAGTTTTCAATGCCCATAAAATAGGTCCAGTAGTTTTCCGGGTCGGGCACAGTATTCAGTACCAGAATGCCGCCGGTCTGGGCCATGGCCTCAATCTGCAGCACACCGGGCATCACCGGGTTGCCGGGGAAGTGGCCTTGGAAAAACGGCTCGTTCATCGTCACATTCTTCACGCCCGTCACGGTAGTGGCGTCGAGGTGAATGATTTTGTCGATGAGCAGGAATGGGTAGCGGTGGGGCAGCGTGGCGGCTATCTGATTGATATCCATCACCGGCGTCCGGCTAGGGTCGTAGCTGGGAATTGGCGATGAATCGGCCTCCAGCATTTTCTTCTTGATTTTCTTGGCGAAAGCCACATTGGCGGCATGGCCAGGGCGGGCCGCCAAAATCTGACCTTTCAGCGGCCGGCCCACCAAGGCCAGGTCACCGACCATATCGAGTAGCTTGTGGCGGGCGGGCTCGTTTTTGTGGCGCAGGTCCACGTTGTTGAGAATGCCTTCCTTCTTTACAGCCACTTTGGGCTTACCTAGCATGGTAGCCAGTTCGCTGAGCTCATCTTCGCTCACCACCCGGTCTACTACCACAATGGCGTTGCTTAGGTCGCCGCCCCGGATGAGGTTCTGCTTATAGAGCGCCTCTAACTCGTGCAGGAAGCAGAAAGTGCGGGAACTAGCAATATCAGCCTTGAAGTGGCTGATATCAGTGAGGGAGGCGTGCTGGGAGCCTAGCACCGGCGAGTTATAGTCGACCATCACCGTGAGGCGGTAGTCGTTGAGAGGCAGGGCCGCAATTTCCACGCCGCGAGCGTTATCGAGGAAACGGATTTCCTCGGGAATCTCGAAGTAGTTGCGGAGCGCATTCTGCTCTTCAAGGCCCGCCTGCTCCAATGCCTCAATAAACTCGTAGCTGCTGCCATCCATGATGGGCGGCTCAGGGCCATCAAGTTGGATGAGCACGTTGTCAATCTGCAGGCCTACCAGAGCGGCCAGCGTGTGCTCCACCGTGTTTACACGGGCGCCGTTTTGCTCGATGGTGGTACCACGCGAGAGGTCTACCACGTTGTCTACATCGGCATCCACAATGGGCTGGCCGGGCAAATCTACCCGCTGAAACTTATAGCCGTGGCCGACCGGTGCCGGGCAAAATGTCATGGTAGCCTGTACGCCGGTGTGCAAGCCGATGCCGCTCACCGTGACGGGTGCCTTAATAGTGTGTTGCTTGTCGTTCATTAGGTAGTTATCAGTCGTCAGTTGTTGGTTGTCAGTAGAGCGGGCTGATAAGACAACCATCTGACAACTGACAACTGATAACTGGCAACTATTAGGGCTGCAAAGCTAGGACTTTTCCGGCGGGTTTGTGCCGCGCTCCAGTTGCGTCAGGCGGCGCTCCAGCTCCGGCAGGTGCCGAAAAACGGCATTCGCCCGCAGACTGTCGCGCAGGCTGAAGGCCGGGGAGCCCTGCAGCAGAATACCTTCTTCCTTGATGGATTTGCCCACGCCCGACTGGGCTGTGACGGTGGTGCGGTTGGCCAAGGAAAGGTGCCCGGCAATGCCAGTCTGGCCAGCCAGCACGCAGAAGTCGCCAATCTTGGTGGAGCCTGAAATGCCCGTCTGAGCCGCTACTACTGTGTGTCGTCCAATCTCCACATTGTGGGCAATTTGAACGAGGTTGTCGATTTTGGAGCCTTCCCGGATAACGGTGGAGCCCATGGTGGCGCAGTCGATGGTGGCGTTGGCCCCAATGCTCACGTTGTCTTCCAGCACCACGTTACCGATCTGCGGAATAGTGCGGTAGGAACCATCAGGCTGCGGCGCAAACCCAAACCCGTCGGACCCAACAACGGCTCCAGCATGCACGGTGCAGCGGTTGCCGATTACGGTTTCAGCGTAGATTTTGGCCCCGGCGTACAAAATTGTGCCATCCCCAATTTTGCACCGGTCGCCGATGAAAACGTGCGGGAAAATCACCACGTCGTTGCCGATCTGGCAGTTCTCGCCGATGTAGGAAAACGCGCCACGGTAGTGGTTGTCGCCGATGGTAGAGCTGCTGGCTATGTAGGCCGGTTCCTCTACGCCGCGCTTGCCGGTGCGGGTGGCCTGCTGATAGAACTCGAGCAGGGTGGTGAAGCTCGTATACGGGTCGTCGACGCGAATAAGGGCCGTAGCAACGGGGTGCTTCAGCTCCAGCGTGCGGCTCACAATTACGGCTGAGGCACCCGTAGTATAGAGGTACGACTCGTATTTGAGGTTGGAAAGGAAGGAAAGGGCACCGGTTTGCGCCTCTTCGATTTTGGCCAGCCGGTCAATCCGCTGGCTTGCGTCGCCTTCTACTGCGCCGCGCAACACTTCTGCTATCTGGCCTACCGTAAATTCCATAGGGTGCAAAAGTAGTGAAGTTCAGTCGTCAGTTGTCAGGCGCTGGTACAGACCAGCCTTAGGTACTAGAGTTTCTGGCTGATAATCAGTGTCTAATAAAGACTTACAGGATTTCCTTGGGGTAGCAGATATAGTGCTTCTCCACGCGCTGGCCCAGCGCTTTGATATTGGGCAAATCGGAGGCCTCGGCTACGTTCACCACGCGGCCCCGCTTGGTTAGCACATCGATGGTGTCCTGGCCGTCGGCGTCGTAGGCGTTGTTGCTGATGCGGCCGGATATCATCAGTTGCGCCGCTTCCTGGTGCGTGAGGCCAAACCGCTCGGCAATCAGTTCCACAATACCCACCTGGAAATCATCATCGAAAGCCTCAGCCTGCAGCGTGATTTTGAACAGGCGCCGGTCGAGCAGGCTTTGGGCCAGGAAGTTAAGCACCTTGTCGGGGTGGTCGGCCCAGAGCTTCACGGCGCTCCACACGTCGGTGTCGTCGAGGCGGGTGAAGCGGCGCAGAATCTGGTCGTCTTGCTCGAACTCCTGCTGCGTGACGTTGCGCGAGAGAAAGAAGTGCAGGTTAGGCGAGGCCGGCACCTCCACGCCGGTGCGCACCAGGTCCCGGGCGCGCTGCATGATGCGAATCACCATCTGCTCGGCGCTGGTTACGGTTTTGTGCAGATAGACCTGCCAGTACATCAGGCGGCGACTCACCAGAAAATTCTCGATGCTGTATACCGCCTTTTCTTCCAGCACCAGCTTTTCATCTACCACAGTCAGCATCTTGATGAGACGGTCGGCGCCGGGGCGGCCTTCCTGCACGCCGGTATAGAACGAGTCACGGTTGAGGTAGTCGAGGCGGTCCATATCGAGCTGGCTGCTCACGAGCTGATGGAAGAACGGCCGGTGGTAGGTGCCTTTGAAGATGGCAATAGCCAGGTCCAGCGCACCGCCAAACTCCGCGTTCAGCTTCTGCATCAGATGCAGGCTGATTTCCTCGTGGTGCACATCATGAAAAATGCTGCGTTCCAGGGCGTGGGAGAGGGGGCCGTGGCCGATGTCGTGGAGCAGAATGGCGGCCTGGGCCGCCTCGCCCTCGCGGGCCGTAATAGCGACACCTTTATCCTTGAGCGTGCGCAGCGCCAACGACATCAGGTGCATGGCGCCTAGCGCGTGGTGGAAGCGGGTGTGCAGCGCGCCCGGATACACGAACATCGTGAGGCCCAGCTGCTGAATGCGCCGCAGCCGCTGGAAATAGGAATGCTCAATCAGGTCAAACAACAGCTCGGTAGGAATCGTGACGAAGCCATATACCGGGTCGTTGAATATTTTCTTTTTGTTCATATAGTGGTCCGCCAAGCACTGGCTTGGCGCATCATTAGATATTGTTTTGAGCTTGTTGCAGAAGCAGGAAACGTCCCGCCCGGCGGGTCCTGACCAGTGGCAGCCGGGAACCTAAACCAACTTTTTTCGGCTTCTTTACGGCGGAGTTACAGGCAAATATCTGTTTCCGGTAATTTTTTAGAACCAAAAACCAGGGATTGGGAGTAAAGCTACTTACGAAACTTCAGTTGCAACCTACTTGCGCGCTTCGGCTTCCTTTGTGAGCCGCAGAGCAGAGCGGGCAGCACCTGCAATAGCTCGTTTAATGAGGCACGGAGCAAATGCTTCGGCCATACCCAAGACCCTACTATGCAACAATACTCCATCCTCTGGGCCGACGACGAAATCGACCTGCTCAAGCCCCACATTCTGTTTCTCAAAGAGAAAGGCTACGACGTAACCGGCGTTAATTCCGGCGCCGACGCCATTGAGCAGGTGCAGGAGCAGAACTACGACATCGTGTTCCTGGATGAGAACATGCCTGGCCTGACCGGCCTCGAAACCCTCACCGAAATCAAGGCGGTAAAGCCCACGCTGCCCGTCATCATGATTACCAAGAGTGAGGAAGAGCACATCATGGAGGACGCCATCGGCTCCAAGATTGCCGACTACCTGATCAAGCCCGTGAACCCCAGCCAGATTCTGCTGGCCGTGAAAAAGGTGCTCGACAACAAGCGCCTCGTAAGCGAGAAAACCAACTCCGGCTATCAGCGCGACTTCCGCCAGCTGGGTATGCAGCTCTCCGACCGCCTCAGCCCCGCCGAGTGGGCCGATGTATACAAGAAGCTGGTGTACTGGGAGCTGGAAATCAACGAGACGGAAGGCAAGAGCATGGCCGAAGTCTTCAACATGCAGAAGGACGAAGCCAACACGTACTTCGGCCGCTTCATCACGGAGAACTACGAAGATTGGGTGAACGGCGACGACAAGGAAGCCCCGCTCATGTCGCACCAGTTGTTTCAGGAGCGTGTGTTTCCGCTCATGAAGCAGACCGGCGACACGCCTGTATACTTCCTGCTGATTGACAACCTGCGCTACGACCAGTGGAAGATTCTGGAGCCCATCATTGCCGAGCTGTTCACCGTGGACCAGGAGGAAATGTATTACTCCATTCTGCCCACTACCACGGCTTACGCGCGCAATGCCATCTTCTCGGGCATGATGCCCGGCGAGATTCAGAAGAAATACCCCAACCTGTGGGTGTGGGACGATGATGACGAGGGCAAAAACCTCAACGAGGCCGAGTTCATGGAAATCATGTTCCAGAAGGCCAACCAGAAGCAGAAGTTTAGCTACCACAAGGTGACCAACCTGCAGGCCGGCAAGGACCTGCTTGGCAAGATGTCCAACCTGCACAACAACTTCAAGCTGAACGCCATTGTCTACAACTTCGTGGACATGCTCTCGCACGCCCGCACCGACATGGCCATGATTCGGGAGCTAGCCGCCGATGAGTCGGCGTACCGCAGCATTACCCGCTCGTGGTTCCTGCACTCGCCACTGTATGAGATGCTGCAGGTGATTGCCGAGAAGAAGGGCAAGCTCATCATCACGACGGACCACGGCACCATCCGGGTGAAGCGCCCTTACAAGATTGTAGGTGACCGGAACACGAACACCAACCTGCGTTACAAGCACGGCAAAAATCTGGGCTTCGACGACAGCAAGGACGTGTACACGGTGCGCAAGCCGGAGCGTATTTTCCTGCCCCGCGAAAACGTAAGCACGGCCTATGTCTTCACCGTCGGCGACTACTTCTTCGCCTACCCCAACAACTACAACTACTACGTGAACTACTACAAGGACACGTTCCAGCACGGCGGCATCTCGCTGGAGGAATGTATCATTCCGTACATCACGCTCAGCCCGAAAGGGTAATTAAACAGACCTGAAATTGAAAAGGCCAACCCATTCGGGTTGGCCTTTTCAATTTCAGGTCTGTCCATTATTTATTATAACAAGGAGCGTTGAATGCGGCGAATCGTTTGATTCTTAGTGTCAGTTACATAGATAGTATTGCCGGAGGGATTAACAGCTACGCCAAACGGAAACTCGAACCGTGCGCTTTCTGTATTTCCATCCTGACTGCCCCAACTGAGTGCTTTGCCGACCAACGTGGTTACTATACCGGTAGGGGTGATTATCCGGATTATGGAGTTGACATTGTCCGCCACATACACAAGGCCCTGCGAATCGACCGCCACACCGTTTGGCCAGTCGAAGCGTGCTGATGGGCCTATGCCATCGGCGTGGCCATTTTTCCGTGCCGTTCCGGCGAGTGTGGTTACGGCGCCGTTTCGGCTAATCTTACGAATAGTATGGTTGCCGTTGTCTGCTACATAAAGGATTCCATCTGCAGTGACGGCTATACCCGAAGGATGATAGAAAAGGGCTGTGGCGCCTTTTCCATCAGCAGTTCCTTTCTTTCCTGACACACCTGCCAGCGTAGTTACAGTGCTTGTATTGCTAATCTGCCGGACGCTGTGGTTTTCTGTATCAGTTACATAGATAGTGCCGTCTGCACTTACAGTTATACCGTGCGGGTAGTTAAAGCTAGCTTTGGTGCCTACGCCATCTGAGCTGCCTTTTCTGCCTGCCGCGCCGGCCAGAGTCGTTACCACACCAGCCGGACTAATCTTGCGAATAGTGTGGTTTTCACTGTCTGTCACATACAAGTTGCCTTGAGAATCAAGTGCAATGCCCACCGGATGGTAAAATCGGGCTGCTTCTCCGCTACCATCAAGGCTGCCTTTGCTGCCTGCTGCGCCTGCCAGCGTAGTGACGGCGCCAGCAGGCGTAATGCGGCGAATAGTATGGTTTTCCGTGTCAGCTACATAAATCATTCCGTCAGGACCTACAGCTATACCCATCGGCCTTTTGAAACGAGCTGCCGGTCCATTTCCATCCATGCTGCCCGCCTGTTTGGGGGCACCTGCCAGCGTGAACACCTTGGTATGAGCACTGTCAGATGGCGCTGTATTGGGTAGGTCCTGAGCGTGAACAGATAGGGGAAGGCTTAGCATAAAGCCCAGCGCACAAATACTGCTGATTCTCATAGTCTGGATATAGGGTAATTGAGAGGTGGAAATATAGGTTTCAGTGTCCTACTGCCCCTCCCACACATTATCCGCCTTGTTCTTGTCCGGTACCCAGGTGCTGCCTAGCTCCACACGTTTCACGGCTTTGGTGGTGGCTAGTGGCACCGTGATGCTGGTGTTACCGGCCTGCCATACGGCTATGGTGCGGTGCAGCTTTTCGGTTTTGCCGTCGGTGTAGGTTACGGTCAGGTCAATCGGGACGGGCTTGGTGCCTTTGGCTTGCACGAGGATGTCGTGTCCGGTGGTGGTTTTCGTGACGCTGGCAATGGCCAGGTCGGGGTAGCCACCGTCGAAGAACCAGCGCTGCCAGAACCAGTTCAGGTTTTGGCCCGCGCCCGTGTTCATCGAATTGAAAAAGTCGTAGGGCATGGGGTGCTTGCCGTTCCAGTTGCGGATGTAGGTGTGCAGCGCTTTCGTAAACAGCTCATCACCGAGCAAATCCTTCACGTAGAGGTAGCCCAACGCGGGCTTGGGATAGGAGTTGAGGAAAAACGCCGTGCCCGTTTGCTGGGTGCTGAGCGTGGTGATAGGCACATCGAACTCCTGCGCCGAGCCTTTGGCGTAGGGCTCCACGCCATAGTCGTCCTCGAAACCGGGCTTGATGATGCCCGAAATAATCCACTCGCCGATGGTGGCCCAACCCTCGTCCATCCAGCCGTACTTGGTTTCGTTGGTGCCCATGTAAAACGGGAACATCGTATGAAACACTTCGTGGTCGGTGAGGGTAATGGCGTCGTTGCGGGTTTCCACAGGATTGTCGTTCACCATCATCGGGTACTCCATCTGGTCGAGGCCGTCGAACACAGTCTCGTGGGAGTAGGGGAAGGGCCACTTCGGAAACGTATAGCTCATGGCCTGCACCGTCTGGCGGTTGAATTGCACCACTTCCTCGAAATCCTTGTGCTTGGGATTGTACACCGCATCTACGCGGGTGCGGCGCTTGGTGGCGGGGTCTACCACAAGGCTGCTGGCCTGCCACACGTAGTGGTCGGTAGTGGCAAACACAAAGTCCGTCACGTTCTTCGCTTCGAATTTCCAGGTGTTTTCGGCGTTGGCAGCCGTAATGTCCTGGCGCTGCAGGTCGGCTTCACTGATGATGGTGGCAATGGCGTCTTTGCGGCCCGCGTCCTGGAGGCGCTTGGCGTATTTCTTGGTCAGAACCTGGTCGGTGTTCTGCAGGTCGCCGGTGGCCCACACCACAAAGTTGCGCGGCACCGTAATGGCCGCCCGAAACGTGCAGAAGTCATTGTAGAACTCCTGGGAGCCATTGTATGCAAACTCGTTCCAGCCGTCGATGTCATCATACACAGCCACACGGGGGAAGAAATAGGCCACGAAAGCCGCGTTGGGTTCTACCTCGCCGGTGCGCATGTGGGAGCCTTTGTTGAGCGTGTAGGAATACGCTACCCGCACCTTGATGGCGCGGCCCGAAGCCAGAGCTTTCGGCAGCCGCACGGGCATGTTGGTGGCCTGAATGCGCAGCTTGCTTACGTCCTGCGGCTGTCCGTCGAGGCTCAGGCTTTCTATCTGCACGCCCTCATTCACATCTTCCGGCGCAATGCGGCCGGCGCGGGGTGCGCCTTTCTGATAGAAGTTGGGGTAGAGCTTGAACTGCAGCTGCCGCAGCGAGTCGGGACTGAGGTTCTGGTAGCTGATATCTACGGTTCCCGCTACGCGCCGCGTGGTCGGGTCGAAGCGCACGACAATGTCGTATTCGGCGGTGTTCTGCCAGTACTTGGGGCCGGGCGCACCGGTTTCGGAGCGGGTGCCCTTGGCGTAGGTAGCCTGCAGGTTGAGCGGTACCGGCAGCTGCTGGGCCAGAACAGGCCATGCAGACAGCAGCGTCAGGGCCAGTAGGATAGAACGTTTCATGGAGGAAGAAGGTAGGCAACAAAAGTAACCATAGTCCCTGCCAGGCTGCATTCCAGCTATACAAACTGTTGCCTGACCTGCTCTACCCCGTTGCCAGCTACTTAGTTTACAGAAGATACGAAGCTGCAAACTGTCCGCACGAAGGCCGTGTTGTTCTCGTAGTAAAGCAGGTGGCTACCGGGAAGCACCACCGTTTGCTGCTGCGGAAACTGGAAAGACTTGTAATGCTGAACGCCTACGGCATAGTCCCGGGTGCCAGTAATAACAAGGGTCGGTACGTGTATCTGGGCCGTTAGCGCCGTGTAGTCCGCCACGTATTCAGGATAGGGGTTAACCAGCGTACTATCCAGCAAAGGCCGAATGACTTGTGTTCCGAAGTCAGGGGTGCGAGAATAACTGCCTTCCACGCTGTCCATGCGGGCGATGGTACTAATGCTGTCGGCCAGCAACCGGTAGGTCAGGCGCCGCTGACTAAGCTGCTGCCGCACCTCGTTCCAGGCATGCACCAAGCGTGGGCGGCTGGTAGTCGTAAGCACCGTATCTACGCCCAACAGGCGATAACCGGCAGTTGTCTGATCTTTGAAGAAGGCGTTGTTGAAGAAATGCAGGGTAGAATTTGCCAGAATCAGGCCGGCCACGCGCTGCGGATATTTGCGGGCGTAGTTCACGGCCAAGATACCCCCGAACGAGTGACTGAGCAGGTATATCTTCTGAGCACCAAGCTGCTGCCGGACTTCCTCTATGTCTTCCACTAGCCTGTCCAGGTGATAGTTCGCTGCATTCTGGGAGTGCCCCGACCCACGCTGGTCCATGTAAATCATCGTCAGGCACTGCTCCAGACGATTGCCGCCAAGCTGCTCAAACGATAAGTAGTCTTGGCCCGGGCCGCCGTGTACATACAGGCAGGGGTAGCCCTGGCCCGCTACCTTTACGGCTACCTTCACCTCGTCGCGGACGGTAATCATCTGCTCGGAAGGGGGGAGTTGCTGGTATGAATGTTCCGAACGACAGGCCGCCAACACCACGCCCAACCCAACAGCCGGTATCAGCCGCGGTAAAAAGGTCAGAATAGACATAAGCAGTACTCGAAAGGGCGCGCGTGGAGAGATAGGGAAAGTAGAAATAGGGTATGCCAGCTACTAGTCGGCAAGCACAAGGCAAAGTGGCGTTGCCCTTATACGCTCACCAATCTGGCAGTGGTCAGCTCCTGCTCACCATTCCAGCGGTAGGCTACCAGCTCCCCGCCTTTCGCTACGCTGTAGTCGAGGCAAAGGGCGTGCGGACCCAGTAGCTGCGGCGTGCCGCGCAGCCAATAGTGCCCGAAGAACACGGGCACCGTATCTTGGTAGTGCCAGATGTCGGTTAGCGCATCTACGTCAACGGGCTGAGAGTTCAGGGCCTCAATGGGCTCGAGGTAATACTGTTCATAGGTGCAGCCAGCCGGATTGCACCACCAGCGGGTGCGCATTTTGGTGCGTGGGTTGCCGTCCTTATCATGAAACTGCACGCCGTCGGGCAGTTCCACTTCCTTGCCCTTCAGGGTTTCCTCTACGGCCAGATACTCCGGGGTGCCGCGCGTGGCGCTGCGCAGCAGAAAGTCCGGGGTGAGGCGGGCATCGGGCAGTTGTTGGCGCAAGTAGGCAATGTGGCGTGGGTCCCAGCAGGCGTGCACCACGCGCAGGCCAGGCAGCTCCAGAAACAGTGGCAGCTTCTTAAACCATGCAATATGGTCCTGCCACTCGGCCCAGCCTTCCCGGCTCGAAAACTCTTCCAGGGTGCGCAAGTGCTGGAAAATATTGCGCGGAATATGCGGCCGCAGGTGCCCGCCGTGCGGATGCTGTTCGTGAAAGCAGATGGCGTTGTATTCGTGGTTGCCCATCACGGTCAGGGCCGCGCCGCTTTCCACCATGCCGCGCACCAGCCGTAGCGTTTCCCGAATTTGCGGGCCCCGGTCTATGAAATCACCAACGAAAATAACCTGCCGGCTGGAGTGGCGGTACACGCCGCCGTGCTGCTCCACGTAACCCAGCTTCGTAAGCAGCTGCCGCAGCTCTGTGGCATGGCCGTGAATGTCGCCGATGATGTCGTACATGCGGGAAACAGGATAAAAAGAAGCACAATCTACTCAGCTACCTGCTGAAAAAGACCTGCTCCCACAAAAACGAGTCGTTGAAACGATGGTCGTTCTTGCGGGAGCAGGTTTCTGGTAGAGTCAGCAGGAGCGCAACGGCCCTGGCAGGGCTTACTTCAGCCGGACCAGCGTGGCGCCGTAGCCAAACTTTTCCTTCTGCGAGTCCTCGAAGAACTTGATGTCCTTGTTGCGGCTGAGCAGCTTATGAATTTCCTTGCGGAGCGTACCGCTGCCCGAGCCGTGAATGAACACGATTTCGTGCATGTTGGTGGCCAGCGCGCGGCTCAGCGCATCCTCGAAGGCTTCGAGTTGTAGCTTCAGGATGGCCGTGTTGCTCAACTCCTCGCCGCCTTCCGGGCGCAGGGCTTCCAGGTGTAGGTCCAGCTCGTGGGGCGGGGGCGTAATGGCTTTGGCGGGTTCAGGAGCCGGGGCTACCGCAGCAGGTTTGGCAGGCGCGTTGCCAGTGAGCTGGGCCTGCAGCGTTTCGGCCAGCTTCTCGGGCGCAATAGCTACGGGCGCAGCCGGCTTCTCATCCAGCTGGAACAGATACGCCTCGCGGCCCAGCACGGGCGCTTCGCGGCGGCTGCTGTAGAAGCTGGCGGCCTTGAACTGGGTGCGCTTGGTGAGTAGCTCGTAAGCTGTGTCGCCATTCACTTGGTGGGGCAGCAGTTGCACCACTACGGCCGGCCACTGGTCGAAATCCTTGAGGTGCAGGTGAGCCAGCGCGCCGCTTACAGCCTTAGCCCCCAGCTTATCGGAGCGCAGGCCCCGGTAGCGGCCCTGGTTTTCCTCGCCGTAGGTATAGAGCACGTCCCGGTCGGTGTGGTTGATGATATGCACCGACAGCAGCTCCGGCGACTGATGGCTCAGGGCCAGGTAGAGGCCTTTGGCCGCAGGCTGAGGTACTGTGGCTTTGGGCGGCGCAGGCTGCTCGGGCGCACCGGCAGCAGCCTGTGCCGCTGGCTGGGCTACCGCCTGTTTGGCCGGCTTGTGCTTGCCGGCTTTGGCGCGGTGTGGCGACACGGGCGCCGGGCCCTGGCGCCCGAAAGCCTTATCTTCTTCGGCGGCAACCACCACCACTTCGCGGCGCAGCACCGGAATCGTAAAATCATTATCGATGGCTACTTCAACCAGCTCGTCGCTGAGCAAACGGGTAACAATGCCTTGTTCGCGGCCAGTTAACAGGCGCACTCGGTCTCCTATGTTCATAGTGGTAGCGGTATCAGGTCAGGTGTGGGAAAGCAACAAAGGTAACCGGGACTTAGCTCCGGCCTACGGTTATTTCCCTGCTTACGCCGCCCCTCCGCAAAACGCCGCTTCCATCGGAATCTGTCGGGTGCCGGTTGCTCAGTAATATAGCCCGTGCATTACGAAGCCGCGCCGTGGGTTCCATTCGAGGGCGGGGGCAGGTAAGTGGAATATGCTGGCCACATAGAACACGCGCCGTAGCAGCTTGCTGCGGGTCGGGATGCGGCGCAAGTCAACGTCCAGGCTCAAATAGTACTGACGATACGCGTGCAGGCCGGCAGCGGCGTTGGTGGCCGGGTCGTTGTAAAGCATCTGTTGGGCGCCGTAGCCCACGGCCGGCTGCAACCAGCGGGGCCAGCGCGAAGCAGCCGGTAGCCATGCGCCCACATCAGCGCAGAGCCAGTAGGTTTGCCCGTTGTAGTCTTTCAGGTGCTGCTCGGCAAGGCTACGGCCCAGCACGTTGGGCCGCATGGGAGCGTAGCGGGTAGTATGGAAGGAGTATTTGGGCATGATGCGCACCTCTCCCCAAGCCAGTTGCTGCCCAATAAGCCCCGCTGAACCCAGAAAATTGGCTGCCAGATCGGTGGCAGAAGCACCATAGGCTGGGTCGCGGCCATCAAGCAGCTCGATAGGGCTTTGGAGCAGAAACCCCACAAAACCACCGTACCAGAGGGCACGCCGCTCCGGCACGCCAGCCCAGCGCAGCATGGCCACGGCGCCCCGGCTCTGATGGAACGCGCCCCAGAAGTGCCCGGCCTTGTCCATTTGCTTCCACTCCGGCAAGTCGTTGAACCAATGCAGCGGCACCCGTTCGCCAGTGTACCAGCTCTTGCTAAGCCCGTACATCAATCCCGTATAGGTTACGGCCAGTCCGCCCGCCAGCAGTGGTAGCCGCCGGTTCAGGCGGCTGCTGTCCGGTGTGGTGCTGGTAGGGCCGAGCGAAGGCGCGCGCAGGGTTTGTATGGTGTCGGACCCTGCAACTATGCTTGGTTGTGCCAGAGCTGGTACCAGTGCCACGAGCAAGGCAGCACTCACCAGCCACCCGTTTCTGCGGCACCGCAAGCCAAACCAAGAAAGCAGGGAAAAGAATAGCATCGGGGATGCGCGGCAGCAGGTTAAAAAGGGCTTAAAGCTACGATAAAAGCCTTTTGTGGCTTGTATAAATACTGGCGTGCAATGTATCTTTAATGCCCCTTTGCACTGAAATGGGGTGGCTGCTTTATTGAATCAGTTAATACAGCACCAGTGGCTCTTGTTCTTGTTCTAAAAATTCCCAATTCAACTTTTCATGAAAACACTTCGACTGTTACTCAGTCTTGTGGCGCTGTTGGCCGGAATGCCGGTTTTGCAGGCCCAGGTAGTGAGCACTCAACCGGTATTCTTTCAGGATACTACCCCCATCACGCTGACCTTTGACGCCTCACAAGGCAATGCAGCATTAGCCGGATTTACGGGGCCGGTATACATCTGGACGGGCGTTATCACCAACAACAGCACGAACAACTCGGACTGGAAATACGTGAAAAGCCCGTCGTTCAATGTCGCCGACCCGGCGGCCCAGATGACGCGCAGCTCTACCAACCCTAATCTGTACACCATCAGCTTTACACCCCGCAGCTTCTATGGCGTGCCGGCTGGCGAGCAGATTCTGAAGCTGGCCATGATTTTCAAGAATGCCAGTGGCTCCGTGGTGGGCCGCGGCAATGGCGGCGCCGACATTTTTGTGGATGTGCAGCAGAGTTCTGCTCTCACGGTGCGCATCACCAACCCGGTGGTGCCCAGCGGTGGAAATCCTCTTTTCCTGAATCTGAACGACCAGTTGAGCGTAACCGGCACGGCTTCGGCCAGCACCGCTCTGGCACTGTACCTGAACAATACACTGGTAACGCAGCAGGCTAACGCCACTACACTTACGGGTACCGTCACGGCAACCCAGACCGGCCGCAACGTAGTGAAACTGGTAGCCGGTAGCGGCGCCCAGCAGGTGGCTGACTCTTTGGTATTTGTGGTGCGCCCTGCCGTGAATGTAGCCGCTCTGCCGGCCGGTGCCAAAGACGGCGTGACCTACCTAAATGGTGGCACCTCAGTAATTCTGAACCTGACCGCCCCCAACAAGCAGTTTGTGTATGCTCTCGGCGAGTGGAACAACTGGCAGGTTGAAAACGCGGCCTACATGAACAAAACCCCCGACGGCACCCGCTGGTGGATTCAGGTCAATGGCCTTACGCCCGGAGTAGAGTACGCTTACCAATATCTCGTGGATGGCACGCTGCGCATTGCCGACCCGTACACTGAGAAGGTGCTCGACCCCAACAACGACTCGTTTATTCCGGCCGTCACGTACCCGAACCTGAAACCCTACCCAACGGGCCGCACCACGGGCATTGTGTCGGTGCTGCAAACCGGCCAGACGGCGTATCAGTGGCAGGTGAATAACTTCCAGAAGCCCAAGAAAACCGACTTGGTAATCTACGAACTGCTGGTGCGCGACTTCATTGCCCGCCACGACTACCAGACCCTGCGCGACACGCTGAACTACCTGCAGCGCCTGGGCGTGAATGCCATTGAGCTGATGCCATTCAATGAATTTGAAGGCAACGAAAGCTGGGGCTACAATCCGTCTTTCTACTTCGCTCCCGACAAGTATTATGGCACCAAGAACGAGCTAAAGCAATTCATTGATGAGTGCCACCGCCGTGGCATTGCCGTCATCATGGACATGGTGCTCAACCACAGCTGCGGCCAGAGCCCGATGGTGCAGATGTATTTTGACGGCAGCACCGGCAAGCCCGCTGCCAACTCACCTTGGTTCAACCAAGATGCCACGCACCCGTTCAACGTGTGCTACGATTTCAACCACGAAAGCACGTTTACCCAGTATTTCGTGGAGAAAGTGAATGCACACTGGCTGCAGGAATACAAGATCGACGGCTACCGCTTCGACCTGAGCAAGGGCTTCACGCAGGTGAACTCCGGTTCCAACGTAGGCCAGTGGGGCCAGTACGACCAGTCGCGCGTTAACATCTGGAACCGTATCTATGGTCAGCTGACGGCCATTGACCCCAATGTGTACTGCATCCTGGAGCACTTTGCCGACAACACGGAGGAGAAGGTGCTGGCCGATGCCGGCATGATGCTGTGGGGCAACATGAACTTCAACTACAACGAGGCCACAATGGGCTTCGTGGGCAGCTCTGACCTGAGCGGCGGCTACTACGGTGCTCGCACCTGGAACAATCCGCATCTGGTGACATACATGGAAAGCCACGATGAAGAGCGTCTGATGTACAAGAACCTCACGTTCGGCAACCAGCTGAACCCGGCGCACAACCCGCGCGACCTGTCTACGGCGCTGGCCCGTAATGAAGCGGCAGCGGCTTTCTTCTTCACGGTGCCCGGCCCCAAAATGGTATGGCAGTTTGGCGAAGTAGGCTACGACGTAAACATCGACTTTAACGGCCGCGTGGGCAATAAACCGATCCGGTGGAACTACTACCAGGATCCGGCGCGCCGCAAGCTCTACGACACATACCGCTACCTGATTGCGCTGAAGAAGGCGGATCCGGTGTTCGAAACCGGCACGTTTACGCAGAGCGTGGGTGGTGCTACCAAATCTATTCACCTCAGCAGCGCGGCGCAGAATATCACCGTTATCGGCAACTTCGACGTGACGACGCAGAGCGTGAACCCGGCCTTCCAGAGCGTGGGCAAATGGTATAACTACCTCACCGGCGACAGTATCACGGTCACGAATGCCACGGCTCCTATCTCGTTGCAGCCGGGCCAATATGCCGTATACACTTCTCGCCTTGTGAAGAAGGGCAGCGTGCTCAGCACCAAGCCACGCGCTACCGAAGCGCTACGCCTGACGGCTTCGCCAAACCCTACCAGCACCGCTGCTACCCTGCGCTATGAGCTGGCAAGTGCCGCCCCGGTTACTGTGGCGGTAGTTAACATGCTGGGCTCTACGGTACGGACTATCAATGTCAGTGCGAAGCAGGCGGCCGGTGCCCACCAGCTTCAACTGCCGGTGCAGGACCTTGCCAACGGGATATACATTGTGCGGGTCAGCACGGGCCAACTGATGCAAACCACCCGCTTGGTCGTGCAGCACTAAGCTGAACGTGTGCCGGAAAGTAATCCGGCATTCAGCCACAGAAAAGGGCCGATTCCATTTGGAATCGGCCCTTTTCTGTGGCTGAATACTGTACAGTATGCGAGGTACTACGCTTTGCCTTCGTGGTAGCTTACCAGGTCATCGATGGGGGAGCGGATGATTTTGCCTACTTCCATATTGTGGGCGCGGGCTACTTGCGCCAGCGCATCCCGGAAGTTGTAGCCAACGGAGCCTACGCAGTTGAATGTGTAGTCCTGGTAGTTGGGGTAGTGGGCTACAATGTTGGTGAAGAAGGTCTCAAAGCCCTGCAACACGATTTCGCGGCAGTAGCTGATGTTGTTATGGTCGTAAGTGAATTTGCCGAAGCTGGCCAGGAAGCGGTTGGGCAGCGGCTGGTTGTAGAGCCGGTCCAGAATGTCTTCACGGGTAAGGTTGAATTCCTTTTGGAATATCTCCTGCAGCCCATCGGGCAGCAGGCCACGCAGGTAGTCGCGCAGGAGCCGCTTGCCGATGAACGAGCCGGATCCTTCGTCGCCCAGGAAATAGCCCAGCGAATCGACGTTATGAATCACCTTTTCTCCATCGTAGAGGCAGGAGTTGGTGCCGGTTCCCAGAATGGCCGCAAAACCGGGCTTGTCGCCGAGCAGTGCGTGGGCAGCTGCCAGCAGGTCGTGGTCTACCTTCACCTTTGCGTTCGGGAAGATCTGACGCATGGCGGCCGCAATGATTTCCGCCTTCTTCGCATTGGATACGCCCGCGCCGTAGTAATACACTTCGGTTATTTCTGCCCGAGGTAGTGTTTCTGGCAGGTTTTTGTCGAGCGAAGCGGCTATTTCTGCCGTCTTAATGAAGTCAGGATTGTAGCCTTCGGTGTTGAAATACACCCGGTTGCCAGCTTCATCAAGTTGGCACCAGCTACTCTTGGTCGAGCCTCCGTCGGCAATGAGAATCATAGAAGGTTGGTTAGAAAGAAACCGCCACCACTCAGGCTTGCGGCTTCAGGTTAGGGGAACTACGAAAGTACAGGAAGTGGGCGCTTTCGCAACCATCAGCAGCACAAACTATCCTCAGATGGAACAGCAAATCGGCAGAATTGTCGTGCCAAAGGCCAGGCCGGAGGCACAGCAACTAGCCCGCATATGACAAAATGCGTGAAGGTGAGCAGGTACTTAATTACAGCGTAGCAGAGTATTGATGAAATGCCAACTAGATTTTTAAAATATCAACCCGAAATCTGCAATAAAATGCCGTTTTGCGTGCTTATACTGTTTTTTTAATACTTAGTGAGTACTTATATTTACTACAGATACTTACTAGCCGTATCAGCGGTTTCAGCGTGTCTGCCCAATCAATTTTTCCACAATTTTTTCATTCCCTAACCATGAAAAAAATCTTTACTCTGGCCGCCGTTGGAGCGTTGGCTACAGCTGCTTTCACCAGCGCACAAGCGCAGGCTCCCATCACCATCAACGGCCAGCTTGCTGCTTCAGAAGTGGCAGCCAACGGCTACCAGTTGGTAGGCCGTTTTACTAGCCCACGGGGCTTTGGTGATGCCGGACTGCTGGCGCTATATGCCGCCTCGGACGCCAATAATCTGTATTTCTTTGTTGCTGGTACGCTGGAGAATAACTCGACCGGAGTTAAAAATTCCCTGCAGCTGTTCATCGACCGGCCAGGAGTAGCAGGTGTGCCAGTAGGTACTGCGCTGCCAGTAGCCACTGGGGCATCGGGCACCTCTTTCAATGGGATGACAGCCCGCCTAGATCTAGCCGCCGACATTGCAGTGGCTATCAGAGGCAATAATACCGCCAACCAGTTTCAGGTAGAAGGTGTAGCCTATACGTCGGCCACGGCCGGTACTGCCGCCGTCCTGACTGGCACTACTCCTCTGACTGCTAACGGAACAGCCGGGACCGTGCCGGCCAGCGCCGCAACGGGTGCGCTGGCTGGATTTGCTGGTGCCCAAGTGGCCTACACGAGCAGTGCCAACCTGTCTTCAAACCCAGGCTTTGCCAGCAATGGCAGTGCGCCAAGCAACGGCCTGGAAATATCGGTGAGCCGGACGGCTATGGGTCTGCCAACTGCGGGCGGTAACGTGCAGATTTTTGCGTTGCAGAACAACCAGGATGGAGGCTTCCTGTCCACTGACTTCATCCCTCAGATCAACCCGGTGCCTGCCACCGGCACCAACATCGGCGATGCTGCCGCTGCTAACTTTGCCAACGTGCCCGGCACGCAGGCAGCAACCCTGGTCGTTACGGCCACTGGCCTGACGGTTCTCAGCAACAAGCGCGCTGAAGAAGCTGCAGTAGCCCTGTCGGTGTATCCTAACCCTGCTTCGGACAAGGCAACTATTATGTACCGCGTGCTTGACAAAGCCCAGAAAGTAGATATCACGCTGATGGACTTGCTGGGCCGTCCGGTCCGGATGCTGCAGAACGGTATGCAGCCAGTTGGTACATGCAGCCTAGAGCTAAGCCGCCAAAACATTGCCGCTGGTTCTTACCTCGTGAAGGTCCAAGTTGGTGACCAATCCTCTACGCGCCGGGTATCCCTGCTGTAAGGTTAAGACTTCTAATAAAAAAGCCCCGTCATCTAATGATGGGGCTTTTTTGTGTCATTTTTCATCCCAGAAAACACGCTGGAATAGGCCGGTTAGTTTGAAAGCCTTCTTGTAAAGCGTGGGGTAACGCATTGCGTAAGATGGCACATAACCAGCAGCGTGAAAATGGAAGAGGTCTTCACGTTACAATACCGCGACTGTCGGTTTAGGCTGAAGGCGCTGCAGGATTCCAACACATATTTGGTGCAGGGACTGTCGGCACTATGAGGTAACAAAAAAGGCCGTCGAATATCGACGGCCTTTCTGCTTTTTAAGCGTTTAGCTGGGCTTAGTTGCTCAGTGTGTACGTCTGGGCAGTTAGGTTCAGCGTAATGGTGTAGGTGCCAGTTGTAGGAACTGCAATGTTGGCGCCGTTTGCATTCAGCGGACCGGTGCCGCTGGCATTGCGTGGGGTGTCAGAACCATAGTTTACGCCCCAGTCACTGTTCTTGCGGAACTTGAACTCGCCAGCGTTGAGCACGCGCGTAATCTTGTAGGTGCGCGTGTCACAGTCGTAGCGTAGCGGCACGTCCGTATTCCAATCGACACCAGCTGGGCCGATGATAGACCATCTGTCCGTGTTTGGCGGCAGGCAAACTCTGTAAGAAGTAGCCGTCAGGGGAATGCTAGGGGAAAGAACAGGAGCATTAGCCGCATAAGTGGCAGCCAAACGCACTTCCACAGGAGTAGCCGTGCCCGGAGTCAGGCCAAGGGCATTCAAGGCTGCGTTCAAGGTATCAACACGAAGCGCAGTAGTTGGGCCGGCACCCGCTGCTACAGAAACAGGCCGGGCAAAGTTGTTGCCTTGCTTGTCAATCTGCAGTGTATACACAACCGCCGGATTGTACGGATGCTCCGCATTGGTCCATGCAAAGGAGTTTATCTTGCTCCAAGTATAGGTAATGGCAGTTTGCGTTTCGTTAGCCTGGTTCAGTACCACGTTGCTGGTGGTAGTGGCGAGGGTAGGAGCGTTTGAAGGGGTGAGGGTAGCTTGAGTTTCGTCTTTTTCGCAGGCCGAAAACACGAACAGCAAGGAACACAGACCCACCAGTGGAGATAACCAGTTTTTCATGTGGGAAGTGAAATTGAGTGTGAACTAGGTGGACCGACTTCCGATGAAGGAAAGTCGGTCCTTTTAGAAAAGTGCTAGTATCCGTCGTTCTGACGTAGGTTCTTGTTAACCGAAAGGTCGGAAGCTGGAATGGGGTACAGTACCCGATAAGCATCTACTCCACGACCATTCAGAACACCACCCTTCCAGGGCCACAGGTAAGAGCCTTCTACGAAGCGTCCGTAGCGAATCAGGTCCGTACGGCGGAAGCCCTCCCAGAACAACTCACGGCCACGCTCATCAAGAATGTAGTCGGTAGTGAGCTGGCCAGCTGTGATGGCACTGCCAGCGGCTCCGGCGTAAGCACGGGCACGAAGCTGGTTCACATAGGTCAGGGCCAGATTAGCATCCCCTGAACCACCGCGTTTCACGGCCTCTGCATAGTTGAGCATCATTTCCCCCAGACGAATCATCGGGAAGTCTACGCTCGACTGGCTCTGCGAACCGCCAAGAGCGGTACCTGTCGACGTTACGTTACGGAATTTAACTACCCCCAGACCTTCGTTGAAGTTGCCGATGTCCGCAATTTCCAAAGTCTGACCCTGCGTCCAGAAGCGGCCGCGAGTGTCACGTGCGGTATCTGCTCCAAACAAGTTGAACAGGTTTTTAGTGGCGCGCATGCCGCCCCAGCCACCCTGAGGCATACCGGTTTTCGCTTTCCAGCTGGTGTTACTTGGGCTGGTTGAGCCGTTTACCAGGAACGTGGTACCACCAAAGCTGCGGGTATTGTTCGCATCGAAGGTCACGGGCCATATGATTTCGTTGCGGGCCGGCGTGGTGTTGTTGTCGGCCAAGAACAAGCGGCCGTATGCTGACGCTACGTTGCCAGCCGGGGTAGTCGACAGGGCATAGCCGGCGTCTATTACACGTTTGGCATAGGTTGCGGCGTCAGTGTAACGGGCAGTGCCAGTATATACTTGTGCGTTCAGGTATAGCCGGGAAAGCATGCCCCAAGCAGCAGCCTTATCTACGCGGCCGTACTCATTGGAACGCGGCTCAGCAAAGTCAGCATCTGTGCTCAACGCTAGCAGCTCGCTCTCAACATAGTCGAACAGCTGCTGACGGTTGCGGTACGGAGGGGTAAACACCCCGGGAGGGTCGGTTTCTACCACGAAAGGGCCACCACCGTACAGGTCCAGAACGTGCTGGTAAGCCACTGCGCGCAGGAAGCGCGCTTCGGCGCGGAAACGCTTGGCAGTAGCTACGTCACCGCCACTCAGCCGGGAGTTCAGCTTATCATCGCTCGACTCGCGGATGAACTCGTTTGCAACGGCAATTTCATAGTAGATACGGTAGTACAGACCACGAATGAGCGGGTTGGAAGCCGTCCAGTTCATGTTGTGCCAGTCCCGTACGCCTGCGTCGCCCCAGGCCAGGATGGATTCGTCAGTCGACAATTCCTGGGCACTCCACAACTGACGGATATAGTCAGAAGTACCTTCGTCGATGCCCTGTACGTCGCCGCCACCGGAAGCGCCATTGTCATCCGACCCCAGGCCCGTTACGGCGAAACCACCGTACACTTTGGCCAGTACAGAACGGTAGCCGCTTATGTCCACATATACACGGTCCGGTGTTGTTTCGTACTTGGGTTCCAGATCCAAGTCGTTACAGGAGGTGAGGCCTGTACTCAGGGCCATGCCCGCTGTGGCTACTACTAAGCCACGAATCAAAAACTTATTCATTGGGTCGGGGAATTAGAAGCTGGCGTTCAGGCCGAAAGTGAAAGTGCGGGCGCGAGGGTAGAAGTTATTGTCTACACCATTGAAGATTTCCGGATCCAAGCCCGTGTACTTGGTGATGAGGAACAAGTTCTGAACAGCGGCAGTCAGACGAAGATTCGAACCTTCGCTGAAAATTTTACCGAAGTTATAGCCCAGCGTTACGTTCTCGCCACGCAGGAACGAGCCGTTCTCCACGTAGTAATCGGAGAGTACTTGCTGCGAACGGAAACCAGTTTCACGGATGCCTACGGGCAGGTTACCCACAAAACCCGTTGACGTGTTGGCGTTAGCGTAGTTAGCGAGGTTGCCTGCCAGCGAGTTGTACACGTAATTGCCGGTGTTAGCACGCAGCACAGCGTTCAGAGAGAGGCGCTTGTAGGTAAAGTTCGTAGTGAAGCCAAACGTAGCGAGTGGAGCACGCTGCTTATAGCGGTACAAGTCCTGCTCGTTCACGTTGCCGTCACCGCTGCGGTCCACATACACGCCTTCCAGCGGACGGCCATCTTCGCCGTAGGCCTGCTGGTAGACGTAGTAGGCATTGTTTGCGTAGCCTACCGAGTTAATCTGTACGGTTGTACCCGTACCGCCCGGAATTCCTTCCGTCAGATAGCCAGGGAAGTTTTCCTGCTGCGTACCCAAGTCGGTGATTTCAGTTTTGTTGTAAGCCACGTTGAAGTTCATGTCCCAGGTGAAATCTTCCGTCTGGACTGGCACGGCGTTCAGGGCAACTTCCACCCCACGGTTGCGGAGCGAGCCAATATTGCGGTTCAACTGGTTGCTTAGGCCACCAGCTGGTACAAATACGTTGGCCAGCAGCTCATTGGATTCACGCTGGTATACATCAAAACTACCCGAGAGGCGGTTGTCCATGATACCCCAGTCCAGGCCCAGGTTATAGGTGGTCGTGGTTTCCCACTTCAGGTCAGGGTTGTAGCCCGCGGGGCGCCGTCCGGTGACGAAGATGGGAGCACCGTTGGCATCCACCCCGAACTGGTACTGCACCGTGGAGCGGCTCGTCACGTAGCGGGGCAGGTAATCGAAGGGACCACCAATTTCCTGCTGGCCCGTGATGCCGTAGCCAGCGCGCAGCTTAAGCTCTGTGATAGAAGCATTGTTGGCGAAGAACTCCTCGCCTTTGAGGCGCCAGCCCAAGCCCAAGGCCGGGAAGTAGCCGCTTCTGTTGCCTTCGCCGAAGCGTGAGGTGTTGTCGTTACGCAGAGTTGCCGTCAGCAGGTAGCGGTCCTTGATAGACAGGTTGGCGCGGCCGAAGTACGAAATGAGGCGGTAGGGGTCGTAGTAACCTGCTACTGTCAGCGTATCTGTCGGGTTGAACTTGGTGGTGCGGTCGAAACGGTACGGCAGGAACAGCGGGCCCTGGGTTTCAAAGTCCTGATGCGAATAGCCAGCCTGCACGTCAAACTTGGTATTCTCGCCTAGCTGCTTGTTATACGCCAGGTAGAATTCCAGCAGACGCATATCCTTGTCTTGCTTGTACTGCGAGAAGCGGCCATTCTGGTTGACGTTGGTAGCGCCACTGTTGAAATTGCCGAAGTCGGTCACCGAGTTGGTTGTCGAGCCAGAACCACGCGAAATATCAGTAGCCAGGTTCAGGTTGGCACGCAGTTCCGGCAGGAAGTGGAACTTGTAGTCCAGCTGCACATTGCCAATCAGGCGGTCTACATCACTGATGTTATTCGTGTTTTGCAGAGCGGCTACTGGGTTGCCGGGAGCCAGCGTCAGGGGCACGCCATTGGCGGTCAGATACTGATAATAGCCACCATAAGGAGCATATTGGGCCTCTGATGAGCGTACAGGCTGGGTTGGGTCGTAGAACAAGGCGCCTCCAATAGCACCGTTGTCGATGAAGCGGTTTTTCAGCTTCGTGCCTTTGGCATTTACATCAATGCGCAGGTGGCCATCAAGAATAACAGGCGACAGGCTCAAGGAGCCAGTATTCCGCTTCAGGTTGTTGGTGATGACGATACCATCCTGGTACAGGTTGCCGTAGGAAACGCGGAAGGGAACTTTGCCCAGGTTGCCAGTCAGGCTGATGTTGTTGTCGTAGGTAGCAGCAGTGCGGAAAATTTCGTCCTGCCAGTTGGTGTTAGCTGAGCCCAGTGTAGCTATCTGCGAAGCCGAACCGTTGGCCTGAATCAGAGTGCGAAACTCATCAGCTCCCAACACGTCGTAGGTTTTGAAGGGGCGCGAAACGGAAGTCTGCGACGAGAAGTTTACCGTAAGCTTTTCGCCCTGTACCCCACGTTTGGTTGTGATGAGTACCACACCATTCGAAGCCCGGTTGCCATAGATTGCCAGCGCCGAAGCATCCTTCAGAACCGTTATAGACTCAATATCATTAGGGTTGATGAGCGTGAGCGGGTTGCTGGCGCCGCTGATGGTGCCCTTGTCCACTGGTACTCCGTCAATTACGAACAGTGGATCGTTGTTGGCATTCAGCGAAGAGCCACCACGAATACGAATAGTATTGGTAGAGCCTGGAGCGCCACCACCGGTCGTAATGCTTACGCCGGCAACTTTGCCCTGAACCAACTGCTCGGGGTTCGTCACCTGGCCCGGCACAAAATCCTTGGCCTGCACCGTTGCAATGGAACCGGTTACATCTTGGCGGCGCTGGGTGCCGTAGCCTACTACCACTGCCTCATTGAGCAGAGTAGTATTCTCATTAAGCGTTACGTTGCCAACGGCAGTGTTTTGGCCTGCCGCAACAGTTACCGGAATCCGGTTGGTGGTGTATCCTACAAAAGAGACAACCAGCGTATTACTTCCGGCCGGAACGCTCTGAATGGAGTACGTGCCATCCGAGTTGGTGGAGTTGCCAAGCGAAGTGCCTTCAATCAGAACAGTTACGCCAGGCAGCCCTTCGTTCTTCTCGTCGACGACGCGGCCACTCACGGAACCAGTCTGAGCGAATGCCCCGGTGAAACCGGCACAAACGAACAGTAGCAGAAACAGTAGTTTCGCCAGGTATGGGTGTTTCATTGAAAAATGGTTAGGGGTGAAATGGATTTTTCCGGCTTGGCCGGAGTGGGAATTAGTTGGGATTTTTGACGGAAAAATTGACTAAAACAGCTGGCAGCCGGGGGGCTTCCCGCAGTACGTTTTCAGTCCGTCCAACATCACCAAATCGTTAATAAACTTCGCAAGTTAAAGTGGTATATCCCACAAAAACAACGGGCCAAACAGAGGAAAGAGGTATAGTGATAATTGGACTATGCGTGCGCAAAACCGCTACAACAGAGGAGGCCGTGTAAGGCTCGGTCACTGCCACAAATAATTCATGCATCAAAGAGACACAAACGCCGCCTTTAAAACAGCCTTCTACCGGTCGGAAAGCCGACATATACCGCAATATCATTTCAATAAGAATGCGACAATTGATAAATTTTATGATGCTGTATTGACTGAGGGAGCGTGGCCATAAAAACGAGACGTAGGCAGATAATGAAGCTTGTCTAGCACAGGTAGACCACTAATGTGATGGTGCGAATGAGCAATAATGCGCACATACACCTCTGTGCACGATTGAAATCGGATGGTGCTTTTGAGGCAGAGAACAAACCCTGTTTCTAAGTCTCAGGTCTCTGATACAGCAATAAGTCAACACAGTACAAGGTTGTTTAACCATGATTTCTGATATCCATCCGACTTTTTTTGTATATATCTTAGTCAGGTATTCATCTCCGAGTATCAGCTGGTGTATCATAAGGATACGGCTCGTGAAGCGTGGCTTGTGTCTGGGGTTTCTAGCTGTAGAGCAGTAGGTGAAGTCAGGACTCACTCAGTAGTTTCCTGGAAAAGTACAGATGGTCAAAATGGGATAAATCTGAATTATGCCTTCTTTTTCATCAGCATACTAACCAGAAGGCTTAGGAATGGTCAATAGGTGTCAGGTAGAGTGAGTATCTACTCACCATGTATTTTTGTCTTATGAAAACAGTCCTTCTGGGAGCCTTGCTTTTCTTTCCCCTTTTTGCATCTGCTCAGGCCATACTGCGCATCACGAAGGTTCCGATTACCACGCCACCTACCGATACGCTGTATGTGGCTGGGGCTTTCAACAATTGGAGCCCGGCGAGCCCGGCATACCGCTTGGTCAAAAAGCCGGACGGGACCTACCAACTCACACTTCCGGCTACTCTCAGGGGCGCTATTGAGTTCAAGATAACGCGCGGCTCGTGGCAGCGCGTTGAAACCAATGCCCAGAACGTCGGAATAGAGAACCGCCGAGCAGAACTGCCTGGTAAGGCAGGGTACATTGATGTGCAGGTAGCCAACTGGAAAGATCTGGGACAGGAGGATAAGCCCTGTGCCAGCACGGCAGTGCAGCCCAACGTACAGATGGTGAGTGCTGCATTCCTGATTCCGCAGTTGGGCCGCACGCGCCAGGTATGGGTATATCTGCCAGCCGGCTATGATGCCAACCCTGGCCAGCGCTACCCCGTGCTGTATATGCACGACGGGCAGAACGTATTTGATGCCTGCACCAGCTTTTCAGGCGAGTGGGGAGTAGACGAGACGTTGCGCCAGTTCCAGCAACAGGGTTTGGATGCAACCGGTAGCATTGTGGTAGCTGTGGCCCACGGCGACCAGGACAGGCTCAACGAACTCTCGCCGTGGCGCAACCCGAAATACGGCGGCGGCCAAGGCAACGCCTACGTGGATTTTCTGGCACAAACCCTGAAACCATACATCGATGCAAACTACCGCACCCTAACAGGGCGAGAGTTTACGGGCATAGCAGGCAGTAGCATGGGTGGCCTCATTTCCACGTACGCGGCCCTGAAATACCCGCTGGCGTACAGCAGAGTAGGGGTGTTTTCGCCTGCTTTCTGGTTTGCCGAAGATTCGCTGCGGAGCTATATGCAGCAACTGCCGCCAAAGCCGCAAGGCACACAGACCGCCTATTACCTGGTTGCCGGAAGCCAGGAAGGCGAAACCATGGTGCCGCTCATGCAGCAGATGGCCCAAGCGCTACAGCGGCCCGATTCACTGGCCAATCGGGTGCAGACGGTGGTACAGGCCGATGGCCAGCACGCCGAATGGTTCTGGAGGCGTGAGTTTCCGGCTGCCTATCTATGGTTGAATGCGCCACATACCGGCAACCCCGCTGGCGGTGACCTGTGCTGGGCTGCGTGGCTGGAACCCCATACTCGGCAGCTGCACATAGCGGCTAGTCAGGAGCAGGCCAGCCTGCGAAAAATTGAGTTGAGGCTTTATAACGCGGCCGGACAGCGCATTAAGCGCAGCAAGCAAGCTGCTGGCTCGCGCCTCGACCTAAGCCAGCTGCCAGCGGGAACCTACCGGTTGGTGATGCAGCAGGCCGGACGGGTTGCTGGCCGGCAGCAGCCCGCAGCATGCCAGCAACTGGTAATACTACCGGAACAGGAAGGGAACAAGTAATTGCCAGATTTTCAGCTGTCAGAAGCCTTATTTGATGAAATGGTAGACAAAATGTGCTGTTAATGCAAGATTTTCTGAAAACCAACCTTACCTTTGTGTCGTTCAACGCCTCAATAAGACTCTGGCAATGATTTTTTCGATGACGCAGCAAGCATGGTGGTGGCCTTACGGAGAATCCGGACGGGACAACCTGTGCGTGCGCTGAAGCATCGAAATTCCTTCTTCGCACTGACTCAACAGAACGCCCGGCCACCTCGCCGGGCTTTTTTATTTCCCGGCGCTGCGTGCTTTGGTTTCCACATATCAGCAGCCCACTTATGCAATCATTCCAGCTTCATACCCGCCATCTGCGCGTGCTGGCCGACACCGTGACTCCCGTTGGCCTTTACCTGCGGCTGCGCGACCGGTACCCCAACTGCCTGCTACTGGAAAGCTCCGACTACCACGGGCAGCAGAACGCTTTCAGCTACCTCGCTTTCGACCCACTTGCACGGTTTGAGCTACACGGCAGCGAGTTGACACTCACCCTGCCCGACGACACCACGACGAAGGAAATCCTTACTGAGCCGGGCACCGCCCTGAGCCGGCTGCAGGAATTCGCCAATAGCTTTCAGACCACAGAAACCGGCTTCGATTTCATTACCGGGGGCCTGTTTGGATATATCGGCTACGAGGGCGTACAGTATTTCGAGGACGTAGCTCTGAACCCGGAGAAACAGCCGGCGGGCCAAATTCCGGACATTCTGTACGGAACGTACCGCTACGTTATTGCCCTCAACCACTTCCGCAACGAGCTGTACGTGTTTGAGCACACGCTGGTCGGCGAGGAACTGGACGAGGATGGCCTGACGCGTCTTGCCCACCTCATCCGCAACCCTTCGTTGCCTGACTATAGCTTCGAGTTGGCCGGCGAGGAGCAGACCAACCAAACCGATGCGGAATTTCTGCGGATACTGGCGGCCGGCCAGCAGCACTGCCACCGCGGCGACGTGTTCCAGATTGTATTGTCGCGGCGCTTCCAGCAGGGCTTTCTGGGCGACGAGTTCAACGTGTATCGGGCGCTGCGCTCCATCAACCCATCGCCGTATCTGTTCTACTTCGACTACGGCAACTTCAAAATCTTCGGGTCTTCACCCGAAACGCAACTGCTTATTAAAGGGCGCGAAGCCAGCCTTTTTCCTATTGCAGGTACTTTCCGCCGCACCGGCCACGATGCCGAAGATGCTGCGCTGGCTCAAAAACTGGCCGACGACCCCAAGGAAAATGCCGAGCACACCATGCTGGTAGACTTGGCCCGCAACGATTTGGCCCGGCACGGCGACAATGTGCGCGTAAAAACCTTCCGCGAAATCCAGTTTTTCTCGCATGTCATTCATCTGGTGAGCGAGGTAAACGCCACGCTCAGCCCGCAGGCCAGTCCGCTGCAGGTGGTGGCCGATACGTTTCCGGCCGGTACGCTTTCCGGTGCGCCAAAGCACCGTGCCATGCAGCTCATTGATGCGCTGGAACCAACAGCCCGCGGGTACTACGGCGGAGCCATCGGGCACCTGGGCTTCAACGGCGACTTCAACCACGCCATCATGATTCGCTCGTTTCTGAGCACCGCCGGGCAGCTTTACTTCCAGGCCGGCGCAGGCGTGGTGGCCGCTTCCGACATCAACTCCGAGTTGCAGGAAGTGCACCACAAGCTGGCTGCTCTGCGCCGCGCCCTGAAAGAGGCAGAACAAGTGTAGTAGCTGCTGGACTTGAACCGCTGACTAATGACCTCTGCCATGAAAATTCTCGTTCTCGACAATTACGATTCGTTTACCTACAACTTGGTGCAGGTACTGCGCGAGTTGGGGCATACCGATAAGGTGACGGTAATCCGCAACGACAAGCTGACACTGGAAGATGTAGAAGCTTACGATGCAGTGCTTTTGTCGCCGGGGCCGGGGCTGCCATCGGAGGCCGGATTGATGCCCACAATTATCCGGCGCTATGCCAGTACCAAGCGCATATTAGGGGTGTGTCTGGGCCATCAGGGGTTGGCTGAAAGCTTCGGTGGCGAACTGTATAACCTGCCCGATGTGCTCCACGGCATTGCTACTGACGCTCATGTGGTGGCCGACGACCTGCTGTTCGAAGGCTTGCCCCAGCAGTTTAAAGTAGGGCGCTACCATTCTTGGAGCGTATGCCCCGAGTCGGTGCCGGCAGAGCTGGAAGTGACAGCGCTAGACGTAAATGGCCAGGTGCTGGCCTTCCGCCACCGCCACTATAATGTGCGTGGCGTGCAGTTTCATCCAGAGTCTATTCTGACGGAGCACGGCCACCAGATGCTCCGCAACTGGCTCAGCTAGTGGCCCTGAGGGAGGAATTCTTCAGCCTCCACTTATAAAGAACGACAGTCGGTTATAGGCACCCAAGTAGCAATAGAAACAGTTTTGAAACACCTTCTCAATCAGCTTTTCAACCAGCAGATCCTAACGCACGCCGAAGCCCGAGAGGCCATGCTGCGCATTGGGCAGGGCGAGGCCAACGCGTCGGAAATGGCCGCCTTCATGACCGTGTACCGCATGCGCCCCATCTCGGTGCCAGAGTTGGCTGGCTTCCGCGAGGCGCTGCTCAGCCTCAGCCGCGACCCGGAACTAGGCACACGCGAAACAGTAGATATAGTAGGTACCGGCGGCGACGGCAAGGACACGCTCAACATCAGTACGTTGGCTTGCTTTGTAGTGGCAGGGGCGGGGTACAAAGTCACGAAGCATGGCAATATTGGCGTGTCATCGGTGTGTGGCTCGTCGGATGTGCTGGCGCAGTTGGGTGTAGCGTTTGGAGCGAGTAATGACTTGCTCAAGCGGCAGTTGGAGCACGCCAATATTTGTTTTCTGCATGCGCCTTCGTTCCATCCGGCTATGCGCCATGCTGGCCCGGTTCGGCGGGAGTTAGGCGTCCGCACGTTCTTTAATATTCTGGGTCCGCTCGTCAATCCGGCCCGGCCGCGCTACCAAGTAGCCGGCACGTTCAGCCTGGAGCTGCTGCGCCTCTACCAGTATCTACTGCAGCAAACCGATACCTGCTATGCCGTGGTGCATGCGCTGGATGGCTACGATGAACTTTCGCTGACCGGTGCGGCTAAGCTGGCTACCATAGCCGGCGAGCAGCTGCTGACAGCTACCGACTTCGGGCTGGCCGCCAAGCAGCCCGCCGAGCTGGCGGGCGGCCGCACCCCCGCCGAGTCGGCCCGGCTTTTCGTAGACGTGCTGGAGGGCCGCGCCACCCGTGCCCAGCGCGACGTTGTGACGGCTAATGCGGCGCTGGCCATTCGGTGCCTGGAGCCGCAGTTGGGTTTGAGAGATGCACTAGCCACCGCGCAAGAGTCACTGGACTCGGGCCGGGCCAGGCAGGCGCTACGGCAACTGGTAGCGTTGCAGTAATCAGGATTCGCGCATGAACGCCACCACATCTTTTTCGACTATGACAATTCTAGATAAAATCATTGCCCATAAGCGCCAAGAAGTATCTGAGCGCCAGAGCCTAGTGCCTGCCAAACGGCTGGAACAGAGCCTGTATATGGATGCCCAGCCGCTCAGCCTGAGCCACTACCTGCTCCGCGACGATTTGAGCGGCATCATTGCCGAGTTCAAGCGCAAGTCGCCGAGCAAGGGCTTTATTAACCCGCACGCACCCGTCGAGCGTACCACGCTGGGCTACATGCAGGCCGGCGCCTCGGCACTTTCTATCCTGACCGATACGGAGTTTTTCGGCGGCAAAAACGAGGACCTCACCACGGCACGGCGCTACAACTTTTGCCCCATTCTGCGCAAAGATTTTGTTATAGACGAATACCAGATTCTGGAGGCCAAGAGTATTGGAGCCGATGCCGTGTTGCTTATTGCGGCCGCGCTGATGCCAGAAGAAGTGCTGCAACTGGGGCGTTTCGCCAAGAGCCTGGGGCTGGAAGTGCTGCTCGAAATCCATAGCGCCGAAGAACTGGAAAATACCCTTCACCCCGATGCCGTGACTCTGGTGGGCGTCAACAACCGCAACCTTCACGACTTCAGCGTCCGCCTCGATACTTCCGGCGAGCTGGCTCAGCGCATTCCGGCGGCGTATGTGAAAGTTACGGAAAGTGGCCTGAGCTCGGCAGCTGAAATCGAGGCGCTGCGGGCCGTTGGCTACCGAGGTTTTCTCATCGGCGAAACCTTCATGCGCCACAGCCGCCCCGAAAAAGCCTGCGCTGCGCTGGTGCAGCAGCTCCGCACTACGGAGGCCTTCACCCTGATTTAACTACTTGCCGCTATGTCCGTCACAGGTCTCCACGTTTCTGCCAGTGCCGCCGTACCTCATATCAAGGTGTGTGGCATGACGCAGCCCGACAACCTGGCAGCTGTAGCGGCTCTGCAGCCTGATTTCCTGGGCTTCATTTTTTACCCGAAATCCAGCCGCTACGTGGGAGAGAAGCTGAGCCGAGCGGCCCTGCTAGATCTGCCGGCTTCCATCCGTAAAGTAGGTGTGTTCGTAGATGCGCCGAATGCGCAGATACAGGAGCAGGTTGCAGCATTTGGGCTGGAGTTGGTGCAGTTGCATGGCCACGAAAGTCCGGTGCAGTGCGCTGAGCTTCAGGCGGTAGGTATCCCGGTTATCAAGGCCTTCGGAGTAGGAGAGACGTTCGACTTCGCGCAGCTGCTGCCCTACGTAGGGCAAGTAGATTACTTTCTCTTCGATACCATAGGCCCGCAACCCGGCGGCAACGGCACAGCCTTCGACTGGAACGTGCTGGCAGCCTATCCTTTGGCGGTGCCCTACTTTCTGGCCGGGGGCCTGGACTTGGCGCAGGCTGCCACGCTCCGAAGCCTGCATGTGCCTGGCCTGTTTGCGCTGGACCTGAACAGCCGTTTCGAAACGGCGCCCGGCGTGAAAGATCCAGAACTGCTGGCGCAAATGTTTACTGAATTGCGAGCCTGACGTGGTGTACTACAGTGCGTTGCCGTGTGCTTGCGGCAACTGATATAAGCGCTGCATTGGCCACTCTCAAATCCATTAACACATGAATCCTACGTACCAACACCCCACGGAACGCGGCTACTACGGTCAGTTTGGCGGCGCTTTCATCCCCGAAATGCTCTACCCCAACGTGGAAGAGCTGCGCGACAACTACCTGACTATCTTCGCTGACCCGGAGTTTCAACGCGAATACCAGCAGTTGCTCCGCGACTATGTCGGCCGGCCCACGCCCCTGTTTGAGGCCAAGCGTCTTTCTGAGAAGTACAACACCCGGATTTTTCTCAAGCGCGAAGACCTATGCCACACGGGCGCCCACAAGATAAACAACACGGTAGGGCAGATTCTGCTGGCCAAGCGGCTGGGCAAAACCCGCATCATTGCGGAAACCGGCGCCGGCCAGCACGGAGTAGCCACAGCCACGGTTTGCGCCCTGATGGGCATGGAGTGCATTGTGTACATGGGCGAAATAGACATGGAGCGCCAGAAGCCCAACGTGTACCGGATGCGGCTGCTAGGAGCCGAAGTGCGCGCCGCCATGAGTGGCAGCCGCACGCTGAAGGACGCTACCAACGAAGCCATCCGGGACTGGATTTCCAACCCGGTTGACACGCACTACATCATCGGCTCGGTAGTTGGGCCGCATCCGTACCCTGACCTTGTGGCGCGGCTACAAGCCGTTATCAGTGAGGAAATGCGCAAGCAACTGCTGGAAAAAACGGGCTCGGAGCTGCCTAACTATGTGGTGGCCTGTGTAGGCGGTGGTTCCAATGCGGCCGGCGCGTTCTACCATTTTCTGGAGGAGCCGTCGGTGCAGCTGGTGGCGGTAGAGGCCGCCGGGCACGGTATTCACTCCGGGCACTCGGCAGCTACCTCAGTACTGGGCAAGCCGGGCATCATTCATGGCTCACGCACCCTGCTCATGCAGGACGAAGACGGCCAGATTACAGAACCCTACTCGCTGTCGGCGGGGCTCGACTACCCTGGTATCGGGCCGCTGCATGCGTTTCTGGCAGAATCGGGCCGGGCGCGTTTCATCAGCATTGAGGATGAGCCGGCGCTGAAGGCGGTATCGGAGTGCAGCCGATTGGAGGGCATTATTCCGGCACTGGAGACGGCGCACGCGCTGGCTGCCATCGGCCAGCTGGGAGCTGGGCCTGAAGAGGTAGTAGTTATCAATCTTTCGGGCCGCGGCGACAAAGACTTGGAAACGTACATCAAGTACGCCGACACTATCATGTAACGCCCCCTATCAGCTGCTCAACCCAGAAGACCGGAACAACACAATGAACCGAATCAAAAGTGCCTTCCAAAAAAAGCAGAAAGGCCTGCTCAATATTTACTTTACGGCCGGTTACCCGCGCCTGCACGATACTGTGCCGCTGCTACAGGCTCTGGCTACCGCTGGCGCCGACCTCATTGAAATCGGGATGCCATTCTCTGACCCATTGGCGGATGGCCCGGTGATTCAGGCCAGCAGCACGGCGGCGCTGCACAATGGCATGAATATGCGGGTGCTGTTCAGCCAGTTGCAGGGTATCCGCGAGTCGGTGCCGGATACGCCCATTCTGCTGATGGGCTATCTGAATCCGGTGATGCAGTTTGGAGTGGAAAATTTCTGCCGTGAAGCCGCCGCCGCTGGCGTGGACGGGGTAATTCTGCCCGATTTGCCCCTGGATGACTATGTGCAGGAATACCAGGACGTATTTCGGCGCCACAACCTGCGGCCGGTGTTTCTCATTACACCCCAAACGGCGCCCGAACGTATTCGCCGCATCGATGAGCTAACCGATTCGTTTCTGTACCTCGTGTCGGGCCCTGGCACCACGGGCGGCGCCAACACGCAAGCAGCTGGCGTGCAGGACGCATATTTTCAGCGCATCGAGGACATGAAGCTGCGTAACCCTCGCCTTATCGGGTTCGGCATCGGCGACAAAGCCTCTTTCCAGCATGCCTGCCGCTACGCCGAAGGTGCCATTATCGGCTCCGCTTTCATTCGTGCCCTCGATGGGGTAGAAGATGTTCCGGCCGCGGCCCAACGGTTCGTGCAGTCAGTAGTAGCCTAAGCCTGCGGTAGTAGTAATGCACCGCAGGCCAGATTCCCTATTTCTCTTTCCAGTATGATCATTCAACTCGAGCCCGCCATTTCAGAAGCCGCCAAGGCTGATATTCTGGCCCGCATCAACGACCTTAAATACAAAGCCACAGAGGTGAAAACCCAGCGGGCACATTATCTGGTGGCCATTGGCAAAGCAGATATCGACCTGCGTACCATTGGGCAGCTACCTGGTATTCTGGACATTCACCGCGTTTCGGACGACTACAAGCTGGTGAGCCGCAAGTGGCGCGTGCGGCCCACCGTCCTCGACCTCGGCGACGGAGTGTGTATCGGGGAGGGCAGCCTTACGTTGGCGGCCGGACCCTGCAGCATCGAGAGCGAAGCCCAGATGGAGCTGATTATGCAGCACCTCGTAGAAAACGACGTGCGCATCATGCGGGGAGGTGTGTTCAAGCCTCGCTCGTCGCCGTACTCTTTCCGGGGCCTGGGTATGGACGGGCTGAAGCTGTTTCATCAGATGGCTCGTGCCCACGGCATCAAAATCGTGACAGAGGTAATGCAAGTGTCGCAGGTGGAGGAAATGCACGATTACGTGGACGTATTTCAGGTAGGAGCCCGCAACACTCAGAACTTTAACCTGCTCGATGCGCTGGGCGGAGTAGACAAGCCGGTGATGATTAAGCGGGGCATTTCTGGTACACTCGAAGAACTGCTGTCCTCGGCCGAGTACGTGTTTTCGGGTGGCAACGAGAAGCTAATTCTCTGCGAGCGAGGCATCCGAACCTTCGAAACGGCTTCGCGCAACACTCTCGACCTGAACGCGGTGCCCATTCTGAAGGAGAAAACGCACTTGCCGGTCATCGTGGATCCTTCGCATGGCATTGGTATTCGGGAATATGTGCCCACTATGGCTCTGGCCGGACTGATGGCCGGGGCCGATGGCATCATCTACGAAGCACACGAGAAACCGGAAGAAGCAGCCTCCGATGGTGCGCAGACCCTGAATTTTCAGGAGTCGGCCCGTCTGATCCGCAGTCTGCGGAAAGTGTATCAGCTGCGGGAAGAGCTGGAATAAACCCTCAGGATGTAGACGCACTATCGAGCGTTGCTGAGCCTGTTGCCTTTTCTACAAACGGCCCCGACTTAACCGAGTCGGGGCCGTTTTTTATATAGTCGAAAGCCAATCGGCTGTTACCTTGCCGGTATGTGGTTCGGCTTCAATGTCTATAGTGGGGGGCTGCTGCCGTTTTTCGTGCAGGGCATTGTGGTGGCAGCGGTATTATGGGCACGTCGGCGGCGAGAGGGGACGGCGGCTGATGGCTGGCTGGCCCTGCTGCTGCTGCTGTTTGCGGGGCGGCTGGCACAGTGGATGCTGGGCTTTGCAGGGTGGTACGACTCACACGATGCCCGCACTACGTTTATGTTCTACTGGCCATTCAGCAACTGGCTGGCCGTAGGGCCTGGGCTATACTTCTACTTCCGCAGTCTTACCAACCAGGAGTTTCGGCTCGAACGCAGGCACGGCTGGCATTTCGTGCCGGTAGCGCTACTACTGCTGTGGCGGCTGCTAGTGTTCGGCTACGATATTGGCTGGTGGCACGGGATACAGCATCAACCACTGCTGGAACATTTTGGCACCAAAGGCCCGCTGGCTTTCTGGGCCGACCAGCAGCCCATTTATTACTTAGCCGATGCGCTGGGCTACCTATCGGTGCTGGCGTATGCGGTGCGTAGCCTGCGCGAATACCGGGCGTATGCCCGCTACCTCAACGACAACTTTTCCGATACCGAGAAAATCCGTCTCCGGTGGCTGCGCAACGTGCTGGTAGCCGTGGTGGCGGGCACGGGCATTACGCTGGCATTTGGGCTTATTGGTAGCTTCATCAGCCCCTTGAGCTACTATGAGTCCTGGTACGACTACCTGTTTACGGGTGTGCTGATTTACTACCTCAGTATTGCGGGCCTGCTCACCGGTCACCGGTTGGCGGCACTGCGGTTTCAGCCGGCCGCTCAGCCGGTTTTGGCCACTAACCCCAGTGCAAGCCCCGACGAGCAGCCAGCAGCCGTAGTCCCAGGCCAGCACTATGCGCACGAGCCAGCCGCGCAGCCAGAAGCAGCGGTGGATAGAGCCGAACCCAAAACGCTGCTGGTTGCTGACCCGGCAGATTCGGACGACACCGCAGCGCCAGCAGAAGCCGATGCTGAGCTTGCCCGGTGGACGAAACGTTTGCTGCACCATATGCAAGTTGTGCACCCTTATCTGGAGCCCGAGCTAACGCTGGGCGAGCTGGCGGCGCAGCTTCGCACAAATACCTCATGGCTTTCCAAAGTCATTAACACGGGCTGTGAGCAGAACTTCAACGACTTCATCAACGAGTATCGGGTGCGCGAAGCCGAGCGCCGCCTGCGTGACCCGAAATTCCGGCACTACACGTTGCTGGCCGTGGCGCTGGAAGCCGGCTTCAATTCCAAGTCTACGTTCAATCGGGTATTCAAGAAGCTGCGCGGGCTCACCCCCAGTGAGGTAGCACGCGAAGAGTAAGCGTGCCCGAAGGTGTCAGATTATATATTGGGGCGTGCCAGGCTGTAAATCGGGGCGTTTGGGAGGCTAAGCGGCGGTTCCTTTGAACCATTGTTTCACCTCAACCCCCAACCTGTCATGCGTACTTTTTCCATTTTCCGTTCGGCTCCCGCGGTAGCCATATTCATTCTCGGGCTGTTGCTGGCTACGGTCTGCTGGGCTGGTATCCGTTCCGGGCTGCGCATTGAGCCCGGCAAGCAATTCGTATTAGGCGGAAGTCAACTCGGTGCCTTTAAGGTAGAGGCCCACAACGTAGGGAAGGTGTCTGTCGAAATCAAAGAGCGTCCGCGCGGTGGTGGCATTTTCGGCAAAACTACCCTGGCCCCCGGCGCCAGAGGGACTGTCCGGTTTATGGCGGGCTCCTCGGCATTGCTTCTAAATCCATCTAAGGAAGAAGCCAGCCTGAACCTCACCATCACTGGCGATACGAAACTCAGCATGGGCTATGAGCCCAACGGGAAGCTGTAAGCGAAATCATATTTCACTTTCTGCTATCGTGTCATCATGAAAAAATGGCTGTTTTTCGCTCGTCCTTTTTCGTCGCGCTTTGCAGATGTAGCGTGGCTTCTGTTTCGCCTGCATCTGGGCCTGTCTATTGCTGTTGGCGCCGGTTGGTCCAAGCTCGTCAACCTGACCACCGCCTCTGAGGTTTCTAAGCTGCTTACGGGGGCGGCCGCGCTGGGCCCACCCGACTGGTTTGTGCAGCAGGTGGCACAACTTGGGTTTGTGTATCCTTCGCCCTACGTGTGGGCCTGGCTGGCGGCCTGGGGCGAATTTGCCGGCGGCCTGCTGGTAGCGGTAGGGCTGCTTACTCGCTGGAGCGGCTTGCAACTGGCGCTACAGTTTCTGATTATCGCCTTTCTGTGGTACGATAGTCCGGAGCCACTCTTGGGCATGTACTATCAGCAGTTGCTTTTCTGGGCCTTTGTGCTGGTAGCCATGGTAGGTGGTGGCCGGTACTCACTCGATTATTTCCTGATCCGGCCGCAGCACAGTCATAGTCAGGGCGATGCTGGTACGCTAAAACCAGCATTACTTCTGCTACTACTGCTGCTGCTAGGAAACGGTGATGTATGTGCCCAATCCGCAACTCCTCGCCTGACTATGCAAGAGTTAGCCAGGCTGGCGCAGCAGTGGGAGCGGGGTTCCCTGACATACCTGGACTATAGCTCCCGAAAGTCAGTTACGTTACCTACTTATCTCAATGGAATGCGGCCCCGCTCCAATGAGCTAGTCCTCGACTTCGTATACCAAGAGCCCGAAGGAAAGCAGGTGGAGGGCTACGACAAACTCATTCTTGATGATACCGGCACAAAACTGGAATGGGACGGAGTGCCTATGGTGCTAGTCGAGAAAACGCCCCTCCCCAACCAGACGCTACGTCTTAAGTTTGAAGGGATAGGCCAAGACGACCAACGAGACTGTCTGATTCGCCGCACACTGTTATTGGGCCCGCAACAGATTTTGGTGGTGAAAGAAGTGAAATATGTCGGCAGCTCGACGTTTCTAGTGCGCAATACCTATCGTTTTCAGCGCTAAAACCCCACCTGTTACTACCAGCAATGCATGGTAAGAGTAGTGTAGCTGGTTATATGCCTTTTTGGGAATAAATGGGTGAGATTTAGAAAGGAGGGGTTAAAGTAACAGTTAGTTTTTATGAGCATGGCCCTATCAATTAAAGGGGTAATAGTAAAACTATAGTTTCTATGTTGCGACACATGAAAAAAATATAGGCTCATGAGCTACAACTTATTTATAAAGCTGTATATATTTGTTCTATCATGATGCAACTGACAGCAAAGCGCGCCTATCTGAATTCCATCTGCCCCGTGCAGACCGGAGTCGGGCTGTTTTGCCGGTACGGAAGCTAGAAGAGCAACATGCACCTTCGCCTCTGAAAGACCTCAAACAAGCCCGACTCCGACAAGGAGCCGGGCTTTTTTTCTGCCCATTCTCATGCTACAGCAACACTACGACCGGTACACTGCCCAGGATCAATTGGTCTGGAAAGTATTGTTCGACCGCCAGACCGCCCTGCTGCACAAGCGGGCCTGCACTGCCTTCTGGCAGGGCCTGGCAGCGGTGGGCCTGCACCGCAATGCTATTCCCGATTTTTCGGAAGTGAGTGAACGGCTGTACCGGGCTACCGGCTGGCAACTGGAGCCAGTAAAGGGCGCACTCAACGATGCTGAGTTCTTCGGGCTGCTGGCACAGCGCAAGTTCCCGGCAACTGTCTGGATTCGGTCAATGGAGCAATTTGACTTCATTGAGGAGCCCGATTTGTTCCACGGGGTATTTGGCCACGCCCCGCTTCTGATGGACCAGCGCTTTGCCGATTTTCTGCACTTCCTGGGGCAGATGGCGGTTCAGCACCTCGACGATGCCGTAGCACTCAGCCGTCTGGAACGCCTCTATGGTTTTACGGTGCAATTTGGCCTGGTGCAGGAGCGGGGCGAAACTCGGATGTACGGCGCGGGTTTGCTTTCGTCCTCGGGCGAAATTCACCATTGTATCAGTGACGTGACGCGCCGCCAGCCTTTTGATCTGGCCACGGTGCTACAGACGCCTTATAGCGAGGCTCACTTGCAGGAGCAGTACTTTCTACTCAACGGCTGGGACCAGCTTACAGAAAGCGTAGCCGACTTGGCGGCGTTGTTTGCCTCTGGCTGGCAGTTGGAGCCGGTGGAAAAGCAGTAGGCAGCGGCTCTTTTAGCTCATTTTTCACTGCAACTCGCAGAAAAGGATAACAAACCAGGGTGTGGAGGCTGTTTTGTAGCTACCCGAATGACAGAAATGCAACAGGTGGGGGTGGGATACTACTGTTGCTGTTTCTGTACGGTGGGGATGCTTCGCGGCTAGCGGCAGAATAAGTTTCTGCGCTTCTGGCTTGTTTACTTTCTGCTTACTTCTATAATCAAACCAAACCCTGATGTTGCTTACCACTCGCTATTACGCTTATGCCTATTACGCTTCCCTACGAAGCGGAGCGGCTGCGGCGTGTCTTGAGAGGTAACCATACCTTCCGGCACTTTCTCCAAGCCTGACTCCGCATTAGCGGAGTCAGGCTTTTCTTTTTACCACTTTTCTAATACCCATGGTTTCTACACACATTTCTCCGGTAGTAGAATCTCCACAACTGCTAACCCAGCATTACAGCCGCTACACTGCCGCCGACCAGCACGTATGGCAGCTGCTCTTCGACCGACAAATGGAACTGTTGCCGGGCAGGGCCTCCGACGCATTTCTGGAAGGAGTATGGCGCGTGGGGTTTAGGCGCGACGCAATTCCTGATTTTAGGGAGGTAAATCCAAGGCTACGCGAGCTTACGGGCTGGGAGTTGGTCGTCGTGCCGGGTATCGTAGACGATGCCACGTTTTTTGGCCTGCTGGCCCAGAAGAAGTTTCCGGCTACCACGTGGCTTCGGCGGCTTGAGCAGCTTGATTACCTAGAGGAGCCCGATATGTTTCATGACGTGTTCGGGCACGTGCCGTTGCTGACTGATGCGGGTTTTGCCACGTTTCTGCAGGAACTGGGCCAGGCAGCAGTGCACCATTTTCAGCGCTGGCCCGGTACGCTGGAGCTGTTTACCCGTTTGTACTGGTTCACGGCCGAGTTTGGCCTGATTCAGGAGCCGGCCGGACTCCGCATCTACGGAGCGGGGTTGCTTTCTTCGCACGGGGAAGTGCAGTTCAGCCTTGGCAGTAGCCCTACGCGGCTGCCATTCAGCCTTGATGGAGTGCTAGATACGGCTTTCGAAAAGGATAAATTTCAGGACCTCTACTTCGTGCTGAACGACATGCAGCAGCTGCCGGATAGTTTGCAGGAACTGCTGCAACGCTTGCTGGAGTGAAACCTGATTCCAGCAATACCAGAAGCTACTGCCGAAGTGCCTCACGAATAGCGCCAGCCCAGCTGCCGATAGATGAAGTGCAACAGCCACAGCGGCCCGATAAGTAAAAACTGCAGATCCTTGAGAAAAGACGGTTTTTTGCCTTCCACCTTGTGCCCCCAGAACTGCCCAATCCAGGCCAGCACGAAAATCAGGAGGCAGATAGCCCACATCGGGAGGGGGGCCTCGGCCGCCACCAGCCGCAGTATGGCGGCCATCAGCCCCCAAACTAGTATCATACCCACCGCCAACCGCCCGGAGAGGCGAACATAGTAAGCCAGTGCCAGTACCATGACCAACGTAGCCCAGTTCAGCCAGGGACTGATGTCACGTATGGTGTGCGGCACCGGCACCGACCAAAGCAGGCCTAGTATCGAAAACATAATCAGCGGTACACATATCCAGTGTACCAGCTTGTTAGTTGGGTTCTGGTGGCTTTCGCCGTACTCATCGAGTAGGCTTTGAACAGCGGAACTGGAAGCAGGATACATAGCCATGTGGTAAGTGGGAGGGAGCTAAAATATAGGGCATTATCAGCATAGTAAGCACCACGCCTCTGCTCATTCGGATGCCAGCTGCATACAAAAAGGCTACCCACCGGGTAGCCTTTTTGTATTGGAACGAATGGACGACTGTGCTATTTAAGCTTCAGATTCTTCTTCAGGTAAGCCACCGATGCAGCATGGGCATCCTCAGCAAAGGTCTTGCTGTATTTGGGATTGGAAGGATTGGCAAAAGCATGGTCAGCGTCATAGGCTTTCACCGTAAGGCCCTTCTTGGCTGCGGCCATGTCCTTCTGGAATTGATTCACTACTTCCTGGTTGATCCACTTGTCCTGCTTTGCAAAGACGAACAGCACATCTGTATTCAGCGTCTTGAGCTTGGCTACATCTTTTTCAGGCATACCATAGTACGCCACGCAGGCCTTGGCTTTTGGGCCGGCCAGTAGCGCAGTCTGTATGCTCCAGCCGCCACCAAAGCACCAGCCGATGCTGGCTATCTGTGCCTTCGGGCCGGCATAGCCCAGCGCCCCATTGATGATGGCCTGAGCCCTTTCGGTTTTGGCGCCTTGCATTAGCTTACCGGCTTGGTCGGCGTCTGTAGCTACTTGGCCATCATACAGGTCCAGCGCAATAACGTTCACGCCAGGCAGCTCTTGCGCGAACCGGGCTGCTTCCTGTTTGATGTAGTCATTCAGGCCCCACCATTCATGAATCACGAACAGGTACTTGTCAGAAGGCGTGTTGCTTTTGATTTCAAAGGCCTTGCTAGTCTGCCCATCGGCTGTTTTAAACTGAATCATGCTACCGGTGCCCTGGTAGTTGAAGGGCAGTGGGGCATCGTGGCCACCGGAAAAATCCTCGTTGGTAGCCAGCATAGCAAATACTTCGGTAGCATTGGCAGCAGGTGCTTTGGCGCAACAGCTCAGTGTTTGGGCCGAGGCCACCGATGCCATGCCCAGCAATGCGGCACAGAGAGTCCAGAGTTTCTTCATGGAAAGGAAATGAGTGAATGGGAGAACCCCGTTGCCTACCTGTGTAGCTACATAGACTGCATCGGGAGTCAGTAAACCCGCCCGACGCAAGTTGGTTTTTGAACTCAGCCAGATACTACCGCTAACTGGTTCGGATGCTGGCCCGCAACTCGGTCAGAAGCGCGTAGAGCCCGACGTAAGTGCGGTTGAGGTAAATGAAGTGCTCAGAGCCTCGGGGCTCGCGCTGCTGGCGTAGCTCCGGCTGCTGCATCAGGTCGTCGCCGAGGGCATAAAGGCTCTGCAGATAGGCTGGGTCGCCGAAGTCGAACGTATCCTGACGGAAAGGGCGGCCAACCAGCTCCAGCGACTGGCGCATGGTATCCACGTAAAAGGCGCGCTTGGCCGGAGCATCCTCCGAGCGTACGACGCCGGCTTCGGTCAATAGCTCTGCCAAGCGGTTCGGATCAGCCAGTGTTTCAGGAGCCAGCAACGCCGTGAAGAGGCGGTGCACATCTGCCGGAATTTCCTTTACGCAACCAAAATCCAGCACACCCACGGTGCCGCCGGCTTCGGCTTGCAGCAGGAAGTTGCCGGGGTGCGGATCGGCATGCACGCGGCGCAGGGTATTAAGCTGGTACATATAAAAGTCCCAGAGTGCCTGCCCCAACTGGTTACGAACTTCCTGGGTAGGGTTAGTGGCCAGAAATTCCTTGAGGTGCTGGCCGGGCAGCCAGTCCATTGTCAGAATGCGGGCCGAAGAAAGCTCCGGGTAGTACTGCGGAAACTGCAGATGCGCCAGCCCAGTACAGGCCGCCGCTATTTCCTGGCCGCGGCGAAGCTCCAGCACATAGTCGGTTTCCTCCAGCAGGCGTGCTTCTACCTCGTCCATATAGGGGCGCACGGTGGCTTCATCGAGCCCTAGGATGCGCAACGCAATTGGCTTTACCAAACGAATATCGGAGCGTATACTGTCTGCAACGCCGGGGTATTGTACTTTGACTGCCAGATGCTTGCTGTTCTTACGCGCAAAATGTACCTGCCCAATACTGGCAGCCTGCCGCGCGTTGATATCAAACTCATCGAACACCTCAAATGGCGATTTGCGGAACGAGTCCCGAAAGGCTTTTACCACGAGTGGCCCGGAAAGGGGAGGCGTCTGATACTGTGCCTGCGCAAATTGGTCGGCGTAGGCGGTGGGCAGGAGGTTTTTCTCCATGGCCAGCATCTGGGCTACCTTCAGCACAGAGCCCTTCATTTCACTGAGGGTGCCGTAAAGCTCCGCCGCGTTGGCCGCGTGCAGGTCGGCTGTCGTGCTTTCGGCACCTACGGCCCGCTTGGCATAATGCTTCACGTAGTTGGCCCCCACATTGAGGCCGGTTTTGGCAAACCGTGCGGCCCGCGCCACCTTGGTAGTAGGCAGGGAGTTGAGAGAATGAGGAGCTTCGTCCATGAAAAGCAGGGAAACACGCGGCGCATAGGACTGGCCTATGCACCGTGTGGGCTGGAGAAGAAGTGGGAAGGTGGAATGGGAAGCCCTGCAGAAGTGCTAGCTCAACTTTCCTTTGAGTGGCAATGCTCTAGCGCTGCACCAGAAAGCGCACAAAGTCTACTGCAGAGTCCAATGTGTTGCGGCCTACTAGGTCGAAACTCAGCGTGACGGCCTTTTCTACAGCGGCGTCAGTACGCTGGAAATCTACGGTATCGTCTTTGGCAAAGAAGCCGAGCACAAACAGCATCTGCTGCCAGAAAGCACGCGGATACTGCTCCTGCAGCAGCGGCCGGCTGGCTACTTCCTCTGTACGGCGGCCTTCGCGCAGAATGTCAGCTACGAATACCTCAAACTCCTGCCGAAAATCGTCGAGCACGCGGGGCGTAAAGCCGGGCATGCGGTGCAACGAGCGGCGCAGCGCCTGCAGCGCATAGCTACGGTTGCGCTTAAGGATTTCAAGCAGAGTATAGTAGAAGCTCAGCAGCTTTTCGCGGCTGCCGTATTGCTCCCACACCGGCTCCCGCTCCGCCGTAGCACGGGCATCCCGGCCAAAGTCGGCCCACAGTTCCCGGTCGATGGTGTCGAAGTTGGCATAGGAGCGGTAAAACTCCTCTTCCGGCAAATTGAGCTTGCGTGTGAGCTTGTACACTGAAGCGGGTGGAGTGCCCTTGCGCAGCACATACTCCAGATAGGCCTGTTTGATACGGGCCTTGGGTGAGGGGGCCGCCTCGGTGGCAGGCGTAGGTTGCTGTTCCATAATGCATCTATAACCGCCGCTGCCCCGCAAAGTTACGCATCTGAACTCGTGAAAGCAGAAAAAGAACACCCGCCTCCGCGCTACAACACCGGCTCAGGAGTGCCGCTCGCGGGAAGCACGGTAGGCCGCCAGCGCCCGGTCGCGCGAGGCCGCTTGCTCTACGATAGGAGCTGGGTAGCGTGCTGTGCCGAACTCCGGAACCCACTGCTTTACGTACGCGTGCTGTTTATCGAACTTGGCCAGTTGCGCATCCGGGCTGAACACCCGAAACCAAGGCTGCGAATCGGCGCCGGTGCCGGCCACCCATTGCCAGTTGCCTACGTTAGAGGCCATTTCGTAGTCGAGCAGCTTTTCAGCGAAATATGCCTCACCCCAGCGCCAGTCTATCAGCAGATTTTTGATCAGGAAGCTGGCGGCTGCCATGCGCACTCGGTTGTGCATGAAGCCTGTAGCATTGAGCTGGCGCATGCCAGCATCGATGAGTGGAAAGCCAGTGCGGCCTTCGCACCACGCCTGAAATTCAGCTTCGTTGTTGCGCCACCGGATGTCGCGCAGTTTGGGGTCATAGCTCTGGGTGGCAGTGTGAGGAAAGTGCCAGAGCAGTTGCATAAAGAAGTCGCGCCAGATCAGCTCACTCAGCCAGATGTCGGAGTGTGCGGCCAGTGCCCGCTGCACCAGCTTTCGGATGCTGACGGTGCCAAAGCGCAGGTGCAAGCCTAGTCGGCTGGTACTGTCGCGGGCCGGAAGGTCGCGGGTGGCCGCGTAGTGCTCCAGGGTGTGCAGTGTCAGTTTCCGGTCTGGAACAGGCTCTTTGCTCCGCTCAAAACCCAACTCCTGCAACGTTGGGTGGTGACCGGCCTTCACGGTGGCCAGCTTAGCAAGGTGGCTGGCCGATGGACTGGTCTGGTAATCCTGCTCCGTGAGCTTTGCGAGCCAACTGCGCTTATAAGGGCCGTAAATCTTATATGGCAGCCCTCCTTTAGTCAGCAGCTCATCCTTCTCGAAGATAACCTGGTCTTTAAACGTATGAAACGCTACGGAATGCTTGTCCAGCAACTCTTTCACGGCAGCCTCCCGCGTGGCGGCATACGGCTCGTAATCATGGTTGGTGTAGACTGCAGCTACATCCAGCTCCTTGAGTAGCTGCTGTATCACCTGCACAGGGTGGCCGTAGCGGACCAAAAAGCTCCCGCCCGCCGCTTTGGCTTCTTGCCGCAGACGCTCCACCTCATCATAAATAAAGGTCACCCGGGCATCGTGCCGGTTTTCCAGCTTATCCAGGATTTCCGGATCGAAGATAAAAAGGGGCACAACCGGATGCTCGGCCTGTAGCGCAGCCGCCAAGCCTACATTGTCTTCGAAGCGCAGGTCGCGGCGGTGCCAGAATAAGGAAATAGTTGCCATAAAGTCTAGATGAACTGCCGGACGCTTGGGTAACTAGTAAAGAAGCGGCTACTTCAATCGGCTCATGCCGCCATCTACCGGCAGCACTTGGCCCGTAATAAAGGAGCTATGGTCGGAGAGTAGGAAGGAGGCCATGTAGGCTATGTCCTTTGGCTCACCGATACGCTGCAGCGGATGCCGCTTGGCACTAGCATCTATCTTTTCGGGGGTGCTGAGCAGGGTGGCCGCCAGCGGAGTATTGGTGAGGGAAGGAGCCACGGCATTCACCCGAATGTTGCTGGCCGCGTATTCGGCCGCCAGGGCACGTGTCAGGCCTTCCACTGCTGCCTTGGCAGTAGCAATGCTGGTGTGAAATGCCATGCCGGTTTCGGCAGCTACCGTGCTGAAGAGCACAGCGGAAGCACCGTTGGCCTTTTTCAGCCGCTTCATGGTTGCCTGCAGTACCTGTACTGCGCCCATTACGTTCAGCTCAAAGTCGGCCCGAAAGTCATCAGCCGAAATCCGCTCGAAAGGCCGCAGCCGGATATTGCCCGGGCAATACACCACGCCGTGCAGCACTTCCGGCAACCCATCCAGCGCGGTGCCCAAAGGCTGCGTGGAATCCAGTTCCATGAAATCAGACCCGATTTCCTCCAGTGCGGGCGTCAACTGGCGCGAAGCGGTGTAGAGATGGGCACCGAGTTGCTTAAGTAGTTGCGCCGTTGCCAGCCCAATGCCCGAGGAGGCACCAACGATGAGGATGTTCTTGTCTGCGAAATCCATAGGATATGGGTTGGAGTAGGTCCACATCACAACTCAGCCTTACGCATAAGGTTTTTACGCGTCCTGCACGGGAGCCTATGTGCTTTCTGGTGCTGGATAAAACGCTGAATGATTGAAGTGTAAGGAGAGACTGGTAGAATAGTAAGTTCGTATAATCCATAAAAAAATAGTTTTGATACAGATTATATTTGAATAGTTTTTAGAAAAAATATTACATTTATACGTCCATTTTGTACTTGCTATTCAATTTCCCTCCATGAAGTACTTTATTACTTCCGTATTACTTTTCTGCTGCTCGCTGCTTCTGCATGCAGGATCAGGGCAGGTGCAGGGCACTACCGGCATAATTGGGGTGGTGCGCTCCACTGATAACCAGCTGCTGGCCAAGGCTTCCGTAACGGTGGTGCATATCCCTTCAGGAGTGAAGCGCAATGCTACAACTGATGCTGCCGGTAACTTCGTGGTGGAGGAGTTGGCAGTAGGGGGGCCCTATACGGTGCAGGTGAGCCAGCCTAGCTACCAGACGGAAACCATCAACGACATATTCCTGCTGACTGGCAAGACGGCCAATGGAAACTTTGTGCTCCATCCGGAGGAGAAAAAGGTAGCGGGCAAAAAAGGGAAGTCTCGCGGGGCAGCAGACAGCAAAGAGGAAAAGCTGACCGTTGCTACGGGCACTGCCGCCGTTTCGGCGCCAGTTCTCGCCCGCAACCACCTCACATACATACAGCAGTGTCAGATTATTCCGTCTACTCCGGCGCCGGCTGCTCGCACTACATCCTCATCGGTGCCGCGCACTATGCCGGTAACGGCGTCTGCAAGCCCTGTTGCGTCAGTTGCGCTAGCTCCTGGTGCTAATCCTAAGCTGGCTCCTGCAACTACAGTTCCTATTGCGGCTACCTCAGCCGCAACACGGCCGCTAGCCAAAGTGGGCACTTCTGTTGCCGGCACTTCTGTTACCGGCACCACTGTGCCAGCGGCTGGCCGGCCAAGTCCTTACGTGGCTACCCGGCGCCCTGCTACCCGAATTGCTCCACCAGCCGTCAGTGGTCATTACGACGCGAAGTCTGGGAATTATATCTACGAGACGGGTGCGCTTACAACCCTGCAATTGCCCAACGGCCACAAACTAGCTAGCGTAGGCACCAGTTCTACCGAAAGCTTCCTCTACAAATTCGTGTCCGACCCCAAAGCAAAGGTTGATACTGTAAACCTGTCTGCTGGCTGGATGAGCTTCGACCGAGTCTATTTCGAGGTTGGAAAAGCTACCCTGACGAAAGAGTCGATGCCGCAGTTGCAGAATATTGCGGCTCTGATGAAGGCCTATCCAAATATTCGGTTGAAAATCGGAGGCTATACGGATAGCACAGGCACATACAAGATGAACCGGCAGCTGAGTGAAGCTCGCGCCCGCACCGCCTGGACAGCACTTGTAGACATGGGCGTCAGCCCGTCTCGCCTCGATGCCCGTGGCTACGGCTCCAACTATCCGGTAGCTTCTAACCAGACCGAAGTTGGCCGCGCCATGAACCGCCGGCTCAGCGTGAAAGTGCTGCAGAAATAGCGCATTGCAACTGAACAGGTGACACGTGCAGCCTCTGAAATTTCTTGTTGGATGGTTTGTATTTAGCTGATTACAAGAGGTTAACTACTTGCGAATTCATCTTGCTAACCTCAGGAAAGAACTTTTAGCGAATTTTCGCTGAAAGTTCTTTTTGGTTTCTGTAGCTTGCCAGCCGCACTACTTCGCCACCCTTACACCGCTTTTCCTGATGAATATCCGCAAACTGCTGGTCGCCAACCGTGGCGAAATTGCTATTCGTGTGATGCGCGCCGCTACTGAGCTAGGCATCACGACGGTAGCCATTTACACGTACGAGGACCGGTACTCGCTGCACCGCTACAAAGCCGACGAGGCCTACCAGATTGGGCGTGACGATGAGCCGCTGAAACCGTATCTGGACATTGAGGGGCTTATCCGGACGGCCAAGGCCAACGGTGCCGATGCTATTCATCCCGGTTATGGGTTCCTTAGTGAGAATGCCACGCTGGCCCGGCGCTGCCGTGAGGAAGGTCTCATTTTCGTGGGGCCCCGGCCGGAAGTAATGGAAGCCCTCGGCGACAAAGTAGCTGCCAAGCGGGTGGCAGTAGAATGCCAGGTGCCCATCATCGAGAGTAGCGAGCAGGACCTCACCGACATCGACATTGCCAAACACGAAGCCCAACGCATCGGCTACCCCGTGATGCTGAAAGCTGCTTCTGGCGGTGGCGGGCGTGGCATGCGCGTTATCCGCGACGATGACCAACTGGAGCGGGGCTTCTTTGAGGCTCGCAACGAAGCCCTGAAAGCCTTCGGCGACGATACCGTGTTTCTGGAGAAGTTTGTAGAGCAACCCAAGCACATTGAAGTGCAGTTGGTAGCCGACAACTATGGCGGGCTGATGCACCTCTACGAGCGGGACTGCTCGGTGCAGCGGCGCTACCAGAAAGTAGTAGAGGTGGCGCCGTCGCTGCACCTGCCTGACCACCTGCGCGAGCTACTCTACGACTATGCTTTGCGGCTGGGCCGGGCGGTGCAGTACAACAACGTGGGCACCGTGGAGTTTCTGGTAAACCCGGAGCAGGACCGTATCTATTTCATTGAGGTGAACCCACGCATCCAGGTGGAGCACACCGTAACGGAGATGATAACGGGGGTAGACCTTATCAAAACGCAGCTGCATATAGCCGACGGCCGCCACCTTTCCGACTCGGAAATCGGGTTGGGAGAAGGGCAGAAGCCGCCCAAAATTGGAGTGGCCATACAGTGCCGCATCACCACTGAAGACCCGGAGCAGGACTTTAAGCCTGACTATGGCACCATCACCGCCTACCGCTCGGCCGGTGGCTTCGGTATCCGCCTCGACCAGGGTTCGGTGTACACAGGCGTAAAAGTGTCGCCTTTCTTCGACTCGCTGCTGGTGAAAGTATCAGCGCAGGCGCCTACTCTCAAGGAGGCCGCCACCAAAATGGCCCGCACGCTGGATGAGTTCCGGGTGCGTGGGGTAAGCACCAACATTCAGTTCCTGCAGAACATCATTGCGCACCCCATTTTCATGGCGGGGGAGGCCAATGTGGATTTCATCAAGGACCATCCCGAGCTGTTTAAGTTCAAGGCCCGGCAAGACCGTGCCACCAAAGTGCTGGGCTTCCTCGGCAACGTCATTGTAAACGGCAACCCCGATGTGAAGGGGCAACTAGACCCCAAGCGCGACCTACGCAAGCCCCGGCTGCCGGAAGTTGATGCGTCTAGTCCGCTGCAGGCCGGTACCAAAGACAAGCTGACGGAGCTTGGCCCGGACGGTTTTGCCAAATGGCTGCGCGCCGAAAAGCAGATTCACTATACCGATACCACCCTGCGCGACGCCCACCAGAGTCTGCTGGCTACCCGCATGCGCACGTTTGATATGCTGAAAGTAGCCGAAAGCTACGCCCGCATGCATCCACAAACCTTCTCACTGGAGTGCTGGGGCGGTGCTACCTTCGATGTAGCCCTGCGCTTTCTGCACGAGGACCCTTGGGAGCGGCTAGCAAAACTGCGCAAAGCAGTGCCCAATATTCTGCTCCAGATGCTGATCCGTGGGGCGAATGGAGTAGGCTACAAAGCCTACCCTGATAACCTTACGGAGCGGTTCGTGCAGCAGGCAGCCGAAACCGGTATCGATGTGTTCCGCATCTTCGATTCGCTGAACTGGATGCCAGGCATGGAAGCCTGCATCGGCTTTGTGCGCAACAAAACCGACCGGCTGGCCGAAGCCAGCATCTGCTACACCGGCGACATTCTGGACCCCAAGCGCAACCGGAAATACAGCCTCGACTATTATCTGCGGCTTGCCCGGCAGATTGAGGAAGCCGGCGCCCATATCCTATGCATCAAGGACATGGCGGGCCTGCTGAAACCCTATGCGGCTCAGGAACTGATTACGGCCCTGCGCAACACCATCAGCCTGCCGATACACCTGCACACGCACGACACGTCTTCCCTACAAGCAGCTACTTATCTGAAAGCCGTGGAAGCCGGAGTAGATGTGGTTGATGTGGCACTGGGCAGCCTTTCGGGTCTCACGTCGCAGCCCAACTTCAACTCCATTGTGGAGATGCTACGCGGGCAGGAGCGCCACCGGGAGTTCAACCAAGAGTCGTTGAATGAGTTTTCGAACTACTGGGATACGGTGCGGGAATACTACTACCCCTTCGAATCCGGGTTGAAAGCGGGTACATCGGAGGTGTTTCAGCACGAAATTCCGGGCGGGCAGTACTCCAATCTGCGGCCACAGGCGGCGGCGCTAGGCCTGCTCGATAAGTTCGAAACCATCAAGCATACCTTCGCCGATGTCAATCAGCTTTTCGGCGACATTGTGAAGGTGACGCCCAGCAGCAAAGTGGTAGGCGACATGGCCTTGTATCTTGTTTCAAACAACCTTACTACGGCTGATGTGCTGCAGAAAGGGGAGAGCCTGAACTTCCCGGAATCGGTGCGGGAACTGTTTCGCGGCGACATTGGCCAGCCCGAAGGCGGCTGGCCGCAGGATGTGCAACGGGTCATTCTGAAAGATGAACAGCCCTTCACGGATCGGCCAAATGAGCACTTGGCGCCTATCGACTTCGAGCAGGAGTGGCAGAACTTTGAGGCGAAGTTCGGGCAGCGCGGGAAATTCACGGATGTGCTGTCATGGTTGCTGTACCCCAAGGTATTCGAGCAGTACTGGGCCCACGTGCAGGAGTTCGGCGACGTATCCGTTATTCCAACCAAGGCCTTCTACTATGGCCTGCAGCTCGGCGACGAAACCCTGATTGAAATTGCACGCGGTAAAAATATCATTGTGGGTCTGCAAAGCATCGGGCCGGTGAATGAGGACGGCTGCCGCACTATTTTCTTCAACCTCAACGGCCAGACCCGTAACATCGAAATTCGGGATACGGCAGTGGAAGTGAAGAAAGTACAGAATCCCAAGGCTGATAAGGCAAATGGCAAGCAGATTGGGGCCCCGCTGCAAGGGCTACTTTCCCGAGTGCTAGTTGAAAACGGCCAGCAGGTGCCCAAGAATGCCCCGTTATTTATCATCGAAGCCATGAAGATGGAAACCACCATCACCGCTCCCGACGATACCACGGTGCAGGCCGTGAACCTGTCCGAAGGCACCTTGGTAAATGCCGACGACCTTGTGCTGACGCTGGGTTAAAAGCCATTGGAAAAGCCGGAAGGCGCATTCTACCCTTGAGTAGAATGCGCCTTCCGGCTTTTGCTGTTGCGGAATTTACCGCAGATATACGGCATGGAGTACCGCTGCTGGCACGGCAGCCGATTCGCCATAGAGCCTAAGCGTGTCGCCACTGACGCGGTACGTCCGGGTAGCAGTAAGAGCCGTCATAAAGCCGCTTTCTGTTGAGTTGCCGTCAGGGCTGGCGCAGGCCATGCGGGTGGAAAGCAGGGCCCCAAAGCGGAGTTGGCCGGCCGCAGGCAGCTCAAATGGACCCCGGAACCGGTTGCAGCTGCCGTTTCCTTCGGCATTCAGTTCAGTTGCCCGGAGCAGTAGGTACGGCTCGGCGTTGGTAGGCGGTGCAACTGCTTGGCCGTTGAGCATACGTAGCACCCACCGGGTATTGCGCAACTCGGCATCGGGAGTGGTAGCTGCACCTGAGGCTTTGGTATCAGGCTCGAGGCGAGGGACAGCAGTCTGGCAGCCGGAAATCAATAGACTGAAAGCGAGACAGGAACGAAAAAGAGAATTCATTGGAGAAAGTTGAGGATCAAAACCATACAGTAAAAGTGCAGGAGACGCGTTGAGAATTGTACAGAAGACAGAACAAAATGGTTATTTTGCGGTATGCGAAAATTCCCCCTCTTCGTTCTGTCTTTCTCTCTTTTCTCCTTTTCCCTGCAGGCGCAGAAAAAGCCAAACACCGTGCCTAATACGCCGGGTGTGTCGGCAGCTACGGTCGAGCGAGTTGTAAAAACATTGGCTTCTGATGAGCTGAAAGGCCGGGCCTCCGGCAAGTCAGGCGGCCTGAAAGCTGCTCAGTATCTGTCCTCTGAATTTCAGCGCATGGAGTTGGGAATGTTTCCTGGCCTAACGAGTTACGAGCAGGTTTTTCCGGCCTATGAGTCGCGGGTAGCTGCTCTGTTTGTGATGCTTAACAGCATTCCGGTGGTGAAGGAGAAAGTCATCCTGAATTCTTCGCAGCCGCATCTGAACTGGACCGATGAAGATGAGCCTGCTACGCGCACTGTGGTGGTAGGGCCGCAGGACAAGCTGCAGCCCCATATGCGGGATATTATGCGGCCTCGTGAAAATCTGGTAGTCGTACTTGACCCAGTGCATGAGAAAGACTTCAAGCGGGTTGCGGAATATCTGAGCCATGGTGGCTTGCGCCTCGATAAGGCGGGCAACCCTTTCTCAAGTCTGGTTATTCTGGCGCCGGCCCCGGCAGATGGCAAAGTGAAATTCCGGGTGGCCGGTAACACCACACTACGGACGGTAGAATTACGTAACGTGGTATCTGTATTGCCAGGAAAAGACCCGGCGCATGCTCACGAACAGGTACTTTTCTCTGCTCACTACGACCACATTGGGGTGCTGCCCGCTGTAGCCGGCGACTCCATTGCCAATGGCGCCGATGACGATGCTAGTGGCACGGCGGCAGTAGTGGCCCTGGCGGAGTATTTCAAGAAAAAAAACGACAATGCACGCACGCTGGTATTCGTAGCATTTGCGGCCGAAGAAATTGGTGGGTTCGGCTCGCAGTACTTTTCCCGCCAGCTGACTGCCGATAAGGTAGTGGCTATGTTCAATATCGAAATGATTGGCAAGCCGGCCAAATTTGGCCCCAATACTGCATTTATTACGGGTTTTGAGCGGTCTGATTTCGGGAAACTGCTCCAGACAAACCTCACCGGTACCCCTTTTCGCTTCGAGCCCGACCCGTATCCCGAGCAGAACCTGTTTTACCGCTCCGATAATGCTACCCTGGCCCGATTGGGTGTGCCCGCCCATAGCATCAGCACCGACCAGATTCCAACCGATAAGCTCTATCACTCAGTTGATGACGAAGTAGAAAGCTTGGACCTGCCTAACATGACGGCCGTAATAACCGCAATTGGCAGGAGCGCGGCTGGTATCGTGGCCGGGCAGCAGACTCCTACTCGCATTGCTCCGGAATCGGTGGCCCCGCAGAAGCCCTGAGTAGCGGTTATGCAGCCGTATAGGCTTGGTTGGCGCGTGCGGAGTTCTGCTCAATAGCGGTTCGCATACCAGCCGAGGGCAGTGTTACCCATACTTCGGTGCCGCCTTCCGCGCTGTTGCGCATGCCCAATGAGCCGCCGTGGCACTCTGAAAAAGTTCGGCAAAGCTGCAAACCCAATCCCGTGCCCTGTGTGGTGCGGTTGAGGCCAGCAGCACGCATCTGAGCAGATTCTGGATGCATAATCTGCTGCATTTGGCTGGCCTGAAGTCCAGGGCCGGTATCTGTCACCGCCAGATGAATTTGCGTCGGGTCGGTACTGTCGATATCGGCATGTAGGCGGACGGTGCCGTTGGCAGGCGTAAACTTGAGGGCGTTGCTGACCAGATTGCGCAGGATGGTGCGCACCATATTACGGTCGGCATAGAGCAGCAAGTTCGGGTCGGCCTCAAATTGCAACTGTACCTGGTTGGCGTGTGCCGAGGTCTGAAATAGTTCGTAGCACTCGGCTAGCAATTCGCGCACCGGTATTCGCTCGGGCTGGCAGCGCAGCTCACCTGTCTGACTGGCAGCCCAGTTCAAGAGGTTATCGAGCAGGCTGTTCAGGTTTTGGGCCGAATCGTGCACGATAGCTGGCAGATGGTGTAGGCTGTCTTGGTCGTTGGTGCGCTGGTAAAAGTTTATCAACTGTGCTACCCCGGCAAAAGCCGTAATCGGGCCGCGCAGGTCGTGGGCAATAATGGCGTAAAGCCGGGCCTTAGATTCGGCCAGGGCCTGTAGTTCATATGCTGCCTGCTCCAGTGCCGTGTTTTTATCGGCAATAACTTGGTTACGGGCGGCCAACGCTTCGCGCCCTCGCAGCAGTTGGCCGTACAGTACGCTGCCCACCACCACTAGCAACAGCAACCCGCCCACCACTACACCCAGCAGCCGGACCCGCTGTTCGTCTCGTTCGGCGCGCAACCCAATAACACGTTGTTGTTGCGTAAGCAGCCGGATTCGGCTTTCGCGCTCATGAGTATCGTAGCGGTTTTGCAGAGACTCCATTGCGCGGGTGTTGGCCTCGGTCATGAGGCTGTCGCGCAGGTGCTGAAAGCGCTGCTGCATCTGGTAGGCCAATTGGTACTGCCCCAAGCGAGCATACACGTCAGAAAGCTGCTGATAGGCGTTCTGGACCCGGTCGGGTGAGCCTACGCGCCGGGCATAGCGTAAGCCCAACTGCGAGTTGGTGAGTGCCTGGCGCGGCTGGTGCAGCTTCAGCATCACGGCCGACAGGTTGGAATACGTGCCCGAAATACCATACTCATCGCCCAACATCTGGTACAGCACCAACGCCTCCCGCAGACTGGCTCGTGCGGAGTCAGGGTGTTCCTGCTGCAGATGCACATTGCCGAGCGTGTAAAGGCTATTGGCCTGCCCCGGCAGATTATTAAGCGCCGTGTACAGGGACAACGCCCGGCGGATGTACCGGCTCGCTCGCCCCAGCTGATTGTGCTGCCAGGTAAGATCCGCCAGATTGCTCAAAAAGAGTGCTTCATCGGCCGAGTCGCGCCGCTGTTCAGCCAAAACCAGTGCTTTGATGTAAAAGCTTTCGGCGGTAGTGAAGTCATGGCGCAGGTTGTGGCAGTTGGCAATACCATTATAGGCATAGCCCATGGCCTTTTTCATGCCCAGTTTACGAAACAGGCGCAACGCCATGAAATGCTGCTGCAATGCCTCATCGGCAGCGCCCACGAAAGAAAGGCAGGTGCCTAAGTCCTGATGGCAGCGGGCTTCGCCACGCGTATACCCAATGCGCTGCGCCAAGGCTATTCCTTCTTCCGCGTAGCTGCGGGCCTTGGGCAAATCCGAGCGGCTCAGGTTCCAGCATAATTCATCCAGCAGATACACGCGTAGCGTATCATTGGCGGGTGCGGCTGCCAGCTGCCGCTTAAGACTATCAATAACGGCGGGCTGCGCATTCTGGGCTATTGAAACTCCAGATAACAAACACCCCAGCACAAGTAATAAAAATAAACGTATCGTCATACCCAGACGTGACAACCCTCGACTCGCACCCCAAACCTACTTAATTATTTTTATCAAAAATATTCAAATCGATATTTTTTTAAGACTATATATAGTTCAAGCTTCTGGAAATAATACAGAGCTAGGCATAGGGCATGATTTACATGTGATACAGCAGTATTGCGTTTAGCATCAAGCAGTCAGCGAATCAAAATAAAACGCCCCGAGCTGAAAGCTCGAGGCGTTTTGGCGTAGTGAGAAGGAGGGGGCGGCTGGCAGTAAATGTAGCAGAGGTGTGCGGTAGAAGAGCAGCCAGATAAAAGCTGTTGCCGGTTGCTGTTTGCCAACAGACAGTTTAACCTGATGTGCCAAATCTACCGAATGCGGTACCCCACCGTCAATCACATAAACATGTGATGCCACCCCATCTACTTAATGAGGAAGACGCACGCTTACACCGCCTCCAATATAAGGTCCGCTGGGAGCATAGGGGGTAGTGCCGGGCCCTCCTCCGGCTGTCACATCAAGGCGCAGACTAGGGGCTGGGCGCCAATATAGTCCGGTGCTCACGCCGGGCCGCCAGCCCGCAGCCCGCTGCCACGTGGTATAGGTTTCGGCGAAGAAGCCGAACTGCTCACCCAACGGGCCATTCAGAGCCAGTGTACCCAGGTATTGGCCACGGCTCGTATCGGCCGCTTTGAAACCACGCTGCCGGAATCCCAGGTTGGCTTCCAGGCCAAACCGTTTGCCAAGCTGCTGCGATACCAGCAGACGGGCGGCAGGCTCATATACTTTGTCGGAGAAGGAAGCAGCACCAGTGCTGGGTAAGGTCAACTCGGCCAGCACGGACACCTGAGAGCGGGTATCCTGGTTAGAGGAAGCCAGCATTTTGGCCCCCAGCGTAAGAGGCGCGAAACCAGCGGCCCGCCCTGCAGCCCCGTTGCCAGGTTCCGGGCTAGTACCGGCACTGCCTGCAGTGCGTGGCAGATAGCTCTGCTGGGCGCGTAGCTCCATTAGTCCAAAAAATCCTACTCGAAGCAGGCCGGTAGAAAAGGCTGGCGTTGCGCCAGGAGCCGGACGGAGTTGGCTTTGCGTGCCAATGTCCAGTTGCACTTGGCCAGGCCGTAGCATACTGGTAGTAATCGTTTGGCCGGGCCGGTCGGGCCTGATATTGCGAATAAACGGAGTGTTGGTATTGTTGACGTTGGGGTCAATGGTTTGGGCCAGGGTGCAGGCCGGGCCAGCGAGCAAAAGCCCGGCGGCGGTCAGCAGAGTGGTCTTGCGCATGGTTTTTCGACAACCATTACATCGGAATGGTTCAAGTTTTAGCAAGGTAGCGCGCAAGTTGAGAGGCCTAGAGAAGCGAAAAAGCCCTTCGTGAAGCACGTAGGGTTTTCTTTCACATTATCCAATCCAACTCAAAATTTTCAGGCAACGCTTAACTCATGGTACTCAGGGGACAATTCAGGTTGCGGGCCATACTTGGAATGCTCGGCGCGGTAGGCCCGCTCGAAAATGAGGGGGAAAATGAACAGGGTTAGGATGGTGCCCGTAATCAGCCCGCCAATAACCACAATGGCCAGCGGCTTGGAGGTTTCGGAGCCGATGCCAGTGCTCATGGCGGCGGGCATCAGGCCGATAGTGGCCATCAGGGCCGTCATCACCACGGGCCGCACCCGGCTAGTGACACCGTCGGAGATGCTGAAGTCAAGGCTGAGCTTGAGGACCATGTTTTGCTTGAACACCGATATCAGAATTACCCCGTTCTGGATGCAGATACCGAACAGAGCAATGAACCCGATACCGGCCGAAATGCTGAAGTTGGTGTGGGTAATTAGCAGCGCCGCAATGCCCCCGATAATGGCAAATGGCACGTTGAGCAGCACCAGCCCAGCGTCTTTCAGGTTGCCGAACAGCATGAACAGAATAAAGAAAATCAGGGCCAGTGAAACGGGTACCACCTGCGTGAGGCGCTCGGTGGCACGACGCTGGTTTTCGAAGTCGCCGGTCCACTTCATGCTGTAGCCTTTGGGCAAGCTCACCACTTTATTTACTTCGCGCTGGGCCTCTTCAATGGTGCTACCCATGTCGCGGCCCCGGATGCTGAACTTCACGGCCGAGAAGCGCTGGTTATCGTCGCGGTAGATGAGCGAGGGGCCCGTAACGTCCTGGATATCGGTAATTTCCGAGAGCGGTACCGACTTGCCGTTCTGGGTGGGCACCATCAGGACCGCAATTTCGCGGTTCGACTCGCGGAACTGTTTCTGGTAGCGCACCCGAATGGGGAATTTCCGCTCGCCCTCGTACATCTGCGAGGCCTGCTTGCCACCCACGGCCATTTCCAGCACCGCGTTGGCGTCGGACTTGCTTACGCCGTAGCTGGCCATGCGCCGTTCGTCCAGCTCCACGTGCAGCTCCGGCTGCCCGATGTTGCGGAGCACCCCCAAATCATCGATGCCTTTGATGTGTTTGAGCACGCCGTATACCTGGCGGCCTTTCTCTTCCATCAGCTTCAGGTCGTTGCCGTAGATTTTCACCGCAATGGAGCCTTTCACGCCGGAGGCGGCTTCCTCCACGTTGTCGGTAATGGGCTGCGAGAAGTTGAAATCCACGCCGGGAAAGCGGTTGAGCTTTTCCTTCATGCCCGCAATAAGAGCCTCGCGCTTGTCTTTGTGCTTCATTTCGGCCTGCACCTCGGGCGTGTGCTTAAGCTGCACCAGAAACTCGTTGTTGTAGAAGCCCGTGGGGTCGGTGCCGTCGTTGGGGCGGCCGGTTTGGCTCACCACGTCGCCCACTTCGGGGAAACTCAGGAACACGCGACGCATCTCGTTGCAAAGCTTGTTGCTTTCTTCCAGCGAGATGCTCAGCGGCAACTGCGCCCGCACATAAATGGAACCTTCGTTTAGTTCAGGCAAAAACTCGGAGCCTAGAAAGTGGAAAGAACCCATGCCCACCACCACGGCCACTGTGGCCACCAGCAAACTGGCAGTTTTGCGGGCGTAAGTGAAGGCGAAGAATCGCTGCGCGCCTTTGTTGATGCCGCGTACAAAGAAGTTGTCTTTCTCTACCACGTTCTTCTTCAGCAAGATGCTAGTAAGTACCGGCACCAGCGTAAGCGTGAAGATGAGCGCACCGAGCAGAGCGAAGCCCAACGTCCAAGCCAGCGGCGAAAACACCTTGCCTTCTACTTTCTCGAACGAGAAGATGGGCAGCAACGCCGTGATAATAATGGCCTTGGAGAAGAAAATAGCCTTGCCCATGTCGCGGCCGGTTTTCTTGATCAGGCCCGACTTCGCAAGCTTGTTGAACTTCTCCATGCCCATCTTGTGGGCCTTGTGGTCGAGGGCTACGAACAGTCCTTCCACCATCACCACCGCTCCGTCGATGATGATACCGAAGTCGATGGCGCCCATGCTGAGCAGGTTGGCGCTCATGCCCTTCAGCCGCAAGCAGATAAAGGCGAACAGCAAAGCCAGCGGAATAATCACCGACACGATAACCGTGGTGCGCCAGTCGGCCATGAACACGAACACGATAACCGTTACGAGCACAATGCCTTCCAGCAAGTTGTGAATCACGGTTTCGGTGCTGAAATCGATGAGCTGCTGCCGGTCGTAGAAAGTGTGGATCTGCACGCCAGCGGGCAGAATTTTCTCGTTGAGCAGCGTCACTTTGTCCTTGAGGCGGGCAATAACTTCCGACGGGTTTTCGCCTTTGCGCATCACCACAATGCCTTCCAGCACGTCGTCGTTGAGGCCGCGGCCGACCCTGCCCAGCCGGGGCAATGCCGATTCCTGCACCTGCGCCACATCTTTCACCAGAATGGGGGCCCCATTCACGTTCTTGATGACCGTGTTATTGATGTCGGAAATGTTGTTGAGCAGCCCGATGCCGCGCACCACGTAGTTCTGCTGGCCCTGGTTTATCACGTCGCCGCCCACGTTGATGTTGGAGCGCTGAATGGTGTTGTAGAGGTCGAGGGGCGTGATGTTGAAGGTCTGGAGCTTGCCGGGGTTCACACTGATTTCGTAGGATTTTACCTCGCCGCCGAAGCTGTTCACGTCGGCCACGCCGGGCACGGCTTTCAGATTGCGCTCCACCACCCAGTCCTGAATGGTTTTCAGCTCGCGCGTGGTTTTATCCTTGCTCTGGAGGGTATAGCGGAAGATTTCGCCGGTGGGGCCGTAGGGGGGCTGCACGTCGGGTTCGGCGCCTTCGGGCAAATCGGCCTGGCTGAGCAGGTTGTTGACTTGCACGCGGGCAAAAGCATCGTCTACGCCATCATCGAAAATCACCTTCACCACCGACAACCCGAAAAGGGTAGTGGAGCGGATGCTGGTTTTCTTCTGCACCGGATTGAGCGAAATTTCAATCGGGGCCGTTACGAACTTCTCAATCTCCTCGGCCGAGCGGCCGGGCCACTGCGTGATGATGGTAATTTCGGTGTTGGTTACGTCCGGAAACGCCTCAATTGGCGTGTTGCGGTAGCTTATCACTCCGGCCACGATGACGGCCAGCGTCATCAGAAATACGAAACCCCGGTTTTTAAGCGAAAAGGCAATAATGCCCTGGATGAATTTGTTCATGGCGGTTATAAGCTGTTAGCTGATGGCTGTTAGCTATTAGCTTTTTCAGTGGGCAAAGCGCAGCCCTGGCGGCTAGAAAACCGCCGTGTTTGCAGATAAAATTGGAGAAGCCAACAGCTAACAGCCATCAGCTAACAGCCAAAGCCCTAGTCGTTCAACTCGTCGTAGACCAGCAGCTGGTTTTGGGCAATGATTCGCTCGCCGTCGTGGAGGCCGGTTTGCACGTAGCTCACGTCGCCCACGGTTTTGGCTATTTCCACCTCGCGGGTTTCAATGTGGTTTCGGTCTTTGAACACCATCACGAAGTTGCGGTCCTTGTCGAACACCACGCAGCTGGCGGGCACGGCCAGCATGCGGCCGGCTTCGGTGTTGCGCACCTTGATTTGGGCATACATCTCGGGCTTGAGTTGGTAGCCGGGGTTTTCGAGGCGCACCCGCACCCGCATGGCCTTGCTTTGTGGGTCGAGCACGTTGAACACCTTGTCGATGCGGCCCGTGAAGTGTTGGTCGGGGTAGGCCAGGGTGGTAACGTCGGCGGCGTAGCCTTCCTTCACCTTGGCAATGTCGGCCTCAAACACATTGGCCATAATCCAGACGTCATCCAAGTTGCTGACCGTGAACAAACTGCCCACGTTGTCGTCGTTGAACTGCATGTGGTCGGTCACGTTCTTCTCGGTGATGAAGCCGGAAATAGGGGCCCGCAACGTGTAGGTGCCATCGGCCGACACACCGTAGATGGCGAGTTGCTTGCGGCTCTTGCCCACGTTGCCCTGGGCCTTGCGCAACTCCTGGCGGGCCAAGCTCACGTCGCGCTCCGAGGCTAGGCCAGCTTTGTACTGGTCTTCCAGCACCGAGAGGTTTTTCTGGGCAATAGCCAAATCGGTGCCGGCGCTGCTGCTCTGGTTTTGGAGGTCGGCTATTTCCCCGCTTCGAATCACGGCCAGCACTTGGCCTTTCGTTACATGGTCGCCTAGCTCCACCGTGAGTTGTTCCACCACGCCGCCCACCAGCGGGTACACTTGCACGGTTTTGTCGCCGTTGGTGGCAATCTGACCGGAAAGCGTCAGCTCGTTGCGGATGGGTTCATTGCGGACCGTATCAAGCTTCAATTCACTCATCATCTGATCGGAAAGACTGAAACCAGCATCGGCTTTCGGCTTGGTATCAGCTTCGGGAGTGGTAGAGCAGCCGGCTAGTAGCAGGCCGAGGGCAACGGGTAGGAGGGGGGCAAAGCGGTTCATATAAAGCGAGGACTTAAGCTTTCGAGAGTGTGAAGGAGATAGAAGCGGTTAGTTGAACAGTGGCCGGCCGACGGCGAGGTTGAGTTGCTCGAAGGCGCGAATCCGGATGGACCGTAAAGCGTTGAGCTGCAGAAGGTTGTTTTTATAGCTCTCATAGAAATCCAGATACTCCACAATGGTCAGGTTGCGCTTGGCGTAGCTCTCGTCGATGCCTTTCATCAGGCGGTCGAAGTCCTGGGTTTCGCGGCCGGCGGTTTGGTAGAGGGCGTCGGTTTGAGTGGCCTGGCGCCAAGCCTCCTGCACGTCGTTTTGCACCTGAAGCTGCTGCTGGCTCAACTGCGCTTTGCTGATTTCAATCTGGCTCTGGGCCGTGCGGATATTGCCTTGGTTGCGGTTGAAGATGGGTACCGCAATACCCAGCGTGAGGGCGTTATAGTTCTGGATGTAGTTGCCGGCCCGGTCGTACACGTAACCTACCGACAGGTCGGGTGCGGCTAGGGCCCGCTGGTAGCGCAGGTTCTGGTTTTGCTGTTGCAGAGTGGCTTGCCGGGCCTTCACATCGGCCCGGTTCACCTGAGCCGAGTCAATAAGTTGTTGCTCGGTACGACCTGCCAGGTTCAGGGCCCGCAAGCGGTTGTCGTCGGCGGTAGGCATATAATAAGCCCCGGACGTGTCGCGCATCAGAATGCGTAGGTCGGCTTGCTCGGAGGCAATATCGTTGAGCAGCGCCTGCCGCTCGTTTCGCAACTGAAACAGGAAGGCTTTCAGGCGGATAACTTCCTTGAGGGCAATATTTCCCTTGTCGTACTGGCCTTGGTAGAGGTTTACAGTGCGCTGGAAGCTAGCTACTTCCAGGTCGTACACGCGCACGCTCCGCTGCTTGTAATACAGGTCGTAGAACGTGCTGCGGAGTTGGTAGCGCAGGGTGCGAAGTAGGTCTTCGAAGTTGAACTGCTCGGCCAGCGCGTTTTGCTGAGCCACGTTGGCGGCGGCTTTGCGGCGGCCGGCAATAGCAAAGAGTTGCTGCACCTGCACAATGGAGTTGCCGGTGCGCGTTACGTCTAGCACTCGGCCCGTCTGCTGGTTGTAGGCGTTCTGCTCTAGATAGACAGTTGGGTTATCCCAGAGCTTGGCTTGCAGAATCTGGGACTGCGCCGCCGACACGTTGTAGCGCTGAGCTAGCAAACTCAGGTTGTTCTGGAGAAACCGTTGCTCGGCTTCGGGCAGGGGTAGTCTTACGGTATCGGCGCCGAGTGGGGCTGCCGAGGCCGGGCGAATGGAAAGGCCGAGCAGCAGGGCCGTCAGCAGCAGGAAACAGAAGCGTTGCATATCCTATTTGGTGTTTGGATATGCAAGAGTACGCCGGTGGTATTAGGAGCGAATTAGAGGGATATTAGAAACAGATTAGAATAGAAAAATAAGTAAAACACACACCGACACTCCTAGGAACGCTACTACATATTCATGGGCAGGTAGCAGGCTGAAACCATGTTTTCGCTGCTAGAAAACAACCTCCGCCACAGTACCGCTGCCCAAAGCGGAGCTAATCTGGAGATGCCCGCCATGCAGCTCGATGATCCGATGGGCTAGCGGTAGCCCTACACCGTGTCCGCTGATGCTCCGGGCATTATCGGCACGGTAAAAAGGCTGGAAAATTAGGGGTAGCGCCTGTTCGCTGATGCCAATGCCTTGGTCCTGAATGCGGATGCGGGAGTGAGCGTCGCGGAATTCGAACTGCACCAGCACCGGCTGTTCCGGGCCTGAGTACTTCAGCGCATTATCGAGCAGGTTGGTGAGGGCGCGGCTCAGCAGCTGTCGGTTACCTCTGATTACTAACTGCTCCGGGTCGATGGGAAGCTCGCCAAGCGCAATCTGCACGCGGCGGCGCTGGTCAGGCAGCAGGGCGTTGCGGGCTTCCCAGAGCAGTTCATCAAGCCGCAGGTCCTCTTTGGCAATGGAAGCTTCTTCAGTTTGCGTCAGGTCAAGTAAATTGTTAATCAGTTCTTTAAGTCCAATGAGCTCATGCAGCGCTGACGTCACACCTTCCCGGTAATGCTCCGGCTCCCGCTGCCGGCTCATTAATACCTGCAGTTCGCCAATTGCGGCGGTTAGGGGCGTGCGTAGCTCGTGAGAAGCGTTGCTCACAAAGGTTTGCTGCATTTCAAATCCGTTTTCCAGGCGCGTCAGCATGCGGTTGAAGGTCCGCGCCAAGCGCGTTATTTCATCCTGCTCCGTGCTGAGGCCTTCGTCTACCCGCAGGTGCAGGTCCTGGGTCGTAATACGGTCGACTTGGTCGTTGACGGCAGCAATAGGCGCGAGAGCACGCCCTGCGAATACCCGACCGGCTACATATATCACGGCTATGCTGCCCACAAAAATGCAGGTCATCATGGTAATCAGGTACTGTAGGCGCGCTTTCCCCGACTGATTTTCGGCCGCCGCTACTATGATGAACTGCCCCTGGTTGTCGCTGTAGAACACGCCGATAGCCTGCCGCTCACCTAGCCGGAAATACACTTCCTTTTCCACCAGAATCCGGGCCAGAATATGGTCGGCTATCTTTACCCGTTCGTCTGCTTCAATAAAGCGCGGCTGCAGCTTATCGTCATAAATCTGCAGCACTTCGTTGGTGAGTGTGCGCATATAGCGGCGCTGAAACTCCCGAAAAGCTACTGCGCGCAACTCATCCTGCTCCAGAAACACGTAGCCCGTTACTTCGGCCCGGTCGCGTAGGCGCTGCTGAAACTCCTCCTGCGCGTAGTCGACCTGCAAAATGTATACGGCCGACATAGCTGCCAACAGAATCACGGCTACAATCCCCAGAAAAAGCCACGTCAGGCGGTTGCGAATGGTCATATGCAGATACGGCTAGCGGGCCGGCAGTCGGTTTTTGGCTCTGAGCGGCGTGATTGGTAGAAGGATAGGCACTTTGGCAACGCGCACCGCAGCTGATTAATCCTCCACCCGCATGACGTAGCCCATGCCTACCACTGTATGGATGAGTTTAGGAGAAAACCCCTTATCAATCTTATTGCGCAGGTAGTTCACGTACACATCTACCACGTTGGAGCCGGCATCGAAGGAATCCTCCCACACGTCGCCGGCAATTTCGGCGCGGCTGAGTACCCGACCAGCCTGACGCATAAACAACTCCAGCAGCCCAAACTCACGGGCTGTGAGCTTAATAGGCTGCCCGGCGCGAGTTACGGTTTTGGCACTGGTATCTATTTGCAGGTCGGCTAGAGCCAGCACAACGCTTCGGGTCTGCTGCACCCGGCGGCGCGTGAGGGCATGCACCCGCGCCACTAGCTCCGGAAAGTCGAAGGGCTTGACCAAGTAATCGTCGGCGCCGCCGCCGAAGCCCTGCAGCTTGTCCTGGGTGGTGCCCAGCGCCGTGAGCATCAGCACGGGAAGCTGCTGGTCCTGCATCCGGATGGCAGTTAGTACCTCATAGCCATTGTAGTGCGGCAGAATCACGTCCAGAATCACCAAATCGTAGGATTGGGCGAGGGCCAGCCGCCGGCCCATGTCGCCATCGAAAGCGACGTCTACCGTAAATCCTTCTTCCTCCAAGCCTCGGCGTATAAACGCCGACACTTTCGGCTCGTCTTCTACCAGCAGTATTTTCATTGTTTTCCGCAATCAGGGGATACGCGTGCTGAGCCGACCGGACCGGATAAGGGCTAGTCGTCTTCGTAATCGAGGCCCAGGCACTGGTTTAGAGCCTGCTGCAGCTCACTGGCGGCATGCATCTGGCCGGCTTTGCGGCTCACGCGCAGCCCTTCGCGGTAAACTTTCTCGGCCTCATCCGGCTTTTGTAGCTGTTCGAGCAGCTTGCCGGCGTGGTAGTAAGTGCCCACGTAGTCAGGGTGCTCGGTCAGCAGTTTCTGGAAGTATTCCAGTGCCCGCAGCGGTTCAGCTGCCTTGTATTCAGTGGCCAGCGCATAAATCGTGAAAGCGTCGTTCGGGTCGTCCTGGTAGAAGGCCAAGAGTTGCTGCAGGCGGCTGGGTGTCGTTTCCATTGGGTGGGAGTTTTCAGTATCTTCGCCCCAAATTTGGGAGTTTCCCCGTAGTTTATCCTCCATTCAAGCAGCCGTAGATGAAGTTTCTCGTTTGCATCAGCAACGTACCCGACACGACCACCAAAATAACCTTCACTCCTGACAACAAGGAGTTCAACAAGGCCGGGGTGCAGTTCGTAATCAATCCGTGGGACGAATACGCCCTTACCCGTGCTATCGAGCTGAAAGAAGCGCAGGGAGGTGGTACCGTAACGGTCCTCAACGTAGGCGAAGCCGATACGGAACCCAACATCCGCAAAGCGCTGGCCATTGGTGCCGACGACGCCATCCGCGTGAATGCGCATCCCAAGGATGCCTTCTTCGTGGCGCAGCAGATTGCCAGCATTGCCAAAGACGGCGGCTACGACGCCATTCTGATGGGTAAGGAGAGCATCGATTACAACGGCTTCCAGGTGCACGGCATGGTAGGCGAGCTGCTCGGCATCCCGACAGTAGCACCTGCTATGAAGCTGGATATGAGCGGCAACACCGCTACGCTGGAGCGCGAAATTGAAGGCGGCAAAGAAATAGTGGAGGTAAATACGCCATTTGTGGCTTCGTGCCAGCAGCCGATGTGCGAGCCCCGCATCCCGAACATGCGCGGCATTATGACGGCCCGCACCAAGCCGCTGAAAGTAGTGGAGCCTACTGCCGATGCTGCCCGCACCGAGGTGGCTGAGTACGCGTTGCCGCCCAAAAAGCAGGGCGTGAAGCTGATTCCGGCCGAAAGCGCCGGCGAGCTGATCAAGCTGCTCCGCAACGAAGCGAAAGTAATCTAATTCAGAGCTGAGATTCTGGAACTTAGAGCCGAATCTGAAGCCAATACTTCTGTTTGTTGCGCTGAAAGACTCTGGAAATACTTCATCTAAGTTCTTCGCTCTACTATATAACCTCTCAGAAAATGTCTGTACTAGTTGTTGTTGAATGTGATGGTGGCGAGGTGAAGAAATCCTCGCTGGAAGTGGCTTCCTATGGCAGCCAGGTAGCCCAAATGCTTGGCACTACCGCCACGGCTGTAGCCGTGGGTGAAGCCACAGAAGCCAACCTCGCTAAACTCGGCGAGCAGGGCATCAGCAAAGTGCTCTACGATGCAGAGCCCCGCCTGAAAGACTTTGTGAATGGCGCATATACCAAGCTTATTGCCGCTGCCGCGCAGAAAGAGGAGTCGAAAGTAATTGTGTTGGCCAATTCCAACATCGGTGCTTCGGTTGGCTCGCGTCTGTCGATGCGGCTGCAGGCCAGCTTGGCTACCAACGTGGTGGAGCTGCCCAAAACAGATGGCGGCAGCTTCGTCGTGAAGCGCGGTGCCTTCTCGGGCAAGGCCTTCGCCGATGTGAAACTGGACGGCGAGCGTAAGATTATTGCCGTTAAAAAGAACTCCATCGAGGCGCTGCACGAAGCCGGCAAAACCGCTCAGGTAGAGTCGTTCTCGGCCCAGCTTTCGGATGCTGACTTCGCTGATGCTCCCAAGCAGGTGATAATGCAGGACCAGGCCGGTGGCATTCTGCTGCCCGAAGCCGACAAAGTAGTGTCGGGTGGCCGGGGCATGAAAGGCCCCGAGAACTGGCATCTGATTGAAGAACTCGCCAAAGCACTGGGCGCAGCTACAGCCTGCTCCAAGCCGGTGTCGGATGTTGACTGGCGCCCTCACCATGAGCACGTGGGCCAGACTGGCATCACCGTGTCGCCGAACCTGTACATTGCCTGCGGTATTTCGGGTGCTATCCAGCACTTGGCCGGTGTAAACAGCTCCAAGGTAATTGTGGTCATCAATAAAGATCCGGAAGCTCCGTTCTTCAAAGCGGCTGACTATGGCATCGTTGGCGACGTATTTGACGTACTGCCTAAACTCACTCAGGCCGTAAAGGAACTTAACTAGTAAGTGAATGAGGAAAACAGCGAATGAGTGTTAGCTTCACTCATTCGCTGTTTTCACGTTAGACCTTCCTTTCACTCCTCCACTCATTCACTTATTCGTGAAGAAGATTCCGCTCGAAATTCTTGGCTTGTCCTCCAGCCAGTCGCAGTCCGGCTCTTTCGCCCTTATTTTGGGCGAGAAAACCGGTAATCGGCGTCTGCCAATCATTATTGGCATGTTTGAGGCACAGAGCATTGCCATCCAGATAGAAAAAATCAATCCGAACCGGCCGCTCACCCATGACCTGTTCAAGTCTTTCGCCGAGCACGTACATGTGGCGGTGCTCGAAGTTCTGATTTCAGACCTGAAGGAAGGCGTTTTCTACTCCAAAATCGTTTGCTCTGATGGGGCCAGCACATTTGAGCTGGATGCCCGGCCTTCTGATGCCATTGCTATTGGACTGCGTTTTGGAGTGCCCATTTTTACGGTGGAAAGCGTTCTGAGCGAAGCCGGTATTATTCTCTCGGACCTCGACGAAAACGCTGATGAGGCGGATGACGACGATGAGGACGACGAAGATGAGGACGACACCAACGAGGGTCCGTCCAAACCGGCCCCCGCGCCGCGCGACCCAAGCGGCCAAGTGTCGTTGGACGAGCTGACCAAGATGCTGGCGCAGGCGCTGGAGCGCGAGGACTACGAAAAGGCTGCCAAAATCCGTGACGAACTGAACAAGCGTAACGGCTAAACATCGGCACCATTATATCAGCCAAAAAGGCTTTCCTGACACAGGAAAGCCTTTTTGCTTTTACTAGGGAAGACAGTTGGCTCCTCCCGGCGGTTTGTACCTTGCGCCTCCAACCCAGACCTCACTTCTATGACAATCACTGCTGAACCTGACCTGCGCTACCCAATTGGGCCCCCAGTGCTACCTACGCAGCCGCTGGAACATGGCGCCCGTATGGCCTACATTGCCCAGATTGCGCTGCTGCCCGACCAGATACGCGCCGCCGTTACGGGCCTGAACCCTACTCAACTGAATACACCCTACCGTCCAGACGGCTGGAGTGTGCGCCAGGTACTGCACCACCTGCCCGACTCGCATCTGAACAGCTACACTCGCTTCAAGCTGGCCCTTACCGAGGAAAACCCCGTGGTGCGGCCCTACGAAGAGGCTGCCTGGGCTGAGCTGCCTGATTCGCAGGTAACGCCACCAGCGGTGTCGTTGGCGCTGCTGGAGGCACTGCACATTCGCTGGGGTGTGCTGATGCGCCATCTTACTCCAGAACAGTGGGCCCGTGCCTTTCATCATCCGGAGCAGCAGCGCGACTACACACTCGACCAGGCTCTAGTGCTCTATGCCTGGCACGGACGGCATCATCTGGGCCATATTACAGAACTGCGCCGACGGGAAGGGTGGGCGTAGCTCATCAGGAAGAAATATATTCTGCGTCTCCAGCTCAACCAAAAACAACCCCTGCTATCCTCATGGACGGCAGGGGTTGTTGCTTTAATCTATATCCTGATAAGGCGAGGGCAGGCTTGTTATACTTCAGAAAGTGGACCGTTAGCCAAGGCTTCTAGGCCACCTTCTGACTCCTCATCCACTTTCTTGGCGGCCCGCACTAGGCTGCTGCTGAAAATAAACTCGCGTAGTTCCGGTACTTGGGCGTTAAGGATTTCATCCTTCGTGCCGTCCCAAAGCTTAAGGCCTTTGTGCATGAAGATGATATGGTCCCCAATTTCAATTACCGAGTTCATGTCGTGGGTGATGACGACTGTGGTGATGTTGTACTCGTAGGTGATTTCCTGGATGAGCTGGTCAATCTTGATGCTAGTAGCAGGGTCGAGGCCGGAGTTGGGCTCGTCGCAGAAGAGGTAGGTACACTGGGGCGCAATGGCGCGGGCAATACCGACGCGCTTCTTCATGCCACCGGAAATTTCGGAAGGCATTTTGGTGCCTGCATTTTCGAGGCCTACCCGCTTCAGGCAGAACTCTACCCGGTCACGCCGCTCTTCACGGCTCATCTCCGGCGTCAGCATTTTCAGCGGAAACTCCGTGTTTTCATACACCGTCATCGAGTCGAACAAGGCGCCGCCCTGAAACAGCATCCCGATTTTGCGACGGATTTCCTGTCGGATGTCCACTTTGTTGTTCGTGAATACGGTGCCATCGAAAGTGATGCTGCCCAAATCGGGCTTCATCAGGCCCACAATGCACTGTAGTAACACGCTTTTGCCGGTGCCGGAGCCACCTAGCAACAGGTTGCACTTGCCCGTTTCGAAGGTGCAGGTAATTCCTTTCAGCACCTGATTGCCGTTGAACGCCTTCTGGATATTATGAACCTCAATCATTTCGCGGTGGAATGAGTGAATGAGTGAAGATGACAGCGAGTTAAGCAACTAAGACAGTGCGGAAACCTCTCTGGCTGCTCATTTCTTCACTTATTACTTACAGGAGAATGGCGGCCAGCGCGTAGTCGGCCAGTAGAATGGCAATGATAGAGTTAGTAACGGCACCGGTACTGGCCGCTCCTACTTCCAGCGCACCGCCCTCAGTGTAGTAGCCTTTAAAGGAAGAAATAGCCGATACCAGAAACGCGAAGACCACCGACTTGATCAGTGCAAACGCAATGTTGTAAGGAATAAAATCGGTGCGGATGCCTTCAATGTACTCCTGCGCCGACATGGCGCCCGACAACGTTCCGGCAAGGTAGCCGCCCACAATAGACAAGGCCATGGCCAGAATCACGAGGAGCGGAAACATGACCATGGAGGCAATAATGCGGGGCAGCACTAAATAGGAAGCCGAGTTGATGCCCATTACTTCCAGCGCCGAAACCTGCTCGGTGATACGCATGGTACCCAGGCCACCCGCAATGCTCGACCCAACCTTACCAGCTAGCACGATGCTGGTGATAGTAGGAGCCAGTTCCAGAATGGTCATCTCGCGCACCATGTACCCGATAGTGGACTTGGGAATGAGTGGGTTGATGAGGTTGTAGGCAATCTGGACGCAGGTAACAGCCCCGATAAAGGCCGAAACAATGGCAACGATAAATACTGAGTCAATACCAATCAGTACACATTCATCGATGGTGCGTTTCCACAGAACAGCAAACCGCTCTTTGCGGAAAAGCATGCTCTGCATAAACAGTAGAAAAGAACCGAAGGTCTTAACCATAGGAGGCGAAGTGAGATAGAAAAGCGGGAACTTGCGGCGCGAGCTAGCTGAGCCGCAGAAGCCCTGAATCCTTACGTAAAAACCGAAACAACAACCAAAGGAATGGAAAAATATGTCGTGGTAACAGGGGGCAGCAAAGGAATCGGGCGGGCGGTAGTGCTGAGCTTCCTGCGTGCCGGCTTTGCAGTGGTTACCTGTGCCCGCTCCGCCGAGGATCTGGCCCGGCTACAAACAGATGTAGCGCAGGAAGTTCCCGGTGCTCGGCTGCATACGCTGCCCGCCGACCTCAGCCAACCCGAGGACTGCCACCGCTTCACAGAGTTTGTATTGAGTTTGGGAGGAGCTGTGGAAGTGCTGGTGAACAATACGGGCTCCTTTCTGCCCGGCCGCCTGCAAGATGAGCCACAGGATGGCTCGCAACTCCGGCAGATGCTGGCCGTGAACTTGCTTAGTGCCTATGACGTGACCCTGGCCCTGCTGCCTGGCCTGATTGCGCGCCGGAGCGGACATATTTTTAATATTTGCTCCACGGCCAGCATCATGGCCTACCCCAATGGCGGCTCCTATGGCATTGCGAAACACGCCTTATACGGCTTCACGCGCAACCTGCGGGAGGAGCTAAAAGAGCAGAATGTGCGCGTAACGGCCGTATTGCCCGGTGCTACTCTCACAGCCAGCTGGGAGGGCGTGGACCTGCCCGCCGAGCGGTTCGTGCGGGCCGATGATGTAGCTGCGGCCATTCACGCCGCTTATACTCTTTCGCCGCAGGCAGTGCTGGAAGAACTGCTCATCCGGCCGCAGCTCGGCGACTTATGAGTGTAGCAGCGCTACCAGCTTATCAGTTCTGCTTAATAATCTTTCCTTTGCCCGTCACGCGGACATCGGCGGTGGTAGGGTTGCCGGCATAGTAAATGGTGCCACCGCCAGCGTGAGTGCCCTGCACATACTCGGAGGCATTTACATACACATCATTGTCGGCGTAGATGCTCAGGTTGAGGTAGCAGGCACGGGCGCGCAACTCGGTGGCGAAGAAGCGGCCCAGGCCGCCGCCAGTCAATAGGAGCTGGTCGGTGGTGCCGCGCAGGCGGTAGTCGCCCAGCTCGTACTGGTCGAGCCAGAGGTAGTTGCTGCGCAGGTCGAGGTCATAGTCGCCGGTGCCGGTCATGTGGAAGTAGGCCGTATCAGCCCAGAATTGGCTTTGGGTGCGGACGGTGCCCTGGCCCAAATGGTCTATATCGTTGATACGGGGCAGATGCAGCGTAACTTCGTGGGCTATATCGTAGCTGCGGCCCCAGTTACAACGGCTTTCGTTGGTGAGGTAAAGGCGGTTGCCACGCACTTCCAGCTTCAGGTCTTCCTGCAGATTCTTACCGGTCCTGACTTCGGCGTATGTCTCCGAATCCTGTACCAGCGTTACGCTTACATTGTCGTTGATGGTGATGTCCTGAAATTCGGGCAGCTCCCGCCGCTCCGTGGTTTCTTCGCCGGCACTTTTCAGACAGTCGTTGTTCTGGCAGGATGCTAACAGTCCCATACTCAGCCCTAACGCCAACATACCACGTAAAACCCGCCAGGGGCCATTAACTTGCACTCCGAATGTATTCCGAAACATCATCCTACAGCTATGGATCTTAGCGGCAAGGTAGCCATAATCACAGGGGTCAGCAAAGGCATTGGGCGGGCAACCGCTGAGGCACTACTGGCCAAAGGGGCCATAGTGGCCGGCTGGGGCCGCACTGCTCCCGATGATTTCAAACATCCGCGCTTTCACTTCATTAAGTGCGACATCCGCAAGGAAGCCGATGTACAGAAGGCGTACGCCGCTACTACCAAGGAACTGGGCCAGCAGGTGCATGTATTGGTGAACAACGCCGGTATCGGCAATTTCGGACCTATTGACGGCTTTTCGTCAGATGACTGGCACGCCATGTTCGATACCAACGTGCATGGCTTGTTCTACTGCACCCGTGCCGTTTTGCCCCAGATGAAGCAGCAGAAAGAAGGCCACATTATCAATGTAGCTTCCCTTGCCGGCACGGCGGGCAGCCCCAATCTGGCTGGCTACTGCGCCACCAAATACGCCGTGCGCGGCTTCTCCGATTCGTTGTTCAAAGAAGTTCGGCCACAGGGAGTGCGCGTAACGTGCATTATGCCCGGCTCGGTAGAAACCAACTTCAACGGCGCCGAACCTGGCCAGAAACCTGACCCGCATAAGATGCAGCCCGAAGACATTGCCGCTGCTATTGTGCACGCGCTGGAGGCCCCTCAAAGCACGATGATATCGGAGCTGCAGATGCGGCCTACGCTGCCAAAGTAGGAAATGCAGTTCCTGTTTTTGCTGGCATTACTAGTGTACTGTTTGGTACAGTGGAAGCAGGCCAAACCACACAGACGCAGAACGAAAGCCGTATTTGCTGGGCTAGTAGCATCGTGGTTTCTGGTAAAACTTGCCTGGATACTTTTTCCTTACTTCGCTACTGCCCGCTTTCATCCGTGGCTCCTCATTGATTAATACACGCCATTCTACATGGTTGAAATAACGAATCTTACCAAAACCTTCGGTACCCAAACGGCGGTGGATGACATATCCTTCACGGTCGGGAAAGGTGAAATACTGGGGTTTCTGGGGCCGAACGGGGCCGGCAAGTCCACGACCATGAAGATGGCTACGGGGTATCTGCCGCCTTCGGCTGGCACTATCGTTATTGAAGGCTATGACGTGCAGACGGCTCCGCTGGAAGTGCGCCGCCGCGTAGGCTACTTGCCCGAACACAACCCGCTCTACCTCGATATGTACGTGCACGAATACCTTGAATTCATTGGGTCGGTGCACGGTCTGAAAGGCAGCGGGCTGCGCCAGCGTGTGCAGCAACTGGTGGATAGGGTAGGGCTGGGGCGCGAGCAGAACAAGCAAATCGGGGCCCTGTCCAAAGGCTACCGCCAGCGCGTAGGCCTTGCGCAGGCCCTCATCCACGACCCTGGCGTACTCATCCTCGACGAGCCCACCACCGGCTTAGACCCTAACCAGATTGGTGAAATCCGCAGCCTGATCCGAGAACTGGGCCAAGACAAAACCGTCATCTTCAGCACCCACATTCTGCCCGAAGTAGCCGCCCTGTGCAGCCGCGCCGTCATCATCAACCGCGGCCGGCTCGTCGCCGATTCGCCCGTGTCGGAGCTAGGCGGCAAGGCCGCGCGCGAAACCATCATCCGCGCCGAGTTTGAGCAGCCAATTGACGCTGCGCCGCTATTGGCGCTGGCTGGCATCCGAAACGTGGAAGTAGAAACCGGCAATACTTATCGTATCCGAGCCGCTGCCGGCACCGACCAGCGCGGCGCCATTTCACGGCTGGCGGCTCAGCAGGGCTGGGTGCTGTTGGGGTTGCGGCAGGAGGAACAGTCGCTGGAGCAGGTGTTCCAGCAGCTGACGCGCAGTGAGTGAATGACTGAATGAGTGGATGAGTGAATGGATAGGTGCACTAGGTCACCTGTACGACATTCACTCATCTACTCATTCAGTTATTCACTTATCCACTCATTCAATCATTGATTAATGCTCGCCATCCTTCGCAAAGAATTCAACAGCTTCCTCAACTCGCCGGTGGCCTACGTGGTCATGGGGGTGTTTCTGGTAGCTACAGGCCTGTTCGTGTGGGTCTTTCCGGATAGCTCGGTGCTGGACTACGGCTTTGCCGACCTGCAGACGCTCTTCAACATGGCCCCCTGGATTTTCCTGTTCCTGATTCCGGCCCTCACTATGCGCACTTTTGCCGAGGAGAAGAAGGCCGGCACCATCGAGTTACTGCTCACGCGTCCGCTCACCGATGGCCAGATAATAGGAGGGAAGTACTTGGCCTGCTTGCTGCTGGCCCTACTGGCGCTGCTGCCCACGCTGCTTTACTATTACTCGGTGTATCAGCTCGGCAACCCGCCCGGCAACATCGACTCGGCGGCCACGGTAGGCTCCTACCTGGGGCTGGGGCTGCTGGCGGCGGTATTTTCGGCCATCGGCATCTTCGCCTCGGCCATTACCCGCGACCAAATCATTGCTTTTCTGGTGGCCGTGGTAGGCTGCTTCCTGGTGTACTCGGGCTTCGATTCGCTGGCCTCGGTTTTCGACGGGGCGCCAGCCTACTACATCAGCCAGCTAGGCATTGCGGCCCACTACCGCGACATCAGCAAAGGCCTCATCGACTCCCGCGACCTACTCTATTTCCTTAGTCTGATTGCCGGGCTGCTACTCGCCACGCGGCTGGTATTGCAAAGCCGGAACTGGTAGCAGCTACGAAACAACATGTCCGAACCACAACCCTCGTTTCCTGCTTCCCGCAAACGCCGCGACCTGACCCGCTTTCTGGTGGTGATAGGCCTACTGCTGCTGTTCAACTTTCTCGGCCAGCAATTCTTCTTCCGCCTCGACCTGACGGAGGAGAAGCGTTACACCATGTCGGATGCCACCAAAGCGCTGCTCCAGAACCTGAAGCAACCCGTGACCGTGACCGTGTATCTGGATGGTGACTTTCCGCCCGCTTTCCGCCGTTTGCAGCAGTCGGTGCGCGAAACCCTGAACGAAATGCAGGTGTACGGCGGCTCCAACCTGCACTACGTCTTCATCGACCCTTCAGCGGCTGGTACCGAGAAGGCCCGCAACGAATACTATGAGACGTTGCTCAAAAAAGGCCTGCGCCCCACCAATCTGGGCGCTAACGAAAACGGCAAGCGGGTCGAGAAAATCATCTTTCCCTGGGCTACGGTGGAAGCTGGCGGCAAGCAGCAGCAAGTGCTACTGCTGCGCGGCAACCAAGCCGCACCTTCCGATGTGCGCCTCAACCAAAGCATCGAAGGGTTGGAATACGAACTGGCCAGCGCCATCCGCAAGCTCAGTCCCGGCCAGCGTAAGCGCATCGGCGTGATTGAAGGCCACGGCGAGCTGTCGAACCTGGAAGCCGGCGACCTGATAGGCTCCCTGGGCCAGTTCTACGACGTATTTCGGGTCAATCTGGCGGCGTCGCGGCCCCAGGATCTGCGCACGCTCAGTGCCCTAATTGTAGCCAAGCCTGCCACAGCCTATACTGAGCCGGAGAAGTTTAAGCTGGATCAGTTTATCACGCAGGGCGGCAATGCGCTGTTATTCATGGATGCCATGCGCGTGAACCTCGACAGCGCCAGCCGGGGAGGTATGCTGGCCTTTCCGCTGCAGCTGGGCCTCGACGACCTGCTGTTCAAGTACGGTGTCCGGGTAAATCCTGACCTGATTCTGGACCTCAATTCCGGCGTGATTCCGCTCGTGACGGGCACCGAAGGCGACAAACCCAAAGTGGAGCCCATGCCGTGGCAGTTCTACCCGCTTATCAACAACTACAGCCCGCACCCCATCACCCGCAACCTCGATGCGGTATACACCAAGTTCATCAGCAGCCTCGACACGGTGAAAGCCACCGGCATCCGCAAAACGCCGCTCATGTTTACCTCGCGCTACACGCGCGTGCTGCCGGCTCCCGTGCCCGTGAACCTGAACGACGCCCGCCTGCCACCCGACCAGAAGCTCTATACCTCGAAGTTCAACCCGGTCGGCTATTTGCTCGAAGGCCAGTTCCGCTCCCTCTACGCCAACCGTACCGAGCCCGGTACCACTCGCTTCCAGCCCGAAACCTCGCCGCAGGCCCGCCCTGCCAAAGTGCTGGTCATTTCTGACGGCGACTTTGTGCGCAATGAGGTAGACCCCAAAACCGGCCGCCCGATGCGCCTCGGCTTCGACCGTCTCGCCAGCACCGAATTTGCCAACCGCGAGTTGGTGCTGAATGCCGTAGACTACATGCTCGACGAAAGCGGCCTTATCACGGTGCGCGGCAAGCAAATCACGCTCCGTCCCCTCGATAAGCTCCGCGTAGCCGAGCAGCGCAGCCAGTGGCAGCTCCTAAACTTGGCGGCGCCGTTGGTGCTACTGGGCCTGTTCGGAGCCGTGCGCGCCTGGCGCCGTAAGCGCCGCTACGCTTCATTTTAACACCAGAAAGTTTAGCTTCTGGTCTTTACGAGCCTCTACTGTAGCTATTGTAGTATGCAGAGGGTGGAACGACTGTGTGTATTGCTAGACCCAGATAGCAAGCGTGTGGCCTATTAACGGCCAGGCAGGAGCGCAGTACAGCCCATTGCTTTACTGAAGGCCGCCTTGTCATGCGTGTTGGGTCTGTAGGAAGTAGGTCGAAATAGGCTACCTTCGTTGCATACGCTATTCTTTCATGCAAGACGCTAATCCTACTCTAGCAACCGGGCACATGGCCGCATTGCCCAAAGCCCCAACAGGCATCGAAGGCCTCGATGAAATTACGGAAGGAGGCTTGCCTAAAGGGCGCCCAACCCTAATATGCGGGAGTGCCGGCTGTGGCAAAACTCTGATGGGCGTAGAATTTCTGGTGCGCGGCATTCTGGACTACAACGAGCCCGGAGTACTCATGGCGTTTGAGGAAACCGCCGATGAACTGGCTGCCAACGTGGCTTCGCTGGGCTTCGACCTGAAGCAGCTGCAGGCCAATAAATTGCTCCGCCTCGACCACGTGCACGTCGACCGGTCGGAGATAGAAGAAACCGGCGAGTATGACCTCGAAGGCCTGTTTATCCGCCTGGGGTATGCCATCGACAGCATTGGTGCCAAACGCGTCGTGCTCGATACCATTGAGTCATTGTTTTCGGGATTCCCTAACCAAGCGGTACTCCGGTCTGAAATCCGGCGTCTGTTTCGCTGGCTCAAAGACAAGGGGGTCACTACCGTCATCACGGCTGAGCGAGGCGAAGGTTCCCTGACGCGCCAAGGACTAGAGGAATACGTTTCCGACTGCGTGATTTTGCTCGATAACCGGGTAATCAATCAGATAACGACGCGCCGCCTGCGCATAGTGAAATACCGTGGCAGCACGCACGGCACCAACGAATACCCCTACATCATTACTGAGGATGGTATTTCGGTGGTGCCCGTTACCTCGCTGCGGCTGGAGCATGTAGTGTCCAATGAGGTAGTGTCTACCGGTGTAGCAGGCCTAGATGATATGTTCACGCACCGCGGTGTGTACCGTGGCAGCAGTACGCTCATCACGGGCACGGCAGGCACGGCCAAGACCACGCTGGCGGTATCTTTTGCTATAGAAGCCTGCCGCCGGGGCGAACGATGTGTGTACTTTGCATTCGAGGAGTCGCCGGAGCAGCTGATCCGCAATATGCAATCCGTGGGAATGGACCTGCGGCCTTTTGTGGAACAAGGACTGCTGTTCATTGAGGCGTCCCGGCCCACACTCAATGGGCTGGAGCAGCACTTGGTTACGGTGCATAAGCTGATTAAAGAAATAAAGCCTGGCACCGTAATCATCGACCCAATCAGCAATCTGGTTTCGGTGGGCAGCATTTCTGAGGTGCGGGCCATGCTTACTCGCCTCATCGACTACCTGAAAGTGCAGGGCGTCACGGCCCTCTTTACCGCCCTGATCAGCGGCCGGAGTGCTACACAGGAAATGACCGAAGAGGGCGTTTCTTCACTGGTCGATACCTGGGTTCATGTGCGCGACCTAGAAGGCGTAGGAGAGCGGAACCGGGGCGTCAGCATTCTGAAAGCCCGGGGCATGGCGCACTCCAACCAGGTACGCGAATTTGTAGTAACCAGCCACGGAGTTCAGTTGCTCGACGTGAAAATCGGACCGGACGGCATCGTGACCGGGGCCAGCCGCTTGGCCCAGAGCATTCAGGAGCAGGCCCAGATAATAGCCAATCAGCAGGAAGTGGAACGCCGCGACCGGGAACTGGAGCGCAAGCGCCGGGTGCTGGAAGCTACTATTGCCAACCTGCGCACCGAGTTTGAGTCGGTGGAGGAAGAATTGCGTCGCATCACGCTGGAAGAGGAGCACCGCCAAAATTCCCTCACACAGAGTCGCCAGCAGATTGCCCGCGACTTTGCCAACCGTCGGACCGATAAGTCGTCCGATTCGCCCGATAACGCGTAACACCGCAGTATGACGATGACTCTGGGCTCAATACCCACAACTATGGAAGAGGAAATCTGGGAACTGCGCCTGTACGTGGCCGGCCAAACCGTGAAATCTGTTACGGCGCTGGCCAATCTGCGTAACTATTGCGAGACGCACCTGAAAGGCCGCTACCGACTGGAGGTGATTGACTTGCTGCTGCACCCACAGTTGGCCGAGGGCGACCAGATTCTGGCTATTCCGACGTTGGTGCGCAAAGTGCCGTCGCCTATCCGCAAAATCATTGGCGACCTGTCTAACCAGGAGCGAGTGCTGGTCGGGCTGGATATCCGGGCGGTTGAGGGTAAGTAGGTCTGCCGTTTATGGAACCAGAACAAGGCCCGGAAACGGCCGCCGAATACATACTTCATCTGTACATAACTGGTGCCACTCCCAACTCCACGCGGGCTGTGCGCAACATCAAGGATATCTGTGAGCGGTATCTTCCGGGGCGTTACGAACTGATAATTGTGGATATTTATCAGCAGCCTGAAATGGCGCAGGATGCGCAGATCATTGCGGCTCCAACGCTCGTGAAAAAAAGCCCTGGTCTGATGCGTTGGCTAGTTGGCGACCTTTCGGACCGCCGCCGTGTGCTAACCTTGCTCGGCCTTGTTCCTGACTCCGATGACCCCCACGTCGATGCCTGATTCTTCGTCGCTTTCTGCTGCTGAGCTGGCCCGCGAAAACCAGCAGCTACGCCTGCAGTTGCAGGAAGCCGAAGAGCTTATCAGCGCTATTCGCACCGGCTCGGTTGATGCGCTGGCGGTGCAAGGAGCCGATGGCCCCCGCATTTACACGCTGGAAGGTGCCGACCAAAGCTACCGTACCCTCATTGAGCAGATGAACGAGGGAGCATTGCTGCTGAGCCAGGACTCAACGGTGCTCTACTGCAACGCCTGCATGGCCAGCTTACTCGATAGGGGGCTGGAAGCTGTGATGGGCACCGACTTCGCTGATTTCGTACCTGCAGACTATCAAGCATACTGGCAGACGCTGCTGGCAGCGGGCTGGGCTGGCAAAAGCAAAGGCGAGATGCCCTTAAGCAGCCAGCAAGGTCTGCTACGGCCCTTTGCCTTGGCCTTGAACGTGCTGACGTTCAACGAGACGTCGGTGCTGGCTGTTATCGTCACGGATATGTCGGCGCAACGCGAGATAAGCGCTATTCAGGCGCAGGTAGCAGAGCAGAATATGCTGCTGGCCCACAAGAATGAGGAGTTGAAAACGCAGGAATCGGCCCGGATAGCAGTAGAGCGGGTGGCCGCCGAAGCCAGCCGGCTGCTGGAAGGCATTCCACAGATTGCCTGGACCGCCGAGCCAACCGGACACAACACCTACCTCAACCGGCGCTGGTTTGATTACACCGGAATTCAGGGAAATCAGTCACTGGATAGCCAGATTGCGGAATACATCCACCCCGATGACCTGCGGCCTGCTATCCAGCGCTGGCAGCTCAGCCTTGATTCGGGGGCACCACTGGAAGTCGAATGTCGGATTCGGGACCGTTTCGGCGAATACCGCTGGATGCTGGGTCGCGCGTTGCCTTCCCGCAACGAGCAGGAGCAGATTGTGCAATGGATTGGCACCTACACGGATATCCATGAGCAGAAGCTGGCGCAGGAGCGTATTGTGCAAACTCAGAGCCAGTTGCGAATGAACAATGAGCAACTGACGCGCGCTAATATCGACCTGGATAACTTCATTTATACCGCCTCCCACGACCTGAAGGCACCTATCAACAATATCGAGGGCCTACTCAACGCGTTGCAGCCAGAACTGGCCGCCAGCAGCTCCGGCAACGACCAGACCCAACTGCTCCTGAACATGATGCAGGACTCGGTGGAGCGCTTCAAGCGTACGATTGAGCACTTGACTGAAGTGACCAAGCTGCAGAAGGAAAACGACCAGCCCGCCGCGGTGATTGATCTGGCGAGCCTGATTCAGGAAGTGAGCCTGGATTTGAGGCCTCTGATGCGTTCTGCTGGCGGCCAGCTGGAAGTAAATGTTGAGGCGTGCCCTTCCATATCCTTCTCCGAGAAGAACCTGCGCAGTATCGTGTATAATCTGCTCAGCAACGCCTTCAAATACCATTCTCTCGACCGGGAACTGCACGTTCGGATTCTGACCCGCCAGACGGCCCAGTTTACGGTGCTGGAAGTGCACGACAATGGCCTAGGGCTTGATACCAGTAACCATGAGCGGCTGTTTGCCATGTTTCAGCGCTTCCACGACCATGTTGAAGGCAGCGGCATCGGCTTATACATGGTGAAGAAGATTATAGAAAACGCCGGGGGCTATATTGAGGTACAAAGCCAGGTAGGGAAGGGGGCAAGCTTCTTCGTGCATTTCGCACGGTAGCGCCTCGTTTCTGCCCCTCGGCCAGTATACCCCGTCAATTACCACTTTAGTGTTACTTCTATGCCCAAGCTTTCCTGTATCATATTGGTTGATGATGACTCTACCACAAACTATCTGAACCACAGCTTACTATTGCGGCTGGAAGCGGCCGACAGGCTACTAACTGCCACCAACGGCCAGCATGCGCTGGACCTGCTGCACCAGCACCAGCCTACTACAGCCGCCCCCGATACCCTGATTCTGCTGGACGTGCAAATGCCTGTTATGGATGGCTATAGCTTCGTGGAAACCTATGCGCAACTGCCAGCCTCCCGGCATTCCATCATTGTGGTGACCCTCACAACCCCGTTGCCTTCCCATAATATTACCCGACTGAAGCAGCATAATGTTGCGGGGTTTGTGCACAAACCCCTAACGACCGAGAAGGTGCATCAGCTGCTAAAAACCTATTTCAGCCACCTGGAGCCAGACTGCTGAAGCGGCTACGTCTTTCCTGGCATACGTAGTCTGCTCACCCGTAATAATCCGGCGCTGCTGCTGTTAGCGGTGCTGCGCAGTGCTAGAAAACCCCGTTGCGGTTTCCTATCTTTGTCCTCTTCCCCAAAACGCCGACAACCTACCTTTTCGTATGAAGTTCATCGTCTCGTCTTCCGCCTTGCTCAAGCAGCTCCAGAGCATCAACGGCGTGGTCACGAACAATCCTGTTGTGCCGATTCTGGAGAACTTCCTCTTCGAGATTGAAGATGGCAAGCTGACGATTACGGCCTCCGATCTGGAGACCAGCATGATGACCGAATTGCCCGTAGAAGCCCGCGAAAGTGGCCGCATTGCTGCCCCCGCCCGCATTCTGCTCGATACCCTGAAAAACCTGCCCGACCAGCCCGTGACATTCACGCTGGACGAGGAAACCTATACCATCGAAATTGCCAGCTCCAACGGCCGCTACAAACTAGCCGGCGAAAATGCCACCGACTTTCCGCGCGTACCGGTAGTGAAAGGGTCGGCACCGCTGGAAATTCCGTCGTCGTCGTTGGCACGCGCCATCAACAAAACCATCTTCGCCGTGAGCACCGACGAGCTGCGCCCGGCCATGACTGGTATTCTGGTGCAACTCGCCGACAGCCAGGTGACGTTTGTGGCTACCGATGGCCACCGGCTGCTTCGCTACCGCCGCTCCGACGTGGGGGCCGGCCAGACGGCCAATCTTATCATTCCGCGCAAAGCGTTCAACTTGCTGAAAGGCGCGCTGCCCTCCGAGGCAACTCCGGTACGCGTAGAGTTCAACAACTCCAATGCTTTCTTCAGCTTCAACCAGATGCGCCTCGTGTGCCGCCTGATTGATGAGCGGTATCCCGATTACGAGAACGTAATTCCGGTTTCGAACCCCAACAAGCTCATCATCAGCCGCCAGGAGCTGCTGAACTCGGTGAAGCGGATTAGCATCTACTCCAACAAAACCACGCACCAGGTACGCCTGCGCCTCGCAGGCTCAGAGCTGACTGTTTCGGCCGAAGACCTGGACTTCTCGAACGAAGCCAACGAAAAACTGGCTTGCCAGTATGACGGGGAGGACATGGAAATCGGTTTCAATGCTAAGTTCCTGCAGGAGATGCTGTCCAACATCGATTCGGAGGAAATTACGCTGGAACTGAGCACCCCTAACCGTGCCGGCCTGCTCATGCCTACCCTCGCCGACGACAACGAGAACATTCTGATGCTCGTGATGCCGGTGATGCTGAACAACTACGTTTAACTTTCTTGCACAACCCAGAGCGTCATACGGAGCTTGTTGAATCATCGCCACTACAGTAGTAACCAGGTTACTTAGTAGGGGCGGTATTTCAGCAAGCTCTGTATGACGCTCTGCTTTTACCCTCAGAACCATGAAAAAATCTGAAATCCGCTTCAGTATTGCCCTCGACGATCAGAAAGTGCCAGAGGCCATCAGCTGGTCGGCGACGGATGCAGGCCCCGATATTCATTTTGCCAAAGCCATTAATGTGGCCATCTGGGACCGTAACCAGGATGGCACCATGAAAATAGACCTCTGGACCAAGGATATGCCGGTCGATGCTATGAAGTATTTCGTAGTCGATAACATCGGAGCCATGGCCGAAACCATTATGACGGCCACCAACGATGTAGTAATGGCCACCAAAATGCGCGACCTGTGCCGGGTTCTCACCGACCATATCGATGAGGAAACCAAGAAGCAGAAATAACACGCTTGTAGTACATAAAAAAGCCTCCGCAACGGTATTGCGGAGGCTTTTTTATGAAGGACTTACTAAGACTAGCGAGTCTGTGGGGCAGTAGTCCGGGCTGGTGCAATGACAGCGCCACTAGAAGCCGGCGAAGGGTTTTGCACCGAGTTTACGAAAGTTGCGTTGGCATTAGCCGAACGAGAGGCGTAATCCTTATCAAACTTGTAAAAAGCCGAACGGGAGCCGTAGTAGTCGGTGTACTGGTCGTTCGAAAGAACAGCCTGCAATTCCCGGTCACGCTCTTTGCAAACACCCTGGCACTGCTCATCAATGAGCTTTGGATTGCCAGCGTTTTTACGCTCAATAGCCGCCATTTTCGCCACTTTATCATCGTTAATAGCCCGCAGGCGGCTTGCCTGGTAGCCATTGAGGCGCAGGTCACGCACCATCTGGTCGGAGAGGCGCTTGGCACGCTCCTGCACCGGATTCAGGCGCGGCGACGATTGAGTCTTGTCTTTGGGAGCTAAGGTAGGCTTTTGCTGGGCCTGCGTACCGAGGGTAGCGGCGAGGAGCAGGGCAGCGGTAGCAAGTTGCTTTCTCATCGTTCTTATATATCGTTGACAGGTCAGGAACCAGAAAAAGGCAGCGGCTTACAGTTAAGAGAAAAGCAACTGCCTGTGCTTCACTAACGAAAAACTATGCCAACGAGTTTATGACTAATAAAAAAAGAGCGAAGCAGGCCGCTATATTCAGCCGCTACCCTCGCTCTTTTCGGAAGCCTAGAACTTGTTTTTCCACATCATCGACTCTACCGGCTTCGTGGTACGCTCGTTGTATTTCGCGTTGGCTTTGCGGTTGTAGAATGTTTCTACGTCGCCTTGCACGGCAAAGTAAATCAGCTGGCCTACTGGCATCAGATGATATACCCGCACCGGCATCGAGACGCTTATTTCCAGGGTCCAGGTGTTGCAGAAGCCGATGTCGCCTTTGCCAGCAGTGGCGTGAATATCGATGCCGAGGCGGCCGACGCTGCTTTTGCCTTCCAGGAACGGCACATGCGCGTGGCTTTCGGTGTACTCTTCCGTTACACCCAAGTAGAGCGTGCCGGGCTGCAGCACGAAACCCTCCGCTGGGATTTCGAACACGTCAATTTCGTTGTGCTTGCGGGCATCCAGCACCTTGTCGCGGTAGGTAGCCAGGTAGCGGCCCAGATGGACATCATAGGAGTTCGTGCCGAGGCAGGTTCGGTCGTAAGGCTCGATAATGATGTTGCCCCGCTCAATTTCGGCGAGAATCTGCTGGTCGGTGAGGATCATGAAAGGTGCTCTGGGTTCTGAAATTAGTGGTTTTCCTCCTCGTCGTCATACCGGTCTTCGGGCAGGGCGCCAGTACGCACACGGGGCCGGGGCGTAGGTTGCTGATTCTCCAGTTCATCTGCCAGCCCATCAAGGCGAGCCCGCAAATCGGGCAGCACGCTGGTAATCAGGAACAGCAGCAGCAGGGTGGAAGAGCCGGCCAGTAGCAGCGTCAGGTAGTCTACCCAATCGTGGCGCACGGCAATATCAAGGGCGCGGGGCGTAGTGCTGCTACTGGTAACGGTGGTCGAAGTAAGCCCCGCTTCTGGCTGAGGCGAAGGATCTTCAGTAGCCGTGGCCGTCGAGGAGGGAGCATCTACGTCAGCGGGCGGTATGGCGGCCCCATCAGCGGCCAAGTCTTCCGGCACAGGGTCTTCGGAGGCGTTGAATTGCGCGGCCCCCTGCTTGATTACGCGCTGCAGCAAGCGGATAAGCGCCACCCGCTCATCGCGCGGCAGCACTCGGATAAAGAATTCGAAGTTCTTGTCTACCAGAATGGCGTTGAGCTGCTTCTCGAATTCTACTAGATCTGTGCGGCCCTTCCCGAAGCGGGTTTTGTAGCGTTCCGATACCCCGTTGTAGTTCTGAAACAGCGTCTGCAGGTCGGTGCGGCCATTGAAATCGGTGAACTCGCGGCGGGCTTTGGCCGTGCGCATGGTTACCGGAAACTTGCGCCGCGTAAACGACTTATCGTAAACGGTTTCCATCGTGCGGAAATTCAACTCATCCACAGTCCGGTCGAAGAGCTGCTTGTTGGCAGCAGCGGGGCCTTTGGCTTGGGCATGTAGTGTGGCGGGCACGGCAAGCCACAGCAACAGAAAAAGCGGTAGCAGTGGGCGAAATCGGGGCATGGCAACACGGGTAGTTGCCGCAAAGGTAACACGTTGGCCCTAGCGCCGGCTTTGTTTTTGCTGTTGTGCCTCACTTCACAAAAAAAAGGTCTCCCGACTGCGTGTCGGGAGACCTGTATAGCATAGCTACTTGCTCAAGCATTATAGTGTAGCCTGTGGGCATTTACATGCCATGGGCCTCCCGCATCGATTCACGGCAGGCAGTGAGATAAGTATCTACTAGTTCGTCGGTGATGGCTGTGCTGACAAATAGCGCTTCATACTGGGCCGGCGCCAGGTAGATGCCTCGGTGCAGCATCGCCCGGAAGTAGCGCCCGAAAGCTTCGGTATCAGAGGTTTTGGCGTCCTCTAGGTTCGTCACGGGTTTATCGGTGAAGAACACGCTGAACATCGAGCCAACCTGGTTCACAGTGTAGTTCAGCCCCAGTTCGGCACAAATCTGGCGCGTGCCATCGGCGAGGCGGGTGGTGACGCGGTTGAGCTCTTCGTAGAGTTCAGGGTGCTCATGCAGATACGTAAGCTGGGCAATGCCAGCGGCAGTGGCAATGGGGTTTCCAGAAAGTGTACCTGCCTGGTACACCTTGCCGGCCGGAGCTACATTGTCCATGATGTCCTGGCGGCCACCATAAGCGCCCACCGGCATACCGCCCCCGATGATTTTGCCCAACGTAGTCATGTCTGGCGTGATGCCATACAGTTCCTGCGCCCCACCCCGCGCCAGCCGGAAGCCGGTCATTACTTCATCGAAGATGAGTACGATGCCGTGCTGGGTACACAACTCGCGCAAGCCCTGCAGATAGCCTTCTACGGGAGCAACCAGACCCATATTGCCCACTACCGGCTCCAGAATCAAAGCGGCTATCTGGCCTTCATTGGCAAGAATGATTTGCTCTACGGCTGCCAGATCGTTGTACGGAACGGTGAGAGTATCCTGCGCAACGCCGGCCGTTACGCCCGGGGAGTCGGGGGTGCCGAGGGTGAGGGCTCCCGAGCCGGCCGCAATCAGAAATGAGTCGCCGTGGCCGTGGTAGCAGCCTTCGAACTTGATGATTTTGTCACGGCCGGTGTAGCCGCGTGCCACCCGGATAGCCGACATAGTAGCCTCAGTTCCGGAATTCACGAGCCGTACTTTTTCAATGCTCGGCACCATCTGCTTGATGAGCTCCGCCATTTCTACCTCGCGCTGGGTTGGGGCACCGAAGGAAAGAGAGTTTCGGATGGCACCCTGCACGGCATCCAGCACTATGCTGGGGGCATGGCCCAGAATCATCGGACCCCAGGAGTTGATAAAATCGAGGTACTTATTGCCGTCCACATCAGTCAGCCAGGCACCTTGCGCCGACTGCATAAACACTGGGTGCCCGCCCACAGCGCGAAAAGCTCGCACCGGCGAGTTGACGCCACCAGGAATGTGGTTTTTGGCCCGCGTAAACAGTGCGTCGGAAGTAGTGAGCGTAAGGCTGGGGGAGGCAGTAGTTTGGGACATGAGAGAAAGTTATACCGCAACTGAGCGGCTCAGTCAGCAAATCAATGAAACAAAAACGAAGGGCAGGGTGGACAATAGCCCTGCTGCTAGGGATACAACCTAGCGTAGGCCCACCGGGTTCAGGATTTCCACTTCCAGCCGTTCCAGCTTGGTGAGAGGCACATACTGGTTGTCGTGGGCGCCGCCGGGGTAGCCGATGCCCTGAAATACGGTACCCGAAACCGGGCCGCTGGCCGCCAGATTCTGCTGGAAAGCTGTGCCGTTCTGGTGCAACTGCGAGCCAAAGTAGTAAAGCAACTCGAAACCTGTAAACGCGAAAACGGACGGGGGTAGGTTCTGGCGCTGCATATACAACTGGCGGAAGCGCCGCACACCCAGATTGGTTTTGTCGAGGAATTTGGGATGCACAAAGTATACGTCGCGGGCATCCAGCTGGCCCAGCCCGATGCGGTTGTTGTCGAGCCAGGAACTATAGGTGATGAGGGGCGGGCGGGCATCCTGGGCTTTGAGCAGGCCAAGCGTATACGGCCCGGCCTTTTTAGCGTCGGAAGCCACTACCAAGTGGCCGACAGATTTCAGATCCAGACCCGCAAAACCAGCAGCCAGAGATTCATCTACATCGGAGTTGATGCGCCGCAGCTGCAGTACCCGGCCGCCCAGCGCTTCATAGGCCAACTTATAGGCCTGCCCGAACGATGCTTCGTCCTTTGTATCCTCGTAGAGCACTACGGCTGTGCGCGCGCCACCGAGGCGGGTGTAGGCGAATTGTGCGGCTTGCCGGGCTTGGGTAGCCGTGCTGGGCTCAAACAGGTAATGCCAGGAATTATCAAGCACTAGGTCGCCGTCCTGGGAGAGAGGATTGACGCACACAATCTGCTTTTGCTGGGCGTAACGAGCCAGAATCTTGGAACCTGACTTATATACGGGCCCGATGAGCATATCCATGGAAGCCAGTTCCGGCAGAGCCAGCACCTGCTTGAGCTGCAGCGTATCGGCGCCGGTATCGTACGCAAAAATCTGTACCGGGCGGCCTTCGCGCTGCAACGAGTCCTGCGCCAGGCGCATCCCGGCGTAGAGGTCCGTCACGAACTGGTTTTTGCGGCGCGTTTCCCAGCTGGGGTCGTTGAACTCGAAAGGCAACAGCACAGCCACATTATAGCTGCTCTTCTTCAGCACACGTGGGCGCGGAGTAAAACGGGTGCGGTCCAGCGAAAACTGGGTAATGAGCTGATCAAGCTGGCCCCGGTCGGCATCGGTATACCAGCCACCGTTAGCCAGCTTTTCAGCAAAGGCACGGCCTAGCACAGCATCCTGTGGGTAGGCCTTGAGCAGATTCTGAAAGGTGGTCTTGTCCTTCACGCGGGGCAAGTACACAGCTTTCATGTTGGCGGCTTCCTGAACCAAACGGTCGGGCGGGAGCTGCGCCAGCACGCGCAGCCCGTTCTCAAAGTCGCCCTGCTCAAATGATGCCTGCCCCTGTAGGAAAAACGCCTCAGGCAGGTTGGGCCACTGGGCATACTCGCTGCGCAGCAGATTGAGCATCTGCTCGGCTTCGGCCCATTTCTTGGCGCGGGTAGCCGCTACTGCATACAGGTATGCGGCCTCTGGGGCACGGTCGAACTTGTTGCCGGGGGCCGTGAGAGGCTCCAACTCCTGCATAGCCAGGTCGTAGCGAGTCTGGTCGAGCAGGGTTTTGCCGTTTTTGTAGCGGGTCCTGAAGTCAGTGGAACCCATGTTGGCGGGCAGGGGCGGCCCGGTAGGCTTGACTGGTGCCGTAGTAGCTGGCTTTGGCGCAGTGGCCGTAGGGGCTTTGGCCGGTGCCGTAGAGGAAGCTGGTTTACCAGAAGTGGCCGCCGCACTGCCCGTTTTGGCGGGCGTAGTGGTGCCGGCTTTGGCAGGCGCAACGGGTTTGGCAGCAGCTGGCGGAACAGTTGCTTTGGTAGCAGTAGGCTTAGCCGTGGTGGTGGCCGGTTTGGGAGTAGCTGAGGTAGTAGAGCGGCCTGGCTGCTGCGCCTGCCCGGACGCCGCGAAGGCCAGACCAGTGCAAAAAGTAGCAAGCCGAAGAGCAGAGAAATACCGCATGGCAGAGGAGCCGGGGAAAAGGACGGGAGAGAGAAGCGCCGCCTGCGTGCAGGCAGTACCGGGCAAAGGTACGCAGGAACCCCGGGGAAGATATGGCTACTCGCCACAGAGCCCCGTCAGCGTGGTTCAGGCGCAGAACCGGCACGTCTGAAGCAGAACAGTTCTTTAATCAAAAATTAAGCTCCATTTAATACCATCTTAAGTTACCGCTCTAGGGGGGGCGGTACCTTTGTAGCGGATAAATATCAGGTTCGACTGCATCGTGACAAGGACTTCGTGACGACCTGCTATACCCCTGCCGCTGCCCACGCACGGTATCTGCTCCTACCACACCACACTACTATCACCGTTTATGGCTGAATCTTCAGTTCCTGCTCTCACGCCCGGCCAGCGCCTGCTGCGCCTGCTGGCCTCAGAGCGGCGCGATATCACCTACCTCTACGTATACGCGGCCCTGGCTGGCCTCATCAACCTCTCGCTGCCGCTGGGCGTACAGTCCGTTATCGGCTTCATCAGCAGCGGCGACGTGAGTACCTCCATCATTGTGCTGATTGGGTTCATTGTGCTCGGTACACTGCTGGTTGGGGGGCTACAGGTGATGCAGCTCTACTTGGTTGAGTTCATTCAGCAGCGGTTGTTCGCGCGGCTTTCCCTCGATTTTGCCGTGCGCCTACCTCGCATCCGCACCGAGTCGTTGGACGGGCAGTACCTGCCGGAGCTGATGAACCGCCTGCTCGATACGCCTACCCTGCAGAAGGGTATTTCCTCGCTGCTGATTGAGTTTTCGGCCGCCGCGTTGCAGATTTTGTTCGGGCTGCTGCTGCTCTCGCTCTACCATCCGGTCTTCATTGCATTCGGCTTGCTGCTGATTGTGTTGCTGGCCCTGATGATCCGGTTTACGGGTGGCGAAGGCCTGAGCACCAGCCTCACCGAGTCGAAGTATAAATACCGGGTAGTAGCCTGGCTGGAAGACGTGGCCCGCACCGTGCACACGTTCCGCCATCCGCCCCGCCAGGAAATGGCCCTCAACCGCACCGACAGCCTCGTGCAGGGCTACCTCACCTCGCGCCAGAGCCACTTCCGGGTGCTACTCACGCAGTTCTGGGGGTTTGTGGCCTTCAAAACCCTGATTACGGCGGCACTGCTCATCATTGGCTGCTGGTTGCTGATTGCCAAGCAAATCAACATCGGGCAGTTTGTGGCGGCTGAAATCGTTATCATTCTGACCATCTCGGCAGTAGAGAAAGTGCTGCTGAAACTGGACGTGGTATACGACGCGCTTACTTCCCTCGACAAAATCGGGCACGTGCTGGACCTGCCCGTGGTAGCCACCAACGTAGGCTCGGACCTGCCGCTGACTACCCAACGGACCGGGCTCCGGGTGGAAGTGCGCCACTTGGGCTACCAGTATCCGGGCGCGGGCAAACGGGCCGTGCAGGACGTGTCGCTGGTGCTGAAAGCCGGGGAGCACCTCGGCTTGGCCGGTTCCGATGGCTCCGGCAAAACCACTCTACTACGTATTCTGTCTGGGTTGCTGGAAGGCTATACCGGTGTAGTGGCCTTCGATGGGTTGGCGCTGCAGGACATTTCAACGGAAGCCCTGGGCCGCGTTGTCGGCGACACCATCTCGCACCAAAACCTGTTCGAGGGCACGCTGCTGCAGAATCTGACTCTCGACCAGCCCGGCATCAGCCCCGATGACGTGGCCTGGGCCTTGGAACTGGTAGGCCTTCGCGACGAAGTGTATGCCCGCCCACTAGGCCTGAGTACACCGCTGGGCATTGGAACGCCCCTAGCTGATAGCTCGCGCCACAAACTACTGCTGGCCCGCACACTGGTACGCCGCCCGCGCCTACTGCTGCTCGACAGCTTCCTGTCTAGCGTGGAGCCGGCTGAGCGCCTGCGTATTCTGAAGCGCCTGCTGGACCCCGCCCATTCCTGGACTGTGCTGGTAGCTTCCAACGACCAGCGGGTGCTGAGCCTATGCACCCGCTTGGCTCTGCTGCGTGATGGCCGCATTGTGGCCGATGGACCGTTTGAGCCTACTTCAAAGCTGCCAGAGCTGCAGGCCCTGCTCTAAGCAGCGGCTCTGCCGAAGCAGAAGTTGCCACTGCCTGGTTATAGTAAACCCGCCCGCAATTTCCTGCCAGCTCAACGCATCAGCTCCCCCCAACTTAGCCTATCCTTCTCATGCCCTTTGCTGAACATCCATTAGCTGAAACCGACCCGCTGACCAGTCGTTTCCGCGCTTTTGAGCAGGTGCAGACGCCGCAGTCGGGCCGTACGGTGGCCCGTTGGCTCACCGCGCTGGGCCTGCTGGTGCTGATAGCCGGCTTTCTGCCCTGGACCCAGAACATCCGCTCGACCGGCACACTCACTACCCTGCGCCCCCAAGACCGTCCTCAGATTGTGCCTAGTACTATTGCCGGCCGCATTGAGGCCTGGAAAGTGCGGGAGGGGCAGCAGGTGAAGAAAGGCGATACGCTGGTCATCATTACCGAAATCAAGGAAAAATACTTTGACCCGGAACTACTGGCCCGCACGCAAGAGCAGTTGCAGGCCAAAATTTCGGCGCTGGAAGAAAACCGGGCGAAAGGTACGGCCCTCAGCAGCCAGCAGGATGCTCTGCGCAGCGGCCTGCGCATCAGCCTCGATAAAGCCCGCAACAAAGTAACGCAGAGCCGCCTGAAGGTGAACTCCGACGAAGCTGAGCTGCGCGCCGCCGACAACGACTTTAGCATTGCGCAGCAGCAACTGGCCCGCCAAGAAGCCCTGTATGCGCAGGGCCTTAAGAGCCTGACGGAGCTGGAGCAGCGCCGCCTCAAGTTTCAGGAAAGCACTGCCAAGCGGCAAGCCGTAGAAAACAAGCTGAACGCCAGCCGCCAGGAGCTTACCAATTCCCAGTTAGAGTTGTCGTCGCTGCAGGCTGAGTATCAGGATAAGATAGCCAAATCGGAGTCGGATCGGCGTTCTACCACGGCGTATCAGTTCGATAGCGAAGGCCAGATTGCCAAGATGCGTAACGAACTGGCCAACCTTAGCATTCGGGCCGGCTACTACCATATTCGCGCCCCGCAGGATGGCTATGTGGTGCGGGCGCTGAAAGCGGGTATTGGCGAAATTGTGAAGGAGAGTGAGCCGATTGTGACCGTAATGCCCAACACGCCGGCACTGGCCGCCGAGCTCTACGTACGCCCCATGGACGTGCCACTGCTGAGTGTGGGCCGCAAGGTGCGGCTGCAGTTTGATGGCTGGCCAGCGCTGGTATTCACCGGCTGGCCTGGTACCAGCTTCGGTACTTTCGGGGGCACGGTGGCCGTCATCGACAACATCGACAGCCAGGGGCAATACCGCATCCTCGTAACCCCCGACCCGGACCAGGAGCCCTGGCCCAAGCCGCTGCGTGTGGGCTCTGGCGTGTATGGTTGGGCCCTGCTCGATGATGTGCCGATTTGGTACGAGCTGTGGCGCCAGCTCAATGGCTTCCCGCCCGATTTTGTAGGCAACCCCGGCGCAGACGGCACTACTGGCACGCTGGGAACCAGCAAAGGCGCAAAGGCTGATAAAAGCGCGAAATACGGAGGAGAGGAGGAAGAGTCGAAATGAAACGGCTCCGACTGATAGTAGCAGCGGCATTGCTGACCCTGGCTGGGCCAGTATGCGCGCAGCGGCCGGCTGGGCTGATACCTGCGGTGCCTTCGTCGGCTCCCGTTGCCGCCAGCGATTCCGGGCAGGTGTTCAGCCTCACCGATCTGCTGACCTTCGTGGCGTTGCGGCATCCGGTGGCACGGCAGGCCGGGCTGCTGCCGGAGCGGGCGTTGCAGGAAGTGCGCTACGCCCGAGGCCTCTTCGACCCCGCGGCCACCAGCAAATACTACGGCAAGACCTTCGGCGGCAAAGAGTACTTCCATGACTGGGACAGCCAGTTGCGGGTGCCGCTCTGGTTCGGAGCCGACCTGAAAGCTGGGTTCGACAGGGGAGTGGGTACGTATGTAAATCCGGAAAGCTATACTTCGCCAGCTGGCCTGAGCTATGTAGGCCTCTCGGTGCCACTGGCACAGGGCCTGTTGATAGATGAGCGACGCGCTGCCGTGCGCCAGGCCCAGGCATTACAGGACTTGGCCGATGCAGAGCGCCGCAGTGCCCTCAACAAGCTACTACTGCAGGCCGCCAAAGATTATTGGGACTGGAGCCTGAACTACCAACGTCTGCAACTGCTGGACCGCAACACCGGTCTGGCCAACACCCGCTTTGAAGCGGTACGTCAGCGGGTGGTTTTCGGCGACCTGGCCGCCATCGACTCGGTGGAAGCCCTGACGGAGCTGCAGAACCGGCAGGCCACGCTGGCACAAGCCCGGGTGCAGTTCCGCAACTCCACGCTGCTGCTCTCCAACTACCTCTGGAACGAGCAGAACCAGCCGCTGGAGCTGCCGGCTGCTGCCCGGCCGCAGGTGTTGCCCGGCCCCGCTGCCTGGCAGCCCCTGCCTCCCGATTCGGTGGCCGCGCTGGCCGAGCTGGCGCAGCGTATCCATCCGGAGCTGCAAAAAAGCCGCGCCAAGCTCAACCAGCTGGGCGTAGAGCGCCGGCTGCTTTCCAACAAGCTGCTTCCTAAGCTTTCCGTTGATTACAACTTGCTGCAGGCGGGCCAGCCATTCAGCCCCGAGAGTCCGGCCAGCTTGAGCGGCAGCTACCTGCAGAACAACTACAAGCTGGGCGTGAGCTTTGCCTATCCGCTGCTGCTGCGTCAGGAGCGAGCCAAGCTGCAGCTCAACCGCCTAAAGCTGCGCGAAACCGAGTTGGACTTGCAGCAGGACACACGTGAAATTCAGACCGGAGTACGCACTGTGGCCAACGAATGGGAAGCCCTGCGCGAACAGCTGCGCCTGCAGGAGCAAGTAGTGCGAAATGCGGAACGCCTGCGCGTTGGCGAGCAAATTCGGTTTGAGAATGGGGAAAGCTCTGTATTCCTTATCAATGCCCGCGAATCGACGCTGGTATCTGCCCGCGTGAAACTGGCCGAGCTGCAGGCAAAATACGCACAAACCCAGGCTACCTTGCGCTGGGCGGCTGGCGGGGTAGAGTAACGAATGCCGCCGCTCCGTAGTAGTAGGCGCCGCACGCCGGAACAGGGCAGCTGGCTTTGCTGTTCTGCAGCAAACTTACAGCTACAACGTTATGCGTCTTCTCCCGGAGTTAAAGCGCCGCCCCAAAGTGCCGGGCGACACGTCCCGCGAAACTGCCAAGTGGGGCTGGTACATTTTGATAGTGTTTTTCGTGCTTTGGCTGGTATATAGGTGGTGGTTTGATAACTAGGCAGCCGAGCAGGACTGCAAAGCGGAAGGCAATACGGCGGCGACTCTGTCGTTTCCAAGCCCATAATTTCCGTACTTGTAGCTATGCCGATGCCGCTAACCTTTGCCCTGCCCCAGATTCGCCAGCGCCTGAGCCTGCTATTGGTACTGGGCGCTTCGCTCACACTGAGCGTTGTGCTGATAACGTTTCGGGTATTCCTGACCCATCAGATTACCTTCGTATTTCTGCTCTGGAATCTGTTTCTGGCACTTATTCCGTTCGGGCTGAGTACTATGCTGGGATTGTCGGCGGGGCGGCTGAAGGCACGCGTGCTGCTGCCAGTGGGTGCAGTGTGGCTGCTGTTTTTTCCTAACGCGCCCTACATCCTCACCGACCTGTTTCACCTGGAGCCGCGCACCGGCGTACCCTACTGGTTCGACCTGGCCCTGCTGCTAAGTGCCGCCTGGAACGGCCTGATGCTCGCCTACGCCTCTCTTACCGACATGCAGGCACTGGTGACGCGCCGCTTGGGCTGGTGGTCCGGCTGGGCATTTGCCACCGTAGCGCTGCTACTGAGCAGCTTCGGAGTGTATCTGGGCCGCTACTTGCGCTTCAACTCCTGGGACATCGTCACGAATCCGCTGACGCTGTTCTACGATATTCTGAACCGCATTCTGCACCCGATGTCTTTCTCCGGTACCTGGGGCGTAACGCTGCTCTACGGAGTGTTTCTGCTGCTCGGCTACGCCACAGTGCGCCTGCTGGGACGCATGGGGGAGGAGCCGGGCGAATAAAACGGGGTATTAATTGGCGCTACGAAACAGGTGCTTGTCGGCCCAGAAAGTGCCCAGCGGAACAAACGAAGCCACTAGTGCCAGTCCAGTTTTGCGCATGCCCCAGCTGTGTTCTAAAGCATTTTGCAACACGAGCAGCACATAGGCTACGAACAGCACGCCGTGTGCCATGCCTACATAGCGTACCGCCAGCGGCTCGCCGGCCAGATATTTGAGCGGCATGGCTACCAGCAGTAGAATCAGGAAAGACCAGCCTTCCAGAAACCCGACTACGCGCAGGCGGCCCAGGGAAGTTGAGAGCAAAGAAGAATTCATCGTCCCAAAGATACGGCCGGCTTGTTATCGGAACGCCGGAACGGCTGCAGATGCGGCAGAATAGGGTGGTTCGTTTTACCTTGCCTGCCCGATGATGCACCTCCAGACCGATTCTTCCGACGCACCCACCATGAGCTGGGAACGGCTGCTCAGCCGCCGCCGCTACCCCGAGCAGCCCCAGCTGCACCTCGTCACGGATGCGCCGCCCGTGCGCGGCGCTTTTGTCGCCGATTATGACCGGGTTGTGTTCAGCTCCGCGTTTCGGCGGCTGCAGCGCAAAACCCAGGTAATGCCGCTGCCCGAAACCGACTTTGTGCACACCCGCCTGACCCATTCGCTGGAAACAGCCTGCGTGGGCCGCTCCTTAGGTCGTCTCGGAGGCCGGTTGCTGCTTGAGGAAAACGCGGCGCTGGCGGCTGCGCTGCCGCATCTTGACTCTGACTTCGGTGATATTGTGGCTGCCGCCTGTCTGGCGCACGATATCGGCAACCCGCCATTCGGGCACTCCGGCGAAGATGCCATATCCGCCTACTTCCGCAGTGCGGCCGCCGAACCGTTTGTGCGCATGCTCAACGCCTCACAGCGCGCCGATTTGCAGCAGTTCGAAGGCAATGCTGCTGGTTTTCGCGTCCTTACGCATACCTACGCCGCCCACAGCAGCGGCTCGGCCGGTCTGGGCTTGACATATGCTACCTTGGGCGCTTTCACCAAATACCCTCGGCCCTCAATAGTAGAAGAAGCCAGCCTGACGCGCGGCACCAGCGAGAAAAAGTACGGTTACTTTCAAACTGAAGCACCCCGCTTTCTGGAAGTAGTCCGGGAGCTAGGCTTGCTCAGTAAGCCCATCGGCACCGATATCGGCGGATTTTATCACCGACACCCGCTGGCGTTTCTGGTCGAGGCAGCCGATGATCTATGCTACCGTATCATCGATTTTGAGGACGGCCTCAAACTGGGCCTGATTCCGTGCGAAATCGGACTGGCGTTGCTGCGCGACATGCTCGGCGACGCGCCCGGCCGCCGAGGCTCGGTAGAGTGGCGCGACTGGCGCGAGGAACTCGGCTATCTGCGTGCGCGCCTCATCAACCGCCTGGTGCAACAAACCGCCCGCCTTTTTGCCAACCGCGCCGACGACCTGCTGCGCGGCCGCGCCGATGAGCCGCTGGTCCAGCAACTCGACTGTTGGGAGCAACTCCAGCACGTGCACCGCCTCACGGTGGAGCACTTGTACCGCAGCCGCCCGGTACTGGAAATAGAGGCGGCAGGCTTCGAAGTATTGGCTGGCCTGCTCGATGCGTTTCTGCACGCCACCTTCGACCCCCATACTGGGCCACGCTCCCGCAAGTTGCTGCACCTGCTGCCCGAGCAGTTTCGGGCCGAAGGCCCCCAGCAGGTCGCTACTGCATATGAGCAGATTATCCTGTTGACAGACTATATCGGCGGCCTCACCGATCAGAATGCCTTGAGCCTGTTTCGGACAATTCGGGGAATTGACCTGCCCAAAGGATTTTGAAGCGCCAACCGATGCTATAGTCCGACCGTTGCCTGACCAGCCTGATCGTGCCGCCAGGAGTGCTGGGTAGCAACAGGGAAAATGGTAGCTTTGTAAAGCTCAACGCTACTGTTCCAAACGGCTTATTTGCTTTGAAATCCTGCATTTTGTTGTTGATTTTGCTGACTGCTTCAGCAGCAGGCGCTCAAACGCCCAAGCTCGAGCAACTGCGGGCAAAAGTGCAGGCGCACCCACAGGCTGATACGACGCGAGTAAACCGGCTGAACGAGTTGGCATTTGAGCAGCGTTCCAAAGCGCCCCGCGAGTCGCGCGCTTCTTTCGAGGATGCCCTGCAGCTGGCTCAGGGCCTACATTACCGTTTCGGCGAAGCAAAAGCGCAGCTTGGACTCGGCTTTTATTACCGCAAACGCAATGAATACGGCCCGGCCCAGCTCTATACGCAGCAGGCTCGCCAGGCTTTTTCTGAAATCGGCGACCTGCGCAACCAGCTGGCTTGCACCTACAATCTGGCCTATATCTTCTCCGGCCAAGGAAACTATACGCAGGCGCTGGACCATGCCCAGCAAGCCCTAACTCTGGCTGAGCGTCTGAAAGACCCGCATTGGCTGGTGCTGATGAACGCGCAGATGGGCATTATCAGTACGGAGGTAGGTGAGTATGAGAAGGCGCGCGAGTATCTGGAGCGGTGCCTACAACTGTCCCGGCACCACCACAATCAGCCGGGAGTGTCGCAGGGCCTGCGCGGCCTCGGCGACTTATACCGCACACAGGGCAACTGGGATAGTGCCCGCCGCTATTACCAGCAGGATGCTACTCTGACACGCCAGTTGGGTGATGAGCCTGGCTTTCTGGTAGAGGAAATGAATGTGGCGGATATGGAGGAGCGGTTAGGAAACTACCCCAAAGCCTTTGCTTACAGCTACCGGGTGCTGCACCAGCTCCGGCAGCTGGACGTAGTCGGCTATCTACCCTGGACCCAGCTCGTGCTGGCCCGCGCCCACCTGCATACCAACCGCCCCGATAGTGCCCTGATCTATGGCAAAGCCAGCCTGCAGGCCAGCCTGCGCAGCGGCGTGAAAGAGAATATCCGAGATGTGAGCGAAGTGCTTACCCAGGCCAGCGTACGGCTCGGGCATTTTCCGGATGCTTACCGGTACCAGACTCTGTACGGTACCTATCAGGACAGCCTCAGCAGCCGTGAGCTTATTCGGCGCATTGCCGCTCTGCAGTACAGCTACGAGCTGGACCGCCGGCAAACCCGAATTAGCCAACTGACCCGCAACGAGCAGCTGATCCGGCAGAAAAACCAGCAGCAGCAGTGGCTTTTGGTGGTGTCGTTGGTGGGACTGGGGGCGGTGGCTGGGCTAAGCGTGGTGCTGTGGCGCAGCAACCGCCAGAAGCAGCGCGCTTATGCCTTGCTGGAACAGAAACAGGCTGATTTGCTGGCTACCCAGCAGCAGTTGGTAGCGGCTGAGAAATGGGCGTTTGTAGGTGAACTGTCAGCTGGTATTGCGCATGAGTTGCAGAATCCGCTGCATTTCATGAAGAATTTCGCGGAAGTCAGCGTCGCTATGCTCGACCAAGACAGCACGCGCGCCGTGCCAACACTAGGCGCGACGGATGGTTTAAAACAGGAGATTCTGGCGGGCCTCAAACAAAACCTGCAGGAAATCAGCCAGCACGGGCAGCGTGCTTCCTCCATCATCACCGACATGCTGACGCACGCCCGTACCGGCACCAGCCAGCACGAACTGGTACGGGTAAATGAGTTGATAGAAGAGAATCTGCGGTTGGCTTATCAGGAAATGCAGGCCAGAAACCACGGCTTTCAGGCAACACTGCGTACAGAGCTGGATGAGTCGGTGCAGGAGGCGCAGCTGGTGCGCACGGAGATAGGCCGGGTACTGCTCAACCTGTTCACCAATGCCTTTCACGCGCTGGCCGCCCGCCAAGCGCAGCTCGGCGCAGACTATGCACCTGTGCTCCATGTAAGCAGCCGCCGTGTGGGCAGCCAGATTGAGATTCGGGTGCGCGACAATGGTACGGGTATGTCGGCGGCAGTGAAACAGCAGATTTTTACCCCCTTTTTCACTACCAAACCCACCGGCCAAGGAACGGGCCTAGGCTTATCACTGGCCCACGATATCGTCACGAAAGGGCATGGCGGAGTGCTGCAAGTAGAAACGGAAGAAGGCAACTACACGGAGTTTACGCTGGTGCTACCGGCTTAGTATAATGGACGGCTATTGCAGCAGGCGAAGCGTGGTATCCAGCTTCTGGGTGCGGAGCAGCTCCTGATATTCCAGCAGCATTGCGTCCTTGTTCTGGCGTTGTTCCTGCTTCTGGAAGGGGCGCACCTTGTAGCGGCTGCCGGGCGTAGTTCGGCTCAGGTTCAGGTAAACAAGGCCCCGGCTGCGACGCTGGGCAGCTTCTCCGCTCTGAATACGGGCAATTCGCTTTTCATTGTTGCCGAACAGCGCCTGTAAGGGACTCAAGCCCACATATAGGTTGGCCTGGCCGGTGAGGTAGTATTCTCCGCTCACGTCCATATCCGTGAGGTTGCTATTGAGCTGCAGGTTCGGAATCAGCAGACGGCCGCCATCCAGCACAAACCGGGGGCTCACGGGTTCAAAGTAAAGGTGGCTGGTGCGCTCTTCCCGCATGAATTTCAGGGCTTCCATCAAGGCTTCCACGTTCAGCAATTCCAGGTCATGGAGTTGCGTTTTGAGGAAAGCCTGGGTTTGGCTGAGCTTGGGAAGAAAAGCATTGTCGAGGGAGGTATGCAGGTCAGTTTCGCCATCCATAGTACCCCTAATGTTCTCAGGAGCCAGCACATCTAGGCCAAGACCGGTAGCCAGCCCAAACAGCTCCGGTAGCTGAATACGGTTCAGGCGGAGTTGGGCATGCAGCGGGTGGGAATTGGCGCCAGCGTTGGTCTGCAATACGCCACGCAACGAAATGTTTCCACCGAACGCCTGTAATGAACACTGCTCTAACCGCGCTGCACCTGCATCCAGGCTACTCACCAATTTAAACTGACTACCCCGCAAGGCCCCGTACCGGATCTGGTCAGCGGCTACGTTTACCCGGCCGGTCACGGTGCCGTCAAGAAAAGGAGAGGAGGCGCCGGGCGTACGGGTAGGGCGGCGGCGCGGGGCATCGTCGTTTGGCGAGGGAATGGTGCTCAAAGAGGCCAGTAGTTGCAGCAGATGCTGCACATCGAGGGTAGCGTAGCGCAGGTTGAGGTCGGCGCGGGCATTGAGTAGCTGCGTGCCCTTGAGGCGGGCGCTGGCACTGAGCTGCCCGGTGCCGCCCGAGCTGGAGCGGAAGGAAAGCGCCGGAATCAGGAAGCTGGGACCCTTTTTATCGATGCGCAGACGCACATTGCGCAGGTTGTTGTTGCCGGGCAGCACCAATTCATTTACCACCACAGTTGCCTGTCCGTTGGCAGCCAGCAGCACTTCGCGCAGGGTAGGGTCCTTGGGGGCACCAGGGGCGCGGCGCGAAGGGCGCGTTACACGGGCCAGCAGCTGTTGGTAGTTGAGGGAAGGAAACTGCACCGCCAGCCGGGCCGCTACGGGCTGCAGATTGAGCGTATCAGTCGGCCAGCTTACTACGCCACTCACTTGCCCGCCCCATACGCGCACGTGCAGGTCACGGAGCTGCACATAGCGCCCGTTGTGGCGTACTGTAGCTGCCAGCTGCTCCAGCGTATCGGAGGCCAGTATCAGTAGCCCGCAGCGTAGCCGAATGTTGAGGCGCAGGCCCGGTGGCAGCAAGTTCATGGCCTTAGTTGCCAACTCCTGGTTGGGCGTGCGGCCTAGGCGTGCGGCTCGCTGGGCGGGTCGGTTTCGGCCGTGCGGGGCCGCCAGCAGCCGCTGCAATTCTCTGGTGCGCAACTCGTCTACTTCAAAAGTGCCTGTTACGTTTGTGGTCGGGTGTTGCCCGCTGAAATAGGCCAGCAGATACGTGGTAGTAGCATTGGCCCGCACCTGCATTCCATTCAGCTGTCCTGCCAAGTTTTCCAGCGTCCATAGACTGTCGCGTAGCCGGATACGCACGTTGAGCCCTGTCATATCAGCTTGCCGCCTCGGAATAGTGAAGGACGCATTTTCGAGCTGTACAGTACCGCGGGCCGCAATGGGTGGCAACAGCGTGTCGGCGCGCAGCGCGCGGCGGGAAGCACGGTCTGGTATTTCAGGCAGTGTGCCGTCCAGTTTCAGGTCAATGGTGGCCTCGCCTCGGCGGGCACGCCAGAGGGTAGGTACCACCACAGAAGCCAGCGTCTGCAGCTCGGTACGGCCCCGCACGTGCCCTTGCAGGCGCGGGCGTGTAAAGTCAGATACCGTGAGTGAGGCGTCCAGCTCCCCGGCTTTCGAGTAGATACGGCACTGCTCAAACGAGAGGCTGGTGGTGCGGGGTGAGTGGCTGGGGCCGTTATCAAACACGCCGCGCGCATCCCAGCGCTGTATCCTCCGCGCCGAATCGGCCCACTGCACCTGGGCGTTGCGCAGGGCAAAGCGAAGAACGGTACGAGGCCGCGTAGTGGGGCCACTGATGCCCCGGATGCTGTACCGGATATGGGCGTGGCTGGGGCTGCGGGCGTCATCCAGAAAATGGTCGAGGCTGGTGGGCAGCGCCACGTGTAGCACTTCCAGTAGCGGCTGCTTGCCCTCAAATTGCAGGTTGAGGCGGGTACCGCGGGGTTCATTGGGCGCCGCGCCCCGGTGGGTGCCATTTACCAGCACCGTGTCGCCGTTGAGCGTGGCGCGGGTACGCAGAAAAGTGCCTTCGCGCCGCCGAAAGTCGTAACGGTAGCGAATCTGGGCCACAACTGGCTCGTTCTGGAACAGATTGCCACGTCCGCTGCGCAGGTAGTTGAGTTGCCCATCCAGGGTGCCTGTGGTATGGGCGAGGCCTTTGCGCACCTGCACCACGAGCCGGCCCTGCCGCACATAGGCATCGAAGCCGCCATTGTGCAACTCGTTGCGGTCCTGCACGCTCACGTTCACCAATACCAGGGAGTCGAGGTCGAAGTTGGGCGGTATGCTGGGCGTGTTGCGGCGCGGTCCTTTACCACGCAGGCCCCAGTCGCGCCCGAGCGAGTCGGTCAGCTGCCGGAACTCAGCATCGCGCAGTGTCAGGTGGCTCATCCGGAACTCGCCGCGCCAGATGTGGCTCAGCTCCAGCCGCGCATCTACTTGCCCCACCCGGAGCACCGGTACCGCCCGCCCAAACGAAGTATCGGTGAGCAGCACGTGCCGCAGCGAAACGGTGAAATGCGGGAAGTGGCGCAATGCCGAAATGTCCACTTCAAAGGGCGCCAGCACCAAGTCGGAGTTGCGCGATACCCGCTCCCGAATGAGCTTCTCTAGCTGCCGCTGGCCCCAGCGTGTGCCCAGCACCCAGGCCGTTCCTACCAACGTCAGCACCAATCCCAGCACAGAAATAGCCAGAAATTGACGAAGCGAAGGTCTTTTCATAAGGGGTAGGAGGGCAGAAGTTTACAGCCAGTGCTTTGCTAGTACGCAGAAAGCGCCGCGTTGATACGGCCGCCGGTAGCTCAGCAGGAAAATAGGAAAGAAGCCCAATAAGTACGTTTCTTGCCGCCCTTATTCCCTGCTCTATTTATGCAACTTCCCTCTCTGCAGCGTCTGGCTACCGAAGCCGTCCGTGTGGTTCGCCGTTTCCCGCTTACGCTATGCTGTAGCCTGTTGCTGGGCGCAGTAGCCATCTACTATCAGCGGCTCGATTACAAAGAAAAAGCTGTCTTGGACTGGCTGTTTCCGACGCTGTCGGCGGCGGCCTTAGGGCTACCGCTCACGCTGAGTGTGGCTCTGGCTGGAGAACGGTACAGCTGGACGCGGCTGGGGCGCGTGCTAGTTGCCGCCGGGGCCGTAGCGTTGCTGGGGCTATGGTATTGGCTCTGCCCTACAGACCCTACCATAATATGGGCGTCGCGACTGGCTTTGTTGCTGCTGGGCCTGCACCTACTGGTGGCCGTGGTGCCCTACCTGCCCGAACTGCGCCGCGAGGCCGACACGCCCGGCTTCTGGCGCTATAATGAAACCCTGTTTTTACGTATCCTGACCGGCGGACTGTATTCCGGGGTGTTGTTTGCTGGCTGTGCACTGGCGCTGGTAGCAGTAGAAAACCTGTTTGACATTAAGCTCGACCGGCATATCTACGAGCATCTGTTCACGGTTATGGCTACCGTATTCAATACCTGGTTTTTTCTGGCCGGCGTGCCACATGACTGGGCGGCGCTAGAGCAGGAAACTGCCTATCCAAAGGGGCTGAAGCTGTTCACGCAGTTTGTGCTGCTGCCGCTGGTGGTACTATACCTAGGTATTCTGTATGCCTATCTGGCCCGTATTGTGGTGCTCTGGACGCTGCCAAAAGGCTGGGTTTCTACCTTGATTCTGGCGTTTTCAGTGGCCGGTATTTTCGCGCTGCTGCTGATTCATCCTATTCGCAACGCCGCCGAAAACACCTGGATTCGTACGTTTGCCCGCTGGTTCTACCGGGCGCTGTTTCCGCTGCTGGCGTTGCTGTTCGTGGCCATTGGTACCCGCGTGCAAGCGTATGGCATCACCGAGGAACGCTACTTTGTACTGGTGCTGGCTGTGTGGCTGGGCGTTATAGCGGCGTATTTTCTGTGGCGGCAGGGGCGGGGCATCATCTGGATTCCGGCCTCGCTGGCAGCAGTGGCGTTTGTGGCTTCAGCGGGCCCGTTGAGCGCCTTTGCCGTGTCCGAACGGAGCCAGCTAAACCAGCTGGTTGAACTAACCGCTCAATACAAGCTGCTGCAAAACGGTAAGCTGGATGGAGCCAGTCAACGGGTGCCCAACTTACCGGAAACGGTGCATACACGGTTATCCTCCATCTTTTACTACTTCACGCAGCGGGAAGCCGCTCACCAACTGCAGCCCCTGTTTGCTGCCAGCTTAGCCTTGCCTGATTCTCTGAACGATGCCGATAACTGGACGCGCCGACATTGGGCCGCTAACCGGATAGAACAGGTAAGCGGTATTGCCTCCACAAATTCCGCAGTCACGGAAGCCGTGGCCATACGGTCAGCCAATTTCCAGCACGAAGAGGACAAGGTCTGGCCATTAGGTAACGGGCGCTACTGGCTCAACAATATAGAGTCGAGCATGTACAATCCGCCTGCAGAGGAAGTAGCCACAACTTTCAATATACTGGAAGGTACGTATCGCCTGCTGGCCCAGCACTATGGCCGCCAGCTACTCCTGCAGCAACTCCGCACCGATAGTAGCTGGCAGACCCGCCTTACCTTGACTCCCGGAGCCACCGCCGACTCCCTTGTTCGTGTATACGGCACCAACCCGGAGCGTTCTATCGAGCTGCCGGCTAAAGGCCTGACTCTCCATGCCGCCACCGACGGTATTCAACTACACCTATACCTGCGCAATCTAAACCGGGAGCAGAGTAAGGATGGCGCGGTGTATTATATCAATGCTCAGGCGCTGCTGGAACTGCGCGAAAAAACCAAGTAAAGCAAAACGGCCGCCGGCACTAAGCCGGCAGCCGTTTTCTTCGCAGAAAAATTCCGCTTACTCCCTTATTCCCACTCAATGGTAGCCGGTGGCTTGGAGCTGATGTCGTAGACCACGCGGTTGATGCCGCGCACTTGGTTGATGATTTTGTTGCTCACGTCAGCCAGGAACTCGTAGGGCAGGTGGGCCCAGTCGGCGGTCATGCCATCCACGCTGGTCACGGCGCGCAGGGCTACTACCCGCTCGTAGGTCCGCTCGTCGCCCATTACGCCCACGCTCTGCACGGGCAGCAGCATCACGCCGGCTTGCCATACTTTTTCGTAGAGGCCGTGCTCTTTCAGGCCGTTGATGAAGATGGCATCGGCGCGCTGCAGCAGGTCTACTTTCTCGGGCGTGATGTCACCGAGGATGCGGATGCCTAGGCCGGGGCCTGGGAAGGGGTGGCGGTGCAGAATATTCACCGGCAACTCCAGCGTATGGCCCACTTCGCGCACTTCATCCTTGAACAGTGCCCGCAGCGGCTCCACAATGCGCAGGTTCATCTTCTCGGGCAGCCCGCCCACGTTGTGGTGGCTCTTGATGGTTACGGCCGGACCCTTCACCGACACCGACTCAATCACATCGGGGTAGATGGTGCCCTGAGCTAGCCAGCGGGCGCCGTCTACTTTTTGCGCTTCGCGGTCAAACACCTCAATAAAGGTACGCCCAATGGCTTTGCGCTTCAGCTCGGGGTCCGTCAGGCCGGTGAGGGCCGCGTAGAATTCTTGCGAGGCATCCACGCCGCGCACGTTAAGGCCCAGGTCTTTGTAGGAGTGCAGCACGTCTTCGTACTCGTCCTTGCGCAGCAGCCCGTTGTTCACGAAAATGCCGTGCAGGCGCTTGCCAATTGCCTTGTGCAGCAGCAACGCTGCCACGCTGGAATCCACGCCGCCCGAGAGGCCCAGAATCACCTGGTCTTCCTCGCCGATGGTGCGCTGCAGCGTTTCCACCATGCTGTCCACGAAGTGCTCTGGCGTCCAGCTCTGGTCCAGCCCGCAGATGTTCACCACGAAGTTCTGGAGCAGCGTTTTGCCATCCGTCGAGTGCGTGACTTCGGGGTGAAACTGAATGCCGTAGGTTTCCTGCCCCCCAATTTTGAAGGCGGCTACCGCCACTTCCGGCGTGCTGGCAATGATATCAAACCCAGTCGGCAGGGTCTTGATGGTGTCGCCGTGCGACATCCAGACCTGTGACTCGGTGGGCACACCATGCAGCAGCGGGCTTTCGTGGTGCACGCGCGCCAGGCGGGCGCGGCCATACTCCCGAATGGTGGCGGGCAGCACCTCGCCGCCCTGCTGCTGAGCCAGCAGCTGCGCGCCATAGCACACGCCCAGCACCGGCACGCGGCCCAGGTAGCGGCTCAGGTCAGGGTTGGGCGAGTCGGCGTCGCGCACGGAACACGGCGAGCCCGAAAGCACAACGCCCCGGATATCCTCAGTGAGGTCCGGGGCGTGGTTATACGGATGGATTTCGCAGTAGACATTCAATTCCCGGATGCGCCGGGCAATGAGTTGGGTGTACTGCGACCCAAAATCGAGAATCAGGATTTGTTGAGGCATAGCACAAAGCTACGAACCGACCGGACCCAGCCAAAATCCAACAGCAGCCTTTCTGCGTTTACTTACAATAGAATGACGCAGTCAGTAAGGTGAATTGAACCAGCCGAGACCAACATTTGGGCTGTTCTGGTGCTTAATCACTAAAAAAGAGGATATACTATTGACGGCCCAAAAAGTTGAATTCATTTTTGTATTTTCCCTGCCAACTTCTTCTGTTGTTCCGTTTCCAGGGTTCTATTATGAGAAATTTCCTTCTTTACACAGTACTGTTTCTGTTGCCGCACCTGGTGCTGGCCCAGCAACCTGTGGCCCGGCCAGCAACGGCACCTGCCAAGAAAACAGAGCCGCAGCCCGCCGCAGAAACCCTGGAAAGCACGCCGCCACAACTTGCGGAGACGCTGCCTGCTGAGCCCGTAGTGCGCGTAATTACCGGGAACGTGCAGAACCAAAGCGGCAAACCCTTGGCCGGTGTCACAGTGTCGTTGCGGCAGGATGAGCGGCAGTCGTCCATCACCAATTCCGCTGGCATGTTCATTCTGAAAACTACCCATCAGGCGCCGGTACTGCATGTAAGCTATGCCGGCTACTCCGAGTTGGAAGTGACGCCCCCGGTTTCTGGCCCGCTGGTAGTAGAAATGGCGGCCATCGACAAATACTCCAAGCAGCTCAAGAAACAGGTGAAGTCGGCGCGCAAAGCCTGGGAAAAGCCCTAATGGCCGCTGCCCATAGATTTTCATGCCAACAGGTCCGTGCTCCAGCAGTACGGACCTGTTGGCATTTATTCGGCCTGCAAACAGCACTCAAGTATCCATAGTAAATCCTTGTACGTAAGGTTGGTAACCGAAAATTGCTCTTATTTGAACTTCACCTTTTTCACGAACCATGCTGAAAAATCTACTCTCTTTTCTGATTTGCACTACTGCAGCCAGCGCTATGCTCACCCCAGCCACCGCGCAGGTCGTGACCATCACGGGTGGCACCCAGATTTCGGCGTTGTCGCCTATCAACCATGCCAGCTCTGAGGGAGCCTACGAAACGATTTATCTGCAGCCGAGCATCGCGCAGGCTGGCAATATCACAAGGCTGGCTTTTGAGAAATCGGATGGCACGGAGCTGCAGCCGCTCACAGGAGTCATTATATACCTCAAAACAACCACTGCCACCGAGTTTCAGAACGGGACGCTCGATACGCTGGGCTACCAGCGGGTGTATGCGGGCAACTTTACGAATGCTACCGCCGCTGGCTATCAGGAAGTAACGCTGCAGCGTCCGTTTGCCTACGCCAATACTGCCGGCCAGAATCTAGCGGTGCTGGTGCTCCGGCGCGGCGGCAACGTGCAGGCCACCATTGGGCCACGCGCCCGGTACCTGTACGGTGTCACCATGAATCCAATCCGGATTGCCTGCCGGCGCTATACCGGAACCGTGCCCGTAACGAGTGCCACCACCCTGACGGCCACCAATATTTTGGCCAATATTCGCCTCACATTCGGCACGCCGCAGGCCACGCAGGCAGCTCGCAATACGCTGGCGCTGGCTCTTTTCCCTAATCCGGCCAGCAATATTCTTACGTTGAAGCTGCCGACTGGCCGCCACACGGCGACCGTGCAGGTTACAGACTTGCTGGGCCGGCGCGTGCTGCCGCTTACGCAGCTGCTGCCCCGGCCCGATGGGACCGTGCTGTTGCCTATCGAAATACTGGCGGCCGGCCAGTACCTATTGCGCATTGAGCAGGGGCAAGCAGTAGCGGTGCAGCGCTTCAGCAAGGAGTAGCAAAAGGGTGGTCAGGAAATTTTGTGGCTGACAGTCACGCTGCAACCTCACAATACAGCAGCTTTTCCTGAAAAGATGAGGCCTGCGTGCCGATTCTGTGAAATCTGTGCGTACCTTTGCAACGGCGAGTCAGAACGACCAGCTCCTGTTGAACTCCCCCAGGACCGGAAGGTAGCAAGGGTAGACGGTTGAGCGGTGCGATTTTGGCTCGCTTTTTTTTGCCCTTTTCTCCCGAATTATAAGAAGGTGCCCCGAAGAAAGCCGCGCGGCTAGTTTGCCCGCGAATGGCTAGCTTTGGGGCATCTTTGTTTCCAACCTACCCGCATGAAATTCTTCATTGATACTGCCAACCTGAAAGACATTCAGGAAGCTGTGGAGCTGGGCGTGCTCGACGGCGTGACCACCAATCCTTCGCTGATGGCGAAAGAAGGCATCCGCGGCACCGATGCCGTAATGAGCCATTACAAGAAAATCTGCGAAATCGTGGATGGCGACGTATCGGCCGAGGTAATTGCCACCGACTACGAGGGCATTATCCGGGAAGGAGAGGCCCTGGCCGAGCTGCACCCCAACATTGTGGTGAAAGTGCCCATGATCCGGGAAGGCGTAAAAGCCATCAAGTATTTCTCGGAGAAAGGCATCAAAACTAACTGCACACTGATTTTCACGGCTGGGCAAGCCCTGCTGGCTGCCAAAGCCGGTGCTACTTACGTGTCGCCGTTTGTAGGGCGTCTGGATGATATTGGGGCTGATGGCCTGCAACTGATTCAGCAGATTGTAGACATTTTCTCCAACTATGGCTACCCCACGCAGGTGCTGGCTGCCTCAGTGCGCCACGTGCCGCACCTCATCCAGTGCGCTGAGTTGGGTGCTGATGTGGTAACCTGCCCACTGAATGTTATTACGGGTCTGCTCAACCACCCACTCACCGATAAAGGTCTGGCTACCTTCCTGGCCGACCACGCCAAGGTGAATGGCTAGCTGATTTAGGCCTTGTTGATGCGTTGATTGTTGAAGGACTGGTTGCCGAATGGATTCGTTCCATCTCGTTTCAGCTACGGGCCAAGACTGTCAACAATCAACGCATCAATCAACGCAGCACGTCATGTATATCATCAAAGTAAAAGGCAAAGCCAAAATTCCGGACTATATCCAGCTGCGCGACGAAAACTTCGTGCTGATTGCGTATTTCCGCGCCGACCGGCCCCTGAAAGACCTGCACCGCTACGGCCTTGAAAACAAGGAAGTACCACTGGCTGCTGTCATTGAAGGGTTGGAATTTGGAAAGCTGCAGAAGCTAGAAATTTGAGGTAGAGCCTTTGACGCATTCCGGGCAACGCAAAAGAGCCGATTGGCCCGTTTTGCGTTGCCCGGAATCCTGTTTTTCGGGAAACCCCCGGTCCTATATCTTCGCCCTTATGCCCACTGCCTCCAACCCGGTTATCGAACTGCACGACGCCTACATTATGCAGGACGTGAATACTGTGCTGCAAAAGGTCACGTTCTCGCTTGACAAAGGTGAATTCGCCTATTTGGTGGGGCGCACTGGCTCCGGCAAAAGCTCCCTGCTCAAAACGCTCTACGCCGACTTGGCGCTGGGCGGCGGCACGGGCACTGTGGTTGGGTTTCCGCTGCCCAAGCTAATGGGCAGCAGCAAAGTGCCGTTTATGCGCCGCAAGCTGGGCATCATCTTCCAGGATTTTCAGCTGCTTTTCGACCGTACCGTGGCTGAAAACCTGTTGTTTGTGCTGAATGCTACGGGCTGGAGCGGCAAGGCACGCAAGCAGCAGCGCATTTCAGAAGTACTGATGCGGGTGGGACTGGCCAACTCGGCCGCCAAAATGCCGCACCAGCTTTCCGGTGGCGAACAGCAGCGCGTAGTAATTGCGCGGGCCCTGCTCAACGAGCCGCTACTGCTACTCGCTGATGAGCCCACCGGCAACCTCGACCCGGACGTGGCGGACAGCATTATGCGCCTGTTTGTGGAAATTAACAACTCCGGTACAGCCGTGCTCATGGCTACGCACAACTACCAGATTATCCAGCAATACCCTAAGCGGGTGCTCAAGTGCGAGCAGGGCCAGCTGATTGATTCTGAAACCACCCCGTTTTCTATGACGGCCATGTCCTGAGCCCAGCAGGTGCGGGCGTGCAACCAGTGTGCCCGCAACTACTATCAGGATACTAGAACGGTTTTTGCTCATCAGCTTTTTGAGCAGGCGCAAAGGCGAGTTAGCGCCGAGTCAACCTTACATAGCAAGCTGTAATTGAACTCACCTGGTCTTTCGGTACTGATTCCGGTGTACAACCGCGACGTGACGCCGCTGGTGCATGCGCTGCTGGCGCAGGCCGCCGCCTGGCCGGGCCCATTGGAAATCCACTGCCTAGATGATGGCTCCCGGGAAGCTATGCGGCACCCCAACCGCGAGTTGACCACATTGCCCGGAGTGTGCTATCAAGAGCTACCGCACAATGTAGGCCGCGCCGCTATCCGGAATCAGTTGGCCAGCGCCGCGAAACACGAGTGGCTGCTGCTGCTGGATAATGACAGCCTGTTGCCCGACAACCAGTTTTTGGCCCGCTATGCTGCCGCCTGCCACTTGGCGCCGGTGTTGGTGGGAGGTACTACGTATGAGCTGGCCGCGCCGGCTGCTACTGAGTTGCATCTGCGCTGGCTCTACGGCCGCCGCCGTGAGGCCCGCCCCGCCGCGCTTCGCCAGCGCGCTCCACATGGCCAACTCACACTCAATAATATGCTGGTGCGCACGGAAGTATTTCGTCGCTTTGGCCTAGATGAGAGCCTGACCCGCTACGGACACGAGGACACCAAGTTTGGCTGGTTGTTGCGCCAAGCCAGCATCAGTGTGCTGCATCTTGATAATCCGGTGCTACACGACGGCCTAGAACCAGCGGCTCAGTTCCTGCAGAAAACGCATGATGCTGTCCGTAACTTGGCCCGCTTGTACTTGGCAGAAGGCTTGGGCGCTGATACCAAGCTCCTGAAAGCAGCTTTGCAATTGCACCGTTGGGGACTGGGAGAAGCCGTACGCGGGGCTTTCCAACTGCGGCAGCAGCAGGTACGCCGTAATCTGCTTTCGGCGCAGCCCAGCCTGCGCCAACTAGATGCTCTAAAGCTCTACTGGCTGCTTACAGAGCTAAAATAGACGGCACTGTAGATGCTTAGCGGCTCACGCAGGCAGTAGCCGAAATACAAAAGAGCCAGCCTCCTCTCGGAAACCAGCTCTTTTACCCGGGTGGGTGCTGTGGTAATTAGTCGTTGTCGGTGTTTTTTACTTCCGACTTCACTTCTTTATAAGCGCCTTTCACGGCACCGCCTACTTTTTTGCCAACATTGGCGGCACCTTGGCCAACATCTTTACCTGCTTCCTTCACGTCGGAAGCGGTGTTGCTGGCAGCCTGGCCTACTTTGCTGCGCTCATCGGCCGTTTCGGCTTTCACTTCACTGGCCTCGCCGCTCACGGCGTCGGCGCCCTGTGCAGTGCGGGCTTCAGCTTTATCAAACGATTTGAAGGCGGCGTACTTCAGCTTTTCTTTTTGAATTTCAGCTAGGTCTTTTGCTGGGATGTCGCCCTTCACTTTGTCATAGGCTTCATCGAGGGCGCGCCATTCGGAGTTGATATAGCGCCAATCGTCGATGTCGTACTTGTCTTCGTTCTGCTTAATGTTATTCACGAAGTTTTCGTAAGTAGTACGCGCATTAGCTGCCGTAACCTGAGCGGCCGGATTCATGGGCTTGTAGTACTTACCTACTTTCAGAACACCAGTGCTGGCGCTAGCGGTACCAGCAGTAGCCCGGTTTTTCCAAGACATTTCGCGCTTGTCATATGCAGTGGTATAGCGGGTGCGCAATGCTTCAATCTCCTGGCGGCGGGCGTCATCGTACTGGTCGGCGTACTTATCTACAGCCGCTACTTTGGCGTCGAAGTCTGATTTCAGCTGGGCGGTTTCCCGGTCGTAGTCGGCTTCTGCTTCGTTGGCTACGGCATCGGCTTTGGCTTCGGTATCCGATACGAAAGTGGAGAAGTCATTATACGCTTGGTCGCTTTCCGCTGACACTTCTTTTTTCTGGCCTTCGGTGCAGCTGGTCTGGGTGAAAGCAGCGCCCCCCATCAGCAACATAGCCGACAGAGCGTGGAGAGTGAGATTTTTCCTGAACATGGTAGGGAGAGATTAAGGGAGACATATAGCGCAGCTACGATGTAGCTGGCTCTGGCTCGCTTAACGCAACCATAACGCCGGAGGTTGCGCGCAGATGGGCCGTATGGTTGCTGACGGCACGCGTCTATCTTTGGGCAGTAGTAGTTAGCGTCTGCCTGTGCCTCAGTTTCCCCTGCCTCCGTCTGCCCCCATTCAGCTTCTCGACCTACGTGCCCAGCATGCGCCTATCCGGGCTGAGCTAGACGAGGCCTTACGCCAGGCGCTTGATGAGGCTGCTTTCATTCAGGGGCCGGCTGTGCAGCAGTTTGCGCTGGAGCTGAGCGAGTACCTCGGCGGCCCGCACGTGGTGCCCTGCGCGAATGGCACCGACGCCTTGCAACTTGCCTTGATGGCGCTGCGCCTGCCGCGCGGGGCCGAAGTTATTGTTCCTGCTTTTACCTATGTGGCCACGCTGGAAGCTGCCGCCGTGCTGGGGTTGGTTCCGGTGCCTGTCGATGTACTTCCGGATACCTTTAACCTCGATCCGCAGGCGGTAGAAGCGGCCATTACGAGCCGTACCGGTGCTATTGTGGCCGTGCATCTGTTCGGGCAGTGCGCCGATCTGGAAGCGCTGCGGGCCGTTGCGGACCAGCACGGTGTGGCCCTGATTGAGGACAATGCGCAGGCCATTGGAGCCACGTTTAGAACTAGCCGCGGCGAATTTTGGGTGGCGGGTACAGTAGGAGAGGTGGGCACCACATCGTTCTTCCCTAGCAAAAACCTGGGCGGCTTCGGCGACGGCGGGGCCCTGTTTACGCGCGACGAGGCCCGTGCTGCCTACCTGCGCCAGTTGGCCAACCACGGCCAGACCCGCAAATACCACCACGAGTACATCGGCCTCAACTCCCGCCTCGATACTGTGCAGGCCGCTCTGCTACGCGTAAAGCTGCGCTACCTTAGCCAATGGACTGCCGCTCGCCAGCACGTAGCTGCATCCTATGATGCTGCGCTGGCCGACTTGCAGACTATTTCGGTGCCGGCCCGCGACCCGCGCAGCACCCACGTATTTCACCAATACACCCTCACCGTAGCCGACGAGCCCGGCCGCCGTAATGCGCTGCAGCAGCACCTTGCGGCGCACGGCGTACCGAGCCAAGTATACTATCCGCTGCCTAATCATCTGCAACCGGCCTACCAGTATCTGGGCTACCACGCCGGGCAGTTTCCGGTAGCTGAGCGCCTGTGTCGCACTGTGCTGTCGTTGCCCATTCACCCTACTTTGGTACAGGAGCAGCTGGCGTATGTGGCAGATGTAGTACGAGCCTGGGCGTAGCCGGATTCCGGACTGCTGGCTCGATGTAGTGGCGGGCTGGCACTGTTTTTTCTTTCCGCCGTATAGACACCACTTTTCAACGTCTCTACTTTCTCCTTATGCGCCGTTCCTTTCTGACGCTGCTACTGCCGCTGGCCGGGGTAGCTGCTCTCACCACTGCCGCCATCAACAAGCCAGCTCAGTTCAGCCTGTTCTCTATCCAGCAGGATATCGAGCTGGGCGCCCAGGTGGCCCGCCAAACCGACTCCACGTACCGCGCCAAAGGCCAGTTGATGGAGCGCTCCAAAAACGCCCGCGCCTACCAACTGCTCGACGGCGTGGTGAAGCGCGTGCTCGATAATGGCAACCTGAAGTACCGCACGCAGTTCCCCTGGGACGTGCAGATCATCAAAGACGACCAGATACAGAATGCCTTTGCTACGCCTGGCGGCCACATCTACGTGTTTTCGGGCCTGATTAAGTTTCTGGATAACGAGAGTGAGTTAGCTGGCATCCTGGGCCACGAAATTGCCCACGCCGACCGTCGCCACAGTACCCAGATTCTGCAGAAACAATACGGCACTAGCCTGCTGCTGGGCATTGTGCTCGGCAACCGGTCCTCCAGCCAACTCGTGCAGCTGGCTGCCGGCATTGGTCAGCTCAAATTCAGCCGCGACTACGAGCTGGACGCTGATAAATACTCCACCATCTACCTCAACGGCACCCGCTACTACGACTGCGACGGGGCCGCTGGCTTCTTCATCAAGGCCGAAAAGCAGGGGGGAGGCGGCACGCCCGAATTTTTGAGCACGCACCCCAACCCGGGCTCGCGCATCACCAACATCCAGAAAAGTGCCCAGTCGTTGGGCTGCGCCAGCCGCACCGTCAGCAACACCAATTTCACGGAGCTGAAGCGCCTGCTGTAGGGCCTATAATATTAATAATTCGTGTTTCGGCGGTTGCTGCCTTTCTTCGATTAGCTTTCGGGAAAGGCAGCAACCGCCGTTCATTTTCTGAGCTTTCTATTCGTTCGGCGGAGAAACCCGCGTTTTTTCGGAGCTTGCTGCACCATCTCCTGCCCCGAACCCCGCACTCCTTTGGCTGATTCTGCTTCTGCCGTTCGTTTTGTTATCTGCGGTGTGGGCCACATCGGCCACCGCCACGCCGCCCTCGTCTCGCGCCACCCCGGCGCCATGCTCACTGCCCTCATCGATGTGCGGCCGGAGCTGCAGGCCGGATTGGCCGCCGAGTTTCCCGGCGTCCCGTTCTTCCTTTCCTTAGAAGACTACCTACAGCATGGCCCCGCTGCCGACGTTCTGACCGTGGCTACGCCCAACCACCTGCACGCGCCGCAGGCTATTCAGGGCCTTCGGGCCGGGCTGCACGCAGTGGTCGAAAAGCCAATTGCGCTGCGCAAGCGCGACGCCGAAGACCTCGTGCATACGGCTCTGCAAACCGGTCGTCTCGTGTTTGGGGTGATGCAGAACCGCTACTCGCCGCCTGCCGCCTGGCTTAAGCAGGTCTACGACGAAGGACGCCTCGGTGATATTTACCTGCTACAAATCAACTGCTTCTGGAACCGCGACGCGCGCTACTACAAGGCCGGCGGCTGGAAAGGTACCCGGCAGCAGGACGGCGGCACGCTCTTCACTCAGTTCAGCCACTTCGTGGATCTGCTCTACTGGGTGTTTGGTGACATCGAGAACATCCAAGCCCGCTTCCGCGACTTCAACCACGCCGCCCTCACCGACTTCGAAGATTCCGGCCTCGTTACTTTCGATTTGGTGCGCGGTGGCAGCGGTACCCTGCAATACAGCACCGCCGTCTGGGACCGAAACCTCGAAAGCTCCCTCACGGTGGTAGCCGAGCGCGGCAGCCTGCGCCTCGGCGGCCAGTACATGGACAAAGTAGAGTACTGCCACCTCCAGGAATACCAGCTGCCCACACTACCGCCCACCAACCCCGCCAACGACTACGGCCCTTACCAGGGCAGCGCCGCCAACCACGTCCAGGTCATCGAAAACGTAGTAGACACCATTCAGAAGCGCGGTTTCGCCACCACCAATGCGCTGGAAGGAATGAAAGTCGTGGAGATTATCGAGCGGATATACAACCTCAAGTAGTTCTCATATTTGTTATGAGCAATTTCAGAAACGCGTATGCAATCCTATTCGGCTGCTGTATACTATTCGGCTGTTCAGGTAATACCGACAGTCCTCAGGCAGTGTCTGTCGCACCGGTTTCAGAGCAGATATCAATAAACGCCTTAAACTCTGGAAGTAGAGATGCAATTGAGGTAGGAGAGCCTTTTTTCAGTTAAAGTCTATCTAAGTCATCCATTACTTTCTGATATGGCTAAATCAAATACTATACAGCGGCCCGTTGTAGTGCTCTATAGTTCCTAGGGCAAAATGACTATGCGTGATTCGGCTATAATGGTAGGCGACACCGGAATTGTAAAATTCACTCCTGTTATTGAACCCATCAAACACGGAGAGCTCAGGCCCTATATCTGGACTTACGCTGCAAGGGTTGACTTTCAAACAACTAATCTTGGTATAGACACCACCTTTGTGGTACGAGACATTTTCTATATCAAAGGCAAACCGTAGGACTTGTAGCATCGAGCAATTTCATATGACTCCCGCCGACCAACCTGCCCGTGACGAACTGTATGCTTGGCAGCGCCGGATGCAGCAGCCTCCTTCGCTGCTGAACCGGGTGGCGCGGCGTGTGCAGGCGCGGTTGAATGCGTTGCTACCGGAAAAGGTGCACGCGGCTATTACCTCGGCTATCAAGCAGATGGTGCGCGGCGTGTTGTTTGGCTCCGAGTATGTCACGCAGAAGCCACTTCTTACGGGCACGCTGGCGGAGCGCGAAGAGGCCGTGCAACGCCGCATCCGGGCCTACCGCAATACAGCCGCCGCCGAAGGAGCCGTGACGGGCGCCGGTGGCTTCCTGCTCGGCCTCGCCGATTTTCCGCTGCTGCTCAGCATCAAGCTCAAGCTGCTTTTCGATGTGGCCGCCCTCTACGGCTACGATGCGCGCGACTATTCCGAGCGGGTTTATCTGTTGCACATTTTCCAGCTGGCCTTCAGCAGCCAGCACACCCGCAATGAAACCTACCAGCGCCTTGCCACCTGGGAAACCTACCGCCACACGCTTCCGCCCGACGTGCACGACTTCGATTGGCGCACCTTCCAGCAGGAGTACCGCGACTACATCGACCTCGCTAAAATGGCCCAGCTGGTACCCGTTATTGGGGCGGCAGTAGGAGCAGTGGCTAACTACCGCCTTCTGGAGCAGCTTGGCGAAACCGCTATCAACTGCTACCGCATGCGCTGGTTTGAGGGCCAAGAACCGAAAAAGGAGTTGTCATCCTGAGCGGAGCGAAGGACCTTATCACGCCCCCACAAGTATCAACGGCGTCGGGCATAACAAGGTCCTTCGCTCCGCTCAAGATGACTCGGTATTTTCAAAATACCAAAGCACAAAAGAGCCCCGCCAATGCTGGCGGGGCTCTTTGCTTATTCACTGCGAAAACTAACCTTTGGCTTTGCGGTGGCCTTTGTGCTTTTCGGCTTTTTCAGCGCGCAGCTGGGCGTATTTGGTGTACTGCTCGGCACTCAGGATTTGTTTGAGCTGCGCTTCGTACCGCTCCTTGCCAGCCTTCATTGCCTGATGGCGCTGGGTTTTGTCGGTGGTGGCAAGCTGGGCGCGCTTGGCCTCCATTTCCTTGTACCGGACAATGTGCAGCTCACGCACTTGTGCCGTCTGAGCGGCGGATAAACCCAACTCCTTTGCGAGGCGTTGCGCGGCGTGGTCGGCGCGCTGTTCGGGTGTTTTTGGCGTTTTGCCGGCCTGCTCCATTCTGGCCTTGCGGTCGGGTTTGGTGGTAGCTGTCTGGGCTGAAGCTACACTAACCGAAAAGGCAAAAACAGCGAGCAGAACGAGAGGATTTTTCATGACAGAGGTATTAGAATTGTTGAATTTGAGAAAAGAGGCACTTGCGCTTTGAGGGCAGTTTTTGTGCTTGTGGAATGCCTATACGCAACTCAGATGCCAGTTTTTTCAAATAGAATAGTTCGGGTGAAATAAAAAAAAGTCAATAGTGGGGTTAAACTTTACCTGCAATGTGTGGTCGGCTCTTCGCAAGGTGGCTATGGAAGTACCACACGCCGGTTTGTAAATGCACGTCGGCCGAACGTACCTTTGCCGCATCAATTCTTTACCGACAAAGGATTGTTTTTATACAGAGGCGCTGAGAGACAGGCTCTATGAAGCGTCGGCAACCACCCGGATACTGCCGGAACGGTGCCAATTCCTGACCATATAAAAACAAGTTGCCGTGGATTTCCTGCCTCGCCTTACTGCCCGTTTCGTTGTTTCTGCTGCTTTCCGGCGCCTACCTATGGAGGCCCGGGGCTGTTGTAGCACAGGCTGTTGTTGCTGCTGAGTGCACCTGGAATTGCTGATCGGGTCTATCCCTTGTCGGTTGGTAATGGGCTAGGCTGATGCCTGCCTGCGTTTTCTTCCCCTGTATTTTCTGGCTGCCCGGCCCGCTTGCCTAGCTGGCATGCGGCTCTGCGCTTCTGCCCGTGGCAGATGGCGCCGGCCTGTTCACTGATCCGCGAAGCTGCGCTTCGTGCTGCCCTATTGTATGCTTAAAAAATCATTGGAACTGCTGCGGCAGGAAGCGGCTGAAACGGGCGCTAACACTCTCAAACGAAGCCTGAACGGCTTCAATCTCATCACCATCGGCATTGGTGTTATCATCGGGGCGGGCCTGTTCTCCCTCACCGGTATTGCGGCCGCCAACAATGCCGGGCCGGCCGTTACGCTTTCCTTCATTGTGGCGGCGGTGGGTTGTGCGTTTTCAGCGCTGTGCTACGCCGAATTTGCCTCCATGGTACCTGTGTCCGGCTCAGCCTACACCTACGCCTACGCCACTATGGGTGAGCTGTTTGCCTGGATTATCGGTTGGGACTTGGTGCTGGAATACTCGGTGGGGGCTGCCACGGTAGCCATCAGTTGGTCGCAGTACCTGCTCAAATTCTTGAGCAAATACGGTATCAACCTGCCACCGCAGCTCGTGCTTTCCCCTTTCGAAACGGCCAAGCTCGCCGATGGAAGCATCGTACACGGCTTTGTGAACGTACCGGCCATGCTCATTGTGCTGGCCATTACCATGATTATTATTCGTGGCACGCAAGGCTCAGCGTGGTTCAATGCGCTGGTAGTCACGCTGAAAGTGGCCGTGGTGCTGGTGTTTATCGGGCTGGGGTGGCAATACATTGATCCGGCTAACTACCAGCCATACATTCCGCAGAATACGGGTGTATTCGGCGAGTTTGGCTGGAGCGGCATTCTGCGCGGGGCCGGCGTAGTATTCTTCGTGTTCATCGGCTTCGATATTGTGGCTACTATGGCGCAGGAGACCAAGAATCCACAGCGCAATATGCCCATCGGCATCATTGGCTCGCTGCTGGTGTGTACGGTGCTGTTTGTGCTTTTCGGCCACGTGATGACCGGCCTAGCTAACTACACCGAGTTCAAGGACAGTGCGGCGCCAGTGGCCATTGCCATCGAAAAAACGCCGTATGCCTGGCTGTCGTCGGCCGTGATTCTGGCCATTATCATCGGCTACACGTCCGTGATTCTGGTGGATTTGCTGGGGCAGAGCCGCGTATTTTTCTCCATGGCGAAGGACGGCCTGCTGCCGCCGGTTTTCGCCCGCATTCACGAGCGGTTCCGCACGCCATTGCAGTCGAATCTTTTGCTGGGGCTGTTTATTGCGCTGTTTGCCGGCTTCGTGCCCATTTCGGTAGTGGGCGAGATGACGAGCATCGGCACGCTGCTGGCCTTTGTAATGGTGTGCGTGGGCATCCTGATTATGCGCAAGAAAGAGCCTAACGCGCCGCGCGGCTTCCGCACGCCGTTCGTGCCGCTGGTGCCCATTCTCGGCATCCTGACCTGCGTGCTGATGATGGTGTCGTTGCCGTGGGAAACGTGGCTGCGGCTGGCCGTGTGGCTGGCTATCGGCCTAGGCATCTATTTCGGGTACGGCCGCAAGCACAGCAAGCTGGGGAATGCCGAAGACGCGAGCCGGTAGGCGAAGAGCGGGAAAGAGTGTTCCGCTATGGCACTCTTTCCCACACTTCGCCCGCTTTGCTGACCATCTTCACCATTCCCGCGCGGCGGTCGTAGTACAGTTCCTGCATGAAAGAGGAAGGTGCCGATGGGCAAGAGGGTCCTCTATCTGTGCCAATGAATGCAATGACATCGTTGTACTGCCGGCCCCGGACTGTGATCTGCATAAATGGACCATTCAAGTTCTCACCGCGTGGGAACTTCAAACCCCAACAATTGAAATAGTCGCTGTTCAAATTCGTATTGCCAACAAACCCGTACCACATTCCTTCCACGTAAAACTGGCTTCGATTCTTGTCGTATCCCCCGGATATCGAATTTGAAAGCATCGCAGCGTCACGATGAAATTGTATTTCCTGTGTTCCGCGCATGCTATCAGTGGCACTCAACCAAACAGTTACTCGGTCGTGGTAGCTCAAAAGTTTAGGTGTACCACTAGGTATTCCAGGAGGGCCGTATTCTCTTTTATCAGCTTTATTTTGTTGATAGACTTTGTTGACTCGATACCCTCGCTGTACGCCTTGCTGGTTCTCAAATCTCCAGACTTCGCCTTCCTGCGCGGATAGCCATGGTTTGTCGCTGTCAGTGAAGTGGTAATAAGGTATGCCATCAATCATGCGCAGGCCATCCACTGTTTCCTCCTTTTTACAAGACGAGCTGAGCACGGTGGCCCAACTCAACAGCAGGTACATCAGAATGTGTGTCTTGCTCATACCAGTAAGCTGTTAGTTTCTGCTGAATGTCGCTCTACACATGCAGATAGCCATACCGAAAGTGGGTCGAATTAGACTTAATTTTAAAGAAATATTTATATGTAATGCGTTGATAAAAAGATTATTAATGTGCTTAAATTAGGCTTTGACAGCAGACTGATTTAAGCAGAAATAAGAGCAGAGAAATAAGTGTAGCCGCAGTCTATACCCGCTTCAATAGCTTCCTCAATACCTCCCGCACTTGTGGCTCGGCATTAGTAAGCAGCAGCAGACTTCCATACACCGCCGTTAGCACCGTGGAGCGAAGCAGCATCGTGACGAATAGCGAGTACACGAACGGCACCAGCCACGCGGCCAGACCAGCGGCGGCAGCCAGCAGCAGAATCAGCGGCACACGCCGGTCGAAAGGTTGTAGGCCGAAGCTGTACCATACAAACCAAGTGCGGGCTATATTGATGGAAACCAAGGCAATGGCGGCGGCTACGGCGGCGCCGGTCAGGCCCATGCGCGGAATCAGCAGCAGGTTCATAAGCACGGTAGCGGCGGCCAGCGAGGCATTGAACAGCAAGTCGTAGCGGTAGCGCGGCGACGTGACGACGATGAGCCCGTTGACGCCCGTAATGCCGTCGAAGAGGCGGCCGGCCAGCAGGATAAGCACCGACGTGGCACCGACAGCGTAGGCCGGTTTCATCTGGGCAAAGATGAAGTCGAGGTTGAGCGCAATGCCCAAAGCCAGATAGCAGCCCAGTAGCGTGTTGAGGCGAGTGGTGCGCTGATAGAAATCGGCCATGCGTGGCAAATCCTGGTCTTTCCAGTAATCGGCCAGCAGCGGAAAGGCAATCTTATACAGCGCCCGGAACGGCAGCACCAGCGCCGTGCTGATGAAAAACGCCACGCTGTACACGCCCGCCCCGTCGAAGTTTACCTTCGAGCCCACCATCAGCGAGTCGATGGTGGTGATGATGACGCCCGACACGTTGCCGAGCAGCGCAAAGGCCCCGAAGCTGAGCATCTCGCGTAGCGGCCGCACCCCCAGCACCGCCCGTGTAGGCCGCAGATGCAGCTCCCCAATGAAGGCCGTGTACACCGTGAGCAGCAGCGCAATACTGCTATTGACGCCGATGTACCAGAGCACGTAGCCGTGAAAGTCGAGGTAGCCGCTGCCGAAGAGCAGCGCGCCGGCCGTAATGAGCAGGCGCAGAACTATTTCCTGTGAGAAAGAGGAGAAGGCGGTGTGGTAGAGGGCTTTCAGGTAGGCATCCTGCAGGTTGAGCAGCAGCGTGAATAGGGCCAGCACCAATCCCCACACGTAATATTGGTTGAGTAACGCCGCATCCTCGGTATACCAGCTCAACACCAGCGGCTTGCCCAACAGATACAGCGCCGCTACCAGCGAAAAACCCAGCAGCGGCACGCCCAATAGAAACGGCAGAAACCCGTGGTGGCCGGCTTCGCGCTGCCGGAAATATGGGAAAAACCGAATGCCCATGTTGCCGAACCCGAAGGCCGACACCTGCGCAAACATGGTAGCCAGCGCCACCAGCACGCTGGTCAGGCCAATCTGGTGCGGCTCCAGCACTTTGGGCAGCACTAGCACCGTATTCACGAAGCCCAGGGCCAGCCCCATGTAAGAAATAACCGTGTTGCGCAGGCCCTGCCGCCGAACGATACCCAAAATAGTGGCTTAGTGGAGTGGTGAGTTGGTGGATAGAGGTGGGTTTCTATGGGAAAACTGTCATCCAGAAACCCACCACTCCACCACATCTTGGCCATTGACGAAGGCCGTGTTGCGGCTGCGAAGGTACTGCATCAGCTCCGCGAACTGGCGTGGGCCGGTGGTGGCATTGGCCGGGTCGAAATGGTCGTTGTGCCAGAGCAGCGTGCAGACGCCCCCGAACCGCTCGATTTCCTGGAACATAGGCATAAGGGCCGGCAGAATTTCGTCGGGCGCCAGTTGCAGGTAGTTAGGGTGGTGCAGCGTAGCATCCATGACGTTGAGCGGAATTTCCAGAAAGGTGCAGGCCAGGCGCCGCGTGAAATCAAAGGGATGAAAAGGCCGGCAGTAAGAATTCCTGAAGCCAAAGTGTTCCGCGAAGCCCAGCGTAGTGTCGTACTTGAAAAGCTGCGAATCAAGCATGGTAGGGGTGATACGCGGCTCCCAGCCCAAGTAGTGAAACCGGACGCCCGCTACTGTTCCAGGCAGCTGTGCCCGTTGCTGCTGCAGCTGTTGCGGGTTGGTTGCGGTGCCAATACTGCCATGCACTGCCAGCTCGGAGCCATTCCTTGCTAATTCCGTGACACGTTTGCGCACCATTGGCATTGCGTAGTCGGCATTCGGCGTGCCATTTGAAGCTTTCTTATGCTCAGGCAGCATGAAAAACGTGCTTTTGGCGCCGTATCCCGTCACTGTTTTATGCACTATCTCCAGGTTGTCCCAGGCATCCGGCTGCGTCAAATGCCGCCAGATCTGCTGGCCGAAACCCAGCCAGTCTCGCCGTTGCAGCGCCGCTTTGGCCGGAACTTTCCAAGCGCTGCGCAACTCGTCTATATCGTGCGTAACGAAGGTGGCAAACGGTGCGCCAGCCGCCCAGCGGCGCGGCATCAGCGACTGGCCCGTGGCGTGTTCCACGGCTGTTTTCAGGATGTCGAAGTAGTAGTTGACCACCGGCACGGTCACGAAGCCGTAGCGGTGCTGCACGCTGGCCACGTACGGAAACCGGTCGTGCCGGTCCCGCTCGTCGGAGAAAAACTCCTGCCAGCCGCTGAGTAAATAGAAGGCCGCCGAAATCAGGTCGAAGTTGATGCGGGCCCGCTTATCCGGCAATAATTCCAGGAGCGGCCGGCTGGGGTGCGGGTCAAAAAAGAACGGTAGCTTCCGGCCCTGCCATTCGCGCCAGGAAGGAGCAGCCGGATAGGGCGCCCGGCCTGCAAAGAAGTGTCCGGCGCAATCCGCTGCTTCCACCTGCGGCTGTTGGCTTGCGTGGCCTATGGTCGTAGTAATCGGTGCGGACTCGTATGCCTGCCAGAAGTGGCGCAGCACGTAAGCCAGCCGGATTTCGGCCGAAACGGGCGCCACAGGAGGAAGAGGAGGGAGCATCACGCCGAAACGGAAAGTAGCCTGTACCGATGAGCCGGCGAAACATGCCGCCGGAAACGGGCGAAGCTACAGGTTATACCACAGTTTTCAGCCACTCATCGAGCAGGCGGGCGGCCCGCTGCTGGCTGTGGCCCTCATCGGGCGTGCCCAGCGTGGCATTGTAATAGGCCGCCCGCTGGTACAGGTCGGCGGGTTTGTGCTGCTGGTAGCGGCGCAGCAGCGCTGCCAGTTCCGGCAGGGTGCGGGCCCGCTCTACAAGCCCCCGGGCCACGTAGCCGTAGTAGTCATCGGCCACGGCGTGCGTCCCGAAGCGGTAGTAGAGGCTTGCTACGTTCAGCAGGGTGGCTTCCAAGTGCGTGCTGGTATCGGCGGCAATCAGGGCATCGTGCTGCTGCAGAAACTCAAACACGTTTTGCTGGCGGGCATCCGAGGAAAGCAGTTGCGGGTGCTGTTGGCCCAGAAATTGGAAGTCGCGCGGGTCGCCAGGGTGGGGACGGAAGGTGAAGGTGAGGCCGGGAAATTCGCGCAGCAGGTACGCTACCGTTGCCGAAATGGCCTCCGTAGAATCCAGCGTGTTGCACGCAATTCCTACGCGCAGCACCTGCGGATTCTGGTTTTTTCGGGCCAGGAAGGCATCGGCTTTGGGCATGCCTACCAGCTCTATCCGGCCCTGCACCGGCCCGCACTGCCGGTATTTGTCCAGCGCGTCTTGGCCTTCCAGCAAACTTAGGTCGAAGCCCAGGGGCGGGAAGTTGGTGCTTACGCTGGCGTGCTGCACGTAGGCCGTGGGCACTCCCTCGGCGCGGCAGGCCAGCAGCAGCGCGCGGGCGTCGTCGTTGTGGTCGTTGGCAAAAATCACTGCTTTGGGCCGATAGTGCCGCAGTGCCCGCCGATACACCTCGTAGTAGCCAACGGCGTTGAAAATAAGGTCGAAAAACCGCCAGGCTTGTTGCCCCTCCGTACGCCACAGGCCCAGCAGCACCAGCGGAAACTGCCAGTAATACAGTAGCTTCCGCCGCAGCGACAACCGATTCACCACGGCGTTGTAGCGCCCGATCTGCTTGCTTTGCCCGGCCACCAGCACGGCGGCGGGCCGGGTTTCCCGCAAAAACTGCAGCGCCTCGTAGTTGTTCTGGCTCACCACGTACAGCCACACTGCGCCCTGCAGCTTTTCCGGATTGCGAATAGGCTGAAACACATTGCCCACCAGCCGCAGCCCCGCATAGCCCAGCACTTTCGCCACCCGCTTCAGCAGATTCGTTGGCGAAATGGAGTCCAGCATCCGGGCCGGCAATGCCGCAAACAACGGCGTAAAACGCAGCTGCAGCATGTCGCGCAGGCGGGCCGTGATGGTGGGCGGTACGGGAGAAACGGGCATAAGCGGGCCTACAGCGCGTCCCAGGTAAGCGGCGTGCCGGCCGCCAGGTTCTGCCGCGCCGGCTTGCCGAGGAGCTGGTCGTAGTAGCGGGGCGGCAGACCGTCGCCGGGGCGCACCACGCGCAGGTTTTCTTTGGTGAAAACTTCACCGGCCCGAATGTCCTGCGCTACATACAAGGAGCGTTTGTAGAGGCGGCTTTTCTCCTCGGCGCGCTGCACACCGTATTGCACCTGCCCTAGTGCCTGCCACGCCCGCTCGGTTTCGGTCACGAGCTGCGCCACTTCCTCAGGCTCCAGCGAAAACGCCGAATCCACCCCGCCGTCGGCGCGGCGCAGCGTCACATGCTTTTCTATGACGCAGGCGCCCAGCGCCACGGCCGCCACGGCCGCACCCACGCCGGCCGTATGGTCGGAGAGGCCCACCAGGGAGTCGGGGAAGAGCTGCTGGAAATGCGGGATGGTGCGCAGATTGGTATTCTGGGGCGTTGCGGGGTAGGTGCTGGTGCACTTCAGCAGTACCAGATCCTGGCAACCGGCTTCGCGCAACACCTGCACCGCCTCGGCTACTTCGGCCAGCGTGCTGGCGCCGGTGCTCATAATAACGGGCTTACCGGTCGCGGCCACGCGCCGCAGCAGGGGCCAGTCGGTATTTTCGAAGGAGGCAATCTTGTAGGCCGGCACGTCCAGGGTTTCCAGAAAATCCACGGCCGTTTCATCGAAAGGCGAGCTGAAGGCCAGCATACCGTGCTGGCGGGCGCGCTCGAATAGCGGCTGGTGCCACTCCCAGGGCGTATGAGCTTCCTGGTACAGCTCGTGCAGCTCACGCCCAAACCACAGCGAATTGGGGTCGTCGATGCGGTAGGCGCCGGGCAGCGTCATCGTATCGGCGGTGTAGGTCTGGAGCTTGATGGCGTGGGCGCCGGCTGCGGCCATGGCATCCACAATAGCGAGGCCCCGATTCAGGTCCTGGTTATGGTTGCCGCTGAGTTCAGCAATAATGAGCGGCGGCTGGTCGGGGCCAATGAGGCGGGAGCCAAGTTGCATAACAAAAGCGAAGGAGCGCGAAAAGAGGCCTAAAAGTACGGCTCTCCGGCCAAATCGGCAGCCAGATATTCTACGGCTTCTAGTGCCGGCTTGCTACGTGACTGCTGCCCACCGCTGAAGACAAGCCGGCCTCAACTACGTCAGGCCGCTTCCCAAACGAACGTAAGAGCATCCAGAGTAGCATCAGATTGTTGCGCTAGCTGGCGAAACCCGGCGCGCTGGAATGCCTTTACAGAGGCCAGATTATTAGGCTGCACAAGCCCCAGCACCTGCTGCACCGCCGAAAAGCGTTGCAGCGCCAGCCGCGTGCCGGCCAGCAGCAGCAGCGGCGCCAACCCCCGGCCTCGGTATGCGGCATCAAGCAGGTAGCTGAGCGTGGCTTGGTTGTCTTCAAGCTGAAAGCGGATCAAGCCTACCGGCCGGCCCGTGGGGGCATCTTCAGCCACCATGAGCAGGCTGTTCGGGTCGGTGAGGCGGGCGGCAAACCACTGCTCGTGCTCAGTTTGCGGCACCGGGTTGGGGTTGAAGGAGTGCTGCCGGACCGTGGGGTCGTTGGTCCAGGCCAGCAGCTGCGCCGAATCGGTGGGGCGGGCCGGGCGCAGATGAAACGGCGGAGCCGGGAGCTGCAGCGCCCGGAACTCCTGACGCAGCCGTACCGGTGCGAGGCCATCAAATACCTGCCGCTGCCGGTGCCGCAATTGCTCGGCCAGCTTGCCCGCCTCCGCCGAAGTAAGCACGTTCGGGGCACTAGGGTACGGCAGCGCCACGCCTGCTTCACGCAGATACTGATTGATATCGTGCTGATTATCGGCCACGGGTAACAGTAGCAGGATGCCGCCACCCGCCGCGCAATATTCGTAGCTGACGGTGCTGGGCGAGCACACAGCCGCCCCACACCGGCGCATCAGCTCCACCAGCTCCGCCGTCGACAGGTTACGGTGCAGGGTAAGGCGCGGCTGCTGCATGGCCCAGGCGTGCAGGTCGTCCCAGCCGGAATAGGCGCTGCCCAGCACGGCATGCACCTGCACTACGGTAGGCAGCGCCAGCAGCGCCGCGGCTACGTGTTGCGTCTGGTGCGTGGGGTCGGCCCCGCCGAGGCACACCAATACGGTGTCGGGAGCGGCGGTAGAAGCGGGCAGTGAAGAAGCCTGGCGGAAGGCCGCCCGGAGCGGTGCGTACGCAGGGCCAGCCAGCAGGCGTGCGCCCGGCTGGCGCATGTCGTAGTGACTGAGGCTAATGCCGCCGGCCGGATTCAGCACCATATCTGCCACTAGCGGAAAGCTGTGCAGATCATCCAGATACACAAGGCGGGCCACCGCGCCGCGCACCGTATGCTGGTAGCCGTAGGTGAAAGAGTAGCCATCGAGCACCAGAATATCGGTGGCGAGCAGGATGTGGCGTACCAGCCAGGCGGCTTCTTCGGCCAGCGGCTGTACGGGCACTTCCAGCACCGTGCAGCCCGCCTCCGTGAGTTGGGCTTGCAACTCCGGGCTGGGCTCACGCACCAGAAACATGCATTCGGCGGCTTCTTCGCGCAGAATTTCAGTTAGCGCCAGCAGCCGCATCACGTGGCCCAGCCCAATGCGGGAGTTGCCGTCGGCGCGCAGGAGCAGGCGGGGGAGTGGCATCAGAGTTTCTTTTGTTCGATGTGAGCGTTCAGCGCCGCCAGCTCGGGGTGCTGATCCAGCAACTCAATCAGGCCTTCGGCGGAAAGCGTGGCGGCTCCATACGTTTCAATCAGTTGCCGCACCAACTCGAAATCCTCGGCCGTATCCACGGTGAGGCGGTAGTGGCTGCGGTCGGTGGGGCGCGTGATATGCCGGAACCGGACGCGGCCGGAGCGGTTCTGGTGAATATAGGGCGTGACATGCTCCCGGTCGGAGGGCAGTGTGGCCTGCGTAAAAGCTTCCTCCAGCAGCTCCCGCGAAAACACCTCGAAATCAAAGCCGCGCGGAAACGTGCGGTCCAGCACATTGGACAGATACAGGCGAGAGTCGTTGGCTTGCAGATAGTCGCGCACGCCTTGGAACAGCACCTCACCGTCCAGCAGCGGGCAGTCTGATGTCACCCGCACAATTACGTCCAGCTCATGCTGAGCCGCACACTGCCGGTAGCGGCTCAGTACGTCGTGCTCGTCGCCACGGGTGCAGGGCAGGGCATAGGTTTCGGCAAAAGCCGCCAGCGGATCATCGGTAGCATTAGCCGTGGTAGCTATATACAGGGGCAGGCCGCTGGCTTGCAGCCGCGCTACGTGGTAGTGCAGCAAAGGCTGGCCCGCCACCGGCATCAGCACTTTGCCCGGCAGCCGGGTGCTAGTCATGCGAGCCTGCGAAATGATGCCAACTTTCTTCAAGAGGAGAGGAGTAAGGAAGTGATGCTGACAGCAGCGGACCGGTATTAGCCTACAAATTCCCGGACGCAGTCGATAACATACTGCTGCTCCTCATCCGAAAGACTGGGGAACAGCGGGATGCTTAAGCAATGTGCGTAGTACTGCTCCGCAAGTGGGAAGTCGCCGGCATGCCCGCCCAAACCCTGGTAGTAAGGCATGGTATGTACCGGAATGTAGTGCACCTGCGCGAAAATCTGCCGGGTACGCAGGAAATCATACAAGCCTTTGCGGTCCGGCACCTGAATCACATAGAGATGATAAGCGTGGCCCGGCGCACTAGCCAGCGGCTGCACGGCGGGCAGTTCAGCAAAAGCGGCATCGTAACGAGCGGCTAGCTGACGTCGGCGGGCTAGGCCGGCGTTGGCACGGGTAAGCTGGCTGATACCCAGCGCGCAGAGCATGTCGGGCATGCGGTAATTGTAGCCCAGCTCCTGCATTTCCATGTACCAGCCGCCGTCGTTGCGGCTCATCTGGCCTGGGTCTTTCGTGATGCCGTGGGTGCGCAGCTTCAGCAGCTCCTGGTACAGGTCGGCGCGGTTGGTCGTAATCATGCCTCCTTCACCGGTCGCAATATGTTTGACGGGGTGGAAACTGAAGATGGCTAGATCGGCAAACTGCCCGTTGCCGCAACGCTGCTCCTGCCCGGTCGAGTCCGTGAAAAAGCCGCCGGGTGCGTGGCAGGCATCTTCGATAATCCAGAGGCCAAACTCATCGGCCAGCTGCCGGGCTTGTTCCAGATTCACGGCTAGGCCGGCAAAATCCACCGGAATCAGGCCGTGGAAGTAGCCTTTCGGGTGACTTTCCAGCAGCCAGCGCACCGCCTGTAGGTCAATAAGAGCCGTAGCCGGGTCAATGTCCACGAAATGTACTTCACCGCCGCAGTAGCGCACGCAGTTGGCAGAGGCTGCGAAGGTGATGGACGTAGTGATGACGCGCTGGCCTGGCCGTACGCCCAGCGCCAGCGCACACAGGTGTAGTGCTGCTGTGCCGTTGCTCACAGCCACCGCATACTTTACCCCAATGTATTCCGCGAATTTCTCCTCAAACTCAGCCACCTTCGGGCCCTGCGTGAGGTAGTCGGAGTGCAGAGTTTCCACCACAGCCTGCACATCTTCATCGGTGATGTGCTGGCGGCCGTAGGCAATGGGACGGGAGGGCTGGAAGGTGTGCATAGGTTCGCAAAAGTACATAACCAGAGGCATTGCCTGCCGCCGCTACAGAAAGCATAAGTGAAACCAAGACGTAGGAGAACTAGACCATCAAAAAAAGAAGGCCGCTTCCGGAGAAACGGCCTTCTTTCTTGAAAATTCGGATGGGCTACACCGCAAACTCGGCGTCTACGTGCAGCCGGATTTCCTCCCGGATCTGCTCCGCATCAAGCCACTCGTCGTTGTTGGCCGAATCATAGTGGAAGCCTTCAGGTACGCGTTTGCCGTTGAAGTGGGCAATGAATTTCTCCACGTCCCACTGCGGTGTGAAAGGCAGAATCACGTAATATTTAGCCAGCTCTACTGTGCTTAGCGCATCGGTTTCGGTTATCATTTCCTCGTGCAGCTTCTCGCCGGGCCGGATACCCACGATTTCCTGTCGGCAGTCCGGTCCAATGGCTTTGGCTACCTCCGTAATGACGTAGCTCGGAATTTTCGGCACGAAGATTTCGCCACCCCAGCTGTGCTCTAGCGCATACAGTACCAAGTCTACGCCCTGTTCAAGGGAGATGTGGAAGCGTGTCATGCCAGGGTGCGTGATGGGCAGCACACCGGTTTCGCGGCGCTGCAGAAAAAATGGCACTACTGAGCCACGTGAGCCAATTACGTTGCCATAGCGCACCACCGAAAAACGCAGGTCGCGGGCACCTTTCATGTTGTTGGCCGCCACAAACAGCTTGTCGGAGCAGAGCTTGGTAGCGCCGTAGAGGTTGATGGGCGCCGCCGCTTTATCCGTGCTCAGGGCTACCACGTCTTTCACGCCGCAGTCGAGGGCAGCATTTATCACGTTTTCGGCCCCGAAAATGTTCGTCTTGATGCACTCCATCGGGTTGTACTCGGCGGCGGGCACCTGCTTAAGGGCGGCGGCATGCACAATGATGTCGATGCCTTCGCAGGCGCGCTTTAGCCGCTCGCCGTCACGCACGTCGCCGATGAAGTAGCGGATGGCCGGGTACTGGCTCTGCGGAAACGTCTGTGACATTTCGTACTGCTTCAGTTCGTCGCGCGAGTACACCACCAAGCGCTTCACCTGCGGAAATTTCTCGAACACGGTCTGCACGAACTGCTTACCGAACGAACCGGTGCCGCCGGTTACCAGAATAGATTTGTGATTGAGGTCGAGAGCCAAAAGAGAAGTGCCGTTGACGCCCGGCTGGCAAATTGGGAGGGCAAAAGTAATGATTACGCAGTTAGGGCCGGCGATATTCCTAACGCCCAACAACCTGATTTATGAACGGCCAATTGGCTACTTACTCCCGCGCACCAGCGCTACCAGCTGCTCCGTGAGGGCGCGGCGCGAGTAGCGGGCGTGGCCTAGCGTGGGCAAATCGAGGTTAGGATTGATGCGCCACTGCGCCACCAAGCCTTCCAGATGCTCGAGCATGGCCTCGTATGCGCCGTAAGAAAAGGCATGTCCAGCGCCACATTCGCGCAGCAATACGTCCGCATCGGAGCCGGCTGGGCCGATGCAGATAACAGGTTTGTTGGCCGCCAGATACTCAAACACCTTGCCTGGCAGGATGCCCAGGTTGTGCGGCACATCCGGAATAGCCATCAGCAGCACCGTGGCCCGCCGTAAATAGCCCACCGATTCGTCGTGCGGCACGAAAGCTACCAACTCGGTGCAGTCCAACAGGCCATTCGCCTCCACCTGCCGCCGCACTTCCTCGGATACCTTGCCCACGAAACGCAGCCGTAGCGGCACAGCGGGGTGGCGGCGGCGACACTCAGCCAGCGCGCTCAGCCACAGCTCAATATGATATGTTTCGGAGATGGTGCCGGTGTGCGTGATGAGTAGTGCATCGGTGGGTGGCACGGAAGGCGCCTGAAAGTCTGCTTCGTCGTAGCCGTTGGGCAGCACATGGAATTTGTCGGGCTGCAGCGCCTTTGACTTTTCCAGAAACAGGCGGCGCGTATCGGTGCTGGTAGTCAGGACGATATCGGCCTGCTCCAGCACTTGGCGTTCGTAGCGCGCATCGAGGCGGCGGGCCAGCGGGGTCTGGTTCAACTCGTGGTGGTAGTAGATGTCGGTCCAAGGGTCGCGCAGGTCAGCGAGCCAGCGCAGCCCATAGCGGCGCTTCATCTCCAGTCCGATGAGCTGGGTAGAGTGAGGAGGTGAGCTGGTGAGTACGGCATCAAACTGTTCGCCCTGCGCCAGCAGGTCGGCCACGGCCCGCAGCGCGTGGCGGTTCCAGCCGCGGCGGGCATCCGGGATAAACAGGTTGCCGCGCACAAACTTGAAAAACCGCTGTGTGAGGCTGGTTTTGTTTTCCCCCACAAAGCCGCCGTACGGAATCTGCTGGCGGCCCGTGAGCTTCTTATAGCTGCCGAACGGCTCCGAGGTATCGGTGCGGATAACCCGTACGCCGGCCGGCACCTCGGATGCGAGCGAGTGGTCCAGCACCGG